>NZ_JCBFEM010000003.1:0-16578 GCF_059888565.1 Pseudoalteromonas sp. TAP-3C | reverse complement strand
GCTGTGATATTCCGAGCTCGAGGAGATCAAAATAACTTACCTCCAGTATCAGCTCAGTATGCATTTACAGTATCTAATGCTGATGCAGGTACCAAGGTGTCAGGAACTTATGAGTGGAACAATGAAAATTTAACAAATCTCCTAAACCCATCTCTACTTGAGGCCCACAATAAAATAGGTATGTCAGGCAAGGTGATTGATGATGCAGGTACAGCTATCCCTTACGCACAAGTCGCACTAAGAGTGATAACCCATGATGGGCAAACGATCGGGAGTGAAAATTTATTAACAGATATTCAAGGTCAGTTCTCAACTACAGTTGCTCTATCAGACTGCACAGGTACTTACAAAGCGGAAAACGTAAGAAATCGCTCGTACCATGGTACGCCTACTAATCCAGAGCTTTGGTGGGATATAAGCTATGAATTTGCAAATTATTATTATTTTTTAACTAATTCTAGCGGCGAGATAGTCTATCAATTCGATCATGAATTTGCGCACATTTGCAAAGAAAAAATAGTTCGTAGTTGTCATTGGCAGCGAGATTATCAAAATGGTGGTGAGGAATATATTTGTAGATAGTTTTCAGCAGTTGCTAATCGATGTTTAAAATAAAGCTTTCAAGTAGGCAATGTTAAAGTGAAATATTGGGATCGATATTGATACAAATATGAGGGATATAGAAATCAACATCCATTTCAATTTTTTGAGTTCTTTTAGGTGATTAGCATTTTGAAGCGATTCATTTAGCCGCTGAATATTTAGTTCAACTTCGCGGACTGTCTCCTGAGAGACGTGCGCTAAATTTTCAATACTAGCAACAGAGCTTTTTAAATTTCTCTCTGTTGCTAGTATGTGGGTATCAACGTTCTTACTTTCTAGTGATTTCTTCACATATTCAGATAAAGAAATACCTTCTTTTTGCGCCTCACTATTTAAAAACTCTTTTAATTTATCGTCAATTCGGATGCTTAGAATTGCCATTCTAAAATACCTCTGGTGTATACGGGTGTAAACAAAGCGTATACGCCTATTTTTAAAGGCGCAACAGGTTATTTTAGATGAAAACTGTGTATGACAAAATGAGATAATAGGCACGCCGTCGACTGTCGACAAATTACTACGTAATTTTCTACAGTCGCGTGCAAAAGGGATACCCCTTCAACCCCTTTTAAGCATTAGAATAAAAATAATAGCCCTTGCACTTTTATCTCAATTGAATACAATTGGTGTATATACAATTGTAATTACAGGTGTGCTATGGGTACTATTAATATTCGTGTTGATGATGATTTGAAAGTGCGTTCTTACGCAGCATTAGAAAAGTTAGGTATAACTCCCTCTGAACTATTAAGACAAACATTAGAATATGTTGCACAAAGAGAAGCTTTACCATTCAAATCTGTGCTATTAACTAGTGACGACGAGGCGCTAATTGCTGTTGCAAAAGCCCGTTTAGTTGAACCAAAAACAGGGGTAAAGGTTTCGCTAAATGACCTATGAGTTAGAATTTGACCCTCGAGCGCTCAAGGAGTGGCACAAATTAGGTGCAACCGTACGTGATCAATTCAAAAAGAAGTTGTCAGAAGTCTTAAAGCACCCTCGGATTGAAGCGAACCGACTAAGAGAGCTGCCAGATTGCTACAAAATTAAGCTGCGTAAAGCAGGGTATCGCTTGATATATCAAGTACAGGATGAAAAGGTTTCGATTCTTGTTTTGGCTATAGGGAAAAGAAACAAGTCAGAAGCTTACAACGATGCAGAAAAACGAGTTTAGCTAAAATCCCTCAAATTTCATTTGGTCATCTACTCGATAAGAGAATCTTAATTTAGTTGCTTTGCGCTGCTTTCTTTCGATGATTTCAACGCTTATATCTTTTATTTCTGTAGTGTCTTTAATTGTCTCAAGGCTTCGTTTTATAACTAGCTTATTCAAATCTTTAAATAATGGGTATGAGTAAACTCTTTCCTTGTTCTTTGTTGTGTATAGTCCTAATTCATCCTTAAGCTCATCGACACCTATTTCAAAATAACGGTCTTTTTTCTCGCTAATTTTCTGTCGTAAGAGTTGATATAGATTACTTGCGTTCGTGTCTTTTAGTCTGGCGCTGGAGATTAAAACCTGAGTAGTGTATTTACCCTCTATCATGCAAATATACGGCTCCATTTGACGGCTAAAGCTAATATCTACGTAACCGTCCCCGTCTTCATAGTCACAATATTCAGTGACATTAAGCATACGAATTCCTTTTCCTGTTGGCTTTTTCCAAGGCCGCTCCCCTTGTCGAGCTATGGGGGGTAAAAGCTGATCTTTAGGAATTCCTATTATCTGTTTTTGTAAGTCCAGCGTGGCGGATTTTAGTTGCTCGTAGGCTGTATTCATTTCTAGCTTAGCGATTTTCGCGTACTCACTGGCATAAATGCGGAACACTTGGCCTTGTTTTACTATTTTTTTAGAGTCCAACTGAGCTATGGCCATAAATAAAACGCGCCTAGATGACAAAGGCATTTTAGACAGTGTTTTGTTGATATCAGTTTTATGCCTAACTTTTGTTTTGCTCGATACGTTTACTAATTCCATAAAGGGGTTTTCTTTGTTTTTTTTTGACCACCGTTAATTTAGGGGATAGCTATTATTTAGTCAATACCCCCTTTAATTTTGTGTGTTATTTTTATCCACAGGACTCGGTAGACGACCACCTTTAACTCGGTAGACGACCACCTTAACTCGGTAGACGACCACCTTTAACTCGGTAGACGACCACCTTTAACTCGGTAGACGACCACCTTTCAAAATTATTTACTATATATTTCATAGCTTTAATTAACCTCCTAAGTCTTTAAAGTCTTTTAAGTTATACATAAAGTCTTTAAAGGTAAGTTCGGCGAAAATTTGTGGATAACGGATTTTAAAATTTTCAGGGTGCTAACCCCTCTTAGGGGCGTTGCCCCTGCCGGCCTTTCCCCTCGCTTCGCTCGTACCGGCATACCCCAAAAATGCCTTCGCTGCGCTCAGAATTGATTTTAAACGCTCCTTGAGCGCCAACTCAAAGCCTGAATCATTGGGCCAATCAAAATGCATTAGCGAGGCTTACAGGCCCTGCATGATTGGCTTATCAGGACACGAAGAGGGATCGGATCTGCTGATCCTTTTGTGATCGCGTTGTTAAATTGGTTTTGTCGTTGAGCTCTGTCAGGTTACCGCTCGTTCCTCGCTGCGGCTTCGCCATAAAATATTAAGCTTTGTAAGAGTGAGTAGTATTAGTGCCTATAACGAACTCTAAGAGCTTTTATCTTTTACCTGTGGATTTGCTGGTAGATACCCTGACTTGTTCCCTGTGATGGATATCAGTTTGTTTTATGATGGGTTACGGCTGTGTTTCTCAGTCCTGTTTATTCAATAACTATATCGAGTCCGTTCAAAAGTACCGTTCACATCACGCGTGTAACTTTCACGTGTGCAATTCGTTATTAGCGCTTGCATGGCAAGGCCTCTAGGTTAATACGACAGTGTAACCTAGAGTGCCGCAGCACCTGTTTTTAATGTGAAATGGTAGATACACCGGCAATTATTTTAATAAATACTCACCTTTTGCTTATTCGTAAAAGTGCTATGCGTTAAATTATGATTAAGCGGAACTATTTAAGGCGACAAGTTAATTTTTTCAACGCCGCAGATAGTTAAAAAATTTTGTTAGTATCAAAGAAAGATAAAAAATGAAGGTAACCAGGCCTGGTTGAAAATCAACGATAGTAAAATGGCATGGATGCCACGTTCTAACCGCCAATCTTTTACGGCAATTTAAGGTTACACCGAGGTTGGGGCACTATCAATATTAATGAGCAGACGCCAATGAAAATAGATTTTCATTTTAAGGTAAAAGTAGAAGGGAAGTTTTCTATTAATTTAACTACCCTAATTGCTGTAACCCAATTGGTTATAAGTTTAATAAGTTAAGTAGGGGGTGTATTGCAGGATAGGCCTTTCAGGCTAAAGTGTGATACACCTTTATCTACGACCACAAAAATAATATATTATTATCGAGTCTTATAATTAAACTCGAAAGTCAATGCTCAGTGACTTTAAGAAAAAGAACCCGAAAAGAGACGGGTCAGTATCATTTAGCCTTTTTTCCATTGTATTATAGTCTCGACCATGGGCATATGTATCTGGGGGAAATTGTTTACTATAGCGCTCCGTTAACTCGTTAAGCATAAATGAACCATTGAAGTGATCGGGTTGAAGATCTTCAAATGAAGTACTCTTGAGCTTAATCGCTTCTACAGTACTTGTATGTACTTGAGAAAAAGCGTCTACCAGTTTATCATTTTTCGCAATCTCTTCTTCTAGTTCTGACAACTTAAAGTCGGGTAAACTCGAGTCTGTGAGTTTCAAATTACCCTCTTTATCCAAAGATAAATCGAGTTGGCTTAAATCTAACTCTGGATTTTTAGCCATTTGTACTTCCTTAAAAGCTGTAAACTCTTCTAAGCTTATATTGAGTGAAGATTGGATTTTCGCCATTTCTTTTACTTTGTTTAACATATTCTCCGATGCATTTTTATCAATATACCTCGATAATTCAGCAGAGATCCCTTTATCAACATTAAGCGATATTTTTTCTTGGCTAGCTGGTTGAACTCGCTCAGGCGTTGCTGTTTTGAGAGATTTAGCAAGCGTTTGTTGTTCAGCTCGACTTGATTGTGGGTAAGTTAAAATTTGATTGGTTCTACTAATTTCTACCATGTTCTCAATCCTTGTATGTTGTGGTATCTATATTAACACCTAGTCTTAATGTAGCCAGCTACTACTTTAATCCCAAGTGAAATGTAAATGTTAATAAAAAGCATTGACTAATTTAATCAAATAGATAGCATAAGTAATTACACTTGTAAAATAATCTTTATTATTAAAAAGGATTTGTAAAATGAAAGGATTGCTAGGTAGTCTCGCAATTACACTTATGATAATTATGTCAACGGCTTCCGCTGAAAATAACAATCAATTTCCAACAAAACTCGAAGCGCAATTAAAAATTGAAGATTTACCGGGCACTTTTTTTGATGGAAAAATATTACCGGACTCCAACGTACCACTTAACACTGATTTCCCTTTTCAAATACTTCAACCTCAACAATCTAAAAATAAAATTACATCAATGCAGATGATGAGCAGCGAAGCCACATTGACTACCCCCGCAGAGCGTAGTGGGTGTCCTGAGCTAAACTTGGATAGCGCGGTGTACACTAACTTCACAGCTCAAGGGCAGATCCAGTGTTATAGCATTGAGCTTACAGAAGCTACAAAAATAGAATGGTTACTAACGAATATTCCTTCAGAGGTAAATTACAGTCTTTATTTATTTAAGCTTGAAGACGACAATAATTTTACCGTTTTAGATTATTCTACCGCAGCATCAGTTACAGCAAGTTGTTAATAAAGTGGAGCCTGGTATTTATATTCTGGCCGCTGAATCCACTGAGGGAGTTGCCATTGAACAAGCAATCATGGGTTGGTTTAATCACCCAGATTTTGACGCCCAAGAAGCTAATGATAAACTATCTCAAGCCACACCACTGTCGTCAACAATGACAATTCAAGGTAATATTGATAGTCAAAATGATCTAGATTTCTTCTCTTACCAAACTGACGTAGATCAGAGCCAAGTTAAATTTACATTTAGCGCTAGCGAACAATTTATATTGGAACTTTGGACCGGTAGCGCATGGGTACAGGCCACTAATAATAAACTATTCAGTATTGACGTTAACCCTGATTCGGCTGTGATATTCCGAGCTCGAGGAGATCAAAATAACTTACCTCCAGTATCAGCTCAGTATGCATTTACAGTATCTAATGCTGATGCAGGTACCAAGGTGTCAGGAACTTATGAGTGGAACAATGAAAATTTAACAAATCTCCTAAACCCATCTCTACTTGAGGCCCACAATAAAATAGGTATGTCAGGCAAGGTGATTGATGATGCAGGTACAGCTATCCCTTACGCACAAGTCGCACTAAGAGTGATAACCCATGATGGGCAAACGATCGGGAGTGAAAATTTATTAACAGATATTCAAGGTCAGTTCTCAACTACAGTTGCTCTATCAGACTGCACAGGTACTTACAAAGCGGAAAACGTAAGAAATCGCTCGTACCATGGTACGCCTACTAATCCAGAGCTTTGGTGGGATATAAGCTATGAATTTGCAAATTATTATTATTTTTTAACTAATTCTAGCGGCGAGATAGTCTATCAATTCGATCATGAATTTGCGCACATTTGCAAAGAAAAAATAGTTCGTAGTTGTCATTGGCAGCGAGATTATCAAAATGGTGGTGAGGAATATATTTGTAGATAGTTTTCAGCAGTTGCTAATCGATGTTTAAAATAAAGCTTTCAAGTAGGCAATGTTAAAGTGAAATATTGGGATCGATATTGATACAAATATGAGGGATATAGAAATCAACATCCATTTCAATTTTTTGAGTTCTTTTAGGTGATTAGCATTTTGAAGCGATTCATTTAGCCGCTGAATATTTAGTTCAACTTCGCGGACTGTCTCCTGAGAGACGTGCGCTAAATTTTCAATACTAGCAACAGAGCTTTTTAAATTTCTCTCTGTTGCTAGTATGTGGGTATCAACGTTCTTACTTTCTAGTGATTTCTTCACATATTCAGATAAAGAAATACCTTCTTTTTGCGCCTCACTATTTAAAAACTCTTTTAATTTATCGTCAATTCGGATGCTTAGAATTGCCATTCTAAAATACCTCTGGTGTATACGGGTGTAAACAAAGCGTATACGCCTATTTTTAAAGGCGCAACAGGTTATTTTAGATGAAAACTGTGTATGACAAAATGAGATAATAGGCACGCCGTCGACTGTCGACAAATTACTACGTAATTTTCTACAGTCGCGTGCAAAAGGGATACCCCTTCAACCCCTTTTAAGCATTAGAATAAAAATAATAGCCCTTGCACTTTTATCTCAATTGAATACAATTGGTGTATATACAATTGTAATTACAGGTGTGCTATGGGTACTATTAATATTCGTGTTGATGATGATTTGAAAGTGCGTTCTTACGCAGCATTAGAAAAGTTAGGTATAACTCCCTCTGAACTATTAAGACAAACATTAGAATATGTTGCACAAAGAGAAGCTTTACCATTCAAATCTGTGCTATTAACTAGTGACGACGAGGCGCTAATTGCTGTTGCAAAAGCCCGTTTAGTTGAACCAAAAACAGGGGTAAAGGTTTCGCTAAATGACCTATGAGTTAGAATTTGACCCTCGAGCGCTCAAGGAGTGGCACAAATTAGGTGCAACCGTACGTGATCAATTCAAAAAGAAGTTGTCAGAAGTCTTAAAGCACCCTCGGATTGAAGCGAACCGACTAAGAGAGCTGCCAGATTGCTACAAAATTAAGCTGCGTAAAGCAGGGTATCGCTTGATATATCAAGTACAGGATGAAAAGGTTTCGATTCTTGTTTTGGCTATAGGGAAAAGAAACAAGTCAGAAGCTTACAACGATGCAGAAAAACGAGTTTAGCTAAAATCCCTCAAATTTCATTTGGTCATCTACTCGATAAGAGAATCTTAATTTAGTTGCTTTGCGCTGCTTTCTTTCGATGATTTCAACGCTTATATCTTTTATTTCTGTAGTGTCTTTAATTGTCTCAAGGCTTCGTTTTATAACTAGCTTATTCAAATCTTTAAATAATGGGTATGAGTAAACTCTTTCCTTGTTCTTTGTTGTGTATAGTCCTAATTCATCCTTAAGCTCATCGACACCTATTTCAAAATAACGGTCTTTTTTCTCGCTAATTTTCTGTCGTAAGAGTTGATATAGATTACTTGCGTTCGTGTCTTTTAGTCTGGCGCTGGAGATTAAAACCTGAGTAGTGTATTTACCCTCTATCATGCAAATATACGGCTCCATTTGACGGCTAAAGCTAATATCTACGTAACCGTCCCCGTCTTCATAGTCACAATATTCAGTGACATTAAGCATACGAATTCCTTTTCCTGTTGGCTTTTTCCAAGGCCGCTCCCCTTGTCGAGCTATGGGGGGTAAAAGCTGATCTTTAGGAATTCCTATTATCTGTTTTTGTAAGTCCAGCGTGGCGGATTTTAGTTGCTCGTAGGCTGTATTCATTTCTAGCTTAGCGATTTTCGCGTACTCACTGGCATAAATGCGGAACACTTGGCCTTGTTTTACTATTTTTTTAGAGTCCAACTGAGCTATGGCCATAAATAAAACGCGCCTAGATGACAAAGGCATTTTAGACAGTGTTTTGTTGATATCAGTTTTATGCCTAACTTTTGTTTTGCTCGATACGTTTACTAATTCCATAAAGGGGTTTTCTTTGTTTTTTTTTGACCACCGTTAATTTAGGGGATAGCTATTATTTAGTCAATACCCCCTTTAATTTTGTGTGTTATTTTTATCCACAGGACTCGGTAGACGACCACCTTTAACTCGGTAGACGACCACCTTAACTCGGTAGACGACCACCTTTAACTCGGTAGACGACCACCTTTAACTCGGTAGACGACCACCTTTCAAAATTATTTACTATATATTTCATAGCTTTAATTAACCTCCTAAGTCTTTAAAGTCTTTTAAGTTATACATAAAGTCTTTAAAGGTAAGTTCGGCGAAAATTTGTGGATAACGGATTTTAAAATTTTCAGGGTGCTAACCCCTCTTAGGGGCGTTGCCCCTGCCGGCCTTTCCCCTCGCTTCGCTCGTACCGGCATACCCCAAAAATGCCTTCGCTGCGCTCAGAATTGATTTTAAACGCTCCTTGAGCGCCAACTCAAAGCCTGAATCATTGGGCCAATCAAAATGCATTAGCGAGGCTTACAGGCCCTGCATGATTGGCTTATCAGGACACGAAGAGGGATCGGATCTGCTGATCCTTTTGTGATCGCGTTGTTAAATTGGTTTTGTCGTTGAGCTCTGTCAGGTTACCGCTCGTTCCTCGCTGCGGCTTCGCCATAAAATATTAAGCTTTGTAAGAGTGAGTAGTATTAGTGCCTATAACGAACTCTAAGAGCTTTTATCTTTTACCTGTGGATTTGCTGGTAGATACCCTGACTTGTTCCCTGTGATGGATATCAGTTTGTTTTATGATGGGTTACGGCTGTGTTTCTCAGTCCTGTTTATTCAATAACTATATCGAGTCCGTTCAAAAGTACCGTTCACATCACGCGTGTAACTTTCACGTGTGCAATTCGTTATTAGCGCTTGCATGGCAAGGCCTCTAGGTTAATACGACAGTGTAACCTAGAGTGCCGCAGCACCTGTTTTTAATGTGAAATGGTAGATACACCGGCAATTATTTTAATAAATACTCACCTTTTGCTTATTCGTAAAAGTGCTATGCGTTAAATTATGATTAAGCGGAACTATTTAAGGCGACAAGTTAATTTTTTCAACGCCGCAGATAGTTAAAAAATTTTGTTAGTATCAAAGAAAGATAAAAAATGAAGGTAACCAGGCCTGGTTGAAAATCAACGATAGTAAAATGGCATGGATGCCACGTTCTAACCGCCAATCTTTTACGGCAATTTAAGGTTACACCGAGGTTGGGGCACTATCAATATTAATGAGCAGACGCCAATGAAAATAGATTTTCATTTTAAGGTAAAAGTAGAAGGGAAGTTTTCTATTAATTTAACTACCCTAATTGCTGTAACCCAATTGGTTATAAGTTTAATAAGTTAAGTAGGGGGTGTATTGCAGGATAGGCCTTTCAGGCTAAAGTGTGATACACCTTTATCTACGACCACAAAAATAATATATTATTATCGAGTCTTATAATTAAACTCGAAAGTCAATGCTCAGTGACTTTAAGAAAAAGAACCCGAAAAGAGACGGGTCAGTATCATTTAGCCTTTTTTCCATTGTATTATAGTCTCGACCATGGGCATATGTATCTGGGGGAAATTGTTTACTATAGCGCTCCGTTAACTCGTTAAGCATAAATGAACCATTGAAGTGATCGGGTTGAAGATCTTCAAATGAAGTACTCTTGAGCTTAATCGCTTCTACAGTACTTGTATGTACTTGAGAAAAAGCGTCTACCAGTTTATCATTTTTCGCAATCTCTTCTTCTAGTTCTGACAACTTAAAGTCGGGTAAACTCGAGTCTGTGAGTTTCAAATTACCCTCTTTATCCAAAGATAAATCGAGTTGGCTTAAATCTAACTCTGGATTTTTAGCCATTTGTACTTCCTTAAAAGCTGTAAACTCTTCTAAGCTTATATTGAGTGAAGATTGGATTTTCGCCATTTCTTTTACTTTGTTTAACATATTCTCCGATGCATTTTTATCAATATACCTCGATAATTCAGCAGAGATCCCTTTATCAACATTAAGCGATATTTTTTCTTGGCTAGCTGGTTGAACTCGCTCAGGCGTTGCTGTTTTGAGAGATTTAGCAAGCGTTTGTTGTTCAGCTCGACTTGATTGTGGGTAAGTTAAAATTTGATTGGTTCTACTAATTTCTACCATGTTCTCAATCCTTGTATGTTGTGGTATCTATATTAACACCTAGTCTTAATGTAGCCAGCTACTACTTTAATCCCAAGTGAAATGTAAATGTTAATAAAAAGCATTGACTAATTTAATCAAATAGATAGCATAAGTAATTACACTTGTAAAATAATCTTTATTATTAAAAAGGATTTGTAAAATGAAAGGATTGCTAGGTAGTCTCGCAATTACACTTATGATAATTATGTCAACGGCTTCCGCTGAAAATAACAATCAATTTCCAACAAAACTCGAAGCGCAATTAAAAATTGAAGATTTACCGGGCACTTTTTTTGATGGAAAAATATTACCGGACTCCAACGTACCACTTAACACTGATTTCCCTTTTCAAATACTTCAACCTCAACAATCTAAAAATAAAATTACATCAATGCAGATGATGAGCAGCGAAGCCACATTGACTTTTAGGCGGTGCTCTAAGAGCCAAGCCTTCTTGAGGTGTTATTAACCCATTTAATTCCAAAGTGGAAGACATCTTAGATAATTCATTATAAGACATATTTTTAGGGTCATAGTGTTTGGCTATTTCTTGCAATTTACTCTCAGCATTAAGCCCTGCTTCACTAATTGTAATTTTGTCTGCCGTATTTTCATTTTTGACCGGAGTATTCGAGCTAGTTGTAGTATGAGGTGCATTACTTTGCGTTTGATAAATATGGCTTACTTGGCTGTTGCTGTTAATTAGCATGTTAATTCCTCCAGTGAATATGCTTTTTAATGGGGTTATAGATAATAGAGCAAAAAACGAGCCAATAAAAAAAGGGTAGTAATGCTGGCTTTAGTCTGGTTTTTACCATTAAGTGGGAATAATATTGCCGCTCTTTGAATCTTGGCGGCAAGGAAGGGGGAACTAACTTTTCTCTGATATTTAAAATTTAAAATAAAGCTTTCAAGTAGGCAATGTTAAAATGAAATATTGGGATTGAGATTGATACAAAAATAAGGGATATAAAAATTAATATCCATTTCAATTTTTTGAGTTCTTTTAGGTGATTGGCATTCTTAAGCGATTGATTTAGCCGCTGAATATTTAGTTCAACTTCGTGTACAGTTTCCTGAGGGACGTTCGCTAAATTTTTAATACTATCAACAGAGTTTTTTAAGTTTTTCTCTGTTGCTAGTATATGAGTATCAACGCTCTTACTTTCCAGTGATTTCTTTACATATTCAGATAAAGAAATACCTTGCTTTTGCGCCTCACTATTTAAAAACTCTTTTAATTTATCGTCAATTCGGATGCTTAGAATGGCCATTCTAAAATACCTCTGGTGTATACGGGGGTAAACAAATCGTATACGCCTATTTTTAAAGGCACAACAGGTTATTTTAGATGAAAACTGTGTATGACAAAATGAGATAATAGGCACGCCGTCGACTGTAGACAAATTACTACGTAATTTTCTACAGTCGCGTGCAAAGGGATACCCCTTCAACCCCTTTTAAGCATTAGAATAAAAATAATAGCCCTTGCACTTTTATTCAATTGAATACAATTGGTGTATATACAATTGTAATTACAGGTGTGCTATGGGTACTATTAATATTCGTGTTGATGATGATTTGAAAGTGCGTTCTTACGCAGCATTAGAAAAGTTAGGTATAACTCCCTCTGAACTATTAAGACAAACATTCAGAATATTTACACAAAGAGAAGCTTTACCATTCAAATCTGTGCTATTAACTAGTGACGACGAGGCGCTAATTGCTGTTGCAAAAGCCCGTTTAGTTGAACCAAAAACAGGGGTAAAGGTTTCGCTAAATGACCTATGAGTTAGAATTTGACCCTCGAGCGCTAAGGAGTGACAAATTAGGTGCCATTCGTCGTGATTAATTCAAAAGAAGTTGTCAGAAGTCTTAAAGCACCTTTCGGATTGAAGCGAACCGACTAGAGAGCTGCCAGATTGCTAATTAAGCTGCGTAAAGCAGGGTATCGCTTAATATCAAGTACAGGATGAAAAGGTTTCGATTCTTGTTTTGGCTATAGGGAAAGGAACCAAGTCAGAAGCTTCGCAACGATGCAGAAAAACGAGTTTAGCTAAAATCCCTCAAATTTCATTTGGTCATCTACTCGATAAGAGAATCTTAATTTAGTTGCTTTGCGCTGCTTTCTTTCGATGATTTCAACGCTTATATCTTTTATTTCTGTAGTGTCTTTAATTGTCTCAAGGCTTCGTTTTATAACTAGCTTATTCAAATCTTTAAATAATGGGTATGAGTAAACTCTTTCCTTGTTCTTTGTTGTGTATAGTCCTAATTCATCCTTAAGCTCATCGACACCTATTTCAAAATAACGGTCTTTTTTCTCGCTAATTTTCTGTCGTAAGAGTTGATATAGATTACTTGCGTTCGTAGTCTTCTAGTCTGGCGCTGGAGATTAAAACCTGAGTAGTGTATTTACCCTCTGATCATGCAAATATACGGCTCCATTTGACGGCTAAAGCTAATATCTACGTAACCGTCCCCGTCTTCATAGTCACAATATTCAGTGACATTAAGCATACGAATTCCTTTTCCTGTTGGCTTTTTCCAAGGCCGCTCCCCTTGTCCAGCTATGGGGGGTAAAAGCTGATCTTTAGGAATTCCTATTATCTGTTTTTGTAAAGTCCAGCGTGGCGGATTTTAGTTGCTCGTAGGCTGTATTCATTTCTAGCTTAGCGATTTTCGCGTACTCACTGGCATAAATGCGGAACACTTGGCCTTGTTTTACTATTTTTTTAGAGTCCAACTGAGCTATGGCCATAAATAAAACGCGCCTAGATGACAAAGGCATTTTAGACAGTGTTTTGTTGATATCAGTTTTATGCCTAACTTTTGTTTTGCTCGATACGTTTACTAAGTCCCGTTAAAGGGGTTTTCTTTGTTTTTTTTTGACCACCGTTAATTTAGGGGATCGCTGATCATTTAGTCAATACCCCCTTTAATTTTGTGTGTTATTTTTATCCACAGGACTCGGTAGACGACCACCTTTAACTCGGTAGACGACCACCTTAACTCGGTAGACGCACCACCAACCTTAACTCGGTAGACGACCACCTTTAACTCGGTAGACGACCACCTTTCAAAATTATTTACTATATATTTCATAGCTTCAATTAACCTCCTAAGCCTTTAAAGTCTTTTAAGTTATACATAAAGTCTTTAAAGGTAAGTTTCAGGCGAAAATTTGTGGATAACGGATTTTAAAATTTTCAGGGTGCTAAACCCCTCTTAGGGGCGCTGCCCCTGCCGGCCTTTCCCCCTCGCTTCGCTCGTACCGGCATACCCCAAAAATGCCTTCGCTGCGCTCAGAATTGATTTTAAACGCTCCTTAGAGCGCCAACTCAAAGCCTGAATCATAGGGCCAATCAAAATGCATTAGCGAGGCTTACAGGCCCTGCATGATCGGCTTATCAGGACGCGAAGAGGGAACCGGATCTGCTGATCCTTTTGTGATCGCGTTGTTAAATTGGTTTTGTCGTTGAGCTCTGTCAGGTTACCGCTCGTTCCTCGCTGCGGCTTCGCCATAAAATATTAAGCTTTGTAAGAGTGAGTAGTATTAGTGCCTATAACGAACTCTAAGAGCTTTTATCTTTTACCTGTGGATTTGCTGGAGCCGCTGCTTCCTGTGATGGATATCAGTTTGTTTTATGATGGGTTACGGCTGTGTTTCTCAGTCCTGTTTATTCAATAACTATATCGAGTCCGTTCAAAAGTACCGTTCACATCACGCGTGTAACTTTCACGTGTGCAATTCGTTATTAGCGCTTGCATGGCAAGGCCTCTAGGTTAATACGACAGTGTAACCGAGAGTGCGCAGCACCTGTTTTTAATGTGAAATGGTAGATACACCGGGAATTATTTTAATAAATACTCACCTTTTGCTTATTCGTAAAAGTGCTATGCGTTAAATTATGATTAAGCGGAACTATTTAAGGCGACAAGTTAATTTTTTCAACGCCGCAGATAGTTAAAAAATTTTGTTAGTATCAAAGAAAGATAAAAAATGAAGGTAACCAGGCCTGGTTGAAAATCAACGATAGTAAAATGGCATGGATGCCACGTTCTAACCGCCAATCTTTTACGGCAATTTAAGGTTACACCGAGGTTGGGGCACTATCCAATATTAATGAGCAGACGCCAATGAAAAAGAATATTTTCATTTTAAGGTAAAAGTAGAAGGGAAGTTTTTTATTAATTTAACTACCCTAATTGCTGTAACCCAATTGGTTATAAGTTTAATAAGTTAAGTGGGGTGTATTGCAGTATAGGCCTTTCAGGCTAAAGTGTGATACACCTTTATCTACGACCACAAAAATAATATATTATTATCGAGTCTTATAATTAAACTCGAAAGTCAATGCTCAGTGACTTTAAGAAAAGGAACCCGAAGGGATGGTCAGTCTCATTTAGCCTTTTTTGATTGTATTATAGTCTCGACCATGGGCATATGTATCTGGGGAAATTGTTTACTATAGCGCTCCGTTAACTCGTTAAGCATAAATGAACCATTTAAGTGATTGGGTTTAAATTTCAATGAAGTACTCTTGAGCTTAATCGCTTCTACAGTACTTGTATGTACTAGAAAAGCGTCTACCAGTTTATCATTTTTCGCAATCTCTTCTTCTAGTTCTGATAACTTAAAGTCGGGTAAACTCGAGTCTGTGAGTTTCAAATTACCCTCTTTATCCAAAGATAAATCGAGTTGGCTTAAATCTAACTCTGGATTTTTAGCCATTTGTACTTCCTTAAAAGCTGTAAACTCTTCTAAGCTTATATTGAGTGAAGATTGTATTTTCGCCATTTCTTTTACTTTGTTTAACATATTCTCCGATGCATTTTATCAATATACCTCGATAATTCAGCAGATATTCCTTTATCAACATTAAGCGATATCTGCTAGCTGGTTGAACTCGTCAGGCGTTGCTGTTTTGAGCGATTTAGCAAGTGTTTGTTGTTCAGCTTGACTTGATTGTGGGTAAAAGTTAAAATTTGATTGGTTTTACTAATTTGTCCCATGTTCTCAATCCTTGTATGTTGTGGTATCTATATTAACACCTAGTCTGTAATGTAGCCAGCTACTACTTTAATCCCAAGTGAAATGTAAATGTTAATAAAAAGCATTGACTAATTTAATCAAATAGATAGCATAAGTAATTACACTTGTAAAATAATCTTTATTATTAAAAAGGATTTGTAAAATGAAAGGATTGCTAGGTAGTCTCGCAATTACACTTATGATAATTATGTCAACGGCTTCCGCTGAAAATAACAATCAATTTCCAACAACTCGAAGCGCAATTAAAAATTGAAGATTTAGATTTTTTGATGGAAAAATATTACCTTAGCAAAGCTGAACTAACACTGATTTCCCTTTTCAAAGAACTCAGGCAATGAAAAAATTACATCAATGCAGATGATGAGCAGCGAAGCCACATTGACTACCCCCGCAGAGCGTAGTGGGTGTCCTGAGCTAAACTTGGATAGCGCGGTGTACACTAACTTCACAGCTCAAGGGCATATTGAGTGTTATAGCATTGAGCTTACAGAAGCTACAAAAATAGAATGGTTACTAACGAATATTCCTTCAGAGGTAAATTACAGTCTTTATTTATTTAAGCTTGAAGACGACAATAATTTTACCGTTTTAGATTATTCTACCGCAGCATCAGTTACAGCAAGTTGTTAATAAAGTGGAGCCTGGTATTTATATTCTGGCCGCTGAATCCACTGAGGGAGTTGCCATTGAACAAGCAATCATGGGTTGGTTTAATCACCCAGATTTTGACGCCCAAGAAGCTAATGATAAACTATCTCAAGCCACACCACTGTCGTCAACAATGACAATTCAAGGTAATATTGATAGTCAAAATGATCTAGATTTCTTCTCTTACCAAACTGACGTAGATCAGAGCCAAGTTAAATTTACATTTAGCGCTAGCGAACAATTTATATTGGAACTTTGGACCGGTAGCGCATGGGTACAGGCCACTAATAATAAACTATTCAGTATTGACGTTAACCCTGATTCG
>NZ_JCBFEM010000002.1:0-674440 GCF_059888565.1 Pseudoalteromonas sp. TAP-3C | reverse complement strand
GCCGCGTTTGCCTCAAGAAGTGCAACGTTTAGGGGTGGTTGCTGAAAAATCATCACCTGATTTAACTATGGTGGTGCATTTATATTCACCTGAAAATAGCCATGACACCGCGTATTTATCAAATTATGCTGATTTAAATATTAAAGATGAAATAGCGCGTTTACCTGGCGTGGGTGATATTCGTCTATTTGGTGGTGGTAAATATGCTATGCGGGTTTGGCTTAATCCAGATGCGCTGGCATCACGTGAGCTTACTGCAAGTGACGTGGTTAATGCACTACGCTCACAAAATCAGCAAGTTGCAGCGGGTAGTTTAGGTGCACAACCGATTTCTAACGATAGCCAATTTCAAATTTTATTAAATGTTAAAGGGCGTCTTAATAGTATTGAAGAGTTTAAACAGGTCATTATAAAAGTAGGTGAACAAGGGCAGCTTACGCGTTTATCTGATGTCGCGCGTGTTGATTTAGGCCAAGATTCGTATTCACTTCGCGCTGAACTTGATAATCAACCCGCACTGGCTATGCCCATATTTCAACGCCCTGGATCAAATGCCATTGAGCTTTCTGATCAGGTGCGTGAAACTATGGCACGTTTATCAAACGATTTCCCTGAGGGTGTTGAATACGACATTGTTTATGATCCAACGGTATTTGTTCGCGGCTCTATTGATGCGGTAATTGCCACTTTGCTTGAAGCGATTGTGCTGGTGGTGATTGTTGTTATTGTATTTTTACAAACCTGGCGCGCGTCGATTATTCCGCTCATTGCAGTGCCTATTTCACTCATTGGTACCTTTGCCGTAATGCAGTGGCTTGGAGTGTCTATTAATACCTTGTCGCTATTTGGTTTGGTACTGGCAATCGGTATCGTGGTGGATGATGCCATCGTAGTCGTAGAAAACGTGGAAAGAAATATAGAAGATGGCTTATCGCCAATTGAAGCCACGCGTGTTGCGATGAGCGAAGTAACTGGGCCTATTATTGCGATTGCGCTAGTATTGTGTGCGGTATTTATACCCACGGCGTTTATTACTGGGCTTTCTGGGCAATTTTACAAGCAATTTGCACTTACTATTACGATTTCTACGCTTATTTCGGCGTTTAACTCACTCACATTGTCGCCAGCACTGGCCGCTTTATTATTAAAATCACACGATGCTAAACCGGATGCGTTTACCCGTGTGCTCGATAAGTTATTTGGTCGCTGGCTGTTCAAGCCGTTTAATCGATTATTTAACCGCGGCGCCAAAGGCTATGAAAAGCTAGTTCAAAAGCTTATTCGCATGAGTGTTGTGGTGATGGTTGCGTATATTGCCTTAGTGGGCGGTACCATTAAGTTGTTTGATGCGGTACCAGGTGGCTTTATTCCACAGCAAGATAAGCAATATTTAGTGGCCATTGCGCAACTACCTGATGCTGCAAGCTTAGATAGAACTGAAGCGGTGGTAAAACAAATGCAGCAAATTGCCTTAGATGTTCCTGGGGTGGCGAACACGGTGGCGTTTCCGGGTTTGTCAGTGAATGGTTTCACTAATAGTCCTAATAGCGGCATTGTGTTTACACCATTGGCCCCTTTTGCTGAACGTACCGATCCGAGTATGTCGGCATCGGCTATTGCGGCGCAGTTAAATCAGCGTTTTGCAGCCATTGATGAAGCGTTTGTTGCAGTGTTCCCACCACCGCCAATTCAAGGCTTGGGCACCACAGGTGGCTTTAAGCTGCAAATAGAAGACAGAGCTAATAAAGGTTTTGAAGCGTTATTTAATAGTTTGCAATCAGTGATTGCTGCGGCGCAAAAAGATCCGGCATTAATGGGACTATATTCAAGCTTTCGTATTCAAGTACCACAAATGGATATTGATATTGACCGCGAGCAAGCACTTATCCAAGGCATTCCATTAGATGAGGTGTTTAATTCTTTGCAGATTTACTTAGGCTCAGTGTATGTAAACGACTTTAATTTATTTGGTCGTACTTACCAAGTTAATGCTCAAGCTGATGCTGAATTTAGGGTAGTTCCAGAGCAAATACTAAATCTAAAAGTACGTAATCGTGCTGGTAATATGGTGCCGTTAGGCTCAGTGCTTACGGTAACGCCAACCATAGGCCCAGATCGTGTTATGCATTATAACGGTTACCCAAGTGCTGAACTTAACGGCAGCCCAGCGCCTGGTTATAGTTCAGATCAGGCACAAATAGCGATTGAAAATGTATTAGCTAACACACTGCCTAAAGGTATTGAATACGAGTGGACAGAAGTAACTTATCAGCAAGTGCTTGCTGGTAATACTATGGTGTACGTGTTCCCGCTGGTGGTATTGTTAGTGTTTATGGTACTCGCTGCACAGTATGAAAGCCTGCGTTTACCTCTGGCCATTATTTTAATTGTACCTATGACTATTTTCTCCGCGTTGTTAGGGGTGTGGTTTGTAGGCTCAGACAACAATATATTTACCCAAATAGCCTTGATTGTATTGGTGGCATTGGCCTCAAAAAACGCTATTTTAATGGTGGAATTTGCCAAAGATAAGCACGACACTGGGTTA
This sequence comes from Pseudoalteromonas sp. TAP-3C, assembly GCF_059888565.1. Classification (NCBI taxonomy): domain Bacteria; kingdom Pseudomonadati; phylum Pseudomonadota; class Gammaproteobacteria; order Alteromonadales; family Pseudoalteromonadaceae; genus Pseudoalteromonas; species Pseudoalteromonas sp. TAP-3C. The sequence continues at coordinate 671,892 of NZ_JCBFEM010000002.1, read as the reverse complement.
TCTCACCTTGAGGCGATGCTAGTGGCATGTCGATTGCGTTTACGCCCCATTTTAATGACCTCAATTGCTTTTACAGCAGGTGTTATACCGCTTGTATTGGCAACAGGGGCCGGAGCTGAAATGCGTCATGCCATGGGTAATGCGGTGTTCTCTGGCATGATGGGGGTGACTGTATTTGGGTTATTATTTACACCGGTATTTTATATGTTGGTGGTAAAAAAGCAGCGCGTTGAGGAGTCTTCAAATGACTAAATTCACATGGTTAAGCCCCGTATTAGCGGTTGCTGCTTTATCAGGCTGTGCGAGTAAAATTGACACAGTTCATGAGCAGCGACAGGTTAATGAGTTTGTTGCTAACGCCATATCGGCAGAGCGATTTATGGGTGAAGATGAGCAAAACTGGTGGAAAAAGCTGGGCTCAGCGCAGCTAAACCAACTGGTGAGCAACGCACTTGCTAATAATTACGACTTGCAAACTAGTCAGCTGGTATTAAAAAGCGCTTTGGCGCGTATTGGCGAGCAACAAGCGCAATACTTACCGCAAGGCGGTATTGAGATTGGTGCAAAGCGAAGCGGGTTAGGCGATACTAATAGTCGACAATCACGTGTTAATGTAGCACTTGACTGGCAGCTGGATTTATTTGGCCGAATTACGGCGTTAGTTGATGCTGCGAATTCACAAGCAATGAGCCAAGCAGAGCAAGTTAGGTTATTGCAAATTGAAGTGGTGTCGTCTGTGGTTAAAGGATTTGTCAGTTATCAAGGAAACGTGCAAAAGCAGCAAATTATTGAGATGCAAATAGAAGCGCTTGAACAAAGCATTCAAGTGCTACAGGCCCAAGTTGATGAAGGCGTGGCTAATGAGCTTGATTTAAATCGCACCATGGCGCAGCTCAGACAGCAGCAAGCGCTAGTGCCGGCAATTGAGTATGCAAAGTACCGAGACTTATCGACGTTAGCGGTATTAAGTGCGCAACCAACGCAATCACTAAACATTAATGATGAACGTACTATATTAACCAAGACGTTTGATGTGTTATTGGCAAAGCCTAATGAAGCAATAGCGCTAAGGCCTGACATTAGCCGTGCTTTATTTGACTTTAGCCAAGCAAATAGTTTAAGTGTAGCGGCCAGTAAAGCTTTATTGCCGGATATTAGCTTAAGCGGCTTTGCCGGTGTGTTAAGTGTTGGCAGTAATGGCTTTAGTAATACGCAGCAGCAATGGCAAGGTGCGCCACAAGTACAGTGGTCTTTATTGAGTTACCCTGCGCTTTTAGCACAACGCGATGCGCAGCAGTATTTAAGTCAAGCCGCCTATACTGATTACCAACAAGTGGTATTACAAGCAATTAACGAGAGTGAACTTTCACTGCAATTGCTGGTCAATCAAGCACAGCAATCGCGTTTTGCTGAGCAGCGATATCAATTTGCTAATAATGCATTTTTACAAGCACACGCAATGTATGAAGAGGGTCAAATTCCTTACCTAGCGTTGTTAGATGCACGTCAGGATGTTTTAATAGCACAAGAAAATGCCGTTGATTCAACTATTTCATCGCTACTTGCCAAGGTAAATGCCTACCAGTCATTTAATGGGCGATGGAGTTACGCGTTAAGTAATACTAACTAGTAGAGTTTTTGATGCCTAATACTGCAGTTACAAACCAAAATACGATTCCTACATCTATGCGCTCTATTGTGTTAAACGAGCCCAATGAGGATATTAACTTATCGGATACTCAGTTACCTGTGCCTCATTGCACAGGTAACGAGTTGTTAGTAAAAGTGGAGTATGTTGGCTTAAACCCGGTGGATGCGCAATTTGCTAAATCTGGCTTTTGTACGTGGCAATACCCGCATGTTTTAGGTTTAGATGCAGTGGGCACAGTGGTTAAAGCAGATAAAGGCGTTTTTCCGGGTGTAGGGGAACGTGTTATGTGGCACGCGAGCATTGGTGAGCAAGGCGTACTGAGCGAATACGCAAAAGTGCCTAATTATGCGGTGTCTATTATTCCCAAGCAATTAGCCAGTGAAAAAGCAGCCACCTTACCTTGCGCTGGAATGGCGGCTCTGATCAGCTTAGATAAATTAGCGGTAAGTGAAGGCGATACCCTATTTATCGAAGGAGGAGCCGGCGCAGTAGGGCAATTTGCTATTCAGTTTGCCAAGCAGCGCGGTGCCGATGTATTTACTACCGCCTCAAAGCGTAATCATAAATTAGTTAGGCAACTTGGCGCTGATATAGTTTTTGATTATAACGATACGGCACTGTGTGACAAAATTCGCCGAGAGCTCGGTCCGCAAGGCTTTGATGCTGTAATTGATATTATGGGGGGGGAATCGACCATACAAAATATTGAGTTAATGCGTTTTTGTGGTCGTATTGCGTGTTTAAATCCACTGCCTAATTTTGAACAACAGTTAATGTTTCGCCGCGCGCCCAATATTAGTATTGTGTCCTTAGGAGGGGCGTGGTTAGCGAATAGCCTCTGTGCGCAGCAACGCATGAGTTTTATGGGTAACTTATTGCTTGAAGCAGTATTGAATAACGATATAAAACACCCTGAAATTTTAGTCGTTGATTTTAACGCTCAAGCAGTATCTGTTGCATTAAATAAGCAAGTAGCGGGTGGCTTTACTGGCAAACAGGTGGTTAAAATTAGTTAGACTCAATTTAATTTCTCGCATCTAGGGTCTGTTGACCTTTCAAGATTAAATTTGCAGCAGTCTGTTTGGTATTTAGGCAAGGCAGAGCCTATGTAGTGTGGTTATTCCCCATAAATAGGCGATAACGCAGCATCAATGCCAAACAGGCGCTGCCCTTCGGGTTCTGCCTAGGGGCGATTTACTCTTTGTTGCCTACATGGATGTAGGTAAGGGGCGTGAGCAGGACGCGGAAGCTTTGCTCGGTTTTTACTTAGCCCACTAGGTTACAAACCTCGCGCCGCGATTAAACCGCCCCTAGTTTGAACAAATTGTAATCCGCAAAGGTCAACAGACCCTAAGAACGCAGCCCAATTTTAGGCTGCGTTTTTTTGTTTTTGGGTTTTTTTAAAGCTCGCATTAATTGCCTCAACCGGCCGAATTATTAATTTTTAATAAAAAAAATAATAATTCGGCGTACAAGTGTAAGCCTATTTATTTCAACAGTTTACGTTCAGGTAAAGAAAATAAATTGCAAAAACTGTTAATTTATTGAATAGAGTAATTGATCTAAAGCGATTTTTATGACGTAATGTAGGTATTATTTATCTGGTCGGATGAGTTTGTTATGAGTTTACGTACAAAGTTAAAAAAAGTATTACCAAGTATTTCAGTTACTGAGCAAGAAGCACTTGATGCTGGCGATGTTTGGCTTGAAGGGTCTATTTATCAAGGTAAGCCTGATTTCAGTGCGCTGCGTGATGTACCCGCAGCTAAACTGAGTGCAGATGAGCAAGCGTTCGTAGATGGCCCACTGCAAGAGTTACTGGGTATGATTGATGATTCAGTCATTCAAAATGGTATTCATTTACCCAATGATATTTTAGAATTTTTGAAAAAAGAGCGTTTTTTCTCGTTGATCATCCCTAAATCGTTTGGCGGTTTAGAGTTTAGCCCATACGCTAATTCAACAATTGTAGGCACCATAGCCACTAAAAGCTCAGCAGTAGCAGTAACCGTAATGGTGCCAAACTCGTTAGGCCCAGGTGAATTATTGCTACACTTTGGTACAGACGAGCAGCAAGCGCATTACTTACCACGCCTTGCAAATGGTACCGATATTCCATGTTTTGCATTAACCAGCCCTGAGGCCGGTTCTGATGCTGGTGGTATTCCTGATGTAGGTACTGTTACAAAAGGTATGTACAACGGCGAAGAAGTGCTTGGTTTAGAAATTACGTGGGACAAACGCTACATTACACTTGCACCAATTGCCACAGTGCTTGGTTTAGCATTTAAAGTAGAAGATCCAAATGGGTTACTCGGTGGTAAAGAGAAATTAGGCATTACGTGTGCACTTATTCCAAAAGAGCACCCAGGCGTAGAGCTTGGTAATCGCCATAACCCAATGGGAATTCGTTTTTATAACGGTACTACACGTGGTAACAAAGTATTTGTACCTATGGATTTTGTTATTGGTGGCCAAAAGAATATTGGTCGCGGTTGGCAAATGCTGGTTAGCTGTTTGGGCGCAGGGCGTGGTATTTCATTACCAGCACTGGGTGTTAGTACAGCACAAGTGGCGTTTAAATCAGCCGCAGAATATGCGGCGGTGCGTGAGCAATTTGGTTTAGCGATTGGTCAATTTGAAGGTATTCAAGAAAAGCTAGCTGATATTGCAGGTAAAACATACCTACTAGAATCAATGCGCCTACTCACAACTGAAGGGTTAGGCATGGGCTTAAAACCGTCAGTAGTTACCGCAATTGCTAAATACCATATGACAGAGCTTGGCCGTGATGTGCTTGATTCAGCAATGGATATTCAAGCAGGTAAAGCGATACAAAACGGTCCACAAAATACCTTAGCCAGCGGTTACGTAGCACAGCCAATCGCTATTACCGTTGAAGGTGCGAATATTCTTACTCGTAACCTGATGATTTTTGGTCAAGGTGTTATGCGTTGTCACCCGTATTTACAATCTATGGTTGAGTCTATCCACAGCGACGATAAAGGCGCTGATGCAGAATTCAACAGTATTTTGCGTAAAACAATTGGCTACAGTACAGCAAACAGCTTACGTGCATTCCGTTTAGGTGTATTACCATTTACAGCAGGTGCAAACTCAGCATTACCAGAAGTACGTGACTACGAAAAAGCAGTACATAAGCTATCTGCAAAGCTTGCTGTATATGCTGACTTCTCGTTATTAGTACTGGGCGGTAAGTTAAAACAAGCAGAAATGCTTTCAGCACGTTTAGGCGATGTAATGAGCTTCTTGTATGCAGCTATGGCGTCAATTAAATACTACGAGCAAAAAGTGGCAAGTAGCGAGCGCGAACAAGCGGCTCCTTACTTCCATTATGCAACTCGTTTTGCATTACAAAGCGCGGAAGAGGCACTGCATAAGTTTTTAGATAACTTCCCTGCAAGTGGAACACGTAAGTTCATTCGTTTTATTACCATGAACTACTCAACTAAAATGCCAAAAATTAGTGATGATTTAATTCGCGAATTAGCAAAACAAGCACAGCTTGATACCGCATTTAAAGCGCAAATTACACATTTAGTTAAACCAATTGAAGGCGACGGTCATCATATCAATGAGCAAGCTTACAAAGCTAAAATGGCATCGCTTGAGCTATTAGCAAAAGTTAAAAAAGCACTGCGCGCTAAAACCATTAAGCCGGGTATACGTTTTGCAATAACGCTTGAAAATGCGCTTGCTGCAAAAGTAATTAACGACGCTGAATTTGTTCAGTTAAGTGATTACAACAAAAAACGTGAAAAAGCGATTCGTGTTGACGAGTTCGACTTCGATATGAACATCCTAGACGACAACGCACAACCTGTTAATCCGCTTAAAAGCGTAGTTAACCAATAAATTCAATAATGCAAAGCGCCTGCAGTTTAGGCGCTTTTATTGAATAAGTACATTAGCGTGGAGCCCCGCTTGAGTAATATCAAGCGGGGCTTTTTTATGGGTGTAATTTAATCTCAGGGATAGTGACGACTAATTTGATGATATAGCCTTACTTTAATACTAAGTGTTCTTAATAGTGTTTGATATCGTTATCTCCCATTAAGGCAAGATGGCGCTTATTATGAAAAGGGATATAAGATGTAATTCATCACAGGTAGGTATTTATGGTACGAAATGAATACTGACGTACCAACATATAATCAGCGATATAATTTAAAAATGGGGAACGCGTTTTCATGTCATCACCAATATACTGTGCTGTATAAATGTACAGTGTAGTTGTTTTGCTCCCATATTCAAGAAAATGAGCGCCGAGCGCATTTTCTTCTTTCTTATTATATTTAGTACCAAGAAAAAATTATAGCTGGTAATGAGTTAAGTTATTTGTTAAAAAAGACTTATTAAATACATGAGTGTGTCGTCGGCAGAAATATGCGCGACGAACGCACTATAAAATGTTAGTTTACAAAAAGGATTTTGGTTATGTTTAAAAGCTGAGAGATCCCCACGAATTTAGCCTAAATTATCAATTTGTATAGTCAGAAGTGACAACTGGCTATACACATAAATAATGAACTGCCCATCAGGCTCATACCTAGGATCATCAACCACTTCTTTGCCAAGATAAATATAGGACAATACTCGTCGTTTTTTCTCTGTATTCGCTTGTAATGCCGCATCCCCTTGTTGTGCCGACACGGCGTACCCTATGCACCATAAGACAAACAACATTAACGCCGCTATGAGCAATAAATTATCAAACCTTTCTGCGCTTCTTGAATTTGCAAAGGCTAAACTAATGCCAAGTTTTGCATTCTTAGTGTCTCTGAAACTTTCTTCTATTTGCATACGTTGTTTATATAAAGTCACAATCCGTTGAGGCTTATCTGTAAATTGTGTAGGTAAATTAAACACAAGTAGCCAAGGCTCTTTGGCCTTTTGTTGTTGGTATTTAACCGTTGTACATTGAGATTGCCCACCCCGTTTTTTGATTTTTTTACGTCCCTTGTTTTTCCCTCTAAACAAAACACCTTGGCACGCGAAACGAACTGTTTTTCCGTAGTAAATCTGTGTCAGAAGGTGTGGTTTACCTGTTGCTTGCTCAAACCATGATTTACAATTTCGCCATGTCTCAAGGTCGCTAGATAAGGTCACATTGCCTCTGACGCGCCCAAGCCAATACCAGCCTTTATCTTCTATGGCTTTAAACCATGGCGTTCTAAAAATAGCATCAGATAAAATAATAGGCTGACAATCTGCAGGTAAACACTGTGCCAAGCTATCGAGTAAGTGTTGATGAGCCGCTTCGGTATTTAATTCGCTTTCAGGATACACTTTTTCATAGAGCGTTAACGCTCTTCCCCCCATTGGTATACTTGCCCTGAGCACTTGAAATATTTCGCCGCCATTAATAGGTGACCAGTCAACGATAATAAGTGGGTGTTGTTGCTGGCCTACTAAGCATTCGGTCATATGTTCATAGAAACAAAGACGTTCTTGATGCAGGTTAGCATTACCAATCAAACGGTCTGCGCGTTTAATATCATGTTTTTTATCGGTATTAGAAAATGATTTTAATCCGCGGCCTAGGTAAGTGACAGTAACGCGCTGGTCACGCAAGCCTGAGTTAACAAACGTAAAGACTGTATTTAAACGTGTTTTATGAATTTCAGGGTAGGCAATGGCAATATCTTTGTGTAATATTTCGGTGGCTTTCATGATTATGAGTGAGTTTTTTTATAGTGAAAAAATTTGATCACAAATAATCATGAGAGTCTACCATTAATTTTTATTTTGTGGGGATTCGTCAGGTTTAAAAGTATTGCGATCTATTCAGGATTAATTGCAACAATTTGGATATTCATTGGTGTTTATGTAGCAAGTCGATTTTATGCTGGTTACAGTCATTCTAAGCAATTTTGTAGTGAATTAGGTGCTGCTGGTAGCCCAACTGAAAAATTGTCTCCCTTAATTAACAATTATCCTCTTGGTTTTCTATTTTGCTTTTTTGGTTGGTATCTGGCGCAACTCTCAAATGTTTCAATCTTAGTGAATGTAGCTGGTTGGTTGGTCATAACTCACGGTGTTGGTACTTGGGTAGCCGGTTATTTTCCAATGGACGCCGACCCATTTACTAAAAATCCAACTTTTAGTTGTAAGGTTCATTCTTGGGCTGGTTTCATTATGCTTCTTTCCTTAGTTGTAGCGCCAATATTAATTGCTATAAGTCCAACAACTGAAATTATCCCATTATATTTTCGTCTTTTTTCACTGGTTTCTGTTATCGCTGCTGTTTATTATCTTTTTGCTATGGCTAAAGCCGTAAAATCCCAAAGCAATCCTGGCATCCATCAGCGTATTTCATATGGTTTTCAGCTAATTTGGTTAAGTGCTTTTTCACTAGTATTGGTGTAATTGTAAACTAACAAGCAAATAAACAGGGACAAATAACCGTTGGCTTTGTCGCTGCGCTCCAAATTTAGCCAACGAACATTTGCCCATTATTTGGGCGTTGAAGTTGTAGAATTACTCTTTTTAGGAACTGATTCTACACATTTGGCTTGATTGTTTTTTAACCTTGAACCGAGTTGGTTACTGTGATCTAATAGATATTATTCACCCACGGTAAATCGTTATGGCTCTTTCGTTGGGTAAGAAGTCAAGCCTGACTTATCCTGCCAAAATAAATTCATTCCAATCAATTTTGCTGAGCAAATATTATCAGGTACATTTGAGTATGCGCTTTGTTATATTGTCGAAAATAAACTCGATTTGTCGGGCTTTGATGCGTGGTATAACAATGATAAAACGGGCGCAGCTGCGTATCCGCCTTCAGTGATGCTAAAAATTATTTCACTCGGCTATGCACATGGTTTGATCAGTAGCCGCCGTATTGCCAAAGCCTGTGAGAACAATGTCTTGTTCATGAGTGTGTCGGGTGATATTCAACCGCATTACACATTGATAGCGGGCTTCGTAGCCAAAATGCACGAACAGATTGAACCGCTGTTTACTCAAGTACTGATGATATGCGACGAAGAAGGCTTGATAGGTCGTAACATGTTTGCCATTGATGGCTGCAAATTAAAATCAAATGCGAGTAAAGACAAATTTGTCGGGAATAAATTTTAACAGCGAAGCTGGCCTGAAAGGCGAGTTCATGGTTAGGACGAGTAGTGCGCAAAATGACTACCTCAAAAGGCACTATTCAAGGTTACAACGGCATCGCGATAAATGACGATAAGCACCAAATCATCCTGCAAGGCCAAGCGTGGGGTTCAGTTGGCGAGCAACAAACACTGCAACCCGCTGTTACGCAATTAAAATAACAGCTAGAAAAACTGAACACAGATAAACATGCTATCAAATTCACCGCATACAGTGGGTTTAACAGCGAAGCAAACCTTGAATACATGGCGAAAAGTGGCTTTGATACTTACATTGCGGATAACCAATTTAGAAAACGAAACGTTGTTTAAAGAGAGTGAAAATTTCCCATAAATAAAAAGGAAACAGAGCAAGAAAAACGCCGATAAAAAAGGCGGAATGGCAAGCCACGCTTATTTACCTCAGACGATTTCCATTATGATGAAACGACACAAAGCTGCTGCTGCCCCGCAGGTAATGAAATGTGGCGAAGTGGTATAAATGTAAACAGCCACAATCAAAAATACACGCGATTCTGTGGTTACTTAAAAGATTGCAAAGTATGCCCACTGCAACAGCAATGCATGCGAAAGCCACCTATAAAAACAGGACGGCAAGTTCAGTTTAAAAATGATGAATCACGTAAAAAGCGAAGCTATATCGACAAAATGAAGGTTAAAATAGACAGCCCAATGGGGCGACGACAGCTTTTTATTGAAGGAATGGCAAACGATTAGGCTGTATAGAGCCTGCTTTTCTTTAAATAAGTAGTGGAATATAACAGTCAATAAAGGCATGAACAAATTGACCTTACGGGGACAAACGAAAGTGAATGCCCAATGGCAACTGTATTGCCTTGTTCATAACATAGAAAAGCTGCAAAACAGGCCGCATTAAAAAAGGGGAGCCCTTTTAAACCAAAATATAGCGACTCAAGCACCTTTGATTCCCGCTAAAACATCCATTAAAACAACCTCACATTGTCTTTTTCTATTTTACGTAAAATAGCGATAACTGATTGAAACAAAATAGGAACTCGGCTATGGTTGATTCATCAATAAAAATAAATTTAAAACGAGTTAATCTACAGGCTCGTTAGGGCAGTAAAACATTCGAAGGAGTCCAAATGATAGACGAGTTCATTAACACATACTCCGATGACCAGATTTATCTGGAACTTATCGAAAAATTAGTAAATGACCACCCTGTTGAAAGCAACGTTTCCGATAGCATCAAGTACTCGTCTTTTTGCCGTTTGTGGATAGTCATGATGGTTGGCAGTATCGAGATGATCATAAAAAAATGGGCTAACCCAGAACCCATGATGTTTGATATAGCGTCATATTTCGAAAACGGCTCCAATGAAGAGCGATTAGAACGGCTTTTCAAGGTATTTGAAATTCGTGGGTTAAAGCCTGATCGGGAATGCTTCGATGATTATTTAGCTTGTAAATATATCCGAAACGCATACGTTCATGGTGAATGGAATGAAAATCAACGAAATTATGTAGCTGAGAAGGGATTGCCTTCGACTACGATGAGTTTTACTCCAGAGCATTATGAACGAGTAAAAAAGTCCTACTATCACCTAATGAATGGTCTGGGTATGGCGAATGCCATGAACAGCCTGATCAAGTCAAAAAGCGGTGGATAGCCCTAACAATCACAGGCACGGTGAAGTCTTTTCTATTGCGGCTTCGCCTCCATTCCAAAGCCGCGCATGCTGCGGGCGTTATGCAGTGCCAAAGTATCGAGCGGCTTTCAATTTCAGTAGAAGGACTGGTTAATGCGAATTACATTGTTTGAGAACATCCGTTCTTTTTTTGCCAAAGATCGTGCGGTGTATCTTTTTGGTGTGATCACTGACAATGAGAAGCAATTAAAAAAGATGGATTGTTGGGATCTTGCTAAAGTAATTGAACAGGAGTCCCAAGCCCGAGGAAACGCTGTAAAACGGATCGTTGCCGAGCATATGCTTCAAGTGCGATTAGCACGAATACAGACTAACGCAACATATGTTGGCGCTGTTGCCGCTATATTTGGGGCAGTTTTTGGTTCCATAGTCACCTATTGGTTGAAATGAACCGTATAACAAGCGCCATCAAAAACGCGACCGTTGGGCGCTCGACTCGCAACAAGTTGCTCGCGTTTGTGGCGGGCGTCATGTTGTAATGGAGTAGATGGCATGGAGTTTCAGACGATCCCGATTATGCGGATTTTCGACGAAGATAAAGCCAAAGAGTTTTACTTTGGCTTTCTCGGTATGGAATTAGATTGGGAGCATCGCTTTGAGGATGGCTACCCAATTTACATGCAAGTATCGCTTGGCGATTTTGTCTTACACCTAAGTGAGCATTCTGATGATTGTACGCCAGGCAGCAAGGTTTTCGTTAATGTCAGCCATCTTGATCAACTTTTTGCGCAAGTTACTGCAAAGCCTTACAAATACAACAAACCAAGCATTGAAGAAGCCCCTTGGGGTGCAAGGTGTTTTACCGTAACAGATCCGTTTTCAAACAGGATATTGTTTAAAGATCCCCCAGGGTCAAATCTTGACTTCAGATATCAAAGATCTAGATTTATAATTTACTAATCATTAAGTGAGTAACGATGTCTAGATCACTGCGAATAAAATATGAGAATGCGTCCTATGATGTACTGAATCGTGGAATAGGGCGTGAGAATACCTTTTTGAGCGATGACGACTTTAAGTATTTTTTATACTGCGTTGAGCAAGCGAGCCTTCGCTTTAATATTGAAATGCTTCGAATTTGCTTGATGTCTGAGGTCAAGATTTGACCCCGTTGATTCTCCTCGGTGGCGTGGCGCCTGAGCGCAACATCAGTTGTGGTCAATTAGTGTTGGCTATGGTGCTAAACGGCCTAGGTTTCACTGGCCGCACACTGCATATGTACAGCGAGTATTTTCAAGGCAAGCCGCTTGATAGATTAATTGGTGAAGGCGTAAAGTCCGAGCACATCAACGACGATGCGCTTGGTCGCTGTTTAGACACCTTATATGAATACGGCGTATCGAAGCTGTATCAGCAATTGGGTGAGGCGGTGGTAGAGAAATTAGGGTTACAAACCGAAGCTTTACACCTTGATTCAACAAGCTTTCATTACGATGGCAAGGCGACAAGCGAGCCTGATGATGGTGAACCAAAATCTATCCGTATCGCTAAAGGTTATTCGCGCGACCATCGCCCTGAGCTCAACCAAGTGATACTCAATCTTATCTGTGAGAACCAATCCGGCATACCGGTTTATATGAAGCCTGCCAGTGGCAACAGTAATGACATGGAAGGCTTTAAACAGATTGTAAAAGCGCATATTGGCAGTTTAAAAGCCGCGCAAGCCAGTCGCTATTTGGTGGCCGATGCCGCCTTGTATGTGCAAGAAACCATTAAAGATTTACATACTCAAGGCCAACTGTTCATTACGCGGGTACCGCAAACCCTCAAAGAAGCCAAAAGCCTCGTTAAGCAAGCGCCTAACTTGAGGATCTCTCAGGGTCAAATCTTGACTTCAGATATCAAAGGTCTAGATTTATAATTTACTAATCATTAAGTGAGTAACGATGTCTAGATCACTGCGAATAAAATATGAGAATGCGTCCTATGATGTACTGAATCGTGGAATAGGGCGTGAGAATACCTTTTTGAGCGATGACGACTTTAAGTATTTTTTATACTGCGTTGAGCAAGCGAGCCTTCGCTTTAATATTGAAATGCTTCGAATTTGCTTGATGTCTAATGTCAAGATTTGACCCCGTTGGTTTGGACCCCGTTGGTTTGTGACCCCGTTGGTTTGACCCCGTTGGTTTTCACTTAAAGCTGGCAACAAGAAATACTTCCAAACAGGAAGTGTGGCTGGAATTCAGGCAAAGCATGAACGTAAATTACGTATGCAACTTACAGCAATAGATACCGCGCAAGTAATTGATGATATCAATTTACCCGGTTTTAAATTGCATGCTCTAAAAGGGGAGCGTGACGGGATTTGGTCTATTACTGTAAATGGTAATTGGCGCATTACTTTCGAATTTATCGATGGAAATGCTTTTATTCTCAATTATGAGGACTATCACTAATGACTATGTATAACCCACCACACCCAGGCGAGTTTATTTATGATGTTTACCTTGAACCTGCCGGCTTTAGTTGTCGTTACTTAGCTAAACAGTTAGATGTTGCTTCATCGACTCTAAATCGAGTTCTTAAAGGTCAAAGTGCGATATCACCTGAAATGGCACTTCGCTTGTCTAAAGCAATCGGTAGAACACCAGAGAGCTGGTTATCAATGCAAGATAACTATGATCTTTGGCACGCTAAACAACAAATCAATTTAACAAATGTCCACCCAGTAAACTTTGCAGTGGCATAAAATATATAATCGGGTGGCCGGAGGTCTCCTCCAGCCCTCACACTACTCATTATGCGCTTTATATTAGTAGGAAATGCAAGGTACAGGTGGAGTCCGTAAGCTAAGATGGGCAAAAGAGGGCGGTGGAAAAAGTGGGGGTGTGAGAGTCATTTATTACTACCACAGTGAAGAAATACCACTGTTTATGCTTTCTCTCTTTGGTAAAAATGAGAAAGCAAATCTATCTAAAGCTGAATGTAATGTTCTTAGTAAACTAACCAAAATACTTGCAGACAGTAACAGGAGGCAATCATGACTAATGCATTTGAAAGTATCCAACAAGATCTAATGGAAGCCATTGATTTTGCCGAAGGTGATACTAAGGGGGCGACTGTCCATAAGTTTGACCCTGTTGACGTAAAAGCTGTGCGTAATAATGTTGCAATGACACAAGCTGAATTTGCATCTACTTTTGGTATCAGCCTTGGCACATTGCGTCACTGGGAACGTGGAGACAGAACTCCAAGAGGTCCTGCATTGGTGCTACTGAATGTGCTCGCTAAAGATCCTCAAGCGGTGATCAGGGCTCTTGCGTAACCAAACACATAATAAAGCGTTTAAGACAGATTCCCAACGTGTGGCATTCTTTCATTCCATTATTGGGTTTTGTGGTATGGTTAGGTTTTGTTGAGGCGCTGCTCGGGGTAACCACACTAAATAAGCGCTCCCCTTTAACTTACTAGATTATATTGAATTAGTAGACTGGAGCGGCCGCCATATAGATCCAAAGAAAAAGGGGCATATCAGCAAAGCTTACGCCAAGAGTGCTCCCCAGTTTAAATATAGAAGAGGCGCAATGGCTTGAATCAATTCAATGTTTCAGGCAGCACGCCGCCAGCAACGATGTAAAATGGTATAAAGGTGCAGGTTAGCAGCGCTTTTCATCAGTACATCAGTAATTAAAAATAGATTCTTCAACAAAATTAATCACCTAGCTTCCCTTAACTCTGCCTAAAACTCTTTCAAACAATTAAAGTATAAATACTGTAACAAACCGTGTGTAAAAATAATGGTCTGGTTTATCACATTGAAAGAAGTACTTAATTTTTTTACAAAAATATATGCCTGTTCTTTTATTTTTCTAGTCTGGCGTTAGTTGTAACCTCAAATTTATGTGATACTATTGTGATACATTACTTAATGTTTAGATAGGATCTCTCATGAGAGTTGAACTTGTTACAACACTTAAACGTCAAGCCACTAAAATTTTAGCGGAGCTTCATATATCTAAAGAGCCAGTGTTAATTACTGAACATGGTCAACCATCTGCGTATTTAGTCGATGTTGAAGATTATGAATTTATGCAGCAACGAATGGCAATTCTTGAAGGCGTTGCTCGCGGTGAACAAGCAATTAAAAATGACCATACATTTTCAAATCAAGAAGCAAAAGAGAAAATGAGTAAATGGCTGAAATAGTATGGACATCACCAGCTCTTGATGATTTAAAAGATATAGCAGAATATATTGCTTTAAGTAACTTTTCTGCGGCTAAGAACCTGACTCAAAAAATATTTGATAAAATATCTAGGTTAGAAGACCATCCTGAGTCAGGCAAAAGGCCAAAAGAGTTAATTAACTTAAGTTATCGTGAAGTTACTATTAATCCTTGTCGAATTTTTTATAAAATAGATAGCGACAAAATTTATATTTTGCATGTAATGCGGCAAGAACGAGATCTTCGTAGATTTATTCTGAAGAGTTAAATATGGCCAATTATTGCGACATAGTTAATTTGGCTACCCATTAAGCATTTTTATTAAAAACTTCTTCTAATGTTAAACTAACTAGAATTTAGCAACCTAAGTAACTGCGAAAAACTACGGCATAGTTTTAACACCCCACTTAAATTTCAAATATTGCTTAAGGCAAGCTCTTTCATGCGTGTAACTCAGGAATGAGTGATTATGAACTGTCCCCCTAGGGGATTAAAAGGCTGTTTAAAAATGCAAAGCAATGACGATCTATGGCGTAATAAAATACAACAAATGCATCAACACGTTTTATCAGTATTTTTGCCATAAACGACCCAAACAAGCACAAAGTATTGAGTGTATTAAAGCGATCAATAAAGGCGGTGAGTTTGCCTTGGTGTTTAAAAATTTTTCAAAACAGAGGGATATCCAAGCAACTGCCGATAATATAAAGGCCAAATTAATTATTTTGGCACGAACTATGAAATCAGGGCTAAAATTAACAGTCAAACGGCCTGTTTTAATATAAAATACGGCAAATTTTTATCACTAGGTTTATTACTATGGCTATTCACGTTATTTCTCACCCCCTTGTTCAGCATAAGTTAGGTTTAATGCGCGCGCATGGAATTAGCACGAAAAGTTTTCGAGAGTTGTGTTCAGAAGTTGGCACATTATTAACTTACGAAGCCACTAAAAACCTAGAATTAGAAGATAACGAAATTACAGGTTGGGACGGTAATAAACTTAAAGTTGAGCATATTAAGGGTAAAAAAATTACCGTTGTGCCTATTTTACGAGCAGGCCTCGGCATGATGGAGGGTGTAATGTCATTACTGCCAGCGGCTAAAGTAAGTGTAGTGGGTTTAGAGCGTAACGAAGAAACACTTGAGCCGGTACCTTATTTTGAAAAGCTAGTGGGTAATATTGATGAGCGTTTGAGCTTAGTGATTGACCCGATGCTGGCAACCGGTGGTTCTATGATCGCCACCATTGATATGCTTAAAAAAGCAGGCTGTAAAGACATTAAAGTAATCGTACTGGTTGCTGCACCTGAAGGCGTTGAAAAAACATTAGCTGCTCACCCAGATGTAGAGATTTTTACTGCCTCAGTTGATAGCCATTTAAATGAAAAAGGCTACATAATCCCAGGGCTTGGGGATGCAGGTGATAAAATTTTCGGTACGGTTTACTAAGGTTTAGCAGTGCAAAATAATTCTACGTTTTCAATAAAAACTATTTTAACGGGTGCCCAAATGCTATTTGTAGCATTTGGAGCGCTGGTACTAGTGCCCATTTTAACGGGTCTCGATCCAAGTGTTGCACTATTTACCGCCGGTTTAGGCACCTTGTTGTTTCAATTTGTGACTAAAGGCCAAGTGCCTATTTTTTTAGCGTCGTCATTTGCGTTTATTGCCCCCATTATTGCCTCAGTGCAAATGTGGGGTATACCGGCCACTATGGGCGGCTTAATGGCGGCGGGCTTTACTTATATGCTGTTGAGTTTATTGGTGAAGTTTAAAGGCACCAACACCTTACATAAAATTTTGCCGCCAATTGTAGTAGGGCCCGTCATTATGGTGATTGGCCTTGCTTTAGCACCTGCTGCGGTTAATATGGCGATGGGTAAAAGTGGCGATGGTGGCACACAAATTATTGCCTACGACAGTGCCATTATTATCTCAATGCTCTCATTGTTGGTTACTTTGGTGTTTGCTGTGTGGGGTAAAGGGGTATTTAAACTCATACCTATTTTAGCCGGTGTTGTGGCGGGTTACACGCTGTCATTATTTATGGGTGTAGTGCAGTTTGAAACAGTCAGTAATGCACAGTGGTTGGCAGTGCCTAACTTTGTACTGCCAGAGTTTAAATGGCAAGCCATTTTGTTTATGGTGCCGGTAGCCATTGCGCCCGCTATTGAACACATTGGCGACATGATGGCCATTAGCCAAGTTACAAAAAAAGACTATTTGAAAAAGCCCGGGCTACATCGCACTTTATTGGGTGATGGGTTAGCCACGTCTGCTGCGTCTCTGTTTGGCGGCCCACCTAATACCACTTACTCAGAGGTAACCGGTGCGGTAATGCTCACTAAAAACTTTAACCCTAAAGTGATGATGTGGACTGCCATTATTGCAATTTGTTTAGCGTTTGTGGCTAAAATGGGCGCGGGTTTACAAACTATTCCGGTGCCTGTGATGGGCGGAATCATGATTCTATTATTTGGCTCTATTGCCGTTATTGGTTTAAACACCTTAGTTAAGTCGGGCGATGACTTAAGCGAGCCGCGCAACTTAAGTATTGTGGCACTTATTTTAATTTGCGGTATTGGTGGTATGCATATAGGTAGCAGTCAGTTTAGCCTAGAGGGGGTAAGCTTATGCGCTATTTTAGGCATTGTTTTAAATTTAGTTTTACCTAAAGTTCAGAGCAACGAAAGTTAACGTTGCACTGCGGTTAAAAATTTTGCACCAAAAAAGCGCATTTTAAATGCGCTTTTTTTTCAAGCTACTAAAAAGTAACAATAAATATTATTGGTCTGGTAACTGCATTTTCTTAGTCATACCCTATAGTTGAACCAAGGACTGTTATATTGGAGGCCAAGAGTGTGGATATAAATATATTAGCGAGCAGTATTTTTCTGTGATTGCTCAGGATATTTTAACTAGTAAAAAAAATGTGCCTGTATTTGTGGCCATTAATGGCTGCCAAGGCTCAGGAAAAACCACATTAGCTGACTATTTAGTAACGTGGTTTGAGCAAAACACCCACCTAAACTGTGTCGCACTTTCTATTGATGACTTTTATTTATCGACTAGGTTAATACACTGCATATCATTCCTTTTAATTAGTGTATTTTATAAGTCCCATTTTTTAGTCTAGTTGCTCCTATCTCACTGAATCATGTTATGTTAATTATTGAAATAATAGATTTACAATTTTATCAGTAATCATTATCATTACCATTATCATTAAATTTGGGGGGTGTGATGAAAAAAACAACTATTTTAACTACATTTTATTTTGCTTTTTTGCCTGTATCAGTATTTGCAGCAGATGTTGAAACACAATTAATACAGTTACAAAAACAATTGGCTGAGCAACAGCAAGCAATTATGGCATTAAAGGATCAATTAAAAAAACAGCAAGCAGTTGAGGAGATAGCAGTTATCAAGCCTCAACCGCAGGCTATGCCTTTAGCAACTGAACACCAACAAGCTTCATCACTTACCTTTAAAAGTTATGGCACTTTAGCTTATCGTAGTGATGAAATATTCGACAACATTCAAGACATATCACCAGATCGTCGAGCCACAACCGACTTAGAGCGTGTAGTAACTGAATTTGAATATCAAATTAATAAAAATTGGCAAATAGAATTCGAAATTGAGTATGAACACGGTGGCACAGGCACAACGCTTGAATACGATGGTTTTGAAGAGTTTGGTGAATTTGAAAGTGAAGTAGAAGCAGGTGGTGAAGTCATTGTCGAAAAACTGCAGGTAAAATATGAGTTTAACCCGAATGTGCAGGTTAAATTTGGTCATATATACGTACCTGTTGGCTTAGGAACAGATTTAAACAAACCAGATCAATACTTTACTACGTCACGCCATTGGAGTGAAGCGAGTATGATCCCGCAAGTATGGCATGAAACTGGGGTTAACTTGATCACCAACTGGCAAGATTTTACGTTGCAGACGATGTTAAGTACTGGTTTAAACTCAGAATATTTTCGCACCACAAACTGGATTGCTGGTGGCGCGCAACAACGTTTTGAAACTAACACTGCCGATGATTTAGCGCTTACTTTACGTCTTGATTATGGCGATGTTAAAAAAGGTAAAGGCGTAGGTATCAGTTATTACAACAGCGATACAAGTGGAAACCGCCGCAACCAAGGCAAGTTAAATGTTGATGGGAATGTCTCTATTTTAGGTGTTCATGGCGCGTGGGAATATCAAGATTTCACATTACGCGGGCAATACTTATACGGTGAGCTTGAAGATTCTGTTGCTATTACCAATGCGAATAAAACCACGCCAGGTCTTCGTCCTGGTAGTTTTTCTCAGCTTGGTAGTAAGTCAGAGTCTGCATTTTTTGAAGCAGCGTATAACACACAGCATATGTTTAACTTGTCTGGTCCGCTGTATGTATTTACCTCATTCGATTATGCAAACCCATTACTAGAAGTTGCTAAAGGCACGCCGATTGATCGCTTTGACATTAGCGAGTTTAGTATGGGTATTAACTACTTACCAAATAAAAATTTAATTTTAAAATTCCAAGGTGGCCAACGTCAATATGCGCAAAGCAACATTGATAACACCACTCATTTTAGCGCGTCTATCGGCTATATATTCTCAACTACTTTATAGGATTTACAGGATGAAAACGGTACTTAATAGCATTACAGCAATAATTTTAGCATCTACACTCGCTGCATGTGGTTCATCATCATCTGATGATTCAGGTTCTACCACGCCACCACCAGTAGCATCAACGAAATTTACGTATGATGCGACTGATTTAATTAAAAATGTGACATCAGAAGTTATCGTTGATGGCTATGAAATGCTTGACACACGGGCTGATGATTTGTACGTAGCAACACAAGATTTATTAAATAACCGAACTCAGGCTTCACTTGACAAGGCACAGCAAGCATGGAAAAACGCTCGGGTGTATTGGGAGCAAGGTGAATCACATATATTTGGCCCTGTAGACAGTTTATCAATTGATCCGCATTTAGATACATGGCCACTAAACACCACAGATTTAAACACGTTGCTTGCCAGCGATACTGTATTTACTGCAGACACCATTAAAGGCTTAGATGATGGCGTGCAAGGTTTTCATACTATGGAGTTTTTATTGTTTGGTGATGGCATTGCTGACAACGAAAAAGCCATTGCTGAAATGACAGTACGTGAAATTGAATATTTAATTGCCTGCGCTGAAGTGTTTGTATTTTACACAGATAGCCTTTCAAGTGCATGGACAGTATCTGCTGATGGTGATAAAGAGCCAGCTTATGAAGATTACCTTTTAACTCCGGGTAACGACAAATATGCCTCAAATTTAGGTGTGGTTGAAGAATTAGTAAATGGTTTGATTGGTATTGTAGATGAGGTAGGGAATGGCAAAATTGCAGAACCATTCAATACCACAAAAGATAATGCGGATACATCTAAAGTAGAGTCGCAGTATAGCTGGAATTCATTAACAGACTTTAGCGATAACATAAAAGGTGTTCAAAACGTTTATTTAGGTACGTTTGCAAACGAAAATGATAGCCCAGGTCTTAAAGCATTAATTGAAGCGGGGGATGCAACACTTGCAGCTAAAGTTGAAACGCAGATCAGCGCAGCAATTACTGCTATTGAAGCAATCGCGGGTGAAAATAACATGCCATTTCGTCAAGCAATTAAAGATGACGATGCGCGAGTAAGAGTTCAGGCTGCCATTGATAGCTTAGGTGAGTTACAAAAATCACTTGAAGAAGAAGTTGTTCCATTACTTAAAAAATGGGACGTATAACTGTATAAATAAATGAAGAGGGAAGCAAATGCTTCCCTTTTTCTCTTAACATTAAAAAGAAACCGTCATGATAAAAGCAATTAAGCCATATACATCTTTATTTTTCAGTTTAGCAATGCTGAGCGGGTGTGGTGGAGGTGGCAGTAGCAGTGATACAAATACTAACCCTAACCCAGTAACCCCACCAATAGTTGAAGAGTTACCTTCGTACATAGATGTCAGTGCACTTGCTGGTGATGCAACAACGTATGATACAAATAATTCTGGGCATGGTTTTTCAACACCTATGCCAAATTTGTCAGAAACTGAGCTTAATTTACATCTTGATGGAGATGCTGATTTTGAAACAGCATTTACCACAGCCCCTAATGACACGCATCCTGATTTAGATGGTGTGGGTCCCGTTTTTAATAATAACAATTGTAATGGTTGTCACCAACGAGATGGCCGTCCAAGTACCGTATTGCCAAGTACCCCCGATGGCAGAATTAAATTAAGCAGCGATGCTGGAATATTTTTACGTGTAAGCTTAGCTGATGGTGTGTGCGTTCAGCCAAATAGTACCAATGATTATTGTAAAAATACACCAGTCCCAGGCTTTGGCGATCAACTGTTTCATCGTGGTGTATTACAAGCGCGAGAAGATTGGCAACAAAATCACTTTGGTGGCCAAGCAGATGTTTACTTAAGTTATAAATACACTGAGTTCGCATACCCTGATGGGCATACGGTTACTTTAAAGCAGCCAATTTTTGAGGTTGATAATGCATGGGATTCGCCAAGTAATTATTCATTGAGCGAATTAGCCAGTAGTGATGTTCAGTTTAGTGCACGCAATGGTATGCCGGTATTTGGTCTTGGCTTATTAGAGGCGATAACAGATGAAGATATTTTGGCATTAGAAGATCCAACAGACAGCAATAATGATGGCATCAAAGGTCAAGCCAATTGGGTATTTGATGCAGTAAAAGCTCAACAAGGAATAAATAATCCTGTGTCATTAGGGCGCTTTGGTTGGAAAGCCAGCACCCCATCGGTACGTCAACAGTCATTGGCAGCATTACGTGGAGATATGGGAGTAACAAATTCATTATTTACACAAGAAAGTATTGCAAACACCTTAATGCATGACAGTTACCTATCACGTACTAACTATCAAGATACAGGCACAGATGCACAAGGTTTACCGGAAGCAAGTGATGAGTTTTCAAATGCGGTGGTTTTTTACGCACAAACACTAGCAGTACCTGCAAGACGCGATATAAGTAATCAAGATGTGAGAGCTGGCGCTAAGCTTTTTTCTGAGATCAACTGCAATGGCTGTCACACACCAAGCTTTACGACCTCTACACAAAGTGATCTTATGCTCGGCGGTGTAAAAGCACCTGAAGGTATTAAAGGACAAGTTATTTGGCCATTTACGGATATGCTTTTACACGATATGGGTGAGGAACTAGCTGATAATCGCCGTGACTTTTTAGCGTCTGGCAGACAATGGAAAACGAGGCCTTTGTGGGGTATTGGTTTGACTAAAACAGTTAACCCTAGCGCTGGTTTTTTACATGATGGCCGAGCCGCAAGCTTAGAAGAAGCAATTTTGTGGCACGGTGGTGAAGCACATACAAGTAAAAAAATGTTTACTGAATTACCAAGTTATAAACGCCAGCAAGTTATTACTTTCTTACAATCATTATAAGCGCTTATTTTTATCATAATCAATAAGGTTGTAAAGGGGGTTTACGGTTACAAAAAATACTATTTTTATTGTAACTCTTTATGCTTTAGTCGATTTTGAGATAACTTGGGTATAGATAGTCTTTGCCTTGCCTAAAAATCAAACATACTATTGTAAAATTAATAATATAAAGTTAGTAAGCTTTAATGACTAGGTAAAACAAGCATATAAAAACCCTGTATAAATACAAAGTTTAGGAACATAGCCCGTATTGTGTTATAAAATGCTTAATTTGGAGAGTATGCAGTAACTAAATTTAGGATTAATAAATGAAAACACTCTTATGGTTGGTTGTATTACTATTTAGTCAAGCAGTTACTGCCAATGAAGATGTTGATCTTGAAGTTAATATGAAAAATACAGGGCTTGCTTACAAACAAGCTGTTAACGCGGCGTCATTGGCAGAGTTTAACACGTCTATTAATCAATTTATAAACTTGGTTGAGGTGAGTAAAGGGGCTAAATTTTATAAAGAAGCTGAAAAATCAGTGCAAGGACTCGATAAAGTGCTTATTCAAGCCCAATTAGCAAAAAAAGCAGCCAATGAGCAGGGGCTTGAAGCTGCAAAAATACCGCTTAAAGCCATCGACGAATTACGCAAAAAATATCACAAATTACATGAGCCTCCAGGCTTTTTTGAATTATTGTTCGGAAAATAAGGATCAGCAATGGAAATTTCAGTTTCAATGTTAGACGGTCAAAAGCTAAGTGCTAAATTTGGTGAGCATGAAGTTATTAGCGATCAAAGTATAAACGCGGGTGGTGATGCAGAACACCCCGAACCATTTGACTATTTTTTAGTAAGCATGGTTTTGTGCGCTGGTTTTTATGCACGTAAATTTTGCCAGCAAAGAGAGATCTCGACACAAGGGATGACACTGACACAAAATAACGAAAATGTAGATGAAAACGGTAAAAAACGTTTTTCTATCGAAATTGGATTGCCTGAAGGTTTTCCCGATAAATATAAAAAAGCACTTATAGCAGCAGTAAATACGTGTACTGTTAAAAAAGTAATTCAAGCAGTGCCTGAGTTTTCTGTTGAAGTGAAGTAAGCCTTCAATTAATGAAACACGTTTAATAGTGCCGAGTAATTATACACTCGGCATTATTGTTTTAACTTTCTACTTTTTTTTCATACCCTGTACGGCTTTAAATCTAGGGTTATCTTTACATATCACGAACACACGTCCTTTACGTTTAACAATTTGACAACCAGGTCGTTGTTTTGCACTTTTTAATGAGCTTAATACTTTCATTTATTTTCCTTTTTAGCTGTAGATAGGTTTTTAAAACGACGATTAAATTGTGCAATGCGGCCATCAGTGGCAAGCGTTTTTTGTTTTCCTGTATAAAATGGATGTGAGTCACTTGATACATCAATAGGTACATACGGGTATGTTTTACCCTCTATTTCTACAGTGCGGTTGGTTTTGATGGTTGAACCTATAATGAAATATGAATCGGCTGCCGTATCATGAAAAGCAACTACTTGGTAATCGGGATGAATATTTGGTTTCATTAAACACCTTAAATGCTATGTGATAGTATAACATTTAATTTAGCGCATTTATTTTCCCTTTGCAAATCATTTTAAATAGCCTTAACTCTGGTTACATAGTTTTTATAGCACCGTGATTGCTGCGTATTTGCACAATCTAGTCAAAAAATAAGCACTTAGATCAAAAGTACTGGCTATTAGTATTTAGGCTGCTATAACTAGACTCAACAAACATAATAATAAAAATTTAATTACGTAGAATAGAGGTAGTTTATGAGTGACGCTCAACCGAAACAGGACCAAATCGACCAAGGAGTCATGGATATGCTCAAAGAGCGCGATCACCGAGCATTGGCAAGTCAAGTTGATTCACTAGGGTATTCTCATAACGACATCATTGAACTACTTGCTCACTATTTAGCATTAAGCGAACAAGAAGATGATGAGTTATTTGACGATTGGTTTGACTCTCTTTTAAAAGAACAACAAACCGTATTAAAAGTATTTGAAGTATATCGTGGGCAGTACGAGCACCAAAACTAGCTTAGTGGCCTGTTGTTAGGTTTAAAATTAACCACACAATCAGCGGGCTTATTAATAAATGCATCAATAAAGAATGACTAAAACCACGATGATAGGTAAACGCTTCTACACTGCCACCGTAAGGTAAAAATACATCTAAATCAGGTAAAGTGCCTAAAATAGCGCCCCATGCAACGGCTTTTCTGCCTACTTTATTGCCCAGTACCGCATAGCCTACGGCACTGCCTAATGCCACTTGTGTTAAAGAGTCCATATTAACCCGTCTAAAAAATGCAACTGCAGTGTTTATACTGAGCTTAACCTTAAAACCGTCATTATTATCAGCATAACATGATGCCGTAAGTTGTAACTGATATAAACAGATTCAATGCTAACCAATTGTTTACAAATTTCTTATGATTAAAATGCACTACAATATGATATTTGTTGGTTTATGAAACGATAAATGTCGTAGATTAAATTGTTATGTGCTTTTGTGCTCAAAACTGAGTATGGTTTTGCAAATCAATTAGCTAACAGTGTAAACTCAATCAAAATTACTATTGTTAGGATTTTAATGGCATTCTCAGAGTTTGAATTAAAAAGATATGGAAAGGTAATCGAGGATTTTTTAGTCGTTCATCGTCCACCTGTTGAACTGAGAGCGCAAGTTGATATCTCTTATCGTTTTGATAGGCAAAGTATTGAAATCTTTGAGCTTAGACCTGCGTGGAATGATCCTACTCAAATAACTGAATGCTCAATTGCAAAAGCAACGTACGTTAAATCTAAAAATAAGTGGAAAATTTACTGGATGAAATCTGATTTTAAATGGCATAGCTATGAACCAGTACCATCAGTAAAGGAATTATCTTCTTTTACACAAACAGTTGCTGCCGATGAATACAGCTGTTTTTGGAGTTAAAAATAAAACATTAAATAAACAAGACACCCATTTTGATTTTTTTGTTGCCATATACAGACTTGAAGCTAACTAATTGTTTACATATGTTTCTTTGATTATAAATATAATGGAATATAGGGGCGTTTTTTGGTTTATAAACCGAAAGTGTTGTAGATAAAATTGTTATATGTACAAGGAGAGTTCTGTTGATGCGTCATATATTTTTACTATTGATAATACCTTTTTATTTTTTGCCGAATTTAACCTTCCTTTGCAAAAAAACTAATTGAAATGGAGAGCCAAGATCAACATATTCGGAACAAAATAGGAGAGTCAGGGTGGCAAAACCCACCTAAAGAACTCCTAGAAAAAAATGGTAAAAATAGATAAAAGTAATATAGCAAAACTTAAAGCTATCATTAAAAAGTATTCATGGGTATCGAAAGATTTAGTTGGGGTTGGGGTTGGGGGTGTTGGAGCAGCATTTTTAGTCATACAGCATTCACCTGATGTTTTATTTAAAGAAAAAATGCTTCCTTATTTAAAACAACTATATCTGAAAAGTGAAGGGGTTAGCGGACAACAAGTGGCTCTATTAACTGATAGAGTTCTAATTGGACAAGGAAAGAAACAAATCTATTGAATTAAAGAGCACCCTGAAATAGATTTGAATTGATGTACATATAAAAGCTGTCAAACAAGGACAAAAACAGTTGGCTTTTGCGCCTTCGTAGCCATTTAGCCAACAAATTTTCCTGTTAACAGAGGGTTATATTTGAGAAATAAAATGAAAGTCTCTTCAGAAAAAAATAAACAAGGAATTATAAATCTTTGTAAGGTTGCCGAAAAATTGTTGTCCGAAATGGAGATCAATGCTGCGACTAAGTTTGCAGTTAGAACTGTGTTGAGAGAGGCAGTAAACAAATCCTGCCCAAGTTATAAAGGTAATAACAATAAACTAAATGTTAAATTTATAAGCAACGCTGCACAAATTGTGATTAATGAAGAATCGGACGAAAAATTAATATCAGACCATATTTTACCCCTTTCTATTATGCTCTTAAAAATATATCAAGAAAAAATAAAATGCCATAAGTCTTTAGTAGAGCTATGTAAAGATTACTCAGAGATGTGCTTAATCACTAAATCCGAAGATGATTTACTAAGAAATGCAAAGTTGACTAAAGCGATGCCTGAAAAATGGGATGGGAAAAACAAATATGCGAGATATGAGTTTGTTGGAATAAAATTCAATTAATATAACAAGCCAAAGCAATTGTCTGCTGTTTGAAATGTTAAAAAACAACAACACTATAACCAGCTCATTCCCCAGCCAAACACTCCTCTTTATTTAATTGACAAGTCGTATTTTAAAATAAGGGCATCAATATAGCGGCTACGTAATGTGAGTTGCTTTTCGTGATCGGCGCCATGGCTAAGGGCTTTATTTAAAAGCTTCATGGCGGGGTGAATGCGGGTGCGTTCATCTTTATCTAAACTGGCCTTGCTGCGCAGCTCGGTTATATCGTCTACTAATAATCGGCCAATATCCACAGCCACAATTTCATCAATTAAGCCATTTTGGGTGAGCACCCCATATTTGCTGCATAAAAACTGTTGCCATACTTGCTGTAAATGCTCGTCTATTTCACAACCAAACAGCTCTTCGCTAAATATAAAGCCTTGTTGTGCAAGCTTAGCCAAACATTGGGTATAGTGCTGGGCAAAAAAATTAAACGCTTGATTAGATGACTCAATTTTTTGTTTTATTATCCCTTGCCCCCAGTTTACGCAGCCACGCGGATAATAATCATCGTATTCTTCGCATTCATACAAACCTGAATAAGAGCTACAGCTTATTTTATTTTTAATACAATAACTCGGCTTTGGAAAAATGCTCTGTGCTTGCCAATTCTCAAGGGTGTCAGTGTCTATGTTTAGTGCTTGGCATAACTCATCAGTGTGATAAAAATGAGTGCTTAAATAGTCAGATAAACGCATAGCGGCTCGCTTAATAGTAAAAAATAGATACTGTTTATTTATACAGTTATTTATTTTGTATCATCAAACTCAATAACACAAGCCATTTTATAATTAAATACTGGCTATCACTGCAAATAGCGCGGTAAATATGGTACAAATAGAGCAAGTATTAATAACCATGATTTTTTTATGCGCACCCTAGAACAAATTAAACAAGCAAGCCTTATTACTGCAATTAAAACACCTTATTTAGCCAATGGTGAAATCGATCTTGCAAAGTATGATGAACTCGTTGAAATACAAATTGCAGCGGGTGTTGAGGGCATAGTCGTTGGTGGCACAACCGGTGAAGGCCAGTTAATGAACTGGGAAGAGCATTTAATGCTGATTGCGCACAGTGCCAATAAATTTGGCGATAAATTACTGATTGTAGGCAACACCGGCAGTAATAATACGCGCGAAGCAATTAAAGCAACAAAATATGGTTTTGCCAGCGGCATGCATGCCTCATTGCAAATTAACCCATACTACGGGCGTACCTCTATTGCGGGTGTTAAAGAGCACTTTAAACGCGTGCTTGATATTGGCCCGGCGTTTATTTACAACGTAGCAGGGCGCACAGGGCAAGACCTAACGCCAGATATTATTGAACCACTGGCACAGCATGAACACTTTATTGGTGTTAAAGAATGTGGTGGCAATGAGCGTATAGCGCACTATGAACAACAAGGTATTGCGTGTTGGTCTGGTAATGATGACGAAGCACACGATGCACGTCATATTCATAACGCACATGGGGTTATTTCAGTCACCTCTAACCTGATCCCTGGTTTGTTCCGTGAGTTAATGGATAGCAAAAATGATGAGCTTAACAATTCATTACAACCATTAATAAACTGGCTGTTTTGCGAGCCAAACCCCATTGCTATTAACACCGCGTTGATGATGACCGGTGCTGTTAACCCTGTGTTTAGAATGCCTTATGTCCCACTTAGCGATGAGCAACAGCAACAAGGAGAAACGCTCATTAATCAGCTTAATGAACAAGATTTTGTCGGTAGCCGAGCGCAGTGTGTGGATATTAGTCAGGTTTTGATTTTATCGTAAACTGTTAACCCATTTATTGGACGCTAACTATTTTAAAGCAGCCTACACCTAGGCTGCTTTTTATATCACTGCCAATAGTAATTGAGCTTAAGCTGCCACATAGCTGAATTAGCGTGAGCTACGGCCAATCTAATATCAACATCTTGGCTGATAGGCACCGCCAATTCTAATTTAGTGTGTGCTGGGTTTTTAGCATTTACGAAAGATTTTTCATAGGATGCTCTGAGTTTAACACCTGAGCGAGTACCGGTAATAAACCCAACCTCTACCGATGAATCATAAAAGTGGCTGTTTTTAGCTAAGTCGCCTAAATAACCATTTATTAGGCTATAGGCTAAGGTGTTGTTGCTCAATTGCCAAGCTTGTCCGGCTCCCCCCATAATAAAGTTGCGTTTACAGGTTCTGCACAGTGCTGGTTGCCTGTCGAATCCAACATTGATTTTCGATGACCACTTAGATTCATTAGTCCACGGTAACAGGTTAGGATTGAATGACTCCAAATCTAATAAATGAATTTTGTTTATGTAAGTTTCGTCAGCTGTAAACATCAGCTCGGTATCTAACATTTCTAAATTAGAAAATGGAATGCGCGCAACATCAGAGGCAAGGGTATCAAAATAACTCAACCTAAAACCCATAGTGTATTGTGTTTGCTCAGCTGTGTGGATTGCAGAAATTGAGCTGTTAGAGGGCTTTTGGCCTTTATGTGGTGGCTGCTGGGTAAATTGAAATTTTACTTTGTTTTCGCCCATTGGCAGCTTTAAGCGCGCTTTTATAAGCGCATTTTTTAACTCACTTATTTTTACAGGAGTTTGCTTTTGAATTTGTTTCACTTGTACAAGTTCAAATAGGGCGCCAATAATGGCCTTTTGAGACTGTACTGACAAAGTTAAAAACGATTCGCTGATAAGTACTGCTGATTCGGCAAAGATTTGTTTAGCAAAGCTGAGCTCTTTTTCACTTAAAGATTGCACATGCTTTGAAAATACAGTGTCGCGCGAGGGGGTAAATGTGATTTTTTTAACTACGGGTTGCCCTTGATAAGTGGCTGTGTTTAATCTTGAAAAAATAGTGGCTGGCATCACCCAAGGCGGGCTTGATTTGGTTAGCTGATCGCCAATAATCAACTCAATAATTTGCGCAAGATGAAATGCACAGTTTTCATCGGCAAAGTAATAATCAAATTCTGTGCCTAAAATTTCCCATAAGTGATTAGCAATGAAAGCGACATCGCGCTCATTAAGGTTGAGGGTATATTCCCACAAATCTCATAATTCTATTTCGCCGTAATTATGCTGGTGGCGGTAAAATAGTTGGTCTGAAAAACCGGCTGTATAACCACCAAACAAGCCCTTGAGAATATACATCAAGCCGTTTTCATTGTCAGGAACATGTGCGCCATAGTTAATGCTGTAATCTAATAATTTGTTTTTTGATTCGGTTGAGCGGTTAAGTTTAAGTAATAAATGACCATATAACGACGCCGGGTTACTCATATAACCAGAGGCAAATACTAAACTAACAGAGTGAATTGCTTGCTGATCTCGCCATTGTTGTAATTTTGGGCATTGTGCATCAGGGGTTGAAAAGGTTAAACCTTGCTCTTTGAGCCATTGGTAACGCGCAGGGTAGCGACATGGCATTAAGGGCTGGGTATTAAAAGCGTGGATTGTTGCTTTTAACTCGGCAACTGGATCGCCACGCCCGTTATCTGCAATAAAAAATGAATCGTTAGTAATATAACTAATGGTGGTTGGTAGGTTTTTGTAATGCCCTAATTTCAACCATATTGGGTGTTTGGCTAAAACAGAGATAGATTGCGTGGCAAAACTTGAAAAAGAAATGAATAAAAAAAAGCTAATTAAATAAAATAGAGGTTTCATTGTTTAACCAAAAAAAGGGCTGTTAAGCCCTTTAATTATTAGATTGCAGCGCATTGAGATGAAAAGCTAGTTGTAATTTTACCTTCAACTAATTCATAAAATGCAAATAGTTATGTAACATAATGTAAAATAAAAGTGTAAAATTTATAAAATTGCAATAAAGAAGTGAATGAGCGGGGATTAATATTGCAAGTTAAAATCATTTAGCTAACTTAAACAGCGGCTAATAATCGCTAATTACCCTGCATTTTATAAATTAGTGGTTTCGAACGTTTAAAACTAACTGTTTAAGCTATTTTACTGTATAATTTGCGGCCTTTGATAATGTGGCCGCAGGTTATACAGCAATGAATTTTAAATCTTTTAGTTTTGCCCCTGAACTTATTCAGGCGTTAGACGAACTTAATTACCACACCCTTACGCCCATTCAGCGCGCAGCTATTCCGGCCGTTCGTAAAGGTAAAGACGTTTTAGCGAGTGCGCAAACTGGCACAGGTAAAACCGCCGCCTTTGCACTGCCCATTATCCAAAAGTTATTTGAGTCAGATTGCAGTACTAACAATGCGCCAAGCGCCTTAGTCCTTGCGCCTACGCGTGAGCTTGCAGAGCAAATAGCGAACAATTTTAAAGACTTTGCTAAGTATACCTCATTAAAAGTAGTGAGCTTATTTGGTGGGGTTAATACCGCAGGGCAAGAAATCGCACTTAAACAAGGTGTTGATATTGTAGTGGCAACACCAGGGCGTTTATTTGATCATATTCGTTTAGGTAATTTAAGCCTTGCCCAAGTAAAACACTTGGTACTTGATGAAGCCGACCGTATGCTCGATATGGGCTTTATTAACGATATGCAAAACGTGATAAAAAGCTGTGCCGATGAGCGTCAAATTTTATTGTTTTCAGCCACCTTTCCAGCCGCAATTAAACAATTTGCCTCTAAAGTTTTAAAGCAGCCTGAAATTATTCGTGTTGATCAAACTAACAGCACCGCCAGCACAGTACAACACGTGGTTTACCCAGTAGAAGAGCGCCGTAAGCAAGAACTGCTTTCTGAGCTGATTGGTAAGAAAAATTGGCAGCAAGTGCTGGTGTTTGTAAACATGAAAGAAACCGCCGATGAGCTAGTTACCGAGCTTAACTTAGACGGTATTCCAGCGGCAGTATGTCATGGTGATAAATCACAAGGTAACCGTCGTCGTGCTCTTAGCGAATTTAAAGAGGGCAAAGTACGCGTACTGGTCGCCACAGAAGTAGCAGCTCGTGGTATTGATATTGACGGTTTACCACGCGTTATTAATATTGATTTACCTTGGCTTGCTGAAGACTACGTACACCGTATTGGTCGTACAGGCCGTGCTGGTAACCAAGGACAGGCAATTTCGTTTGTAAGCCGCGAAGAAGAAAACATGTTATTTGAAATTGAAACATTAATTGGTCAAAAAATTAAACGTGTTTACTTAGAAGGCTACGAAGTAAGTAACCGTGAAGTGCTGATTGATAAAATTGGTAAAAAGCCGGCGCATTTACGCCGTACCCGTGCTAATAAGCCATCAGGGCAAGCTACCGGTGAAGCCAGAGCGAAAAATCGCTCACGTATTTCTAATGTACGTAAAAGCTTAAAAGGCGAAAAGCTGTCACTTAAAAAGTAAGACAGCTAAGCGATAAAAAAAACCTGAGTTTACTCAGGTTTTTTTGTGCCCAATACATTATCGATAATAGCAGCGTAAGCATAAGCAGCCGCTTCAGCGTTTTGATTAGCTATAACCGACAAGCCAACCGGCAAATGGCTCACTTTACCTACAGGCAAAGTAATATGGGTTGTTCCTGCAATGGCAGGCAATGAACTGCTACTGCCTTTAAAGTTATCACCATTAATTAAATCGGTTTTCCACGCCGGTGAAACGGTGGGGGCAATTACAATATCTAGCTCATTAGTGCTGTATAAATTACTGATGGCACGCTTTGCCAGTGCGCGATATCGCGCCTTGATTTTTTGATAGTATTGTTTCTCACTCACATCAACCGCGTTAGCTTGCAGTAATATATCTTGCTCAAAATAGGGCATTTCTTCGCGCTGATTTGCTTTATTAAATGCAATTAAATCGTCCAAACTTTTTACCGTTACTTGCGCTGGTGTTTGGCTTAAATACTGATTAATTTCGGCTTTAAAGTCGTAAAGCAATATGGCGTATTCATCAACATAAAGTGTGCTCAAGTCATCTTTTACTGCAACATTGACTACGGTGTGACCTGCGTCTTTTAGCGCTTGTAACTGCTTAGCGTATAGTTTTTGTGTTTCCACAGTAAACTTGCTGGCAGGCAGTGCGCCAATCCTCAGTGACGGTTTACGTGTTATGCTATCAGGCGTTCTATTTATGTTTAGTGTTGATGCATCCTCTGAGTCTTCACCTTGAATAACTGATAATACCGTGAGCGCATCTTTTAATGAATGTGCGATTGGACCGACAGTATCTTGACTACTTGAAAGTGGCACTACGCCTGTGCGCGAAACGTACCCCATGCTGGGCTTAATAGCATACACCCCATTAACAGAAGCAGGGCAGGTAACTGAGCCGTCGGTTTCTGTGCCCAGCGCAATAGGGGCAAAATTTAAAGCAACCGCCACAGCCGAGCCTGAGCTTGAACCACACGGGTTACGAGTTACGTCGTGTGCATTATGTGTTTGTCCGCCTATCGCACTCCAGCCAGATGACGAATACGATGAGCGAAAATTTGCCCATTCACTTAAGTTTGCTTTGCCTAAAATAATAGCCCCTGCTTGGCGTAATTGTTTAACCACAAAGGCATCGTTATTGGTAACGTTATTTTTAAGTGCTAATGAACCCGCTGTGGTAGGTAAGGTGCCTGTTGTTTCAATGTTATCTTTAAGTAATACCGCAATACCATGTAAGGGGCCTGCCCATTTGCCGGCTTCAAACAGTGCATCGTATTGTTTGGCTTGTTCAATTGCAGTGGGTTCAATACTAATTACCGCATTATATTTAGGATTGAGCGCGTTTATTCTGTCGATATAAGTGCGGGTAAGCTGTTCAGCTGTAGTGCTATTATTTTTATAGGCACTGTGAATGTCATCAATGGTTTTAAGCGCTTGAACATTAGCACTGGCGCATAAACTGGGTACAACACAAACACATAATATTAAAAGTAGGCGTTTTATAATCATTTTATTTTCTATTTTATGGAAACACGGTTTATTTTTAGCACAAAAAAACCTCACAATGTGAGGTTTTTCGATAAAGTGTAATTAAATGCGGTTAAGCGTTTTCTAACATTGATAAAGCAACTGCTTCAGCGGCTTTAATACCATCAATGCCTGCTGATAAAATACCGCCCGCATAACCTGCACCTTCGCCAGCAGGGTAAAGCCCTTTGGTATTAATACTTTGGTAAGTTTTATCGCGCTTAATGCTAATGGGTGATGAAGTACGTGTTTCTACTCCAGTGAGTAAGCCATCATTGGTTGAAAAGCCACGAATTTGTTTGTTAAAGGCTGGAATTGCTTCGCGTAAGGCGTCAATCGCGAATGGCGGTAATACCTTACTCAAATCAGTGAGCTTAATACCCGGTGTGTAAGAAGGCTGCACATCTCCTAAGTTTGCTGATGATTTACCTTTTAAAAAGTCACCAATAAGTTGTGCTGGGGCATCGTAGTTTTTACCACCGAGTTCATAGGCGTGCTCTTCCAATTTACGTTGTAGTTCAATACCGGCAAGGGGGTGCCCTGGAAAGTCTTTTTCTGGCGAAATACCCACTACAATGGCGCTGTTAGCATTGCGCTCACTGCGTGAATATTGGCTCATGCCATTGGTGACTACTCGGCCTTCTTCAGAGGCGGCAGCAACCACGGTGCCACCTGGGCACATGCAAAAACTATAAACGGTACGGCCATTATTACAATGATGTACCAGTTTGTAATCGGCAGAGCCTAAAATAGGGTTGCCGGCATTATCACCAAAACGGCACTCATCAATCATAGATTGTTTATGCTCAATTCTAAAGCCCACCGAAAAAGGTTTAGCTTCAACATAAATGCCTTTATCGTGGATCATTTTAAAAGTATCGCGGGCACTGTGGCCAATCGCTAATACCACATGGCGGGTGTCAAGCTGCTCACCATTAGAAAGTGTAAGCCCTGTCACTTGGCCGTTGTCTAAATGAATGTCGTCAACGCGGGTGCTAAAACGAATCTCACCACCAAGTTCAATAATACGGGCGCGCATTTTTTCAATCATGGTCACCAGTTTAAAGGTACCAATGTGCGGCTTACTAACGTACAAAATTTCTTCAGGCGCGCCGGCTTCTACAAACTCAGTAATGACTTTGCGACCATAATGTTTAGGATCTTTTACTTGGCTGTAGAGCTTGCCATCAGAGAATGTACCTGCGCCACCTTCACCAAACTGTACATTTGATTCTGTATTAAGCGCCTTTTTACGCCAAAAGCCAAAAGTGTCTTTGGTGCGTTC
This sequence comes from Pseudoalteromonas sp. TAP-3C, assembly GCF_059888565.1. Classification (NCBI taxonomy): domain Bacteria; kingdom Pseudomonadati; phylum Pseudomonadota; class Gammaproteobacteria; order Alteromonadales; family Pseudoalteromonadaceae; genus Pseudoalteromonas; species Pseudoalteromonas sp. TAP-3C. The sequence goes on along the minus strand of NZ_JCBFEM010000002.1, from coordinate 637,339 downwards.
GCGTACTTCTTTACCACGTTCTAAAATAATCGGATTAAAGCCCATTTGTGCCAGCACTAAACCGGCAAATAAGCCACAAGGGCCAAAGCCAATCACTACCGGGCGCTCTTTAATCGTGCTATTTGCGTGCGCTACAAATTTGTAGTTGGTGTCGGGGGAGACTTTAACGTGCTGGTCTTTTTCAAACGAGGCTAACAGGTGTGCTTCGTTATCCACTTCAATATCAAGCGTATAAATAAGTAAAATGGCACTTTTTTTACGTGCGTCATAACCGCGTTTAAATACATTATAACTGTGCAGCTGTTCAGGATTTATATTTAATTTATTGATAATGGCTTGGCCAATGGCATCTTCGTCATGGTCAAGCGGCAGCTTTATTTCGGTTAAACGTATCATTAATGTCTCTTTTGGTGTCATAGCGGAAATTAAAGACCGCTCACAATAAGGGGGAGTGCACAAAGCGCTAAATTATAAGCGGCATATAATACGCTAAACTACTCACTTTTGGCACTTATTTATTGTATTTTGGTAGCGGTTGGGTATGATCCAAAACTGCTAAAATAAAACATCAGGTATAAAACCAATATGGCGTTTGTAGTCACCGAAAATTGTATAAAATGTAAGTACACTGATTGCGTATCAGTATGCCCGGCAGATGCATTTTTTGAAGGCCCTAATTTTTTGGCTATTAGCCCAATAGACTGCATTGATTGTGGTTTATGCGTACCAGAGTGTGCTGCTGAGGCTATTTTTCAAGAAGATGAATTACCCGAGTCGCAAAAAGAGTTTACCCAATTAAATGCGGAGTTGGCAGAAATATGGCCACGTATTACCCAAGCTAAACCTGCCCCAGACGATGCCGATAGTTGGAATGGCGTTGCCAATAAGCTAAAACTTCTCGATTGTTGACCGCGCATTATATTTGTTAATTTTATTGCAAATAATAGTGCGCAACTATTAACAAATGTGTCTGTATAATTTACAATCCTGAACAAAATTTACTTGCAACGAGTGAATACACCTAAACGGATGTTTATGCAGTACTTTATACCTACAATAATAAAATGGCTGTTGTTGTTCAGCTTCAGCTTTGTTTTAACTCTCAGCCCTAATGCACTTGCCAATAAGCTTAATTATCAGCTTGCGCACATTAACAAAAATATTAATGTGGATGGCGTGCTCAACGAGCCACATTGGCAAGAGGCAACCCATGTTGCTATTAATTTTCAAGATGAGCCAAATGAAAAAGGCACACCACCGGTAAAAACCGATGCATATATTTATGACGATGGCCATAATTTATATGTTGCTTTTGTGGCTTTTGATCCCGACCCCTCACAAATTCGTGCCGCGCTTCGTGACAGAGATACCTTGTGGCAAGATGATACAGTCTCATTAGTGATTGACACCTTTAACGATGAACGCACAGGCTATGAGTTTCACGTAAACCCTCTGGGTGCACAAGGTGATATACGCATGACTGATACCGATGAATGGGTATCTGATATTTCTTGGGATGCCATTTGGGATAGCGCGGGTACTATTAATGAGCAAGGTTACGTTGTTGAAATGCGTATCCCGTTTAAAGCGCTGCGCTTTGCACAACGTGATGCAGAATCTACCTGGGGTTTTTCTATGATGCGAAACTATCAACGTGATGTTTTGTATCAATTATCAAGTACGGGCTTTGATCGTGATATTAAATGCAGCTTATGCCAATTTGATAAAATAACTGGCTTTAATAATTTAGCGCCGAGTAAAAATCTGCAATTAACACCCACATTAACTACACTGAGAAACGATAAAAAGACACAAGTACCCGGTAATTGGGATAATGGCGATGTAGATACGCAAGTAGGGCTTGATTTTCGTTGGGGGATCACCAAAGATGCGGTGGTTAATGCCACAATAAACCCTGACTTTTCTCAGGTAGAAACCGATACATTAGAGCTTGATGTAAATACTACTTACTCTATTTATTATGCCGAAAAGCGGCCATTTTTTTTAGATGGGGCGTCGTACTTTAAAAGTAACTTATTTGAACTCCTTTACACCCGCACCATAGCTGAACCTAATATTGGTGCAAAGTTGACCGGTAAAACCAATAACCACAGTTATGCGCTCATGTTTGCTGATGACGATAACAGTAATATTTTATTGCCAAGTAACCAAGGCTCGGGCTTTGCCAGCCTAAATGATAAAACCAAAGCAGCCGTAGCGCGTTATCAATATGATATTGGTCAACAAGGCACTATTGGTGTGACGACAACACACCGAGAAAGTAGCGACTACCGTAACACCGTGTTATCGGTTGATGGCAGTTATTGGTTTAATCGCTCAGATACGCTCAATTACCAAATAGCCAATGCGGATACGAATAACTCGGAGTTTTTAATTGATAACTATAACTTAGCAGACTCTCAGTCTGATAGGGCGTATGCATTAAAGCTAACGCGCGATAAACGCGATTATAAGCTTTACGCTACCTATGACAATATTGGCGAAGATTACCGTACCGACTTAGGCTATCAAGAAAAAGTAGACTACGAGAAAGTAGGCTTTGGTGGCGGGCAAACGTGGTATGGTGGTGAGCACGACATGCTAACAACATGGTCATACACCGCCGATTGGGATAAAACCTGGGCTCAAAATGGCGATTTACTTGAAGAAGAATACGAAGGTTACATGACGTTTCAAGGTCAAAAGCAGTCTGTATTTGAGTTTGGTTTATTAAATCGCTACGAAAATTATAACGGCAATTTTTATAACCAAAACATTGGTTATATTTACGCCGCATTTAGACCTTTTAAAGATTTGAGACTGTCGTTATACACAGAATACGCGAGCCGGATTGATTACACAAATGAACAATTAGGTGATGTGCTGACAACACAATCTCAAGTCGTTTGGGATATAAATAATCATTGGCAGATGGACGTTAAACACAACTACAGCCACTTAGACGATGATCAAGGGCAGCGCGTTTTCACGGCAAACTTAGTTGATTTTAGGCTTTATTATAAGTTTAGTATGCGCGCTATGCTCAAACTGATTTTACAGTTTGAAGATATAGATAAAAATGAAGACGCTTACTTCTATCAGGTTAGTCAGGTTAACAAAGATTATGGAAGTCAGCTGGTTTACTCGTACAAAATTAACGCGCAAACGTTATTTTACTTAGGGTATTCAGATAAAGGTTATCAGGATGATGCATTAAAAAGTATTGAGCGTGACCAACGTACGTTCTTTACTAAAGTCAGTTATGCGTGGCAGTTATAACGCTACAAATAATATAAAAGTAGTGTAAGAGTTTACTAGGCAAAAAAACACGCTATCCAGTAGCGTGTTTTTTCATGTTTACTAGAAAGTAAAAGCTAATTATTACAAGTCAAAAGTACGTGAGATGGCCAGTACAATTCGCTCATCTGCGTAATCGTAGTCTAGGCTGGTATTTTCAGCTGCCACTTCAATACCAAACCCTTCATAGCTTGTTTGGTATGCTAAGCGGTAGTGATAATACGATTTGTCACCTTTGGCTTCATCCCACTCAAATTTATCACCATCAAGCGAGTTTGAAATATCAAAGCTGGCACGAATTGCATGATTTGGTGCAAGCTCATAAGTGTGGGCAATCATCGAAATCACATGGCCGGTATCATAACCAAAGTAATCCCAGCTGTACCAAAAGTTAAGTTCAGTTTGGCCATAATCGCTGGCGTAACCAAATTTAGTGTAGGCTTCTGCGTAGTTGCCATCGCTATTAGCGCCTTGGTAAGTGTAATAAGCAATACCGTAGTCAACGCTAACGTGTTTATTTAGTTGTACATACTTGCCTACATAGGCGTCAAGTTCAAAATCGGTGTCATCACCAAAATCGACATTAGAGCCCCACACACCGGCATAAACGCCGCTGTCAAAGGCGTAGTCAAGGCTTGCTTGTAATGCTGGGTCATTATCTGTTTGCGATACACCGTTAAATGTATAATCAGAAGCCGCTGTGACGGTTGTTGACCAGTCAGCCGCTGCTGTTGTTGATAAAACAGTTAATGGTAAAGCGATAAAAAGTTGTTTTAATGTTATTTTCATTGTTGATCCTTAATGAACGGTTTCAATTTTTGTGTAATCAATTTTGTTTGCTTTGGGTGAACTATCAATGTCATTCACGGTTTTAAATTTGCTATAGCTAATAAAACCGGCACAAATAAAGAATAATCCAATGACAAGAGCACCTACCCACTGTATCTGTAAAAACTCTAATTTAAATAATAGGGTTAAAAGTGATAAAGCGACAATATTGCCAGCAATGTATTTAAATTTACCTAAACGTTTTACAGTTAAGTTTAAGTTATCTGTGTATAGGCGGATCAGTGAATCGAGAGAGTTAATAACAAACACGACGCCAACAAATACCATTGCAAAGTTTTTAATGCCTTGGGTGGGTATACCGGCTTCGTGATAGTGGTATAACACACTAAACCAGATAGCAATTGGAATTGATGGGAAAATCAACATAGCTGCTAATACTTGATAGGTTTTTAAGCCGCCAACAAAACGCGAAGTAAATTGACCAATCATGATACTCCATGCAAACCACCAAAATAGGTAGAACTCATGATAATCGTTAAGCGGTAAAATAAATTCATTAATATTGGTAAAGTAATTACCTATCATCCCTATATTTTTAGTAAATGCAGAGAGTTCACTGTCGCCAAATAAGAAGGCATCAGCCCACATAAAGCCAATTAGTGCTAAAAACAACCACGTAGTCGCAATACTTAAAAAGCGTACATACTTAATATCAGTACTTGAATACACCGCAAAACAAATGGCTGCCAATACAATTAAGTAAAACAGAGGAACGACACTTGAGCCATCACCGAGTTCAGGTAAATACCAGGGTAGGTTAGTCAATAATAAGTAAGCGGTAAACGCACAGGTACCTATAATTACAACGTTGTTTAAAAACTTAACCCAAGGGATCTCAAAAAATTTCACTTTAGGTTCTATTACACAGAAATAAAAGCACGTAAGAAAATAAAATCCCCAAATTAAAAATCCCCAATAACCAAACTCTATTGAGAGTGGGTTGGCAAATGCATATTCTGGGCTTGCGTTTATGTCTGCATAACCGGCAAATTCGGTTAAAGGAAACATGATAAGGCCAACGTCTAGGCCCGAGGTAAACAGGATCGCTATAAAAGTGAATGTTCTCACTGGTGTGACGCCTACAACACGTACATTGCCCCATTTTATTAAAATAGTCACTATGGCAAGTAAGGTGAAAATAATGCCAGCATTAAGCCAAATAGTCATTATCGCCCTCCCAGAATGAATAAAAGTAATGCATACATACTCCATTTTTTATATTTTTCTTGCACAAACACACACATAACCTATTTATGTATGTGAGCCACTGCAAGGCGCATAAAGACTTTTTATCCTATTGGAAAAAAGTCTTTAAACAGGCTTAATTTAAAGAGTTTTATTTCGTTGTGTCGTTTGCCAAGCTGTGGCATTAACAACATCAACGTCTGTGTTAATTAAAGGGTTGTTACCTAAAATAATATCCGCGGCTTTTTCGGCCACCATTATAGTCGGTGCATTCAAATTACCATTTGGTATGGTTGGAAAAATAGACGAGTCGACTACACGTAAGCTTTGTACGCCATGCACTTGGGTATGTGAGTTAACCACCGCCATGTCATCTTCCCCCATTTTACAAGAGCAAGAAGGGTGGTAAGCACTTTCAACAGCTTGACGCACAAACGTATCTATTTGTTCATCAGTTTGAATTTGTTGCCCTGGTTGAATTTCTTCACCACGAAATTTATCAAATGCCGACTGTTCAATAATTTCCCGAGTCAAACGTACACAGGCTCTAAAGCCTTCAATGTCGTCTTGGTGCTCAAGGTAATTAAACACAATTTTTGGTGGCTGCGTTGGATCTGCTGATGCAATAGTGACACTGCCTCGACTTTTAGGTTTGTTATGGCCTACGTGAACTTGAAAACCGTGCCCAGCAAACGCACTGCGGCCATCGTAACGCATTGCCGCAGGTAAAAAGTGATACTGAATATCTGGCCATTCAACCCCAGGTTTTGAGCGAATAAAGGCACATGATTCAAAGTGATTGGTTGAGCCTAAGCCTTTACGAGTAAGCAACCATTTAGCGCCAATCAAACCTTTTGAAAACACACCTAGCTTACCGTTTAAGGTAATGGGTTGTTTACATTTGTATTGAAAGTAAAACTCTAAGTGATCTTGTAAGTTTTGGCCGACACCCGGTAAATGATGCTTTACTTCAACGCCTGCTTTTTCAAGCGCGTGTTTATCGCCAATACCTGAGAGCTGTAATAGATGCGGTGAGCCGATAGAGCCTGCACTTAAAATAACCTCTTTATTGGCTTGTGCCGTTTTAACCGCGCCGTTGAGTTTATATTCAACGCCAGTTGTTTTTTTATTCTCTAAAATAACGCGTTGGGCAAGTGCATCGGTTACAATTGTTAGGTTGCTACGGTGTTTAATAGGGTCTAAATACTCACGAGAAGCAGAGCTGCGCACACCGTTTTTAACGGTCATGTGCATAGGGCCAAAGCCTTCTTGTTGAGCGCTATTATAATCATCTGTAGTGGCGTAACCTGCCTGCGCACCGGCATCAATAAATGCACTATATAACGGGTTTTCCATATTATTGCCGTTATTAACACCTAGTGGGCCTTTGCCACCACGATGGCTGTTTTCACCCAAATAAAAGCTTTCTGCTTTTTTAAAATACGGTAAGCAGGCTTGATAATCCCAGCCATTGGCACCGTGCTGTTGCCATTCATCAAAATCTTTAGCGTGGCCACGTACATACACCATGCCATTAATTGATGATGAGCCGCCAAGCACTTTACCGCGTGGACAATGCATTTCACGGTTATTTAAATGCGGCTCAGGTTGTGTATGAAATTGCCACGCAAACTTATCGGTATTCATAGGAATTGACAGGGCAGTGGGCATTTTTATAAAAATGCTCTTATCGCTGCCGCCCGTTTCAAGTAGTAATACGCTGTTACTTGAATTCTCAGACAAACGATTTGCTAACACACAGCCAGCAGAGCCTGCACCAACAATTATATAATCAAAAGAGTGGTTCATAATGATTCCTTAAAACGGGCTCTCAATATCAGCCATACCTACATAAATAGATTTAGTCTGGGTGTAATGATCAAGTGTTTGTATGCCGTTTTCGCGGCCAATACCCGATTGCTTATAGCCACCTACAGGCATTTCTGCTGGCGAGTTACCGTAAGCATTGATCCAACAAATCCCCGCTTGTAGCTGATGAATAACGCGATGAGCGCGTTTAATATCGCGGGTAAATACGCCAGCCGCTAAACCTAAGTGAGTGCCGTTTGCGCGAGCAATGACATCGTCTTCATCATCAAACACTAAAACGCTCATTACGGGGCCAAAAATCTCTTCTTTAACGATGGTCATTTCATCGTTGCAATCAATAAACACTGTGGGTGCTACAAAATAGCCATTAGGCGCCGATTGTGGTGCAAGTGTTGACCCACCCGTTAACAATGTGGCTCCTTCTTCAAGGCCTTTATTGATGTAGCTCATTACTAAGTCTTGATGCTTTTTAGAAATAAGCGCGCCAAAGTTGGTGTTTAAATCCTGTGGATCACCAGCAATAATATTATTTTCGGTGCGCGTTTTAAGCTCGTCGATAAATTGCTGGTACACATTTTTGTGCACATAAATACGGGTACAGTTAGTGCAAATTTCACCTTGAGTGTAAAAATTACCTAACATTGCAGCACTGACAGCTTGAGAAATGTCAGCATCATCAAATACGAGCAATGGTGATTTACCACCGAGCTCCATGGTCACGTCTTTTAATGTGCCCGCAGCACTGGCCACTACTTTTTTACCAGTACCTACTTCGCCGGTGAACGATACTTTTTCTATATCTTTATGTGCAGTAAGCCATTGGCCTACTTCAGCTGCGCCTTGTACTACATTAAATACGCCAGCCGGTACACCCGCTTCAATAAATACTTCAGCGAGTTTGATTGCGCCAAGCGGCGTTTCTTCAGACGGTTTAAAAATAAACGCATTTCCCGCGGCAAGCGCAGGGCCTGACTTCCAACATGCTATTTGTAGTGGGTAGTTCCATGCCCCAATACCCGCGCAAATACCTAATGGCTCTTTACGGGTATAGTAAAAGTCATCGCCAACCATTTGTTGTTGACCCACTTGGGCAGGTGCAAGGCCTGCAAAATATTCAATAACATCTGCGCCTGTTTCAACATCCACGCAGTTTGCTTCTTGCATTGGTTTACCAGTATCAAGCACTTCGACGAGTGCAAGCTCATCATTGCGCTGGCGTAAAATAGCCACAGCGTTTAATAAAATACGGCTGCGCTCAATCGGGGTCATCGTCGACCACACTTTAAAGCCTTGTTTTGCACTTTCAATCGCTGCGTTTTGAATAGACTCGTCTGCGATTTCAACGGCATAAATTACTTGGCCGGTTGCAGGATTCACTACATCAAATGTTTCGCCGCTTTTGTTTGCAAGGAATTGACCATTGATAAAGTTTTGATAGATAGGTGTAGTCACGTTAGGCTCCATATTGCTTGATAAGTGAATGCACATAGTTTTTAGCCAGTAATTCACTGTGTTTAAACTGATTTTCGTCCGATTGGCTTAACACGGCACGTAGCCATAAGCCATCGATCATTGCTGCGGTTAATTCAGCCGCGAGCGTTGCTTGCGTTAACGGCATTAGTTGCTTTAAAGAAACGGTTAAATTGCTTTGTAAACGTTTGCTGTTTACATTTTGTAAACGGTGAAGTTCACTATCGTGCATCGATTGCGCCCAAAAGCTTAACCACGTTCGCGTGGTGTCTTTTCGTTGTTGTACTAGTGCAAAGTTTGATTCAACAATAAACATTAATCTTTGAGTGGGTGTGGTATTTTCATCAACTCGGCTAATTAAGTCTTCTTTCAAGTTAGAAAGTAAGTAGCGCACAGTTGCTTCAATTAGCCCCTGTTTTCCACCAAAGTAATGACTTATGATGCCGGATGACATTCCCGCATTTTTACTAATACTATTAATTGTAGTCGCCTGTAAGCCTTTTTGAGCAACTGACTCTATAGTTGCGTCAATTAACTGCTGACGTCTTACAGGTTCCATTCCAACTTTAGGCATATTTTTTATTAATTGATCGTTCAATAAAGAGAAGCTTAAGGTAATAGCTCTAACAATTCAAGGCTTGTGTAAATTATCACAGCGCAAAATGTGGACAAATGATTAATTAAATCGCTCTAAAATAACGTAATATTAACAACGTGTTACTTTATAAAAAATCAATTAAAACAAATAGTTATATGTATTTTCTGTACTTACCCTTATGGTGTAATTATTTGTTTACAAATTTTATTGGATTTTGATGATTTATTTACTAGCATGATAACTATTAGAGTACTAATTGTATTTTTTGCAGGCAAGTTGCTTTAAATGCGGCAAAGCGAATTTGTGAGAAGTTCGATTAAAAAATGATTTAGATTTGGAAATAAGAGATTAATTTAAATAAATGTTAACGCAACAGCGAAGTAAATAAGGGCGCTGTTTAGCTTTCAACAACGCCTTTAAATAATAACGGATAACGTCTTAAGCGATTGCCAATGTAATCATCGGCCATAATTTGAGCGCATATTTCATCGATATTATCGGTGGCTTCAAACACCCAATCAAAACGTTCTATTGCCAATAAAAAACCGCGCTTTAAATATGTTTGCGCGCGGTAATAAGCAAGGTTATTTTTAATTAGCTGTAATTTTTTAGGGTCTGCCTTTAATTGCGCAATAACTTGGTGGATAAAGTGTAAGTTACGCGAACTTGTTGGTCTATTTCGTCTGTTTGGTGCTCGCATTACTCTTCATTAGCTATGTTGTAAAGTTTTTTCAAAAAGTCGTCTTTGTGTTTGTCATGTTCATAATCAAGGTGATAGGTATTATGAAAGCCAAAGCGCAATAAAACCCCGCTGCCTTGTAAATACACCGTGTAACCGTCTATATCAGAAAATGCAGTTATACCTTGATAAAACTTACCTTTCTCTGTGGCTTCCCCACGTTGTTGAATACGTTCATATACCGCTAATATTTGTTTATTGTCGATTTCATTTTTCATAATTTACACCTTAGATTTACACACTAGTACGCTGTAGAGATGAGGGCCGATCATCATAAAAGCAATAGTCTAAAAAGTATGATATTACTTTGTTATTTTTGAATTTATAAATTATGCTGATCGTTCATTTTTTGTTGAGCTTTTACCATGATAGACAAAGCGTTACTTATAAAAACTCGAGAATTATCTGATCAACTCATTGCGCTGCAAACACCGATTAGAATACTCGATGCGATTAATTGGGATAAACAGACAAAAGAAGCGTTTTTTAGGCAAAAATGTCAAAAAAATCCGTTAATTGATCGTGCTTATTATCAGCAACGTGATTTGGGATTTGTTCCCAGCGAGTTGCGCCAAGCCTTTTCAACACTGCATCGAAATATTATTAATCAATTAGGCCAATTAAATCCCATCACTCAGTATATGGGGAAAATGTGTAGCGAATATAAAACGGTACTAAACATGCTCGAGTACCGGGGGACGGCTGAATTTCATGATTTATCGGTGGAGTTATTTGGTCACCCTAAAGATCTGTTTCATGCTGGCGAGCCCTCGCTGTCTGAACTGGCTAATATGCTTGAACAGCCACTAAAAAGCTTGCTTGATGCAAATATTCTACCTGAAGATCCTAAAAATATTGATGCCAGTGATGCGGTGCGTATTTTATCTGAGCAGGTTAATGCTAGCATGCAAGGTATTAATGTTGAGGTGATGCTTAGCGATGGTATTGTCAGTGATGCCGCTGCTGGTGCGAATAATATTAAACTTAATCAAGATGTTAAGTTTTCTCAGCGAGAACTTGATATTTTAGAGGTGCACGAAGGATGGATACATGTAGGCACGACGCAAAATGGTTTAGCGCAGCCTTATTTAACCTGCTTGAGTAAAGGCACTCCCAGCTCTACGGTGACTCAAGAGGGGCTTGCGGTACTGACGGAAATTATTACGCTTAAATCTACACCTAGGCGTTTATCAAAATTAGTAAACCGTATTCAAGCGGTGACGAAAGTAATTGATGGCGCTGAGTTTATCGATATTTACCGAGATTATGTGGCACAAGGGTTATCAAAAGACGACAGCTATACCCTTGCACAACGCGTATTTAGAGGCAGTACCGCAACCGGTTTACCATTTACCAAAGACATTGCTTATATAAAAGGCTTTGTATTAGTTTATAACCTAATTAGGGTGGCAATACAGCTAGGTCGGATTGATCAGTTGCCATTATTGCTGGTAGGTAAAATATCCATTGATGACTTCAGGTTAATATCGCAGTTACACGACTTAGGTGTGATTGAAAATCCACAATTTGTGCCGCCACATTTTAAAGATTTAAGAGGGCTTGCAACCTGGCTCAGTTTTGGTCGATTTATTGGCGACTTATCGTTTGAGCAGTTAGAAAATGACTATAAACCACTGTTTTTATAGTTTTTAAAAATAGAGTTGTTTTAATTTTATCCATAAAAAATGGATTTAGGCTAAATTAGCGACAAAAAAAGCCCAAAAATGGGCTTTTTCAGCAAACTATTTGTTATCTTGCGTTGGTGCTTTCAAATATTTTATCCGCAGAGGCAGCTACAAAGCCGGTGTAAATTTCCCCATCGGGTTTTGGGTAACGAATAGCAAACTCGTAAAAGCAGCTAGGGATACGCATATCGCCATCGCTAAAGGTGACAGCGTATTCATCAGCCAGCGTGGATGATTGCTCTAATAACACCTCTGGCGAGCCTTTTACTTCACCCCCTGAGGTATTAAGTGCAAAGCCTGCATCTTTTAATGCTTGATTTACATCATGGATGTTATCAAACTTAGCCAAGGTATTAATGTTCACAGTAAAGTGATTAGCACGGTAACCCCACGCAGACATCCACGCCGCATATTCGCTCTCTGCTAATAGCTTTTTGTAAGTATCAGTGCTTACTTGCCAGTGTGTTCCTGAATATAAAAAGTTATCGGCAGTCACTGCGCTTTCGTCAATTTGCGCGACCATATCAGTAACAATGGCTTGTAGCTCAGTTGAACATTTTTCAACTAACAACTCAGAAATAAACACTTTAGGTTGATTTGGATCGCTGTGTTCATAATGTTTAGCGTAGAGTTTTTTTGCTTCAAAATGATACTCACCACATTCTTTATAGCCAATAGCTAAAAAGTGCGCAGCCAGTTTTTCAAGGCCTACTTTTTCGATATTAAAAGTACGCAACGCAATATGATCGTTAATTATGTCGTCTTTTTGCGTTGAGCCTAATAGGTCATGAATTTTATCAGCAGATGGCGTTACGGTTAGGTAGTTTTGCCAGAGGTTATCAAATAATGTGTTTACATCGGTATGCATGGTAAATCCTTAAATTTGGTTAAAATTATTATTCAATTATTAAGCCCGGCGCGAGGGTTTGCGGTAAATTCACTTTTTCTGCTTCTACAGAGGCTACAGGGTATGCGCAGTAATCTGCTGCATAATAAGCACTGGCTCTATGATTGCCACTGGCACCTATACCACCAAATGGCGCTGCGCTTGATGCGCCGGTAGTAGGGCGGTTCCAGTTAACAATACCGGCACGAATGCGTTTTAAAAAGTGGTTGTAATCATCTTCACTGTCGCCAAGTAAACCAGCAGATAAACCAAAGCGGGTGTTGTTAGCCTCGTTTATAGCGCTATCAAAATCAGTGTAACGATATACTTTAATTAGCGGGCCAAAGTGTTCTTCATCGGCGATTTCGTTAATATTAGTGACATCAATAATACCTGGGCTTACAAACCCAGTGCCTGGTTTTAACTGTTTAAGCTCAACAAGTACCTCTGCACCTTGTTTAACTAGCTCAGCTTGCGCCGCAACCATGCCTAAGGCGGCTTTTTCGCTGATCATCGCGCCCATAAATGGTTGATCGCTTGCAAAGCTATCGTCTACAAGGATATTTTTAGTGGCGCTGATCAGCTTTTCTAAAATAGCATCGCCATTGGCTGATTTTTCAATAAATAAACGGCGTGCACAGGTACAACGCTGGCCCGAAGTAATAAAACCCGATTGAATTATATCGTGCACAGCGGCGCTTACATCGGCAACATCTTTAACTACGAGTGGGTTATTACCGCCCATTTCAAGGGCTAAAATTTTACCTGGGTGGCCTGCAAATTGTTTATGTAATAAATGCCCTGTGTTTGAGCTACCAGTAAAAAATAGGCCATCTATATCTTGGTGTGAGGCCAGCGCTTTACCTGTTTCTAGTTCACCTTGAACAAGGTTAATAACCCCTGCTGGTAAGCCTGCTTTTAGCCATAATTCTAAGGTAAATTGAGCGACATGAGGAGTTAATTCTGATGGTTTAAACACCACGGTGTTACCGGCTAAAATTGCCGGTACAATATGGCCGTTTGGTAAGTGACCTGGGAAGTTGTACGGGCCAAAAATAGCCACTACACCATGCGGTTTGTGGCGAATAAAGGCTTTTGCGCCAGGCATTGGATTTTCAGTTGTGCCTGTACGTTCATTGTAAGCACGAATTGAGATGGCCACTTTGCCTGTCATCGCGCCTACTTCTGTGCGTGTTTCCCATAGCGGTTTACCTGTTTCACGGGCAATAATACTGGCAAATTCTTCGCTATGGTCTTTTAGCTGGGCAACAAAGTTTTCTAAAATAGTAATTCGTTGCTCAATTGGCATCTCTGCCCATTGAATTTGCGCAGCTCTTGCTGCTTTAACCGCACGGTCAACTTGCTCTGGGTTGGCGCTATTACCTTGCCAAACAATGTCACCATTACTTGGATTAATAGAATTAAAAGCAGGGCCTTGGCCTGCGTGCCATTGGTTATTAATGAGTTGTGTGTTCATAAATAATGTTACAGGCGGAAAAATCGCGCTGCATCTCCTTGTTTTAAATGAAGTGCATCAGCCACTTCTTGGCTGATAACTAAGGTGTGCTTTGCCTGATTATAATGAGCATGTTTTGTGAATGTGGCTCTAAAATCACTCACCCCTTGATTACAAATAGCCAAGGTGTCTGAGCTTTGCTCGTTAATATGTTCAAGCTTGCCAATAGTAATGGGGCACACCTGTGAATCACGAATACTGCGAATATTACCTAGCTTTGCCTCTACAGTGGGGCCTGCGTCAAATAAATCAACGTAGCCTCGGTGTTCAAAGCCTTCTTTTTCAAGCAACTTAAGTGCGGGTTTGGTTTTATCATGCACATGACCAATCACCGCCTGTGCTTTTTTACTCAGTAAATTCACATAAATTGGGTATTTAGGCATTAACTCGCTAATAAACACTTTATCGCCTAAGCCCACTAAATGATCGGCTTGTGGGAATTCAATGCTAAAAAAGTGTTCCTGCAACCACTGCCAAAATGGTGAGTGACCATTTTCATCGCTAACACCACGCATTTCAGCAATGACCGTGTCGGCAAAGCGTTCACTGTGCTGAGCCATAAATAAAAAGCGTGAACGTGATAAAAACCGCCCTGTTAGGCCTTTTCTGCTGTTTTCACGTAAAAATAAAGTACATATTTCTGAGCAGCCAGTGTAGTCATTACACATACTCAAAATATCAACAGTATTGTAAACGTTTAAAGTAGGTGAGTGATGAACGGTTTTACCTAGGTGGTAATGATATAAAGGCACAGATAACCCAACAGCGGCTTCTATGGCGGTAGTACCAATGACTTTGCCGGTTTCACTGTCTTCTAAAACAAATAGATAGCTTTCGTCGATGGGCTTATCTACATGTTTAGTAAAACTGTTTTGCGCACGTTCAATTTTTTCTTGTAGTTGCCCATCATCGACAGGTAAAGAGGTAAAGCCATGGCCAGACTCAATAGCAATCTCTTTAAGTGCGGCAAAATCGTTGACAGTAATAGGACGTAATACTTGCATTAACTACTTGCTCCAACAACATATAATGCCCTGAAGTAGGCATTTATTTACCACCGGACTTTATATGTTTTACTTAGTGATTAACCGTTTACTACGTCGCTTACTGCTTTTTCAAAGCGAGTTAAGCCTTCTTTAATATCCTCAAATGGGATCACTAATGAAGGAGTAAAACGAATAACGTCCATGCCAGCAACTAAGTTCATTAAGCCGTTATTGGCACTTGCTACTAAAAAGTCACGAGCTCGGCCTGCAAACTTTTCATTCAATACTGCGCCAATCAGTAAACCTTTACCACGGACTTCGCTAAAGACATGGTATTTTTCATTAATTGCATTTAAACCATCACGGAAGATTTGTTCACGCTCTTTTACGCCATCTAAAACCGCAGGGGTATTAACGGTATCAAACGCCGCTTCTGCAACGGCGCACGCTAACGGGTTACCACCGTAAGTAGAGCCATGCGTGCCTACTTTTAGGTGTGCAGCAATTTCAGTGGTGGTGATCATAGCGCCAATTGGAAAACCGCCCCCTAAGGCTTTAGCCGTAGTTAAGATATCAGGAATAACATCTAGGCCTTCATATGCGTATAAATGACCTGTACGGCCAACACCGGTTTGCACTTCATCAAAAATAAGCAGTGCATTATGTTTAGTACACAGCTGTCTTACTTTTTGTGCAAACTCAGTTGTCGGTGGCACAATACCGCCTTCACCTTGTAATGGCTCCATCATTACCGCACAAGTATTATCGTCAATAAGGGCTTCAAAGGCGGCAATATCATTGTAGTCACAATGAACAATATCAGCAGGCTTTGGACCAAAACCATCAGAATAAGCGGCTTGGCCACCCACTGTAACAGTGAAAAATGTACGGCCGTGAAAACCTTTGTTAAAGGCGATTATTTTAGACTTTTCAGCACCAAATTTATCCAGCGCAAAGCGACGCGCTAATTTTAATGCCGCTTCGTTTGCTTCTGCCCCTGAGTTTGCAAAGTAAACTTTCTCAGCAAACGTGGCATCAACCATTTTTTTAGCTAAGCGAAGCGCTGGCTCATTAGTCATTACATTTGCTAAGTGCCAAATTTTCTCGCCTTGCTCTTTAAGTGCAGCTACTAATGCAGGGTGGCAATGGCCTAAACAATTAACCGCAATACCACCGGCAAAATCGATAAATTCGTTATTGTTCTGATCCCACACACGTGAGCCTTCACCACGAACCGGAACAACCGCTGAAGGGTTGTAATTAGGGACCATTACGTCGTTAAATAAATCTCTGGTTACTTGCATTTTTACACCTAAATTAATCACATAAAAAATACTTTGCTGAAAAAAAAACAATAAGGTCAGGATGATTCAGCAATATATTGTGTTTTACTCGTTTATTGTATTATCAAAGGTTGTGAATGAAATTTGCAGTGCTATTTTGTGAAAAATGATTAGAATAATAACCAAATTAACGAACATATTTAGCATTATGATAACTCCCCAAGACGAAAAACTGCTGTCAGTATTAAAAATGAACGCCCGTGCTAGCATTTCTGACTTGGCAAGGCATTTAAATTTATCTCGTTCAACGGTGCAAAGCCGTATGCTTAAGTTAGAGCAAAGTGGGGTCATTAAAGGCTATAGCGTTGACTTTGGTGATGACTTTTTAAATAGCTTAGTCTCGGCGCATGTATCAATAAAAGTGAAACAAAAGCTTGCCACTAAAACCAATATTGAATTAAAGCAAATTGATGCTATTTCTCAGTTGTATGCGATTAGCGGCGAATTTGACTTAATCGCGATTGTACAAGCGCAAAACTTAGAAAAGTTGAGTCATTTGCTTGATGACATAGGTAACTTAGATGGGGTAGAGCGCACGCGTTCATCGGTTATTTTAGAAACCAAATTTAAGCGTTAATTTAAGCTAACGACTTAGTTTCGTTGCACTTTAACTTTTGTAACTTGGTTTAGATTTATAAAATACACGTTACCGCCAATGCCTTTAAACTCTTCATCGGTAAAAGCGATGGTATTATCATCATAAAAAGTAATGGCTTCTTTTTGGGTGACAATACCAAGGTCAATTTTAAAAACGTCGCCTGAAAAAAACTTATCCCCTTTAAAGTTTTCAAATAGCCAAATACTGGTTGAATCTAATAATGCGAGTTTTTTTCTATTAGGACTGAGCGCCGCTGAGGTGATCCAACATAGCTTTTCCAAGGTGGTGCAAGTTTTAAATGAATCTATCAGTTGTGCATCAAAGTTCGCTGCATAATCACCTACCTTATAAACATTAGTAATACCATCAAATGGCTCAGTGCGATTTTTAGTGAATAAATATAAATGTCGACCCAGCGCCACAAAAGCCTCTAAATCATAATTGCGTTGATCAGGTTGTATAGGGCTGCCATCTAATTCTGGGTAAGTGAACTTAATTATTTCAGCTTCAGTGGCATTGGTTTTTATATCAATGGGGTTTTCTATTTTATAAATTGTCAGCCACTTACGAAGATTATTATTGTTACCAAAGTCACCTAAAAAGAAATGACCGAATTTATTTTGAGTCATATCTTCCCAATCAATATTTTTTGCATTGGTCACCAAAATTTCTTTAGCGATAGACCCGTCGTTATTTAATCGATATAGCTTAGGTTCATCACCACTGTCATTTATTGCCCAAAGCCGTTTATATTTATCGAATTCGATGCCAGAAATTTCTTTTAATTTAGGGTCTACAGAAACTATTTTTTTACTGTATAGTGTATAAATTGAGCTAGTAACAACCGCTGTGATAGTGATAAAAACGAGTGCTAAGAGAATAAGAATACTTTTTTTCAACATAGTCTTTGAATGTTTATCGTATTTGCAAAGTAATTGCGTATTATCGCTGATGGTGTTGCTAAGCTAAAGGATTTTATAGTTTTTATGTAGTAATAAAAAAATAAATAGCGCACTGTCATAATGCGTAAACAACGTGTTGATTAACTTTAAAGCTGTTTTTTATGTGAATGAATGGATTCCACATCGCCTTTTAAGCTGTTTGGCCTGTGGCAAAGATGAATAACCCTTTTGGTTTAGTTGGAGCCTATTATGTTGAATAAACGTTTTTTTAAAACAAAAAATGAAGCAGAAGTAACGTTTGAGTTTTCCCACCCTGATGCCGATGACGTTTGCTTGTTAGGTGAATTTAATAATTGGCAACCTGTGCCAATGAAGCACAATAAAAAACGGGGTGTTTTTAAGTGTAAGCAGCGTTTGCCTGTCGATAAGGAATTTCATTTTCGTTATTTGATCAACGGTCAGCTATGGGATAACGATCATAATGCAGATGGATATATCGCCAATAACTTTGGTTCAGAAAATAGCATAGTAAATACACAACGTATTAATTAAGGTTAGTGAATGGATGCATTATCGCAGTTACTTTATTTGCATGGAATAGGGTATGAGTACACAAGCTATACGGGGGAGCACGTTGTTTTTAGCGAGCAGACCCGCAATCGTGCGTTGCAATGTTGTAATATTGATACCACAGATGCTGCATTAATCAAAACATTGAATACTAAGCTCGATGCTGGCACTTGGTTAACGCTAGTACCCGCGATCAGCTTAGTTGAGCAGCCAAACAATGTACTCAAGGTACGCCTTAAACAAAGCGATCTTCACAACAGCATAAACCTTGAAGTAGCGGAGCTAAGTATAGCGTTGCAGTTTGATCAACCAGCATATTGTGATGTACTTGGCGAGTATTATATTGATGGCTTGCGTTATATTGAAATTGCGCTTTCGTTGCCATTGTTGCCCACAGGCTATTACGATGCTGTTGTGAGTATGGGCGAGCAAGTAGTTCATACCCAAATTTGGTCCGTGCCTGAGCAAGCTTATCAAATAAGTAATACTAAACGCTTTGGTTTATCAATTCAGCTGTATACTTTAAGAAATAAAGCGGGATTTGGAATAGGCGATTTTAATGACTTATATGAGTTAGCAACACTTTGCGCTCAGCAAAATATGGATTACATTTTACTTAACCCCTTACATTTATTGTTTGCTGATAATGCGCAACGTGCTAGCCCATATAGCCCTAATAACCGTGCATTATTAAACCCGATTTATATAGCGATTAACTTATCTCAAGAGCGTCTCAATAATAGCGCGCTTGCTGATTTTATGCGCACGCAATCGACAAAAATACACGATGTGGATAGTGTCGAGTTTATTGATTATGAGCAGGTAACGAAGCATAAATACACAGCGTTTAAATTACTTTTTGAACACTTTTTGCAGCACGGCAGTGCTGCCCGAAAACATGAGTTTTCTGTGTTTTGTAAACAGCATGCGGATGTCCTGGCGATGTTAGCGAGTGATAACACGCCATTTGAATGCTATTTACAATGGCAAGCTCATAGCCAGTTACTAATGTGCCAACAGCAGTGTATAGCGCAAGGAATGGCGATAGGGTTAATTAATGATCTCGCTGTAGGGTGTAGCAGTGAAGGCAGCGAGTATGCATTTCAAGACGCCTTGTTTAGTCAATATGCCAGTGTGGGTGCGCCGCCAGATCCATGGGCTCAAAATGGTCAAGACTGGGGGTTGCCCGCTATAAATCCACTGCGCTTGGCAGACAATAACTATCACTTTTATCGTTCTCTTATTCGTGCCAACATGCAAACAGTGGGAGGCCTTCGTATTGATCATGTTATGGCAATACGGCGATTATGGTGGTGCTTTATTAACGACAATCAGCAAGATGGTTGTTACGTTTATTATCCATTTGAACACTTGTTGGCAATTTTAAAAATAGAATCACAGCTTAATAAAACCGTAGTCATAGGTGAAGATTTAGGGGTTGTGCCACCTGAGGTAAAAGAAGCGTTAGCCAGTAGTGGTATATTTTCAAACAGCTTATTTTATTTCGAAAAACAATCAAATGATGAATTTATTGACCGAGATGCTCTCGCCGAGCATTGCTTGCTGATGATTGCTAATCACGATGTGCCGCCATTTTTTGGCTGGTGGCAACATGATGACTTAATGATTAAACAGCATTATGGATTGATTGATGAGAGTCAATATCAGCAGCTAGTTTTGCAACGCCTCGAAGAAAAACAAAAACTGCTTCGTTTTATTAAAGGCTCGAGTTTTGATGTTGAATTGTTAATTAGTAGCGAGGCCGTTGATGTTTATAGTGCATTGGCTTTATGTTTAGCAAACTCTCCATCACGCTTATTTGCATTACAGATTGATGATTTAGATCAGCAAAAATACCCTGTGAATATTCCCGGTACTGATAAGGAATATCCAAATTGGCGACGTGTACTTACTCATACCAGTGATACTGTTTTTACCAATAATGCCAGCCTTTTGGCAGCTATTAGCTCAATAAGGAATGCTTAAATGAATCATGCTGAGAAAAGTAGAGCACCACACTTAGCTGACTATGACACGCAAGTAAAGGCATTAAATGCTGGGCGATTCAAAGACCCCTTTAGTTTTTTAGGTGCGCATCAAACCGACAGTGGGATAGAAATTCGAGTTTATTTACCTGCTGCACTTAGCTTATCCGTGCAAGTTAATGATCGTATATTTAATGCACTTCGCTATAAACAAAGCGATTTATTTATTGTTAAGTTACCAAGCATGCCTAGCAGCGTTTACCAATGTCATGCTAGCTATGAAAACAGTCATGTTACATTTTACGATGAATATGGTTTTAATAGTACGCTTGATAAAGAAGCGATGTACTTATTTAATGAAGGCAGCCTTGAGCACGCGCACACACACTTAGGCGCCCACTTTAGTACGCAGCAAGGTATTGATGGTGTTCGTTTTTGTGTTTGGGCCCCTAATGCTGCTAGCGTATCCGTTATTGGTGAATTTAATTTTTGGCAGGCTAATCGTCATTTTATGCGATTTCATCCGGCCTGTGGTGTCTGGGAATTATTTATACCGGGTCTTAGCGCAGACATGTGTTATAAATACTCCATCATTACGCTTAGTGGCGAAGTGCTCGAAAAAGCCGACCCTTTTGCATTTAAAATGCAGCAAGCGCCCGGCACTGCCAGTATATTGCAGTACAAACCAGCGGCTATAACGCTCACTGAGCAAGCCGTTGTAAATCGGCAAAAACGTAACCATATTGATGCTGCTATTAGTATTTATGAAGTTCATTTAGGCTCATGGCAGCGCGGTGAGCACAACCGTTACTTAAGTTATACTGAACTTGCTGATAAGCTTGTTAGTTACGTTATTGAAATGGGATTTACTCACCTACAACTTATGCCCATAAGTGAATACCCGTTTGATGGCTCATGGGGCTATCAACCCGTTGGGCTGTTTGCACCGACTAGCCGCTTTGGTGATTACAACAGCTTTAAATACTTAGTCGAGCAATGTCATAGCGCCAACATAGGCATATTACTTGATTGGGTACCTGGGCACTTTCCGAGCGATCCGCATGGCTTACATCGCTTTGATGGCACTCATTTATATGAACATGCAGATATGCGTCAAGGATTTCATCCTGATTGGAATACCTATATTTATAATTACGACCG
Source organism: Pseudoalteromonas sp. TAP-3C (assembly GCF_059888565.1). Classification (NCBI taxonomy): domain Bacteria; kingdom Pseudomonadati; phylum Pseudomonadota; class Gammaproteobacteria; order Alteromonadales; family Pseudoalteromonadaceae; genus Pseudoalteromonas; species Pseudoalteromonas sp. TAP-3C. The sequence goes on along the minus strand of NZ_JCBFEM010000002.1, from coordinate 615,739 downwards.
CCCTGAGGTAAAAAGTTTCTTAATATCTAATGCTATGTATTGGCTTAGCCAATTTGGTGTAGATGGTTTGCGCGTGGATGCGGTGGCGTCAATGCTTTACCTTGATTACAGTCGCAAAGAAGGGCAATGGGTTGCTAATTGTTATGGTGGTCGAGAAAACTTAGGGGCAATAGAGTGCCTAAAACAAGTAAATATCCGCAGTTATAAAAATAATCCTGGCATTATGATGATTGCAGAGGAGTCAACGGCTTGGCCTGGGGTTACCCAAAGTGTTGAGCACAATGGTTTAGGCTTTGGTTATAAATGGAATATGGGGTGGATGAACGACAGTTTGCATTATATGCAGCAGGATCCGTTATTTAGAAAATACCATCACCATAAAATGACATTCTCCATGGTATATGCATTTAGTGAAAATTATATTTTGCCACTTAGTCATGACGAAGTGGTACACGGTAAGGGATCGTTACTCAATAAAATGCCCGGTGATGATTGGCAACAGTTTGCCAATTTGCGAGCTTATTACGCTTTTATGTGGGCTCATCCGGGTAAAAAATTATTATTTATGGGATCTGAGTTCGCTCAACGTAAAGAGTGGGATCATGACCATTCTCTTGATTGGCATTTACTTGAACACCAAAGCCATCAGGGTATTCAGCAAAGTATTAAACGACTCAACCATGTATATAAATCCCATCCTGCGTTATATGAACTTGATACCTGTGCCACAGGGTTTTCATGGATAGATAACAATAACGACGAGCAAAGTATCTTAAGCTTTATTCGTTACGCAAAAAATGCTCAAGATTTTATGGTTATTTTGGCAAACTTTACCCCTGTGGGCTATCAAAACTATCGTATAGGGGTACCCAGCGAAGGAAAATATAAAGTGGTGTTAAACACTGATGATCGTCAGTTTTATGGATCTGGTTATTCAATTGCCAATGACAAGGCGCAGTTAATAGCAGCAACACCTCACGCTAGTCATGGTTATAAGCAGAGTATTAATATAGCTATTGGCGGATTAACGACACTGTATATTCAAAAGGTGAGTCATGAGTAATTGCTTTGAGGTTACTCATGGGGCGCCTTTACCTTTGGGTTCTAGTGCGCAAAATGGGGGCGTTAATTTTTCACTTTATGCCCCTAAAGCAAGTCAAGCGTATGTGTGTTTATTTGATAAAAGTGGTCACACAGAAATTTTAAAAATAGCCATGAATATCAATGAAGGTGGTGTGTGGAGTGTGCATGTTTCACCACTTAACGTGGGTGCATTATATGGCTTTAGAGTCGATGGTGAATACAATCCAGAAAAAGGCCTTTTTTTCAATGAAAATAAACTGTTAATTGACCCTTATGGAAAAGACCTATTTAGTGAGTTTACTTGGAGTGAACGTCATTACGGACAAATGCCCATTGGCATAAAAAGTAACGTAAATAACGCTATTGATATGCCTAAATCTAAAGTCACTGCAACGGTTGCATATACGAATACAAAACCGCAGCATACGTGGACAAATACCATTATTTATGAGTGCCATGTCAAAGGAGCTACCTGTAGTCACCCCAAAATCCCCAAAGCGTTACAAGGTAAATTTTTAGGTTTAAGCCACCCGAACTTTATCGAACATTTAAAAAGTCTTGGGGTAACAGCGGTTGAGCTTTTGCCTGTGCAAGCGTTTATTAGTGAACAGTTTTTAGTTACTAAAGGTTTACAAAACTATTGGGGGTACAACACGCTTAACTTTTTTACGCCTCATAAAGACTATTTAGTAAATGACGACATAACTGAATTTAAACAAATGGTAAGCGAGTTACACCGCGCCGATATCGAAGTTATTTTAGATGTTGTTTATAACCATACCGCAGAGGGGGGCTGTGATGGGCCTATTTTATCTTTGCGTGGGCTCGACAACCTTACTTATTATCGTACTATTAACGGTCAGCCAAATGTTTACATTAACGATACAGGTTGTGGTAATACCTTAAATATTGATCACCCAAAAACGTTACAGCTGGTTTTAGACAGCTTACGTTATTGGGTGGAAGTGATGGGGGTAGATGGTTTTCGATTTGATTTGGCCACTATTTTAGCGCGTTCAAGTACAGGCTTTAGTTCTTCGCATACTTTTTTACAAGCAATAGCCCAAGATCCTATTCTTAATAAAGTAAAGCTCATTAGCGAGCCTTGGGATATAGGCCCTGGAGGCTATCAGCTAGGCGCTTTTCCATCCCCTTGGCGAGAATGGAATGATCAGTATCGTGATGTTATCAAGCGTTTTTGGCAAGGAGAACAAGGAATTATAAGTGTTGTGGCTAAACGTTTACACGGCTCATTTGATATTTTTGAACACAGTGAACGGGGACCATTAAATAGCATAAACTTTATTACCAGTCATGATGGATTTACATTAGCCGATTTAGTCAGTTACGAGCATAAACACAATCAGGCCAATGGTGAAAACAACCAAGATGGGCACAGCGCTAATTATTCGTTTAACTGTGGCGTAGAGGGATTTACTAGCGATGCTGAAATAGTAAGCTTGCGCCTACAGCAACAAAAAAACTTTTTACTTACCTTATTGCTTTCCAAAGGCGTGCCCATGATTGCCTCCGGCAGTGAAATGGCACACTCGCAAGGCGGTAATAATAATGCTTATTGTCAAAATAATCGCACAAGTTGGCTTGCATGGAAAGACTCACAATTTAATCACTCTTTGATTCAATTTATTGATGATGTTTTAAAAATTAGACGTGCGCATAGTGCGTTTAAACACAGTGTATTTTTAAATGATATTGATGAGCGCTTTACCGTTAAATGGTTCACCGAAAACGGTAAAAAAATGGATGAAGCACACTGGCATGAAGATACACGACAATTTTTAATGTACAGCTTGTTAGACAAACAGAGTAAACATGCTCTTCTTATTATCCTTAATTCTAGTAAAGCGTTGGTAGTGTGTGAATTACCAAAATCACCCTTCGATGCGCCCTGGGAACTGGTTTTATCAAGTGTAAACAATGCTTCTTCTTTTGTTAAAGAAGGTGCTAATGTGGATATAACAGCACAAAGTAGCTGGGTTTTTAGTGCCAACTTAGAAGGCGATGATTATGACTAAACAAGATGAGCAAATGTGTGTAGTAAAAGGCTGGCAAGCAGGCCCTGTAATAGATGAAAGTACCTTAAATGACGATTTGACTCGGCATTTTTATTACACTTTAGGCCGTGATGTGGTGGGTAAATCGCACCTTTATTTATATCATGCGCTGGCACTGACAATCAGAGACCGATTAGTGGCACGTTGTCGCGAAACCAATCAACAAATAAAACAACAAAAACGCCGTAAAACAGCTTATTTATCGCTGGAGTTTTTAATGGGACGTGCCTTAGGCAATGCGGTTTTAAATCTTGATTTAGAGTCGCAAGTGTCTTTAGCTTTACAAGCCTACTGCACTGAGCTGGAAAGTGTTCAACAAGCCGAACATGATGCCGGTTTAGGAAATGGCGGGTTAGGGCGTTTAGCGGCTTGCTTTTTAGATAGCTGTGCCAGTTTAGCGCTGCCAGTGGTCGGTTACGGTATTCGCTATGAATATGGCATGTTTAATCAGTCGATAAAAGAGGGGAATCAGATTGAGCAACCGGATAATTGGTTGCGAGAGGGACACCCCTGGGAGCTAAGTGCACCAGAGCAAGCTAAGCGGATTAAATTTTCTGGTTATGTACAAGCCTACACGGATAAATATGGCCGTGAGCATCGTCAATGGGTAAGCTCGCAAGACGTATTGGCAGTACCCTATGACGTTCCCATTCCGGGCTACAAAAATAATGTTGTTAATACCTTAAGGCTATGGAAATCCGAGGCGACAGATGAGTTTAATTTAGCCGAATTTAACGCCGGAAGTTATTCAGAAGCGGTTGCACAAAAAAACCTTGCTGAGCAAATCACCATGGTGTTGTACCCCAATGACAGCAGTGAAAATGGCAAAGAATTGCGATTACGCCAACAATATTTTTTATCATCGGCAAGTATTCAAGATGTACTTGAACAATGGATTGAGCAAAACGGCAAAAATTTTACAGAGTTCGCTCAATATCATGTATTTCAGTTAAATGATACACACCCAAGCATAGCGGTTGCTGAGCTGATGCGTATTTTAATTGACGATTATGAACTGGATTGGGATAACGCCTGGCGTATTACGACTAAAACTATGGCTTATACAAATCATACTTTACTGCCCGAGGCTCTTGAGAAGTGGTCGGTGTCGTTATTTGCTAAATTACTACCGCGTATTTTAGAGATTATTTATGAAATTAATGCTCGTTTTTTAGCTGAGGTAGCGATGCAGTGGCCGGGAGATGTACAAAAACAGCGCGACTTATCATTAATTGAAGAGGGTTCAGAGCCACAAATACGCATGGCTTTTTTAGCCATTGTCGGTAGCTACTCAGTCAACGGCGTGGCAGCACTGCATACACAGTTATTGACGGCCGGTTTGTTTAAAGATTTTTACGCGCTGTGGCCTGATAAATTTAACAATAAAACTAATGGCGTTACTCCGCGGCGTTGGCTTGCCTATTGTAATCGAAGTTTAAGTCATATAATTAGTGAAAAAATAGGCAAGGGTTGGATAGGTGATTTTTCACAAATTGCTCAGTTACGGCGTTACTTTGACGATTCACAGTTTCACGTCAAATGGCAACAAGCAAAACAGCAAAACAAACAACGATTAGTCGATTTAGTTAAGCAAGCATGTGGCGTAGAATTTGATGTAAATATGATGTTTGATGTGCAAGTAAAACGCATACATGAATATAAACGCCAGTTACTTAACGTGTTACATGTTATTCATTTGTATGAGCGCATTCGCCGGGGTGACACACAAGGCTTGGCTCCACGCTGTGTTTTATTCGGTGGAAAAGCCGCGCCAGGTTATTACATGGCAAAGAAAATAATTAAACTCATTAATAACGTTGCTGAAGTAATTAATAAAGACCCACAGGTATCCCCCTTTTTAAGGGTCGCTTTTTTGCCTAATTATAATGTGTCCGCAATGGAAACTATTTGCCCGGCGACGGATTTATCTGAGCAGATATCGACGGCTGGTAAAGAAGCATCTGGCACCGGAAATATGAAGTTTATGATGAACGGTGCCTTGACCATTGGTACTTTAGATGGCGCAAACATAGAGATACGTGATGCTGTTGGTGCTGATAATTTTTTCTTGTTCGGCGCACAGGCGCAGCAGATTGAAGAAATAAAAGCACAGTACAATCCAAAAGAAGTCATTGCTAACAATTCAGATTTGAATAATGTGATGCACCTTCTTGAAAGTGGTCATTTTAATTTATGCGAGCCATGCTTATTTGATGATGTTATTAATGCAATTAAAAGTAACAATGATCCATGGCTAACCGCGCACGACTTTGTCAGCTACATTGCTGCACAGCGCGAAGTGGATAAAGCCTATGCAGATCAAACCTATTGGACGCAAATGAGTATTTTAAATACTGCTGCCAGCGGCTTATTTTCAAGTGACAGAACGATCAGCCAATATTGTGAAGATATTTGGCATTTAGAGCCATCAAACACTATACAGCAAAGTTAACCCCAAACACTGACATAATCGCACAGACTAAACGGAGAGAGTAATATGCCCAGTTATGCAAATCGTTATATAAGTAATTTAACCAGAGAGACCTATGCATTAATATTAGCAGGCGGACGCGGTTCTCGTTTACATGAGCTGACAGACTGGCGTGCAAAACCCGCCGTGTATTTTGGCGGTAAGCATCGTATTATTGACTTTCCCTTGTCTAATTGTATTAACTCTGGTGTTAGGCGTGTAGGAATTGCAACACAATATAAATCCCATTCACTCATTCGCCATGTGAATCGAGCCTGGGGGCATTTTAAAAAGGAATTAGGCGAGTCGGTTGAAATTTTACCTGCATCACAACGTCATGGTGATGAATGGTATTGCGGCACTGCCGATGCGGTATTTCAAAATATGGACATAATTCGCCATGAGCTACCTAAATATGTAATGATTTTATCAGGTGACCATGTTTATCGGATGGATTACGGTGGTTTGCTAGCAAAGCATGTGGAAAACGGCGCAGACATGACCGTGTGTTGTTTAGAAGTGCCCGTTGAAGAGGCGGCGGAAACCTTTGGCGTAATGACCGTTGATCACGATAACCGAGTACGTCGATTTGATGAAAAACCCCGTGAGCCAAGTTCTGTTCCGGGTAAGCCTGGCACGTGCCTAGCCTCAATGGGAAATTACGTGTTTAATACTGAGTTTTTATTTGAACAATTGCAAAGAGACTCGCAAACAGAAGGCTCAGGTCGTGATTTTGGCCATGATATTATCCCTGCAATTATCGAAGAGCATAATGTGTTTGCTTACCCATTTAGAGATCCCGCGCAGCCAGGACAGCCTTATTGGCGCGATGTAGGTACATTAGACTCCTTTTGGGAAGCAAACATGGAACTTGTAATGCCTGAGCCTCAATTGGATTTATACGATCCAACTTGGCCTATTTGGACTTATCAAGAGCAGCTACCACCGGCAAAATTTATTTTTGATGATGATGATCGCCGCGGCATGGCCGTTGATTCAACGGTATCAGGAGGATGTATTATTTCAGGCTCTTTAGTTAGAAAGTCATTACTGTTTTCTAATGTGCATATTCGCTCATTTTGTACCATTGAAGAGTCCGTTATTTTACCTGGCGCTGTGGTTAATCGAGGCTGTAAAATTAAGCGGGCCATTATCGACAGAAGTTGTGTCATACCGCCAGGATTAGAAATTGGCATTGATCGTCAAACAGATGAAGCGAATGGTTTTAGAGTATCTAAAAAAGGAATTGTCCTGGTTACTCGAGATATGCTGATGAGATTAAAAGAAAAATAATTGGTTTAAAAATAATAAACACAAAATAAGAGTATATTAATGCATGTTTTAATGGTTGCTGCAGAAAATGACGCCTTAGCAAATGCTAAAGTAGGCGGTGTTGCAGATGTTATTCGCGATGCACCAAGAGCACTCGCTGTACAGGGGGTAACTGTGGATGTGGTTATTCCAGATTATGGATTTGAACTAGGTGAACGTCATTTTATTGGTGAAATAACGGTTGCGTTTAATTCAGCGCCTTATGTTTTATCTTTATTTGAGATACCGCAAGCGCAAACGGGTGTTAAACAAATAGTAATAAGTCATCCGTTATTGAGTCAATCACAGAGTATTTATTGCAACGACAGTGGTAATAGACCCTTTGCCACTGATGCCACCAAATTTGCACTGTTTAATGCTGCGGTTTGTGAAGCACTTAAACAAGGTAAATTAAAGCAACCAACTATTTTACACTTACACGATTGGCATAGCGCGTGTGTGGCGGTGTTACTTAAATTTGATCCTCGTTATGGTGAACTCAAAAAATTACGCTTAGTGTACACAGTGCATAATCTTGCTTTGCAGGGTATTCGTCCGTTTAAAGGGGATGAATCGAGCTTAGAGGCATGGTTCCCTTCATTAAATTACGACGGACAACGATTATGTGATCCTCGTTATCCACATTGTTTTAATCCTATGCGCAGCGCCATTAATTTAGCCGATAAGGTACATGTAGTTTCACCCAGTTATAGCCAAGAAGTGCAAATAGCAAGTGATGAAGCACATGGCTTTTTTGGTGGTGAAGGGCTTGAGAAAGATTTACAGCAGGCGAGTCAACAGGGCAAGTTGATTGGCATACTTAATGGTTGCGATTACACGCTACAAAAACACACCAACATAACCAATAGTCAGCTTTTTGCGCAAATTGAGGCAACATTATTTAGCTGGATGGCAAAAGGTGAACAATTACAAACCAGCCATTATATAGCCCATCAACGTGTTTTACAGTTTATGGCGCAAAACACTAAAGGGCCGTTAGTCACCAGTGTCGGTCGCTTAACAGAACAAAAAGTATTGTTACTTTGCCAGCGACACAATGAGAAACTGACCATCGATGGCGTTTGTCAGATTATAAACCAGTTTAATGGTCGCTTAATTATTATAGGCTCTGGCGATACAAAGCTTGAGCAGTTGTTTACTAGTGCCATGGCGCGTAATAATAACTTATTATTTTTAAAAGGTTATGGTCAAGATATTGGCGATTCTATGTATCAATTGGGGGATTTGTTTTTAATGCCTAGTTCGTTCGAACCCTGTGGTATTAGCCAAATGTTAGCGATGCGCGCAGGCCAACCTTGTTTAGTACACAGTGTCGGGGGTTTAAAAGATACTGTGGAGCACAATGTTAACGGGTTTTGTTTTAATGGCCAAACTTTAACAGAGCAAAGTGATGCCTTACTAAATAGCTTAAAAGAAACATTAACGATTATGCAAAAGAAACCAGACCAATGGCAGAAAATACGCGCATGTGCCAAAAAAACACGATTTAGCTGGTCACATAGTGTACTGCAATACATGGCACAATTGTACAAGTAGGTTACAAAAAAATTATAAAGTTCAGTGACATCCGTTTCTATTTACGCTTTAATTACTTAGTCTGGTAGAAAAAATTAAAAGTAGGTAATGTGTCTGTATTTGTAGCAAGACAAGCAATACTAAATCGTAATCAACATGTAGTAGCATACGAATTACTGTTTCGCGATAGTCCCGAAAATTGTTTTCCTGGTGTGTCTGATGGTAAGGCAACCGCAAGACTGATTATGCAAAATCAGCTGAACTTAGGCACTCGTCATATTACGTCGGGTAAAAAAGCACTGATAAATATTGGTCCAGAGTCGCTAAAACTCGATTTATGCGATTTTTTACCCTGCAAAGATGTGGTCATTGAATTACTTGAAACTATTGAGCCCACTGACGATACTTATGAATTATGCCGTAAGCTGTTTCATAAAAATTATAAATTGGCGCTTGATGATTTTATTTACAAACCGCAGTGGGAACGCTTTTTAAAACTGGTTAATTTGATAAAATTTGATATTCGTTTAACGCCATTGGCTGACATTCCGCTGGTGGTTAATAAGCTTAAAAAGTATAAAAACATAAAGTTACTGGCTGAAAAAATAGAAACAGATGAAGAATATAAATTAGCTCGAAAAATGGGGTTTGATTATTTTCAAGGTTACTACTTTGCGCGCCCAACAATGATAGAACAAAGAGATATACACTATAATTATGGACTTGTTATAGCAATATACACTGAGGTAATGAAACCAGATCCTGATGTTAAAGTGATCACTGGGTTATTTGAGCTTGATGCCGCATTGGCTTATAAATTATTACGCTTGTTAAATAGTGGTGTGTTTCCACTGCAAAGCCAAATATCGTCATTAAAACAAGCGTTAGTTTACCTAGGGCAAGCGCGTTTAAAAAAGTTTGTTAGCTTAATAGTAACCGCTCACACTGCCCGTGATAAGCCTGTAGAGCTTATGCAGATGTGTGTTATTCGTGCACGTTTTTGTGAGTTAATTGCCACTAAAGTAGCTAAACAGGTTCAAAGTGAAGCATTTTTAACTGGGCTATTTTCACTGCTTGATGCCATTTTAGATCAACCGATGGAATTACTTGTTGGTAAGTTACCTTTTCCAGATGAAATTAAAGCGGCGTTAATGGGTGAAAAAAATGACTTATATTATATTCTTGAAACGGTAAAAGCCTACGAAACGGGAAGTTGGTGGGCACTTGAAAAAGCAGTTTTATTAATAAATTTAGACAGTGCTTTTTTACCAAAATTATATAAACAAGCGGTACGATGGGCCGATAGCTACAAAGATAATATTTAAGGGACTAAGGCCTTGCGCAATTATAATATGGATTTTATCAGAGGCATTGCTGTGCTTGGCCTCGTGTATGTTAATTGCTATTCATTTGCAATTTTTGAACTCAATTACACACCACTTACAACACCTCCAGCAAGTGACAAATTATTACACTCCCTCAGTCTTATATTTTTTGAGGGCCGTTTTCGTACTTTATTTACGTTATTATTTGGTGCCGGTCTTTATATTCAATACCAGTTTCACCGCGCTATTAACCCCTTAAAAAAACGATTATATTGGCTTATTGTGTTTGGCTTAGTGCATGCGTTGTTGTTTTGGGCGGGCGACATTTTATTTTTATATGGGGTGTCGGCATTATTTATATTACGCTATTTAGATAGCACACATATTGAGCTTAAAAAGCATGCTGCCTTTTTTATTTTTATTTCTTTAATTGCCACAGCAATGGTGATGTTAGGGCTTAATGAAGAGCCACTACACAGAAATTCCCCCGAATTTCTTGAAATATATAATAGTTATTATCAAAGTATTGGTGCTCATTTTAGCCAAAATATAACAATGAGCGTTTTTATGTTGCTAACAGTGCCCATTTTATTACTGTGGATAAGTGCTGGGTTTATGCTTATTGGTATTGTTGCTTACAAACACGGCATATTTAGTACAGGCCTCAGTAGAGGGCAACTTATTAAGGTTAGTATTTTAAGTGTAATACTCACTGGTTTACGGTTAATATTAGAGCCATATAATCAAGGTATTGGGTTCGCATTACAAGAGCCCGTTAATGAACTTGCTGCCTTATGTGTTGCGCTACTTTATATTCATGTAATTGTTAAATTATGCAACAACAGCGCTCAGGTAGGCACACTTATTCAGCAAGTAGGGCGTTTAGCTTTTACTTTATACATAAGCCAAACCATTATGCAGTTATTATTATTTAAAGTGCTTTTCCCTCAGTGGGCGCTCAATTTTAATCGCCTCGATTATTGGCTTGTAGTCTTTGGCTTAGTGGTTGTGCAACTTATATTTACGGCTGTATATTGTCGTTATTTTAAGCAAGGTCCACTTGAATACCTGTGGCGTAAATTAGCGCAAATTAACCGCGAAAAAATAGCTCGAGTAGTTTAAACTATGCGCCTTTATATTTAAGAAGATTTGCCAGATGACAGACTTAAAGCGTTTAAATAAATTTATTAGTGAGACGGGATTTTGCTCACGCCGCGAAGCCGATAAATATATTGAGCAAGGTCGTGTTACCGTTAATGGCGAATTACCAGAAATGGGCGTTAAAGTCGCGCAATCTGATGTGGTATTAGTGGACAATAAACCATTAAAAGCCCCACCTAAGCGCGTGTACATTGCTTACAACAAGCCCGTAGGCATTACCTGCACCACAGAGCGTAAAATACAAAGTAATATTGTAAAAGCGGTTAATTATCCTGATCGTATCTTTCCTATCGGGCGTTTAGATAGGCCTTCAGAAGGGTTGATTTTTTTGACCAATGAAGGTGACATTGTTAATAAAATCTTACGTGCCGGCAATAATCACGAAAAAGAATATGTGGTTAGCGTAGATAAACCGTTGAATCGTCAATTTGTAAATAAAATGGCCAACGGTATTCCTATTTTAGATACAGTGACTAAAAAATGTAAAGTGACACAAACTGGCGCACAACAATTTAATATTATTTTGACACAAGGGTTAAACCGTCAAATTCGTCGTATGTGTGAATATTTAGGTTACGAAGTAGTCACATTAAAACGTGTGCGCATCATGAACGTAACCCTCAAAGGTTTGAAGGTAGGGCAATGGCGTCATTTAAGCGATGCTGAAATGGCCGTGATCAACGATTCCATAAGCGATTCAGGTAAAACCGAAGAGCATTCATTGTTTGATAGTCACGAGTATCCTAAGGCGAGTAAAACTAACGCTGATTTTAAAGACCATGGTCCACGTCGTTCAAATAATAACGAGCAACATAAGCAAATTAAAAATAATAGTCGACACACCCCTTATCAGAAACGTTCAACCACCTATGTTGGCAAATCAAATACTATTGCAAACAACAAAGGCAATGGCACGTTAAGCTTAAAAAAGTAAATGACCCTGTTTTGTTTTGGGTCTTTGACCTTTGCAGATAGAAATTTACTCAAATTAGGGGCCGTTTAATCGCGGCTTAAAATAGCAAACGCAGCCTAAGCTGCGTTTTTTAATTTTAACAGCCGTTATGACTGTTTAGGGTAATCAATTCTAAATACCATAGTATATAAAACCGGTACTACAATAAGTGTTAGTATGGTGGCAAAACCTAAACCAAACATAATTGTCACCGCCATCGATTGAAAAAACACATCAAACAGTAACGGGATCATCCCTAATATTGTAGTGATAGCTGCCATGGATACAGGGCGTACACGGCTTACGCCTGAATCAAATACGGCTTGATATGGCGATTTGCCTTCGCTGAGTTCTAAGTTGATTTGATCGACCAGTACAATGCCGTTTTTAATTAACATGCCACTTAAGCTTAATAACCCTAACAAGGCCATAAAGCTAAATGGCGCATTCATCACCAATAAGCCGGCGCTGACACCAATAATTGCCAGTGGTACGGTGGCCCAAATAACCAAAGGTTTTTTCACTGAGTTAAAAAGCAATACGGTTACCGCAAACATTGCTAAATAACCCAGTGGTAAAGAGCCAAAAATGGCTTTTTTGGCTTTGCTTGATGATTCATATTCGCCGCCCCACTGTAACTCATACCCTTTTGGTAATTCAATAGCCTCAACATCAGCGCGAATGCGTGCGAACAATTTAGCAGGTGTTTCATCACCGAGTACATCATGATCGGCCATAACGGTTATTGTGCGTTTACGATCGCGACGCATAATTAAACTGTCTTCCCATTCAACAATAAATTTATCAACTACTTGGGTTACTGGCACAAATACCTTTAAAACCGGGCTATAAATTTGTAAATCGTGAACACTGTCTACATGTAAGCGCTCGCTGGCCGGTGAGCGTGCAATAATAGGTAATAATTGTGTGCCATCACGATAAACGCCCACTTGCTTACCAGACAAACTAGTGAGCAGTACTTGGTCAAGATCAAACTTGGTGATCCCCAAACGGCGTGCTTTTTGCTCGTTAAATTGCGGGCGAATCATTTTTGTGCGCGCACGCCAATCATCTCGAATATTAAAAGCACCCTCATCACTGGCGATAATTTCTTTAGCCTGTGATGAAAGCTGCCTTAAAATAACAGGATCAGGGCCTGAAAACCGTGCTTCTATTTTAGCATCTGTTGATGGGCCAAATTCTATAGGTTTTACTTTTAATTTCGCGGAAAGTGGGTGTTGTTTTGCGTAATCACGGACATTTTGCATTACTTTTGCTACTGCCTCACGATCAGTGACCCTAATAATTAATTGCCCATACGCAGGGTAAGATTTTTCTGGGGCATAGGTTAGCATAAAGCGTGGTGCGCCTTGGCCAACTGTACTAGTGATTTGAGTTACTCGTTCATCTTGTAATAAATATTTTTCGAGCTGTTCAATCCCCTCCAAAGTAGAACGAATATCAGCGCCCTGATCTTGCCAGTAATCAACATAAAACATGGGGGTGTTAGAGGCAGGGAAAAAAGATTGTTTAATTGTGCCAAAACCCACTACTGCGCTGCATAAAAGCACCACCATTAAAAGCAGAGTTGTTTTTCTAAATCGCATTGCGGTGTTTAAAATAGTTTTATAAGTGTTAAAGATAACACCTTGGTAAGGGTCTTGATGCTCTTGTTCGTGTTTTAATTCAGTTTCTTTAAGCATTAAATCAGCAAAAAATGGCGTAAGGGTAATAGCCGTGATCCAGCTCAGCAGTAATGAGATAAACAACACCCAAAATAAGCTACCGGCAAATTCACCACTGGCATCTGAGCTTAAACCTATAGGTGCAAAGGCGGTTATGGCAATAACGGTTGCGCCCAGCAATGGCCACTTAGTTTGATCAACAATATTTGTCGCTGCTTTTAACTTTGTTTGTCCGCGCTTTAAGTTTATTAGGATGCCCTCGGTAACAACAATCGCATTATCAACTAACATTCCTAGTGCAATAATGAGCGCTCCGAGCGATACGCGTTGTAGGTCTATAGCAAAGAGTTTCATAAATATAAAGGTGCCTAATACGGTCAGCAATAAAATACCGCCAATTAATATGCCACTTTTAATACCCATAAAAATAAGTAATACCACAATCACTATTGCAATCGCTTCGACTAAACTAATGATAAAACCTTCTACAGACTGCTCAACTTCTTTAGGCTGGTTATACACAGGGTTAATGTCTATGCCATGTGGGCGCTGGTATTCAAGGGATGCCAAGTGCTCATCTATGTGTTTACCCACATCAACTACATTTACCCCAGACATAAACGAAACACCAATAAGCAGCGCTTGTTGCTGGTTATGATGAATTATATTTGAGGGGATCTCAGCATATTCACGATAAACCGTAGCAACATCGCCTAAATAAATGAGTTCGTTTTCGCCAGGTTTAGAAATGAGTAATGTTTCGAGCTCATTAACGTCTTTAAACTCACCGGTAGGGTGCAAGCGAATAGACTCATCACCCACTCGAATTCGCCCCGCATTAGACACTGTATTTTGTGATTGTAATAAGCTGTAAATATGGCTTGGAGCAATCCCGAGTTGTGCAAGTTTTCGGGTTGATATCTCCACCATCACTTGAGGCTGTTGCTGCCCCGCAATTGTTACTTTGCTCACACCTTTAACGAGCACGAGTTCACGCTTTAGATAATCTACGTAGTCTTTTAATTCATCGTATGAGTAGCCATTGCCAGTAACAGCAAACATTACGCCATACACATCGGCAAAGTCATCAATGATATTACTTGGGTAAACACCGCTTGGCAGGGAGGGGCTAAGATCATTAATTTTACGCCGCATTTCATCCCATATTTGTCTGAGCTCTTGCTTACGATAAGTGCTTTTCATTTCTACGGTAATTTGCGATTTACCATTAGATGAAACAGAGGTGACATAATCAACATAGGGTAGTTGTTGAATGGCATTTTCAATTGGGAATGTTACTTCTTCTTCAACTTGCTGTGGAGATGCACCAGGATAGAGAGTGATCACCATGGCTTTTTTTAAAGTAAATTCAGGGTCTTCAAGCTGGCCTAAATCGAAATAAGAGACACTGCCACCAATTAACAACAACAGTGTAAACATCCAGCTGATTACTTTTTTCTCAATGGATAATTGTGCAAAGCCCATGATTATAAGCCTCGCTCTTTATTCCAAGGACGAACAGACATTCCCTCTTTTAAAGAGTGCACACCGGCGGATACAATCATTTGCCCCTCATTGACGCCACTAAGTACTTCAATAGTATCGTCATGAAGTTGACCCACAACCACTGCTTGCTTATGTATGGTTTGTGTCGTTTGATTAAAAACCCAAACATAGGCATTTTGCTCTGGGCTTTGGTTAGGATCTGAAAACACAGACTCGATAGGTAAAATAGTGTAGGGGGTTTGTGAACGTGTCACTTTACTTAAATCTATCATTACTTGCCCCGACATACCTGCTAACAGGTTAAAATCTTCAGGTATTGGTAATGAAAATACGACTTTATAAGTAAGAGTCGCGGGATCTGCTTGCGTATCCCATTCTTTAAGTGTCAGTTTGTATTGTTTGTCGTGGTAACCGTCAAATTCAACCATGGGTTGGTATTGAGTATCTTTTTGAATGCGAGCAACGATTTTTTCAGGTACTTGTATTTTTACGTCCATAAAGTCGCGCGTTTCTAAGCGAAGTACATTTTGTTTAGCCTGAATACTCTCAAAGTTTTTTACAAATACCTTAGCCACAATGCCCGCAAAAGGAGCACGCAGTTCACTGTACGCTAAGTTAGTTTGCGCTATTTCAAAAGCAGACTCAGCCACTTGTTCATTAGCCACGGCTTGGTCAAGTTCTGATTGGCTGGTTATATTCTTATCAAATAGCTGTTTAATGCGTTTTAATTGCGATTTAGCGAGTTCATAACGTGCTTTACGTTCATTGTATTGTAATTGAAAATCATCGGGATCTAATTTAGCTAAAAGTTGTCCCTTTTTAACCTCTTGGCCTGCTAAAACAGGAAACTCAATTAACTCGCCATTCACTCTAAAAGCAAGGTATGAGCCTTGGTTTGCAACCACTTCCGCAGGAAAACTACGCATGTTTATTTGTGAATCATGGCCAATACTAAATAATTTAACGGGGCGAATAGGATCCTCTTTAATAGTTAGCTCAGGCTCTGAACAACCAATTAAACTCAGTAATGTCGCAGACAGTAAACATAAGCGAAACAGTGGCATGTTATCTCCATGATAAAAATACTAAATAATTGAATGCAGCATACTCCGCAAACATATAAAATAAAATTCATTAAATTTTAGAAACTCAATAAGTTTTACTTATGTTTTTTTTGGAGAAGTGATGAAACTTAATCAATTACAGATTTTAGATGCTATTGTACAAAGTGCTAGTCTTAGTGTGGCAGCTATAAAACTGCACAAAACCCAACCAGCACTCACTCTTGCCATTAAAAGCTTAGAAGAAAAAGTGGGTTTTGAACTACTTGACCGTTCTAAATATCGGTTACAACTGACAGAAAAAGGCCGTATTTTTCATCGTGAAGCAAAACAGCTTTTAAATGCTAACGAACAACTTACTCAATTAGCAACAGAGTTAGCATTAGGGAACGAGGCACAATACAGAGTTTGTTACGAGCAAATTTGTCATGTACAAAGTTACAACCAAATTATTAGTAATACATTTAAACACTTTTCTAGTACTGAGTTTAGTTTAACCAGTGGTAAACGCTTTGTGTCTTTGGAGCAAGTTAATTCAGGGCAAGCCGAGCTAGGCATTGGTCCCTGGTTTGACCTATTTCATGCAACAGGTGACTTAGAAAGTTTACCCATAGGTAAATTAGATATTGGTATTGTAGGTGCTAAAGGTGTACTACCGGCTCAGCTTAGCTATGATGAGCTGCAACTTTACCCTTGTTTAGCTATGTTTGAAAGTGGCTTGAGCATAGACAGCGACAGGCTTTCTTATTCAAAGGGCGCTGCTGTGATGAAAATTGATGATATTTCTACCTTAAAGTCTTTTTTACTTTCAGGGGCGGGGTGGGCAATGATGAGTTTAGGTCATTGTAAAAAAGAGATAGCGGCAGGCTCACTGCAACAAATAATAGTCACCGACAGGGAGCATCAATTTAGTGCGCAAATTCGTGCATTTCGCCAACATGCTAAACATCACGGCCCTGTTGCGCGCAAAATTTGGCAGCAATTTAAATTACTCAGTCAGGAGTATTTAAGCAAGAATGGATGTTAATAAAGAAACGGTTATTTACACTATCATAGCCAATATACCCAAAGGCAGTGTTGCCAGTTATGGCCAAGTAGCAGCACTTGCGGGTTATCCTAATAATGCTAGGTTGGTAGGTCGTTTATTAAAAGAGATGCCAAAAGATTCGGCGATCCCTTGGCATCGAGTGGTTAATAGCCAAGGTAAAATATCGTTTCCCGAAGGAAGTGATAAATCCGATCTTCCGCACCCATTTTAAGAATAAATCCGCTGATATTTTTCACCCAAGCAATCAATAATGGTTTGATTGCGCGGTTGCATATTCGCCACTATGGGTGGTTTATCTGGTATGTACATGATGATGATATGCTCGAAGCACTGGAACACCCAGCGTGCCGTGGGGCGTTGGCCCGGCTTGTATTTCATCGTGGGGAAGTAGCAGTCTTTCTCCACCAAGGTTTTACGGATTTGGTGCTCCAGCCCTGCATACACCATTAAGCAGCAGGTCATCACCATGAGTAAGGCTTCAATGCGTTCAGGCTTTTTAAGGTAAATGGCGCTGGTTAAAAAGTCCGGGCTTTTTAAAAAGCGAAAGCCTTTTTCCACATTTTGCTGCGCTTTGTAACTGCTCAGCAAGCTGGCCATATCAAGGTGGTCGCTCACATCATTGGTGGCAATAATAAATAACCCCAGTTGTTGTAAAGCGGCTTCTCTGGATGCCAGTGGTGTGCATAATGCACCCGCAATCAGGTATTCGATACGTTCAGGAAATTGTCCGAGTTTAGGGCGTCCTGCTCCCTTAAAAATGGCTACTTCAACAACATGTGCATCCACATCACATACCGCTTGTTTACCTCGCCATTTTATAAGGGCGCTTTGTGCGTCTTTTTCGCAAGCGAAGCGTTGTTGGCACAGTTTTTTAACCGATCTTCCGCACCCATTTTAAGAATAAATCCGCTGATATTTTTCACCCAAGCAATCAACAATGGTTTGATTGCGCGGTTGCATATTCGCCACTATGGGTGGTTTATCTGGTATGTACATGATGATGATATGCTCGAAGCACTGGAACACCCAGCGTGCCGTGGGGCGTTGGCCCGGCTTGTATTTCATCGTGGGGAAGTAGCAGTCTTTCTCCACCAAGGTTTTACGGATTTGGTGCTCCAGCCCTGCATACACCATTAAGCAGCAGGTCATCACCATGAGTAAGGCTTCAATGCGTTCAGGCTTTTTAAGGTAAATGGCGCTGGTTAAGAAGTCGGGACTTTTTAAAAAGCGAAAGCCTTTTTCCACGTTTTGCTGCGCTTTGTAACTGCTCAACAAGCTGGCCATATCAAGATGGTCGCTAACATCATTGGTGGCAATAATAAATAACCCCAGTTGTTGTAAAGCGGCTTTTCTGGATGCCAGTGGTGTGCATAATGCACCCGTAATCTGGTATTCGATACGCTCAGGTAACTGCCCTGCTTTAGGGCGTCCTGCTCCCTTAAAAATGGCTACTTCAACAACATTTGCATCCACATCACATACCGCTTGTTTACCTCGCCATTTTATAAGGGCGCTTTGTGCGTCATTTTGGCAAGCGAAGCGTTGTTGGCACAGTTTTTTAAAGCTTTTGCGGGCAACTTCTCCGGCTTTTAGCATACGCTTGTTCAGGTTATGCTGCTCTCGCTTATACGCCTGCTCACTGCGAATGAGTAGCCATTTTTGTTTCACCCCCCCGTATTCACTGTCATAACTCACGCCTTCATAGCCTGGTGAGATAGGGGTGAAATTCAAGTTAGGCGCTTGCTTAACAAGGGTTTTAGCTTCTTTGAGGGTTTGCGGTACCCGCGTAATGAACAGTTGGCCTTGAGTATGTAAATCTACAATCGTTTCTTGCACATACAAGGCGGCATCGGCCACCAAATAGCGGCTGGCTTGCGCGGCTTTTAAACTGCCAATATGCGCCTTTACAATCTGTTTAAAGCCTTCCATGTCATTACTGTTGCCACTGGCAGGCTTCATATAAACCGGTATGCCGGATTGGTTCTCACAGATAAGATTGAGTATCACTTGGTTGAGCTCAGGGCGATGGTCGCGCGAATAACCTTTGGCGATACGGATAGGTTTTGGTTCGTCATCATCAGGCTCGCTTGTCGCTTTGCCATCGTAATGAAAGCTTGTTGAATCAAGGTGTAAAGCTTCGGTTTGTAACCCTAATTTCTCTACCACCGCCTCACCCAATTGCTGATACAGCTTCGATACGCCGTATTCATATAAGGTGTCTAAACAGCGACCAAGCGCATCGTCGTTGATGTGCTCGGACTTTACGCCTTCACCAATTAATCTATCAAGCGGCTTGCCTTGAAAATACTCGCTGTACATATGCAGTGTGCGGCCAGTGAAACCTAGGCCGTTTAGCACCATAGCCAACACTAATTGACCACAACTGATGTTGCGCTCAGGCGCCACGCCACCGAGTGCGTTATCAATAATATCGACAAAACCTAGATCGTGACAAAATCCAGCAACTAAGCCGTGGTGTTCGAGTTTTTGGGCATAAGGGATAGACATAAATACGCGCTCTCAAAAGAGAGTAATAGATCAAATATAGGGATCGCCGTCAAGTATTTTTTAACAACAACAGTCTAACCGCTCAATTAATGAGCAGGTTTAATTCAAAATAGGGGTGCGGAATGACAGTTTTAAAGCTTTTACGGGCAACTTCTCCGGCTTTTAGCATACGCTTGTTCAGGTTATGCTGCTCTCGCTTATACGCCTGCTCACTGCGAATGAGTAGCCATTTTTGTTTCACACCACCGTATTCACTGTCATAACTGACGCCTTCATAGCCTGGTGAGATAGGGGTAAAATTCAAGTTAGGGGCTTGCTTAACAAGGGTTTTAGCTTCTTTGAGGGTTTGCGGTACCCGCGTAATGAACAGTTGGCCTTGAGTATGTAAATCTTTAATGGTTTCTTGCACATACAAGGCGGCATCGGCCACAAAGTAGCGGCTGGCTTGCGCGGCTTTTAAACTGCCAATATGTGCCTTTACAATCTGTTTAAAGCCTTCCATATCATTGCTGTTGCCACTGGCAGGCTTCATATAAACCGGAATGCCTGACTGGTTCTCACAGATAAGATTGAGTATCACTTGGTTGAGCTCAGGGCGATGGTCGCGCGAATAACCTTTCGCGATACGGATAGGTTTTGGTTCGTCATCATCAGGCTCGCTTGTCGCTTTGCCATCGTAATGAAAGCTTGTTGAATCAAGGTGTAAAGCTTCGGTTTGTAACCCTAATTTCTCTACCACCGCCTCACCCAATTGCTGATACAGCTTCGATACGCCGTATTCATATAAGGTGTCTAAACAGCGACCAAGCGCATCGTCGTTGATGTGCTCGGACTTTACGCCTTCACCAATTAATCTATCAAGCGGCTTGCCTTGAAAATACTCGCTGTACATATGCAGTGTGCGGCCAGTGAAACCTAGGCCGTTTAGCACCATAGCCAACACTAATTGACCACAACTGATGTTGCGCTCAGGCGCCACGCCACCGAGTGCGTTATCAATAATATCGACAAAACCTAGATCGTGACAAAATCCAGCAACTAAGCCGTGGTGTTCGAGTTTTTGGGCATAAGGGATAGACATAAATACGCGCTCTCAAAAGAGAGTAATAGATCAAATATGGGGATCGCCGTCAAGTATTTTTTAACAAAATTCGATCAACCGCTCATTTAATGAACTAATTTAATTCAGATTTAGGGTGCGGAATGACAGATAAATACCAAGAACAACGACAAAAACTGTTATTAGAAGGTGTCAGTTTTAAGAATAATAAAGTGAATATGCGCGAGTGTAGATGGGAGTGATATAACCACTCTCGGCAGATAAGTGCCCGCGAAGGTCGGATAAGCGAAGCGCCATCCGACAAAGTAAAATACCTTGCCAATAATTCTCAACATTTTATGTTGTCGATTGACTAGAGAGTGCCATAAGCAGTCATTGAAGATTTTTGATGTATGAAGTCAAGATTTGACCCTAAGGGATCCCCACATTTTTTATCCAAGCTACAAGCACTCACGGCAATCCTTATTTAATTGATTGAGTGCTTCTAAAAACGTTTTCAATTTTATTTTATAGCCAAATTTTTCGAAGTATTGCGTTCCTAAACTAAAACAAGACAGCACGTTTCTATCCCTTATCATATTCGCCTGAAAGCTTCTATGCACATTCAATATGTTTGCCGTTAAACCTGCTAGCCAAAGGATAAAATTAGCAATTAATGCAATCAATAATGCGACATTCAAGCGGCCTTTTTCATAGCTACGACAATGACGTAAGTTCAAGCCATTACTTGTGTTTTTTAAGTCTCTAAAGGACTCTTCTATTTGCATTCGTTGACTGTAAATTTTAACAATATCTTGTGCTGAATAATTAATATTGCACAATGAGGTAAATAATAACCATGGCTCCGTCGCACCTTTAGCATGTTTCAAGCTTACGCTGCTGCGAATAGTTTTTCCTCGAAGATTTTTCTTCTTTCTTTGTTTAGGTTTTGATTTATATAAGTAAAAGTGACCACTCAATGAATTGGCTTTAGCGAGTTGTGTTTCAAATAAATAAGCGGGTCTTGCAGTTGCTTTTGAGTAAAGTGTTTTGACTGGTGACCAACATGTATCATCTTCTGGCTTTTGATATTGTGTTTGATGCCTCACTCTGCCTACAAAATCCCAACCAAATTTAAGCACTAACTTAAACCAAGGATTGCGAAATCCTGCATCGGTAACGATGATCGGCTTGCACTCAGAAGGCAATATTGATTTAAGTGTTTTGAGGAAATCCTTATGCACGCTTTGCTTCATGTATTCACATTCACGAAAACTTTGCTCATAGATTGTCATTGCTCGACCTTTAACTGGGACTGCTGCTCGTAATAAATGAAACTCGCCACAGGGTGTTAACCCAGACCAATCAATCCGATCTTCCGCACCCATTTTAAGAATAAATCCGCTGATATTTTTCACCCAAGCAATCAACAATGGTTTGATTGCGCGGCTGCATATTCGCCACCATGGGTGGCTTATCAGACCAATACATTATGATGATATGCTCGAAGCACTGGAACACCCAGCGTGCCGTGGGGCGTTGGCCCGGCTTGTATTTCATTGTGGGGAAGTAGCAGTTTTTCTCGACCAAGGTTTTACGGATTTGGTGCTCTAACCCCGCGTACACCATTAGGCAGCAAGTCATTACCATGAGTAACGCTTCAATGCGCTCAGGCTTTTTCAGGTAAATAGCGCTCGTAAGGAAGTCGGGACTTTTTAAAAAGCGAAAGCCTTTTTCTACATTCTGCTGCGCTTTGTAGCTGCTCAGCAAGTTTGCCATGTCAAGATGGTCGCTAACATCATTGGTGGCAATAATAAATAACCCCAGTTGTTGTAAAGCGGCTTTTCTGGATGCCAGTGGTGTGCATAATGCACCCGTAATCTGATACTCGATACGCTCAGGTAACTGCCCTGCTTTAGGGCGTCCTGCTCCCTTAAAAATGGCTACTTCAACAACATTTGCATCCACATCACATACCGCTTGTTTACCTCGCCATTTTATAAGGGCGCTTTGTGCGTCATTTTGGCAAGCGAAGCGTTGTTGGCACAGTTTTTTAAAGCTTTTGCGGGCAACTTCTCCGGCTTTTAGCATACGCTTGTTCAGGTTATGCTGCTCTCGCTTATACGCCTGCTCACTGCGAATGAGTAGCCATTTTTGTTTCACCCCCCCGTATTCACTGTCATAACTCACGCCTTCATAGCCAGGTGAGATAGGGGTGAAATTCAAGTTAGGCGCTTGCTTAACAAGGGTTTTAGCTTCTTTGAGGGTTTGCGGTACCCGCGTAATGAACAGTTGGCCTTGAGTATGTAAATCTTTAATGGTTTCTTGCACATACAAGGCGGCATCGGCCACAAAGTAGCGGCTGGCTTGCGCGGCTTTTAAACTGCCAATATGTGCCTTTACAATCTGTTTAAAGCCTTCCATATCATTGCTGTTGCCACTGGCAGGCTTCATATAAACCGGAATGCCTGACTGGTTCTCACAGATAAGATTGAGTATCACTTGGTTGAGCTCAGGGCGATGGTCGCGCGAATAACCTTTCGCGATACGGATAGGTTTTGGTTCGTCATCATCAGGCTCGCTTGTCGCTTTGCCATCGTAATGAAAGCTTGTCGAATCAAGGTGTAAGGCTTGGGTTTGTAACCCTAATTTCTCTACCACCGCCTCGCCCAATTGTTGATACAGCTTCGATACGCCGTATTCATATAAGGTGTCTAAACAGCGACCAAGCGCATCGTCGTTGATGTGCTCGGACTTTACGCCTTCACCAATTAATCTATCAAGCGGCTTGCCTTGAAAATACTCGCTGTACATATGCAGTGTGCGACCAGTGAAACCTAGGCCGTTTAGCACCATAGCCAACACTAATTGACCACAACTGATGTTGCGCTCAGGCGCCACGCCACCGAGTGCGTTATCAATAATATCGACAAAACCTAGATCGTGACAAAATCCAGCAACTAAGCCGTGGTGTTCGAGTTTTTGGGCATAAGGGATAGACATAAATACGCGCTCTCAAAAGAGAGTAATAGATCAAATATGGGGATCGCCGTCAAGTATTTTTTAACAAAATTCGATCAACCGCTCATTTAATGAACTAATTTAATTCAGATTTAGGGTGCGGAATGACAGATCAATCGTCACGCATGGACGTCTAATTTGACCAATTACGCGGCGAGTGATTTCTTGGTAATAGTGGTTGCGGGAGTGCTGGACGCGAGGGTTGCCAAATAACCTATCCATTCGTTTAATAGTGTGTTTAACCTTCGCGTTGCTCTTTAGTTTTCGCCCTAAAGCAGCAATGGATAAGAACTTATGTTGGCAGAGTGTTTCTACCGCTTTCATTAATGTGCAGTGGTTACGCTTATCAATAATACCCGCTGTATTAGAAAATGTTTTATGTAATAATTTACTCAAGTGCATAGTCGATTTACTTTGTAATTTCTTTGGTTGGAAAAAACATATAAGATCAAAATTGGCTGTGCACTTCAACTATTTTTTACATTATCTTATTGATTTATATTATCAAATTGTGGGGATTCGTCAGGATTTGACCCCGTTTACTTTCATTTAAAACATGGCTTCAACAAGTTGACCATAAGAAATCAACTTATCAGGGCTTTGCTCAGGGAGTGATTGATCAATTAACTTAGCAATACCAAGTTCTTTGTTCATACCTGCGACTAAACCTAAATGATCAAGACTTTTTGTTGAATAAGACGCCATAAATTTTACACCACTTAAAGATAAGTAATAGATCAAAAATGGAGATCGTCGTCAAGCTTTTTTGTTAATTTTTTTGGGTGCGGAAAGACGGTTTAAACGCCTTGTTATGTATCTTTCAGGCACAAAAAAAACCGTGTAAAACACAGGCTCTTTCAAATATTTTTATTAGGCTTCAACGAGGCCTGAATCGCTCAGAGCAAACGCATTGAAACTATTCTTGAGGTCTGCCCTCAAAGATTCTATTTCTGATTTCTTCAAAGCTTGGTTTCTTGAGGTGTCCAGCTTCACCTTGCGTGAGTTTGTCCACACCAAAGCCAACTTCTTTTTTCCACCATTCATCAAGTTCATCTCCATGCTTGCTAAGTATTTTATTTAGCATTGTTTCTTTAATATTAAGTAAAGCAGCGCCATCATGCCCTGTCAAGGCAACTGCTAATATAACCAGGGCAAACGGGTTGATTTTATACAGTTAGCCCAACGGTTAGCACTTTCATCATATAAACATTATCCCAACCCGCTTTCAAGCGCTTGCTTTTCACTCCAACCTTTGCACTTTTTTCGTTCTTCAATAGATTAAGTGCTATTTTATTAATTAACGCGATGTTTTGAGCTGCATACCCACTGCGTAAACGGTTTTGGTCTTCATTAAAGCTAACGTCGAGTTGCCAATGTAATTTATTCTCCACATGCCAATGACTACGGATAGCATCAGCAATAAATGCAGCGTCTTTATCTTTATGGCTACTAAGATAATACCGCTTCTCATTCGAACTTACACCATTTACCTCTCGTGTTGAGCATATTACGGCAATACTTTTTAAGCTTTTCCATCGTGGATGTCGTGCTACCAGCCAATCTACTTCTGTCGTTAACCAAACCTCTCTATTTTCTATTCGCCCGTGATCACCATTTAGTGAACGATGCACGCTGTGTGGGATATTTTTAAATTGCGTGTTGAGCTGGGTATCTAAATGTAGTTTAACGTCATCATAAATCTCCCCTTGATTCCCCTTAAGTCCAAGCACATAGTTACCCTCGTTAGAGATTATTTGCTCACCGATTTTATACTGGCATCCCATGGCATCTGTTGTAATTGTCGCTCCTTTTATGTCAAGGAGCTCAAGCAAAATGGGGATAGCGGTTATTTCATTCGATTTATCAGCAACCTTAACTTGTCCTAAACAAAAATTATTCTCAACAGACCATGCACTGACTAAATGAGTTGCGGGCATACCTGAGGCTTTATCTAATGTACGGCGCATTACTTTACCATCCAGAGCAATCACTCCTTCTTTATTCTTACTTATTTCAGTGACCCATTTGGTAAATGCGCTGTTAAATTCAGTTGGGTTGAGGCGATTGAGTACGTCATTAAAAGTGTCATGACTAGGAATACCATTTTTCAGGTCTAAAAATTTCCGTAACCACTTTACTTTTGACTTTCCGTATTCTTCTATCTCGTTAAAATTATTGCAACCGCTGATAATAGCGCAAATAGCGATACTCAGAATATTAATAAGTGGATGGCGGACACTGGCAGAGTTTCTTGGATCGGTTAGTTGATTAAAAGCTTGGCTGATAGTCGTTTCTTTCATGTTTTGTACAGGCAAAGACTATTATAAACCACGATCATTAGGATCGGTCAAATGATCAAAAAGTACTTGTATGTTTTTTACCCGTTTGCCCTGCTAATATAACATTACCGCCTTTGTTTTCAATGTAGCCTCTTAGCGAAGCTAATGTACCACCCATCGATAATGTATCATCCAATATAACATAATCAGATCCTTTCTGTACATCCCCATCGAAAAATGGATATTGAGATAAACGATAAAATG
Source organism: Pseudoalteromonas sp. TAP-3C (assembly GCF_059888565.1). Lineage (NCBI taxonomy): Bacteria > Pseudomonadati > Pseudomonadota > Gammaproteobacteria > Alteromonadales > Pseudoalteromonadaceae > Pseudoalteromonas > Pseudoalteromonas sp. TAP-3C. The sequence goes on along the minus strand of NZ_JCBFEM010000002.1, from coordinate 589,415 downwards.
CACCTTTATCCGTTCGCTGAGGCTTATTTGCCTGCACTATATCGCTACACAACTCACACTTTAATTTCACAGATAAGTAATAAGCTAAAGCAGCTGGGATTTTATTGGTCCCAAACTCTTCAATAGCATGAACGGGAAGAATTAGAGGGTTTGACTCTCCAATAACTTCTTTTAATTCATTTAGCTTAGCCAACGGGACAATGTCTTTAACTAAGCTATAAGCAGCCCCATTATTTCCATTTTTCTTGGCTTCATCATAGTCTGGATGATTTTTAGCGGTTCCTAAAGGGCAAAAAATAAAAACAGGAGGGAAATCATTCCAAGCTACACGCGTTTCGAGTTTTTGTATTCTTTTTCTGTATTCAGCAAGAGAAACGATTTTACTTGGCATCCATAAACCACTTATTCTAAATTTTGCGCATTATATAAAAAGTTAATATTTGATACACCATTAGATACATAACGCCAGCTTACACCGCAGACAACGCACAAACCAAGCCGCTGCATTAGACCTTAAACACTATAATGACCGCAAACCAAATATGCCACGCGTTGTTTGACGGTTTGAAGCTTTTGTTATAAAAAATTATCCCCCAACTTCAAACAATTCCATTTTGTATGTCACTTCTGATAATCTCCAAGACCTGATTATGCAAATCTTCATCGTGATAACGTTCAAAATCTGAAGCCGTATCTCTATCAAAGTGATATTTGTTTTGCTTACCATTGCTGTCGTTTGATACAAAAATTACAAATTCATCTAAATTTTCTGAAAACCTGATTGTGTAACTATTACCACTTACAATCATTGGAAAGGTTTTTGTAATATTAAAACTGGTTAAACTTGCCATGTATTTCTCCTTTTTTATAACAACTTTATCAGAGGACAATTTCCTATTTTAGCGCAAAAACGTCCTTATTTTGTGAACGTATATTAATAGAAAATAGTTTAAATTATTGCCAACTATAAATATTATGCTTTATACAGTTTATATAACATGCAAAAAAAAAAGGAAAGTGTCCTCTTAATATTACCAAGCTAATGACAACTCACCTGAATGACTATATTTCGCTCAAACTAGACCAATCTAAATGGATTAACCTGCCTAATAAACATAATTACTGATCGAAATATAATGGCTAACACATCCACCAATAACAAAAAGATGCCAAATAGCATGGCTATATTGAGTACTTTTAGCACTATAAAAAATAGTACCTACACTATAAAATAAGCCGCCAGCTAATAGCCAATAAAGTGCATTGATAGGCACGTTTAAATAAAGCGGATACACAATGGCTAATGCAAACCATCCCATTATTAAATAAGTAGCCAGTGATACTTTCTTATTGCCATTTTTAACCAGTAGCTTATAAGCGATGCCCGCAAACGCTACCGTCCAAATAAAGACTAAGGTAGCCCAAGACCAGACCCCAGATAACGACAGCAACAAAAAGGGCGTGTAGGTGCCTGCAATCAGTAAATAAATGGCGCAATGATCACATTTTTTGTAAAACGCTCTCAACCTTGGGCGTACACTGGCGTGATAAAGCGTTGAAGATAAAAATAAAATTAATACGCTGCTGCCGTAAATAGTTGTACTGATATAGCTTTCGATTGTACTTGCTTGTTTAAATAGATCCCAGATTACAAAAATAGCAAATAGAACGCCTAAACCATGTGTAATAACATTTAATAATTCTTCTTTTTTGGAATAGGGAGCTTCCATAGACATAACAGATCCTACCACTTATTTATTTGTGTTTAGTGTACAAGTGTACGCTGAAGCTTTCAATCCAGAATTAAATATTCAACGCGGTTTTATGCAGTCGCTTCCACTTGTTTATAAATTCACTATTATTTAGTTTTATTTTTAAATCTATTGGTCAAATTTACTAATGCAGTGTTCGGCATGAAACTTTTTTTATAAAAACTAATAAAAAACAACCTGTTATGAGTTTGTTTTTTATGGCACATCCCTTGAAAGAGTATTGATGTATTAATCAATAAACTAACAAACAAGGAATACCATTATGAAAACTTCAATTAAAATTACAGTAGCCAGTTTATTTGTATTAGGTGCTTCGCAGGCTCACGCAACAGAAGTAGATGTTAATATTACAGATATGTTATCGACCACGATAACAACGTATGTATCACAGGCAAGTAATGAACTTGAAAAGTCACTAAAAGAAACCGTTTCTTTTAATGCACAAGCTATGTTGGATAGCTTACTTGAAGCAACTCCTCCTACTGATAACGATGACATTAATGCAAAGCAAGTTGTGTTAACAGCGCAGCAAAAAAGTCTATAAAGGATTAGGAAATTAACGTTATGAGTAATGAATTCGAATTGTTAGCCCTGTTGTTGGCACCGGTGGCAAGTATATTAACTACATATTACTTGGTTTACATGATTAAAAATGTAGGAACAATATTAAATTACTAAGTGCTTTTACAGTTTAAAATAATCGATGTAACTAAAGCTGATCGACTTGAATCAAACGCACGTAAATAAAGGCAGAATGTTCAAAGAAGTAGACTTTATGAAAAGTGCGATTTTTCCACTACCAATATTTATATTACCTGAAGGCTACACGCGTTTACGTATATTCGAGCCTCGTTATTTGACCATGGTAAAAAACGCATTAAAAGCTAATAGCGGTTTTGTGCTGTGCACTTATGAGCACGATACGCCGTTCAATATTAGCGCTCAGGGTTGCCTAATGGACATTATTGATTTTGATCAAGACGAAAGCGGCACGTTACTTATTGATGTTTTTGCGTCACAAAGCGTGCAAATAGACAATGTATATCAAGATGAAAACGATTTACGTCATGGTGTCGTATCAGCATGCAACACACCGTATTGGTACAACAAAGATAATTATGAAATTGGTGAACATCTCCGTCTTCAAACGATTCTAGAAGATGTTTTTGCTAGTAATAAAGAGCTACAGTCTCTTTACAAGCAAACTAAATGTGATCAGTTATCCTGGGTTGTTGCTAGATGGCTTGAGTTACTCCCCATCTCAATAGAGAAAAAACAACAACTTGCATTCGAAACTAACTTTGAAAATTTGCTGAATTTCCTCCATACTGTGATTAATAATGAATTTGCCTAATAATTTTGATCCACTGATGTTTTTTGCTCGTAATATTACACAACAGAGCAATAACGGGATAAATTACTATGGTGAGTCAACAACTAAGTTGTGAACCTAACACAGGTAAGTACACTGCCATGCCAGAGACACCCAGTACGGAATTAAGAGAAGCACTCGTTAGTGTTGCTCAAACCCGTGATAAAAAATCATTCGCTTATTTGTTTGAATATTTTGCGCCCAAAATTAAACGTTTTGGCATTAAGCAATTTGGCGTAGAAGCACAAGCAATGGAACTAGTGCAAGAAACATTAACGTCTGTGTGGCGCAAAGCTCATTTATATAACAGCGATAAAGGCGCTGCAACGACATGGGTTTACACTGTCATGCGTAACGCGTCTTTTGATATGCTCCGAAAAATGAAGAGCAATAAAGAAGAAAATATCAGTGAAGATATCTGGCCGTTGTTGAATGAATCTGAAGACTCGCATCATGAATTTAGTGATCACCTTGAAGATCAACAAATAAAACGTTACTTAGATAAATTACCTCAAGCACAACGAGAAGTTGTTCGTGGAGTTTATTTTCAAGACATGTCGCAAGAGCAACTTGCGCAACAGTTAAATATTCCAGTAGGCACGGTAAAATCACGATTACGTTTAGCCTTGCAAAAATTACGTAATGAAATGGGAGAACAGCATGATTAAACACCATCCAAGTGAAACATTACTTTCACAATATTGTGCAGCATCGCTTCCAGCATCATTGAGCCTAGCTGTTTCCATTCATGTTGACATGTGCCCATTATGCCAAGCAAAAGTTGCTAAATTAGAGGCAAGTAATGCAAACAGTGTATTTAATGACGATATAAATACCGTGGCCGACTCACAGGACAACGAAGTAGTTGAGTCAAACCTTTTAAATTTAATTACAGCTGATGACTCAATTGATGAAGTTTACGCCATTAAACCTGTCAGCATTGAAGTTAACAACTATAATTATAATTTACCAAGGGCTTTGACGCGTTTTTCTCATGGCAAATTTACGCAAGTCGGTAAGCTTGCTCGAGCACGTATTGCGTTAGAAGATGGTCATTTACGCTCAAGTTTGTTACACATAGATGCTGGCGGTGAAATACCTGAGCATACACATACAGGCTTTGAAGTAACCCTATTACTTGACGGTGAGTTTACAGATGAAGAAGGCCGGTATGTTGCTGGTGATTTCATTTGGCAAGATGGTCGTCATCAACACACGCCTTTAACAAAAGAGGGATGCTTATGCTTTACTGTTGTCAGTAGCGCATTACATTTCAATAAAGGATTAAGCAAGTTACTTAACCCAATTGGTGGCTTGATTTATTAAGAGAATCTATGCACAAAAAAACAATAAAAATAGGTATTAGCGCCTGCTTAGCAGGCGAAAAAGTAAGATTTGATAGCGGCCATAAAAAATCTAATTTTTGTATGGATGAATTGGCAAAACACGTTGAATATAAAATGTATTGCCCTGAGGTAGCGGTAGGTTTACCGGTACCTCGGCCCACTATTCGTCAAGTGAAAACAGCTGATACTATCAAAGTGTGTCGTCCTGACGGGTCTGGTGATGTTGGCCCTCAGCTAACTGAATATGGTAAAAAAATTGCGACTGAGCAAGCAGGGGAGCTAAGTGGTTTCGTTTTTTGCGCAAAAAGCCCCAGTTGTGGTATGGAGCGGGTAAAAATTTATAATGATGCTGGCACAGGCAATACATCTGAAGGTATTGGCTTTTTTGCTGAGCAAATAATGAAGTACAACCCGCTACTGCCTTGTGAGGAAAACGGTCGGTTAAACGATGTTCACCTTCGCGAAAATTTTGTAATGCGTGTGTACACATTATATAACTGGCAGCAGTTAGTTAAAGAGCCCATTACCGTTCACTGTTTAACTCAATTTCATTCTCGATATAAATACCTGTTAATGTCGCATAATTACCAAGCTTATCGAGAGTTAGGTAAACGTTTGGGCACTTTTACTGCGGATGATGTGAGCGCACTTGCCAATGATTATATTTTAGGGTTGATGATGGCATTAAAACGCCCAGCATCTCGTAAAAATAACACTAATACGCTAATGCATTTGCAGGGTTACTTTAAAAAATACCTATCTAAAATAGAAAAACAAGAAATGAGCGAAGCGATAGACGAATACCGCCAAGGGTTGGTGCCACTTTATGTGCCGCTTACCTTGCTTAGGCATCACTTAAAAGTTCATCCTAATGAATATTTAAACAAGCAGGTATACTTTAATCCTTATCCTAATGATCTCAAATTACGCTACGGTTTGTAATGAATACATTATTTTGGTTTAGGCGCGATTTGCGTCTTTTTTCTAACGAAGCGCTTATCGAAGCGTTAAACAATGGTGCTAAACACGCCATTTTTTTTGTGTGCGAGAAACAATGGTCACAGCATAACACCGCCGCAATTCAAATTGACTTACTAAAACGCAGAGTAAGTTATCTTCGTGAACAATTAGCCCGCTACGGTGTTAATTTACATGTTATAGAGGCCCCTTATTTTGCTGATTGCAAAACTAAACTTCTCGATTTTTGTCAGCAGCATAATATTAAACATATAGTAGCCAGTAAAGAATATGAGCTGAATGAATTTAATCGTGATAAAGCGATTCAAGCACAATGTGACCAACAGCAAATAGCATTTACGCTATATGAGGGTGAAATCATTGCCCCCGTAGGCAGCGTTCGCACTCAAAATAACGAAATGTATAAGGTATTTACGCCTTTCAAGCGTGCGTGGCTTAAGCAGTATCAAGATACTCAATTTAGTTTGCCCGCGTGGCCATTATCACAAGACCCTATTGAAATTAACCCTTGCGAGTTGTTATGTGGTGATAATAGTTCAAATAAATGGCCTGTTGATGATGAAACCCTATCAAGCGTTGTCGATAACTTTATTCTCGATAAGCTAACAAGCTATGATGATGTTCGTGATATACCAAGTGTAAAAGGAACCTCGGGCTTGAGCCCATACTTAGCCCTTGGGGTTGTCAGTAGTAAGCAGTTAATGGTCAACATACAACAGCACTATCCTGACATTTTGACTACCTCTAAAAGTAAAACCTTTACCTGGGTGAATGAACTTATTTGGCGTGAATTTTACAAACATTTAATTGCTGAATTTCCGAAGTTATCACGTGGTGCTAATTTTAATGAAAAGTACGACAGTGTTTGTTGGCGCGATGATGAGGCTGAATTTAAACTTTGGTGTGAAGGACGTACAGGTTATCCACTGGTTGATGCTGCTATGAAACAACTGTTACAAACAGGGTGGATGCATAATAGATTAAGAATGGTGGTTGCTAGCTTTTTAACTAAGCATTTATTAATTGACTGGCGTAAAGGCGAGCAATTTTTTATGCAGCACCTTATTGATGGCGATTTAGCTTCTAATAATGGCGGTTGGCAATGGGCGGCAAGCACCGGGTGTGATGCACAACCTTACTTTAGAGTATTCAATCCAATCACACAGAGTGAACGCTTTGATCCAAGTGGTGAATTTATTCGTAAATATCTGCCAGAATTAGAAAAAGTGCCAGATAAACATATTCATTTCCCGCATACCTACTTAGCAGCAATAGGGCAAAATGAAAAAATTTACTGGCCGGCAATTGTTGATCATAAAGCGGCACGAGCAAGAGCTATCGCCGCGTTTAAGGTGTGATATGAATAACCAGTTATCAGTTGATAAATTTGTAGAAATATATCAGAAACTTGATAAAAACAATCTCGAGCTGTTAAATGAAATTTACGCTCAAAAAATACAATTTATAGATCCACTGCATGAAATTCATGGTCTCGAGGATTTAAGGCGTTATTTCCTTGGTCTATATTCTAATGTAAAGCATTGTCGATTTGACATAACAGATTCGTTTACCAAAGACAATAATGCGTTTATCTACTGGACAATGCATTACGCTCATCCAAAATTAAACTCGGGAAATAGTATTTCAGTTCAGGGACATAGCAAACTAGTGTTTGATGGCGATAAGATTATAATTCACCGCGATTACTTCAATGCTGCAGAGCTGTTGTATAAACATATCCCTATACTGGGCAATATCATTAATTTTATTGACAAAAGGGCTGGCTAACTATGATTACGCTTATTACAGGTGCTACATCCGGTATTGGTGAGCAACTTGCTATAAAATATGCTCAGCAAGGTGATACCGTTATAGCGTGTGGGCGAAATACTCAAAAGCTTGCTGAGCTTGCTAAACACGATAACATTAAAACTTGTCAATTTGATGCAACTAACTTACAAGCTATCAAAACAGCGACAATAGGGTTCACTCAATTTGATCGTGTTATTCTCAATGCAGGTAATTGCGAATACGTTGATGATGCGCGCAATTTTGATAGTGCATTATTTGAGCGTGTTATTAACGTGAACTTATTATCAATGGGCTATTGCTTAGAGGCACTTCTACCCAAAATAGTCACAGGTGGTCAGCTGGTAATTGTCAGTTCAAGTGTTACTTATTTACCATTGCCACGTTCAGAAGCGTATGGTGCATCAAAAGCAGGCGTCAGTTATTTAGCTAAGTGCCTTGCAGTCGATTTAACCGATGTTGATGTGACCCTTGTGCATCCAGGTTTTGTAAAAACACCGCTGACTGAAAAAAATGATTTTCCTATGCCTATGGCTGTTACGGCTGAAAAAGCAGCTGATTATATAATTAAAGGCGTAAGTAAACGTCGTAAAGAAGTTCATTTCCCTTACCGTTTTACGCTTATTTTAAAAGCATTGCGCATACTCCCTTTGCCGCTTTGGCTTAAAATTGCAAAAGGATTAACTCGTTGAAAAAAATAGCAATAATTGGGACTGGCGTATCTGGTTTAACGTGCGGGCACTTACTGCATAAACATTATGATGTCACACTATTTGAAAAAAATGATTATATTGGTGGCCACACAGCAACAGTAGACGTTAAACACAGTGGTATAAACTACGCGATTGATACTGGTTTTATTGTATTTAATGATAGAACGTATCCCTATTTTGAAAAATTACTTGACCGCATAGGTATAAAACGCAAGCCAACCCAAATGAGTTTTAGTGTTCACAACGAAGCAACGGGGTTTGAATATAACGGCCATACATTTAGCAGCTTATTTGCCCAACGACGCAATATAGTAAGACCTAAGTTTTGGCGACTATTGTACGATATTGTGCGTTTTAATAAATTGTGTAAACAGCTGCATCATAAAGGCAAATATGCTGAGCAATCGTTAGGCATGCTTTTACAACAAAACGGTTTTAATGATTTTTTTAAATACCATTATATCTTACCGATGGGCGCTGCTATTTGGTCTTCAAGCATCAAAGAAATGGAAGATGTTGGTGTCGAATTTTTTGTGAAGTTTTTCTTTAATCATGGTTTATTAGACATTACTAACCGCCCGCAGTGGTATGTTATTCCCGGGGGGTCTCGAGAGTATATAAACCCATTAATTACGGGTTTTGCTGACAAAATTAAACTCAACAGCGATATTAAATCAGTAACAAGAAATCCCGAGGGGGTAACTATTACCTTTGCAGATGAAAATCAGCAGCGGTTTGATAAAGTTATCTTTGCTTGTCATTCAGACCAGGCTTTGGCGTTACTTGGCGATCCTTGCGAGCAAGAAACTAGCGTTCTGGGCGCTATCCCGTATACAGAAAATTCAGTTGTTCTTCATACCGACGAATCATTATTACCCGATAGAAAAGCGGCATGGGCAAGTTGGAATTATTTACTAAACAATAATACTGACAAAGCGGCCGTGGTGACTTATCAAATGAATATACTGCAAGGGATAGAGTCTGATACACAGTTTTGCGTTACTTTGAATCATTTAGATGGCATTAATCAAAGTAAAATTTTACGAGAGTTTACTTATCACCACCCAGTGTTTAATCGGGCATCTATTGCTGCTCAACAACTAAAAAATACCGTTGACGGACAAAATAATACGTATTTCTGTGGTGCGTATTGGTATAACGGTTTCCATGAAGACGGTGTTCGCAGTGCTGTAGATGTTGCCAAACAACTTGGAGTTGAATTTGACTAGTGCAGTGTATGTAGGCGATGTAAAGCATCGCCGTTTTGCTGTAAAACATCATGCGTTTAGTTATCCGCTTTATATGATGTGGGTTGATTTAAATAATACTCAAGCACTCAACGGCGTCCACAAGCAGTTGGGTACCTCAGGGTTTAAGGCGTTAAAGTTTCAGCAATCTGACTATTTAAAAGGACTTTCAGATGTTTTGCATCAGCCAATTAGTGAGCGTGCCCACGCTCAATTAGTTGCGCTCGGTATAGAAGAAAAATTTAGTCATGTTTACATGCTAGGGCAGTTGCGCTGTTTTGGGGTTTACTTTAGCCCAGTAAATTTTTATTTTTTTGGCCATCAAGATAATAAATTTAGTTATATTATTGCTGAGGTGAGTAACACACCATGGAATGAATGCCACTATTACTTAGTACCATTACAAAAAAAAGTGAACTTTAAGAAAGTGTTTTCCGTATCACCGTTTTTAGATTTGGATATGAACTACCATTGGACAGTTCGACAAAGCAAAGACAATATCCTGATACGTATAGAAAATAAACGCCAAGAGACGTTGCTGTTTGATGCGTCATTAAGATTAAAACGACAAGTTTTATCTCGTGCACAAATAAACAGCTTGTTTAAACGTTTTCCGGCGATGACGTGGTCTATTTTTAAAGGTATATATTATCAGGCATTCAAACTTTTTATTAAAAAAGTTCCTTTTTTGGGTCATTCAGGTAGAGCATAAAATTTATTAATTTATGTTGTTAAATAAGTAATAACAATAATATAGGTCAGTGTATGGAAAAAGTATCAGGTTTACGTTGCCAAGAGCGCACCAGTTGGTTTACTAACGTGTATAAAAAGTTAGTGTTTAAAGCATTTTCGTCAATTGAAACTGGTCAAATAGTGCTAATTGATGATGACCAAAAATCAGTGTTTGGTGACACCTCCTCAGAGTATAAAGTAACGGTTACTGTTAATGATACCGCAATGTACAAAGCGTTTGCGCTTTCAGGGAGTATAGGCGCAGGTGAATCATATATTTTAGGGCAATGGCAGTGTGATAACCTTACACGCCTCATTGAGATTTTTGCCATTAATCAGGATCAGCTTGATGCCTTTGAAAAGAAGTTCGCTTTTTTCAGCAATATTGCTCACCGTATAAATCACATTAAAAACAAGAACTCACACGCTGGTTCAAAAAAGAATATTGTTGCTCATTATGATTTGGGTAATGATTTATACGAATCTTTTTTGAGTAAAGAAATGCTTTATTCATCCGCTGTGTACCCAAGCAAAGACGCAACCCTTGAGCAAGCCCAGCAATATAAGTTACAGCGTATTTGTGAACAAGTAGAGCTAAAGCAAGGTGACACAGTTATAGAAATAGGCACAGGTTGGGGTGCGTTCGCAATTTATGCTGCTACTCACTTTAACTGCCACGTAACGACAACAACCATCTCTGATGAGCAGCATGACTATGTTGCTAATAAAATTAAAGAGTTAGGGCTTGAAGATAAAATCACTCTGCTTAAGCAAGACTACCGATTACTAACCGGTAAGTACGATAAGCTGGTATCAATTGAAATGATAGAGGCGGTGGGCCATGAATACTTACCCAGTTTTTTCACAAAATGTGGTCAGCTGTTAAAAGAAGACGGTGCAATGTTAATTCAAGCCATTACCATTGGTGATCAGCGATACAAGCATTACTTAAAAAATTCAGACTTTATCCAACAATATATATTTCCTGGTGGTTGCCTACCTTCATTGAACGAAATGAGTGAGCAGATTAAAAATAACACCGATATGAATATTCATACGGTTAATGATATTGGTGCTCACTACGCACGAACGCTGGCCGATTGGCGAGAGCGCTTTATGGCAAGTTGGCCAAATTTAGACAGTAATAAGTTTGATGAGCGTTTTTATCGCTTATGGTTATTTTATCTTGCTTATTGCGAGGGCGCATTTAGAACGCGTGTAACCAGTACGGTACATTTAATGGCACGCAAACCCCGCTTTACGAGTAGTAATGATGAAATTGCACTCGCTTATTAACTTTGTGTTGTTTCAAGTAGTGTGGTTTTTGTGCCTGCTACTTGAGCAAAATTCACTGGCTTATTCTGCTATTGTGATAGCTATTATGTTTTACCTATCGGCACAAAAAAAGCAGGATGTATTATTAGTTCTAATATGTTTACCGCTTGCGTTATTCACTGAATTTATTGCAGTTCAGTTAGGCTTATTTGAATTTAAGGTAGACCCATTTCCCTATTGGTTAGTGCTTTTATGGATGGCATTACTACTGTGTATAAATACGTCTATGTCGTTTTTAACTACGCTTAAACGTTGGCAAGCGTTTATTGTGTGCTTAGCATTTGCTCCGGGCAGTTACTGGGCGGGTTCGCGGTTTGAAGTGCTAGATTTAGGATTGCCACTGTGGCAATTTTGGCCATTGTACGGCGCTCTATGGGCTGCCACATTTACTTTAATTTTGTTTTTAAATAGCAAAATAGGCACTTTTTTAAAACATTAATAAAATGACATTAATGTTTGGAGATAATCATGAAAACATCATTTTTCTATTTATTACTGATTTACGTTGTATCGATTAATACGGCTTTTGCCGATACTCAGTTTAACAAGGTCGGTGAAGCGCGAATGGAGTATCTGTTTTGGGATGTTTATGACGCAACGCTTTATACTCCTACTGGTTCTTACACTGCTAACCAAGCCCCAGTTAAATTTAAATTAACCTATTTGCGTGATTTTGATGCTAAAGACATTGTAAAAGCAACCAATGAACAATGGCAACATTTAGGCAAACCGCAATTAACAGCACGTTATGCTGACAAATTATTGGCAATATGGCCAGACATCAAAAAAGGTGAGTCGTTAACTTTACTGACAGATGAGCAAGGGCACAGTACTTTTTTTCACAATGATAACCAAATAGGTCGCATTGAAGATGACACGTTTGCCGAGGACTTCTTAGCTATTTGGCTAAGTGAAAATACCTCAGAACCATCGATAAGAAATCAACTACTAGGGATTTAATATGATTAATTTAAAACGCATTCAAGTAGCCATGCTATTGGCTTTAAGTTTCTTTATTGCCAGCTGCTCAGCGCCTCATGTTGAACATTACAAAGGCTCAGAACCAAATTTTGATTTTAAGCGCTTTTTTAGCGGTGATTTAAAAGCCTATGGCGTTGTACAGGACTATAAAGGGGAGCTAACCCGTAAGCTTGTTGTAGATTTGAGTGCCACCTGGGATGGCAATCAAGGGACGATTGAAGAGGACTTTGTTTATGATGACGGCGAGACCCAAAAACGTATTTGGAAAATCGTTTTAAATGACGATAATACTTTAACAGGAACAGCCTCTGATGTCCTAGGTACAGCGACAGGTAAAAGTGACGGCAGTGTATTTCATTGGAAATATAATGTTGAGATACCTTACGATGGCAGCACTTTTGAAGTACATTTTGACGATTGGATGTACCTAGTAACAGATACACGCTTGATAAACCGAACCTCAATAGTTAAGTTTGGTGTAGAGGTCGGGCAAGTAACCTTAGTCATAGAAAAAACAGAGTGAGCTGAGCAAAGTTGCACTGAAATTGTGCTTAAATTAAGTCTTTGTTAACTTAACTTGCTGAATTTTACACTGAATTATTATAATTTTACTCTTTTTTTAGTATTTTAGATAAAAAACGTAATTTGCTGTTGCTAACTCTTCAAAAATGCATAAAGATAGGTCTCGCGAAGGCAAAATAATAATGAATAGGAATCTAATAATGAACAAAGCTCAACTAGTCGAAAAAATCTCTACTGACGCAGAAATCTCTAAAGCGGCTGCCACGCGTGCACTTGATGCATTCACGGGCGCGGTAACGTCTTCACTAAAAGAAGGCAATTCTGTTGCATTAGTTGGTTTTGGTACGTTTTCAGTTAAAGAACGTGCTGCACGTACTGGTCGTAACCCACAAACGGGTGCAGAAATTCAAATTTCAGCAGCGACTATCCCAAGCTTTAAACCAGGTAAAGGTTTAAAAGATCAAGTAAACCAATAACGTTTATTCTATTAAAAATAACAAAGGGGCTAAACAAGCCCCTTTGTCATTTTTGTTACAACTAAGCTCTTAGTGCCTTATCTCCTCGGCCAATGCCAACCGCACCTGAACGTACTACCTCTATAACATCAGTTTCATGGCGTAAAGTATCTAAAAATGACTCTATCTTATCAGTGCTGCTTACCAGTTGTAGGCTGTAACTTTGACGCCCCATATCTAAAATAGCACCTTGAAATACATCAACTACTCGAGTCACTGCGGCTCGCGTGGCTTCATCTTTAGCAAAAACTTTAACTAATAACAGTTCACGCTCTATGTGACTCATGTCGGTTAAATCGATTACTTTAAGCACATCAACGAGTTTGTTAACTTGTTTTGTTATTTGCTCAACAATCCTATCATCACCTTTAGTGGTGATGGTAATACGAGAGAGTGATTCATCATCGGTTGTCCCCACAGTTAAACTATCAATATTGTATGCACGTTGAGAAAACAGCCCCACTATACGCGATAACGCACCGGGTTCATTTTCTAATAAAATAGATAATATACGACGCATTATGCTTTTACTCCTTTTCTTAACCACATCTCATCTATGCCTCCAAGCTTAATCTGCATTGGATAAACATGTTCTTTTTCATCTACTAAAATATCTAAAAACACTAATCTATCGGTTATGGACATTGCTTTGGCTATTGCTGGTTGTAGCTCATCAAGTGTATTTACTCTAATACCCACGTGACCATAGCTTTCGACAAGTTTTACAAAGTCAGGCAGTGACTCCATATAAGACGATGAGTGTCTGCCTCCATAAATCATGTCTTGCCATTGTCTAACCATACCTAATGAGCGATTATTTAGTGAAATCACTTTTACCGCTAAGTTATATTGCAAACACGTTGATAGTTCTTGAATGTTCATTTGAATAGAGCCGTCGCCAGTGACACATAGCGATTCTTTATCAGGAAACGCCAGCTTAACGCCCATGGCCGCAGGCAAGCCAAAACCCATTGTGCCAAGGCCTCCTGAGTTGATCCACTGGCGCGGGTGTTTAAATGGGTAATACTGCGCTGCAAACATCTGGTGTTGACCCACGTCAGAGCTTACATAAGCATCCCCATTAGTGGCCTCATAAATAGCTTCTATAACGGCTTGTGGTTTTATTTTGTCACCCTCATTACTGTAGCTTAAACACTTTTGTTCGCGCCAGCTGATCACTTGACGCCACCAATCTTCTTGTGCGCTGCGATCAATTTTAATTGCACTTTTATCAATAGCAGTTTGCAGCTGATCAAGCACTGTGGCTAAACAACCAACAACGGGAATATGCGCCTTAATGGTTTTTGAAATAGATGTGGGGTCTACATCTACATGTACAATAGTGGCATTCGGGCAGAATTTTTGTACGTTATTAGTGACCCGGTCATCAAATCGTGCGCCTAGCGCTAAAATAACATCGGCATTAGCCATCGCTTTATTTGCTTCGAGTGTGCCATGCATGCCCAGCATACCAATAAAATTAGGATGTATGCCTGATATTCCACCAAGTCCCATTAAAGTATTTGTGATAGGCGCGTTAAGCGATTCGACTAAGTGCGTTAGTTGCTCCGATGTATTTGAAAGCACAATACCACCACCAGAATAAATGACTAATTTTTTTGCTTCTAAAATAGCAGTAACGGCTTTACGAATTTGCTTTGAGTGCCCTTTGGTGTTGGGGTTATAGGTTCTAAGTTCAGTTGTAGCTGGGAAGTGGTAAGCAAAAGTAAGATCTGGGTTAAGCATATCTTTAGGTAGTTCAACTACCACAGGACCTGGGCGACCTGAGCTTGCAATATAAAAAGCTTTGGCAAGTATATTTGGAATTTCAATGGGGCTTCGACAGTTAAAGCTATGTTTTACAATAGGGCGAGAGCAACCCACTATATCGGTTTCTTGAAACGCATCATCGCCAATGAGGTTAGTTGGTACTTGGCCTGATAACACCACCATAGGGATAGAGTCCATATAGGCGGTGGCGATACCCGTTACACAGTTGGTTGCGCCGGGTCCTGAAGTTGCCAATACCACACCGACTTCACCGGTTGCCCTTGCATAGCCATCGGCCATATGTGTAGCAGCTTGTTCATGACGTACTAAAATATGCTCAATATCGTCTTGCTGAAAAAGTGCATCATAAAGGTCTAATACTGAGCCACCGGGGTAGCCAAATATATATTTAACCTTTAACTCTTTTAATGATTTAACAACTAACTCAGAGCCATTATATTCTTGTTTACTCATCCTCATTCCTCTGTTGACTGATTTATGCAAAAAAAAACCCC
Source organism: Pseudoalteromonas sp. TAP-3C (assembly GCF_059888565.1). Classification (NCBI taxonomy): domain Bacteria; kingdom Pseudomonadati; phylum Pseudomonadota; class Gammaproteobacteria; order Alteromonadales; family Pseudoalteromonadaceae; genus Pseudoalteromonas; species Pseudoalteromonas sp. TAP-3C. The sequence goes on along the minus strand of NZ_JCBFEM010000002.1, from coordinate 573,808 downwards.
CGCCTAGTGCGAGGGTTTTAAAAAGCATGTTTCACCTTTTAATACATCCCCGCTGGGCTTATCACTAAGACCAGTACGAGTAAGACTAGAAGGCGAAGTTGTGTATTCATGGTGTTTTGCTCTTTAAAAATAACATGCTATTAAATTATAATTTTTGTATGTGGTTAGTTTTAAGGCTTTTGCACACCCATGTCAACCCGAAAGCGTATTTTTTGGATTAAAAATTCATTTTTTGATGCTTTTCAGTAATAAAGTACAGTTGATAAGAGGGTTTTTTACTTTAAAAGAAGAAATTATGCAGCTTGTGCTCTTTGAGTAATCGCTTTTTTGGCAATGAGTTATTAGTTATAGCGTTTAATAGCGATAAAAAAGCCAGCAATGCTGGCTTGTTAACGCAATACTATTAATTATAGACGGTCAATAACTGCCTGAGTAAAATCAGTTGTACCGTGGTTCCCGCCTAAATCGCGAGTAGTACGATCGCCTGATTTAATAACATCAGCAACAGCGCTGCGAATACGCTCAGCTGTGTCACCCATTTTCAAGTGCTCCAGCATTTGAATAGACGCTAAAATAACTGACGTTGGGTTGGCAAGGTTTTTACCGGCAATATCAGGTGCACTGCCGTGAACAGCTTCAAAAATAGCAGTATCTTCACCAATGTTAGCACCAGGAGCCATGCCTAAACCACCGACTAAACCAGCACATAAATCAGATAAAATATCGCCGAACAGATTAGTTGTAACAATAACGTCAAACTCTTCAGGGGTCATGACTAGTTTCATACAGGTTGCATCAACAATCATTTCTGTTAATTCAATTTCTGGGTAACGCTCAGCGACTTCACGGGCTACTTTTAAAAATAAACCCGATGTTGATTTTAAAATATTGGCTTTATGTACTGCGGTTACTTTTTTACGGCCTTCACGTACAGCCAGCTCGTATGCAAAGGTAACGATTTTTTCTGCGCCTTCGCGAGTAATAACTGATTTTGCTTCAGCTTCAGTGCCATCTTCAGATACTATTTGACCCGCACCTGAATACATACCTTGGGTATTTTCACGAATTGTAATGATATCAATATCGTCGTAGCGTGCTTTAGTGCCGGCAAACGACTTAACTGGACGTACATTGGCATATAAACCAAATTGCTTACGAAGCGTTACATTAATTGAGGTAAAACCTTCGCCTACAGGCGTTGTTAATGGACCTTTTAAGGTTATTTTATTTTTAGCTATGGTGTCAATTGTTTCTTGTGGAAGCAATTCGCCTGTTTTTTCAAGCGCCGCTAGGCCAGCGTCAACAAATTCATAATCAAAATCGCATCCTGCGGCTTTTAGTATTTCAAGTGCTGAGTCGATAATGCTTGGGCCAATGCCGTCGCCTTTGATCACTGTTATGGTTTGTTTGGCCATGAACTTTTCCTTTAAAGAGTTGGATACACATATAAATAAATAGTACTCAGAGAGAGTCTAGACTATTTACATGACAGGAGAGCTAAATCTAAGTCGGCATTTATATCAATTTATCGAACATTTTGCCAGTTTATACGGTTAATACAGGGTATAGATTTTATTTATAGCCACAATAAGTTAGCTAAATACTATCGTGCAAGCCTAATTGTTGCAAAGATTGAAAAAAATCTGCTTCATTTTCCCAGCCATGAAAGGCGAGCTGCTGATTTAATACTTGTTGTTGCCATGCAGTTAATGTTTGCTGTGGTTTAAGTACATGCTGGGCAACAACTTTTAATGCTGTCCATAGTTTATCAGCGTTACCAAGTCGTTTTTTAGATAACTGCTCTGCATTTAACAAAGCCAACGTCCAAGGGTCATCACTGAGTAATTCGTTAAGTTCACTATTTAAATGCGGGGCATCAACCTTATTCACACCTAAAAAAATACTAAATGGCATATCTAATGATTGATTTGGCATTTTAGCAACCGTAATTTTTCTAGAAATCTCAGTACTGTGATGTATCAATACATAATATAAATACGCATATAGGCTGACGCTAATACGTTCGATTTGTATATGTGTATTATATTTTACTAATAGTGCTAAAATTTTAACTAAACAGTCTATGCGGGTGCATACAAAGGCATGTAAAGGATGAGCAATGCTATTTACTAATTGCTCAAACATTACGCCCTGAATAATAGCCGGTGCTTTATCGTAACCGACCATAGATAAGCTATGTCTTAAATCTTTAGCAGGTAAGCCTTCTTTATTATAGTGTTTTACTGCCAAACACACTGATTTTATAACCCCAGGATAGGGGGTAAGCAAGGTATTTAACGCTTTAAAGCTGTATTCTTTTTGAGTTTTTATTTGTTTTATTAATTGATACAAAGGCATTTGATCAGAGTGTTCACTATGCCCAATATTGAGGTGTTCACTGTCCCATACTTTTAAATATAGGCGGTTATCATTACACTCCCAAGCAGCAGCTGTATCTTCTAATGATGCTTTTACACGATACCAAGCCATTTTAGTGTCGCCGTTATTAACAATAATATGTCGACCTGCAGTATCTGTGGCCAGATACACCATAGTTTGGTTTGCATATATTACTTGGCTGCCAGGTAGATATTCCCCTACGTGTGCTACTAACTTTTTTAACAATGTTTGCGCAAATGAATTTGGTGTTCTTAAGTATAATTCAGCCACCGCTTTGTATAAGTTAATTGGTTGTTTAGTACTATAGGTGATATTTAGCGCTAAAATATTAGCTAAAGCAATAAGCACACTAGCACCGTCATAAAGCATTATTTTAGGCTTATCTAATAATGCGTGTTTGTATTTACTGAGCTTAGCTAATATATGCGCAATTTGATTTGCGCTCTGTTGCGCTGTTAATAGTACTTTTGCAGCGAGTTTATGGCGTAACTGCCACATTTTAGTATCGGTTTCGTTAAATATTTGCCGCTGAGCTAATTTATTTAGCTGGTTAGCAACACAAAGGTGCTCTACCAACGAGGCACTAATATAAAGCTCTGTTAGGTGTTCGTCATAGTTTTGGCTGCTACACAATGCACAGGTTAAAACACACTGATTAACCACTAAATTAGTGGCGTAACTATAATGTGTTTTATACAGATTAAGCTGAGCTTGTAGCGCCGCTGGATTGTGTTTGTATAATTTTGCGTACTGCTCTGAAAGCTTACAAACAAGAGGATAAACTGTATGCCACTGACTTTTGTTATTATAGGCGCCTAAAAGCAATTGGGTGCTTTCGAGTAGCTTATTTAGTTTACCCGACAGTGGCGCTTGCATTAAATTTTTCCATCACTGTGCTCAAGGTATTTTTCATAAGCACTTGGGCCCCACATGACTAACTGACCGTTTTTAAATAATAATCCAGTGCATTCATCCATCGTTGTAATACCATCAGAGGTTTTATGCTGGGTACGATAAAAAATCACTTGCCACACTTGCTCGCCATCACGTTTAGCATAGGTGAGATCGGGGCTACCTAAATATTCAAGCACATCGTTTAGCGTAAAGGCATCTTCTAAACGCAATTTTTCTATGTAGCGTTTATTGAATGCTTCCCGGTCTTGCCAAATCATAGCTTGTGGATCGTCTTTATAAAACATAATAACCGATGTGGCTATCAGTGCATATAATCCCAATCCTAATATTAAATACCTAAAAAACTTTTTAAACATTGCCTACCCAGACCAAAAAAACTTGCGTTAGTATACGTATTGCATCTGATCAGTGCTATTAACTTGCGACTAATTAAGCCTTAGTTGCTTTAAACTAAAGCCTAAATGTATATCTGTACGCAAACTCACCAATTGTTTAGAGATAACAAACATATCCATATCATCAGCGAGCTTTTTTTGTAGTCGTGCACTTAATAATTCATCATTTAACGCCTCTTCTAGTGTATTGTACTTATTCACTAATTGCTGCGCTGACTTTATACCAATGCCTTTTACACCAGGAATATCATTAGTTTTATCTCCCGCTAACGCCCAAAAGTCCACTAGTTTGTGCTGAGCCACAGCAAAGCGCTCTTGAATATGTTGCTCGGTGAGGTGATACTTTTTAAAGTAATCGTAAACGTTAATATACTCACTTAAGTGCGGTAAAAAGCCTTTATCGGTTGATACTATTGTATTACTTATTTGATTGTTAGCCGCTTTGTGGGCGAGTGTCGCAATAATATCATCAGCCTCATCGTTAGTCGGTTCAAATACCACAATACCCGTTTCTTCAATGGCGGCTTTAAACTGTGGCAATGCTTCTTTTAAGGTGTCAGGCATAGGCGTTCGAGAGTGCTTATAGTCTTTGTAAAAGTGATAGCGCCAGCTTTTATCGCCATCGAATACCGCAATTGCATGAGTTGCATTGGTGGTTGTTAAGAGCTTTTTGCAGGCCTGCGCTACTCGAGCGCAGCATGCTTTTAACATGTGTTCGTCGCTGTGATGCGTTTGGTTAGCATCAACAGCATAAATGCGCCTAATTAAATTAAGCGCATCAATAAGGAGTAAATGAGGATTCAATTATAAACTCACGCTTTTATTGTATAACAAGGAATATACTTACTACCAGGAAGCTTCATTCTACCTTGTTCTACAAACGCTTGTAAAAGTGTGTCCATGGCTTTCATTAGATCAGGTTCGCCACTAAGTACATAAGGACCGTGTTTTTTAATGGCACTTAAACCTTCCTCTTTTACATTTCCCGCCACTATTCCCGAAAACGCACGGCGTAAATTAGCTGCCAGCTGTTGTTTGGGTTGATCAAGATGTAAATCCAGCGATGCCATGGCGTCATGAGAGGGATAAAAAGGCTGTTGAAAATCATTTTCTATTTTTAATGTCCAATTAAAATAATACGCATCGCCTTGGCTTTTGCGGTAATCACGAACACCATTCATGGCCGATTTAAGCTTTTGACTCACTAATTGTGGGTTATCAATAATGACTTCAAATTTATTCAGCGCTACATCCCCCAAGGTCATCTGAATAAATTGACATAACTCTTCAAAGTAGGCTTTGCTTTGTTTAGGGCCAGTAAGAATAACAGGTAAGCATTGTTTTTCGTTGTCAGGGTGTAACAAAATACCCAATAAATACAGTAATTCTTCTGCTGTGCCTGCCCCTCCGGGGAAAATAATAATCGCATGCGCAGTGCGAACAAACGCCTCTAAACGCTTTTCGATGTCGGGTAAAATAACCAGTTCATTTACAATCGGGTTAGGGGGTTCAGCAGCGATAATACTGGGCTCAGTGAGGCCTAGGTAACGATTGTTTTTAATACGCTGCTTGGCATGGCCGATAGTAGCGCCTTTCATCGGGCCTTTCATTGCACCAGGGCCACAACCGGTGCAAATGTTCAGTCCACGTAAGCCAAGCTCATAACCGACTTGTTTGGTGTATTTATACTCTCCCTCATTAATAGAATGGCCACCCCAGCATACAATCATGTTAGGTTCACTATTTACTTTAAGCGCTTCTGCATTTCTAAGCATGTCAAAAACCATGTGGGTAATCGCTTTGGTTTCTTGAAGGTTTTTTTCATACTTTTGGCAAATAAACAAAATATCGCGAATGACCGAGAATATATGCTCGTGTATGCCCGTTACAATATGGCCATCAACAAAGGCTGTTTGTGGAGGGTTTTCTAACTCAATTTTTATACCGCGTTCACGGCTTACCAAGCGAATATCAAAATCTTTATATTTATCATATATATCACTACTTACATCAGTATGACTGCCGACGTTCAGCACCGCTAACACGCAATTTCTAAATAGTCTATAACGTTCACTTGTTGATGATTGCTCAAGTAGGTCTACTTCTAGCTGCGATAATAAATCTAATACGCCAGTTGGATTTAACTGTATTAGCATGGACATTCTCCTTGATACTTCTGGGGTAAATTTACTACGTTTTTATGCTCTATACTCAAAGGTAAAATGCATAACACTATTTACTAATACACAGACGGTCCCGGCCTGAGTTTTTAGCATCGTATAGAGCTTCATCGGCTCTATCAAACGCTTTTATGGGTGTATCGCCCTGTTTAAATTGGGTGGCACCTAGTGACACTGTGATTTCAATTTGTTTGTCTTTAAATTTAAATGGGATCTTTTTAATCGACTGCCTTACTCTATTGAGGTGATCGTTTGCATTATCAAGGGAAGTGCGCGGCATTAACAGCACAAATTCTTCGCCACCATAGCGGGCAATAAAATCTGTTTGCCTTACGGCCTTTTGCAACGCTTTGGCAATCACTTGCAACGTTATGTCACCTGCGGTGTGGCCAAACCGATCGTTAATCGATTTAAAATGGTCAACGTCAATAACGGCTAAAGTAATGTCTGAGGGTTGCGCGTTAAATAAATTAATTTCGTAATTGTAACGCTCATCAAAGGCAGCGCGGTTTGGGAGTTTTGTAAGGCTATCGAGTAAGCTTTTAGCGCGCTGCTCATTTAAACGTTTTTTATAGTCACATACTTTAGTTTCTAAATTGTTAATTCTCTCGTTTATTTGCGCAAAATTGGCAATTAACATTTTGCGGTCTTTTTGTTCAAGCTTTTCTTTTTCGAGTATATCTTCACTTAATGAGCGCAGCTCATTTTCAACCAGCTGTTTTAACACTGTAATCGATGTGGCATTTTTGGTTTGGGTGTTGAGGTTTGTCAGTTTGGCACTAATTCGCTGATTAATTGACTCAAACTCAATATTCATCGACTCAGAATGTTCACTGGTTGAGACCAACGAGCGATGTAGCTCTTCAAGTGTTTGGTTTAAAGAGGCTAAAAAGCTCTGCGCCGACTCACGCTCAACGTGAATGCTTTGAACAATCAATGTAATAACGTCTATTGCAGCGTCAAGCAGCTGATCAACCGCTTTATTTTTAGCAATCCGTTTTTTTATTAAACACAGGGCTTCGTTTGCTTTTTCTTCAAGTACTAACTCACTGACTAGACTAAACAGCTTTTCAGTCAGGGGATTTAGATTGATAGGTTCAAAGGTATGCGTGCTTTTAGCAATTAAAGCGTGGTGATAAAAGGTGATTAGTTGGTTTAATACAGGAATATACCCATGCACTGATTGTATATTTTCTAGTTCGTTATCAAGCAAGTGGCGCAACGTTCTGCGGGTCTCATCCGGCAGGCCTTTAGTTTGTTGTAGTTGTTTACCGGCACTTTGTACGCTGGTTAAAAGGTCGCGTTGTTGACTGAGCTGAATCGCTTCTTGGTTTTTTAGCAAAGCTAAAATGTCATCGACCAAAGGAGAGAAGTATTCAAAGCCCATTCCTTTATTTAACGCGCTTCGAAATTTTGCCAAGCGGTTATCAAGCTCAATATCGAGCCCTTTGCAGCTTAAGGATAATTTAGCGGCAAAGTTTGAAAGGGTATCCACCTGGTGTTTACGCGCACTTTCAATTACTTTTCTGCTATCGATAGCTTGTTTTAGTTTGTGTTCCACCGTATTGGAGCTTTTAGACACCTACACACCATTATCATTTATTTCTTTATAGTTTTAGTTTACAACAAAAACGTATTAATAGTAGGTATGAGATCAAAAACTTAAAAATTTTGATATAGAGTTACATAATATTCAAATGACTTTATCGTTTTTAATTCACTTTTAAATAGCGGCTTGTTAACCTTGATAAAATAATTTGTCACATAAATGAGCCCTCATGAAAAAGCTACTTGCCTTATCCACTTTAGCCGCCTGCTGCGCGCCTGCGTTTGCAGATGTTAATTACGCTTTAAATATTTCTCAGCCAGCGCATCATTTAGGGGATGTAAATGTAGAATTTCCCAAAACGGCGCAGTCTTATTTAGATGTAAAGCTTCCTGCATGGCGCACAGGCCGTTACGAAATTTTAAATCTTGCCAATGGTGTACGTTACTTTAAAGCCAGCGATGGGCAAGGTAACGCATTAAAGTGGGAAAAAATAAACCACAGCACTTGGCGCGTGCATTTAAACCAGCCAACCCAAGTAAACGTAGGTTATCAGATATACGCCAATGAGCTTGGTAAACGTGCTCGCCACATAGATGACAGCCATGCCTTTGTTGATGCATCTGGCTTTTTTATGTTTAGCGAATCATTTCGCCAAGAGCCTGTTACGGTAGAGTTAAATGTACCTAAAGCATGGCGCTCTGTATCGGGCATGGAAAACTATAAAAATAAACACAGTTTTAAAGCCAGTGACTACGATGTATTAGTAGACTCGCCAATCGAAACCGGTATTAACGAGCTGCGAACCTTTCAAGTTGATGGTCGTGAGTACGAACTGGTGGTATGGGGTGAGGGCAATTACGACATTGAACTGATGCTAACCGATTTGAAAAAGCTAGTAGCCACCGGAAATGTCATTTGGGACAGCTACCCGTATGAACGCTATGTATTTATGGTACACGCTACATCGGGTGCTGGCGGGGCAACTGAGCATTTAAACTCAACAATTATTCAACGGCCCCGCGATCGTTTTGCTAAACGTGAAGATTATTTAGGTTTTATCAGTACCGCGGCCCACGAATTTATTCATACCTGGAATGTAAAAGCGTATCGTCCTAAAGGGCTTGCGCCCTACGATTACACCAATATTAATTATTCAAAATTGCTATGGATTGCTGAAGGCTCTACTAGCTACTTTGAAGATCATTTATTAGTGCGCGCGGGTATTCAAACCACTGATGAATTTTTTAACGTATTAAGCAAAACCATTAACCGCCACCTCACAACCCCAGGGCGCGAAGTACAAAGTGCCAGCGAAACCAGTTTTGATAAGTGGATTAACCAAGGTGGCGATCATGCACGTAATTATGGCACTAATATCTACCTTGAGGGTTCGTTATTGTCGATGGCGTTAGATATCGATCTGCTTGAAAAAAGCCAAGGTGAAATCAGCTATAAAAATGTACACAACGCACTTTATAAGCAGCATAAATTACCCGCAGGGTTTACCAAGCAAGACGTTCTGGCTATTTTAAAACAACTAACTGGGCGTGATTACAGCGCGTGGTGGCAGGCAAATGTTAGCTCACCAGCTAACCTTGATTTTGATGCACTACTGGCAAAAGTAGGTTTAAGCTTTGAATTGCCTGAAAAAGCCAAGGCCACACCAAGCTTAGATGCGTTTACTAAAAATACTGGCGAGTTACTGACGCTTACCCATGTACGCCGCGATGGTGCAGCATGGCAAGGTGGCTTAACTACCGACGACAAGCTCGTCGCTATTAATAAAAAGCATGTCGGAAAAGACTTAACAGCCAGCCTAGAAACTTTTAAAGCAGGCGATAAAGTCACCGTTGACTTTATTCGTCGCGATAAATTAATGTCGAGTGAGTTGGTGTTGTCGAAAGATTTCGATAAACCTAAAAAAGTGGTTGCGAATAAAAATGCCACCTCAGAGCAAAAAGCGCTGTTTAAAGCGTGGATGGGAGTAGGGCATCCAAACGATGTAGAAAAAGACAAATAAAACAGTTTGTTGTTACTATAAAAAGGAGCTTAGGCTCCTTTTTTGTTTATTGGGCGCTATATTGTAACAATTTATCTCAGCGCAGTTGACCTGACTCATACTTAATGAGTAATCTGCAGGTTCAATAATAAAAGGGATTCTATAATGCGTTTAAAACCTCTTGTTGCCACGTTGGTAGCAACCTGTTCACTGGCACTTTCTAATTTCGCGACTGCCGATGAGGGTATGTGGCAACCTCATCAACTTCCTGAGCTGGAATCAATTTTAAAAGCCAAAGGGCTGGAAATTAGCGTTGATTCAATTTCTAAACTTACCGAATTTCCAATGAATGCGGTTATAAGCTTAGGTGGCTGTACAGCCTCATTTGTATCGCCAAAAGGCTTAGTTGTTACTAACCATCACTGTATTTATGGTTCGGTGCAATACAACTCAACGCCTGAAAACAACATACTTAAAAACGGCTTTTTAGCAAACACACCGGCTGAAGATTTACCGGCAGCGCCGGGCTCTCGTGTGTACGTAACCGAAACCGTGACTAACGTAACCGACAAAGTAATTAAAGGCACTGAAAAACTGAGCGCAAAAGCACGTTATGACGCGCTAGAAAACAACGAAAAAGCACTCGTTGCAGAGTGTGAAGCCGATGAAAGTTACCGGTGTAATGTGTATTCGTTTCATGGTGGGCTAGAGTTTTACCTTATTAAATCGCTGGAAATAAAAGACGTACGTTTAGCGTATGCACCTGCCATGGGCGTAGGTAAATACGGTGGCGATATTGATAACTGGATGTGGCCGCGTCACACTGGCGATTTTGGTTTTTACCGCGCTTATGTAGGTAAAGATGGCAAGCCAGCAGAATACAGCGAAGACAACGTGCCGTTTGAGCCTGAATCTTACTTAAGTGTCAGTGCTAAAGGTGTGCAAGAGGGCGATTTTGTAATGGTAACCGGCTACCCAGGGCGAACCAACCGCTACCGTATTGCGGCAGAGGTCGATTATGTATTTAATACCAGCTACCCTAAAGCGCGACTGCACAATACTAAATACGTGTCACTGATTGAAGAAAACTCAGAAGATGGTAGCAAAGCGCGCATCGCTTATGAAAGCACCATAGCAGGTTATAACAACTACATTAAAAATTATGGCTCAATGATCGAAAGCTTTAAAAAAGGCACTATGTTTGAGCGTAAAAAGCAGTTTGAACAAGAACTTACAAACTGGATCAACAGCGATAGCGAGCGTAAACAGCGCTATGGTAACGTGCTTAATGAACTATCGGCACTTGTTGCACAATCGCAACAGCATAATGAGCGCGACCGCATGGTAGGCTACGTTCACCGTTCACAAATGATCAGCACGGCACGTCGCTTATACCGCTTAGCCTATGAAAAGCAAAAGCCAAACAGTGAGCGTGAATCGGGTTATCAAGAGCGTGATTTACCGAATATTAAATCAGGTCTTGAGCGCATGACTCGTCGTTTTGACGCAAACGTAGATAAAGCAATCTTATTGCACTTTTTAGAGCAATATGCAGCGTTACCTAAGGCTGAGCGTTTTAGCGAAATTGATAAAGCCTTTGCTTTAGAAAATGGGTTTGATAAAGCAAAACAAAGCGCATTGCTAGATGAAATGTATGCTAAATCAACGCTAGATAACGAAATTGTACGTAATTCATTATTTGAGCAAACGCTAAGCCAGCTTAACCAAAGCCAAGACCCATTCATGCAATATGCTAAAGCTATATTCACGGTGATGAAAGCTGAGGAAGATAAGTCAAAAGCGCTTGCAGGTAAGTTACAAGCCGCTCGCCCAGAGTTAATGAGTGCAATTATTGCCTTTAATAAAGCACAAAACAAACCGGTTTACGCCGATGCCAACAGCACATTACGTGTAACCTATGGAACGGTAGGCGGTTATTCACCACAAGACGGTTTAGTGGCAACACCGTTCACAACACTTGAAGGGCTACTGGCAAAAAACACCGATGTTGACCCATTTAATGCGCCTGAAAAACTGCAACAGCAAATTAAGGCTAAAATATTTGGCGACTACACCGGTGGCATGAATACCGTACCAGTTAACTTCTTATCAAATGTAGATACCACCGGCGGTAACTCAGGCTCACCAACACTTAATGGCAAGGCTGAGCTGGTAGGTTTACTGTTTGACGGTGTGTACGAAAGCATCATTGGTGACTGGGATTACAACCCAGCGCTAAATCGCTCAATCCATGTTGATTCACGCTACATGCTGTGGGTAATGGATAAAGTAGACAATGCACAAAACTTATTAGACGAAATGAAAATCGTAAAATAAGCAGCAGTTAAAATAACAAACAGGCGCTTACCTTAACTGGAAGCGCCTTTTTTGTTTTCAGTAGGTTGGGTTGAGTGTAGCGAAACCTAACGAAAAAAGGCAGTATCAGTTAACATTGGCGTTTTTATTATTCATTGACTGCAAAGTGCCTTGAGCGGTTATTAAAAAAGAAAGTGGCAAAAGGCAAGGCGCGACCCTGAGGGATCCCCACATTTTTTATCCAAGCTACAAGCACTCACGGCAATCCTTATTTAATTGATTGAGTGCTTCTAAAAACGTTTTCAATTTTATTTTATAGCCAAATTTTTCGAAGTATTGCGTTCCTAAACTAAAACAAGACAGCACGTTTCTATCCTTTATCGTATTCGCCTGAAAGCTTCTATGCACATTCAATATTTTTGCCGTTAAACCTGCTAGCCAAAGGATAAAATTAGCAATTAATGCAATCAATAATGCGACATTCAAGCGGCCTTTTTCATAGCTACGACAATGACGTAAGTTCAAGCCATTACTTGTGTTTTTTAAGTCTCTAAAGGACTCTTCTATTTGCATTCGTTGACTGTAAATTTTAACAATATCTTGTGCTGAATAATTAATATTGCACAATGAGGTAAATAATAACCATGGCTCCGTCGCACCTTTAGCATGTTTCAAGCTTACGCTGCTGCGAATAGTTTTTCCTCGAAGATTTTTCTTCTTTCTTTGTTTAGGTTTTGATTTAAATAAGTAAAAGTGACCACTCAATGAATTGGCTTTAGCGAGTTGTGTTTCAAATAAATAAGCGGGTCTTGCAGTTGCTTTTGAGTAAAGTGTTTTGACTGGTGACCAACATGTATCATCTTCTGGCTTTTGATATTGTGTTTGATGCCTCACTCTGCCTACAAAATCCCAACCAAATTTAAGCACTAACTTAAACCAAGGATTGCGAAATCCTGCATCGGTAACGATGATCGGCTTGCACTCAGAAGGCAATATTGATTTAAGTGTTTTGAGGAAATCCTTATGCACGCTTTGCTTCATGTATTCACATTCACGAAAACTTTGCTCATAGATTGTCATTGCTCGACCTTTAACTGGGACTGCTGCCCGTAATAAATGAAACTCGCCACAGGGTGTTAACCCAGACCAATCAATCGTCACGCATGGACGTCTAATTTGACCAATTACGCGGCGAGTGATTTCTTGGTAATAGTGGTTGCGGGAGTGCTGGACGCGAGGGTTGCCAAATAACCTATCCATTCGTTTAATAGTGTGTTTAACCTTCGCGTTGCTCTTTAGTTTTCGCCCTAAAGCAGCAATGGATAAGAACTTATGTTGGCAGAGTGTTTCTACCGCTTTCATTAATGTGCAGTGGTTACGCTTATCAATAATACCCGCTGTATTAGAAAATGTTTTATGTAATAATTTACTCAAGTGCATAGTCGATTTACTTTGTAATTTCTTTGGTTGGAAAAAACATATAAGATCAAAATTGGCTGTGCACTTCAACTATTTTTTACATTATCTTATTGATTTATATTATCAAATTGTGGGGATTCGTCAGGGCGCGACCCCATTTTTCGCGCGACCCCATTTTTCGTATTTCATATCGCGCCAGAGTTAAGCCTAAATAAGTATTTACCACCGAGGACACAGAGTTCACAGAGAAATGCTTAAAAGATATCAATCCACCTCTGTGTAGCGCAAAGCGCCTCGGAATTCTCTGTGGTGCAAAAATTGTTTTTAGCAGTAAATGTCTTTCGTAGCAGCGATTTTATATCGCGTATTTATAGGCATTTGCATTTTACTCGTGCCTCGTAGCCCAAAGCCTCCCATTCACTTCTCTTTGTTAAATATGGCCTTTAAGTGATTTATACACATAGAGGGCGAAGAGGCATTGCGCTTTTGGGGGAGATATAAGTCAAAGTTGTTTTTAGTTAGTCACTACCATACAGTGCCACGTTATCTTTACTGAGTATGTAAGGTGACACTTTATAGTAAACAAAGAACCAGCCTGATACGGCTAATATTACGCCTAAACCGTATTCATTAAGAATCGGAATATACATTATCAATGTAACCACGACTGCCAAATACAACAACAATGTAGCCCATAATAATTTTGAGCTGATAAGTTTCAATCTCGTCTTGCAACTGACACATTTAAAGTAAAATGGGAGTGCAGATAGAGAAAGGTTGAAAACATTTATTTTATGTTCACAGCGAGGACATAGACTCATAAACTTCCTTGTACTTTGAGCGCCTTGTTATGTGAGAATCTGACATTTACAGGCATACTTAAAAAACAGAGATCAACAGCCTAACTAGCAGGCACCGAAATGATAATAGTAAAGTTGTTTTTGCTGAGTAAGTTCTCGTTCTAACTTCTCTCCACAATATGGACAGCATTGAATCTGGACTGAAGTCTGCCAAATTAAGTCACCTACATTTTCCAATAAATGGTTATTTTCTAAGTCATCTTCATTTGCTTTATGAGAAATCAGCATTTGCCAGATAGGCTGATCATCTTCTCTCACTTCGTCGCTACAAAAAATTGAGACCACATTTTCGGGTAAGTAACCACATTCATGAGTTAGAAATTCCATAATTCTCCTAAGCTTTCTGACTAGCACATAACATTTTTGTATTTATGCGACACGCTGTTTGTGTTGTAGTGTCGCTTGTTGGGCTGAGGCGTTACCTGCTCGGTGTGTCAGAGTTGGCGTTATTTATGTTATGGACTTTCATATAAAAGAAAGGCTTTTATGACCTAAGCTAAATCAGCTTACCTGTTATAATTTAGCTTTCCCTGCGTTGCTCAGCATTTATTATCTATCCATTACACCTAAATTTTGCTTGATAAGCAATTATATTTTTTGCATAGAGTTTCTAATAGCATGAGAAGCTGAGCTGGTTAACTAGATGATTTGATGCGGCAAGCTAGACCGCTAGCTTTTGCGTTACTTTAATTAGCTAACAACTTTGTGCTGTTTACCGTTTTTAACCTAAATCTATTTCCTTCAACATTCTTTAGTATATTTCATGTGCACTTTGTAACCATTAAATGCTACGTTAGAGGTAACTATATTGAAGGAAATAATTATGAAACTTGAGTCTTTAGCGCTGCATCACGGTTATGAGTCTGAACCTACAACTAAATCGGCGGCGGTGCCGATTTATAACACTTCATCGTATACGTTTGATAATACCCAGCACGGTGCTGATTTATTTGATTTAAAAGTGCTGGGTAATATTTATACCCGCATAATGAACCCGACCAATGCGGTGCTTGAGCAGCGTATTGCGGCGATGGAAGGCGGTATTGGTGCGTTGGCGGTGGCCTCGGGGATGGCGGCGATTACTTACGCAATTCAATGTTTATGTGAAGTGGGCACTAATATTGTCAGTACCAGCCAAGTATATGGCGGCACCTATAACTTATTTGCCCACAGCTTGCCGCGCCAAGGTATTGAAGCGCGAATGATTAAAGCGGATGACTTTGACGGCTTTGCAAACGCCATTGATGAAAACACCCGTGCGGTATTTTGTGAATCGATTGGTAACCCTGCTGGGAATATTGTCGATATTGCTCGCCTTGCGAAAATTGCCCACAGTAAAGGGGTGCCGCTGATTGTAGATAACACCGTGGCTACGCCGTATTTATGCCGCCCATTTGAACTCGGTGCTGATATTGTGGTGCATTCGCTGACTAAATACATTAACGGCCATGGTACCGCGATTGGAGGCATGATTGTTGATTCAGGCAAGTTTGATTGGAAAGCTAACGCCACGCGTTTTGCGATGATGAACGAGCCGGATCCGTCGTATCATAATGTGGTGTATACCGATGCGTTTGCTGAAGCGGCGTTTATTGGTCGTTGCCGTGTTGTACCACTGAGAAATACCGGTGCGGCACTTGCGCCTAAAAATGCCTCTGATATTTTAATTGGCCTTGAAACGTTAGGGTTAAGAATGGATCGCCACTGCGAAAACGCGCAAAAAATTGCTGAATATTTAGAGAATCATCCTAAGGTGCTGTGGGTTAATTACGCGGGATTAAAATCAAGCCCGTATAACGAAATGAGCCAAAAAATTACTAGTGGTAAGGCGTCAGGTATTTTAAGTTTTGGTATTGCCGGTGGCCTTGAAGCTGGTACGCGGTTTATTGATGCCCTGAATATGATTTTACGTTTGGTGAATATTGGCGATGCTAAATCGCTGGCGTGTCACCCAGCATCTACCACACATCGTCAATTAAACGATGAAGAACTGGCAAATGCGGGTGTAAGCCGCGATTTAATTCGTTTATCGGTGGGGATTGAAAACATCGACGATATTATTGCCGATATAAGCCAAGCGCTCGATAAAGCTTAGTAACGTTAGCTAGTGGGTTAAAGCGTGATCCATATTAATGTTTAACTATGCATTTTATGTTTTACTTGTTAGGTAGGTTTTATTTATGACCTACCGAAAATTTACGTTTATAGTCGTATATTGATTTAAATAAAATGGAGTGCCAGTACATGAAACTACTCATCTTTTTAGGTTCAGTCAGAAAAAGTACCCCACCAAAGCCTGCCCGTTTAGGTGAGCGTGTTGCTAAAGCATGCCTAAACTGTTTGCTTGAGCGCTACAGTGAGCATGACGTAGAGCTTATTGATCCACTTGATTACGATTTTGACCCAGTGTTTAAACCTCATTTTGCTTATGCCAAGGCCGAAGCGCCACAAATGCTTGATGCGCTCGCTGAGAAAATTAAAGCCAGCGATGGCTTTGTTATGGTCAGCCCTGAGTATAATCATTCTATGAGCCCCGCACTGGCGAATATTTTAAACCATTTTGGTAGTTCGTTATTTGCTTATAAACCCAGTGCGATTGTGACGTATTCAGCAGGGCAGTGGGGCGGTGTGCGTGCCGCTGTAGGTATGCGTAGTTTTTTAAGTGAACTGGGTTGTTTGCCGGTGTCTGCAATGATCCATGTGCCCAAAGCGCAGGATGTATTCATTGAAAATGGTAAAGTAAGCAATGAGGCAGAGCAGGCCTCGTGGCACGATTATTTTTCGCGCACGTTTAATCAGTTACTGTGGTGGGCAGAGGGGGCAAGCAAGCAACGCGAGCAGCTTGATCCTAAAAAACTAATTAAAGATTTTAAACGCGACCCGTCGCAACGTAATGCGCCTTAACGGTTAACAGATTAGGGCGAGTCTTTTTTGACGTCCTCGCGTGGGGAGGTCAAAATAGCCTGTTTTTGTTCGTCTGAGAGAATAACCCAGTCGAATATCTCCTCACTTGTGCGCCCGCACCCGCTGCAGTAGCCATTCATTCTATAACATTCACCAATACAGTCTGTTTTTAAATGAGTGGATTGTTTATCGGGTTTTTGGCGCATATATTCTCACTATTAATGTTTATTGCACGACTGATTACTTCGTGGCAACGGACTTACCGACTTCTAAAGCAGTAGACCAGGTTTTAATTTTTGATAAGGTTTTACTGGTATAAACAGAAATAACCGGTGAGCTTTCATCAAGTACAAAGGTAGTACGCAGTGATGTTTCTGACTCTTTTTGTGTTTCTAGCCAGTTGTTAGTTTTAGTTAAACATTGGCGAGTAAGTTCAACCGCTTGTTGATGCATGGCAACCGCTTGTTGCTGGTCTTTGTAATTTTCTTGACAACGATAGGTCACAGTTTGTTTGTTAAAACTAGTCACTTGGCAGTTATTGCCAAATACGTTGTACTTTGCGCTCCA
Source organism: Pseudoalteromonas sp. TAP-3C (assembly GCF_059888565.1). NCBI lineage: Bacteria > Pseudomonadati > Pseudomonadota > Gammaproteobacteria > Alteromonadales > Pseudoalteromonadaceae > Pseudoalteromonas > Pseudoalteromonas sp. TAP-3C. The sequence continues at coordinate 556,304 of NZ_JCBFEM010000002.1, read as the reverse complement.
CACATCTAAATATGAGTTTTTTACTTTAGTGTCTTTTAACGCATCAAAGCGATTATCGAATGCAGTTATTAAGCCATCCATTTTTTCACAGGGCGTTAAATTGTCTAACTTAGCTTTTTGTTCGTGAGTTAAACTGCTACAGCCAGATAAAATAAGGCCAGTGAGTATAAGCGATATATAAGTTTTCATAGTGCGCTATCCTTTTGTAATTGCTATTAAGAATACCTAAGGAAGAGAATAAATGCTATTGGCAAGGGCTAATTTAAAGCGAATTTATCGTTTTGTAACAGTAAAGTGCGCCGCATAATGGCGCGCACAGTAATGGCGGTGTTTATTTATGCCGCCCTTGTAGGCAAGTAACAACATCAGTGAGTGCTAACCCTTGACGCTGTAACAATACAACGAGGTGATACAACAAATCAGCCGACTCGTTGGTAAGTTCATTGTTGTCGTGTTTCATTGCTGCAAGCGCCACTTCTACCCCTTCTTCCCCTACTTTTTGACAACTTCGGCTTAAATCTTTTGCAAACAGTGACGCCGTGTAGCTTTTAGCGGGATCATCGTTTTTACGTGCAACAATAACATCTTCAAGTTGTGCTAAAAAGCTTAAGCTCGGTTTTGCATCATCACCAAAACAGCTTTGCGTGCCTAAATGACAGGTTGGGCCTTGTGGGTTTGCCAATACTAAAATTGAATCGTAATCGCAATCGGTGTGCACAGAAACCACGTTTAAGTAGTTTTCTGATGATTCACCTTTGGTCCATAAACGTGATTTAGAACGCGAATAAAAAGTCACTTTATTACTTTTAAGTGTAACAGCAAGCGCTTCGCTGTTCATAAACCCTTGCATTAAAATAACCCCAGAGCGGGCATCTTGAACAATGGCAGGGATCATCTCGCTTTTAGCGAAATCAACGTGAGTTTGGTTTTCTAGTGTTATTTGCATAGTCTGGCTGCCACTTGGTTATCGATTAAAAATTTTTTTAATTCGCTGATGTTAATCACATTTTTATGAAAAACACTCGCTGCGAGTGCACCATCTACTTTGCTTTGTTGAAATACATCAACAAAGTCTTGCATGCTGCCAGCACCGCCAGAGGCAATTAAAGGAATATCGCAAAGCTCGCGTATTTTACTCAGTTGCTCGTTGTCGTAACCGTTACGAACGCCATCTTGGTTCATACAGTTTAAAACAATTTCGCCAGCGCCTAAATCTTGCACGCGTTTAACCCATTCTTGAGTTTTATAACGAGTGCGGCTTGAAGCATTAGGATCGCCAGTAAGCTGATAAACCAGATATTCACCCGTTGTTTCATCGTAAAAACTATCAATGCCAACAACTACACACTGCTTACCAAACTCATCATGTAGCTCTTTAATAAGCTCAGGGCGAGCGATAGCTGGGCTATTAATGCTGATTTTATCCGCGCCGCGTTCAAGCACACGGGCAGCATCGGCTACCGATTTAATGCCACCGGCTACACAAAATGGAATATCAATATGGCGGGCTATATTTTCAACCCAATTAACATCAAGTAAGCGTTTTTCAACGCTTGCACTGATCTCGTAAAACACCAGCTCGTCGGCACCGGCTTCGCTGTATGCTTTGGCAAGGGTTAGTACATCGCCAACTACTTCATGGCCTTTAAATTTAACGCCTTTAACGACTTGGCCGTCTTTTACGTCTAAACAAGGAATTATGCGTTTTGATAACATGTGAATACCTCGTTTTTAAAATTCTGGATTGTAATATGATTACGTTTGTTATTGGTATAACTCATTAGAAGACACATAGACTGCACTTGATATGTTATATTTTTAATAAAAATGAATAGTTAATTTAATGAATGAATCTAAATGCATTACTATGCAATGAATTCTTAGCCCCACTATATAATAAAACGCTCACCATGTTAATCGTTAAAGCTATAACTTAAAGAGATAAAGCATACTAATACACCCTACCTTTGTAACAGTAAAATTACACAAATAACGGTGTAATGCTATTGCACAAATTTGATGAGATATTTTTAAAGCGCAGGCCGATAAAGATTATATTTTTGGAATTTAAAATACTTAAAGTGGGATTTTTATTAATTGAAGTGAAATATTAATTGTGCGGGCTCGGTCTTGTGAGTGTCATGATGTTACAACTTAATAAAAGCGCTTCAAACCAAGTAATGGTTAGCTATTACTTCAAAACGTAATTTAACTATGAAAAATTATAAACATAATCATCAAAAAAATAATCATACGAGGTCAAATCCTACCATGGGTAAAAAAATCACTTTAATTGCAATTATCACCTTATTTGCACTGACTATTTTGTATTTCATCGGTGTATTTAATCGTGATGCAGTTACTGCGCAGCGTTTTGTTAATTTACAGCAAGGTGAACAAGCCCATGAGGGGTTTCGCCGAGCGCATGCAAAAGGTATTTGTTTAGCGGGGGCTTTTCAGTCAACTGGCGAACTTGCAAAGTATTCAAAAGCCAAGGTCTTTGATTTGGGGGCAACCCCTTTTGTAGGTCGTTTTTCTATTGCAGGTAACAACCCAACCGCACCTGATTTAAAAGCACCGGTGCGCAGTTTAGCGTTTTCAATAACTACCGATGATAACCAACAGTGGCGCGTAGCAATGAACACACCGCCGGTTATGGCGGTAGCTACGCCTGATGCGTTTTTTAAACAGTTACAAGCACTATCCCCTGATCCGGTAACCAAAAAGCGTAGCCCTGAAAAAATAAAAGCCTTTTTTGAGGCACACCCAGAAAGTGCTGCTTTTAATAACTGGAAAGCCAGCTACAAACCAACTAGCAGTTTTGCCACTGAGCAATACCACAGTATTAATGCATTTTATTTGGTTGATGAAAATAATGAAAAGCACGCAGTTCGCTGGATTGCTAAACCACAATTAAGTGATGAAAACATTCAACCACTTAATAATGATTCAGCCGATGCATTACAGTTACAACTTAAAGACCAAGTAGCACAAGCACCGGTTAAGTTCGATATGCTGTTTAGCTTTGCAACCGAAGGTGATGATGAAAATAACCCAACTGTTTTATGGCCAGAATCACGCAAAACCATTAATGCGGGAACATTAGTTATTTCAAACCTTCAGCCGCAAGAAGGCGGTGTATGTGAAAACATGAACTTTGATCCACTTGTGTTACCTACAGGTTTAGCGCCAAGCGCCGATCCTATTTTACGTGCCCGTGGTGCTGCCTATGCAGAGTCATTTCGTCGTCGTGCTAAAGAAGTACTTTTAAATAATTAATCACAGGAACAAGTAATGAAAACAATAACTAAATACTCAGCGTCGAGTATGCTTATTCACTGGGCAATGGCGTTAATTATATTGTCTATGTTATTTCTTGGTTTGTCGATGGTACAAAGTTTAGCGGTTTGGCAAGTAGAAGCCATACAGCTGCATAAGTCGTTTGGTGTGTTAGCGCTAATATTAGTTGCGATCAGATTAATCAATAAAGTAGTCACCACCAGCCCTGCATTGCCGCCAAGTGTGCCAAAAGTACAAGCACTGGCAGCGCATTTAACTCAAGTTGGTTTATATGCATCTATGGTTTTAATGCCGATTTCAGGCTGGTTTATGCAAAGCGCTGATGGCCGTCATGTGAGCTTTTTTGGTTTGTTTACTTTACCTAGTTTAGTAAGTAAAGACATTGAAATCTATGCTTTTTTTCGTGAAGCCCATGGCTTCATTGCCTATGCATTTTTATTGTTTATTTTTATGCATGTAAGCGCTGCGCTTTATCATGGTTTAATAAAACAAGATGGTGTATTGGGCTCTATGTTACCGAGTAAGCATAAATAAACTTAGAGTTTTATACAAAAAAGGCACAAATGCGCTCGCATCTGTGCCTTTTTTAAATTTTAAATTAACCTAATTTAAGCGCGTCTTCTACGCTAAAGGCGCCATCTAATAAAGACTTACCTAAAATTACGCCATCAATTCCCAGTTCATTGAGCTTTTTGATATCCTCTAACGAACTTACCCCACCTGACGCTTGTACTTTAATATCAGGGTTGTGTTTTACTAAGTCTTCGTATAGTTCAAAAGAAGGGCCCGTCATGGTGCCATCTTTACTGATGTCCGTACATAAAAAATCAATAATGCCAAGTTCAAAATAAAAATCAATCAGTTCAAATAATCCAAACTCAGATTCGTTTAACCAACCGTGAGTTGCTGGTGCCCAGCCGTTGGTTGTTTTATTTACATCAAGGGCGATAACAAAGTGCTTGGCACCAAATTGTTCAATCCATGCTTTTACTTGTTCACGCTTTTCAACCGCCATAGAGCCAATCACCACTTGATTGGCGCCAGTATTTAACCAATCGCTCACGTCTTGCTCTGCGCGAATACCGCCACCAACTTGGTAGGGAACATTGAGCGATTTTGTGGCTGCTTGAATATGCTGCCACTGTTTTTTACTCGGATCGCGTGCGCCTTCTAAATCGACAAGGTGCAACTTAATTGCGCCACTGTCGGCATACTCTTTTAAGCGAGCGCCAAGTTCAAAGGGGTAAAACTGTGCGGTATCATATTTACCTTGATACAATCGTACAATTTGATTTTGTAATACGTCTAATGCTGGAATAATCACTGTGTGTCTCTTTTATTTATATTTACAGTCGTTTATAACTGCCAATCTAGAAAGTTTTGTAATAAACGGGTGCCGACTTTTGCACTGCGTTCAGGGTGAAATTGCATACCGGCATAGTTATCTTTAGCGACAATAGCTGAAAATGTTTGCCCGTATTCACTACTGACTAAAGTGGCACTGTTTACGGTATGCGCAAAGCTGTGCACATAATAAACCTGATCGTCTTCATGCAAGCCTTGAGTCAACGGGTGTGCTTTGTTGATGCTTAGGTTGTTCCAGCCCATATGCGGTGAGGTTAAATTGCCTACATTAAGCGCGTTTACTTGCCCAGGAATTTTACCTAGGCATTGCACGTTGCCTTCTTCGGTACTTTCACAAAGCAACTGCATACCTAAACAAATCCCCATAAGTGGGCGTTGGTATTCATTAATAGCTTGCTGCCAACCATTATCAACAAGGCGTTTCATAGCAACAGATGCATGACCTACACCGGGTAAAATAGCGCGTTCATAGTTTGCTAATTGCTCAGGTGAGGTGATAACGGTAGGGGTTTGTCCCAAACGCTCAAATGCAAACCGTACTGAATTGATATTGGCACAGCCGGTGTTAATTATTGCAATCATAAACATCCCTTAGAGCTGGCTGTTTGTTGGCTAGTGTCTTGTGCAATTGCCATGCGCAGAGCACGAGAAAACGCTTTAAATAAGCCCTCAACTTGGTGATGACAGTTACCATCACTTACTGACAAAATAAGGCTAATTGCGCCGTTATCGCTTAAACTTTTGAAAAAATGCTCCACCATTTGTACGTCTAAATCACCGGCTTTTTCACGACTAAAATTAGCATTTAATACAAATGAAGCGCGGCCAGATAAATCAATTTGTGCCTCGGCTTTGCATTCATCCATCGGCAGCGCAAAACCATAACGGGCTATTTGCGATTTTGTGCCCAGCGCTTGTTTAAGGGCAACCCCTAAGGCAATACCAATGTCTTCAACTAAGTGGTGTTCGTCTATGTGTAAGTCACCTTTGGCTTTAATGTTTAAACCAATGTTGGCGTGTGTGCGAATTTGATCTAGCATGTGATCAAAAAAACCAAGGCCAGTTTCAATGCTGCCATTCTTAGTCTGATCAAGGTTAACCGCAACATCAATTTGTGTTTCTTTGGTGTTGCGTGTTACGCGACCTTCACGGTTTGCCGTTGTTAGCTTAGTGACAATGGCAGGCCAACTACCATCGTATAAAATACCTTCACAACATAAGTTTTGCGCAAGGCCAATATCGGTTTGGCGATCGCCAATAACATACGAGCGTGCTAAATCTACTTTGCCAGAGCGCATAAGCTCAGTGAGTAAACCTGTTTTAGGTTTACGACAATCACAGTTTTGCTCATCGAAGTGCGGGCAAATAAGAACGTCATCAAAGCTAATGCCTTGGCTTTGTAGTATGTCCATCATTTTGTCTTGGGCAATGTCAAAATCGGCAGTGGGGAAGCTGTCTGTGCCTAAACCATCTTGATTAGATACCATCACTAGGCGATAACCAGCACTTTGCAGTTGCAATAGGGCAGGAATGACACCCGGTAAAAACGCCAGTTTTTCTAGGCTGTCTACCTGTTTGTCGGTGATTGGCTCTTCAATAATAGTGCCATCGCGATCTATAAATAAATAGGGGTTACTCATGATACTTCCTGTTGTGCTGTGGCTTTTGGCAATTGCAGGCCATCTAACCAAATTTTTACTTGTTCTAATTCTTGCTCACTGCCAATTGAAATACGTAGCCAGTCGTCTTCATTAAATAAAGTGAAGGCGCGCATTACCAAGCCTTGTTTAAGCGCTTGTTTAAAGTAATCTTTGTTGGCTAATTTTAAAGTGACAAAGTTACCTTCCCCAGCAAGTACTTTTAATACGGCAGGGGAGGCGTTTAACCAAGAGATAAGCTTTAACTTTAAGCTGTTTAAAATACTCACTTGGCGGCGCATTGACGTGATGGCATCGGGTGCAATGGCTTGCGCTGCAATACTCGCTACCACGCTCGAAACCGGGTAGGGTGCAATCACTTTACGAATAGGTGCTAGTACACTGGCTTGAGCAAGGGTAAAACCAGTTCTAAGGCCTGCTAGTGCAAACGCTTTTGAGAGGGTGCGCAGCACGACCACATTGCCAAATTCTCTGATCAGTGCCGTAGCGCTGTGCTCTGGGCAAAACTCAATATAGGCTTCATCAACAATTACCAGCGCTTTACCTTTTAGTGCTGTTGCAATGGCTTTGATTTTATTCAGTGGTGTTAGGCTGCCCGTTGGATTATTTGGGTTGCAAATAAACACCAGTTTTGAGCTACCAACGGCTGTGACTATTTCATCAACGCTGCCTGTAAGTAAAAGTGCTTGTGTTAGGGCGTTAATAGCCACATTGTGCGTATCAGCCGTTACTTTATACATACCATAGGTTGGTAAAAATAAGGCAATACTATCTTTTGTTGGCTTACAGTAAGTGCGCACTAAAAGCTCTATGCCTTCATCTGCTCCGCGGGTCATTAATACGTTTTCACCCTCAAGAGCGGCATAATTTGCATAGCGGTCTATAACCAATTGGGGCTGTGGATCGGGGTAACGATTTAAGTCTTCAATTGTTAATTCAAGGTTTTTTGCATACGGACTTTCGTTGGCATTGAGCCACGTGGTGCCTGTTAATTTTTCACTTTTAGCTGAGCTATAAGCTGCAAGTGCTGCAATATTATCAGGCAACAAACCGGTTGCTTGGGAGGTTTCATTGCTCATTTTTTATAGCCTCTAAACGAATTGAAACCGCATTAGCGTGGGCATCAAGGCCTTCTGCATCTGCTAAGGGTAAAATAGCTTTTGAAAGCTCAGTTAAGCCACTTTTACTAATAGTTTGTACGGTATACGTGCGAAAAAAATCAAGTAAATTAAGGCTTGAATAGGTCGCACTATAGCCATAAGTAGGTAATACGTGATTCGTTCCTGATGCGTAATCACCTGCTGATTCTGGTGTGTAGTCGCCTACAAACACAGAGCCGGCATTTTTCACTTTATCTAAATAAGGTGTTGCATCAGCCAATTGTAAAATTAAGTGTTCAGGCCCATATTGCGCCGATACATCGAATGCTTGCGCTATTGAATCAACTAAAATTAGTGACGAATTAGCCAACGCCTGCTCAGCGGTGTCTTTTCGACTTAATTTAGCAAGTTGACGAGCAAGTGCGTCTTGCGTTTGTTCAATAATGGTTTCGCTGTTGCACAACAAAATAACTTGTGAGTCAGCGCCGTGCTCTGCTTGAGAGAGTAAATCGGCAGCAATAAACTCAGGGTTTGCGCGTTCATCTGCTATTACTAACACTTCAGATGGACCTGCGGGCATATCAATCGCCATCCCAGGAATAGTTTGTGCAACCAATTGCTTTGCCATAGTGACAAAGCTATTACCAGGACCAAATATTTTGTTTACTTTAGGCACCGACTGCGTGCCATAAGCCATTGCGGCAATAGCGCCTGCGCCACCACTTTCAATAATAGTGGTAATACCACATAATTTAGCCGCGTATAAAATAGCCGGATTAATTGCTTTATCACCCTGTACAGGGGTGGCCAGTACCACCGTTTTAGCCCCACTTAATTGCGCTAATACACCTTGCATTATAACCGACGATGGCAATGGCGCACTGCCACCGGGTACATAAATACCAACCGCTTCGATGGCTTGATATTTCAGTTCACATTCAACCCCTGGTTGAGTCGATAACTTAATATCTTTAGGCAGTTGCGCTTGGTGAAAACATTTTACATTTGCATAAGCGGTATCAATTGCATATTTAAGCTCAGGGCTTAGCATCTTCTCAGCGGCATTAATTTCATCAAGTGGAACGCGTAAACGCGGCTCTACTCGGTTATCAAATTCTTTAGCCATCGCTATTAAAGCCGCATCGCCTTGCGCATTTACTTTTGCCATAATTGTTTGGCAAATACTTTGTACTTTTTCACTTGCTGATACAGCAGGGCGCATAAGCGCCGCTGCTTGAACTTGTGCTGATTGCTCATTCCAACGAAGCATGGCTGCTACTCCATCATTTTTTCAATAGGCATAACTAAAATAGAATTTGCACCAAGCGCTTTAAGCTGTTCCATGGTTTCCCAAAATAGGGTTTCGCTGCTCACCATGTGAAGTGCTACATAGTCATCATTGCCGGCCAGTGCCAATAATGTAGGCTGCCCAGAGCCTGGTAAAATTTCACAAATTTCATCCAGCTTATTTTTTGGCGCGTGTAACATGATGTATTTGCTTTCTTTAGCTTGTTTAACGCCGCGTAAGCGAGGCATAAGTTTATTAATAAGCGCCAGTTTGTCAGTATCTTGCAGTTGGGTGTTTTGAATTAAACAGGCGTTCGACTCTAAAATGGTATCACCCTGCATTAAACCGTTTGCCTCAAGTGTTGCACCTGTTGATACCAAATCACAAATAGCATCAGCAAGACCCGCACGTGGCGCCACTTCAACAGAGCCTGTCAACATTACCGTGCTGGCGTTAATACCTTCATTTTTTAAGTATTGGCTTAAAATTTCAGGGTAAGTGGTTGCAATACGTTTGCCTTCAAACCAGCTTTTATCTTGTTTACCAAGCTCTTGTGGCCATGCAAGGGCTAAACGACAGTAACCAAAGTCTAATTTTGATAATTTAGTTACTTCGCTAGGCACACCTTGGCGCGCTCTTTCTGCTTGTACTTCCACTAATACATTTTCGCCAACAATACCTAAATCACATACGCCATCCATGACTAAACCAGGAATGTCGTCATCGCGCACGCGCAGTACGTCAATTGGCATGTTAGTTGAGTGTGCGATGAGGCGCTGCTCACGAAGGTTGAGTTTTACACCCAGTTGTTTAAGCAAGTCTTGACAATCTTTAGATAGGCGGCCACCTTTTTGGATGGCAATACGAAGACGATTACTGTTATTCATTACTCATTTTCCTTTAATTTAAAAACTAAAAACCCCGAGGGAAACCTCAGGGCGAAAATGAATCTTAGTATGTTGACTCGCCAGAGGTTTCCTTTTAGGAACAACCTCTCAGCGAAAGACCTGACAGGTTATTCCGATGAATGATGGTGGTGATGTACTACTGTCAGTGAATTAAGCATTTTTTATCCTAATCAAACATCGCTTTGTAATTAGCAATTGTTTGTGTAATTATCAATTAATTGACATTATAAAAACATATTATCTAATGTAATGGCAAGTAAAATATCCTTTAATTAAAGAATATCTTATAACTGTCGATAATAATTAAAATAGTGTTTTTACTTCCCTGGAGGCACAAATGGATATGATGATCCCTTATTTAGGGCCTATTACACGTTTAGCGGTTGAATCTAAAAGTGCTTTTCATATTGCGGGGGTGCAGCACGGCGCCAGAGCTAAGCAAATTGAGCTAGAAGAGCAAAAAAAGAGGGAGATAGAAAAAAAGAAAAAATTACTTTCTGCCGCCGATAATAAAGACAACAAACCAGATGAAGATGACAATAAACATCTAGATACATGGGCATAATAGCCTTATTAATGCCCATCTTTTCTCTTTCCTCGTTACACTTTAATAACAAATTGTAAATTTAATCTTACAAATCCCATCATTAAAATTTTCTATTTATCCGCTCTAATTCCCTTTCCTTTGATTTTTATAATCTTATTTTTATTAGCTCATACTTTAATTGTAAATTTTTTGTTTAATTTTCACTTGGTTATTTTGTGAACTACGCTGATCCTTAATCGGGAACAGGTAGTGCCGGTTAGTATAAAAATACTATTAACAAAATATAATGGAGTGTAACCGTGAATTTATCTAAAATCACATTAGCAACTATGGGTGTTCTGGCTTTAACACAAATATCCACAGCAATGGCTGCAAATAAACAATACCTAAATGAGCAAGTAGACTTAAATAAAGCACTACAAACACGTGCCTCGGCTGTTCTTTTGGCAAGTCCAAAGCAGTTAATCGGCTTAGAAGATGGTAGCGACTTGGTCGTTTTAAAAGAACTAAAAAGCAATAACGGTGATATTACTCGTCGTTATCAACAGCAATATAAAGGATTGCCAGTCATTGGTGATACCGTGAGTTTAACATTTAACAATAATGGGCAATTAAAACATGCCCATGGTGCTGCGGTTTATGATATCAGCAGTGATATAAATACGGTTGTGCCTAAACTAGCTAAAAAAATGGCAATCGCACGTGGTCAACAAAGCTCATCCGCAGCGACAAAAGCTGTCGGTCTTAAAAAACACAACGAACAATCTCGTTTGGCAATTTGGATTGATGAAGACAATATTGCCCATTTAGTCTACGAAGTAACGTATGTAACCTATGGCGCAGAGCCTGCTCGTCCGTATCAGATCATCGATGCGCATTCAGGTGAGTTGTTACATAGCTTCGATAATCTGCAACATGCCAGCGCAACAGGTCCTGGCGGTAATTTAAAAACAGGCAAATACATTTATGGTACTGACTTTGATAGTTTGGATGTGACGCAATCTGGCAATAACTGCACGATGAATAGTGCTAATGTAAAAACCATTAATTTAAACGGTGGGACTAGTGGTTCAACGGCGTTTTCATTTACGTGTCCCGAAAACACCTTTAAGGAAGTTAATGGGGCGTATTCTCCACTTAACGATGCCCACTTTTTTGGTAATGTAATTTACAATATGTATAACGATTGGCTTGGCACCGCGCCCCTATCGTTTCAATTAACAATGCGTGTTCATTATGGCAACAATTATGAAAATGCATTTTGGGATGGCAGTGCAATGACATTCGGTGACGGCCAAAATACATTTTATCCGTTGGTTAGTTTAGATGTGTCTGCCCATGAAGTAAGTCATGGCTTTACTGAGCAAAACTCAGGGCTGATATACAGCGGTAAGTCAGGTGGCTTAAACGAAGCATTTTCTGATATGGCAGGTGAAGCTGCTGAGTTTTATATGAAAGGCAGTAATGATTGGTTAGTTGGGCAAGAAATTTTCAAAGGCAATGGCGCATTGCGTTATATGAATAATCCGACCCAAGATGGCAGCTCGATTGATAACCAAGCAAATTATTATTCAGGCATGGATGTTCATTACAGCTCTGGCGTGTTTAATAAAGCGTTTTATAACCTAGCAACCACAGCTGGTTGGGATACTAAAAAAGCATTTGTGGTAATGGCACGCGCTAACCAATTGTATTGGACTGCCAGTACCAACTGGGATTTAGCGGGTAATGGCGCAATGGATGCGGCCTGTGATTTAAGCTATGAGCCAGTGGATGTGCAAAGTGCACTTGCTGCGGTTGGCGTTACTTCAAGCCTTAGTGCAGGCAGTAGTTGCGGAACAACCCCACCACCAGCAGATGAAGAACTTACCAATGGTGTGCCACGTACCGGCATCAGTGGTACTGAAAAACAACAATTGTTTTTCACTTTAGATGTACCAGCCAATGCGACTAACCTACAGTTTAATACTGCAGGTGGCACTGGTGATACTGATCTCTATGTTAAGTTTGGTGCTAAACCAACACTCACTACTTATGACTGTAATAGTACAACTTCAACAAGCACTGAAAGCTGTGCTATCAGCAATGTTCAAGCGGGTACTTACTATGTAATGGTTGAAGCGTGGAATCAAATATCAGGCGTATCACTTACGGGTAGTTTTGACGGCGGGAATGGCGCACCGACTCCTATTAACCGTACTGAATCTAACCTCAGCGTAAGCCAAAATGGTTGGACTCGATTTACGCAAGCGCTTGGCGCAGGGTATTCATCATTAGATGTATCGATTGCCGGTGGCTCAGGTGATGCAGACTTGTATGTTAACTTTGGTTCACCATCGTCAACATCATCTTACCAGTGTCGGCCTTATAAAAATGGCAACAATGAAAGCTGCACCATTAGCAATCCCCAAGCGGGTACCTGGTATGTTGACCTAAGAGGCTACAGCGCTGCAAACGGTATAACCTTGACTATATCCGCTAATTAACCAACCCCTCACCCAAGGGAGCATCCGCTCCCTTATTTACCTGTTTGTTTTATCAAATAAATTTAATAAACACAGATTATAAAAGGAAATATTTATGAATATTTTTGCACCCAGTGCATTGCTAGGTATAGTGTCACTGTTGCTAAGTCCGCTGAGCATCGGCCAAGATTTTGAAAATATTTGGGTCACGATAGACCCTATCGCAGCTAAACATTATAAGTTGCATCAAACAGCTCATCACCACAAGGCAGAACGTCTTACTGTGCAAGACTCTGGTTTAGCAACCGTGAATTTTATGCGTATCACTCAAGCTGAGGTCGCCAGTTTAAGTGAATTTATGCACGACAATTACCATCGCTGCGGTGGCTTTGTAGCACATGATTCATTGGCTGAAGCACAGCTATATACTGAACAACTAGCACAAGTACAAAACCTGGCTAAAAATAGCGTTGCAGCTACTTATAGCATCGATAATGGGCAAACTGTGCAGCAACTTATTAATACAATTAGCCCCAATGATCTAACCAATACCGTTAACTCAATGAGCAATTTTCATAATCGCTATTATTCAGTGCAAAGTGGCGTTGATGCCTCGCAGTGGTTAAAAAACTATTGGCAACAGTTAGCCAGTAGCCGTACGGATATGAGTGTTGACTATTTTAGCCATAGTTGGGCGCAGTCATCGGTTATTGTGACCATCCCAGGTAGTGAAAAAGCGGATGAAATAGTGGTTATTGGTGGCCATTTAGACTCTATTAATCAATCGAACCCGAGTAATGGCCGAGCACCTGGTGCCGATGACAATGCCTCCGGTATTGCCGTGTTATCTGAAGTACTGCGCGCCATTATGGTTAACGATTATAAACCACAACGAACAATTAAAATAATGGGCTTTGCCGCGGAGGAGGTGGGTCTACGTGGTTCTAAAGCGATTGCAACGGCTTATAAAACACAGGGCAAAAACGTAGTAGGCATGGTGCAATTTGATATGACCGGTAACCATGGTAGCAGCGATGATATTGTGATGATGACAGATTATACCAATGCCGCGCAAAATCAGTTTTTAGGACAATTGATTGATACTTACCTACCAACACTCACATACGGTTTTGACCAATGTGGCTATGGTTGTTCCGATCATGCGTCTTGGTATCAGCAGGGGTTTGCGGCTTCTATGCCTTTTGAGTCACGCATGGCTGACATTAATCCGCTGATCCATACTGCCAGCGACAGTAATTTTGATGCTGATCATGCCAGTAAGTTTGCAAAGCTGGCTGTTAGCTATCTTGCAGAAATGGCAAAAAATGCCGGGGATATTGACCCTCCAGCGAACAATGAATTAGAAAACGCAGTGACAGTTACCGATATCAATGCGCTGGCCAAACAACAGGTTTTTTATACTTTGTCGGTCCCTGCAAGAAGCAGTAATTTAAGTTTCACCACCACGGGTGGCAGTGGCGATGCCGATCTTTATGTCAAATATGCAAGCCCTCCGACTTTGCAAGACTTTGATTGTAAAAGTACCACCGCAACGAGTGATGAAATATGCGCCATTACTAATCTACAAGCAGGGGTATATCATGTGATGGTTGAAGCTTGGAGCGCTATTACCGGTGTTTCCTTAACCGGTAGTTATGAAATTGGCGATAATGTGCCGACACCGGTTAATCGTACTGAGGCGAATGTCAGTGTGGCAGCGGGTAATTGGACTCGCTTTAGTCAAAATGTCAGTGCGGGATATTCGTCGCTAAACATTTCTATTTCAGGGGGGAGTGGGGATGCAGACTTGTATGTTAATTTTGGCTCTCCATCATCAACATCTTCTTATCAGTGTCGGCCTTATAAAAATGGCAACAATGAAAGCTGCACCATTAGCAATCCCCAAGCGGGTACCTGGTATGTTGACCTAAGAGGCTACAGCGCTGTAAGCGGTATTACTTTGACCATCGACGCACAATAATAACTAAAGCAAAGGTGCATTGCTCCTTTGCTTTGCGTATTCTCTTGCCCTTGGTGCCTAGCTTACGTAAAATCCGGCTATTATTTTTTACAAAGTGATTGGTATTATCAAACAGCTGTTTAGTGCAACCGGGCCTTTGGCTTTATCAATAGATGGATACACACCACGCCAACCTCAAATAGAGATGGCGGTGGCGGTTGAGGATGCATTAAAAACTCGCGCTCAACTTGTTGTTGAGGCAGGGACCGGCACAGGTAAAACCTTTGCCTATTTAGCTCCTGCGCTTAAATCTAAAGGCAAAACCATTATTTCAACAGGGTCTAAAGCACTGCAGGAACAGCTTTACCACCGTGATTTACCGGTATTAGTAAAAGCCTTGGGTGCTGCTAAAAAAACCGCATTACTCAAAGGGCGCTCAAATTATTTGTGCACCTATCGGCTTACTCAGCATGTAGCGCATGTCCCCACAGATGATCCCGATGTTATGCATCAGCTTGCTATGGTGGCTAAGTTTGCCAGCGAAACGAACACCGGTGATTTAGCCGATTGTATTGGTATTGAAGAAGATGCCAAAGTGTTACCTTATGTAAGCTCTACTGCGGATAACTGTTTAGGTAAAGAATGCCCTGATTTTCAAGAATGTTATATTCGAAAAGCCCGTTTAAACGCGGGAGATGCTGATGTTGTAATAATAAATCATCATCTGTTTTTTGCCGACATGGCGGTGAAAGAGTCGGGTTTTGCAGAGCTAATGCCCAATGCTGATGCCTATATATTTGATGAAGCCCATCAGTTAGGTGAAATTGCCAGCGATTACTTTGGTGAAACTATAAGTACTAAAAAGCTGGTGGACTTAATTAACGATTTACGGGCTATTTATCGTGCAGAAATTCCCGATATGCTGCAGTTAGGTAAAAGCTTGACCAAACTAGAAACCAGTGTTGCTGATTTAAGGTTACAGTTTGGTGTTGACGGTAGTCGAGGGGATTGGCGTGAAAAGCTCAGTAATAAACTTATTTGTTCGGCGCTACATAGGGTAATTAGTGATTTAGAATTTGTGTATCAAGTTTTAAAACATTGCTTAGAGCGCAGTGACAAAATCGAACACCCTTTTGAGCGGGTATTAGTTTTTAAAGGCCAGTTAGAAAGAGTGTTTGATACCGCGCAGACTGGGTTTAGTTATTGGTATGAAACCACACGTCGTTACTTAACTATCAACATAACGCCTTTAAATGTATCGGCAAAATTTGCTTTGATGATGAAAGACTCGGGTGCTGGTTTTGTGTTTACCTCGGCCACCTTGTCGGTCGATAACAAGCTCACTCATTTTAATGCCAGTCTGGGGTTAAAGCCAAAGCAAAGTATGATGGTAGACAGCCCGTTTGATTATCAAAATCAGGCCCTATTGTGTTTGCCGCGCTATTTACCCGAAACACACGCCGATAATATGCCCCATGCGATTGTAAAGCTAACCCTAGAACTCATAAAATCAGCCAAAGGACGTTGTTTTGTGCTATTTACTAGTTACCGCATGATGCACTTAGTGGCCGAGGGATTAACTACACAAATGGATTACCCAGTTTATATGCAAGGCCAAATGTCTAAACGGATTATATTAGAAAAGTTTACCCGCCATGGAAATGCGGTATTACTCGGTACGGCGTCATTTTGGGAAGGGGTTGATGTGCGAGGCAGTACTTTAAGCTGTGTTATTATCGACAAGCTTCCATTTGCTGCACCGGATGACCCTTTGCTGCAAGCTAAAATGCAAGATTGCCAAATGCAGGGTAAAGACCCGTTTGTGCACATTCAGTTACCACAAGCCGTTATTGCTTTAAAGCAGGGCGTAGGTCGACTGATACGCGACAACAAAGATAAAGGCGTATTAGTAATTTGTGATAATCGTTTAGTAACACGCCAATATGGCCAAGTATTTTTAAAGAGTTTACCGCCAATGCGCCGTACACGTAGCTTAGAAGATGCAAATACATTTTTAAAACAAATTAATTGAGTACACAAATGATCAAAAGTAACATTCTCGCCCTAGATGCTTCGACAGAGGCACTATCAGTTGTTTTGCATTATCAGGGTAAAATATATCACCATTTTGAAGAGTGCCCGCAGCAGCATAGCCAAAAAATTCTGCCTCTTATTGACCAGCTACTTAATAAAGCAGGCTGTAAGTTAAAAGATTTAGACGTGATTGGTTTCGGTCAAGGCCCAGGCAGCTTTACCGGTGTGCGTATTAGCGTGGCAATAGCACAGGGTTTGGCATATTCAACGAACTTGCCCCTCGTCGGTGTTTCTACTTTAGCAATCATGGCACAGCACGCATTTTCACAGTTTGACGATACAGTGGTTTATTCAAGTATTGATGCGCGCATGGGAGAAATATATTTTGCTAAATACCAAGCCATAAATGGTTTGATGACACTCCAAGGCGAAGAACAAGTTTTTAAGCCTGAGTTGTTAGATACACTATTAATAGACACAAACACAGTAGCAACAGGCGTAGGAACAGGATTTAAAACTTATCCCGATGCATTAACTGCATTTACTAATGTCAGTGTACATGCTGAAATTACACTGCCTGATGCCCAATACATGTTAGCCTTAGTTGATGCGCAGTACCTAGCGGGCAATGGCGTAAAGGCCAGTAATGCTCAGCCTAAATATGTACGCGACACGGTAACATGGAAAAAATTACCAGGGCGCGAATAACGCTAGGTTAGATTGTTTGCAAATTAAGCGATTTTAAATCATAATTTGTTCAGGTTATTGGTTGGAGAGGCGCGATGACGCTACCTATAAGTTCTGGCTTTTTTACAGGTGATATTCCTGCTAAGGTGCGTTCTACTTCTGTAGTTCCTGCGCAACCTGAGCGCGTGTCAGAGCAATCACAACCGCAAAAAACCAATACAGATTATGTGAAGAGCAGCCCTGAGGGGCTTGAACTTGCAAAACAGTTTACAAAAACCAATAGTAAAGAAGCTCAATACAGCCAAACCATATACGATAAACCCAGTGCGCAAGTGAGCAAGGCAATTTCTACTTACACTGAGTTTGCCAATTTAGAGCGAAGAGCTGAAGTTCAAAGTTTAATTGGTGTTGATATATACGCTTAATTAAATCAAATAAAAGCCCGAATAATTTATTCGGGCTTTTTATTTTTTCGCGTAGAGACTATTGCTTAATGTAATCTATTAATTTTTTAGCTATATCAGTATTGTTTTGCGAGCCAATAAAGTCATTGCTATTTTTTCCATAAGCAAACACTTGCACATCAGAGGCTGTGTGTCCGCTCGACGTCCAACCTGTAAAGCTTAGGTCATTAATAATACTTTTTATGGCCAAATTAAGCGCCTTTTCACCCATTTTTTTCGCTTGATTAAGCTTAATTTCGTTCTCAGTTGTAAACTCAATATTTGTATTTTCTTGCCAAATTGCTTTTAGATTATCTGATTCCATTAATAAATTGGTCAGCGTATCCGCAGTGACTTTAACACCTTTAATAACATCGGTTTCCCATTTATATTGGCCATGAGCGCCAATGCTTAATCCTCCGGTAGAATGATCCGCGGTGATGACTAAAATTGTATCCGGATTGTTGTCTACAAAAGTTTTAGCGGTGTCAATCGACTTTGCAAAATCATCCATCTCAGCCATTGCACAGGCAATATCATTGGCATGGCCGCACCAGTCAATTTGGCTGCCTTCAATCATCACAAAAAATCCTTTTTCGTTTTGATCTTTAAGTAAATCAAACGCTTTAGCGGTAAGTTGATTTAGCCTAGTTGGGTTTTCATCCAGTGCAAATGGTAATCCTTTTGGCGCGTATAATCCAATGGCTGGGATTTGTGTAATTTGGCCAAGATTTTTAATATCATCACCATACTGATAACCGGCTGCTTTAAATTCGTTTACTAGGTTTCTATCATCACGAATGAAATACTTTGTCCCCCCGCCTAACATTAAATCAACGGGTAATTTACCTACAATTTTATTATCAATGTAGTCGTTAGCAATGTCATCGTAATTTTTTCTTGACTCATTATGAGTGGCAAAGCTTGCAGGCGTAGCATGGTTTATTTGCGATGTGGCCACTAAAGCCGTTGTCATGCCTTGTTCTTTAGCAATTTCTAGCATGGTTTTAACCGGTTTTTTTGCTGTATTAACAGCAATGGCACCATTATAGCTTTTATGGCCGCTACTCAGTGCAGTTGCACTTGCTGCACTATCAGTGACAACCGTGTGATCATCAGGGTATGTGCGTGCCATTCCTGTTAAAATACCATCAAACACCGTTGTTTCAACATCTTTAGTGGTTGGGTCATCTTTGTAATATCGATAAGCAGTGGTAAAAGCAGGACCCATGCCATCACCAATCATATAAATAACATTTTTAGGCGCTGATTGAGCGAATGTACCTGTTGTTGTACATAAAAGTGCTAGTAAGCCGAACTGTTTTTTCATTATTTGTACCCTTTAAGTGTACTTGTTTTAATAGCATTTATTATTGTATACAGATAGCGGGATAAATAAATGAATATGTATAAAAAATAGTAAATTTAACGGTATATTGCAGTGAAAACGCAATGACTTATAAAAGCGAAGTACGCATTTGTGCATTACTTTTTATATGTTATAAACGTAATTCAAAATGATAAAGTGAGGTTTGTTTTGCAACCATTTTCAATTAAAGCAAATAATATTGATATGCATGGCTTAAAATTTGGTGACGGCGATGAGGTTGTTATTGCGTTGCACGGATGGCTTGATAACAGTGCGAGCTTTGTACCTATGCTTAATAAGCAAAAACTTGCTCATACATGGTATTGCGTTGATTTTGCAGGCCATGGTTTATCATCTTGGCGAAGCCCGCAAGCCCATTATTATTTTATTGATT
Organism: Pseudoalteromonas sp. TAP-3C; assembly: GCF_059888565.1. Taxonomy (NCBI): domain Bacteria; kingdom Pseudomonadati; phylum Pseudomonadota; class Gammaproteobacteria; order Alteromonadales; family Pseudoalteromonadaceae; genus Pseudoalteromonas; species Pseudoalteromonas sp. TAP-3C. Next base: position 536,786 of record NZ_JCBFEM010000002.1, on the reverse strand, counting down.
ATGTAGATGATGTTTATGCATTTATTACTGCGCTTAATATAAAAAAAGTGCACTTAGTCGGTCATTCAATGGGCGCGATGGTCGCGGGGTTATTTGCCAGTTGCTTTAGTGAGTACGTCAAGTCTGTTTCTTTTATTGAAGGAATAGGCTGTGTTACCACACAGAGTAGTGAAGTGTGTTCACAACTGAGAAACGCAATACTTAACCGAGCGCGGCTTACTCATAAAAATCCTCGGCTATACTTATCGAAACAACATATTTATCAAGCGCGTGCAAAAACAACGGATCTAAATAAAAAACAAATTGCTTTATTAATGGACAGAAACATCAAACAAATGCACAGTGGTTTTGATTTAACCACTGATCCTAAGCTTAAAAATCATTCAGGTTTTCGATTTGATCAGGCGCAATGTATTGGTGCAATAAAAGAATTAAGTGCACCATGCCAATTACTATTAGGTGACAAAGGTTATCCATTTGTAAAACAAAATTTAGATAAGTATAGTAAGTATTACAATAACTTGAGTGTATTAGAAGTACCTGGTGGGCATCATTGCCATATGCAAAGTAGTGAGCTATGTTTTGAACATATTCAAGCATTTATGCTGCAAAGTAGTGCATGTTAATTGTATATTTGTTGTAAATGTGGGATTATCTTCAGATTAGAGTATTTGCTCAATTGTGAAAGTGCCTTACTTAGATTAAGGTTAATAAAAATATAATTATAAACAGGGGCTAAGAGTGGAAAAAATCTGGCTTAAGCGCTACCCAGAAGGTATGCCTGAAACAATCGATCCTGAGCATTACAACTCGTTACTCGAAGTGTTTGAAAAAAGTTTTACTGATTACAAAGATTTACCTGCATTTACTAACATGGGTAAAGCTTTATCTTATAACGAAATTGACTCGGCAACGAAGCGAGTTGCGGCCTATATACAAAATGATTTAGGGCTAAAAAAAGGCGACAAAATTGCCGTGATGATGCCTAACTTGTTGCAAACCCCCATTGCTATTTTAGGTATTTTACGCGCAGGGTGTACAGTGGTAAATGTTAACCCACTTTACACAGTGCGTGAGCTGGAACATCAGTTAAAAGATTCTGAAACATCGGCAATATTTATTCTTGCTAATTTTGCTGACACCCTCGAAAAAGCACTGCCAAACACTGACGTTAAACACATTGTGGTCACTCAAGTGGGTGATATGATGGGGGGCTTTAAAAAACATTTGATTAATTTTGTGGTTAAGCATTTCAAAAAAATGGTGCCCAGCTACACGCTACCTAATATCATCAACTTTAATGATTTATTGAAAGCCGATGAAAGTAAATACACGCGACCAGAGGTAAATTTAACTGACTTAGCTTTTTTACAATACACAGGGGGAACCACTGGTGTATCTAAAGGCGCTATGTTGACCCACGGTAATATGGTGGGGAACCTTGAACAAGTGTCAGGGTGTTTAGACAATGTACTTGATCGTGGTAAGGAAGTGGTGATCACGGCGCTTCCGCTTTATCATATCTTTGCTTTAACGGCGAACTGCTTAGCTTTTATGAAGTACGGTGGGTTAAATGTACTCATTACTAACCCGCGTGATATGCCAGGGTTTGTAAAAGAGCTTGGTCAGCATAAATTTACCGCCATTACCGGCGTGAATACCTTATTTAACGGCTTACTAAATACGCCTGGGTTCTCAGAGCTTGATTTTAGCCACCTTAAAATGTCATTGGGTGGCGGCATGGCAGTGCAACGTCCAGTAGCTGAAAAATGGCAAAAAGTCACTAACACCAAATTAATGGAAGGTTATGGCCTAACTGAATGCTCGCCGTTAGTAACAATTAGCCCTTACGATCTTGATGCTTACAATGGCTCTATAGGTTTGCCAGCGCCAAGCACTGATATTAAGCTAATGCTTGATAACGGCGAAGAGGCTGCAAAAGGTGAGCCGGGTGAGCTTTGGGTAAAAGGTCCGCAAGTGATGCTTGGTTATTATAATCGTCCAGATGCAACGGCTGAATGTTTAAAAGATGGCTGGTTTGCAACAGGTGATATTGCAACCTATGACGACGAAGGATTTTTCTACATTGTTGACCGCAAAAAAGACATGATTATTGTCTCAGGCTTTAATGTGTTCCCTAATGAAATTGAAGAAGTGGTTGCTATGCACGATGGTGTACTTGAGGTAGCTGCTATTGGTATTCCGCATGACATTAGTGGTGAACAAGTTAAAATTTTTGTTGTGAAAAAAGACCCTTCTTTAACTGAAAAAGATATAATAAAACATTGTCGTGATAATTTAACTAATTATAAGGTTCCTAAACTCGTGGAGTTTAAGGATGAGTTACCCAAAACCAATGTGGGTAAAATTCTCAGAAGAGCCCTAAAAGATTAGCAACTATAAAAAAGCCGACATAAGTCGGCTTTTTTATTGCAGGAGATTCAGTGCACTACCAATTGATCCAAACACAAAATCAGCTTAATACGTTTGTAGAACAAATTAAAAACAAACCCATTCTTGCTATTGATACCGAGTTTATGCGCCGTCGTACCTTGTATCCAGAAGTTGCACTTATTCAAGTTTATGATGGCGAACATTTAGCGCTGATTGACCCACTTGCAGAGCTTTCCTTGTTTGATTTTTGGCAAATACTCAAAGATCCACACGTATTAAAAGTGCTTCATTCACCTTCTGAGGACATTGAAGTATTTCAAAAGTATGCTGGCTTTGTCCCTGCCCCATTATTTGATACTCAATTTGCATTACAATTATTAGGTAAGGGCAACTGTATGGGGTTTGCCTTAATGGTTAAAACCTTATTGAATATTGACATTGATAAAAGTGAATCACGCACCAATTGGTTACAACGCCCCCTCACTCAAAAGCAACTTGAATACGCTGCTGCAGATACGTTTCACTTATTGCCGTGTTTTGAGTTAATTATAGAGGGAATAAAAGCGGCTAATTTATTTGATATTGTAATTAATGAAAGTGAATTAGTAGCAAATAAGCGCGCTTTTCAAATACCTGATGAGCTACTTTATAAAGAGATTAAAAATGCGTGGCAACTTAAGCCACATGAACTAGCAGTGCTTAAAGAGTTAGCTTTGTGGCGACGAAATAAAGCAATTCGCAAAAATCTGGCGCTTAATTTTGTTCTTAAAGAGCATAATATGTTAGAAATTGCTAAACGAGGCCCTTCGAGTTTAAGTGCGCTAAGACAGATTCCGGGTGTAGAACCTATTGAGGTAAATCGTTCTGGCGTTGAGATTTTAAAGTGTATCGAGCAGGCTAAATCAATACCTCTTGAGGAACATCCGGCGGTATTAAAGCGGTTAATTGATTTTCCTAGCTACAAAAAAGTAGCCAAAGATATCAAACAAACAATAGTTAAAGTAGCCAAAGAGCACAATATTCCAGACGATGTTTTGGCTTCTAAAAAGCAAATAAATCAATTGATCAGTTGGAATTGGAAGTTAACTGACAAACAAAAAGCACATCATATAAAACCAGACTTACTCAGTTCATGGCGTTATGACTTTGTTAAAGATGCTCTAAAAGAGTGGGATACATGAGTGAAAAAAATGCTCGCTTGATGAAATGTTTATTTTTTGAACTTATGTGCCAAATATACCTAACTCGTTATTAACTATATGGGCTATTATTAAAGCTGTAATTTAATACTGACGAATCCCCACAAAATAAAAATTAATGGTAGACTCTCATGATTATTTGTGATCAAATTTTTTCACTATAAAAAAACTCACTCATAATCATGAAAGCCACCGAAATATTACACAAAGATATTGCCATTGCCTACCCTGAAATTCATAAAACACGTTTAAATACAGTCTTTACGTTTGTTAACTCAGGCTTGCGTGATCAGCGCGTTACTGTCACTTACCTAGGCCGAGGATTAAAATCATTTTCTAATACCGATAAAAAACATGATATTAAACGCGCAGACCGTTTGATTGGTAATGCTAACCTGCATCAAGAACGTCTTTGTTTCTATGAGCATATGACCGAATGCTTAGTAGGCCAGCAACAACACCCACTTATTATCGTTGACTGGTCACCTATTAATGGCGGCGAAATATTTCAAGTGCTCAGGGCAAGCATACCAATGGGGGGAAGAGCGTTAACGCTCTATGAAAAAGTGTATCCTGAAAGCGAATTAAATACCGAAGCGGCTCATCAACACTTACTCGATAGCTTGGCACAGTGTTTACCTGCAGATTGTCAGCCTATTATTTTATCTGATGCTATTTTTAGAACGCCATGGTTTAAAGCCATAGAAGATAAAGGCTGGTATTGGCTTGGGCGCGTCAGAGGCAATGTGACCTTATCTAGCGACCTTGAGACATGGCGAAATTGTAAATCATGGTTTGAGCAAGCAACAGGTAAACCACACCTTCTGACACAGATTTACTACGGAAAAACAGTTCGTTTCGCGTGCCAAGGTGTTTTGTTTAGAGGGAAAAACAAGGGACGTAAAAAAATCAAAAAACGGGGTGGGCAATCTCAATGTACAACGGTTAAATACCAACAACAAAAGGCCAAAGAGCCTTGGCTACTTGTGTTTAATTTACCTACACAATTTACAGATAAGCCTCAACGGATTGTGACTTTATATAAACAACGTATGCAAATAGAAGAAAGTTTCAGAGACACTAAGAATGCAAAACTTGGCATTAGTTTAGCCTTTGCAAATTCAAGAAGCGCAGAAAGGTTTGATAATTTATTGCTCATAGCGGCGTTAATGTTGTTTGTCTTATGGTGCATAGGGTACACCGTGTCGGCACAACAAGGGGATGCGGCATTACAAGCGAATACAGAGAAAAAACGACGAGTATTGTCCTATATTTATCTTGGCAAAGAAGTGGTTGATGATCCTAGGTATGAGCCTGATGGGCAGTTCATTATTTATGTGTATAGCCAGTTGTCACTTCTGACTATACAAATTGATAATTTAGGCTAAATTCGTGGGGATCTCTCAGAATTTAATATAAATGTTGAACATAGCTCGTTTTTTAAATTAGGTAATGCATTAATTATTTCCTTAATGTTTGAGTAAAATGATAATTAAAAATTATTATCAAGGAGTGTATGATGATTAGACAGTATTCTATTGGTGTTCGAGCGAGTATTGCGTTTGGATTGATTGGTATTTTAACCGTAATTTTAGGCAGTTTTGCAATAAACCGTATTGTAAATATTAGTAATGACATCAATTATATTAGTAATGTAAAAGTACCAGCATCTGATAATGTTAACGATTTAAATCGAGAGTTTCTTAGAGCGCGTATACATGCTGCTAATGTAAGCAGTTACATTGGCGATCCTGCTCGTTTACAAGGTTATCAAGTTAAATTAAACGAGGCACTTGCAAATTTAAAGCGAAACCAAGGTGAATATCAAAAAGTTATTGCTGATCCACGAATAGAGCGAGTATTTAACGAGTACATGCAGCTAAATCGGCAGTACGAAGTACTTAGCGCGGAGTTCGATAAATTAGTGGCAGCAGGTAACAAAAAAGAAATTGAAGCTATTCGTGAATCGCGTATTTTACCGCTTACCAATAAAATCACTGCAAAACTTCGTGAATTGTTAGACATAGAAATGTCACAAATTGATGAGACATCAGAAAAAGCCACTGAGAATGCTAATAATGCAACCATCGCTGTTATTATTGTGCTTATAATTGTTATTGCTTTAATAATATTATGTGCATTGGTACTTACGCGCAGCATAGTCAAACCTATTACTGAGGCTGTGGAATTTGCGCAAAGCATTGCTAAACGCGACCTTACTAAGCAAGTTAAAATAACAGGCAATGATGAACCTGCACATTTATTACAACAATTGGTGCTCACCCAAACAGAGTTAAGAGATTCTATAGTCACAATTTCTGAATCATCTGAGCAATTAGCCGCAACCTCTAGCCAATTAAGTGCCGTAACAGATGACTCTTCGCGTGTTATTCAACAACAAACCAGCGAATTAGAGCAAGCTGCTACCGCCGTCAATGAATTAACTACAGCAGTGGAATCAGTTGCACACGATGCACAAAATGCATCACAGGCTTCTGAGCAAGCTAATCTGCAAACCCAACAAGGTAATGATAGAGTAACTCAAACGGTGCAAGCCATTGACGAACTAACACGAGAAATTAAAGATTCATCGGGAAGTGTGACAGAGTTAGCAGAAAAAGTTAAAAACATTACCAAGGTACTTGAAGTGATACGTGGTATAGCAGAGCAAACTAACTTATTAGCACTGAATGCGGCAATAGAGGCTGCGCGAGCAGGTGAAACCGGTCGCGGTTTTGCGGTGGTTGCGGATGAAGTTCGTTCTTTAGCGCATAAAACACAGCAGTCGACGGTAGAGATCGAAGATATGATCAAAGCGGTTAATCAATCGAGTGACCGCTCGGTAACAACCATGAACAGCAGCCTTCAACGTGCGACTGAAACTTTAAATATTGCCCGTGAAGCTGGCGATGCATTAAAACTGATAGCCACTGCCGTTGCAGAAATTAGCCAGCATAACATGTCTATTGCCAGTGCAGCAGAAGAGCAAGCAAATGTATCGCGCAATGTAGATCAAAATTTAGTGAGCATTCGTGATCTATCTAACTCAACCGCCTCTGGTGCAGAGCAAACCAGTGCTTCAAGCTTTGAGTTATCACGTTTAGCAGCACAACTTAATGAGTTAGTGAAACGCTTTAAAGTATAGTCATTTTAAACAAAGTGTATGGGTATACGAGTAAAGATAAGAGCGATTAATGATCAGTACATGATATTAATCGCTTTAACTAATCAGGACATAAACGCTTAGTGCAAGTTAAACAATTTTATGTTTCACTTGAACGTACGTTTTTATCATCATCCGGTAGGGTAACATTTAATTCCAATACAGCTAAATCGTCTTCGTTTTGATCAAACTGAACCTGAACCGCATCGGCACCTACATTTACGTACTTACGAATGACATCTAAAATATCTTGCTTTAACTGCGGCAAGTAATCAGGTGTTCCACGCTGAGAACGCTCGTGCGCGACAATGATCTGCAATCGCTCTTTTGCTAATGACGCGCTATTTTTCTTTTCTGAGCGGAAGTAGTCAAGTAAAGACACATTAACCTCCAAATATCCGTTTGAATAAACCCTTTTTCTCTACATCTAAAAATCTGAACTCAACCGTTTCACCTAATAGACGACTAATTGCATCGGTATAAGCCTGACCTGCGTCTGACTCGCTATCAAGTATAACAGGTTGTCCAGAGTTAGATGCGCTAAGTACTGCTTGAGATTCAGGGATCACGCCTAGCAAATCGATTGCTAAAATATCCTGGATATCTTCAACAGATAACATTTCACCTTTAGAGACACGATCTGGGTTATAGCGTGTTATCAGTAAATGCTCTTTAATGTTTTCAAGCCCTTCTTCGGCACGCTTAGATTTACTATGCAAAATACCTAATATGCGATCAGAATCTCGTACCGATGACACTTCAGGGTTTGTTGCCACTATGGCTTCGTCGGCAAAGTACATTGCCATCATTGCACCGGCCTCAATACCTGCAGGGGAGTCACAAACAATGTAGTCAAAATCTTCTTTTAATTCGTTTAACACACGTTCAACGCCATCGCGCGTGAGTGCATCTTTATCGCGGGTTTGTGACGCGGGTAATATAAATAACTTTTCCACACGCTTGTCTTTTATGAGTGCTTGGTTAAGGTTGGCTTCACCATTAATTACGTTTACAAAGTCATACACTACGCGACGTTCACACCCCATAATAAGGTCTAAATTACGTAGGCCGATATCAAAATCGATGATCACTGTTTTGTAACCTTTTAGCGCTAAGCCTGTACCAATTGCTGCGCTTGATGTTGTTTTACCAACACCCCCTTTACCCGAGGTAACGACAATTATTTTTGCCATGAGATTTATCCTTTAACCAAAGCTGAAATTTCTAAAGATTCATTTTTTTGTTGTATTTGAACTGCGTTACCCCAGTGCTCACCTTGCAGTGAGTCACTGATCCAGTAATTACCATTAATTGAAACGAGTTCTGCTTCTAATTTATTACAAAAAATGTATGCGTTTTCGAGCCCTTTAGCACCGGCTATTGCCCGGCCGCGTAGGGTTCCGTAAATGTGAACATTGCCATCGGCAATCACTTCTGCACCATGGCTTACCGCACCTAAAACCACTAAATCGCGGTCTTTGGCATAAACTTGTTGGCCAGAGCGTACTGCACCGTTAATAATTTGCGCAGGTAAATACACGGTTTTTTCAACAACCGAGGTATTAGACTCTACTCTTGTGGGCTCGCTCTTTATGTCTTGTGAGTAGTTCAGAACAGATAAGCCTGCCGCTTTTGCTTGTTTGTGCTGCTCGTCTGAGCCATTACACACACCCACCGCATTAAAGCTCATGCGTTCAATAAGTGATTTTAGATGAATAAAATCAATACTATTGTTTTTTACTTCAATTAAATTGACAACAATGGGTGCACCCTCAAAAAACCTAGGGGCTTGGGCTATTTTTACATACAGTTGTTCTGCTAAAAGAGTAATATCAGTACTGTAAAGATGTAAAACTGACAAGGTAAAAAGGTTACCCTTTAACTCAAAAATTTGGTCCGACATAGATGCTCAACTGGATTATTTGGTTAACGTGAAACTTTATATAAACCTAGGCTGAACAAGGCTTTTATTAGAGTTTTCACGCTAATTTTTATAACTTATTATTACTGTCATGTTATAGTGTGTAGCACTGTTAAGCAAGATTTTATAGGGCCATAATGCTAACTGCGGTATATAAAAGTAAGAAAAAAGCAGAAACTTTCTTATTTATTGAAAAAAGAGATGATTTTAGTAAAGTTCCGGAACCTTTAATGACCATGTTTGGTCAACCTCACTATGTGATGATCATCAATCTAGCTAAGCGAACTCAGTTAGGTGTGGCGGATTTAGACATTTTAAAACAGTCCCTTAGCGACCAAGGCTATTATTTACAAATACCGCCACCAGAGGAAAACTTACTGAGTCAATTAAGAAAACAAAATGGAGCAGACAGTGATTAAAAAATTAGCGGTTTTATTGTGTGGTGTATGTTTAAGCTCATCGGTGATGGCAAAAACGCAAGCAGAATTTCAACAATATCTTACTAATTTAAAGCAAGAGGCCATAGCGAAAGGCTACGACACTCAGCTAATTGAGCAAGCATTTGCTAGCGCATCTTACAAAGAAAAAGTGATTTCAGCAGATAAAAACCAACCAGAAGTAAAAGAAACGCTAGAAACCTATTTACCAAAACGCGTACCCCAGTGGAAAATTGACCGAGCGCGTAAACTATACAAAGAAAACCAAGAAATTTTAGAAAAAGTAGCAAAAGACTTTGGCGTTCAAGCACGTTTTATTGTGGCTATTTGGGGGTTAGAGAGTAATTTTGGCGCGATTCAAGGTGGTCATAATGTTATTTCATCTTTGGTGACACTGGCATTTGATGGACGCCGTGAAGCGTTATACAAACGCCAATTGTGGGCGGCGCTGGATATTTTAAAGTCAGGGCATATCACGCTTGATAAATTTAAAGGCTCGTGGGCAGGAGCTATGGGGCAAACTCAATTTATGCCAACCTCATTTAATGCCTATGCCGTCGATTATAATAACGATGGCCGCAAAGATATTTGGACAACCAAAGAAGATGCCTTTGCCTCAATTGCTAATTACCTAAAACAAGAAGGTTGGAATGACAACTTAACGTGGGGTCGTCAAGTCAAATTACCTGCAAATTTTGATACACAATATATTTTAAAGCGAGGCACTAAAACACGCAAACAGTGGCTTGAGTATTGGAATGAATCTGAACGGTCCTTAGCTGACTGGCAAGCATTAGGTGTTCGTCGTGCCGATGGCAGCGATTTACCTAATGTTGCTGTGGATGCGGCATTAGTTATGCCTGACGATATTAATGGACGCATGTATTTAGCGTACGATAATTACAAAGTGTTTATGCACTGGAATCGCTCTTACTATTTTGCAACCAGCGTTGGTTATTTGTCGGATCGTATTGCTTATCCTAAACCTTAAACAGTAGTAAAGCCGCAATAGCGGCTTTATTTTTTTGTTTGAAAAAGTTTAAGTAATTCAATAGCAATAAAACTAGGTAAAAAACACGCTAAAATGTAAGGCCACCACTGCATTGGAAATGCGGCGGTTCTAAATAGCGCGTTTGCCTCGGGTATAATTGTTGGCAGTAAACGAATTAATATACTTATGGCTATGCCTCCTAGCAACCACGGATTACTGAACGGGCTGAAAGTAAATGCTGAGCGCTCTAGTGATCGCGCAGAGACCACATAGCCAATATGGGCTAATAAAATACCCCAAAATGCAGCAGTTTGTGTTTGTGTTAGTAGCATTGCATCAACAAGTTGACCCTCTACAACCCCAGGGGCGCCAAAATAATAATAAATAGCAAACCCAGGTAATGAAATAGCGAACCCCATTACTATCAGTCGCTGCATAAATCGTGAGTTTATTATTCCCTCATCTGCCGCTCTCGGTTTTGCATTGAGTAAGCCTTTTTCTTTACGTTCCATCATTAGTGGCATGGTTAGCAATACTGAGTCGAGTAAGTTAATCCACAATATTTGTACAGGTTCGAGTACAAATCGTATACCAAATACAGGTATATGCGTTGCTAAGATAACAGCACCGATAATAAGCATGGCTTGCGCTGCATTGGTCGGTAGTGTGTATAAAATAGCTTTTTGCAAATTATTCCAACTATGTCTGCCTTCTTCTACGGCGGCAACAATTGTGGCAAAGTTATCATCTTGCAAAATCATATCGGCCGCTTCTCTGGCTACCTCTGTACCATTTTTACCCATGGCTATGCCAATATCGGCGGCTTTTAGTGCTGGAGCATCATTTACACCATCGCCAGTCATGGCAACAACATGCTTATTAGCTTGCAATGCCTGTGCAATGGCTTTTTTATGTTCAGGGGCAACTCGTGCAAATACAGACACCTCTTCAACTAACTGCTTTAGTTGCTCCTCATTAAGCGTACTTAACTGTGCGCCAGTTACCGCTTTTCTGGCATCAATTCCTAAAAGCTTGGCAACCGCAAAGGCTGTTTCAGGGTGATCGCCTGTGATCATAATGGTACGTATACCGGCGTGTTTACATTTTGCTATTGCGTCGATAGCGGCACTGCGTGGTGGGTCAATCATTCCTTGTAACCCTACAAAAGTCATGTGTGTTAAATCATCGGGTTTAAGGCTATCCTGATCACTAGGCACATCTTTTATGGCAAAAGCTAAAGAGCGTAATGCATTACTAGCAAGTGTAGCAACTGGCAGATTCAACCCCGAAGTGCATAACCGCTAAGCAGCAATTGCTGCCATGTGTTCAACCATTAATTGGGCTGGGGTTTTGTAATTAAGTTTCTTTCTTGGCCTATCATTTAGTTTTACTAAAACGGCTTGTACTTCTGATTGTTCTATCTTTTTGAAGTCTGTAGATTTTGGCCAATATTGCCGTAATAGTCCATTTGTATTTTCATTTAGCCCTCGTTGCCACGAGCAATAAGGATCCGCAAAATACACATCACAACCTAAACCTGCCGTCATCCGTTCATGATAGGCAAATTCTTTACCATTATCAGCTGTGATCGTAACAACCGCTTTTTTGTACGGCTTTAATAAAGCAATCGTTGCCGCTGTAACTGTGTCTGCTGATTTATCATACGGTAAAACTCGTTTTCCGTTCAACAATGGTGACTAGTGCACCGCTGTGCCCTTTTCCTATGACAAGATCAATTTCCCAATCGCCAATTCTACTCTTATCATCAACAACTTGCGGCCTTTCATCAATACTTACTCTATTTTTTATAAACCCGCGTCCTGCTTGCTTATCTTTATTGCGAGATTGATACTTTTTACCTTTCCTACGCAATGCTTTGAATAACAGGCCACCACATTGTCGATCTTTTCTGATGTGCTGATAAATCGTTTCATAGCTAATTTTGATCGCTTTATTGAGTGCTAGCCAACCTGAAATTTGTTCAGGGCTCCATTTCTCGTCTAGTTTTAGGTTGATCAGTTCAATAAGTTTGGCTGTCATCTTAATGGCTTTCGATGCATCGGCTCTGCGTTGAGCTGCAAATCGTTGAGCTTGCTCAATACGATAACCACGTAACCCTGTATTACGAGCTATCTCTCTACTAATGGTTGATTGGCTAACATTGAGTTGCTTCGCTATTTTATTTTGACTCATCCCACTTTTATTTAGCGCGTAAATCTGGCATCGTTCTTCATAGGTCAGTTGTTTATATGTTTTCATTGTTGCATCTCTTGTCGGAGAAAAAGCGATTAGCATATATTTAGCTGACCACTTTTCCTACCAATTCAAGTTATGCACTTATGATCTGAATCCAGGGCACCAAGAAAACCATAACTAATGCTAAAGCCTAAATACAGCGTATAAAAAAAGTTTAATGTGCCAATAATTAATACGGCAACAATTAAGCTTCGTACAAAGGCGTTTAATTTTTGCTGCAGTCGCGTGCGTTTAATACTTGCGGTTTTAACGAGGTTGGCGATGTGGCCAAAGACGGTGTTATTACCCGTAGCTATAACGACCGCGCTTGCTGTACCTTGAGTAACAAAGGTACCCGAAAACCCCGTGTTTCGTTGATCGCCCGGCACTAAATTTTTACCACTTATTGCATCAATAATTTTTTCAACAGGCATTGATTCACCGGTTAACGACGACTCGTCAACATAAAAACTGCTAACACGTATAAATCGAACGTCAGCAGGAATTTTATCGCCCGCTTGAAGTGTAATAATGTCACCTGGAACCAATTCTCGTGCTGCTATACGGTGTTGCTCGTTTGAGCGCACAACCGTACAATATTCCACTAACATATTGCGTAATGCATCGAGCGCGCCCTCGGCTTTGCCCTCTTGGGTAAAACCGAGTAGGGCATTTAATAATACCACCGCAATAATAACTAAGGTATCAGCTAGCATGTTTTCACCTAAAAAGGTTAACACCGTGGTAATGCTTGCTGTAATGAGTAAAATTATTACCATAGGATCATAAAATTGCGCGAGAAGCCTTCGCCATGCAGGGGTTTTACGAAAAACAATTTCGTTACTGCCTATTTGTTGCAAACGCTGTTTTGCGTGTTCTGAGGTTAACCCCGTTGGTTGTGTTTGAAGGTTTTCCAAAACCTGAGGTATACCCTGCGAGTGGTTAACTGATTGCATTAATAAATCCTTTATATTTAGATGGTCGTATTATAAATTTAGATTAAACGCACCACTTGATTCATATCAAATACCAGAGCGTATTATAAACCGCAGCTGCGTTTTATTTTTAACCATAGTGCATGTCAGTAGGCTAAACTAACACATTGTACCAACTAATCTACCTTGTTAATTTTACTGCTTTATTCAATAAGAGTAGGGGGAATTAGTTTGATGTCTGAAGACAAGATCTGACCCTGAGGGATCCCCACATTTTTTATCCAAGCTACAAGCACTCACGGCAATCCTTATTTAATTGATTGAGTGCTTCTAAAAACGTTTTCAATTTTATTTTATAGCCAAATTTTTCGAAGTATTGCGTTCCTAAACTAAAACAAGACAGCACGTTTCTATCCTTTATCGTATTCGCCTGAAAGCTTCTATGCACATTCAATATTTTTGCCGTTAAACCTGCTAGCCAAAGGATAAAATTAGCAATTAATGCAATCAATAATGCGACATTCAAGCGGCCTTTTTCATAGCTACGACAATGACGTAAGTTCAAGCCATTACTTGTGTTTTTTAAGTCTCTAAAGGACTCTTCTATTTGCATTCGTTGACTGTAAATTTTAACAATATCTTGTGCTGAATAATTAATATTGCACAATGAGGTAAATAATAACCATGGCTCCGTCGCACCTTTAGCATGTTTCAAGCTTACGCTGCTGCGAATAGTTTTTCCTCGAAGATTTTTCTTCTTTCTTTGTTTAGGTTTTGATTTAAATAAGTAAAAGTGACCACTCAATGAATTGGCTTTAGCGAGTTGTGTTTCAAATAAATAAGCGGGTCTTGCAGTTGCTTTTGAGTAAAGTGTTTTGACTGGTGACCAACATGTATCATCTTCTGGCTTTTGATATTGTGTTTGATGCCTCACTCTGCCTACAAAATCCCAACCAAATTTAAGCACTAACTTAAACCAAGGATTGCGAAATCCTGCATCGGTAACGATGATCGGCTTGCACTCAGAAGGCAATATTGATTTAAGTGTTTTGAGGAAATCCTTATGCACGCTTTGCTTCATGTATTCACATTCACGAAAACTTTGCTCATAGATTGTCATTGCTCGACCTTTAACTGGGACTGCTGCTCGTAATAAATGAAACTCGCCACAGGGTGTTAACCCAGACCAATCAATCGTCACGCATGGACGTCTAATTTGACCAATCACGCGGCGAGTGATTTCTTGGTAATAGTGGTAGCGGGCGTGCTGGACGCGGGGGTTGCCAAATAACCTATCCATTCGTTTAATAGTGTGTTTAACCTTCGCGTTGCTCTTTAGTTTTCGCCCTAAAGCAGCAATGGATAAGAACTTATGTTGGCAGAGTGTTTCTACCGCTTTCATTAATGTGCAGTGGTTACGCTTATCAATAATACCCGCTGTATTAGAAAATGTTTTATGTAATAATTTACTCAAGTGCATAGTCGATTTACTTTGTAATTTCTTTGGTCGGAAAAAACATATAAGATCAAAATTGGCTGTGCACTTCAACTATTTTTTACATTATCTTATTGATTTATATTATCAAATTGTGGGGATTCGTCAGGACCTGACCCTACTCTTGTGACCGGAACTTTCTAATGGGTGACCCTGACGAATCCTGAACGGCTTTGGGAGCCAACAAGCGCAGCGCGTTAGCCAACAAAAGGGCGTGATTCTTGCTTGTAAATCTACGTCAAAACAAAAGGAGCTCTCGATATGAATATATCAAATACCCAAGCTATTTCTAGTAACTACAACGCTATCGAAGTAGTTAAAAAGCAAGATGTTACCAATCAAAAATCACTTTCTTTAGATTCTGAAAATAAGGAATCGAATACCAATGTCCTTGATATGCGGAACGTGTCTCAAGAAGACATAAGAACTCTAGCGAAAGTCACTGGAGATGATCGTGTATGGCAATATATCCCTTTTGAAGAGTTTGAATTTAAAGGTGACACTCTTGTCGGAGTAGAAAATAAAGACTATTTGGGCGCTTTAGAACGTAGAATTGAGTATAACCGTAGTATCGGCCAACCAACCAAAGGCTATGAAGAAACCCTAGCTGCCCTCAAAAGTTATCAGGGCTATATTTTACCTAAGAAAATTAATGTGACCGCTTAAACGAAAAATGCTCCAGTCAAAGCTTTAGCTGGAGCATTTTATATAATCGTTATAGGATGCCGACAGAGTCACTCCAGTAACCAAAAGGAGAGGCAATTGAGTTCGAAGAAACAGAGAAATACCCGCCCTCAGAACCGTAAAAGTCAAAATAATACAACCAACCCGTAACCGTTTCACCGACTCGGCACGCATGAACATCAACACCTAAAGTACCACAAAGCCTTACGGTCTCAGATGGCGATTTGTTTTGACCATCAAAGCTAGCCTGATTGATATTTCCATAACCATATTGGAGTACAGCAACCCGAATTTGATTGCCACCATTATCATTAGCAGTACTAGACTGATCTTTAGAAAGGTATTCAAAACCACCTGATTTGCTTGAACCTACACCAAACACCTCAAAGTACTGAATCCCTTTCGAAGCAGCCATCGTGGTGAACTCCGGCTTTTCTGCTTTTAGAGCCTCAAATTTATAACCATTGCTAAATGAATTTATCACTGACAAATCTAAAGGGTAATTCATAGAGAAGGAGTCATGCTGACTTCTATCGGTTACTTTTTTCACCACCCCAGCTTCAACATCCGCAGCCAATGCAGAACCAGAAGAAACAATCATAGCCATTGATAAAATTGCACTTTTCATTTTCATCGAAAATATCCTTTTAAAAGTAAAAGAATACACATTACAAAAACACATAACAGTTACAAGGCGGCGTAAAAGAAAACCTTTTGCATATTAAGATTTAATTACACTCGCTTACTTGCGCCTTTATAAACTTCCGATTTATTTCTTTTGCACGGCGTAAATTTACTATCGAGGGTCAAGTCCTGAGGGATCCCCACATTTTTTATCCAAGCTACAGGCACTCACGGCAATCCTTATTTAATTGGTTGAGTGCTTCTAAAAACGTTTTCAATTTTATTTTATAGCCAAATTTTTCGAAGTATTGCGTTCCTAAACTAAAACAAGACAGCACGTTTCTATCCTTTATCGTATTCGCCTGAAAGCTTCTATGCACATTCAATATTTTTGCCGTTAAACCTGCTAGCCAAAGGATAAAATTAGCAATTAATGCAATCAATAATGCGACATTCAAGCGGCCTTTTTCATAGCTACGACAATGACGTAAGTTCAAGCCATCACGTGTGTTTTTTAAGTCTCTAAAGGACTCTTCTATTTGCATTCGTTGACTGTAAATTTTAACAATATCTTGTGCTGAATAATTAATATTGCACAATGAGGTAAATAATAACCATGGCTCCGTCGCACCTTTAGCATGTTTCAAGCTTACGCTACTGCGAATAGTTTTTCCTCGAAGATTTTTCTTCTTTCTTTGTTTAGGTTTTGATTTAAATAAGTAAAAGTGACCACTCAATGAATTGGCTTTAGCGAGTTGTGTTTCAAATAGATAAGCGGGTCTTGCAGTTGCTTTTGAGTAAAGTGTTTTGACTGGTGACCAACATGTATCATCTTCTGGCTTTTGATATTGTGTTTGATGCCTCACTCTGCCTACAAAATCCCAACCAAATTTAAGCACTAGCTTAAACCAAGGATTGCGAAATCCTGCATCGGTAACGATGATCGGCTTGCAATCAGAAGGCAATATTGATTTAAGTGTTTTGAGGAAATCCTTATGCACGCTTTGCTTCATGTATTCACATTCACGAAAACTTTGCTCATAGATTGTCATTGCTCGACCTTTAACTGGGACTGCTGCCCGTAATAAATGAAACTCGCCACAGGGTGTTAACCCAGACCAATCAATCGTCACGCATGGACGTCTAATTTGACCAATCACGCGACGAGTGATTTCTTGGTAATAGTGATAGCGGGAGTGCTGGACGCGAGGGTTGCCAAATAACCTATCCATTCGTTTAATAGTGTGTTTAACCTTCGCGTTGCTCTTTAGTTTTCGCCCTAAAGCAGCAATGGATAAGAACTTATGTTGGCAGAGTGTTTCTACCGCTTTTATTAATGTGCAGTGGTTACGCTTATCAATAATACCCGCTGTATTAGAAAATGTTTTATGTAATAATTTACTCAAGTGCATAGTCGATTTACTTTGTAATTTCTTTGGTCGGAAAAAACATATAAGATCAAAATTGACTGTGCACTTCAACTATTTTTTACATTATCTTATTGATTTATGTTATCAAATTGTGGGCTGACCCTGAGATATCCCCTGCGGGCTTATAGGAACAACTTATCTTTTTATTCACCACAGAGAACACAAAGGCGCTTCGCGCTGCACAGAGTTATTCTCTTATTCACTTCTCGGTGAACTCTGTGGTTAAATTTTCTTGAACCTTGAACCTTGAACCTTGAACCTTGAACCTTGAACCTTAAAATTCAGTCGCGATGTAAAATCACTGCTACGATTTCTTCAATATCTTGTCTTTAAAGTCAATAACTTTGCCAATGCCTGATCCTAGCTTCATTAGTTTGTTAAGCTGCTCTGGGGTTAAACGTTGTAATTCTGACGACCACTTAGTGACTGTTTCCAGCAAGTTATGAATTTCCCCCATTTGCTTTTGTGCGTAGATTTCATCGTCGTTACTTGCTTCATCTAATAAATTATCTCTAAGTAAGCTCAGTGTAGGCTCTACCTCGCGCTTTTTACGCTCTTCAAATACACGATTAGCCATATCCCAAATATCGCCTGCGGGGGCGTAGTATTCTTTTCTATCTCCCGGAATATGCATCACTTTGATCAGCTGCCAAGAGTGTAATTCTTTTATCCCCATGCTCACGTTACCACGTGAAATACTCAGCGCATCGGCTATTTGGTTTGCCGTCATTGGATCTTTGGTAATAATAAGTAATCCGCACATTTGGCCGATTGTACGATTAAATCCCCAGCGGCTGCCCATCTCGCCACAATGCATTACAAAGGCAAAGTTTTTTTCTGATAATGTCATTGTTAGAAGTTTCAAAAATAAATGAAATCTATGCTAGCACGCTGGTTTAGTATGGCAAGGCTTTAGCGAGGATAAAAAACACGATTTTACGACTAATGATTGATATAGATTAACATTTAAGCACCTATAGTAGGTTATGTTGAGGATATGCAACATCATCTTGTTATTTAACGCGTTGGTTAAATAACATAAATTTTATAAACGATGGAATGACTATGAAAGCAGCAATCAATACTGAATATAAAGGTAAATTAACAATTACTGATTTACCAATCCCAGATGTAGGCCCTAACGATGTGTTGGTAAAAATAGCCGCATGCGGTGTGTGTCACACAGATTTACATGCGTGTCATGGTGACTGGCCAGTAAAGCCAAAAATGCCTTTAGTGCCTGGCCATGAAGGCGTGGGCGTAATAGAAAAATTAGGGAGTAATATTACGCATTTAGCCGTAGGCGACAGAGTAGGCGTGCCTTGGTTATACAGCGCATGTGGTCACTGTGAATTTTGTTTAGATGGACGCGAAACCCTGTGTTTATCTCAACATAATACCGGTTACTCAATTGACGGTGGTTATGCAGAATATTGTTTAGCGCATGGTGATTATGTGGTTAAAATTCCTGAGGGTCTTGGTTTTGCTGAAGCCGCGCCGTTATTTTGCGCCGGTGTAACTACGTATAAAGCATTGAAAGTGTCGGGAGCTAAACCTGGGCAGTGGGTTGCCATTGTGGGCGTAGGTGGGCTAGGTCATTTAGCGGTGCAATATGCAAAAGCCATGGGCTTAAATGTGATTGCCGTAGATACAGGTAAGGAGAAGCTTGCTTTAGCAACAGAGCTAGGCGCAGATATCACCCTTGATTTTAAAGAATGCGTGCCTAGTGAGGCTATTTTTGAGCAAGTAGGCGGCGCCCATGCCGTTGTGTGTACTGCTGTGTCTAAAGCGGGATTTGAACAAGCGTATAAAAGTGTTCGCCGCGGTGGTAAATGTGTATTAGTTGGCTTACCGCCAGAAGATATGCCACTGCCAATTTTTGATACTGTGCTAAATGGTGTTTCAGTAGTAGGTTCTATTGTAGGTACACGTAAAGACTTACAAGAATGCCTTGAATTTGCCGCACAAGGCAAAGTTAAAGCTATTATTGAAGAGAAAAAACTCGAAGATATTAATGACATTTTTGACGATATGCTCAAAGGCGAAATTAACGGCCGCATAGTCGTCACGATTTAGTTTTATTAAAAAGCGCACAAAAGGCTTGTGCGCTTTAATAATATACTTTTGATAGCTTATAACTTATAACTTATAACTTATAGCTCATAGTTAATTTCGCATTGCGTTCTTCGCCTGGCATGCCGCCTAAGAACATCGCTTTTGAGTAATAGCTTTTATTAAACAAATTGTTTAAGTTTAGCTGTAAGCCCCATTTATCCGTGTTATAACTTAACGCAGCATCATAAATGGTATAGCTTGGTACATAACCATCAGGAATGCCAAATGATGATGAGTTAGTACTGCGATCATCCACATATTTAACACCGGCACTTAATTTTAGTGGTTGAGCTAGTTCAAACCACTGAGCACTGTATGTTAACCATGTGCTGGCTGTTACATAAGGTACCCCTTTTTGACGCGCAGCAAGTGTGCTCACATTTGGATTTTTCTGCTCACGTGCATCTTGGTACACACCATTGATATTCACTTTCCATTGATCATTTAAATAGGCATTTAAATCAAGCTCTACACCGCGGGTTTTTTCTTCACCATCAAAAAAGCTTTCAGGAATTGATGGATCAGGTTTCGTGTCATCAAAGGCAGGGTTTGCATACTCTAAGTTAGTTCGCGCGGTATCGAATACGACTAGTGAGGCGAGTAATTGATCGTCAAAGCCTCTCATTCTAATACCTAAATCAGTACTGATTGACTCGGCATCATCACGATCAGCTTCATTGCCTGCAACAGAGCCTAATACGCTATACGCAGTGCGGCCTTTCGAATGGTTAATAAAGAACGATAGGTTTTCTGTTGGCTGATAGGTTGCCCCTAAATTATAGGTTAAGCCATTATCTGAGGTACTGGCTTCTGGCGTTGCTGCCGCCGCACTAGCGCGATAACGCGCATCAACACCTAAATGTTCATATTTTTGCGTAATTTCGTTGTATGCAACACCAATACGGGTCGTGAAGGTGTCGTGGATATAAGCAACATGTTGCAGCCCTACCCCCCATGCTTGCACTTTTTTATTGTAGTTGCTGGTTTTTAGCGGGTCATAATCACTAAACTGGCCTTCACTCCAATTTGGTTTACGGATATCTAAAATATAAGGTAAAGAGCCTTGATAGCGAATGCCGCCATTTTTATCTTTTAGGGTGTAGTCTTTATCCCAAATTGAATACTGCGTGAAGCGTATATCGCGGTCTTCATAATTGGCATTGACCAAAAACTCGTTTTCTATACCACCTAAACTAAAGTCATAGCGTAAATCTGCAAAGTACTGCCATGACTTTTCATCAGCCTCAACTTGGCGATATTCTTGGCGGCGTGCAGCAAATGGGTAAAGTACATCATCTACAACCAAAGGCGCACGAGGATCAGCATTGATCACATTGTTGCGTTGCCAATACACATAATTATAGGCGCCTGTTTGACGTGCAAAACTTGACTCATAATTACGGTACTGTAACTGTTGATTTAAAAATAAATCATCCGTTAAGTAATAATTATGAGTGAGTTTAAAGCGCAGTTCTTCACCTTCATTATCTTTTGCCATCGGTGAAATAATACCGTGGTGACCAAATTTATACGGTGTTAAACCATCAGACGCTGCAAGTGAATTAGCTAATTGTTGGCGCTGTGCATCAGATAATTGCAGCCCTGCAGAGGTTGGATCATTGACTAAATCATCCGCAGTCACTTGGCCGGCGGTTTTGCCATTGACCGATTCTGCATTATAAATACGGATAGGGTGGCCAATTGAATCAACGGCAATCGCATCTTTAATATAAGCGGCTGAGATCATAATATTTTGGCGGTCATTGAAGATATATTTTAATGCGCCGTAAATTTCATCACGGTCATCTTTTAAATCACGGTAACCATCACTGCGTGCTGTTTTTGCATTAACTCTGTATGCTAGATTTTCGGTAATGGCATTGGTGCTATCAATTGATAATGAATAGGTATTCCATTGACCAATTTCAGCTTGTAGGTTGTGCTGCTCTGTAAACTGTGGCTTTTTTTCAATCAAGTTAATAACGCCACCTGCGCTGCCCATGCCATATAAACCGGTTGCAGGGCCTTTGAGCACTTCTACGGCCTCCACATTGGTTAGCGAGCGAGTTGGATTAAATGTGTTACCTAGGCCCGCACCGCCATACATACCATCATAAGTATAATTTGCACCAAGACCACGGATCACTAAGTTGTCGCCAATGCCGTAGTTATTACCGGCTTGCGTTACACCACTAATATTACGTGCTAAATCTTGTAAGTTATCTACACCTTGCGAGTTTATCAGTTCTTGGTCAACCACGACGACTGGAGCGGGTGTTTCCATTAACGACATATCAGATTTTGTTGCAAGGCCAGAGCGCATGACAACTCGGTTTTGTTGCTCATAAACGCTAATGCGTTCAATATCTGAATGTGCTTTATTACTTGCTAATGCCATGTGTGCATTTAAACACGCAAGTGTAAGTAGTGAGTATTGAAATCTTTTCATAAAGTGATAACTATTCGCATTTGTTGAATTGCGCGAATGGTAATGGTTATCATTTTAAATTTAAATAAAAAGTTCATTTTTTTTTGTTATAGTTGGTCTGTTTGCTTGATTGTTATCCAATGCGATTTAAAAACAACCACCATTAAGGTTGCAACAGCCAGCTGAAGCTATTTGTTTTAGCTAAGCGTTAGTGAAATGAATAGGTGTGTGAGCTGCTTAGTAAAGTACTTGGTGTGACAAATTACCCCTAAATGAAAAAATCTTAATCTATAACATTCAACACGCTTTCGTAATTATTAGCTATTGAGTAGCGACGAATTTCACTCATCGTAATTGCTTTATTTAAGCCATTTAAAACCGCATAATTGGCGGGTAAAAACTAACAAGGATCTTTATGAAAGTTATTAAAATAGCACTGGTTGCCAGTAGCGTTATGTTTGCCTTAAGTGGATGTATGAGCATCAGCTCACAATTAAACACCAATCAGCCAGTCGCGTCTGTAATAAGCGAATTATCAGCACAGCAGCAATTAGATGTACTGGTTGCACAGTACTACGATGAGTCATTAACGTTTAACCCATTAAGTGCCACTTATAACGGCCGCCATGAATTCGATGATCAATTTTTGCCGGAAATTTCACAGACTAATCGTGATAAAAAAGCCGCATTTTATAAGCAGTATCAACAACGTTTAACCCTAATCGATGAGTCACAACTAACAGGGCAGGCGTTACTTAACTGTGAAGTGTTATCGGCTGATTTAGCCCTCAAACTTGAAGGCATGCAATATAAAGATTATTTGTTACCGATTAACCAAATGTCGGGTGCGCATAATACCTTTGCCGGATTTGGTTCAGGGCAAAGTGCTCAGCCTTTTAATACCGTTGCCGACTACGAAAAATTCATTAAACGTGCTGATGGTTTTGTGAAATGGTTAACCAGTGTTGAACAATCAATGGCGCAAGGTGTTAAACAAGGTGTGGTACTGCCAATGCCATTGGCTAAAAAATTATTGCCTCAGTTTAAAGTGCACATAGTAAATAACGCAGAAGATTCACTATTTTACTCGCCAATAAAAGCCATGCCCGACTCATTTTCTGATGATGAAAAGCAACAGCTAACAGCGCAGTATAAAATGCTGATTTTAGATAAACTAGTGCCTGCTTATCAACGTATGAGCGAGTTTTTACTCAACGATTATATTCCTTATACTCGCGACTCTGTCGGTTATGCCGATTTACCTAATGGTAAAGCGTGGTACGAATACCAAATTAAGAAAAACACCACGTTGAGTTTATCAGCGGATGAAATTCATGAGATTGGCTTAAAAGAAGTGGCGCGAATTTTAAGTGAAATGAAAACGGTTAAAAACACGGTGGGATTTAAAGGTGATTTAGCATCGTTTTTTGACTACTTACGTGACTCTGATGAGTTTTATTATAAAACCGCTGATGAGTTAATTGCCGCCTATGAAGATATTAAACTAAAAATAGATGCGCGTTTACCGCGCTTGTTTAATATAGAGCCTAAAGCGCCTTATGTTGTTAAAGCCGTTGAAGCGTACCGTGCCCAATCGGCAGCCGGTGCGTCGTATGCAGGGCCTGCTCCAGATGGCTCTCGTCCGGGTATTTTTTATATCAATACGTATAACTTAAAAGCACAGCCTAAGTTTTTACTTGAAACGTTGTCTATTCATGAAGCAGCGCCCGGGCATCATTTTCAAATTGCACTGCAACAAGAAGTGGAAAGCTTACCGGATTTTCGTAAATTTGGCGGCTACACGGTGTTTGCTGAGGGCTGGGCATTATACGCAGAGAGTCTTGGTAAAGAATTGGGCTTATTTACCGACCCGTATATGTGGTATGGGCGTTTAAGCGATGAACAGCTAAGAGCGATGCGATTAGTACTTGATACGGGGTTTCATGCCAAAGGCTGGACACGTCAACAAGGAATTGACTATATGTTAGCAAATTCTTCTATGGCACAAAGTGACGTAATTGCAGAAGTTGAGCGTTATATTGCATGGCCTGGGCAAGCGTTATCGTATAAATTAGGTGAGTTTAAAATTAAAGAGCTTAGAGATTACGCCCACCAGCAGTTAGGTGAGCAATTTGATATTAAAGCCTTTCATACACAAATATTAATAGATGGCGCATTGCCTATGCCTATCTTAGAGCAAAAAATTAAACGTTGGGTTAAATCCCAGCAGTAACATAATCGCGCAAAGTCATTATTTGAACAGGGATTGGCTTTGCGCGCTTTGCTGCAATACGTTAGAATGCGCGCTCTTAAAAGGCGCGAGAACACCATGTTTGATCAACAATTAGCAAATACCCAATTTTGGCTTAGTAAGAGCCTCTTTGAAATGAACCAGCAAGAATGGGAAGCCATTTGTGACGGATGTGGAAAGTGTTGTTTAAATACCTTTATTGACAGCGACGATGACGATGATTTTGTTGCAACCGATAGCCTCAGAGAGGGCGAGCAACTCATATTTACCAACATTGTTTGTCAATACCTTGATAACACCACCTGTGGCTGTAGTGAATACGAAAACCGCCAAACCTTAGTCCCCTCATGCGTTAAACTAACCAAAGAAAACCTCAAAGATATTTTCTTTATGCCGCAAAGCTGTAGTTATCGCCGCCTTCATGAAGGACGAGGCCTGGCAACATGGCACCCGTTACTCAATAACGGCGATAAATCTAAAATGCATCAACTGGATATTTCGGTAAAAGACAAAACCGTAAAAGATTGTGATGTAACGCTTGAAGATTTTGACCTGTACATCGCACAGTGGCCAACCAAGGACTGCAACGAGTGAGTAAATTACAAGCAAGTATTGGTTTAATTAACCCCAAAAGCCCAACCAATGTTGGTGGCGTATTACGCGCTGCAGGCTGTTATGATGCAAAGCAGGTATTTTTTACCGGTAATCGTTATTTAAACGCACAAAAATTTCATACAGACACTAAAAACGTGGTGCAACGTATTCCATTGACCGCTACCGACAATTTAGCGTTAAGTAAACCTGATGGTGCCAAAGTCGTGATAATAGAACTGATTGAAGGGGCGACTCCCTTGCCTGAGTTTACTCACCCTGAAAACGCCTTTTATGTGTTTGGCCCAGAAGACGGCTCAGTGCCAAAAGACGTTTTAAAGTGGTGCGACGAAGTAGTGTACATCCCCACTATTGGTTGCATGAACTTAGCGGCGACGTGTAATGTCGTTTTATACGATAGACTCGCAAAGCTCGGTGGCATTCAAAGCAGTGACCAAACCATTATTACCTCTCGTGATACGAACAATAAAATGAAATGGCAAAAGTAACGTTATTTAGCTTGTTACAAAGCTAAAATTTAACCAATCGCCGCTTTTTTGAATTTGGTAGCTCAGTATTTATTATTATTTTTAATTATTAATTTCCTTTGAACGATATTTGCTAAGACATTCAGTTAAAAATTTGTTAAAAAGACAGGGATAATAATAATTAATACTTAAGGTACTCATGTTTAGCTCGCTAAAATTCACCTCTAAGATCACCATTGCTGCGTCATTAGTTTTAGTCTTAGTGTTAGGTGTTTTCACCATAAACAATTATTTTTCAATGCGCCATCAAACTCAAGCGCAGTTATCTTTAGTATTAAAGCAAAACTCTGAGTCGGTTTCTCAGAACATAGCAAGCTGGCTCAACAATAAATTAGCCATTGTTATATCGCTGGCAAAAACCTATCAAGTTGATGATGCAAAAACACTTACGCTCTCGCAATTAAACACCGCAGAGATGGCGGGGGATTTTAAAAATACGTATATAGGTGAATCCTCAGGCGCTTTTATTTTAAATGATCAAAGTGTTGTGCTCCCCAGCGATTTTGATGCCACAAGCCGTCCTTGGTATCAGTTGGTAGCAAATAAAACCAATACGGCGTTTACCACTCCTTATATTGATGTGACCACTAACGAGCTCACTATTTCTGCTGTTGCACCAATTAATATTAATGGGCAGTTTAAAGGCGTTGCAGGCGCGGATATCGATATGCACACCATAGCCGACATTATCAATAATATTGACTTTTTAGGGCTCGGTTACGGTTTTTTACTCGATCATAATGGGCAGATTTTAAGCCATCCAAACAGTAACCTAAATTCAAAAGCGATTACTGAACTGTTTGGTAAAGACATTGAACTGACGGATACTTTCACTGAGCATCAAATTGCTGGTGAAACTCATTTAGTGTCATTCACTAAAATTCAAGGTATAAAAAATGTTGATTGGTATTTAGGCGCCATTGTTAACAAGGAAACCGCATTTGAAATTGTGTCGGCTTTTGGTCAAAAAGCATTAATTTACTTAATTGTGGGCACGTTAGTGATTATTTTTGCGTTACAGCTTTTATTGCGTTACCTAATGCGCCCTATGTACCAGTTAAATGATGCCATTAAAAATATAGCTCAAGGTGAAGGGGACTTAACTTGTCGTTTAAGTGTGGAAAATGACGATGAATTTGGCCAATTAAGTAATTCATTTAATATTTTTATAGAAAAAATTCAACACTCAATTGTTCAAGTTAAATCTTCAACACAATTACTAGAAACGGTAGTCGCTAAATTGGTTACGCAAACAGATTCAACATTAACTATGTATGACAGCCAAAGTGAGCGTACCAATAGCGTAGCATCGGCAATTAATCAGTTTTCTGCCACCGCGACAGAAATCTCAACCAGTGCCAGTAATGCTGCTAAACTTGCTAAAGATGCCGATCAATATTGTGCCAAAAACCAGCAGACTCTCACCAACAATGTGTCGAGTATTCATCAGCTTTCACAAAAAATAGAGCAAGCACAAGAAACCATTAATAGCTTAGACTCCCACACCGCTAACATTGGTAATGTCCTTGCGGTAATAAAAGGTGTGAGTGAGCAAACCAACTTACTTGCTCTAAATGCGGCGATAGAGGCCGCACGTGCAGGTGAAGCGGGTAGAGGGTTTGCGGTTGTTGCTGATGAAGTAAGGCAATTAGCACAGCGCACTCAGCAATCAACCCAAGAAATAGAAAACACCGTGATTGAATTACAAAAAGGTTCAAGCTCTGCTGTAGAGCTGATGAAAATCAGTTTAGCAGAAAGTGAAAAAAGTGTTCAGCAAGCGGATGCAGTGGGTGATGTAATGAAGCAAATCATCAGTGCAATCAAGCAAATAACTGACGCTAATCACAGTGTGGCCAATGCCACAGATGAACAAAACCAAGTGGTTAAATCATTACACAGCGATATTCATGTAATTAGCGACCTCTCAGTGCAAGGCCAGTCAAATCTGAATCTTACTTTAGAGGAGTGCACAAAGCTCAAGCACCAATTTAGCGATTTAGAGCGTATGGTTAAAAAATTTAAAGTATGATAAAAAAAGCAAAAATAAATAAACCCAATTGGCTCAATTTAATCAATATTGACAGCGTTTATAGCTATGATAAACAGCGCCAAGTATTTTCATTATTTACCATGATAGCGATTGCTTTGGTGTTGATCACGTATCTGTTGATTGCAAATCATCAGGTGTATGCGCCGATGCTTACTGTTGCGTTAATTACGGTAAATGTCACGATTATTGGATGTATTATTTATTTTATAAAAACCAAACAGCTCAACGCTATTGCGCTGATCACACTGGTGATTGTATTTTTAATGTGTTTGGCTTTGGTATACACCGGGGGTAAAGAGAATACTGCTTTGTATTGGCTAATGTTTTACCCGGTGGCCGCGTTTGCAATTATTGGCGTAAAAGGTGGTGTTTGGTTAAGTACAGGTATTTTAATAGGCTGTATTTTTATGTTGTATGGGCCAGAGATTGGGCAGGTGCACTATGGGGAAGTTGAAAAAACTCGTTTTGTGGCTTCGTTTTCATTAGTACTGGTATTTTCTTTTATAGGGGAGTATTTTCGTCACCGTAGCCATGTAGCAATTGCAGATATTACCTTAGAGCAAAAACAGCATGCGTACACCGATCAGCTCACAGGTGCCCCTAATCGTCGCTTCATTACCTCGCATTTTTTAAAACTTGCCGCTTCACGGCCAGCACAGTATTTACCCTTGTCTATTTTGCTTATTGATTTAGATAACTTTAAAGAATTAAACGACAGCTACGGCCATGATTTTGGTGATACAGTTTTAATCGAGTTTACTAAATTATTAGAGTCGCAATTTTCTGCAACAGCGCTTAAAGCTCGCTATGGTGGTGAAGAATTTGTGGTAATTTTACCGCAATTAACCGCTATTGAAGCCAGTATTTTGGCTAATCGGTTCAGAGAATGTGTGCAGCAGCATGTGGTGTTTACCGATAAACAGCAGCGCGTGTCGGTAACGTGTAGTATTGGCATAGCTCAAGCTAATCATGTTGATGACTACAACAATGCATTAAAACAAGCCGACGAGTATTTATACCAGGCTAAATCACTAGGTCGTAACAAAGTCATATTTGCCCAGGGTCAACATGCCAGCCAGTAAGATTATTTACCTTTGGCCTTTAACCATCTTGTTTAAAGTTTAACTCTGCTTGTAATTAAACCAACCCCACAACGACTTCCATTTAAGTGTAAATATAAAAAAGCACGCTAAATAGTCGAATTTATTACCATAGTCATAAAAGTGACTTTTTTACGCAACACGCTTGTCATTTTACACCTATACAATTTGCTTTATTGAGGTTAGTTGGCCTTTAACTGTTTTTATAAAGTAGTTAAAAGCGACTAAAAAAACACTAGCAAATCCGCTAATAAACGAGCAAAGGTGCATACGATGAAAGGCGTTAAACCATTAATTCTAGCTGGTATTGTAGCCGCAAGTGCAACAGTCCATGCCAATGATTTAAACACGGTAATTGATAAAAGCAGCGAAATAAATAAGTTAGCTGCGCAATCACAAACAAAAATAGACAAGATTGCAGATTCAATGCAGGGGCGTTTACAGCAATTTAAAACCTTGAACAAAGAAATAGATGGCTTATCCGTCTATAACGCTCAGCTTACTAAGCAGTTAAACAATCAAATAGAAGAAATGGAGTCGATTAATCTATCGATGGATCAAGTATCGATTATTGAACGTCAAATTACCCCATTAATGCTGCGCATGATCACCGGACTTGAGCAATTTGTTGCCTTAGACGTGCCGTTTTTAAAAGAAGAACGTTCAAAACGTCTCGCGTCTTTAAAGGATATGATGAACCGCGCTGATATTAATTCAAGCGAAAAATTCCGCCGTGTTTTAGAAGCTTACCAAGTTGAAGTTGATTACGGACGCACCATCGAAGCGTACACCGCTCTGTTAGATGTTGATGGAAAAGAGCGTGAAGTTGACTTTTTACGCATAGGTCGCTTAGAGCTGATTTACCTAACCCGCGATGGTAAACAAGCTGGTAGTTGGAATAGCGATAGTCAGTCGTTTGTTGCACTGCCTGACTCAACCATTAGCCAAATAAATAAAGGGCTGCGCATTGCTCGCAAACAACTTGCCCCTGATATGTTAACACTACCGATTCACGCTGCAGAATAAGAGGCTTACCATGAAATTATTAACTAAAATGTCAAAAATGGCAGTGTTTGCAGCCAGCTTAAGCTTTGTAGGCACTAGCTATGCAGCTGAACCAATAGACTTAGATGCACTTTTAAAAACCTTAGAGCAAGGTAAATCAGCGCAGTCAGCGCAAAATAAACAGCGCGAACAAGCATTTATTGCGCGTGAAAATGAACAAGTACAAACACTTAAGAACACCCAAGCCGAGCGTAATCAAATGCTTAGTGAGTCTGAGCGTTTAGAAACTCAATTTGAAGAAAATGAAATTAAACTAGCCAATTTAACCGATACGTTATCTAAACGTATGGGCTCACTAAAAGAGTTATTTGGTGTATTACAACAAGTGGCAGGGGACTCAAGTAATAAGTTTGCCACTTCGGTGGTATCGGCACAATTACCAGGGCGTAGCACCTTTATGGATGAGCTGGCGCAAAAAATGGGTTCAACGTCAAAACTAGCTTCGATTGAAGATATTGAAAAAGTGTGGTTTGAGCTTCAACGTGAAATGACCGAGCAAGGAAAAGTAAGTCGCTTTACAACCGACGTCATTGTTGATGGGGGCAATAAAGTACAAAAAGAAGTGGTACGTGTTGGCGCATTTAACTTAATAAGCGATGGTCAATATTTAGAGTACACACCGGCTACCAATACAATTAGTCAGCTGACTCGTCAACCAAGTAGCCGCTTTACAGCGACAGCAGCTGATTTGCAGCAAGCAAGCTCAGGCGTTGTGCCGTTTGCACTGGACCCAACAGGTGGCTCAATTTTAGGCCTATTGGTTCAAGCACCAGACACTAGCGAGCAAGTTCATCAAGGCGGTGCCGTAGGTTACGTTATTTTAGGCGTAGGTTTACTGGCGTTACTTATTGCTTTGGAACGTTTTGTATCACTGACACTCGTCAGTGGGAAAATTCGCCGTCAACTTAAAGATGATACAGCCCGTGATGACAACCCGTTAGGGCGTGTAATGAAAGTAAAAGATCAATACCCAAATGTAGCTTACGACACGCTTGAACTTAAATTAAGTGAAGCAATTTTACGTGAAATGCCCAAAATCACCCGCAACTTAACGCTCATTAAAATTATTTCAGTGGTTGCGCCGCTACTCGGTTTACTTGGCACGGTGACTGGGATGATCAACACATTCCAAGCAATTACCTTATTTGGTACTGGCGACCCTAAACTAATGGCAGGGGGCATTTCGCAAGCGCTTGTCACTACCGTTTTAGGGCTCGTGGTTGCTATCCCAACGGTATTTATTTACACCATACTCAATACCCGCTCAAAAGGTTTACTGCTTATTTTACAAGAACAAAGCGCAGGTATTATTGCCGAGCGAAGCGAGAAAGGAGCGTAAACCATGGTGCTATTGATTGATTCAATCAATGCTATCCGTGATTTTCTCGACACCGGTGGCCAAGTCCTCTTGGTCATTGGGGTGTTAATTTTCGCGATGTGGTTATTGATACTCGAGCGATTTATGTACTTTTTTAATGGATATCGTATTTATAAACGCACTGTAAAAGCACATTGGGCAAATCGTAGTGAACGTAATAGTTGGCATGCCGAGCAAATTCGCCAAGCGCAAGTTTCACGTGCCAGCATGCGTTTAAATGCTAACTTACCGCTTATTAATGTGATGGTTGCGCTTTGTCCATTACTTGGTTTACTCGGTACGGTTACAGGTATGATTGAAGTATTTGATGTTATGGCGATCACCGGTACTGGTAGTGCCCGCTCTATGGCATCGGGCGTGTCAAAAGCAACTATACCCACAATGGCGGGCATGGTGGGTGCGTTATCTGGGGTGTTTGCCTCAACGTATTTACAACGTAAAGCCAAGCGTGAAGTTGAATTACTGCAAGATAGCATGGTGTTAGACCACTAAATAATTATTTTAAAGCGGTGTAAACGAGCACCGCTGTTTTAGGAGAGATAAAATGAGAGCCCCATTAGGTAATTTATTCCAAGAAGACGAAGCAGAAGAAATAAACATGACTCCTATGTTAGATGTTGTGTTTATCATGTTGATTTTCTTCATTGTTACCGCCTCATTTGTAAAAGAAGCAGGTATTGATGTTAATCGCCCAGAGGCAGCAACCGCTGTTAAAAAAGAACGCGCTAATATCTTGGTTGCCATCTCAGATAAAGGTGAAATTTGGATCAATAAACGACAAATTGATGTGCGTGCTGTGCAAGCCAATATTGAACGCTTAAAAGCTGAAAATCCACAAGGCAGTGTGGTGATCCAAGCTGATAAAAAATCCACCACAGAAACCTTGATTAAAGTTATGGATGCATCACGCGCAGCAGGTGTATTTGATGTGTCAATCGCGGCTCAAGAAGGATAACCGTGATGCGTTATGTACTAGCGTTAATTATAGCCGCAATAGTGACCTTTATGCTTTTTTTGGGCATGCAGGCACTGATTACCGGCGGTGAAGGGGTAATGAGCGAACCGGCCAAAGGCAGTGTACTTGATTTTGTGCGTTTGAAAAAAGAAGAAACAGTGCAAAAAAAAGAACGTAAACCACAAAAGCCGCCCACACCTAAAGAGCCGCCACCGCCAATGGAATCGCCACAAATGCAAAAAAGCGATAACAACGCAGCAAGCAACAACTTTGATTTTGCTGCCAATGTCGAGGCTGATGTGAACCTAGCAGGGGGGTTAGCACTTGAAACCAGTGATGGGGAGTATTTGCCAATAGTAAAAGTGGCCCCTGTTTACCCACGCAGAGCGTTATCTCGAGGTATTGAAGGGTATGTGATTGTGGAATTTACAGTCACAAAACAAGGCACAGTAAAGGACCCACAAGTGATTATGGCTGAGCCAGAATCATTGTTTGATAGAGCAGCTATGGATGCGGCGCTCAAATTTAAATATAAACCGCGTGTTGTTAATGGCGAAGCTGTTGAAGTGGCGGGTGTGCAAAATAAAATTTCTTTCCAAATTAATGGTTAGAATTTGTTGATTGGACAAAGAGTGAGGCAATTATGAAATTAAAATTAACAACCAAGCTAGTCAGGCTTAGTATGCTGTGCAGTGTTGCAATTAGTGTCAGTATTGTTACAACGAGTGCATTGAGTGTTTTACCGGGTGTAAAAATTGCAACAGCGCATGCTGCTGATGAGCAAAAAACAACCCGAGTGCCCGCACTTCGCGAAAAGGTCTACAGTCAACTTGCTCGCGCGCAAAAGCTTGCTGATGACGGTGATGTTCAAGGTGGCCTTGCGGCGCTTGATAGCATCAAGGCACGTTCATCGAGTATGAACTCATACGAAATTGCAATGATGCATAACTTTTATGGGTTTATTTATTACAACGAAAATGACCTTGTAAAAGCGATTGCTTCATTTGAAAAAGTAATTGCCGAAGATGGCATTCCAGAGACCTTGCGTTTAAGCACTGCTTTTAGCTTGGCACAACTGGCGATGGCTAACAGTGATTATAAAAAGGTGATTGCATTTTTAGACAAGTGGGACAACATTAATACTAAACCGAAAACTGACGCTTATTATTTATTAAGAGCGCAAACGTATTATCAGCTGAAAGATTATCAACAAGGGCTTAACTACATCACCCAAGTTATTAATTTAAGTGATAGTGAAGGCAAAACCCCAAAAGAAAATTGGTTAGTACTGCAACGTGCTATGCACTACTCACTCAATCAAACCGATAAAGTGGTTGCAGTACTTGAGCGCATGGTAAAACTGTACAATAAACCTGAGTATTGGGTGCAATTAGCGGGCATGTACGGCGAGACTGGGCAAGAAAAACAGCAGTTGAGTGTTTTAGAGGCTGCTTATCAACAAGGTTTTTTAACCTCTAAATCAGATTTACGCCAACTTGCCCAAGTGTACTTATACAATGGTTTAGCCTTTAAAGCGGCCGATGTGATGAGTAAAGCGATTGATACTGGCGTTGCTGAAAAATCAGCGAAGAATTACGCATTTATCGCCGAAGCCATGATCCAAGCAAAAGAAGATGAAAAATCAGTTAGTTATTTTGCAAAGGCAGCTGAGCTTTCAAGCCATGGTAAGTACGAACAACGTTTGGCAGAAGTGTATGTCAACCTTGAAAAATACGAAGATGCAGCTGACGCTGCACGTAAAGCACTTGATAAAGGCTCGCTTGATTTTGAATCTAATGCCTATGTTGCCCTAGGAATGGCGCAATTTAATTTACAAAAGTTTGATGCCTCTATCTCAGCATTCGAACAAGCACAAACACATAAAAAATCGCAGCGCTTAGCCCAGCAGTGGATTAAATATGTTAAGCGTGAAAAAGTGTATGCGCAAACATTAAAAACGGCGCTTCTTTAATTTCTTGTGTGAAAATTAAGCTTTAATTAACGCACAATAAAACCAGTTCATAATTGCACTAAGCAAACCACACTAACATCAGTTGGTGTGGTTTTTTTTTGCTTTTTATTAGACAACTTGCTGATTTCTTTTTAATTGATATTGTCATGTTATGTTTATTAAAGTGTAACTAGATTGTCATAACACTCCCGTATTGTATTTCGTATTCGATAACTCAAGTGACCTTAATGCATGAGTACCTGATGCATGAGAATCGTGCTTTAACGTGACTTAAGTTTTTACTTAATTGGCTAATAAAAAAACTATCTACCTTAACGGAGTGAACAATGAAATTATCTGGCTTATTCAAAGTTAGTCTTGTAGCAACAGCAATGACACTTGCAGGTTGTGGTGGTGATATCGAAATTACCCCTACAGTTAACGATAACAGTACCAGCACCGATAACAGTGTTAATAATTCAAACAATAGCAGCGGTGGTAACACTGGCTCTGACGTTGAGTGTACAAGTTATGAAACAGATGCAGGCACCATTGAAGGCACTTATGATGGCTTAGATTGCTTATATAGTGATTCATTTGCGAGCAAGAATATCCAAATAACTGCCAATTTAACGTTTAATGAATTGCCTAATGGCGGTGTTCACGTTTTTGATGAAGCGTTGCTGATAGGTGTTGACGGTAATACTGCAGAAGGGTTTGTTATCCCTGAAAATGGCCCAACAATCACAGTAAAGCCAGGCGCGACAATGGCTTTTAAATCAGGTGAAGCGATTTTACGTATTGCCCGTGGTGCGAAAATTCAAGCGATAGGCACAGCTGAAAAACCAGTAGTTTTTACCTCTGCTAAAGCGTTTCCACGCTTAGATGCTGAAGGTAAAGGACCGCTTTATGCTGACTGGGGTGGTATTTTAATTAATGGTAAAGGCATTACTAACGGTTGTACCGATGCAGAGCGAGCAGCAGCAACCTGTAACCGACCAACAGAAGGGATTGTCAGTTATTATGGTGGGAATGATAACAGCGACTCTAGTGGCGATATGAAATATGCCAAAATTTGGTATGCAGGTTCTGGTCCTAAAGTGGGTGGCCCTGGTGATGACTTAAACTCACTAGCACTGGGTGCAGTTGGTTCAGGTTCATCGTTTGAATATATTCATATTCATCAAGGGTTTGATGATGGTATCGAAATCTTTGGTGGCGCAACTAACATCAAGCATATTGTTGCTACTGATGTACAAGATGATTCGTTTGACTTTGATTCAGGTTGGCAAGGTAACGCGCAGTTTTTATATATTAGCCATGGCACAGTAACAACTCGTGACGGCGATACTGTATTTATGGGTAATGCTGGTTTTGAGTCTGATGGTATTAAAGGCGAAGCAACCGAGCAAGCGCCAACATCAAACCCAACCATTGCGAATGTGACGGTAATTACCACCGATGGTAAATCCGCCCGAGACGATGCACCATCTACTGCATTTAAATTCGATGACTCGTATACGGCTAACTTATACAACGTATTAATGACTAAAAATGTAGCCACGCAAACAAGCTGTATTAGTTTTACCAGTGACGGTGAAAAACAAGCCGATAAAATCGTATTTAATAGCTCTGTGATGACCTGTGCGTCTGAGTTTGCCGATGCTGATGGCACGTTTAACAGTGGCAGCGAACCTGGGGCTTTAACGGCAACAACCTTAACAGCATGGTTTGATAAAGACGGTGCTAATCAACGCATTGGTGAAGGCGCCGATGTACTGGCTGATAACGGCTTTGCATCAAATACCTCA
This sequence comes from Pseudoalteromonas sp. TAP-3C, assembly GCF_059888565.1. Classification (NCBI taxonomy): domain Bacteria; kingdom Pseudomonadati; phylum Pseudomonadota; class Gammaproteobacteria; order Alteromonadales; family Pseudoalteromonadaceae; genus Pseudoalteromonas; species Pseudoalteromonas sp. TAP-3C. The sequence continues at coordinate 501,035 of NZ_JCBFEM010000002.1, read as the reverse complement.
TCTACTGATATTACCATTACAGCAAATGATTTAAGCAGTTTAGATGCCAGCTTCTTTGATGCTGCCCCGTATATTGGTGCGGTTTCTGATCAAGATACAAGTTCAGCGTGGTACAAGTGGGTAGAAGCGGCTGTGACAGCAGCGTCTCAAGACTAGGTCACCGAATACTGTATCTAATATTCTGGGCGCCATTTGCAATTGCATTTTAGGCGCCCGTTTTTTAACTGATTAGGGATCTGTAAAGATGTTAAATCAACATAGACTGCATAAGTTATCGTTGGCAATAGGTGTTGGTCTTATAGCCAGTTCAGTTAACCTGAACGCAGCTGAATTAGAGCAAAGTGAAATAGAAGAAGTGGTGGCCGTAGGTACTCGCTTGCAAGGCAGTGCGGCGGCGGTAGTCGAAGAGCGTAAAAACCAAGCCTTTGTGGCCGATATATTAGGTGCCGAGCAGCTTTCTCGCACTGGTGACAGTGATGCCGCTTCTGCGCTGCGTCGTGTTACTGGACTAACCTTAGTTGATGGCAAGTTTATTTATGTACGCGGCCTAGGTGAGCGCTATTCAAGTGCACGCTTAAACGGAGCTAATATCCCCAGTCCTGACTTAACGCGCAATGTCATACCGTTAGATATCTTCCCAGCGAGTATTATTGAAAGTATGGCGGTGCAAAAATCTTACTCGCCGGATATGCCAGCGGCATTTGGTGGGGGTAATATTGATATTCGTACTAAATCGGTGCCGGCTGATTTTACCGCGGGTTTTGCTGTTGGACTTGCTAAGGATACCTCAGCGGATAAAGGGTTTACTTATAACAGTTACGATAGTGATATACCGCAAATTCTTAACGATGCGATTGTACAATATCGTGGTAATTTTAGCGTTAGTAATCTCATTAGTAGGGATAACTTGGTTGATACTGAATCAGCCACACGTTCAGAGCAAGCCATTGCCATTAATAACCAATTATTGAAATCGTTACCCCGTGACTACGCCATTAAAAATGAATCACTGGATCCAAATTGGGATATCAAAGGGCATGTGGGTAATAGTTTTGATGAGCCCTGGCTTGGCGGTAAAATTGGCTTTTTACTGTCTGGGGAATACGATAAAGAATGGGATGCATCAAAAAGACGCTCTGGTGTCATTGCTCAGCAAGCGGTTGAGAACTGCTCATCAACCTTAGATACGCCAGAAGATGTTAGTGCATCGTGTTTTAACACGGTAAAAGATTCGGTTGTGACCACAGAAAATCAGCGTTATAACGGTACTTTTAATTTAGGTTATCAGCTTGATACTCATAGTTTGTCGTTTATGAGTTTATACTTACGCGACAACGAAGACGAAACCGAAGTGGCCACCTCACAAAGCCCGGCAGGCAGCACCATATTTACTATCGCGAATAACCAAATTGCCGATCGTACCCATGAATTTAGACTTGAAGAACGTACTTTGACGGTTAACCAACTGCTTGGTCAGCATACGTTTTTAGATTATTGGGGGATTGGTGCTGACTGGCAATATACACGTTCGAAAGCGAAAACCAACATTCCTGGTAGTGCAGAGTTTGAGTTCCGTGATAACTACGATGAAAATGGCAATTATGTTAATTCACAAATTACCGGTGATGACAACCGCGCGGTGTTTTCATTTATTGACATGGAAGACAGGGTAAACTCTTATGGCGGTAATTTAACCCTGCCGTTGAATTTTTCACTCGCCGAAGTCGAACTAAAAGCGGGCTTTGATGTGTCTGATCGTGCACGTATTTATACGACCTCTAGTTTTGCCGTTAATAACGGCACGGGGTTAGCCTTAACAGTCAGTGAAAACCCATTACAAGCAAGCAGTTACCTTAGTGATGCGTTTATTGACGGGCAGCGTATTTTAGTCGACTTTAATGAACCTTCAGCACCCAGTGCTGATGACTATTTAGCAGGGCAAAAAATTGAGGCGGGTTATGGCTCATTTGATATTATTTACGACAATTTTATTCGTGTCAGTGGTGGGGTACGTTATGAAGAGTTTAAGCAAACTTCAATTGGTACCTCAAGCTTAATTTTTACGGCTAATGATCTCAATAACTTCTACTCAGCTGATAAAATAACGGCGGGTAGTATTATTGAAGATGATTTTTTCACGGCGCTATCACTGACTTATTTAGGCGGTGAAAATTACCAAGTACGATTAGGCTATGGCGAAACGGTTGTTCGCCCCGATTTACGTGAAGTGGTACCCGTGGCGTATTTTGATCCATTGACCGATATTCGTACCTTTGGTCGCAGTGGCCTTAAAAGTAGCCCGATTAAAAACTATGATTTACGCTATGAGTACTATGGTGACACTGGCGATTCGTTCTCAGTGGCGGCGTTTTACAAAGACATAGATAAACCGATAGAGACAGTATTGCAAGTGGGTGATAATTCTTATTCAGCTTCATTTGTTAACGGTGAAACAGCAGAAGTGTATGGTGTTGAATTTGAATGGTTAAAAGACTTAACCATGTTAACTGAGGGGTTATTTACCAGTGGTAACATCACTGTTAGTGACTCAGAAGCAAGTATTGATCCTGCACTTGCGGGTAACTTGACTAATCCAACGAAGCGAATGACCGGACACTCAGAGTACGTTGTTAATTTACAGCTAAACTACGATTCAATGGATGGTCAGCACAGTAGTTCATTAGTGTATAATGTGTTCGGCGAACGCATACTTGCGGCTGGTGTTGGTGGCCCTGATGACGCTTATGAACAACCCTTTCACTCATTGGATTTGATTTACACTTGGTATCCAGATTTTAACTCTAACGTTAAATTTAAAGTACAAAATTTATTAAATGAAGATAAAGAAGTGACTCAGTCAGATATTATCGTTAATTCACGCGAAGAAGGTATGAAATTTAGCTTATCGTATAGCTATGAATTCTAAAAGTTAGCCTAGGAAGGCGAATATAAAAACTTAACTATGATCAGCCCTACCGTTGCGTAGGGCTTTTTTTGTTGTTGGAAACCATTACACATATTTACTTTCAGCTAGTAAATGGCAGTCTTGCTTTGAAAGCAGGTTAAGACATTGTAGAAAGGAAGATATAAGGAGGCAATATTTTAAGTTACAGATAAAACTGAACTTTATAAGAACCCAGAAAGTTCTGGGTTCTTTTGCGGCTTCTAGTTACCGCACTTAATGCTAGCGTATAATGGGTAACATTGATTTTTACTACCAGTGCTTTTCATTCCCCATGTTTGGTTATACCAATCAAAGTCTTCATAGGCGCTTTCATCTTCTCCGCAGGTAATTGTGCTTCCAGAGATTTCTTGGTTGTGACCACGCTCATCACAAAATTGATTTCCATTTGTAGAGCCAACAAAAAATAGCTCTAAGCGTCCATTTATCCACACCTTTGGACTGTAATAGGTTGTTGCAGTATTGATTAATACGCCTTGTTGTTCTTCCATATTTATTTCTGCGCGCTCAAAAGATACTTTTTCATTTTCTTTTAGCGTCATTGTGCTCGCTGAAAGTGTTGTATCTGCAAATACATTAAGTGATGCTAAAGCAAGTAGAGCGAAAGTAAGTGTCTTCATTATCTTTTCCTTAGTTGAATGTAGAATTACACAAAACATCTTTATCTAATGTGCTTACTAAGCTTGGTAAATATAGGTTTCAACAAGGTTAAGCTTTTATTAAAGTTTAAAATAAGCGCTGTATGTTATTGCACAGTTTTACATTATGAAAAATATTTAAGTTACAGTTTATTGACTAGTTTTAGCCTGCTGCTGGTGTTAGTTTAGAACGGTAAAAATTAAATCTCACGCAATGAATTTTAATTTTTAACGTATTAGGTATTTCTTATGACTCAAACAGTGGAAAAAACAATGAAAAAAGTAGGATTGGTCGGGTGGCGGGGCATGGTTGGCTCTGTATTATTAGAACGTATGCAACAAGAAAATGATTTTGCCAACATTGACACTACTTTTTTTACCACCTCACAAACTGGCCAACTTGGCCCTGATTTAGCGGGGCCTGCAAAACCCTTACTTGATGCAATGAATGTTGAATCACTGGCAAAAATGGACATCATAATTACTTGCCAAGGCGGTGATTATACCAAAGCGGTATATCCGCAATTACGTGAAGCGGGTTGGAGCGGGTTTTGGATTGATGCCGCATCAGCACTGCGTATGAGCGACGACAGTATTATTGTACTTGATCCGGTCAATAAAGATGTCATTGAGCAAGGTTTAGCGCAAAGTGTTAAAACCTATGTGGGGGGTAACTGCACAGTATCCTTGATGTTACTCGCTTTAGGCGGATTATTTGAGCAAGACTTGATTGAGTGGGTAAGCCCTATGACCTATCAAGCGGCATCGGGTGCCGGTGCCCGTAATATGAAAGAGCTGATCGCACAAATGGGCGCTATTCATGCAAGTGTGGCTGATAAATTAGCCGACCCACACGCTGCTATTTTAGAAATTGATAAACTAGTCACACAGCAAATTGCCTCAAGCGATTTACCACAAGATCAATTTGGTGTGCCGTTAGCGGGTAGCTTAATCCCATGGATTGATGTGCCTATGCCAAGCGGGCAATCAAAAGAAGAGTGGAAAGCACAAGTTGAAGCAAATAAAATTTTAGGTTCATCTAAGCAACCTGTACCAATTGACGGTTTGTGTGTACGCATTGGCGCAATGCGTTGTCACAGTCAAGCAATGACCATTAAATTACGTGAAGATATTAGCGTTGAAAAAATAGAGCAGATTTTAGCGTCGCACAATCAGTGGGTTAAAGTTATTCCTAATGAGCGGGATATCACTGCCACCGATTTAACCCCGGTTAAAGTCACCGGTACGCTAAGTATTCCTATTGGCCGTATTCGCAAATTAGCCATGGGCCCTGAATATATCAGTGCTTTTACCGTGGGCGATCAACTCTTATGGGGAGCTGCTGAGCCACTGCGAAGAATGCTGCGGATTATTGTTAATAGCGATTAATCAATATTTGCATTCGAATAGTTTTTTGCAGTCGTAAAATAGACTATTGTTACCTTATTATTGAGCAGTAGCGTATTGCACCATTTTACTGATAAAGTGGTGCAATAACTACAAATTCATTGTGACGGCCAATGTTGTCATTTTAAGCCATACTCAGATTAGGTTATTATCATGTCATCTACGCCTTTGTTTCGTGAAGAAGAAGCCGATATACTGCTATTTGTACATTCCGTATTTCGTAAAGCCATCGCTAAACATCATGCCAACCGACTTGAATTGTTTTTTCAATTACAGATAATGCGCGGCAAAATAAAACCATCTAGTATTGAACAGCTCGTAGAGGGCATGGATATACTCAGCACGTTAGAAAGGGCAGCGCCGAGCGCTGTTTTATCGCATCCATTAGTGGTGCAAATACGCAACCAGCAAACTAAGCTACTAAATAAAGTGACCAATATAGGCATTAATCAACATCAACAAGATGCTGATGAAAATCTTTTGCGAGATCTTATTGATACCATGAAACGGTTTGATTTTATTGTTAATCGTTTTGATACAGGATTAACCGCTTCGCTGACTGATATTGACGAATTAACCGGGCTATTAAATCGAACAGCACTAGAACGTGATTTTAAAAAAGAACAAGCACATGCCAAACGTACCAATAAAACCTTATGCATTGCTTTAATAGACGCTGATCATTTTAAACAAGTTAATGATAATTATGGCCATGGTTTTGGCGACTATGTACTTGAAGAATTAGCCGATCGCTTTGAAGACAGCACTCGTCCACGTGATCAAGTGTATCGTTACGGTGGCGAAGAATTTTTGATTTTATTACCAGATACTAACGCAGAGCAAGCAAATAAGGTGATGACGCGTTTGCGAAAAAACATCGCCAGTCAGGAGTTCTGTGATGGCACTGTGAGTATCACACAAACAGTGTCAGTGGGTTTAGCTGTTATTGACTCTGACGAAGACCCCGATGCAGCGATTGAGCGGGCGGATGATGCCCTATATCACGCTAAAGAAACGGGCAGAAATAAAGTGGTTTTTTGGCAGCAGGACTTAGATTAAATGGATGAATTAGTCGCTAATTGGTTTTTGCAATAAAACAACATTTTTACGCGGTATTTCGCAGTACCAACCAAGTTGCGCTGCCAGATAGATAAATGTTTGCTGTTTATAAAATACCACATGGGTTGGGTCGTGTCGGTAATGCCAATGTTCAAATGCGTCATCATCGGTTTGAAATTGAGTCATAATACCCAGCCAGCCACCTGGTTTTAGCAATGTATTTAGTTTGGTAATTTCATCCGCTGGTTGATGAAAATGTTCAGCGACTTCAGTGCAGGTTATAAAGTCGTACTGCTTGTTTAACACATCGTCTTGTTGATAAAAAAAGGGATCGTACACTGCCATATTATGGCCCGCTTCTGTGAACATAGTGGCTAACGCTGGGCCTGGCCCACAGCCATAATCAAGGCCATTTTGTTCAGCGGGCAATTTAGCTATCAACGGTGTGGCAATGTTTGCTAAAAAGCGCCGATAACCTGCATCGTATATGTCGTTTTGGTGAAGTGTGTATTGCTCAAGTTCTTCTGTTGCGATAGGCAATTGTGCATTGTCAATAAATGTTGCATAGCAACAATCACAGCGCCAGTATTGTTTGTTCTCGAGGTATTTAAAACGCCGCGTTATTTCATTTTTACAAACAGGACAGTTATGTGTTTTTTTGTGCTCAGTAATACTCATTGTTTATTTCAACATGATTTATTGACATTTTTGGATTTTACCTAAAAAGCTTACATGTTAATAGGGCTTATTAATTTTTCAAGTTAAACGGTTACTTAGTTTTTTCTAATTGCTTGCGTAATATTTTATCTCGCCCTATATTTAAAAATATTAACTCAGGCTAATAAAATGAATATATCAAAAAAATTAAAGCTTTCTTTTGCATCAGCAATTGCACTTCCACTATTATTCATTGCTGCTTTGGTAATAACTCAAACACGCAATCAGGCATTAGATAATTTTGCTCAATTAAGTGAACGAGAAGCCCGCCAAGTTGATAATGCGATTACGATGTTTTTTGCAGAAATTGCCAAAAATGTAGACTATTTAGCCTCCCATGAAACAATTAAAAATGCCCGTAAAAACATAAAAACACATATGGATACCAGCACTAAGATAATGCTTGATCACCCCAATCAAAGCCCCACAGAGCAAGCCGCCTATAGCTTATTTAATCACTTTGGTGATACTCATCCAGGGCTTGCTTATATTTACATGGGGAACGAGCAAGGTGGCTATGTTCAATGGCCCATGGGCAATGTGAACGCTAATTACGACCCGCGTCAGCGTCCATGGTATATGACTGCAAAAGCGGTCAATGGTAAAACCACTCGCACTAACGCCTATTACTGGGCTGAAGATGATTTAGTGATTGTATCCACCGTTAAAGCCATTATTGATAATGGAGAATTAATTGGTGCCCAAGGGATGGATGTATCATTGGGTGGCTTGACTGATATTATCGCCGATATTAAATTAGGCAAAACTGGTTATTTAATGTTGGTTGAAGACAGTGGTAATGTACTTGTTGATGCAAAACATCCAGATAATCGATTTAAAAATTTGGCAGATGTTGAGGGCGGCAAATATAGTAACCTAGCTAAAAATACCCAAGGACTGTTTGAAATACAGATTGATGGTAAGCAATATATGGCCAATATTTACACGTCCTCTAGCTTAGAATGGAAGTTCATTGGGTTAGTAGAAAAAGCCGAAGTTATGAGCGCCGCCAATGCAATGGCATACACCATTTTGATTATTAGCGCGGTGCTTATTGGGGTGTTTGTTGCCATAGCGAGTTATATTTCTAAACTGATATCCGCTCCTATTGTTGAAGTGAGCGACGGCTTAACTGAAATATCACAAGGAGGAGGGGATTTAACCCAGCGTTTAGCAATCAAAACTAAAGATGAAACGGCTAAACTGGCTACCAGCTTTAATTTATTTTTAGACTTGATTAGCGAGCTTGTTAAGCAAATTAATGACTGTGCACAAAATGTCAGTAAAACGTCTTCACAAACTTCATCGCAAGCAGCGCAATTAACAAGCTCTACCAGTCAACAACAGCAAGCTTTAGAAATGGCGGCAACGGCGATTAATGAAATGGCTGCCACCGCGAACGAAGTGTCTAGCAGTTGTGCAAATGCAGCGGATTTGGCTGCTCAAACACAACAAGCATCTGACTTGGGGCAATCTGTTATTACTGATACTGTAGAGAGTGTGGTTAAGTTATGTGATGTTATAAATAATGCCTCAACTGATATCGCTCAGCTAGATGCTGAAAGTGAAAATATTATGTCGATTTTAAGTGTTATACGCGGCATTTCTGAACAAACTAATTTACTGGCTTTAAATGCAGCAATTGAAGCGGCGCGTGCTGGCGAGCATGGACGAGGTTTTGCGGTGGTCGCTGATGAAGTTCGCGGTTTATCACAGCGTACTGCTGAGTCCACCGAAGAGGTTGCGTCGCAGCTTGATAAATTACGCATTATGTCATCAAAGGTCTCCCAAGATATGAAGCGTAGTATAGAAACCACAAATGAAACAGTTGAGCTTGCGCATTCGGCGCAGCAACAATTTAGTGAAATTACCGCGTCTATCGTTAATATTAGCGATTTAAATACGCAAATAGCCACTGCAGCTGAAGAGCAACAGCACGTAGCCGAAGATATAAATCGTAATGTAACCGAGATTAAAAATGTAGCTGATGAGGTGAGTATTATTGCTGTTACTACCAGTGAAAACGGCCATGAAATGAACCGTCTTTCATCGATATTAACTGATTTAGTGGGTAAATTTAAAGTGTAAACAACAGGGCAAGTAAGCACTTGCCCTAGATAACAACTCTACTTTATAAGTAATTGCGTTAATTCAGCTAATTGGGCTTTTAACTCGTCTACTTGGCCTTGGGTTGCGGGTAAATCATCAGCATTGGTCTGCTCTTCGCGTGCATTGCGATGTTCTTGCGACATAACTTCTAAAATGGCACCTACCATCATATTTAAAAATATAAACGCCGTTAAAAAGATAAATGTTAAGTAGTAAATCCAACTTAGCTTATACACCGCCATGGTTTCGTACATCACATCTGTCCAATCTTCAAAGGTGGCAATTCTAAACAGAGTCAACATAGAAATAGACACATCACCCCAAAGAACAGGGTTTATATCAGCAAATAACATGCTACCTGTGGCGGCATAAATATAAAATATCACAAACATAAGTAGCGCAATGTAGCCCATTTGCGGAATGGCTTTTATCAGTGAGTTTACTAATAAACGCAATTCGGGGATCATAGAAACAAGTCGCAGCACGCGAAATATACGCAATAGGCGAGCAATAAAAATACTTGAGCCTGCAGCAGGGTATAAGCTACCTACTACAATAATAAAGTCGAATATATTCCACCCTTTAGAAAAAAAATCTTTAAATCCTTTACCAGCAAAATAACGAATAATGAGTTCGACTAAAAAAAATACGGTGATGCTAACATCCATCCAATACAAAGCTAGCTCAGCCGTTGGATGCAATGAATAGGTATGTGCGCCTACAGTTAATGCCGAGATCACAATAACTGCAATAACAAATGATTGAAATAATTTACTTTTATCGATACGCTGAAACAGCTCTTGTAACTGCGACAACATCATAATGTGTCCTTAACGGTTATAATTACAAAACCTGTGCAATATACAGCAAAAATAACGAAAATCAGTAGTTTTCCCGTTAAATATAAGGAATTTTAAATGTTGAATAATAAGTTAAAATATCTATCATTGTTATTTGTTATACTGCTGTTAGCAGGATGTAGCAGTAATAGCCGCTATCATGAAATTCAATCGGCGCGGTTAGGTGAATGCAGTCACATGGCCGACAAGCAATACCATGAATGTGTTAAACAACAGCAAGACAGTTACAAAGAATTTAAAAAACAACAAGCCGCCGAGAAGCAATAAACGATGACCAAAACTCAAAAGCAGCTAGATAAACGTATTCGTCAGCAGTTAACACTTGCTTGTGAGCAAATAAAAGATAACGTTGAGGGCTTTAGCTTTCTTACTCATTCGGCTGATTTAAAAAAATTACCTGCTCAGTTTAAAGTAAGCTGTTATTTTACTGATGATAGTGCACTCGAGCAGGCTAAACAAATGAATCAGCTAGATTACATTGAGCAGCTTATTTGTAATGTAATAGGGGGTTTAAATATTCATATTAAAAGCAATGCTATTACATTTTTTAAGCAGCAACATGCAGTTTAAAAAAGGATTTACTAATTATCTTCATGTTATTAAAAGTATAAGTATCACGTTGAAAAATTTGAGTATGGTTAGTCATTCCTAAGCAGGCTATAATTCCCAAAAATAGCAAAAGAGATTAAATATGGCTGTTCCAACACGCTCACAAATAACGCCAGGCACACAAGTTAATATTGTGCTTAAACAAGATCAACGCAGTGGTACTTTAACTAATGGCATTGTAGAACGATTGCTTACAAAGTCGCCAAATCATCCACACGGTATTAAAGTACAATTAGAGGATGGCCAAGTAGGTCGGGTAAAAGAGATCCTTGCATGAGCGAACTAACCTTAACCGACTTTTGGCAACTAGTAACTGTAAATGATAGAACGGCAGAGCCTGCGTCTGTATGCCAATCACTTAAGTCAGCATTGAGTGATTTAACCGACGAGCAACTTATTGAATTTGATAAACAGTTCAGTATTTGCATGCGTCAAAGTTATACTTGGGATTTATTTGGTGCTGCATTTGTAATGGCTGGTTGTAATGACGAATATGGGTTTTCTGAGTTTCGTTGTTGGCTTATTTCTCGTGGCGAAGCCACCTTTAAAGCGGCGCTAGAAAACCCCGATAGCCTTGCCAATTGTACGCCATTATATTATTTAAATGAGCAACCGTATCCGTATTTAGATGAGTACGACTTAATTGCAGGCTTGTTATATGAAGAACGCAATGAAGATGAATTACCGTTTATCCCCTCAGGGCTCGAACAGCCAAAAGGCAAGCGTTTTAAAGACAAGCCAAAATTTTTAAAACAAAGTTACCCGCAGTTATTTGCCAAGTATTGGCAATAATTCATTTTGCTGTTCAAATTAATGCATTGCTAAGGCCTTAATTTAAAAAGCTAACAGTTTTAAATGTAATCGTATTTGCTGTTAGCTGCGTATTTTTATAGAGTATTTTAAACTTACCTATAACGTGACAACTGCGCATCTTTTATAGTAAATCTCTGTTATAGTTAATATTATACAAAGCGACAGAGCTAAGCATAGTCAAATGCTTAAGCGCATTTGATACACGAGGAAAAAGCGTATAATGAAATTGTTTACACTGGTTTTACTTACCCTTTTTAGCTGTTATGCAGTGGCTGGCTTAAGTAGCAAATCTCGTTTTATCCCGCTGTTAAAAACAAAGCTGGGGAATTACGAAGTCACTTCAAGTAATTCTGGATTGTGTGTTAATAGTCGCCTGCAGTTTAATGTCGCTAACGACCCTGAGCAAGGCTTTAGCTTAGGTGAACAAATTTTATTTAACTCGCTTCATAATGGCACCCGTACCCTTGAAAAACCCGATTATTGTTTTATTACCAGCTCATTTAAATACAAAACGGATGGTTTAGAAAATAGCTTACGTATGAGCCGTTGTGATAACCCGATTCATGAGAGGAGCTTTAAGCAAAGTATTACTTTTTTAACTGATAACACCCTTAAATATACATTGGACAACCCGAGTGTAGAATGCGAATTTATTAAAGTAGCTGACTAACATTGAATTTTAGGTATATCACGCCAACACGTAGTGTAGCGCGGTGACAAAAAAGCCCTGTTCATATGCCAGCGTTTATCTAGTTGGCTGCTTGCCACATTAAGCATTCCTTTACCAAATTTATGATTAATTGCATCTAAACAGCCCATAAGCGCTGGGTTATCGGTTTGCTTCTCAAATAAAGAATGCTGCTGAAACCTCTGCGGGCTTAGCTCTAACGCACCTACACCACATTTATAAAATCGAATACCTGATTGATAAATCTGCTCAAAACTTTTCGATACCGCGTTGGCCATAACTCGCGTGTCGTTAGTGGGTGGATCAAATTGATGCATAACCGATTTTTTTAAAAAAGTTTGCTCATGTGAGGAGCTAGCAGCAAAAATATAAAGGCGATGAGTTAGTGACTGTTGCGCCCTTAATTTTTGTGCTACCACACTCACATGATTTATTAAGGCGGTTTTAACTGCATTTGAGTCGCAAAGGCGCTGACCAAAACTACGCGTTGAAAAAATAGCGTGTTTATCTTGGCGTACATCATCCCAGTTTAAACAGGTAATACCATTGAGCTCGTTAATTGTACGTTCAAGCACCACACTAAATTGGCGACGGATTGTTTTTGGACTTTGCTGAGCTAATTGCCATGCAGTATGAATATTCATTAGTGCCAGCTTTTTAGCTAAACGTTTACCTACTCCCCACACATCTTGGCAGTGCATACGCTGTAAAATAGCTTGGCGGCTTGCTTCATCATTAATCACTGCAACGCCATTAAAACCACTTAACTTTTTAGCTGCATGATTAGCGGCTTTAGCTAAGGTAGGAGTTGACCCAAAACCAACCCCAACAGGGAGCTTGGTTTCTCGCCAAACAGTACGCCTAATTAGTTGCCCGTATGCTTGCCAATCGTTAATTAATGATTGATAACCTTTAAAGTGCAAAAACGATTCGTCTATGCTGTAAATATGCTGCGTATCACAAAAACGAGCAATCACATTCATCATTCTATCGCTTAAATTAGCGTAAAGTTCATAGTTAGATGAGCGCACCACCACCTGATGCTGTGCTAATAAATGCTTTACCTTAAAGTAGGGGCTAAATTTAGGAATATTAAGCTGACGCGCAATAGGGCACATTGCACATATACAGCCATCGTTATTGGTAAGCACCACCACAGATTTTGAGCGAATTGCTGGGTCGAATACTTTTTCTGCGCTGGCGTAAAAAGCAACCGCATCAACTAAGGCATACATGAAAGTAACTCAGGGCTTTGTCGATGCAGCCTAATAGAGCGCGTAACCACGCCTTCAAGCTGAAACTCATCAGATTCCGTTAACTGTACTGGTTTATAAACCGAAGAGGCCGATAGTAGCCGCGCGTTACTCTTATCAAGCAGCTTACATACAAATAAACCATTTAAGTTAGCCACAATAACATCGCCGTCTTTTGGTATTTCAGCACGGTCAACTAACAGTAAGTCGCCCTCAAAAATACCAATTTCTTGCATGGAGCACCCAGACGCTATCCCAATAAACGTGGCATCGGGGTGTTTTATTAATAGCTCGTCAAGCGATACGCCTAGCTCACTATATTGCGCTGCAGGGGATTCAAACCCGCATACACCGGCTTCTATATAAATGGGAATAACAAACATGACATAACCTAAAATATGCATACTGTATAAGTGTACAGTATATGCGTTTTATTTTAGTTATGCCAAGTAATCAATAGCAGATCAATTCATATTTTTAATCATTTTTTGAGCTGTATGTAAAAAGTCATTGATTTGTAAGGAGTTTTAATGGAAATAAAGCATTAAGCTGTATATTAAGCAAGCGTACACTCTACGCCTGTTATGCTATTCATTAAATTAAAGTCAATTGAGTAGTGACCTCTGAGCAATGACTTCTTTGCATTATTCTAAAAGCGATGATAATCTAGCTCGTTCTATTTTTTCAATAGAACTGATTTAAACAATCAATTTTAATTATGAATATTAAATGATTACTATAATAAGCGTATAAAACAACTCATCTAAATAAATAAGAAGGTAAAGCGTGACAGCTCAAAACAGGACGATACGCCATTCATGCAACAACTCAGTGCCGAAAAAAATAGCGCTGATAGCAGAAGGTGGCGGACAACGAGGGATATTTACCGCCGGCGTACTCGATGCTTGGTTAGAGCAAGAGTATGATCCGTTTGACTTATTTATTGGCACATCTGCAGGCTCTCAAAACTTAACCAGTTATTTAGCACGTCAAAAAGGCTATGCTAAACGCTTAATAAGAGGGCTTTCGCGCCATAAACGTTTTTTTCAATTAGGTCGTGGCTTAATGGGTAAGCATATTGTTGACCTAGACTGGTATTTTGATAAAACCACCGAAGTGAACAGGGCGCTTGATTTTAAAACGGCAAAAGCCAGTTTAGGTGACCGTGAGTTATTAATTACCGCAACCAATGCACGTGATCGTAAACCCTATTTTTTATCTCCGACAGGAGAGGGCCAACAATGGCGAGAGCTATTAAAAGCGTCAAGTGCGCTGCCATTTTTATATAAACAAGGCGTAAAACTGACGCCATGGTTAAACGCATTGGCCGCAAATGAATTAGGTAAGAGTGAGATACAATCAGAATCAGATTTTTACTTAGACGGTGGTCTTGCTGCCCCTTTGCCTGTGCGCGAGGCTTATAATCGGGGTGCACGTAAAATTGTGGTTATACGCACCGTTGATCAAGCATTTCAGGCGCAATCAGCGTGGGTAAGTAAATTGAAGTTATTTGTTGAAGTATCTGGCTATTGTCCAAAAACAATCGATTATTTATTACAACATGAACAAGCCTACGAAGATGAGTTAGCCTTTATTGCTAACCCGCCACAAGATGTCGAAATAATCCAAATTTTTGCAAATCAAAAGCTTCAGAGTAAGTTACTAGGAAGCTCAAATAATGATTTACGATTTGATTATAAATTAGGCTTAAAAGCAGGGCGTGATTATTTAAAAACCCATCATACTGCGTTAAATTGTTTTAGTGAGCCGCAACGCGCAATGTAGTAACGCCATTAAAATTAGTACCAAGTTTAGATAAGTAAAGCGTTTTCAAGTTAGCGGAAATAAATGTTAGTTTTTGCTGCTTTTTTTAATCTATTTTTATTCACAGTATACTTCTAGCAAACTCAATGCCCGCATAACACGATTAGAAACTTAAATTGAACAAACGTCTAAGTAACCTGTTGCGTTAAATTCAACTCTTATAAAAAAGCCGCTCAATAAGCGGCTTTGACTTTTCAACTATAGGGTGATCAAAAATTTTGTTTACACAAGATATTAATTGCCCATTGCGTATCTAACACCAAATGCATATCGAGGGCCGTATTGAGCGGCGCTCAAGAACTGACTTTCGAAACGGCTAAATGAGCGCTCAGTTTCGTTAGTTAAGTTTACACCTTCAAAGAATACCGTGGTGCTTTCGTTAACTTCGTAGTTCACACTAATGTCCCACTGCAAGTACTCTTTCGCGTATTGTGGAGGTGCCGTAGCACCTGAATCAGGTAAACCTTGCGCAATTAAGTACTGATCACGCCAAGCGCCTGTTATTTTCACCGATAGGCCATCTTTTTCGTAAAAGCCTTGTATGTTTGCAGAATCACTTAGGCCTGCCAATACGGCTTGAGAGGCAAGGTAATAGTTATCGTATTCAACATCACCGTCAACAACAGTAGCATTAAAGCCTGCACCAAAGCCCGAGTCGCCGAACAAGTGCTGAACAGCAAATTCAAAACCGTTTACTTTACGTTTTCCGACGTTTTCAGGTGACTCGATAGTCCATTCAATCAACGGATCAGTCGCTGGATCTGGTAAGATACGGTCGTTTTCACCAATACCTACACCATTAGCTACAATTTCATCACGAATTGCAATATCCGTTGCTTGCTCACCACGGCCTTCGATAGCAGCTACGGCGTTGTTCCAACGCTGGCCTAAATACACATCGTGTAAGCCTTCAAAGGTGGTTTTTATATTAGTTTTATCGATCCAGTCATCCACATCTTTCCAGAATAAGCCAATTGCAGCATAGCTGCCTTCGCTGTAGTAATACTCAAGGCTTAAATCTAGATTAGTTGATTTAAATGGCTTTAAATTCGGATTACCACGGCTACCGCTTCTTGCGTTTAATTTAGGTGATGGGGTTAAGCTTAAATTTCCAAGCATATCACCGAGTGTTGGTCTGGTGATTGTTTGACCCCATGAGGCGCGAGTCACTAAGTCATCAGTAAGATCAACTTTAATATCAATCATAGGGAGTAGTAAGTCGTATTGGCCTTCATAGTCAACTTCAACAAAGTCCCCACCGCTAGCAAACTGGGTTATCCATTCTGCACCACCAGCCCAGTAAACTTGTTCAGCCACTCGGCTTTTAGCTGGGCTTACAATATCAGTTTCTTCATAGCGAAGGCCTAAGTTTACAAACACGTCGTAGTCGCTAACGTTAAACGCCCAGTTGCTAGAAAGATAAACGCTAATGGTTTCTTCTTCAACTTTGTTAGTTGGGAAGTTGTCAAAGTTACCAATTTGATATACATCACTGCCAACTACGTCTTCAGTTAAATAAGTACTTTGACGAGCAAACGCTTCATCAAGGTCATAAGTGTAAGCATAACCAGGGGCTACGCCATTTGGACCAAATGAAAACTCATCAAGAAACCCGCTCAAGTCTACCCTTTCAAACATAGCATCTGGAAAAATTTCAGCGAAAGTACCATTGTTAAAACCGGGTGCATTAGCATTATTAGCGCCACCCCAGCCACTTAACGTTTGCCTGGTATACGCTGCACCAAATTTAATCGTTTCAAGGCCAATATTTGTGTAAGTAAATAATTTACCGTCTAATTGTACTTGCGATACTTCTGACTCAGCAGGTGTTCTAGTAAAAATACTGAAATTTGAACCAATTTGATTGGGGCTAACTTCTTGGGTGCCGTTATTCCAATTTATATTGAAACCTGGTACATCTCCTTCACGGAAAAAGTATTCTTTAGTCGAGAGATCTGCTGAGCCCAAAATAATACGGGCATTAGCGTTTAACCCTGGATCTTTGCCGTTATCAGTACTTGTTTTTGAGGTATGGGCATCAAAATTAAAGCTCAAATTTTCTGTTGCTAACCATTCAACATTAATACCGGTTGCTTTTGAGTCTACTTCTGAGGTTTCACGAAATGCAGTGAATGATGCATCATCGCCTGCTGAGTTGTAGTAAATTGCTGTGCCATTTTCATCAAGCTCATAGGCATTAGCATTGCCACCAAACGAACCGTTCCAAATACCCCACGATAAGGAGTTATTACCCGTAGTTGCTTGTGTAATGGTGTGATCAAGTGTAAAGGTTAAATTGTCTGTTGGTGCATATTGAAATGTAGCTTGGGCATTTAAACGTTCGCGCTGAATATCGTCTTTTGAAAAACTGATTTCTTGTGGGAAAAATGCCGCTGATACGTACTCGCCATTTTCACCGGCATTTGGATCAAAAAACTGTTTAGCGGGGTTGCCATCGGCATCCATTGGGCGGTTGTCGATAATATTTTCAGCATCAAGCGATAAGTTAGGATTGACTAACCAAGAGCGCACATTGGCAGCTTGGCGCTGGAAATCGCGGCGGTGATATGAAAAGTTAGCTGAAAAACCAAACATGTCGTCTGCGAAGGTGTTGCTGTAAATACCGGCAATTTCAGGTGTAACTTTATCACCTTCCTCAACCGAGGTATCGTGAATACCTTTAGCCATTATAGAAAAGCGTTCACCCGGTTTTTGTAGTGGTTTAGCGGTAACAATATTAACCGTTGCTCCAAGGCCACCTGTTGGGGTATCTGCCCGGGCTGTTTTCATAACTTCAAGTGAACTTACACCTTCAGAGGATAAGTTTTCAAAGTTAAATGAGCGTGTAAAACCGGTACCCGCCATTTGACGGCCATTAAGTGTTACTAAGTTAAACGATGGGCCAAAACCACGCACTGTGATTTGGCTACCTTCACCGTTTGCACGACTTACCGATACACCAGTAATACGCTGTAGTGATTCTGCTAAGTTGGTATCTGGGAATTTACCCATTTCTTCAGCAGAAATGGCATCGACGACCCCTGATGCATCGCGTTTTACATCCATTGAACGGATAAGAGAACCGCGAATACCTTTTACTTGTATTACTTCGATTTCAGGTTCAACAGTTTCTTGTTCTGCTGCATGAGCGATATTGAGTGTGCTTGCAGCGATGATAAGTGACACAGAAGCCGCTAATTGGCTTTTTTTAAAATTAAATGTGTTCATAATTGCCTGCTTTTTATTTAATTTGGTTCGGTATGTAGGTGCTCATTGTTGAGCACCTGCCACTTAATAGATGTTTAAGGGTTTGCGATAACGACATTGTCAATACGGTAAACTGCGCCTTCGCCTGTGCCCCAAGTAGGGAACATCATTAATACATTAATATCGCTAATGTCTAAACCAGCATCAAACAGCGACTGCAACGTAAA
The DNA here is from genome assembly GCF_059888565.1 of Pseudoalteromonas sp. TAP-3C. NCBI lineage: Bacteria > Pseudomonadati > Pseudomonadota > Gammaproteobacteria > Alteromonadales > Pseudoalteromonadaceae > Pseudoalteromonas > Pseudoalteromonas sp. TAP-3C. The sequence continues at coordinate 482,662 of NZ_JCBFEM010000002.1, read as the reverse complement.
CGTATATGTTTGCCATTGCCCAGTGACCGGGATTTCGCCCTCGACACTATCTGATAGTGGAAGTTCTACTGCAGAAGCGGTGCCTGTTGACTCAATTTTAAATAACCATTGAGCGTCTAAGTTATTAGGCGGTGTGACCACTTTCATTTCAAATTGAACTACACCGTTTGTTAAAATAGCTGAAGCATCGAAAGAAATACCCTCGTCAGCTATAAACCCCATCACAGTTGGTGCAGAGCCAATTACAAACTCTGCTACAGTACCGTGCTCAACATCGTCAACTTCTTCAGTAGGGGTAGAGCCGCCGCAACAGTCCCAAATCTCCCACATATCTGTGGCAGTGTCTTGGAAAATAGTAATTTCATCGCCTGCTGATGCATTTGGATCGTACATTTTTGCGTTATCAACACGGTAAACAGCACCTTCGCCTGTTCCCCAAGCTGGGAATATCATTACAACATCAATCGCACTTACATCTAAACCTGCGCCGGCTAAATCAGCGAACGTAAAGGTGTATGTTTGCCATTCACCTACTACTGGCGCACCACCAGCATCTGTAAGCGGTACTTCTACTGCGGTATCACCTTCATTAGATTCTATTTTCATTAACCAAGTTGCATCAGGGTTATTCGGGTTTGACATTACTTTTAGGTCAAACTGGAGTACACCACTTTCTAAAATGCTGGTTGCATCAAATGGAGTACCGCTTCCGTTTGCAGATGTGCGGGTGTTAAAGCCCATTACTGTAGGTGCTTCGCCAATACTAAATTCGGCGGTTAAACCATGTTGTTCGTCATCCAATACTTCTGTTGGTGTAGAGCCACCACAACAATCCCACATTGGCCAATCTAAGTTTTGCCCATCTGTAAATAAGTCAACTTCTGGGCTTTGAGGTAAATCACCTTCAATCACAACATTGGTAATTAAGTACTCTGCACCACCACCTGTTTGCCATTCTGGAAATACCATTAATACATCAATGGCACTTAGATCTAAGCCTCTTTCTTGTAGTAAAGAAAGCGGGAATGTATAGGTTTGCCATTGGCCAGTAACCGGTGTTACGCCTTCAACACTATCGCTAAGTGGGACGTCACCCGTATTAGGTCCACCATCACCGGCTTCAGCCTTTAATAACCAAGTAGTTGAAGATGTTGGCGGAGTCACTACTTTCATATCAAATGATACACGGCCATTTAAATCAAGCAGTAAAGAAGCGTCAAATGGTGATGAAGTACCAGTAAAATCATCGGGAAAGTGACCGCCACGGGTAGAAAAGCCTAATACGGTACCGTTATTATCATTGATATTAAATTTAACAACATCGCCTTTGTCAGCATCGGTAATGGTTTCTGGTGTTGTGCCGCCACAACAATCCCATGCAATCCAGTTAGGGTTTAAGCTGCCATTAAATATATCAAGGTTTTTTGCAACACCATCACTTGGTGGAGTAGGTACTGGCGCTTTACCTTCAACAAGTGCATCTGCTAGGTTTTCGTAACCTGGGCGCACTGTTTCACAGCCTTTACCTGTGTCAGTATTAGCGGCACATTGATAAACGCGTACGTAATCAATCTCAAAGCTTTGACCCTCTGCAAATGCTGCTGTATCAACGCCTAAGTTATTCACGTTTTCAGGCCAATCACCGCCAACAGCGTTATTTAAAATAAGGTAAAAGTCTTTATCAAACGGGGCATTATCCCAATGCGTTGTAAGCTCGCCACTACCTTGTTCAAAGTATTCAGCAAACCAACCTTTATGTTTTAGGCCTACTGCTTCATCTTTAGAATTGTAACGAACTTCAGAGCGACGCTGCGTAGCATATAAATAGCCATCTACGTACCAGCGAATTTCGCCTTGTTGCCATTCAATAGCGTAAGTATGAAAATCGTCAGCAGGATTCATGCCTTCAGGAAATGTATACGCTTTACCAGAACTTGAGCTGTTAGGCCATTCACGACCATAATGAAGTGTGCCATGAATATTTGCTTCAACGGTGCCATCTTCAGCCACTGTTTTTAAATTTACAGCCTCTAGAATGTCTATTTCACCTGAGCGAGGCCATGTACCATACTCTTCGTCAGTGGGCATCATCCAAAATGCAGGCCAGCTACCTTGCCCTGAAGGTAACTTTGCACGCATTTCAAAACGACCATAAGTAAAATCAGCGTTGTAACGGGTATTTAAGCGTGCTGATGTGTAAGGTTTTTCAGCACCGTCTTCGGCAGGTAGGGCTACCAGATTTAATATGCCATCTTTAACAAACGCATTTTGTTCGTTATCGGTATAACATTGTTTTTCGTTGTTACCCCCACCGGCACAATTTAAAACATAGTTCCACTTGTTTGTGTCAATGCTAGTACCGTCAAATTCGTCGCTCCACACCATACGCCAGTCAGAGACTGGTTGGGCAGGTTCTACTTTTTCAAGATTGGTTTTAGTGGTAGCTGCATCACCACCGCAACCTGCTAATGACGCTAACGAAATAGCAGCCAAAAGGCGAGTAATGCGTGTTGTTTCAATGTTCATAACTGAACCCCGTTCAACTGATTATTGTCAGAATAGTGTTTATATGTTGATTTTTCATGTTTTGTAAGCGCTTACATTTTTGTGTGCGAATGATGAAAGCGCTTACAAATGATATGGGGGAATCTTAATTGGGTCAAGAATTTGTTTAATTAATTTACAATCGATTTACTTTAATTGGCTGTTTTTGTTAATGGGGTCTAAATAATGTTATGAATAAAGAGCAATCAGCTGCACTTTGTTATTTTTTACCTAAGCCTCATTGCTATTTTTTAAATGGCATTATTAACAACTGCCATAAGGAAGCATTTTGTTTTGGATCAGGATATTGTTGCAGACCTATATCTAACTTATTGTCTGGTAGTTTAGCTATTGGTTTGTAACTGTAAAAAAGTCGGTCCCACCAAGTAACACTAAATCCAAAATTGCTGTTTGTTTCCTCGGGGTTTTGACTGTGATGTATACGATGCAGCACTTGAGTGATCAACACTAAACGCAGTGGCTTTTCAATATAATGCGGCAAGCGAATATTTGCATGATTAAACAGTGCTAAAGCATTTAAACTTATTTCAAAAATTAAAATTGCCAATGGGGGTATACCGAGTAAAGTAACGGCAATGAGCTTAATAACAATACTAAGTATAATTTCAAGAGGATGAAAACGAAGCCCTGTGCTGGTATCAATGTGTGCATCAGCATGATGTACACGATGTAAACGCCATAAAATGGGAATGGTATGAAATAATCGGTGCTGCCAATAAATAATTAAATCAAGCAACAACAAACTCAATACCACGGTGGTCACCGGCGAAAGTGCTAGCTGATTAAATAAGCCTATATTATGTTGCTGATAGTAAAGAGCAATGGCGGTTAACCCTATGGGAACTGTTAGGCGTGCAAGCAGGGTAGAGGTAAATGTTAATCCAAAATTAGCTAACCAACGAGCCCTATTTTTAATAACGGATTTGCGTGCCGGTTTTTGCCATTCAAGCAGCATCATTATCACTAGCACAGCGAAAAAAAAGCCCAGCCTCCAATATACTTCATAACTCATTATTTACCTCATTGAGTGCCTTCTCTTGATTTTTTAACGTACAATAACCTCCATATATACGGGTGAAAATAGTAATCGCGCAGGCAATGGCAAATAAAATGGCCAGTATTGAAAAATGTTGCGGCCAAATACAAAAAGCAACAAAGAGTGCGATAGTTTCTGTGCCTTCGGTTAAGCCATTTAAGTAATAAAAGCTTTTGTATTTAAACTGCGGTTTGTCGAGTTTAAACTTTTCAGCGGCAATAGCAAACGCTAAAAAGCTTGATCCTGTGCCAATAAATGTAACGAGCAACAATGAGCCTGCAAGTGAGTTTTGCTCTGGGTTTGTTAAGATAAACGCAAAAGGAATAAGCGCATAAAATAAAAAGTCGAGCGTGATGTCTAAATACCCCCCAGCACTTGAGCTATTATTTGCGTAGCGTGCTAATGCGCCATCAAGGCCATCAAACACTCGATTGATACAAATAACCGCTAACGCGCCGAGCCAGTATTCAAAAATAATTAGAGGAACCGCTAATAAGCCAATTAAAAAGCCTCCTAAGGTTAATTGATCGGCGCTGACTCCTTTTTGATGCAGTTGTTTTACGCATGCTGTAAGCACTGGCTGTATTAGGGGGGTAATAAACTTATCTAACATTAAGGTTCACCTTGTGCGTTTAAGTGAATGACTTTGCCATGGGTTGCTATTGCGTCATTTTCGTCATGGGTCACCATAATTGCAGGTAATTGGTGTTCTCTAATTTGTGAAAATACCAACTGACGAGTTTCAATACGTAACTGCTGATCAAGTTTACTAAAGGGCTCGTCGAGTAAAATTGCTTTGGGCTTACTAAGTAATAAACGCAATAAAGCAACACGTGCTTGCTGGCCACCAGATAAGCTATCTGGGTGGCGCTTGGCCATTCCAGCTAAGCCTACACGGGCGAGAGCCTCATTTATTTGCTGTAGTCGTTGTGCTTTATTCATTTTTGGCATAGCAAAGCTAATATTGCCACCCACAGATAAATGCGAAAATAACAGTGGGTCTTGGTATAACACACCAACATGGCGCAGGTGGCTGGGCATGAGACTAATATTAATATCATTTAGCCATACTTCACCCGTTGCATGAAGCTCTGAGGGTAATGCCCCAGTAAGCCAATTTAATAGGCTGGACTTTCCACTTCCCGACGGCCCCATAATCGTGAGGATTTCACCCCCATTAACTTGCTCATTCAAGCTTAGTAATAATTTATCTTGGCGGTAAAACTGACAATGTTTAATTTTTAAGGATGACAGCATTAAATGCCCTTTAGTTTATTCATGTTAAACGTACTTATTATTAAAGACATAGCGAGGTAAACTCCATGCAAATATAAAACCGAGTAGGGGCAGCCCCATTTGCAGTATTGCATACACGGCACTGGTGCGCCTACTTGCACCGTTGGCAAGAGTTACCGCTTCGGTTGTTATTGTGGCTATTCGTCCGCCTCCCGCTAACAGTGTTGGTAGATACTGACCAAAACTAATTGCCAGTCCAAGAGCCATCGCAATTAAAATAGGGGCAAAAAGTTGCGGTAATTTAACCTGTAAAAATATTTTGCAGGGGCTTGCACCTAAGCTTGCAGCAACACGCGTTAATCGAGGGTCTAAACGCCTGTAACTATCAACAAGAGATAAAAAAACATACGGTAAAACAAATAAAATATGCACAAATATGACATTAAAGAAGGCATACTGACTATTTAGCAGCTGTTGTAGCCATACTATGCCCAATAAAAAAGCGATGCTAGGCACTAATAATGGTAAATAAATAATTAACTGTGTCCATTTCGATAGCAATTTTTTGCTTAGTTGTTCAGCTTCTAAACACAATAACACCATAATGGTGGCAAACACTGTGCTAACGAGTCCTATTATTAAGGTATTAAATAAAGGGGTGTGTATCTGTGTTAATGCCTGTTCAAAGTGTATTAATACCAAGCTTGAAGGCACCACATTTGGAAAGCGCCAATAGCCAGCAAAAGACCACATTATTAAACCAATTAACGCAGCGGCAATAAAAGCAAAAATAAAACTCGTAGATATGCGAGTAAACGCACTAACACATTGATGCGCATAATTTCTTCGGCCATTAATTAATGCGTCGCTAAAAATCGTGGCAATCGTTTTTTCAAACGCTACCCAGATCAATAATAATCCTGCGGTGGTCGCTAATTGTAATAGGGCACCAGCGGAGGCTTTTATACGTAAGTTCAAATCAACATCGTTAAACCAATGCATAATAGCAACAGCTAAAGTAGGGGGAGTGTTTGGCCCAAGTATTAGCGGCATTTCTACGCTGGCGCTGGCATAAGCAAGTACTGCAAAAATGGGCAAGCGTAGCATAGGGTATATGTTTGGTAGCACCACTTTAAAAAAAGCCACCATAGGGTAGTAGCCTAAATTCATAGCAATGTGATGTTGCTTGCGCAGCTTTTTGCCAAGTTCAGGCTGCGCCAAAATAGCCAATGCAATGAGTAATAAAAAAGGCAGCTCTTTGAGTGTTAGCCCAATAATAATGCTCCAACCAAAAGCATCATAGGGTAACATTCCTTCAGGCGCTAATTGCCATCCGGTTATCCAAGGGGAGATCAAACGGGTAAATAACCCAGATGGTGCAATTAAAAACCCGACAGCAATTGCTGCTGCAGCATGGGGGATCACTAATAGGGGACTTAACAAATACTCGATTCGTTTTAGCCATACACTATTAAAAAATGCAGCAAGTATCATCAGCATCAATATAAATGCGATTAATGTACTAATAAGCCCAGTTCGTATGCTCAGCCCCACCATTTGCGTAAGACCAGGTGTGTGCCACAAAGCGTTAAATCCGGCTAAACTAATGCTGGTTTCATTTAGCGCGGGTGCCCAGCCAAAGGCGGGTAAAAGCACGCCCATTAAGCCGCCAAATACAGGTACAGTTAAACATGCCAGTAAACAGTAAGGGCTTATTTTGATTAACCGTGAAAAAAAATCACGCGAATAGTGCGTTTTACTCACGGTTTTACCCCATAGCGTGCTTCCCAACCGGTGTTAATTGCTTTCACCCAGCTTGGGTGTGGCTCGCTGAGTGTGCGTTTAATACTATTATGAGGTAGCGCGCTAGGGTGAGGCTGTGTCGTTTTAAATAACGCCTGTTGTTCATCAGTTAGGCTTGATTGAATTAATACTGTTTTGTCACCCCATATAGTGGGTTTTTGTTTTTGCGCTTGTGCGGCGGGGCTTAATAAAAAGTTAGCCACTAATTGCGCACTGTGTGGATGGCTTGCATTATAAGGAATTGCTACAAAGTGAGTGTTACTTAGGCTGCCATCCGTCATCGCATAACTGCGAATGCTTTTGGGTAAGTCGTAACGCATTACCGCAGCTGGTACTTCGGGGGCTGAAAAAGTAAAGCCAATACTGAGCTCTGTATCATCAATTAAACGGCGCATTTGTAGGCCGCTTTGCATAAAATAATTGCCGCTACGCCACAAGTTAGGATGCAATTTATTTAAAAACCTCCACAATGGGGCAAGTACTTGTGCCGTGTTTTCGGTGTTGGCTGGCTGATTTAGCTGTGCTTTTAATTCACTATCACTGTTGCTGTGCAGCACCACTAAGGCGTATTTTAAAAAACTAATACCCAAAAAGTCAGGGGGTTTAGGGTAACTAAACCGACCTGGATTGGCTTCGCTCCAGCTAAGTAATTCACTCAGCGTTGTAGGGGGGAAGCAGTTGCTAATTTATCGTAATAAAATGTCAGTGAAGCTTGCCCCCAAGGTGATTCCATTCCTTGAGTGGGTAAACCAAAATCAAATAGCACACTGGGGTTATTTTCAGGGTCTGTATAAATAAAATTAGGTAATTTATTAGCCCAATTTTTAAGAAGTAAATTATGTTGACGCATGGTGGCAAAATTAGCGCCGTTAATCCAAATTAAATCAACGCTGCCTTGGGTGTGATTGCCCGCTGATTTCTCTGCAAGTACACGGCTTACCGCTTCGCTGGTATCACTGAGTTTAACATGCACTAAGTTAATGGTGTAGTGTGCTTTAAGCTGTTTTGCAGCCCATTGAATATAGGCATTGATTTGCGCATCGCCGCCCCAGGCATAAAAATAAACGCTCTGCTTTTTGCCTTGATCTTGTGTATGTTGCCAGTCAGCATGGTTGGCTTTATTGGCAAAAACACTAAAACTAGTTACTAGGCTTGTAAGTATAAAGATGCTAATAAAATATATGTAAAAACAACGAGGTAAGCTATTAGTAATTCGCATTTAAATCCCAGTTGTAGTCTAAAAAGTCTATTTTTATGTTATCGTTTTTTAGTTTTTTTTGCTGCGAAGGCTGTAAGTTAAGGGTATCAGCATACAGGTATAAAAACTGTGACAGTGAACTTGCTCCCATAAACCCCTTTTCAAAATCACTTTTATACCATTTAAATATAGAGGACAGTTTTAGTGTATTGCCTTGTATTTTGTTACGTGTAGTATCGGATATAAATCGCACAGTTTGCTGGTGTAATTGATACTCTAGTTTTTCTGCTGTGTAAGCCTCAGAACGAAGAGCTGGACAGCCAATACTGGCACAATTAACCGCAAAATGTATACGGGGTTCATTATAGTTACTACTGCCTCTAATTAAGTCATGCTCTATATTATCTAAGCTGCGCGTTTTACCTAGCAATACAATAAACTCTTTGCTCCAGGGCGAGCTAAAAAAGCTGCCTAAATCTTTAATTGATTTAAGATCTGGGTACTCTTTACTTGCCAGGTTAGAGACGATCAGCTCAACGGTAAAAGCGTTATAAGCATTAATTAAAAATGCCAGTTGCTTTGGTTTTATCCATTTATCAAACTCATTTTTTGAAACAGCCGTCAATGATGCTAAGTAACGTTTTAATTGCAAATGTTCAGTTTTTATTGCTGTGTAATCAACTACCGTGCTGTGGTTATTATTAATACTAACTACATGCTTATTTAATAAAGTATTCCAGTCATCGTGAAGGTTTTGTGCATTGCTAAAAAAGGAGCTAAACAATGCGCTTAAAAATATCAGCTTAAATAAAGTAAACATTGGCTTAACCTCGGCGCCATGCATGGTACTTTTCTAACACATTAAGTATTTTTTCAGGGGCATGAGCGCGCTTCCATTCGCCAGCGGCATATTTGTTACCCTCTGCCCATGTAGGATAGCTATGAATCGTGCCTAATATTTTATTAAGCCCTAAACCGTATTTCATTGCTAATACAAATTCAGCGATTAAATCACCTGCATGTTCAGAGACGATAGTTACACCAAGTATTTTATCTTTACCTTTAGGGGTAATTACTTTAATGAAACCGTTATTGGCGCTTTCGGTTATAGCGCGGTCAAGCTCTTTAAAGTCAAACCGGGTGATTTCATAATCAATGCCTTTTTCTATGGCGTCTTGCTCATTTATGCCAACGCGTGCTACTTCAGGGTCAATAAAGGTGGTCCATGGAATAACGCGGTAATCCACTTTAAACTTTTTAAACTGGCCAAATAACCCATTTACGGCCGCATACCAACCTTGATGCGCCGCTACATGGGTAAACTGATACGGGCCAACAATATCACCTGCTGCATAAATATTAGGATAGAGGGTTTCTAAATACTCATTGGTCAGTACGGTGCGGTTAGTTTCAATCCCAAGCTCTTCTAAACCATAACCTTCTAAACGTGCACTTCGGCCAACGGCGCAAAGTAATTCGTCGTACTCAATGTCGATTTCGTTATCGTTGTGTTTGACCACAAGCACTTTTTTATCACCCCGAACTTCACAGCGTAGCGCTTGGTGCGAGGTTAAAATATTAACGCCACTATCGGTCAGTGATTGATGAGCAAACGCCGATACCTCAGCATCTTCTTTGCTCATAATACGTTCGCCCATTTCTACTTGTGTTACCGCTGACCCTAAGCGGGCAAAGCTTTGTGCAAGTTCACAACCAATAGGGCCGCCACCTAAAACGAGGAGTTTTTTAGGTGCTTCATCGAGCTTTGCAAATTTATTCCAAACGGTATCACTGGTCACATAGCCTGTGTGTTCAATTCCGGGTAATGGTGGCACAAAAGGGCGTGCGCCAGTGGCAATAACAAGGGTACGCGCGGTAAGTGTTTGTATACCGCCATCGTTCAATTTAATTTCTACCGTCCATGGGTCGATGAGTTTAGCGTAGCCTTTTATTACTTCTACGCCTAAATTTGTGTAACGCTCTATGCTGTCGTGCGGGGCAATGTCGGCAATAACGTGGTGCACACGTGCCATAATTTTTTTAAATGAGAATTGCACTGTGTTGTTTTCTAAACCGTACTTTTCGCCATTGCGCATTTGTTGAGCAACTTTAGCACTTTTAATAATGGCTTTGCTTGGGACACACCCGGTGTTTAAGCAATCACCGCCCATTTCACCGGCTTCTATCAGGGTGACTTTGGCTTTAACAGCGGCGGCAATATAACTGGTAACTAATCCACCTGCACCTGCACCAATAACAATCATGTTGCGGTCAAATTTTTTCGGTTTGGTATAATTGTTATACACACGGCGTTTTTTAATTACTTTTATAATTGCTTTTGCAATCAGCGGAAACACACCTAATAACACGAACGATAGGATTAAATCTAACGACAAAATACCTGATAAGCTGTCTATTTGTATTAACTGAGTACCCGCATTGACAAATACAAAGGTACCCGCGAGCATGCCTATTTGGCTCACCCAGTAAAAAGTCCATGCCTTTATGGCGGTTAAACCCATGAGTAGGTTAATCAAAAAAAACGGAAAAACCGGCACTAAACGCAGCGTAAATAAGTAAAATGCGCCTTCTTTTTTTACACCTTTATCAATTGCGGCTAAACGTTCAGGAAAGCGTTGTTTAATGGTATCGCGTAATAAATACCGAGAGACTAAAAATGCAAGCGTTGCACCTATGCTTGAGGCAAATGAGGCAACGAGCACTCCGTGTACCAAACCAAATAATGCCCCTGCGGCCAATGTTAAAATAGCTGCGCCGGGTAGCGATAACGCAGTCACTACTATATAAAGTATGAAGAATCCGCCAATAACCAACAAAGGTGATTGGGCTTTGTATTCATCAAACTGTGCCATTGAGCCTTTTAACCCTTCTAGAGTTAAAAGTTGGTTCAGGTCATAATAAAAGAATAAGCCGACACCAATTGCCACTAATAACAACAAACCTAATTTTTTTAACATGTTATCTCTCAAACGATTTAAAAGTTGTGGGTCAGTGTCAGCTTGGCGTTAATAGGTAACTCTGGGAACGCGAGTGTAGCCCCAAAATAGCCGCCTTCAAACACAGGTCGCCAGTTTTGCTGATCGGTTATATTATTTACATCCAGCCTTAATTTAGTCGCAGCAGTAATCGCGTAGCTAGTATTTACATTTATGGTATGTTGATCGCGTATATATACGGTTGCCAAAAAGTCCAGTGGGTAGCTTTTAGAGTACATCGCAGAAAATCCGGCTTGCCACTTAGGTGTAATTGTGTAATTAGCATTAAGGCTTAATGATTGCTCCGGAATACCTTGCACTTGACGATTCGAGGGAGCAAACGCTGTGTAACTTGGCGCACCTATGCCATTGCCAACAATAATGTCGGGACGCGAGTTGTCAAACGCATCGGCTATTTGGGCTGAATCTTGACCTGTAGCAGAGTTGTCGTAGCGTGCATCAATGTAGCTGTAACCTGCACTTAACCAATATGGGTAAGCGTCATAAAATACTTGGCTTTCAAATCCAGAGGTACGAATGCCGGTATTGCTACCATCGCGATTACGTAAGCTTCGGCGCTGGCTAAATAATGCGGCATCAGCATACCAACTGCTTTGGGCTGGTGCATACTTTACACCCAATTCAACTAAGGTATTTTCGGTGGCAAAATTTTGTGCGCTAATGGTGTTATCAGCAGCTAGCGTATTACCGCCGGCCATACTATTTGCAGTCGCCTCGTTGTAACTTGCTGCGCCGTAAGTGGTTAAATCGTTATTGAGTGAGTAATTAACACTTAGCTGCGCTGATTGCAGTGTATCGTTAATACTATCACTGGCTGCTATTTGCCCTTGAGGGGCAATTGGATCGCGTGCCTCTACATCATAAAAATCAACTCGGTAACCTGCACTCGTGCGAAGTTTATCAGTCCACTTTGAATCGTGTTGAATGGCTATCCCTGTTTGCCAAGAGCGCGAATCGGTGGTGTCTGATAGGTTAAAATCGCCACTGCCATCGCCGTTTATATCGTACTGACCACCAGGCGATACAAAAACACCTGGGCGCAGTTCAACTAAACGCGCTTTTTGTGCGTCGGTTAATACAATGCGACGATTGGCAAGCGGGCCGGTTAAATCAATAGGGGTGTCGGCTTCGGTAGTAAATTGGCTGTAGCCAAGTACCTTGTTGTAGCGCACATCAAAGGCAAAAAGTGTTTGCTGCTCATCACGCCACTGGTACGTTAGTTCAGTACGATTTTGTGCGGTATCGGCGCCATCTATTATTTCAACAAAGCTATTTTGTGCTATTTCTTCACGCTGTAAATGTTGAAAGTAACTAATATTTTTTATCGACAGGGTATCTGAAAGCACACGATTATAAATACTGTGTAATAGGTAAGTAGTGGCTTGGTTTAGATTATCTGGATCGGTCAGTACGCGGCTGGTATTAATTTTCACTTGCCCTGTAGGCGATATAATTGAGCCCGCGCTTGGAATCGTGCTGCCATTTGCTTGTACACCTTGGCCGGTAATATAGAGGCTATGATCTATAAGCGCTTGCGTGGGGCGATTTATCCCTGCGTTATCAGTAAATTTTGTTTGATATAATTCAAAATTAATATCCCAACTGCTCTTATCATCCGGTAAAACCCGTAATGCTGCAAATAAGCTATCACTTTTTGTGGCTGTGTAGTCATAATAACTGCCGTGGTCAAGATGTTCGTAGCTAATGCGTAGGCCTACTTTATCATCAACAATGGGGGCGGTGTAATCAAGCTGTGCTGTGTATTGATCCCAGCTACCAGCAGCAAGTTTTACATTGCCTTTTCGCTCATCGGTTGACGCTGTTTTAGAGTGTAAGTTGACAAAGCCACCGTTACGTTGGCTTGAACCAAACAATACTGGTGGCGCGCCCTTAACTACATCGATTTGCGCTATGGCGTTAAACGACAGGGGTACACCAAAGCCATTATTACCGGCTTGGCGGCGTGTACCATCTTGAAATAGCTCGCCCAATTGGCCACGTATGGTTGGTAAGCTGGGAGCCCCAAAGCCACTGGCTGCATATGTATTTGGACTTACAGCAAGCACATCATGCAAGGTGGTAATGTTAAGTTGTTCAATAAGGTCTTTAGAAATTGGCGTAATTGAGCGGGCAATATCTTGCAAATTAAGATTGTCGCCAAAGGGACCATTTATTGTGGTATTTTTTATAGAGAGATTTTTAGATTTAAGCGCTTGGCCTGCCACCTCAATTCGCTCCATAGTTTCAGTATCGATTGTATCATTAGCTTGAGCAGCTAAAGGCAAGTGTAAAAGGGGCGCGAGTGTTAAAGCCAAATACGTGTATTTCAAATCGTGTTTCTCTATTTTTATGGTTTGATGAGTACAACAGACCAAGAAAGGGACAAATATCTTTCAGTCAATTGTAAATTTTTATACTTTTAGTCATCTTGCAAATAGTAGTGCATATTTAAAAAATAATTGATTTATAGTGCAATTTATTCTGGATAACAGCGCATTCTATACGACTTTAATTGATTTTTAGTTTAGTTTTAAAAATCAGCGGCGACCTCAAACTCTAATCGGGTTTGTGTAATAGGGTGGCTAAAGGCTAAATACTCGGCGTGTAAATGTAATCGCTCTGCTTCTTCACCGTAATGGGTGTCGCCAACGATAGGCGTGTTTAATCCTAAGTGGTGAGCACAATGAACGCGTAACTGATGGGTACGGCCTGTTTTAGGATAGAGCGCCAAGCGAGTGGTGTTATTTTTACGCTCCAGTACTTGCCACGTTGTCAGTGAGGGTTTACCTGTTTTATAGCACACCATTTGCCGTGGTTTATCATTAAAATCGAGCGTTAAAGGGAGCTCTACAGTGCCTTTATCTTCGCTAATAGTGCCAGTCACTAAAGCAACGTAACGCTTTTCTACACTGCGCTCGATAAATTGTTTTTGTAGTGATTTGTGCGCACGTTTATTCAATGCAATCATTAATAACCCTGAGGTCGACATATCTAATCGGTGCACAATAAGCGGGCCTGAGGCTTGTGGGAATTGTGTTTTGATGCGCATATACACTGAATCGTCAATGTTGATCCCCGGTACTGATAAAAATTCAGCGGGTTTATTCACGACTAATAGATCATCGTCTTGATAGATAATAGTTAAGTCTTTGCCTTTAGCAGGGTTGTTCAGTAACGGATTTTCTTCAACATTTAAGCCTTTTAGCATGTGCCCCAAAATAGGCTGGCATTTGCTATAACACGATGGGTAATAATGTAAGTGGTGCCTAATTGCTGATTTAGGGGGGGCGCCCCACCAAAATTCAGCCATAGCCAGTGGCTTTAAATGATGAGTGTAAGCATATTGTAATAATTTAGGTGCAGCGCAATCACCGGCGCCGGCTGGCGGCGTATGTTCTGGTGATTTTGCAAAAATAGCATTTAAGTCAGTAACTTCGCCGTTTGCATTTAAAAACTGGTATTGGGCAAATAATTTTTTTTGTAAGTTTTTAGACAGTGTTTTACGCCGCTTTTTTAATTGTTTTACTCGGTCAGTATGTTGCGTAAGTAATTGCTCAAGTTGCGCTATTTTAATTTGCCACGTTTGCTTTAATGCGTGTAGCTGCTTTTTTTCAGCAATGCTTTGTCCTGCAAGTTTAGCTTTTAGCTTTTCAACGTCGTGGGCGTTAAGTTGATCGCTGGCCATTTGTCGTTGTTTTTTACGCTCCTTACGGGTTAATTGCATTGCTTGTTGTTTAGCTAAAAGCTGTTGCTCATAACATGCTAACGCAACGGCTAATTGCTGTTTGGTTTCTTTGTATGCACTGCTGTTTTCTAATATGTGTATTTCACTATTGATTTCATTGATGACTTTATTTTGTGTTAAAAATACAGGGTCATTCAATTGCATATCTGACACGGCAGGTACAAATGAGATTGATGTGTTCAACGCCTTGTGTTGTCCTGAATACGCGGCTAAAAACCCTATTTGATCGGCTTTATTTTTTACAATCAGTACGCCAAACATTTTCCCTATTGTCTCATCGCTTACAGTTTCATTTTGTTGATAAGGTATTGCCGTATTAAGCTGTTGCTGTAATTGCTTAGTAGCAATAACAGCCAGCGGATGAGGCTTATAATAAAACGGAAACGTAAACTGTTCAGGTAGGGCTATCGTATTGATATTTTCATTAAAAGGGGTAAAACACACAGCAGAGTTATGCATAACAGTAGCGCTTAAAACAACAAAAAAGTAATTGTCGCAGATCATACCATAGACAAGCTAAAGGCGTGCATTAATGCACGCCTTTAGCTACATAAAATACCTTAGAAGC
Organism: Pseudoalteromonas sp. TAP-3C; assembly: GCF_059888565.1. Classification (NCBI taxonomy): domain Bacteria; kingdom Pseudomonadati; phylum Pseudomonadota; class Gammaproteobacteria; order Alteromonadales; family Pseudoalteromonadaceae; genus Pseudoalteromonas; species Pseudoalteromonas sp. TAP-3C. Next base: position 467,494 of record NZ_JCBFEM010000002.1, on the reverse strand, counting down.
TGTAGCTCATTGATAACCAAACACTGCGTGCTTTTTGCGTGGTGTTGTAATCAGAGGTACATTCAAATTCATCTTCTGATGCAGCGAGCAAACAGCTTCGGCTAGATAAATCATCATCGAGTAAATTGTTTACTCGCGCATTGAGGACTAAGTTGTCGTTTATTTTATATTTAGCGGCTAAGTGAAACAGCTCATAAGGCTTATAATAAAGTTTTTGTGTTTGTGGGCCTTGCGGACCAGATACATTGGCAGTACCACGAAAACGGTCACTACGAATTTCAGAAACGAGTGATACCGTTAAATCTTCCATTGCTTGCCAATCAAGGGTTACGTTTGTCATATCTTTAGGCGTATTTACCAGCGGTAACCCTTCATCGCGGCCACTTTTAACTTCACTGTCGGTGTACGTGTAATTACCTCTTAGTGTTAAAGTATTCGTTATGTGCCAATTTGCAGCTAACTCGAGGCCACGTGTTGATGATTCATCAACATTAGCAGCTTGTGAAAACTGAGTGATGCCTATAGCGGCCCAACCATCGCCTATTTCAACACATGGCGCACCTGCTGGGGCAACTTCACAATTTGGTAAATTATCTTGATTAATGATCTTATCTTTAAAATCATTGTAAAACACCGTTACGTTACCACTAAAATCATCACTACCATTAAAGTAAGCGGCCATTTCGTAGTTTACACTGGTCTCAGGTTGTAAGTCAGGTGTGCCAACGAAAGGGCGAGTACCTTGGCCACCAAAGCCGGTAATGCCTGGGAATAATTGATTTGGCTCTGGTGTTTTATAACCAGTACTGATCCCCCCTTTCAAGGTCCATTCATCTGTCGGAGAATACGCTAAATAAGCACGCGGACTGACTTGTGAGCCAAAAATATTATGGTGATCATAACGGGCGCCGAAAGTTGCAGTTATATCTGTGGTTAATTCCCAATTATCTTCTGCAAAAATAGCGGTTTGGCGGTGGCTTTGAGTCGTACCTTCACGGAAACCATCCCCGTACATACCAAATACACCATCTTCCATTTCGGCATCAAAATATTGTCCGCCTACTACAAAATAGTGGTTATCTATATTTGATTCAAACTTAGTATTAATAATTAAGTTATTAAGTTATCAAGTTTTAATGTACGCATGGGGCGCGGTAAAAAAGTCTCATCAAGTTGAGCGTAAATTGCATCCGTTAGTTCTGGCTTGTCGGTGCCTTGTTCTTGTACCGCTTGGTCCCAAATAGCTTGCACACCTAAACGCTCTTGTACATTTAAAGGCAATGAACGACCAAAGTTTTCACTGCTGCTTTGAGTAATGCTGCTGGTAAGCGTGCCAGCGTCATAGCGGCCAACATGGGCGAGGACAAACTGTTCACGCTCAACACGTTGATAAGGCGTATACCCTACGCGTGGCTGCACTATGCCGCCGCGAGCACGCCATAGACTGTTAGGGCTATCAAGCGTGCCTGTTTGACCTTCTGTGTTGTCATAGCGTTGCTTAGCAACATCGTATTCAAAGCTCAACTCGTTTTGTTTATTTACTTGGTAGTTTAACGTACCACCGACATTGTAATTACGTGCGGCAACAATTTTTTTATCGCCAAAACTGCCATCATCTACCCACATAGTACCATCTGGAAGTTCGCGGCTTTCGCTGTAGGTTGGCTTGCTTTCGTCACGGTCATAAAAGCTACCGCGTAAAGCATAAGTAAGGTTATCTATGCTGCTTGGTCCCGTTAAATATAAATCGACCTTATTATCATCACCGTATTGTGAATCAGTTTGAATATTACTGCTTACGGTCGCGCTGCCATGAAGCGTATCAAGATTTTTACGGGTAATAATGTTAATCACACCACCAATGGCATCTGCACCGTATAAAGTAGACATTGGCCCACGAACAACCTCAATACGGTCAATGGCTTCAAGTGGCGGCATATACATAAACTGGCTGTTGCCAAAGTTATTTGGTCCTATATTACCAACGTCGCTTTGACGACGGCCATCAATAAGTACCAAGGTATAACTTGCCGGTAAACCGCGCATAGTAATGCTAATGTTGCCGTTTTTATCTTGTCCTGCGCCTACGTCAATCCCTTCAATATCTCTTAAAGCGTCTGCTAGGCTGGTAAATGGTTTGTTTTTTAATTCATCGCGTGAAATAACCGACACACTGGCTGGGGCATCAATTAATTTTTGTTCGTACCCAGAGGCGGTTACAACCATTACTTCCATATTTGCAGTGGTATTATCGTCGTCTGCTAAAACGTATGGAGCCGACAAAACTGCGCTGATTAATGTAGCCAAATACAGTGGACGTGATTTCATTTTACTTCCTTTAGAATGCTATTATATGTAATACTTAAAGAGGTGCTTATAGTAATCATTATCAATTGCATTTACAATTATTAATGTCTGCTTAATGTAATTTTTATACAGCAGAGGGTACTAATTCGTTAAATGGATGCGCAAGTTGGTGTTAAACGCATAAATAAAGAGAGAATCATTTATTTTTGTAAGCAAAATAGGGAGGCGTGTTTTTAAACGTTATTTTAAATTACTTAAATTAAGTCATTGTGAAAGCAAAATGCTCTATGCTTCAAATACAAACACCACCGTTGTGATATGTGTTTAACTATGAGGCAAGTGATCGCCTCATAGTTAATGTGTTTGTTTATGAGTGCTTTATTTATTAGCGTCTTTTATCGCTTTTAATTTTTCTGCATGGTTAATTTCAAATTCAGGCATGGCTTTTTTACCTTCTATTAAGTAATTATCCATCCAGCGCATTAAGCGTAAGCTGTAATCGTATTGCGCAGCTACTTTACGGTTACCATGTCCTTCACCTGGGTAGTATACAAGGCGTACATCTTTACCTTGTACTTTCATGTAACGGTATAACTCCATTGATTGGGCTGGGTGAACACGTGGATCGTCTTTACCGTGCATAATAAGCAGCGGTGTTTTAGATTGACCGGCCCAAAAAATAGGACTGCGCTCTAAATACCATTGCCATTTATCCCATGGGTATGAACGGGCATGAACTAGGTTCATTTCGTTTGAAATGTCAGTGGTGCCAAATTTTGAAAGTTGGTTGCTTATTCCAACAAACATAACACTTGCTGCAAAGTGCTCGGTTAATTTTGTTGCCCCCCAGGCTGATGCATAACCGCCGTAAGAGCCGCCTGTAATACCTACACGTTTTGCATCAACTAGGCCCATATCAACGAGATGCTGTTTAAAGTCAATTAAGTCGTCAAACTCTTTACCTGCATAATCGTTTTGGCCTAATTTTGAATAATCGACGCCTTTACCCGTTGAACCCCGGTAGTTAGGGTAAAATACCGCATAACCACGTGCGGCGCCCATTTGACCAGGGCGTGAATAGTTAGTCAGCCAACCGTCTTTATCATGGCTTTCAGGGCCGCCATGAACCGACATAATTAGCGGGTAGCGTATGCCTTTCTTATAGTCAAGCGGGTAAACTAGTATGCCATCAATTTCTACCCCATCGCGTGCTTTTAGGGTAATTGTTTCTTGTTTGGCAAAACGCTTGTCGTTTAACCAGCTATTGGAATCAGTTAAACGTGTCGATTTATTGCTACGTATAATAAATACTTCGTTTGGATGCGTTGCTGTATTACCGCGAATTGCAAGTGTTTTGTCTGAGTTTGACACACTTAACTGTGAAGCAATGAATTTGCCTTCGTTAACTATTTTTTTGTATTTATTAGAGCCTGCTTTAATGCTCGCTACAAAACTTTGCGTGCCCACATTGGCAATAAAATTAAGCGTATTACGCTTATGCGACCATTCAAAATCAGCAACGTGGCCCATAAAGTTAGGTAACCATTCAGTGATTTCTGCCGTTTTAGTGTCGGCAATAAATAACCGACCCGTCGCAGGGTCATGCTTATCTTCTGCGCCTAAAATAGCAATGTATTTACCATCATGAGACAGCTCTGCATCGCCAAGCTTCCCTTCGGTGTTAAACGATAAAGTGACTTTGTTACTTGTAATATCAAACAAATGCCATTGCGATTTCATGTACTTATCGTCAATTAATGCACTTGGCTGAGTTTTAACCAGTAATTTATCCCCTTGAGCTGACCAATTTACATCGCTTACATAGTGGTCAATATTCAATGGCGTTGGTGTAAGTGGTTTATCTGCTTTGGCTAAATCAACAATAAACAGCTGTTTGTTTTTTAAGCCTTGCTCATAAACTTCTGCTTGAAAGCCAAGCTTTTTAAGTTCTTTTTCTGACTTTTCTGCCGCAGGCATGGCTAAAATAGCCACTTGTTTGTTGTTTGGGCTTAATTTATAGCTTGAAATTGAAGTGTCTTTTAAAGCAAGAACATGTTGTGCTTGACCGCCATCAACAGGAATTTGATATAACGCGGTAAACTTATCGTCTTTTAGCTTGGCTAAAAAATAAATTGTTTTACTGTCGTTTGACCATTGTATGCTTTTAATATTGACTGAACCAGTGATAAAAGGGCGCTCAACGCCTTTATCATCTACAACATAAAGTTCACTGTAATTACTGCCGTTTTCATCAACATATAATGTGCGCGGTAACGATCGTGTAAACGCGATGTTGTCGCCATCTGGACTAACGCTGGTTTGGATCACAGATTGGATTTTTGGGATATCTTCAACGGTTATGGCCGATTGCGCAAATGCCAATGAACTTGAAAGCCCAATAGCCAGTGCTAAGCTAGTTTTTAGCATGATTTTTCCTTTGCTTTATTAGATTTTGGTCATTATAGCAAGGTGCACTCAATTTACTAAAAAATGCGATTAATCCTCAAAAGAGGGCGTTTAATGAAGCAGTTACAGCAGTGATGGTTACGCGCCATGCTCAGCGCGTATCCATTTATAAACTCTTTTTCGGTGGTAGTGCGACGTTGGCGAAGATTAACCCAGCCACCAGTGACATAAATATTAGGAATGTTTGTTGACCAATGTGCTCGGCATACACAAAGTCTTGCCCTTCTATTAACGAATTTAAACCAATATAGGTTTTGCTACCAGGGACTAATACAATCAAACCTTGCATAGCCACAATAGAAGCGGGTGCGTTCGCTATTCGATTAAATAAGTTACTAAATACACCCACCAAAAATGCGCCTACAAAAGTGCCGAGTGTGTAATCTAAATACATTGCCGAGCCAATGCTGGTGCCATAAGCAATAAATCCAGAGGCAATTGACCAAGTAGCATGTTTTAGTTTGGTTCTAAAAATCACAATTAAGCTACTACAAAGTAAAAATATGGCTAACCATGCGGTCCATTTTGGTAAAGGCTCAGGTTGTACAAAGTCGGCTTGGCCGAATAGTGCAAAACCAATAGCAATACCAATAAATGCGCCAAAGTAGAGTTTAAACAGCAACATAAAAGAGTCCATTACGCGTGCTGTGCCTGAGACTAAATGCCTTGCTGCTAATTCGGCTAAGCCAAGTGCTAAGGCTAAACCGGGTATAAATACAATAATAGCAGAGAGAACAATTAATCGAATATTAATATGCGCGTCTAAGTAAACGCTAATACCGCATGCTAGAATAGCTGATACAATCGCTACCAGTGGCTCGAGCATGTGAGCAACACGCCTAGAAAGGCTAGACCACAGTACAAACAAGTATACAATAAAGGTTAATAAAGCGGACCAAAGAACGTCGTTCCAGCTGGTGCCCATGAGCATTGCAAATGCACCCCCCGACGTGGCAAAAGCAAGGCCCGTTATGATCTTGTTATAAGGGTTAGGTGCGTCAAAAATAATATCAAGTTGCTGGTCCACGTCTTGCAATGTTAATTCATCATTAAGCATTTTATTCACTAAATCATCGGTATCTGCAAGCGAACCTAAGTCATGATCGCCCGGGTCAACGCGGGCAACGTGCGTGTATTCATCTTCATGACCATCGGTCCAAATAACAAAGGTGACCGATGTAGGTGACATAACAAACGATGATTTTAGACCAAGGTATGTGGCCACCTCCATTAAGTGGGCTTCTAGGCGATAGGCAGGGGTGCCGTATTTATGAAGCATTTTGCCCAGTTTAACGATAAATTTGCGCTTTTCTGTAAAGGTTGCGGTTTTCAAATGTGTATTGAACCAAAATTTAAATTATTCAGTTAAAAAATATAGACAATGCAGCTTAAATTGCCTAGTAATGATGGCGGGATTCTATCTACAATTGCTGCTATGTCTACTGTTTTTTTAACATAAGTTACTTATTTTTTGCTGCAATCCATTGTGCCATGTATTGGGTGCTGCGCATGGTATGGTGCTTAAGCATTTGCCCAGTAAAGTTGGCTTCGCGATGTTGGCCTAAATTAGCTAACGTTGTAGTTATTTTATTTATGAAATCAACTGATAATATTTCTTTGTCATAAAAGGTTGTAAGCAACTCGAGCGCTGCTTTTTGTGCTTGATTAAATGCATTTTCATCTTGATAAAGTGCAACGGCTACGTCAGCAAACTGTTGCGGCTCGCAGACTACCCTTCCTGGCCACTCTAAATCACCATGCATGCCTTCACTGCCGATAGGCGTTGTTACACTGGGTGTTTGCATGATCATCGCCTCTAACAATTTGCCTTTTATACCGGCACCAAAACGCAGTGGCGATAGACATACGCGGGCATCTTCCATGACTTGACAGGCATCATCCGCCCAACCTTTTATTAAAAAGCCGGTTTTTGGATTATTTAAGGCCGTCGCTTTTGGTGGCGGATAAGAGCCATAAATATGTAGCTCAGCCTGTGGTAGTTGTTTACGGATCAGTGGCCAAATTTGTTGTAAATACAACACAGCATCCCAATTAGGGGCATGTCTAAAATTGCCAATGGTCATAAAGTGCTGGCGTTGTGCAAACGTTTGAGTGCTACTAGGTAATGTAGCTAAATCGACCATAAACGGCAAATGGTGTAACAAACCGCTATCTACCTTGAATACATTTGCTAGCAACTGCATTTCAAAACTGGAAATAATTAAGCTTAAATCACAGCGTAATATGGCGGCAATTTCCCTTTTGGCGATGTCTGAATGCAAATCACTGTAACTAAATTCTCGCCCGCCTTTGTGGGCTTCGTGGCGCGCATTACGTAGGCATTGTAAATCTTCAGTATCTAAAATCTTAAGCGCATTAGGGCAGTGCTTATCTACACGCCAGCCAAATTGCTCTTCCATCATAAAACGGTCAAACATGACTATATCGGGGTTATAGGTTTTAACGTAGTCATCAAAGCTATCGCAATTAAGTGCAATGTTTTGGCAGGTTATGCCGTAATCGTGAAGATTAACCATGTGATCGGTAGGTTGTGCAGGAGTTGCAAATTCAACCCCCCATTTTTGTGCACGAAACGCATTTAGTAACGACATCATGTGCGTACCCGCAGCGGATGAATTGGGCTCTGGCCATACGTAGCCAATTACCAGCACTTTTTTCATTGGCTAGATCTCTTGTATTTAAAGTTTTTTGTACGTGCTTAGCAACAGCCTGAATACGCTGTGCTCTATAACGCAGTAGCGATAAGTAAATAGTTGCCAAGTTTAACTTATTCGCCTTACTTAAGCATCATTTAGCTGATTTTATCCTTGCTTAACACTTTATGAACAAGGTAAAACGTGTTTATATAGTCGGTAATATTTAACAAAAAAAGGATGAAAACATGAATGCTTTTAGGCTATTAATTGCCTTTTTCGGCTGTATTGTTTTATTGCCTGCAAGTTATGCAGAGCAAGGGTATCAAACCCCTTCACCAACGCTTGCTACACTCGTAGATGCTAAGTTAGCCCCGACGAGTTCGTTATCAAGTGATGGCCAGTGGCTTGCATTGTTTGAGCGAAAAAGAGTGGTATCGCTTGACGAGCTGGCAAAAGAAGAGCTTAAACTCGCGGGGATAAAGCTAAATCCTGCTAACTTTTCACGCTCACGCGTGAACGCAAAATACAGTGCGCTAGAATTTAAACATGTACAAAGTGGGACTGTGGTGAACGTGAATAATTTACCACAAGGGATTATTCGCTCACCCCGTTGGTCGGCAAACAGTGAGTATTTAGCGTTTATTGTTGAGCAGCCTCACAATGCGCAACTTTGGATTTATAACGTTAAAACCAAACAAGCGAAGCAGTTAAGCGAGCTTGCACTTAATTCTGTCATCACTGCCACACCTTATCAGTGGTTACCCGATAGCACCGCGATTGTGGCTAATTTAGCGGTAAATTTAGACAAACCAAGATTAATCAATAATACCCAAAGCACGGTGCCGATTATTCAACAAAGTACCGGCGAAAAAGCCCCAGCGCGTACTTATCAAAATTTATTAACCAGTGCGTTTGATGAAGCACAATTTAAGTTTTATGGCCAAGGCCAATTAGCGTACATCACGCTTGATGGCAAAGCTCAGCTTATTGGCCGTGCTGGTTTATTTAAATCGTTTTCAATTTCGCCCGATTCGACCAATATTTTAGTGGCGACTATCGACGAGCCATTTTCGTACCAAGTGCCTTACAGCCGTTTTGCAACAACATGGCAAATATGGGGCATGCGTGGGTATTCATTAGTGGAGCTGGCAAAGCAACCCCTTGCCGATAATATTCCACAAGGCTACGACAGTGTACGAACAGGCCGACGAGATTTTGAGTGGCGCGCTGATCAAGGTGCTGAGGTTATTTGGGCGCAGGCGCAAGATGGTGGCGACATGAAAACTGAAGTTGAGCACCATGACTATCTTTATAGCCTACGCGCGCCCTTTAAACGCGACCCTAAATTATTTGCCAAAGTAGAACGTCGTTATGCAGGTATACAATGGGGTAATGACAACATGGCTATGCTAACAGATTGGCGTTTTAGTGACAGACAAGTGCGCACTTATGTCATACAACCACGTAATGCTGACAGTAACCGCGTGTTATTTTCAGAGCGCAGTTATAATGATGCTTATAAAGATCCTGGTACCGCAATTTACGAACGTAACGATTTAGGCGCTAGTGTAATAAAAGTAGTTGGCGGGCGTTATATTTTCCTACGTGGCGATGGTGCATCTGAAAAGGGTAATATTCCGTTTTTAGATCAATACGACGTAAAAACAAATAGCACTAAACGTTTATGGCAATCACAAGCGCCTTATTACGAGCGTGTTCGTGCATTATTGGACGATGAAGGCACACAATTTATTACTATTCGCGAGTCTAAAACGCAGCCGCCAAACTTTTTTATCCGCGATTTAGACAAAGACTCGCTAACCCAGCTTACTCAATTTGAGCACCCGTATCCTGCATTTAAAGGGGTGACAAAAGAGCAGTTACGTTACACCCGTGATGACGGCGTTGAGCTTTCAGGTACGCTTTATTTACCGCCAGGATATGATAAAACACAAGGACCATTACCAGTGTTAATGTGGGCATATCCACTCGAATATAAAGATAAAGCCGTTGCCTCACAAGTACGCGAATCAGAATATGAATTTACTTATATAGGTTATTGGGGCCCTATGCCTTACCTTGCTAAAGGCATTGCGGTGTTTGACGACCCTAAAATGCCAATTGTAGGTGTGGATGGTAAAGAGCCAAACGACTTATTTAGAACGCAATTAGTCTCAAGTGCTAAAGCAGCGGTTGATGTACTGGTTGAAAAAGGCATTGCTGATAAAGATAACATTGCTATCGCTGGGCATTCGTACGGTGCGTTTATGGTGGCTAATTTATTAGCGCATAGCGACTTATTTAAGGTGGGTATTGCACGAAGTGGGGCTTATAACCGTACATTAACGCCATTTGGTTTTCAGGGTGAAGAACGTGACTTTTGGCAAGCACAAAATGTTTACGCTGCTATGTCACCGTTTTTTCATGCTGAGAAAATTAACGAACCTATGTTAATGATCCACGGTCAAGAAGATCCTAATTCGGGCACATTCCCAATGCAAAGTGAGCGTATGTACGCCGCCCTTAAAGGCTTGGGTAAAGAGGCTCGTTTAGTTATGCTGCCATATGAAGCCCACGGCTACCGGGCGCGTAAAAGCTTATTGCACGTGCTGTGGGAGCAAGAGCAATGGCTTGATAAGTATCTGTTTACAGATAAAGAAGCAGATGTTGAAACAACAATAAATTAATTTTCTAGATGCTGCTGGGGTTAAGAAGATCCCCTCTTAATCTCACGGCACATTCCCAATGCAAAGTGAGCGCATGTACGCCGCGCTTAAAGGCCTGGGTAAAGAAGCGCGGTTAGTGATGCTTCCTCGGCTACCGCGCGCGTAAAAGCTTATTGCACGTACTGTGGGAGCAAGAGCAATGGCTTGATAAGTACTTGTTGAGTGACAAAGTTGAATCAATTGATTCAAATGAGCAATTAATTCAGTAGTGACTTACGCCGTGAGTTTAAGAAGATCCCCTCTTAATCTCACGGCACATTCCCAATGCAAAGTGAGCGCATGTACGCCGCGCTTAAAGGCCTAGGTAAAGAAGCGCGGTTAGTGATGCTGCCATATGAAGCCCACGGCTACCGGGCGCGTAAAAGCTTATTGCACGTACTGTGGGAGCAAGAGCAATGGCTTGATAAGTACTTGTTGAGTGACAAAGTTGAATCAATTGATTCAAATGAGCAATTAATTCAGTAGTGACTTACGCTGTGAGTATAAGAAGATCCCCTCTTAATCTCACGGCACATTCCCAATGCAAAGTAAGCGTATGTACGCCGCCCTTAAAGGCTTGGGTAAAGAAGCGCGGTTAGTGATGCTGCCATATGAAGCCCACGGCTACCGGGCGCGTAAAAGCTTATTGCACGTGCTGTGGGAGCAAGAACAATGGCTTGATAAGTACTTGTTTACAGATAACGCAGCAGATGCTGAAACAACAATAAATTAATTTGCTAAGAGTTTCGAGCCTCGGGCTTCGAGGTTTCGCAGCGCGAAATACTGCGCTGCTAACTTGGGCTAAGCTCGGTGCTCTTAACCCGATTCTCAAGGCTATTACTTATAATTTATCAATAGCTATTTTATCTTTCACCTTTGGCTTTTTTCCTTTACCCTTTCATTCAAACCTATCAGAACTTTTTTTAACTTATTACGAGCTTTAAATGATTGATGTAGCGGTACTTGCGGTATTTATTCCGACTTTCTTTTTTGTGTCTATCACTCCGGGTATGTGTATGACGCTGGCCATGACTTTAGGCATGAGTATAGGTGTGCGGCGAACCTTGTGGATGATGATTGGCGAATTACTGGGTGTTGCCAGTGTCGCGGTGGCTGCTGTGCTGGGTGTAGCGAGTGTTATGCTTAATTACCCCAGCGCATTTGATATTTTAAAATGGGTGGGCGGTGCTTATTTAATTTATATAGGAATTAACATGTGGCGTGCAAAAGGAAAAATGTCAGTTGATACTCAAAATACGACAGCAGTAAGCCGTTATTCATTATTTTCACAGGGGTTTGTCACTGCTATTGCTAATCCAAAAGGCTGGGCATTTATGATTTCCCTGCTTCCTCCTTTCATTAATGTACAATATACTGTAGCGCCCCAATTGACCATACTGGTGGCCATTATTTTGCTTTCTGAGTTTATCTGTATGATGATTTATGCAACAGGCGGTAAAAGCCTGCGGTTATTTTTAACCAAAGGCAATAACATAAAATGGATGAATCGCATTGCAGGGAGTTTAATGGTGCTGGTAGGAGTTTGGTTGGCAATAGGGTAAAAATCGAACTTAATGGTGTTTCTTAATGATAAGTTCTTATTTAAAATACATTAGTTATAAAAATAAGCTGAAAGTATTAATAGCTGCTAAGCACCCTACTATGGTTACATTTGTAATTGATTTATAGCTATTGGTTAGTTTTTTATTTATTTTGTGTATTGCAATTCACCTTAAATTCAGTAATTCTATTTATATGTTCAAGGAAGAATAAGTCAAGTTATCCACTTTTACTTTCTTGTCTTATTAAATTTATATGGAATTACTTTATGAAAAAATCGTTGTTATCTGCTGTTATTTTTGCCCCTCTTTTTGCCGGTTGTGTTTCAACTACTGATACTAGCGCTTCAGCTAATGTAGATCGTAACATGGCTGTATCTCAATTGACTGAACGTATGGATACATTGGGTTATGCCTACCCTATAACCGTACAGGTTGGTATTGACGAGTTTTTAAATATGTCAGCAATTATTTTAGAACGCCAGCGCAAAGTTATGGGTGAGTACCGCACTCAGACCGATAATTACCGAGATGTTCAAGCCTTTTTATATGCACATCAAAACTCAACTCCAGAACAGCTTGACGCTGCAATCAAAGAGTTTGATGCCGGTGCTACAAATAAAGACCAAGAAATTGGTCATAAAATCGTAGCTTACAACCAAGCAAATGAAGGGATTTATCAGCAAAATGTTGAGCTAGCAACAGAGCTTACTATCGAAATTGCTAAATCTGCTTATATTTTAACTCAATACAGTACGGAAATTGCTAAAGTAACAGCCTTAAGAATGGGTGGAGATTTAGTTACTTCATGGATGTCATCTGATGAAGAAAATGCTAAAAAAGAAGAAGACCCTAAAGACATTGGTAGCGCTCTTATCAAAGCTAAAGATCAACTCGCGTTAGCCCTAGAAGCAAACGAAATTATTGAGCTAGAGCAAGCAACCATTACAGCTATTAACGAGTTACAATTAGAGCAAGAAGCGAAAGGCTAATGAAGATTGGCATTTTTACTATTTTGTTAGTATTTGCTTTTAATTGCCCTGCTAAAAGTTGGCCAAGTTGGGTTATCCAACCGCAAAAAAGTGATGAATACATCACGGCGGTTGGCATAGGGGAAAGTCGCTTAGCTGCAAAGCAAGCGGCTTTAGCCGAAATAAGCACTCAATTAAGTGTTGATGTAAGTACACAGCAACTGCAAAAGTTAACAAAACAAAACACTCAGGCAGATAGTTACTTTGCACAAGCGACTACTTTAACGAGCCTACCTTTTACATTAACAGGTTTAGTCGAGCTTAAATCGCTAGAAAAAAATAATTTATTTGCTTTAAAAATGGGCGTTAAGAAATCAGTGTTAGTGAAAAGTCTTAGTGCTGATTTAGCTGGACTTTCTCGTTTATCTCCGCCTAAAAATAATGCAGAGCAGCGTTTTATATGGGCACTTCAAAATAGCGCCGCACTTGAGACTGCGGCTAAAAAGTTGGCAGTGCTAGAGCACCTTTCGGGCCCAAATCTATCGATTAACTCAACATTAGACTATTTGTTAGATGAGCAAGCAATGGCTTTAAATGCGGTCTCCTGTGATGTAATAGGGGCTAGTGACCTTAGCTCAATTAAGTCAGCATTAAACACAGCATTACCACAAAGTGGCAGTGTAAAGTTATGGATACGTCCTCAAATACACTGGCAATATGCTCAATCTAATAAAGACCACTCAGTTAAAGCAAAATTAACTTTAGCCCTTACTCGAAGTCAAAGCCCTTTTACTGTGTTACTGCAACACGACCTGTTTGCACAAGAAAATGCTGCCACACAAGACAATGCAAAACAAAAAGTAATTAATAATTTAGTTCAACAACTTAAAGCACCTGCTAGCAAGTGGTTGTTTGATATTTAGGAATAGTAATGAAAGTAATAAAAGCCTTAGCTCTTTCCGCATTAACCATGGCCTTAATCGTTGGGTGTAATTCTACCCCTAAAAGAGGCAGCTCAACTCAACAAGGTAATGTAAGTAATAATGCATCAAATACAGTAGTAGCAAAAAGTGCTTATATTTTTAGCGATGCAGATATTGCAATGCCCGCATATTTTGATACTCAAGGGTTAGAACGCTGTTCGTTTGATGTTAATAATGAAACAGACAGTTGCCCACTCAAAAAGCCGATTGTACGTATGTATTTTGATTTAGCAGGAGTCAGCGGTAGTGGTATTGGCGTTGATGCAATGCGAGAATTTGATAATAAAAACTTATTATTAATGCTTGAAAACCAATTTGCAGGTATTAACCGTTTTAGAATAGTTACGCGTGATGACGATGCAATATCAAATGAGCAACAATTAATTTTGCAGCAGCAAGGTGTTGTTACCGCGGCTAGACGCGCTGAAGTTAAAGCATTAATTCCTGATTTTGTGGTAAAGATAGACTCATTAAGAACCTTAAAAACAGAAGGTGCAATTACAGATTGGGCTGATTACACGCTAGAGCTAACAACAGGGGTTATTAATCCGCAAACGCGAGAGAAATTAGCTTATCCTAACTTGGGTAAAATTCGTGTTAAGTCAGAAGATGTAAGAGACCGTTCGGAGCTCAAGTTTACCACTGTTAGTGGCCGTTATGCCGCAGGATTTCGTTTCGATCAAAGTGCGCACGTAAATGCGGTGCTCAGTGATATGGGGTCACGAGGAATAGATATATTATTAACTCGTATGTTGAGCGAAATGCCTGCAACAGCTCAGGTTTTAGGAATTAAAAATAATAAAATAAGTTTAGATCGTGGGCAAAATGCGGGTGTTTTACCTAATGAGACCATGATTGTATTTAGTTACGAAGCTGGTTTTGTTGAGCCGCTAGGCGTAGCACACGTCAACCCGTCACGTAACAGCGCCAATGGCGAAATTATTCGCTGGAAAGATTCAACTGTAGCAGCAGATATTAAAAACAAAGCTAAAAATGGTATTTATCGCCCATCAAATGGTGCAAAAATATTTGCTGTTTCTGTAGGGACTCCAGCAGACTTTTTGGAGAACCGTACATGATAAAAAAGCTCAGTGTAATCGCGTTATTTTCTTTAAGTGCACAAGCCCAAGTCGAGGTGCTAGCAGATGGAACATTACAAACGCAGGCATGTGCATATGGGCGAGGAAGTTTAGCTATTTCTGGTGCAAAAGCACAAGCGGGCGCTGAGCTTATAAGCTTTATTAAGGGTAATAAAAGCTTAACCACCCAAAGTGCTCAGCAGCATTTAACAACAAACTTAAGCGATGATGCCACTCACTTATATGAGCAGCAACGCACTTTAATGTTAGAAGGCTTAAATGCTGGTGCAGTTCCTTTAAATTATTCAACTCCCACATTGAATGGCAATGATACCTGCATGACTGTAAGCCTTAATCCGCAAGAGCTAGGTCAACCGCAAGAGCAAAGTTGGCAGCAAACCACCCAAAATATTAGTGTCACGGTAATAGGGCAAGGCTGGAAAAAAGAAGGTAAAACAGCATTAATTATTGCCGAGCAAGATGCCCTGCAGCGTGCAGTATCACAGGTTGTGGGCGTATGGCTTACACAGCAGCATACACAATCATCAAGCACCAGTATGAATATTGCTGACGGGCATGAATCAACTACTATGCAAGAACTAATAGGTCAGCAACTTTCAAGCCACAGTGAAGGGCTTGTTAAAGAGTGGCAAACGCTGCAAACCAAAGAACTGCTAAATGGTGGTGTAGAAGTCACTATAATGGCCGTTGTAGAAAAAGCTCCTTTAATTCAAAAAGCATCAAAGTTACTTAGCATGATAGGTTCCCCTAGGGTGCAAGTTATTGCACCTGAGCCATTAAAAACAGAGCTAAAAATTTGGCTAAACGATCAAGGTATTGAGGTTGGTAATGCGGCCAGTTTAGTAATTTACGCAAAATCTGATCTGATTAACCGAGATAATAACAGGCAGCTTTCGTTAAAAGCTGATGTACGTGACTTAGCGGGGAATATTTATGGGCGCTGGGAAAATGATGCATCGCTTATGTCTTTACCCTCGGGCGAACACGTAGAAAACGACTTAATGGCTGTGCATTTAGCCAGCGAGTCACAATCAAAAGCACTTCATAACACGCTAACTAATGCATTTACACAAGTTGTAGCAAGGGGCGGTTTAGTCCGTGAAGTGATGTTGCCAAGCAATAAGTTAACACAACCAGAAAAGCTTCATGATGTACTCACTACCTTAGGGGGGGTGAGTGATGTTTCAATACATAAGCAGCAAAAATACACGGTAGCAAGCCTTAGATTTAAAGGAAATACAGGTGAGCTGGCTCATGCGCTTGAGCAGGCTTTAGTAACAATAACGGCTAAAAACCTTTCAAAAATTACAGTCGAAGACGACTTTACACTCAGGTACAAATAAGGATAGATGATGAAATTAAAAATATTAACATTAGCAATGGTTTTAGCTATGCCAGCAACTGCGGCAGAAGAATTTAGCTTAACCGATATGATCCCTGCACGACCAGGAGCGACTGTTGCTAATGCTGAACAAGCTAAAGTATCGGGTGATGTTGTTGTTGCTAAAGATAGTAATGTAGCTGTTGCCGTTGCTCATCAGTCGCTGATTGATGACGATGAAGACGGTATAAAAATGATACAAGTGGGCAGTGGCACCGGTATTTTATCAATCGGTAGTGCAAGCTATAACACGTATGACAATATGAATGCGACTTTACTGTCAAAACGCGGTGCATATAACCAAGCTTATTTAATTGCAAAAAAACAACTAATAGAAAATATGAAAGGAGTAGAACACCAATGCGACAACGTCGTCAGTGCAACAATGGATGTAATAGATACTGGTGTTGAAGGGGTTGCGAGCGAGCAAACGAATATGATGGAGGCATGTAAGGAGTCAGTTGCAGGATCATTAGCGGGCTTTGTAACCTATGATGTTTATGATAACAATAATGAAAAATCAGTACGTGTAAGCTTAATTTCTACGCCTAAAACACGTTCGCAAATTCAAGGTAATCGCGGTGCTGTAGCTGTTACTAGTGAACCAAATGCTATTTTTCAACAAGTAATTAGCGATGTAAAATCAGGAGTATTACCGCCGGTTGGTGCAAAAGTATTAACAAATGCAGATAGCAAAGAAGTTATTGTTTTAGGTTATGGCTCAGCCATAATACGCAGTAATAAAAATAGTAAAGTAGCACGTAAATTAAAAGATGTGGCAAAATCGCAATCACAAACCCGTGCACGCTCGGCATTGTTGGCAACAATGCAAGGTGAAAAAGTGTATTGGCAGGGCAGCTTTGACGAGAAACAAATGGAAGGCACGCAGCAATTTGAATACGATGACCCAAATCTAAATGATCCTCAACAAGTAAAAATATTAGATGAAGAACGTAATACATTTTTAAATCAATTAAAAACATCTGACGAATATGCAACTATATCTAAAGGCAAATTACCACCGGGTGTAAGTGTTAAGAGTTTTGCTAGTGATGATGGAATGTGGCAATACAGCGTTGCTGTTTATGCACCAAGTTTAGAAGCTACAGCTCGTCAAGCTGCAAAAGAAATGGCAGGCAACAATAGTGAAACAGTTAATGGCATGAACGGCTCAGGCAAAAAAATAAAAGCAGTGGGTGGCTTAAACGAAAAAGCGGCTAATCCCCGAGGTGCGTCAGGTAAAGTAGCGAGTGAAGAGGAGCTTTAATGCTAACAGCTATTTTAGCGCTTGCGTTGGTGGCTTCGGCCACCTTTGACTCGGAGCAAACAATCGAACAACAAACAGCTTTTTTTAAAAGTCAGGCGAACGGGCAGTATGCCCGTGTTATGGCATTAAAATCCAGTGCTAATAATATGCTTGAACAAGCGTGCAGACATGCACTTACCTTACCGCAAAGATACAAGATAAAGGTGGATTTAGCTAGTAAACTTAATATCAAGCTTCCCGAGAAAGTCAGCTATATAAACGCGACTATTACTGACTACGCGCAACAAATGCAGGGGAAGTGGTTAACGTGTAGTGGTACGGTGTTAGCTGCTGATAATGAAATAAATCAAGCTGGGTTAGCTATAAGAGCTGCTTGGGAAGTGAGTACTGAAAAAGATAAAACTCATTTACGATCATTACTTAAAGTTGCTATGAGTCACACGACAACAATTTCTGATGCGGTGGCATTAGTTGCCGAGCAGTCACCTAAAAGTGAGCAATTAAATTACCTAGACAAGTACTTAGTGGTCAATGAGCTGCAACTTGATCAGGCTAAAGCCGCAGTAGCAAAAATTTGGTTTAATAACCAACACTATAAACAAGCCATGGAATTATTAGAAAACTGTGAAAGTATAGGCTGTAAACGATTATATATAATCGTTAAAACGGAATTTGAGCAAGTAACCGCTGATGATTTAAACAGTTACTTTAAATAAAAGGAAATTACTGATGCATATAAACGTTAAATGTTTTGGCATATTAGGCATATTTTTTTGTGTTAATTTTAGTATACCAAGTGTTGCTGCAAATAATGAAGAGGCTGAATTTGCTGCCTTTTTAAAGCAACGAGAAAGTGAGTTTAATCAATTCGAACAACAGCAAAAACAAGAGTTTGATGCTTTTGTAAGTGCATGGCGTGATGCACAAGATGCTTACTTAAAACAGGTAAATAAAAAATGGCAAGATCCAAACTTACCAAGCTCCAAGGTATGGGTTGAATACAGCGACGATTTAAATACACGCACCACAGTAGATTTTGAACATGGTGAAGTTGTTATTGAACTATTAAATAGCCACAATGATGTGCAAGCAGTGAAATATGCCAATCAACAGTTGACTGCATTGTCGCAAATTTCAGTAGCAAAAACGCTTGCAAAAGACCCCGTATATATAGCGGCCAATCATATTATTAAGAGTAACTCTAATTTATCTGCGGTAAAGTCAAATCGAGATCCTTCATCTGTACCTATAAAAAAAGTAATCAAGTCTCAAATAAGTACTGAACAAACTGTTTTATCAGTTGATGCGGTCACACAAACTCTAGCGTCAAATGCTCCTGTTATTACTAAGCAAAAAGATAGAGTAAAGGTGAGTTATGCACTGCCTGCTAATAACTTGTCAAACCAAGCTAAGCGATATTTGCCTGAGGTACACACTCAAGCTGCTCGTTATAAATTAGATCCCGCACTTTTACTTGCTATTATTCATACCGAGTCTAGCTTTAACCCGTTAGCTCGCTCTCCTATCCCTGCTTTTGGGTTAATGCAAATAGTACCTACATCAGCAGGCAAAGATGTCAGTCAGTTTTTACAAGGTAAACCACTCTTACTAAGCCCAGAATATCTTTTTCAGGCTGATAATAATGTTGAAGCAGGCAGCACCTATGTACACCTATTAAATAATCGTTATTTTAAAAATATACGTAACGAAGAGTCTCGACTCTATATGAGTATTGCTGCTTATAATACAGGCCCAGGCAATGTTGCTAAAACACTCAGTGGAACTAAGTCACTTAATCAAGCAAGTATAGCGGCTAACAGTATGTCGGCTGATAAAGTTTATAATTTAATGATTAATGAATTACCCGCTCAAGAAACCCGTAATTATTTACAAAAAGTGGTTAAACGCACCGCTTATTACCAAGAACAATTGAAAGGACTTTAACAATGAAAAAATTATTACCAGTTATAGCTGCGCTAGCATTAGGTGCTTGCTCAAGCACAGATAATAATCAATCAGTACCACTTGCTAAAGATGACTCTGTACCGAGCTGGGTTTTATTACCCGTGTCGGATAAAGGCTTGGCTTCATCATCATGCGTCCCTTGGTCTGGAAGTATGTCAGTAGATAGAGCGCAAGCAATTGCAGCCGCGCGAGCAGATTTATCACAACAAATACAGGTAAAAGCTAGCGTAATGGATAAACTATACCTTCGCAAAGCACAAAGTAATGATGAGCTAAATGCGGGCGGGACATTTGAACAAGTCAGCAAGCAAGTTGCTCAGCAAAGCTTGGTGGGTGCAGTACCGCAAGAAGTTGCTTTTGCAAAGCTAGATGGCGTAAAACAATTATGTACCTTTGTAGTTATGAATAACACGCAAGAGACATTTAACAACCTTGTTGAGCAATCAGGTAAGCGTTTAGATCCAAGCTCGCGTGAAGCGCTTTATGAAGAGTTTAAAACGCAAAAAGCTATGAAAGAGCTTGAAAAAGAACTGGTTAATTTAAACAAATAAACACTTATTTGAGCCATTGTATTTTATTACATGCAGTGGCTGTGTGTACTTTAATCAGGCAATTATCATTTAATTAACCTGTACCATATTTTAAATATTTGCAAACGATATTTTGAGTGCCTGTATTGCGGCTTTAGTTTTTGCCGCTAAGATATCGCGTGCGGGAGTTAATGCAAATACATCGTAATGGGGAAGCTGCCAGTCGGTGCATATTTCCAGTAGTTCACCTTTGGCTAAAAGATGGCGTACTTCAGGTTCAGGTAAAATCGCATAACCTAATCCATCAGCAACAAATTGAATGACCGTTTGCATATTATTAATCGCAATACGCGCTTTTGGCAATGGTGTGTTTTCACCGCTAATACGGTGTGTAAGTGCGGGGTTAACGGCTATGTGAGCGATTCGGTTGTGCGTTTTAAGCATATCCAACGCAATTTTTGGTTGCTGTGCAAGAGCATGATTTTTATGCACACACAATATGAGTGGCCAACTGGCGAGTTGTCTTGCGATTAGATTTGAATCTTCGAGTGGGCCAATGGCTAGCACTAAATCAATACCAGATTTGATCATGTCAACTGGCTCATCACAGAGCGTTAAATGAACATCTATATCACTAAATTGACTAATTAAATATTTTAAAGGCTCACTTAGTAGCCCTCCACCAAAACCGACAGGTGCCGCCATTTTCAACTGCCCACTTGGGCAGTTTTGTAAATGCTGTAGCTGTTCTGATGTATCTTCTACAACGGCAAGCATTTTTACACAGCTTCGATAATATAATTCGCCGGCCTCAGTTAGTGTGAGCTCTCGAGGACTGCGATTAAATAAACTCAAACCAATATCGTGTTCAATTTGTTTTATTTGTTGGCTAATTGCTGAGGTCGTCATTAAAAGTTCAGCAGCGGCTTTACTCATACTGCCCGTTTGCACAGTACGAACGAAGACATTTAGGGTTTTAGTTAATTTATCACTCATATCGTTAAGCCTTACTTAAATTAGCTTTAATTAAAATAGCGTTGCGAGAAAGGGAACTTCTCACTATTATCGCAAACGCTAATTATTATCATTTGCAAGATAAATGTCACGGAGAAATATCATGAATACAGTAAGTTGTAAGTTAAGGCCAGTAACTGCATTAATTTTAAGTACTTTTGCAATTACTAACCACGCTTTTGCTGATGAAAAAAAACAAGATATGGAAGTTATGGTAATCACCGCTTCTGGTTATGAACAAATGCTTAAAGAAGCACCTGCAAGTATTAGCGTTATCGACAGGGCGCAATTAGAAAAGCGCTTTTATCGAGACTTAACCGATGCACTGACAGATGTCCCTGGTGTAATTGTAACCGGTGGCGGCGACAGAAAAGATATTAGCTTGCGCGGAATGGCTAGCCAATACACGCTCATTCTTGTTGATGGACAACGTCAAACATCCAGAGAAACTCGGCCAAACAGCGATGGCCCAGGTGTAGAAAGTGCGTGGACACCGCCTATTTCATCCATTGAGCGTATTGAAGTAATACGCGGCCCTATGTCGTCACTTTATGGCTCGGATGCCATCGGTGGGGTTATTAACATTATTACCCGAAAAGCGCCAGAACAATGGTATGGCGAAGTGCGCTTAGATAGTTCAATTCAAGAACGCAGTGAGTCGGGCAATATTAATCAAGGTGGTTTTTTTGCTGCTGGTGGACTAATACCTGAACTATTAGGTGTGCAGCTATCTGGCCAATTTTCAACGCGAGATGAAGATGATTTTAGTGCCGGTTATCGTGGCAAAGAGCAAAGTAATATTAAAGCAAAGATTATTTTAACGCCCTCTGATAACCATGAAATTATGTTTGAGGCAGGCACGGGTAAACAAACCTTGGATGCCACGCTCGGTAAAACTGTTGCAGCACTTGCCCCAGGAGAAAGCTGTGGGCGTCGTGGTTGCCCTGAGTCATCAACGACAGAGTATGAGCAACAAACCTTTTCACTCAGCCATAATGGTTTTTACGATTTTGGTTCTTCACGCAGTTATTTAAAATACGATAAATTCGACAACACCTCTCGTGAAATGTTTGTTGAAAACACGGACGCACAAACTAGCTGGACGTTGCCAATTATTACCGGTCATAATGCCACGGTCGGTGCAGCTTATTTAAAAGAAACATTGGATGATTACACCAGCAATAAAATTAGTGATTTAACCCACGTTGAGAATGAACAGTGGTCAATTTTTGCTGAGGATGAATGGGCTGCAACACAGACGTTTAATCTCACTACAGGGATTAGATACGATCATGATAGTAATTTTGCGGGACATTGGAGTCCGCGTTTATACGGTGTTTATACAGCGACTAATAACCTTACCATCAAAGGTGGCGTTTCAACAGGCTTTAGAGCGCCCAATATTCGCCAGTCTACTGCACAGTGGGGTCAAGTTAGCAGGGGCGGTAATATTTATGGTAATCCTGATTTAAATCCAGAAAAATCAATTAACTATGAAGTAGGAGTTTATTTTGATGTAAGCCGTGAACTGAACATTTCAGGTACCGTATTTTATAACCAGTTTGATGATAAAATAACCCGTATTTCTTGTCCATCAACCCAATGTACTGATGGCCCTAATGAGTTTGGTTCAGATCCAACAACTTATGTAAATGTTGATGAAGCAGTGACTCAAGGCGTTGAATTGACAGTTTCCTATGATATTGGCAATGATGTTGACCTAAGTGCTAATTACACCTACACCGATTCGGAGCAAAAGTCAGGCGAGTATAAAGGCAGCCCACTAAATCAGTTGCCTAAGCATATTCTGCAAACATCACTTAATTGGCAACCGAGTGATAAGTTTGGCAGTTGGTTACGTATTCATTACCGAGGTAAGGAGAGTCAACCAACAACGGGTCCTTCACAAAGTAGTCTTATTGCTCCAGATTACACATTGGCCGATATTGGTGGTAACTATAACTTAACGAATAGTTTAAAATTGGGTTTTGGCGTGTATAATATTCTTGATAAAGCCATTACTGAAGATGAGTACGGCTACGTGGAAGACGGTCGCCGTTATTGGACGTCTTTAGTATGGCAGTTTTAAGCGTTTAATAATTAAAGCTATAAATTAAAAAACGGGTATACTTCCCGTTTTTTAATGTTAACTATTTTCAGCGTTATTATTAGCTAATAATTATCAAAAAATTGCAAAATGAGGTTGGCTTTTATTCCTCAGTCGCTTATTCTAACCGAGTAATTTAAATATTGAATACAACTTTGAAGCGTCGCTCATTGTTTATTAAAACCATCGTCTTTCTTAATCCGCAAAGGTATACCTCGTTTGAACCACATAGTAATAAATAGATTAAATAACAGCTTATTAAACACTCCTGTATTTTTAGAAGGTGCATTTTGAAAACCCCAAAACGTTTACAACCATTGGTTGATGATGGGTTTATAGATGCGGTGCTTAGCCGATTAATGAGCGGTAAAGAGGCTGATGTGTTTGTAGTTGCTTGTGGCGATGAAATTCGCTGTGCCAAAGTGTACAAGGAAGCCAGTAAACGAAGTTTTAAAAAGGCAGCACAGTATCAAGAAGGGCGTAAAGTGCGCGGTGGACGACAAGCACGGGCTATAGGTAAGCGCTCAAGCTATGGCCGCCAAGTAGAAGAAGAAATTTGGCAAAATGCTGAAGTTGATGCACTGTCACGCCTATCGGCAGCAGGTGTTCGCGTCCCGCTAACATACTGTTGTGTTGATGGTGTACTACTTATGGAACTCGTAACCGATGAAACCGGTAATGTAGCACCTCAATTAGGTAGTGTTGAACTTTCAGCTGAGCAAGCCATTAAGCAATATTCACAAATGATTTATTACGTTAAATTAATGCTATGCGCAGGTATTATTCATGGTGACTTATCTGAATTTAATGTACTTGTAGATGGTAATGGCCCTGTTATTATTGATTTACCACAAGCCGTTAATGCCTCTGCTAATAATAGCGCCGAAGCTATGTTCAACCGCGACGTAAATAATATGCGTCGTTACTATGGCCAATTTGCGCCTGCGTTATCACACACTCAATACGCTAAAGAAATGTGGGCACTTTACGAAGACGCTGAGCTGACCCCACATAGTACGCTCACAGGTAAATTTGAAGACGATAACGAAGCGGCCGATGTTGATTCGGTGCTTAACGAAATACAAGCCGCCTTTGAGGAAGAGCAAGCGCGCAAAGAACGTATTCGCGATGCTGATAGCGAAGAGTGAGAGGGTGTTTAAAAATTAAGTTTTAAAAATGTGGAGTAGGTATTTGAAATTAACGAATAATAATTCCCCTATATTTACTTGCATAAATATTCATGTTCGTAGGGTTTAAATAATATAAAATAGCAACATGAAAGGCCGTATTTTTAGATGATCGACATTTATGCAGGTAAAACTGCAGCAAAAATAATAAACCAACAAGGTTTTAAACCTGAACTTTTTACTTCGTTTTTAGGCGCCAGTGGTGGGCCAAAATGGTTTACCTTATTTGGGTTAGATAAGTACATTTTTGCCGAATTTTTTAAAAACCGAACCCAACCGCTAAATTTAATTGGTTCTTCGGCAGGGGCTTTTCGTGCTGCGTGTTTTGCACAAAACGATCCGGTTGCTGCCATCGAACGCTTAGCAAAATCGTAT
This sequence comes from Pseudoalteromonas sp. TAP-3C, assembly GCF_059888565.1. Taxonomy (NCBI): domain Bacteria; kingdom Pseudomonadati; phylum Pseudomonadota; class Gammaproteobacteria; order Alteromonadales; family Pseudoalteromonadaceae; genus Pseudoalteromonas; species Pseudoalteromonas sp. TAP-3C. Next base: position 442,920 of record NZ_JCBFEM010000002.1, on the reverse strand, counting down.
TCGCAAACCCGATATTCTAGTAATAAACCCACCCCTAATGAAATTACCACTAAAGCCCGCGCACTACTCGAAGATGTGTTTGGCGATAATGGTGTTAACGAAATTATAAATAATCCTGTGTTTAAAGCGCATTTTATTGTCGCAAAATCTAATGGACTTATTGCCAGCGAACATAAATTAATACAGCTTTTGGGTTTATTAAAAAGTTACTTGCTTAACCGCGTTAATCGTAAATTATTGGGCAGTCAGTATGAGCGTTTTATTTTTGGCGCGCCCAATAGTAATTTAAGTATTACCGACAGTTACAATTTTAAAACTCAAAACATTGCACTCACACAAACAAATTTAAAAGATGCCTTATTGGCATCGGGCTCTATACCGTTGGTGATGCAAGGGATTAAAAATATTGTTGGATCGCCACCTGGAATTTATCGTGACGGCGGTATTATTGATTACCACTTTGATTTAAAAATTAATAACCCAGGCTTAATTTTGTATCCGCATTTTAATTCAGATCCCAAAGCAGGATGGTTCGATAAAAATTTGAAAAGAAAAGTCGCACCACAAAATTACGATAACGTGGTGATGATCACCCCATCAAAAGAATTTATAGCAGGTTTACCTTACGGAAAAATCCCCGATAGAAATGACTTTACCAATCTTGATGCCGACACCCGGATTAAATATTGGAACACCGTATTCAGTGAAACAGAAAAACTGGCGGTAGCGTTTGATAATAAATTAAATAATACAAAATTTGACTTATTATCATATTAGTTTTTAACTTACTGACAACTGACAACTGACAACTGACAACTGACAACTGACAACTGACAACTGACAACTGACAACTGACAACTGACAACTGACAACTGACAACTGACAACTGACAACTGACAACTGACAACTGACAACTGACAACTGACAACTGACAACTGACAACTGACAACTGACAACTGACAACTGACAACTGACAACCCATAAATTACGTTATGTTAAATTGACTCGTTTATAGTAAAACGAGCATGGATTATGCAAATCAGCCCGCTATTAACGGTGTAAAGAGGGATTAATTTAGCTCAGAATCCACCCAAAATTTAGTGCCTTTTAATACAGCTTGTAATGCAAGGCCACTTTCGGTTAAAGAGTATACAGTAACTTGGTCTGCAATGGCTTCGGCAACTAAAGCACCGCCTTTATCTTGGTATTTTGCCGCAGCATCGGCATTACCGCCGAACGCCCAACCATATTGAATAAACCTATTTAATGCAGCTTGTTCGTGAAAAACAATTACGACATTAAAATCTTTAACGCCCAAACCTAAGCCTAAACCAGCTTCACCCATATTCATATAGGTCGATTTTCCCGTTAAGTTATTTTTAACTACCCCATAACCGCCACCAAAACTGGCTAAAATCACATTTACATTAGCATTATCAAAAACAGCATATCCGGCAGAATTAGCAATTTGAGTTTTAACATCTGGTTTTTTAGCATATAAAGTCGCCAATGTGTTGTTTTTCATACTTTGCACTAAAGCGCGTTTTTCACCAGGCGAAGCACTGCCTGTAGTAGCGCAACCCGTTAGTGAAACGGTAACAACTAATATGCTCAACAGAAGAAGTTTTTTCATGATTTTTCCTTTAATAAGGTATATGGTTAATAAATCTGCGTTTAGCATAAATATCAAAAATTCGTTATGTCCAATACTAGACAGTATCGGACTTTAAAGTTAGCATACAGATCTCTTATTCTTATTATATATTTTATTACTATGCTTGTTGCTCTGGTCGACACATTAAAACAATTGCGTTATCAAATTGCTCATTTGGAAGATGATACACTTGATTCAGAATATCCAGAGCTGGCCTCTTTTATACAGCAAGTCAGCTTGATTGTAACTGAATCAAAGGCCGATCTTAATTTTTTATACCAGTTTTTATACGTTTACGGTCGAAAATCTGAGGCAACGTATAGTCGATTTCGTAATGAACTTGAACGATTTTACTTGTATTCTTGGCTTATTACAGAAAAATCTGTATTTGAACTTAAGCGTGAAGATATTGAAGCCTATGTTGATTTTATGGTTGAACCGGATAAAAAATGGGCATCAACCTCGGTGCAGTGGCGTTATAAAGATGAGCAAGGAATTCGTCGATTAAACCAAAATTGGCGCCCTTTCATGTTAAAAGAATCCATTGCGAGTCAGCAAACATTATCGGCCATGTTTACAGCCCTCAATGTATTTTATAAATTCGCCATTTTAGAAGAAAAAACCTTCGCTAACTTTGTACCTGTTGTTAAGAAAAATAGCCCCTACTTGGTTGTGCAATCACAAATCAAAATCCCCGATACGTTAAGCGATATTCAATGGGAATATGTATTTGGGGTGACACGAGATATATGTGAAAAAAAGCCAGAGTATGAAAGAAACTTATTTACGCTTGCGTGTTTGAAAGGGCTTTATTTACGTATATCAGAATTGTCGGAACGGCCACAGTGGTCGCCGGTTATGTCACATTTTTGGCAAGATAACGATGGCTTTTGGTTTTTACGTATTATGGGCAAAGGAAATAAGTTACGCGATGTAACCTTAAGTGATGATTTTGTTGAATATTTAAAACGTTATCGGTTGTATCGTGGTTTACCTGCCCTGCCCCGCGTTGATGAGTCAGATCCGCTAGTGCATAAAATTCGTGGTCAAGGTGGAATGACGGTAAGGCAAATTCGCAGGTTAGTACAACAAAGTTTTGATATTGCACAACAATCATTACTTGATGATGGTTTTAAAGATGACGCGGAACAATTAGAAGCTGCAACTGCTCATTGGCTTCGTCATACGGGGGCAACGCATGATGCACAAACACGACCACTCAAGCATTTATCAGAAGATTTAGGGCATGCAAAAATAGCCACCACAGATCAAATTTATATCCAAACTAATATTAAAGAGCGCGCGAAGTCAGGATTAAAAAGGAAAATTTAATGGAATACTTAGTTATTGCTTTTATTGGTAGCTTATTTTTAATTTACTCGCTAACACTTCGCCAACTAGAAAAAACTGAAATTACGGGCCCAATGTTTTTTGTTTTTGGTGGTATGTTGTTAGCATTAGTCGTACCTAACGAAAACGAAGAATTTAAAAATGGTTTACGGTTTTTACTCCCGTTTATAGAATTAACTTTAAGCATATTTTTATTTACTGATGCGGCCAAATCAAAATTGAGTGTGCTAAGGCATAGCTTTCAGTATCCGAGTTTACTGTTATTTGTTGCCCTACCCTTAACGTTATTACTTGGCATTGCTGTTGGGTTATTTTTGTTTGCCGATTTATCTGTTATTCAAGCTGCGCTACTTGCCATTATATTAACGCCCACCGATGCCGCTTTAAGTAGAGGATTACTCGTCAGTACTCAAGTTCCTGAAAAAATTCGTGAAGGAATAAATACCGAAAGTGGTTTAAACGATGGTTTATGTGTACCTGTTTTTTTAATATTTATATTATTGGCGAAAAACCCCGAATCTACAATCACAGCAACACAAACCTTAACTGTATTTACTAGAGAGCTTGGTTTAGCTTTATTTATTGCTTTTACCAGTATAGCTATTTTTATTCCATGTTTAAATTTTGCAATGAAGCGGCACTACTTTGCACAAAATACCAGCCCGTTTTTATTATTGGGTTTTGCTATGGCGGTGTTTTCGATTACGCAGTATTTTCATGGAAGTGGATTTATCGCCGTGTTTATTGCAGGATTATTATTTGATAAGTTTTCAAGCGAAAAGGTAAAAGTTGAGCTTATCGAAGACTCGGAACACATAGCCGATTTTACATCATTAATGATCTGGTGTTTGTTTGGGTTTGTAAGTGTTTATTTAGTTTTTGCTAAATTAAATTTTGAGATAATAATTTATGCCTTATTAAGTACAACTTTAATTAGAATAATTCCTGTTATGTTGTCACTGCAACTTACATCACTTAAAATAAAAGAGCGTTTTACATTTGCTTGGTTTGGGCCAAGAGGATTGGCTTCAATTGTATTTACTTTAATGGTGATAGATACACAAATAGAAAACAAATTTCAAATTGCGACCATTGCCATGACAACAATTTTATTTAGTGTGTTTATTCACGGTATTAGTACAAAACCGATTGCTGACAGCTTTAGTAAAAAGTAGTAGGTAAATAGAAAGGCGGTTTTTATTAAGCCCGCCTTCTTATATTATTTTTTATTTAAGTAACTCAGCTAATAACTCGATTGGATGCTTGGGTTTAAACTTTTCAAAACGTTTAACTTGGCTTCGACACGAAAATCCCGTTGATAAAAGTTGCTCAGGTTTATTTTTATCAACAATAGGTTTCCAACTCATTTCATACAGTGCTCTTGAGTTATCTTGGTTTTGCGCTTCGTGGCCATACGTACCTGCCATGCCACAGCAACCCGTATTTGTAGTGTTTAATGTTAAACCAAGTTCATCAAAAATAGTTTTCCAAACACTTGCCGCTTTGGGTAAAGCGGTTGTTTCAGTACAGTGGCTCAATAATGTAAATTCAGTATTTAAATTTTGTTTAGCCGTTAACTGTTTAAACGATTGTGTTTCTAGCCATTCATGGGCAAGTAGCACATGAAAATCACCACGGTTATTTTCTAAAATTGTATTATATTCATCGCGATAACACATCACTAATGACGCATCTAAACCTACTAATGGTGCATTTATTTCGTTAAGTTGATTTAAAAACTCTGCAGCACTTTTTGCCGTTATTTTAAACTCATGCAAAAACCCCTTTACATGCTGGGGTTTACCATTGGGTTTAAATGGCAACAACATGGGTCTTTTTCCAAGCTGTGTGATCAGTGTAATAAAGCTTTCAACCAATTCGGCTTCGTAAAAGCTGGTGAATGGGTCTTGAACAATGAGCACATAATTATTTTGCTCATCAGCGTTTAACGTTTTAAGAAAACCTAAATCAAATTTTTGCGATTTGTTTACACGTTTACCGAGTGCTGGAATACTTAGCTGCGGGGTATCAACATACCCTACCGTTTTTTTAATGAGGTTACTAACCAATGTTGTTTTTACAATTGGGTTAATAACCCGAGCAAATTTTGCCATTAACGGTGCGCTATTTTCGATATTACCTACTAAATAATCTTTGAGTGGGCGCGCATAATAACTATGGTAATAATTTAAAAAACGTGCACGAAAAGTTGGTACATCTACCTTTATTGGGCAAGCGGTAGTACACGCTTTACATGCTAAACATTCGTCCATTGATGCTTTAACTTCATGAGAAAAATCGTAAACGCCTTTATTTTTTTCACGGCTATGAACAAAACGTTCCCACCAGGTGATCACTTCACCTTTGTTCAGCGCTTTTTCTACTTCAAGCAAATTAACATCTTTTGACTCTTGAAGACGTAACCATTCACGCATTAAACCCGCGCGACCTTTAGGTGAGTTACGACGATCGCCGGTCACTTTATAAGATGGGCACATTGGCGAGTTTTCATCATAATTAAAACACAAGCCATTACCATTACAGGTCATGGCATTGTTAAAACTGGTTTTAACATCAATAGAAATTTGCTTATCGAAGTAAGCACGCTTTTGCCCATCAACACTCACTAGTGAGTCTTCACTTTCAAGCGGGGTACATATTTTACCTGGGTTTATTTTATTATTAGGATCAAAAGCCGATTTTATTTTTCTCAATTGAGTAAATAAATGCTCACCAAAAAATTCAGGGCCGTATTCACTTCTGTAACCTTTACCATGCTCGCCCCACATTAACCCACCGTATTTAGCGGTGAGTTTTACGACTTCATCTGAAATTGTGCGCAGTAATTTTTCTTGTTCTGGGTCGCACATATCAAGTGCTGGTCGTACATGTAATACACCGGCATCAACATGACCAAACATGCCATATTGTAAATTATGACTGTCGAGTAATGCTCTAAATTCAACAATGTAATCAGCTAAGTTTTCAGGCGGTACGGCGGTATCTTCTGCAAACGCGAGCGGTTTTTGGTTTCCCTTTACATTACCTAATAAACCCACTGATTTTTTACGCATTGCATATATTTTTAGTATATCGCTTTTGTCGCTGGTTAACTGATAGCCAATAACACCATTTGTTTGGTTAGCAACGCACTCATCTAATAATTTGCACAAAGTATCTACTTTGTCTTTTATATCGTGTGGTGAAACGGCATTAAACTCAACCATGTTGAGTCCTTGCATATCTTTATTAGGCACATCGGTTATTAAGTCCGATACTGAATGCCAAATAATGTCTTCGCGTGCAAGGTTTAAAACTTTACTGTCGACGGTTTCAACCGAGGTAGCACGGGCATCCACTAAAAACGGTGAATGGCGAAGTGCAGAGTCAAAACTGTCATACTTTATATTTATGAGTGTTTTAAATTCAGCAATGGGTGTTAAGTTAAGTTTTGCTTCGGTAACTATACCTAATGATCCTTCGGAGCCTGTAATTAATCGGCTCATATCAAAAGTTTGTAAGTCTTCACTTAGCACATGCTCTAGGTCATACCCAGTTAAGAAGCGATTTAACCGCGGGAATTTTGCTAAAATAGCGTCGCGTTCATTAAATGAAATAGCTAAAACTGTTTTGTATATTTGACCAATTAATGTGTCTTGATCGGCAATTATTTTTGCTTTTTCAATGTCTATTGGCTGGGTTGTTATGGCTGTGCCGTCGACTAAATAGGTGGTTAGCCCTAAAACATGGTCGCTGGTTTTACCATAAATTAATGAGCCTTGGCCAGATGCATCTGTGCTGATCATGCCGCCAATGGTGGCACGGTTACTGGTAGATAAATCGGGTGAAAAGAAAAATCCATACGGTTTTAAAAAGTCGTTAAGTTGATCTTTTATCACACCGGTTTGAACTCGTACCCAGCCCTCTTCTACATTAATTTCGAGGATTTCACGCATGTAACGTGATAAGTCAACTACGATACCTGGGGTTAAAGATTGTCCGTTAGTTCCGGTGCCGCCACCGCGCGGGCCAAAAGTTAAAGACAAAAATGGATCATGAGATGCCGCTTGTAAGGCAATTTGAATGTCTTTTTCGCTTTTTGGAAAAATAACACCTTGCGGAAGCTGCTGGTAAATACTGTTATCAGTTGATGCAGTCAGTCTAGTTGCATAACTTGCGTCAGTATCTCCAGTAAACCCCTGATTTTTAATGATGTTTAAATAATTTGCAACCAGCTCGGTCGCGGCATCTTGTTGTGTTATCGTTGCTATCATGGCGGCGCTTATTTATGCATTTGTGTAATTATATCATGGTGATGGCTAATAAAAATTGAAGATTTTACAGTTTTAACACTCTTTTTATCGAAATTTAAGCAGCTGTAATTATAATCAAGTCAAACGCCTATTATGAGATTTATATGAAAAAACGACTTATACAGATCAGCGGTACACTGTTTATTTTACTCATAAAAAATGCCAGCAGATGCTGGCATTTTTTTAACAAGGTAATTTATTTAGCGAGTTTGTCTGCTAAATATAACCATGTCTCTAGTACTGTATCTGGGTTTAGTGAAACAGAATCAATACCTTGCTCTACTAACCAAGCAGCAAAATCTTCATGATCTGAAGGACCTTGGCCACAAATACCTACGTACTTCCCTTTTTCTTTCGCGGTTTTAATAGCCATAGAAAGAAGCTTTTTAATTGCAGGGTCGCGTTCATCAAATAAATGCGCAATTAAACCTGAATCACGGTCAAGACCCAGCGTTAACTGCGTTAAATCGTTAGAGCCGATAGAGAAACCATCGAAGTATTCTAAAAATTCTTCAGCCATTAATGCATTTGACGGAAGTTCACACATCATGATTACTTTAAGACCATTTTCGCCACGTTTAAGACCATGTTCTTCAAGTAGTTCAATTACGCGTTTACCTTCTTCAAGGGTGCGTACGAATGGGATCATGATTTCGATGTTGGTCATATCCATGGTATTTCTAACGCGTTTTATTGCTTCACACTCAAGGGCAAAACAATCTCGGAAGTCTTCAGAGATATAACGCGCCGCACCACGAAAACCAATCATTGGGTTTTCTTCTTCTGGCTCGTATTGCTGGCCGCCCACTAAGTTAGCGTATTCGTTCGATTTAAAATCAGACATACGTACAATTACACGCTCTGGTGCAAATGCACACCCTAAGGTAGAAATACCTTCAACCAGTTTGCCAATGTAAAATTCAACCGGTGATTCGTAACCGGCAATCATGTCTGTGATTTCAGCTTTTAATGCATCCGTTTGTGCATCAAAATTTAGTAACGCTTTAGGGTGAACACCAATCATACGGTTAATGATAAACTCAACGCGCGCAAGGCCAACACCTGAATGTGGTAGGCGAGCAAAATCGAATGCGCGATCGGGGTTACCTACGTTCATCATGATTTTCATTGGCAGTTCAGGCATTTTGTCAACGCGTGAAGTTAACACTTCAAAGTCTAAAATACCTTCGTAGATGAAACCAGTATCACCTTCGGCGCACGATACAGTCACTTCTTGACCCGCTTTAATTAAATCTGTGGCATTACCACAACCAACTACCGCAGGGATACCTAACTCACGGGCAATAATTGCAGCATGACATGTACGACCACCACGATTTGTAACAATCGCCGCTGCGCGTTTCATGATAGGTTCCCAATCGGGGTCAGTCATGTCGGTAACCAGTATGTCACCTACTTGTACTTGGTCCATCTCTTTTATTGAATCAAGCACACGTACCACGCCACTGCCAATTTTGTGACCAATTGCACGGCCTTCAACAATAACATTGCTGCTACTATTTAGTTGGAAGGATTCCATTACGTTAGAATCTTCGTTTGAACGTACAGTTTCTGGACGCGCTTGAACTATATACAGTTTGCCGTCATTACCGTCTTTTGCCCATTCGATGTCCATTGGACGACCGTAATGCTTTTCTATAATTACAGCTTGCTTGGCAAGGTTTTGCACTTCTTCATCTGTAATCGAAAATTTATTTGAAAGGCTGGGATCTACATCAACAATTTCTACTTGTTTGCCGTGGGCTTTGTCTTGTGAGTAGATCATTTGAATAGCTTTTGAGCCGATATTACGTCGTACTACCGCTGGCTTATTTTTAAGCAGCGTTGGTTTATGAACATAAAATTCATCTGGGTTAACGGCGCCCTGTACAACCATTTCACCCAACCCATAGCTCGATGTAATAAATACCACATCTTCAAAACCCGATTCAGTATCAATACTGAACATCACACCGGATGATGATTTATCTGAGCGAACCATGCGTTGAATACCTGCTGATAACGCAACTCCACGGTGATCGTAGCCTTGGTGAACACGATAAGAAATCGCACGGTCGTTAAATAACGAAGCGAATACGTGTTTGATGGCGGTCATTACAGAATCAATACCAACAACGTTTAAGAACGTTTCTTGTTGGCCTGCAAACGAGGCGTCTGGCATATCTTCAGCAGTAGCTGATGAACGAACAGCAAATGAAACATCTGCAGTGGTGTCGCCATGTAACTGGCTGTATGCATCGCGAATTGCTTTATCTAGATTAGGTTGGAATGGGGTATCGATAATCCATTGGCGGATATCAGCGCCGACTTTGGCGAGTGTGTTTACATCATCAACATCGAGTGTATCTAAAATGTTATGAATTTTTGCGTTGAGTCCTGATTGTTCTAAAAACTCGTTAAAAGCGTCTGCGGTAGTCGCAAAACCACCCGGGACTTGCACACCTGCGTTAGCTAAGTTTGAAATCATTTCACCAAGTGAGGCGTTTTTACCACCAACTCGAGGAACATCTTGCATACCAAGCTCTTGATACCAGAGAACGTATTCTTGCACGGATCTTCTCCAAAAAACAAATTGTAGTCGTAACTGTGAGAGTTAAGAAAGAAAACCTTTTATAAAGGTCATCTTCATTCTACACTGGCAAACGTCCTTACGTAAACCGTGATACACTGATTTTAAAATTAAATATAATAAAAAAGAGGCTTTATGAGAACTGCGTTTTATATTTCAGATGGCACAGCAATAACATCTGAGGTGTTTGGTCATGCGACTTTATCTTTATTTCCGGTCGAATTTAATCATAAAACAATCCCTTTTGTAGAAACTGAAGAAAAAGCGCATGAGATAAAAGCGCTCATTAACGCCACGTCATCTAAGCAAGGTGAAAAGCCGTTAGTATTTTTTACTTTTGTGAACCATAAGCTCTCTGATATTATTCGCTCAGCCGATGCGGTATCGTATGACTTTTTAACAACATATAGTGAAAAAATTGAAAAAGAGCTTAACGTAGCGCCAGTGCCAAAAGTACACAGAACGCATTCTATTCATGAAAAAAGTTATGATTTTAGGATTGATGCCGTTAATTATGCGTTGATGAATGATGATGGCGGTAATATTAAAAATTTTGCTGAAGCTGATATTATTCTTATAGGTGTAAGTCGAAGCGGTAAAACACCCACCAGTCTTTATTTAGCGTTGCAATATGGCATTAAAGCAGCTAACTACCCGATAACCGAAGACGACCTAGAAAGCGAAGGTTTACCAAAATGCCTAGTACCATACAAGCATAAACTGTTTGGCTTAACTATAGACCCAGAACGATTAGCTGCGATTAGAGACAGGCGTATGGCAAACTCTAAATACGCATCAATCAGGCAGTGCCGGATTGAAGTGCGAGAAGTTGAAATGCTCTATAAAAAGCATAAAATAGCGTTTTTAAATTCAACTCATCATTCTGTAGAAGAAATTTCAGCAAAAATTATTTCTGATACAGGGCTTGAGCGTCGTAAGTACTAACAAACTAACGTTTGATTTAAACAGGTAACTACTGTTAATAAACAAAAAAGCCGCTAAATAAAAGCGGCTTTTATTATGTATGCACGGATATTATTTTCGCGCATCTTTTAGTAAATCGGCGACTAAAAAGCCAAGTTCTAATACCTGATCAGCATTTAAGCGTGGGTCACATTGTGTTTTGTAACGCTGCGCTAAGTCATCGTCAGACAAACCATATGCACCGCCGGTACACTCTGTTACATGTTGGCCAGTCATTTCTAAATGAACACCGCCTGCGTAAGACCCTTCTGCTTTATGAACAGCAAAAAACTGGCTGATTTCGCGCATAATATTATCAAAGCTGCGCGTTTTGTAACCAGAGCTCGCTTTTTCGGTATTACCATGCATTGGATCCGAACTCCAAATGACCTTACGCCCTTCTTGTTGCACTTTGCGAACAAGTGCCGGTAGCTTCTCTGGTAATACATCCGCACCCATTCGCGTGATAAGTGTTAATCGACCTGGGATATTATCTGGATTGAGCGCATCGATTAAACGGATAAGCTCGTCAGGATCCATACCTGGACCAACCTTAACGCCAATTGGGTTTTTAATCCCTTTAAAGAATTCAATGTGCGCGTGGTCTAACTGGCGAGTACGCTCACCAATCCAAACAAAATGTGCAGAACAATCGTACCAGTCACCTGATAAATGATCTCTTCGTGTTAATGCTTCTTCGTAGCCTAGTAATAACGCTTCGTGTGATGTGTATAAATCAGTTTCTTTTAAGCTTGGCGCTATAGATGAATTAATACCACATACTTCCATAAATTCTAGCGCGTCTTGAATTTTGTCTGCAAGTTGTTGGTATTTTGCTTTTTGTGGATTAGCAGCAACAAAGCCCATGTTCCAACGGTTAACTTGGTGTAAGTCAGCAAGGCCCCCTTGTGCAAAAGCACGAAGCAGATTAAGCGTTGCCGCACTGTGATGATACGCAGTCATTAAACGTTGAGGGTCTGGAATACGCGCTTCTTCAGTAAACTCAAAATTATTTACTATATCACCGCGGTAAGATGGTAACGAAACGCCGTTTATCGTTTCTAAGTCGGCAGAACGCGGTTTAGCATATTGACCTGCCATACGTGCAATTTTTACAACCGGGCACTTTCCACCATAGGTTAGTACTACAGCCATTTGTAAAATGGTTTTAAATGTATCGCGAATATTAGCGGCATTAAAGTCGCTAAACGACTCTGCGCAATCTCCACCTTGAAGCAAAAAGGCACGACCTTCGCATACGTCTTCAAGTTGTTTAAATAAACTTCTTGTTTCTTCGGCAAATACTAAAGGCGGGGCACTTTTGAGTTGGCTTTCTACCGATTTTAATACGTCTTGGTCTGGGTACTGTGGTTGCTGCAGTATTGGCAGTTCTCTCCAGCTATTTGGGTTCCACGATTGCATGTTCATTCCTCATTCTTATTACCTGATGTAATGAAATTAACGTATGCAGTGTGCTTTGTTCAAGGACTAAATACACTATTTACCAATTATTTAGTTATTAGGTAAGTATAAATAGGACTGCGAGCCCATATTTGGCTGTTTTATTGATTATAAATTTATAAATAAAGAACCATTAAACATTAAAAAACAATAGGGTATAAAGTAAGAGTGGTATTTATTTAGCTTTGCTTGTAGCCACTTAGCTAAGTGGTTTAGGATAACGTTAACAAAAGGAACACATCATACTAAAATTGGCTATATGTATTCTTAACTTTACAGATAAAATTAAATATATCAGCCGACAGTTATGTAGTTTCAAATATATATGCTGGCTGAAAGTTCTGCTGGTTTATACCTACTCCTTTATACTGCGTTTATATATAACTATTAGTAAGTTAGAAAATATTATTATATAAATGTTTACACAACAAATAAAGAACACATCATACATTATTAAATTTAATATACATCTGAACAATGGAGTAAAATTTAAAATAAAAACTACCAAAGCAAAAGGTTATTTGCGAAAATAGTTGAATAGTAAGATGTGTTCTTGGTGGTGTTATGGTTACAAAAGTACAAATAAGAAGTCAGTTTGATTTGCTCAATGAATTAACACTTAGCTTAATTGATGAGCTTAAAGAGGTTGGCTTTGCTAAAGCAGAGTATTTTCAATTACCTGAGATTAGTAGTACTGAAGAAAATATAATTCCTGAGTCTATAAACGTTTCAAAAATAACAGCGGAATTGGCGCATAAGGCAATTTTAAATTCTTTCTCTGATATGTACAAAAAACCAGGGTTAAGCAGCCGAGTATTAAAACGACACCCTGGTTTGCTCGTAATAAAAGAGGCGAATAAACAAGCCATTGTTGATCGCATAGCACAGGTAAATAGTGCAAAAGCGGCATTTAAAAATTGTATTTTAGCAATAGATAATAATGACGCACGATTTGAAGCGGTGCATAATGCAATGCCAAATTTAATAACGCTTGCGGCGTATCGTAAAATTCATAGTGAAACTGATTCCCCTTTTTCTGTTCGCTTTACTTGGATGCATAAACACGCTACAAAAACGCTAACAAAAAAAATGGCTTTAGACATGCTGGAAAAGTCCGCTGGCTATAAAAATCCGCGAATGATTGATCAACAAAAATGGCAGTCACTGGTTGCGCAAGAACAAATGCGTGTTGCCAGTTTAGGTGAAAAAGAAAAATTACGAATTAGGCGCCCTACTCGAGTTAGTCCTCAAGTTAATGTACGGTACACTGCACAAAATCGCTATCATGTTAGTGCTGCTTTACCTTTTATACTTATTAATCCAGAGCCCAATGTAAAATTTGGCCAACTGCCAAATTACGAAAAACCCTTATCGCATCCACGAAAACGTGAATATGATTTTTTAGTAGATCGATTATATTTAGAACAAGTCACAAATTGATTATGTTAAAAAGGCCACTGTATGTGGCCTTTAATATAGTAAGTCAGTAAAAATTAATATGATTATTTTTCTACTATTTCTTCCAACTTATCTTCATCAATCAATACTGCATTTTCAACAATCCGTTTACCACCTTGTATTTCAATACGCTTGTTGTGTTTATTTAATGCCAATATTTCATCACAAAATTGATCTGACGGATGCATTTCATAAGTGTAATCAACAATGTTACCTGTTTTGTCATCTTTAACATTGGTAATGCTATACTCAGATATTGCGCCTTTTTCAATTAAATCTTTCATCGTCGTGGTCATATCTCGACGCAGTGCTTTTAATTTATTTTCTGTTATGTCATCGGTTGAATAAATAGAACCATATTTTTCCATAATAGAAAGTAATCTAAAATGGTAGGTTTTACCTGGCGCAGCATAACGCCACAAATGATATAAACGTAACATCATCCAACGCGATAATCCGCGCTTTAACTCTTGAGCACTATTAAAGTAATAGCCTTTGTATTCAAGGTTATCAATCATGTTATGTACAAATGCATTTAAACATGCAACGCATTTTACATTTCCACCTTGGCCTTTCTTACCGCTAAAATGTAAAGACGATAAAAAGTTCATGTTAGACTCGTAGAATGAATCATCAATATCAGAATTTTTTGTATCTGTTGCAGAATATTTAAAGGAAAGTTTTGAACCTTGTAATGCTTCAAGCGATTCTTTAATTTGCGGATATGGCATAGATTGCCCAACCGCTTTAAGCTCTTGTGCTAATTCGTTCATAGAAAACACAACGGCATATTGAATACCTGATTTAAAATTAATTTTTACAATTTTGCCCTTTGACGCTAGGCGAATTAGTGCGCGCTCTACTTTCTCTTCTCTGTCTGATGGCCAAACCAAATATTCTACATCTTCGCCATCTTTGCGAGTACTTACCACAGCAGGTGTTATTTTAATTTCACCATCATATAAAATACCATCTACTTTCTCAGATATTCTGCGTGTAATGATGGTTTTTTTAGGGGCTTCTTCAAGTGGCAATTTTTTATGCCCTGAGCGAACAAAGCGTCCCCACAAATCATAATGGTTAAATGTATTAGAATAAGCGCGTAACCCATGGGCTGCATTTTCTATCGAAATTCGCACATCTTTGTTATCTGTAAATAGTGCTAAGCTCTCGTTATCAATTGCACTTTCCACCCCGTGAATTTGGCCCCTAAGTGTATCGGGCAAGTTATCTACCGAGATGTTGACCTTTCGGCTCATGGTTTTTATTTCCGTTTTTATTGTGACAGCTAATAACAACACATAAAGCCACAAAAGTTAAATGTTTAAGTTAGTATAAAAGTGATCTGACTTCAAATAAAATGCTCAGATCAGTATTTTACTAAGGAAAACTCAAAACAAAGGTTTTCAGATCACATTTTTACTAACTGAGTGTTGATAAGCCAAATTTTTACTAACTGAATAATAATTTTGTCCATTACAAAGTGTTTTTTTTTATATTTTACACGACAAATCAGATAAATATTTTAAACCCCTGTGGATAAGCTTAGTCTGAGTTAGCATAGATCTGATCTGTACTTACTACAGATCAGATCTATACTAATTAAACACATCTTTGGTGGGCATATTAGGTGCATAACTTTATAATTTACTTAGTAAAAATATGATCTACAGGGGTGGTTTTGTGAGTAACTCAGTGCTTAACCTGTGCGTAACTTTGATTGTAAATATTCGCTTAGTAAAAAGCTGATCTGCAAGTAGATAAGGATCTGATCTTAACCACGTACAATGCTGATCCACTTTTTAAAACATTATTTATATAAATCATCATGTTATATATGTATTTTACACCCTTAGCCTTTAATACCTTATATATTTAACCATACTTAAACTTCTTTATTTATACTAAGCAATCTTAAAGGTGTAAAAATTATTTTATATGTCATGTATTTAAAATGCATGTCGTCATAAATAGTTGTTTACAGCTAATTGAATGGACATTATACTAAACGCCTAACTTTGAGGAATAAAGTATGTCTATCAATAATAACGCGCTAGATACTTATCGACTTTTAAAAGCAACCGCAGAAGTTGCTGAAAAATCACTAGAAGGACGTATCCAACATTACCGCGCCCATCTTAAATCTGAAGAAAAAGAATTAAGAACTTATACCCAAAAAGCAGCAGCTGATTTACTTGGCTGTAATAATCGTACCTTAAAAAGACGCCATGACAATGGTGACTTTGACGATTTAAATATAAAACGTGGTGCAAACGGTCATTACGCTTATACCTTGGTTAATATTTTTGCTATGGCCGATATCATGGATATAAAACCCGATCATCGTGCACCAACAGACAAACTTCAAGTCATTGTTATTAATTCATTAAAAGGAGGTTGTGGTAAAACAACCAGCATGGTTAATATCGCAGCTGCCCTTGCCACTACAAACATAAAGCGCTATCGCATTGGTATTGTTGACTTAGACCCTCAAGGCTCGTCATCAAGTTTTTTTCCATCCTCTGAGCCCGATCCAATTACCGTCGGTGATTTAATGCGTGATTGCATTGACCTTGATGAAGGCGAAACATGGCCTGAATTTGTCTCAAGTTCTTTTTTACCAACACATATTCCTAATATTCGTGTTTTACCCTCAGGTATGGACGACTTTTATTTTGAACATGAAACTGCAACTTTGCTTAAAGACACCTCAAACTATGAGCAAACACGCCATTACCATAAATTGTTAGAGCGCGTTATTGAACCAGTAAAAGATGAGTTTGATATTTTATTGATCGATACAGCTCCTACACTTAACTTTATGTTTTATAATGCATTAATGGCTTCTACGGCCATGCTTATACCGGTTCATCCTGAAGCGGTAGACTTTGACGCGAATAATAAATATTTAAAACGTTTGGGTGAAATTTACCATACAGTTGCAGCACTTGGTCACGAAGGTTGGGACTTTATGCAATTTTTGGTTACCAATTATGTAAAAGGCAATCACTCACAACGTGACATTGTTAAAGATGTAAGAAGCGCCTTTGGTCGTCAAGTTATGAGCTACCCTATCAATCATAGTTCAGCAATTACGGCGAGTTCATCTTCGTTTAATACCATTTTTGATCAAAAGGCGTCTGACAGCTTAGCGAGTAGAGAGTCGTTAATGCGCGCACAAGAAAATATCAAAGATGTTGTTGATGAACTTGAAATGCTAATTCGTTCAAACTGGCAATCTACACAATCAAAATTAAATACGCCTAAGTAAGGATGTTAACTAAAAATGGCTAAAAAACGTAAAAATGACACCCGCTTAGATCCCTTTGCAACCGCTGTTGGCAGCAGCAGCCTTGACGCTCTATTAGAACAAGCCAATGCTGGCGATGTTATTCGTATGCCCGCACCAAGTGATCCTAACCGCGAAATAACCCTTATTTGTAAAGTGATTGCTCACAACGAGATTGAAAAGTCGACTCAGGTTTATGGCAAAAACCGACGTGTGCAAGCGCTTTTAAACGAAAAGTCGGTAGCCGATATTCTTCCTGCAATTAAAGAAGATGGCCGTAATCAACATCCTGCCCTATTGTGGGATCAAGGTGACATGAGTCTCGTTCTTGCAGGTTCAAGACGCCGTAAAGCTTGTATTTTAGGTGGGGCAGATTACCTTGTTTTAAGCTCTGGTGATTTTACTGAGCAAGATGCCAAAGTACTCGCGGTCTCTTCTGATCAATACATTGCCCCGAGTCTTTGGGAGTTGGGGCAAGCCTATCAGCAAACCAGAAACGAGCTTATCCAACAAGGCAAAAAAGGATCGTACCGTGAAATTGCAGCTATTGAAGGGGTATCACATACCGCCATTGCTGATGCAATAAAAGCGCATGAACAAATATCAGCGGACGTTATCGCTCTTTATCCGACGGCTAATCATGTAGGTAGAGAAGTCGCTAAAAAGCTTATTAACGCTAAGGAGCGCGATGAGGAGGCATTTAACGAGTTAGTTATAGCCTTGGCTGACAATAATGAAGTTAACGCCTTAAAAGCAGACGACAAGCGCGCAATGCTAATAACAAAATATTTGACGGCCGAACCCAAAGCGGTATCAAAGCGTGAAGCCGTTTTAGAAAATGACTTTATTAGCGTGCAACGCAACCTTAGAAGCGGTGATGTTTCTATTAAAATAAATAATAAAGTGATGACAGACAAACGCTTAGATCAACTTACTAAATTATTAAGTGCGTTTAATTAGTTAGTAATATAGTGATCTGTAATTGAGGTTAGGTTAGTTAAATAATGATCTAGAACTCACTGTTAGTTAGTAAAAATATGATCTCTAATGGCTAAAAACGTTCAAACAACACTTTAAACCATCATGGATCGTATTTTTACTAACTAAATCCCTCTTTTAGTGCCCTTCTGTATCTTGTTAGTAAAAAGCTGATCTATGTTTCACTAAAACTTCCTTGCAAAGTTAATTGTTTATTTTATTTTGTAATTTAAACGTGTTTTTTAGTGCACCATATCAGACAATGATCGCTAATAGCCTATAAACCAATTTTTTACTAACTAATCAGATCCAACCAGTCCATTTTAAAAATAATATTGCTTTAGCTCGTCGCTGATAAGGCATATACTGGAAAAATTGTTTTTAAATTCTAATACTTTGAGTAACATGTCTGCTAACTTATCAAAAAATGATTTAATGGCTATTTTTGAAGAAATCAAAAATGAGCAGGCTACCCAGTTTCCTCTTTCTGAACGATTTATAAAAAAATTGTTTAAACCCACAGTGTTAGCTAAAGGTAAATCTTATTATAAGCACGGCCAAATAAGCTGGTTAGAACATAATGCAGATTTTTCTGTGGTTGACTCAACGGTACAAGGCGATAAAGGTGTTGCATTTAATCAACGGATTGAGATCAGTAAATTACCAACTGGCTATTCAGTTGACACTCACTGTACCTGCAATGCTAAAACTAAATGTCGCCATTTGGCTGCGATTTTATTAAAACTTAAAATTGAACATTCAGGTGAATACGGTGAAGACTATTTTATTAATGATTGGTTTAGCGAACTTAGTGCACTTAAAAACACCGGTCAAGCACAGCCGTCGCAAGTGTTACTATTTGTATTAGACATAGAAAATAACAAAGTATTCTTAACGCCTAAAATTGCCAATTACGATAAAAATAATAACTATGCATTGGGTCGCAATTTAACCGAGCAACAGCTTAATAGTTTTGTCACTCCTAGCGACCTACTAGAAAGTGATTTTAGATTATATAGCTGGATCCGCTCGCAAAATGCGGTGGGTAATATTGAGCTTAAAGGGCAATGGGGTTTTAACGCGTTGCAGCAATTATTAGCCACAGAACGATTGTTCCTACAGCGCTCTCGAGTGCCTATAAAAGCGCAACCTGGCTTACCCCTTAACTTTGTTTGGGAGCAACAAAAAGAGGTAACCCAGTTAAAAATTCATGTTGAGCAAATTCCTAACTGGGCGTTAATTAAAACTACGCCGCCTATTTACTTAGATTTAGATACATATAAATTAGGCCGCATTCGCACCCCCTTAAGTGCTGACGAAATAGCTCATCTGCAAACGATACCTGCACTGCACGATACAAACTTTGATCGAATTTATAATCAGCTTGCTGATAATTTTGGCGCAGGTGTTATACCGCACCCAATTAATGCACCCACTACATCGATTAAGTCATTAAATAATGCGGTGCTTAAAGTCAGCATGTCGGGTCAAGTTTTAGCAATTTCGTTATCGTTTAAGTATAAAAATAAAAATTACTTAGCGGGTACGGCGCCTGAAAAACTTATAAATAGTGCATTTGAAAACACAGTGACTAATGAGCTGGTCAACCTAGGCTTTGATTTTTGTAAAGGGGGTTTACACAGCGAATTTATTTTTGCTCAGGAATCGGCTATTCATTTACACTGGTTAGCACACGAAGTGTTGCCAAGTTTTAAGCAGCGTGGCTGGCAAGTAGCAATGAGCAAAATTAATGTTGCCGATACTAAAAGCAAAATTTCTTTGCATGTAAGCAGAGCCGCTGGCCATCAAATGCATAGTAAAGTAGTGTTAAACGATACCAAAGTAGCTACCTTATTTAATATAAATAATAAACTGTATGAATCGTTGAATCGTCAAAGCGAATTATTTTATTACTATCCCATAGGTCGTCAATTTGGGGTTATAGATAAAGCCGCGTTTAATTTATTAATTGAATTTAAGCTTCGCTTTGAATTTATTAAAACGCGCGACGAATTTAATATTCCGCTTTCATATTTGCCTGAATTAGTTCAGCACACAGCCATAAATGTAGAGTTACACGACCCATCATTAGAGCGCTATCTTGATGAGCTAAATAACGATGCGCTACTATCGCCTAATATCGCCATTCATGGCTTACACGATTCAGTGGTGTTAAGAGAATACCAGCAAGAGGGAGTGGCTTGGCTTAATTTTTTAAAGCGTAATCAGTTAGGTGGTATTTTAGCGGACGACATGGGCTTGGGTAAAACCTTGCAGGTAATTGCTTATTTAGCTAGTTCTTATAGTACAGCGCAAACGGGGCCTACACTAATTGTGTGCCCTACAAGCTTAGTAAGTAATTGGCAAAACGAAATAACCAAATTTGCTAAAAGTTTAAAAGTGACGACTATTTTTGGCGCGCATCGTAACGAATTACTTCAACACTTAGCGCAAGCACACTGTATTTTAACCACGTATCCGCTATTAAAACGTGACATAGCCTATTACTCGCCACTGTATTTTGAAAACATCATTCTTGATGAAGCCCAGTATATTAAAAACGATACCGCACAAGTGTCACGGTTAGTAAAACGTTTAAATGCCGACTTTAAGCTTTGCTTAAGTGGTACTCCTATTGAAAACAATTTATTTGAATTAAAGTCGTTACTCGATTTTGCCATGCCCTCACTTTTAGGTTCGCAGGCGCACTTTAAACAACACTTTCAAGGCCCTATTGAATGCGAAAGTAACATTGAACGTGCAGAGCAGCTTAAAGCGTTAATTATGCCGTTTATTTTGCGCCGAACTAAAGCCCAAGTTGCGCAAGAACTGCCGCAAAAAACCGAACTTGTTAAAGAATTTGAGTTTGAACCTAAACAAAAAGATATGTATCAAGGCATTACGCGTGCGCTTGAGGAAAAGCTCATTGATTTATTTGCTGAACAAGGCGTGCAAAAAAGTAAACTTGCTTTTTTAGAAGCCTTGTTAAAGCTGCGCCAAATTTGTTGTCACCCTAAGCTGATCGAGCCACAAACTGATGCTGCTAGTGCTAAATTAGAATGGTTATCAAGCCATTTACCTTTAATGCTCAGCCTTGGCCGTAAGGTGATTATATTTAGCCAGTTTACTTCTGCACTTGATTTAATTGCAGAGCGCTTAAATGAGCTCAATATTAAATTTAGTTTGCTAACTGGGCAAACGCGTCATCGCGATAAAGTAATAGACGAATTCACCAGTGGCACTACGTCGGTATTTTTAATCAGCTTAAAGGCCGGTGGTACAGGGCTTAATTTAACTCAAGCCGACACGGTTATTCATTTTGATCCTTGGTGGAATCCAGCGGTTGAAAAACAAGCCACTGATCGTGCTTATCGCATTGGCCAAACTAATCCAGTATTTGTTTATAAATTGATTATGGCAAACTCCATTGAACAAAAAGTTTTTCAGATGCAGCAAGATAAACAAGCACTTGTTGATGCATTATTTACCGAAAAATCAATGAGCTTTACCCAATTTGATGAACAGCAAATGCTGTCTTTAATTAAAAGTTAAAAGTCGACATAAATTTTTGAACTTATATTAATTACAGGCGTCTATTAATATGCTTGGTTAAATTGCAGTTTTTCTCAAGCTTTCATGTTGATATCCCGTAGTGTAATTACTAGAAATAGTAATAATTAAGCCAGCCTATTTAGCGCTGGCTTTTCTTTGTCTGATATAATTTATACTTTTTATAAAATATTTTGAACTAATCATAAATAGCTGAGTCTATTATTAAGCTTGTAGTTGATATGCAAGTTTCATGTTGATTTCCCTGTTTAATTACTAATTTAGTAATACTGAGCCAGCTTTTATAGCTGGCTTTTTTTATGTGCTTAATTTAGTGCGTTACCCCTACTGCTAAAGAGCGTAATTCGTTATGATGGCATGTCACTAAATTTTAAAAGTTTATTTTATGTTTACTTCGTTTTTATCCCATTTAGATTGGTTAAGTGTAAGTGCTGGCGCTCTAACAGGCATGGCTATTTGTGGTGTTGTATCAATGCAATTAAGCAAAAAAATAAAGCGCCAAGTAAATGAGCAACAACAACAGTTAATGCTATTACAAAGCCAGCATGAGCAAACGCAAAGCCAATATGCCGCATTGGTTGAAGAGCACGATTTACTAGGGCTTACTCATCAAGAGCAACGCGACCAGGCACAGCATTTTAAAACCCGATTAACTGAGCAAGAAAAACAAAGCCAACAATATAATCAATATTGGCGTAAAGCCGAAGCCGAACTTAGCGCCCTGCGTGAACAGTACAATTTACGCGATGTAGAGCTTAATAATATACGCACTACTCTTGAGCAAAAGCAGCAGCATTTTAGCGAACAACTTGCCCACATCGAGCAAAGTAAAGAAATACTTAAAAAAGAGTTCGAAAATTTAGCTAACCAAATTTTAGAAGAAAAATCGCAAAAATTTAAAACCCTTAATCAAGAAAGCATAGAGCAATTACTCAAGCCAGTTCAAGGTGAGCTAAAAGGTTTTAGAGATAAAATGGAATCTATTCACGTTGAAGACTTACAGCAGCGTGCAGCGCTTAAAACCGAGCTGCTTCATTTACAAGCTAAAAGCCAAGCCATAACTGAGCAAGCAGATAGATTAAGTAATGCCTTACAAGGGCAAAAGAAAACCCAAGGTAATTGGGGAGAACTCATGCTTGAAAACGTGCTTGATAGCGCAGGGCTTCGTGCAGGCACAGACTATAAACGCGAAGTATCGTTTAATACTGAAGATGGCCGTCTTCGTCCTGATGTGGTGGTGTATTTACCCCAAGGACGGCACTTAGTGATTGACGCGAAAACATCGTTAAATGCCTATACCCGTTATGTCAATGCCGACACTGAGCTTGAGTCTCAGCAAGCCATTAAAGAGCATGTAAATGCAGTAACGGCGCGTATAAATGAGCTGGCCAGTAAATCGTATGATCGCCTCCCAGGGATAAACTCGCCTGAGGTTGTTATTATGTTTGTACCCATAGAATCCGCCTTTGTAGAAGCACTTAAATACCAAAGTGATATTTACCAACAAGCCATTGAAAAAAACATTCTGGTTGCGACTCCTACTACCCTGCTAACCAGTTTAAACATTGTTAAACAGTTATGGCGCTTTGAAGAGCAAACTAAATACTCAAAAGAGCTGGCTAATAGAGCCGAGCGTTTTTACAACAAGCTCAACGGCTTTTTAACCAGTATGGAAGGTGTGGGTAAACAGCTCGATAAAGCCAAAGAAAGTTACGATAAAGCATTTTCTCAGTTATACCGCGGTAAAGGTAACTTAATTAAACAAGCCTCAGAATTTAAGGAGTTGGGTGTATCGGTGCAAAAAGAGTTACCTCAAGAAAGCGTTGAACGCGCGCATTTAGAGCTTGATGAATAAACACCGCACATAATATTTGCGCACTGAGGTATTTGAATTAAATATTGCCAATAAGCGAGCCAGTATGTATTTGTGGCAATAATAAAAAACACGCCAGACTTTGATAGGCGTGTTTTTTGGTTCTACTGCATTTATTACAGTGGTTAAGCGTAAGCAATTACCATTTCATTTCGCCTTTATGAACTTTAGCGCCAATGCTAAGAGCCATAGGTAATACAGCCTCTGGGTATGAGTTGGTCATTTTATCTATTAATAGTTTACTGCTATCACTATTTTGCTTAGCGTGTGCAAAATCCTTTAAATACTGGAGTGAAAAATCAATATTTGCAGCGTCTAGCTGAGTCCCTGCTTTCATATGCCCAGGGATCACCGTGGTTGGTTTAAGTGCTTTCATTTCATTAAGTTGCTTTGCCCATGCATTTTGCTCTGTTTGAGTTTGTGCATCTGCCATCCATAAATGAACATTAGCGTACACTGCCACATTCCCTAAAATAGCTTTATTATCAGGTATCCATAAATATGGACGATGATTATGCTCACCCTCTGTGCCGCGAATTTCAATGGTATGGCCTTCTATTTTTAAGCTATTACCATTAAATACCTTAGGTACAATGGGGTTTTTTGGTGCGTTTTCACCCATTTTTGGTGTCCAAAAAGCAAGTTTACCTTTAAGCTTTGCTGCTATTTTTTGGTGCACTGCGGGTGTGGTTATAATCTCTGCTTCAGGAAAAAACTGCTGTAGCACTTCAGCGCCAAAGTAGTAATCAGGATCGGCTTGGCTAATAAAAATAGTTTTTAGTTGCTTGCTTGAATCAATTACTTTAGCGGCAATGCGCAGTGCATCGGCTTTGGTAAATCCGGTATCAATTAAAATTGCATCGGTACGGCCATAAACAAGTGTGGCATTGACATGAAAGCTATTGCTGTCAGCGTTATACACGTCAAGGGTTAATGGGGTTTCGTCTGCAATAGCGATATTACTGGCTAATAGTGTGCTTGATAAAAGCGTGCGTAGGTTCATGGTATTCTCATCATTGGTTGCTAATGCGAGCATAATAAAGGTTTGATATGTTCAGAAAAACAACCAATAATTAGCATCATTGTTTCATAAATCGTGCAAATACTATGGATAAACTCACCGCAGCGCAGGTTTTTGTGGATGTTGCCTACTCAGGCAGTTTTACGGCCACTGCCGATCGCCTTGAAATGTCACGCCCTATGGTTACTCGTCATATTGAGTCGGCAGAAGCTTGGTTAAATACGCGCTTATTGCATCGCACTACCCGTAAAGTAACGCTTACCACCGCTGGCGAGGCCTGTTTACCTGAAATAGAGCAATGGTTAGCACAGGCTAACCGTTTAGTTGAACAAACTAAAAGCCAGCAACAGTTGTCAGGTAAAATACGAGTAGCGACCAGTATGTCGTTAGGTTTTTCACAATTAGCCCCTATATTTACACGTTTTATGAAACGTCATCCTAACGTGCAAATAGACATAGATCTTGAAGACTCAACCACAGATCTAATAGAGCAACGGGTTGATTTGGCAATACGTATTGCAGCCAATCCTGATCCTTCGTTAATAGGTAAACCGATTGCCGAGTGTGAATCTATATTAGTGGCCTCAGCCGGCTACCTTGCAGATTATCCGCCAATAACGACACCACAACAGTTAAGCACTCATCAGTGTTTAGGCTATAAAAACTTCGACCGATATATTTGGCATTTACACAACGGGGATGAGTTTCAATCGGTTGATGTTAAATGTAATTTAAGTGCAAGCGAGGCCACCACATTACTTCATGCAGCCATAGCCGGTGGGGGTATTTCAGTACAGCCTACGTATTTGGCAAATCAATATATACTGGATGATCGCTTGCAGCGTGTATTAGCGCCATGGACATTAAACCCAATGAAAATATATGTGCTTTACCCTTCTCGACAGCATTTATCGGCAACAGTCAGAGCACTAATCGACACGCTCAGTGCAGAATTTAAAAATCCAGCATGGTAATTAATTATAAAAGTTTGGGTTTAAACCATCGCTTTGTGCGTTAAGCATGCTGATATTGTGTGCGTTATTTTGTTACAGTAAATGTAATCGAATACTAGGAACAATAACAATGAATCTGATCAAAACATCGGGCTTGGCACTGGCCATTGTTGCGGGCTTAGGCTTGCAAGCATGTTCAAGTACCAGCATAACAACCAACAACAATGCAGCGATGAGTACCGTGAATAATCCATTAAGCCTAGCGCAAATTTATAAAGATAAAGAGTTTAAAACCCAGCGTAGCACTTATTTTAAGTGGCTAGACGATGGTACCGGCTACACTGTGCTTGAAGAGCGCGAAAGCGAAAAAGAAAAAGAAAAAGCAGACGATAACAACGCCGATGATGAAAAAGAGCACGGCGTAAAAGGCAACGACATTGTATTTTACAATGCTGACGGCACAGGCCGTAGAGTATTGGTTGAGTTTGAAAAGCTGTTGCCAGAGGGCGCAGACGAGCCATTTGCAATTGTAATGGTCAACTAATTTTGGAGAGATCCTAAGCGGCATTTTTTAATTCATTATATTTCTGATGTGGTGTCATATAATCAAGCGCTGAATGCCTGCGTTTGTAATTGTAAAACTGAATATAATTATCCACCTCACTTACCACTGAATCATGATTTATAAATGAAAGACGATTCAGGCGCTCTGTTTTTAAACTTCTAAAAAAACGCTCCATAACGGCATTATCCCAACAATTACCTCGGCGACTCATACTTTGCGTTATAGTCAGTTGTGATAACCGCTCTCTAAACGTGGCCGCTGAATACTGACAGCCTTGATCTGAATGAAACATCAGTTGATTAAGGACCGGCTGTTGGCGCTTAATCGCATTATTTAATGCGGCTTTGGCTAATTCAGCATTAGGGCTTTTTGATAAAGCATAACCTACAATTTCCTTCGTTGATAAATCTAACACGCAGGCCAAGTAACTCCAGCCTTGCTGGTTCCTAATGTAAGTAATATCACCAACCCAATGCGTGTTATGTGTATCTGGGTTGAATTGTCGTTTTAAAAGGTTTTGTGCGTATTTATGATCATCACCTGAATCTGGATAATAATGTTTTTTCTTCGGCGCAATGGCTTGTATATTCAACTTATTCATTAATGTCGCCGTTTTATACACCCCTATGGTGTGATCAAGCGCATTGAGTTCAGCATGTATTCTACGTCTGCCATACGTATAACCGGAGTCATCAGCTATCGATTCAATTAAATCTAAAAGCACCTGCTCTTGTTCATCGGGTTTGACAGGCTCATAGTAATAGCTACTCATACTGACCTCTAAAATACGACACAATTCAGTGATAGTGTAATCTGTGTTTGCTTTCTTCAATTCTTTCATTACTTTAAGTTTTGATTGTCGCGAATGAAGAAAGCGGTGGCTTTTTTTAATATGTCATTATCCCTTAAAGCACGCTGTAGCTGCTTCTCCAATGATTGAATACGTTGCTGTTCAGGTGTAAATGCGTGTGCATTTTCAGGGCTATTACCCTCTAATTCAGATAAATATTGTTGCTTCCAACGTGATACGGCGGACTTGCCAGCGCCAGACATTTCTTCAATTTGCTTATTGATGTAACCTTCCTCCACCATAAGCTTGGCATATTCGAGTTTTTGTTGTGCGCTAAGTGTTACTTTTGATTTTCTAGTCATATTGATACCTTTTCGGTTTAGCTCATTTTACGCTATAAACCTCTCCAGTTTCATTAGACCATTACACTCACAACCGATGGTAACGCCACCATAGTTAACGGTAATTTTGATTGGGTATACGAAGAAGAGTTTACTATTGCCGATGGTTTTCGTTGGAGCCCCGACAACAAATCAATCGCCTATTGGCAGCTTGATACCAGTGATGTTAAATTTTTCACTATGATCAACAACACCGATGAGCTCTACCCTACCCTTAAAGAATTCCCGTATCCTAAAGCGGGTGAAACTAACTCTGCCGTGCGTGTTGGTGTGGTAAGCCTTAGTGATAAACAAACCCGTTGGGCTGAGCTTGAAGGCGATAACCGCGACCGTTACATTCCGCGTATTAGCTGGGCAGGCACCGGTAATGAGTTAATGATCCAAGACTTAAACCGTCCGCAAAACCATAATAAAGTGTGGTTGTTTGATTGGAAAAAGCAGCAACTGACCAAAATTTTAGAAGACAAAGACGATGCCTTTATCGAATGGTTTTACAAAGCCAACTGGTCAAAAGACGGCGAGTTTTTTATTTGGCATAGCGAACGCGACGGTTGGCGTCATCTTTATCGTGTATCGCGCGATGGCAAAACTATTATCGACCTAACCCCAGGCGATTACGACATTATTGATATGCTTACCATCAATGAAGATAAAAACGTAATGTATTTTATTGCCTCGCCAAACGATCCTGGTCAGCGTTATTTATACAGCACACCGCTTGATGGCAGCAGCAAACCGGTACGGGTCACACCTGCTGAGTTTGAAGGTTCAAACAGCTACTACATGTCAAAAGATGCCTCATGGGCAATGCATACTTACTCAAAATTTGGTACGCCACCGACTAAAGAGATCATTAAAGTGAGCAATCATAGTAATGTAAAAACCTTAGTTGAAAATACAAAGCTTAAACAAAAGCTTGTTGAACAAAGCTTACCAAAGCATGAGTTTTTTAAAGTCAACGCGCAAGATGGTACTGAGCTTGACGGCTACATAATGTTCCCTAAAAACATGGATAAAAGTAAAAAATACCCAATTGTGTTTTACGTATACGGCGAACCATGGGGTTCAACGGTACAAGACCGCTGGGAAGGTAACAGTTACTTGTATAAATCACTGTTAACGCAAAAAGGCTTTATTGTGGCATCGGTTGATAACCGCGGTACACGTGCACCAAAAGGCCGGGATTGGCGCAAATCGATTTATAAAAAAATTGGCTCAATTACCGTGCAAGACCAAGTAGACGCCCTAGATGCTATGGCTAAACGCTGGGATGTAATAGACACCGATCGCGTTGGCGTATGGGGACACTCAGGCGGCGGTAGCTCAACCCTTAATTTACTGTTCCGCCATGGTGATAAATTTAAAGTAGGGATTGCTTCAGCACCGTTGCCAGACATTCGTTTGTACGACACCATTTACCAAGAGCGTTACGCGGGCAACCCAAATACCGATCCCCAGAGTTACGATAACACCTCGCCGATTACCTTTGCTAAAAACCTAACCGGTAAGCTATTGCTTATTCACGGCACAGGCGATGATAACGTGCATTACCAAGGCTCAGAGCGCTTAATTAACGAGCTTGTAAAGCATAACAAGCAGTTTGAGTTTTTCTCATACCCCAACCGCTCACACAGCCTACGTGAAGGCAAAGGCACCACCTTGCATTACCATACTATGATGGCTGATTTTTTTGAAAAGCATTTACTAAATAAGTAACCGCTTTAAAAAAGGACAATACTAAAGCCGCACACTTATTATTAGTGTGCGGCTTTTTTAATCAAAGTGTAACGGGGGTTTACAGCTGAGTTGAAAGGTTAGAGGTAAAGAGCTTCGGGTTCCGATCCTATTACCTAAAATTAAACCTCGACGCGGGGTGAACCCGCTGCTACAAGTAGCTAATATTCTGGGTAGCAGCGGCTTTATGCCGCGTCTTTTAAAGTTGTAAGTATGAGCCGTTTTTTTAAGGCTCATAATTTAACGCGAGCTAAATAACCTTATCGGCTAAACATATTAATTGCCATTACAATTAATAAGCCAGCAAATATTTTCTTTATGGTTGAAACTGGCAAATAATGGGTAGCTTTAGCACCGAGTGGCGCAGTAAACCATGAGGTGCATACAATACCCAATAAAGCGGGCAAATACACAAAACCTGCAAATCCTTCTTTTAGGCTAAATAACTGGCTGCCTGAGCTGATATAACCCATTGAACCAAACAGCGCTATCACAATGCCAGAGGCCGAGGCGCAGCCTATGGCTTTTTTCATATCAACAGAAAAAAACGTCAGTAACGGCACTAATACTGCCCCGCCACCAATACCTATCATGGCAGACAAGCCACCGGTTATGGTCGTATAAACACTGAGCAACCCTTTATTTGGTAACGGGCGCGCTATTGCTGAATCACTCTTACCTGAAAAAATCATTTTTAGTGCAATTAACACCACACTCACAGCAAACACCAAGCGCACAACATGCTCAGGTAACAATGCCGCCATAAAGCCACTAATAAGCGCGCCAAAGGCAACGCCCGCCATAATCCAAGGTGCAATATCCCAGGGTACATTGCCATTTTTATGATGTGCAATAGCCGACGAGGTCGAAGTAAATAAAATAGAGGCAAGCGAGGTAGCAATGGCAACCACCACTACTTGTTCAGGTGGTAAAGCATTAAAGTGCAGTAATATCATGCTGAGTATGGGCACAATCACCAACCCGCCCCCTATTCCTAATAGGCCAGCTAAAAAACCAACACCACTGCCAAGTATGGCGCAGTATATAATTAACACTATTAAATCACTCATTCCTTTTGTCTCTTTTTATGTTAGGGGTCGTTATGCTCTGTGGCGGTGAGTTGCTTGTAAAAAACGTTTAATAGCACATAAGCTCACCAAGGTTTATTCGAGTATATCAATAACCTTTTATGCAAATGGCACTTTAAGTGCCTATAAGCATTGAATAATACTCACGTCTTGTATGAATAAATTACAACACCCGCAAAAACATCTAGAAATCTAGACTTCTAAAGTGGCTTTTGTGAGAGGGTCATAGGTAATTAGCTGAATTTACCCGTTTAACTTAGTAAGAGAATGAATCTGGCTCATGTTTTACCTGAAATAAACCCGTTTTTCTTCATGCTACATACCGTGTATAAATTTATTAATGCTGCAAAGCACCCTTATTGCTAACCCGTTATTTTGGTTTTAACAGCCAGC
Source organism: Pseudoalteromonas sp. TAP-3C (assembly GCF_059888565.1). Lineage (NCBI taxonomy): Bacteria > Pseudomonadati > Pseudomonadota > Gammaproteobacteria > Alteromonadales > Pseudoalteromonadaceae > Pseudoalteromonas > Pseudoalteromonas sp. TAP-3C. Next base: position 412,476 of record NZ_JCBFEM010000002.1, on the reverse strand, counting down.
AATGTGTGATTAATAAAAGCAGTAACAACTCAAATTGAAAGGATACGGCTATGAGCACTGATCTTATATTTACTATTAAAAGCACTAACTTGGATGAAAACTACCATCCATCAAACAACACACGTATTACGACCAATTTTGCTAATTTAGCAAGGGGTGAGAGCCGCCAACAAAACTTACGTAATACCCTAAAAATGATCAACAACCGGTTTAATGCACTCGCCAGCTGGGATAACCCACAAAGGGATCGTTACGCGGTTGAGCTTGAGATCATTTCGGTTGATTTAGACATTGCTGGCAGTGGTCAGGCATTTCCGTCAATTGAGGTATTAAAAACCAATATTATTGACCGCCAAACCAACCAGCGAATTGAAGGTATAGTGGGTAATAACTTTTCATCGTATGTGCGCGACTACGATTTTAGTGTGTTATTGCTTGAGCATAACAAAAGCAAACCGCAATTTAGTATTCCTGATAACTTTGGTGACCTACACGGCAAATTGTTTAAATACTTTGTAAACTCAGATACCTATAAACAGCACTTTAAAAAGCCGCCGGTTATTTGCTTAAGCGTGTCTGATAATAAAACCTATCAACAAAGTGAAAACTTACACCCTATTTTAGGCGTAGAGTATCAGCCTAATGAGTCGTCGTTAACAGAGCAATACTTTAAAAAAATGGGCTTACAAGTGCGCTACTTTATGCCACCAAACAGCGTTGCACCGTTAGCGTTTTACTTTTTTGGTGATCTACTTAACGACTACAGCAACCTTGAACTAATTAGCACTATTAGCACCATGGAAACGTTTCAAAAAATCTATCGCCCAGAAATTTATAACGCCAATGCCGCCGCAGGTAGCCGTTATAAACCAAATTTAAAAAATGACGATCATTCGTTAACGCAAATTGTGTATGACCGCGCAGAGCGAGGCCAATTAGCGGTTGAGCAAGGCAAATTTACCGAGCAGCATTTTATTAAGCCTTATCAATCAGTGCTGCAGCAGTTCTCAACAAGTATCGCTTAATCACACAACAAAATTAAAGGCAGCATGTATTATGAAAAAATTATTACCCACTTCATCAGCAGGCAGCTTGCCAAAACCCTCATGGCTTGCCGAACCCGAAACCTTATGGTCACCATGGAAACTACAAGGCAACGAGCTAGTTGATGGCAAACACGACGCCCTGCGTATTTCTTTGCACGAGCAGCAAACCGCAGGCGTAGATATAGTCAGCGATGGCGAACAAACTCGCCAACACTTTGTAACCACTTTTATTGAGCACTTAAATGGCGTTGATTTTGAAAACCGTAAAACGGTTAAAATTCGCGACCGTTACGACGCCAGCGTGCCGACAGTGGTGGGCCCTGTGTCTCGCACTAAATCGGTATTTGTTGAAGACGCTAAGTTTTTACGCCAGCAAACCAACCAACCAATTAAATGGGCATTGCCCGGGCCAATGACCTTGATCGATACCCTGTATGACGATCACTATAAAAGCCGTGAAAAACTAGCATGGGAATTTGCTAAAATACTTAACCAAGAAGCCAAAGAGTTAGAAGCCGCTGGGGTTGATATAATCCAATTTGATGAACCCGCTTTTAACGTGTTTTTTGACGACGTAAACGACTGGGGCATAGCCTGCCTAGAGCGAGCAATAGAAGGGCTAAAATGCGAAACCGCCGTGCATATTTGCTACGGCTACGGCATTAAAGCTAACACCGATTGGAAGAAAACCCTCGGCACCGAGTGGCGACAATACGAAGAAGTATTCCCTAAGCTGCAAAAATCGAATATAGATATTATTTCGCTTGAGTGCCAAAATTCACATGTCCCCATAGAGCTACTCGAACTGGTACGCGGTAAAAAAATAATGGTAGGCGCAATCGATGTAGCCACCAATACCATAGAAACACCCGAAGAGGTGGCCAAAACCCTACGCGAAGCGCTTAAATATGTAGATGCCGACAAGCTCTACCCTTGCACCAACTGCGGCATGGCTCCTCTGCCGCGTGATATTGCAAACGGTAAACTTAACGCCCTAAGCAAAGGCGCAGAGCTGGTACGTAACGAGCTATTAGCAGCCAGTTATTAGCAGTGAATGTCGCTTAATTTTTAGTTACAGCTGCTGTAAAAAAGCCACACCTAAACACATGTTGAGGTGTGGCTTTTTTAATCAAAATGTAACGGGGGTTTACAGTTAAATTATAAGGTTAAAGGCAAAAGGTGTTAGGTGAAAGGTTTTAACTTAGTTGAATATTGGTTAGGTTGAGTGCAAAAAATTAGCTTAAGTAATCAAACCTAACTGACAGCTAGGTATTATTGATTGAGTGGAGAGTGCCATAGGCAGACAATGGCAACGCAACCTTAAGCGGCGAGTAAAAGTTAGCTAAAATGTGAAGCGAAACAGAGCCAACTGCAGAATCCCTCTTAAATTGTTTGTTATGTTTTTATTGACAGCCGAACTTCTGTCATACATACTCTGCGGCGTGTGAGTAAAGCCTAGCGTAGCCGCGACGCCTCGGTATCGTAAGCGTTATATAAGAACGTCGGTGTTAGGGTTCACACACCCACTTCCCTTATACAACAGACTATTATGACATCTACGAACATTTACCTCGATGAAAGCGGTGACTTGGGTTGGACCTTTGATAGTCCTTATCGCAGAGGTGGCTCCAGTAGATATTTAACCATTGCCAGTCTCATTGTAAGTCCTGAAAAAAAGCACTTGCCAAAGCGAATGATAAAGAAACTTTATCAAAAGTTTAAGTGGGATTCGAAAGTAGAAAAGAAATGGTCAGAAATGACTTTTGAAGAGCGCACCGAATTTGCAACTCGTGCCAAAAGACTCGTTGAAGCTAATCCTGACGACATCAAGTATGTATCTATTACTGTACGCAAACAAAACGTCCAAGCCCATATTCGAACTGATGCCAATAAACTATATAACTACATGATTAACTTGTCATTAGTTAAACACATGAAGCTTTTTAACAATGTGACTTTTATTCCTGACCCTAGAAGCGTAAAAGTAGAAAGTGGTAATAGCTTACATGACTATTTACAAACTACACTTTGGTTTCAAGAATCTGTTTCAACTGTATTAAAGACTCGACCTCTTGATAGCTCTGCTTGTACAAACTTACAGTTTGCGGACATGCTGTCAGGTATTGAACAAGGTTACTTTGAGGACTCAAACTCTGAACCTTGGCGTATTCTATCTTCCAAAATTAGTTACAATACTCTGTTTTTCTGATTAAAAACAAAACGCTTGCCTAACCAGCGCGAAATAACAGGCTAAAATAAGCGACATAGGAGTGCAAGCATGTTGTTTTGCGTCCTCTATGGTTAAAGCGTTTGTTAGCTTTTAATTGCAAGCTTCTCAATTAAGCCAGGCAGTTCATTGCGTAATTGTTCTAGATTTTCGTGGTTATCACTAATCTTTACAATACCACCAACTTTATTGGCTTCCTGAATATATATAGATGCAAAAGCCGTTTGTTTATATGCTTCAAAAAGTTTAAACACTATTTCGTTTTGAGTTGCTGTACCCGAACTATTTTTTTCTATAAATTCAACAATTGAATTGTATGCTCCAGGGCAAACGGGTGAAAAACATACAAGTACTTTTTGATCATTTGACCGATCCTAATGATCGTGGTTTATAATAGTCTTTGCCTGTACGAAACATGAAAGAAACGACTATCAGCCAAGCTTTTAATCAACTAACCGATCCAAGAAACTCTGCCAGTGTCCGCCATCCACTTATTAATATTCTGAGTATCGCTATTTGCGCTATTATCAGCGGTTGCAATAATTTTAACGAGATAGAAGAATACGGAAAGTCAAAAGTAAAGTGGTTACGGAAATTTTTAGACCTGAAAAATGGTATTCCTAGTCATGACACTTTTAATGACGTACTCAATCGCCTCAACCCAACTGAATTTAACAGCGCATTTACCAAATGGGTCACTGAAATAAGTAAGAATAAAGAAGGAGTGATTGCTCTGGATGGTAAAGTAATGCGCCGTACATTAGATAAAGCCTCAGGTATGCCCGCAACTCATTTAGTCAGTGCATGGTCTGTTGAGAATAATTTTTGTTTAGGACAAGTTAAGGTTGCTGATAAATCGAATGAAATAACCGCTATCCCCATTTTGCTTGAGCTCCTTGACATAAAAGGAGCGACAATTACAACAGATGCCATGGGATGCCAGTATAAAATCGGTGAGCAAATAATCTCTAACGAGGGTAACTATGTGCTTGGACTTAAGGGGAATCAAGGGGAGATTTATGATGACGTTAAACTACATTTAGATACCCAGCTCAACACGCAATTTAAAAATATCCCACACAGCGTGCATCGTTCACTAAATGGTGATCACGGGCGAATAGAAAATAGAGAGGTTTGGTTAACGACAGAAGTAGATTGGCTGGTAGCACGACATCCACGATGGAAAAGCTTAAAAAGTATTGCCGTAATATGTTCAACACGAGAGGTAAATGGTGTAAGTTCGAATGAGCAGCGGTATTACCTTAGTAGCCATAAAGATAAAGATGCTGCATTTATTGCTGATGCTATCCGTAGTCATTGGCATGTGGAGAATAAATTACATTGGCAACTCGACGTTAGCTTTAATGAAGACCAAAACCGTTTACGCAGTGGGTATGCAGCTCAAAACATCGCGTTAATTAATAAAATAGCACTTAATCTATTGAAGAACGAAAAAAGTGCAAAGGTTGGAGTGAAAAGCAAGCGGTTGAAAGCGGGTTGGGATAATGTTTATATGATGAAAGTGCTAACCGTTGGGCTAACTGTATAAAATCAACCCGTTTGCCCTGTTGTATGCTCGGATATGATCACGAAATACACGAATATTATATCGTTGTTCCTCAGTAAAACTAGCAGCAACATCACAATAAAAAGCGTCAAAAACAGGTGTTGAAACGGGAGCACCTAGCGAGCAACTATAGTTATAATTATGGCCATATTCTAAAGCTGATTTCTTAGCAGTTTTATTGCGTTCACCAAGAAGTATTTCTAAATCTTTTAACTCTAAAGATATAGCCAACTTTAACTTGTTAATTTTCCATTTTGATTTTATTATTTCAGTCAGTTGTGATAACCCCCAACCAACTACTAAAGCAATTAATGCTACTTGTAATTTATCCACAATTCTTCCTTAAAACCGACATTCCGCAACGCTTTCAGGAATAAATTTCTTGATAGATACTGCCCATGCAATCAATGATTGTCCTGTTCCTCTGCTCTATATTCAATACTAATTCCTGTGTTTCACTTAGCGTTAACACATGAATACCCTGGAAACAGAAAAATACCCATCGCGCTGTTGGGTTTTGACAGGGCTTGTATTTTAAGTTGGGAAAATGAGCTTCCTGCGCTTTTAACTCAGCCCTCATTTTATGCTCCAGTGCGGCGTAAACCATTAAACAGCACGTCATTATCATTAACAGTGCCTCTATCCGCTCTGGTTTTTTCAAGTAAAGTGATGAGGTTAAAAAGTCAGGGCTCTTTAAAAATCGAAATCCTTTCTCAACACTTTGTTGGGATTTGTATAAACTGAGCATTTTTTCCATCGACAGCGAATCGCGTAAATCATTCGTCGCCAGTATAAACATGCCTTTGTCTTGTAACCTCGTTTTTCTCGCTGCTAGTGTCCAATAAACTGTGCCTGTAATTTGATATTCAATACTATCGGGTTGTTGCATTAGCTTTGGACGACCACTGCGTTTAAATACGCCCTGCTCAATGATTTCATGCGCATATACTTCACTGTCAGGATGCCCTTTTTGCCACGTTTTTAATGCTTGCTCTGCATCTAAACGACACGCAAATTTTTGTTTGTTTAATTTCTTAAAGGATTTTAGCGTTTCATTGCTTTCTTTTTCCATCCGCTTAGTGAGCGTATGTTGCTCTCTATTTTTGGCTTGCTCACTTTTTAGCAATAACCAACGCTGCTTGACTTCTCCATATTCTGATGTCAACCAAGCGCCGCTATACCCATTGTCCATCTGCTCGAAATTGAGTGTATGTTGTGCCTTGATGGCTTCTTTAACCTGTTTTAATTTTTGTGGCGCACGGGAAATAAAAAGCTGCGCTTGTTCGTGAAGTGATTGGATCGTTTCTGCGGTATAAAGCGCTGCATCGCCAATAAAGTAACGGCTATTCTGTGCCGCTTTGAGACTGCTTATATGCTGTTTTACAATCTGTTTAAAGCCTTCGCTATCATTGCTATTACCGCTGGCTGCTTGCATATAAATAGGGATCCCCGCTCTGTTTTCTGTGATCAAATTCAATATAACTTGATTTAACTCAGGGCGGTGATCTCGACTATAGCCTTTGACAAGTTTGATCGCTTGGCTATCAATATCATCCTCATACTTACCATCAACATGAATACTGGTTGAGTCTAAATTGATACCTTCACAAGGAAGGTTTAAGTGCTTTACAACGTGGGCTGATAAGGTTTGATAAATACCGGAAACACCGGCGTCATACAGTTTATCAAGGCAACGACCTAATGCATCATCATTAATATGCTCAGCTTTTATCCCTTCTCCAATAAGGCGCTCAACGGGGCGCTCTTTAAAGTATTGCGGATACATATGCAGAGTGCGGCCAACAAAACCAAGCCCATTTAAAATCATGGCTTCAACAAGTTGACCATAAGAAATCAACTTATCAGGGCTTTGCTCAGGGAGTGATTGATCAATTAACTTAGCAATACCAAGTTCTTTGTTCATACCTGCAACTAAACCTAAATGATCAAGACTTTTTGTTGAATAAGACGCCATAAATTTTACACCACTTAAAGATAAGTAATAGATCAAAAATGGAGATCGTCGTCAAGCTTTTTTATTAATTTTTTTGGGTGCGGAAAGACGGTTAAAAGCTAACATTTTAGTATTTATGCGACACGCAGTTTGTGTTGCATAATCGCTTGTTGGACTGAAGCGCTACCTGCTCGGTATGAATCTGAGCGGTCAAATTTTAACTTCAGGTATCATATTTATTGACTGAGCCGTTATCTTTATTTTGACGACGAGGTAAAGTCTAAAGCAATAAGATAAACCAGTAACCCCCTACTTTTAGCTATTACCTAGTTTGATTTCTAACTAGCCTTTTTACCCTTCCTAACAGGGCAAACGGGTTGATTTTATACAGTTAGCCCAACGGTTAGCACTTTCATCATATAAACATTATCCCAACCCGCTTTCAAGCGCTTGCTTTTCACTCCAACCTTTGCACTTTTTTCGTTCTTCAATAGATTAAGTGCTATTTTATTAATTAACGCGATGTTTTGAGCTGCATACCCACTGCGTAAACGGTTTTGGTCTTCATTAAAGCTAACGTCGAGTTGCCAATGTAATTTATTCTCCACATGCCAATGACTACGGATAGCATCAGCAATAAATGCAGCGTCTTTATCTTTATGGCTACTAAGATAATACCGCTTCTCATTCGAACTTACACCATTTACCTCTCGTGTTGAGCATATTACGGCAATACTTTTTAAGCTTTTCCATCGTGGATGTCGTGCTACCAACCAATCTACTTCTGTCGTTAACCAAACCTCTCTATTTTCTATTCGCCCGTGATCACCATTTAGTGAACGATGCACGCTGTGTGGGATATTTTTAAATTGCGTGTTGAGCTGGGTATCTAAATGTAGTTTAACGTCATTATAAATCTCCCCTTGATTCCCCTTAAGTCCAAGCACATAGTTACCCTCGTTAGAGATTATTTGCTCACCGATTTTATACTGGCATCCCATCAGGGCAAACGGGTAAAAAACATACAAGTACTTTTTGATCATTTGACCGATCCTAATGATCGTGGTTTATAATAGTCTTTGCCTGTACAAAACATGAAAGAAACGACTATCAGCCAAGCTTTTAATCAACTAACCGATCCAAGAAACTCTGCCAGTGTCCGCCATCCACTTATTAATATTCTGAGTATCGCTATTTGCGCTATTATCAGCGGTTGCAATAATTTTAACGAGATAGAAGAATACGGAAAGTCAAAAGTAAAGTGGTTACGGAAATTTTTAGACCTGAAAAATGGTATTCCTAGTCATGACACTTTTAATGACGTACTCAATCGCCTCAACCCAACTGAATTTAATAGCGCATTTACCAAATGGGTCACTGAAATAAGTAAGAATAAAGAAGGAGTGATTGCTCTGGATGGTAAAGTAATGCGCCGTACATTAGATAAAGCCTCAGGTATGCCCGCAACTCACTTAGTCAGTGCATGGTCTGTTGAGAATAATTTTTGTTTAGGACAAGTTAAGGTTGCTGATAAATCGAATGAAATAACCGCTATCCCCATTTTGCTTGAGCTCCTTGACATAAAAGGAGCAACAATTACAACAGATGCCATGGGATGCCAGTATAAAATCGGTGAGCAAATAATCTCTAACGAGGGTAACTATGTGCTTGGACTTAAGGGGAATCAAGGGGAGATTTATGATGACGTTAAACTACATTTAGATACCCAGCTCAACACGCAATTTAAAAATATCCCACACAGCGTGCATCGTTCACTAAATGGTGATCACGGGCGAATAGAAAATAGAGAGGTTTGGTTAACGACAGAAGTAGATTGGTTGGTAGCACGACATCCACGATGGAAAAGCTTAAAAAGTATTGCCGTAATATGCTCAACACGAGAGGTAAATGGTGTAAGTTCGAATGAGAAGCGGTATTATCTTAGTAGCCATAAAGATAAAGACGCTGCATTTATTGCTGATGCTATCCGTAGTCATTGGCATGTGGAGAATAAATTACATTGGCAACTCGACGTTAGCTTTAATGAAGACCAAAACCGTTTACGCAGTGGGTATGCAGCTCAAAACATCGCGTTAATTAATAAAATAGCACTTAATCTATTGAAGAACGAAAAAAGTGCAAAGGTTGGAGTGAAAAGCAAGCGCTTGAAAGCGGGTTGGGATAATGTTTATATGATGAAAGTGCTAACCGTTGGGCTAACTGTATAAAATCAACCCGTTTGCCCTGGGCATCCCATGGCATCTGTTGTAATTGTTGCTCCTTTTATGTCAAGGAGCTCAAGCAAAATGGGGATAGCGGTTATTTCATTCGATTTATCAGCAACCTTAACTTGTCCTAAACAAAAATTATTCTCAACAGACCATGCACTGACTAAGTGAGTTGCGGGCATACCTGAGGCTTTATCTAATGTACGGCGCATTACTTTACCATCCAGAGCAATCACTCCTTCTTTATTCTTACTTATTTCAGTGACCCATTTGGTAAATGCGCTATTAAATTCAGTTGGGTTGAGGCGATTGAGTACGTCATTAAAAGTGTCATGACTAGGAATACCATTTTTCAGGTCTAAAAATTTCCGTAACCACTTTACTTTTGACTTTCCGTATTCTTCTATCTCGTTAAAATTATTGCAACCGCTGATAATAGCGCAAATAGCGATACTCAGAATATTAATAAGTGGATGGCGGACACTGGCAGAGTTTCTTGGATCGGTTAGTTGATTAAAAGCTTGGCTGATAGTCGTTTCTTTCATGTTTTGTACAGGCAAAGACTATTATAAACCACGATCATTAGGATCGGTCAAATGATCAAAAAGTACTTGTATGTTTTTTACCCGTTTGCCCTGCCCTTCCTAAAGCAACGCGAATGTTTCTGGTTTGAAAGCGCTGCTTATTAATTACTTGATCAAACCCCACCTTACCATGCGGTATTTTTAACCAAACCGTAACGGGGGTTTACAGTAACTGCTTAAAACACGGGCGCTGTTACTGTACTTTATTACCTAATAAAGTAATTAATACTGAATAATGTAATCGCGTTGTGTCGTTACTTGAAAGCATGGTTGGCGATAGCGCGCACGCATTTTTGAATACTTGGCGCAATAAGCAGTTAGAATATTCATTTAGACGCGGCAAGATCATCAAACGCCTCTATTGTCGTGGGGGTTTTCTCAGGCTGTTTGAAAGCCATAGTCGAATACACAATAAAGATACAGTGTAAATAATCATACTCTGTATCTTTGCGTGTTTATTCCGAAATTTTCAAATAGTACTCGCCCGCATCGTTTTCGTCAGCATATAAATTTTCTTCATATTCAAAGGTTAACGGATCGGCGTCGATTACCTTATACTCTTCCCAATAAACATGCTTAGCATCTTTTGAGAAACGATCGGCTATTACGGTGAAGGTTTCGGGATCAGCGTCCTCAATGGCTATACTATAATAAAAAATCTCAGCCCCTATACGAACAAATATTTTTTCATCTTCATCAAGAATAACCACATCTTCAGGTTTAACATCGATCAATTTATTATTTCTGCCATACACTTCGTTATTGTAAGCATAAAAATTATTTGTAATATCTTTAACATCATCAGTAGGAACCAGAATCACCCGCGTTGGGCTTAAGTGAAGCGACTTCCATTTCCACATCTTCTCAAGCTCGCTGGCATCAGAACGGCTCACTTCTGCCACCGTTCTATTGTCAACAATATAACCGTTGTAATAAACATGCTTATCATCTTTGGCAACAGAATCATTTAATACTTTAAATATAGACGGATCACTTTCTGGAATGGGTGTATTAAAGTAGTAGGCTTGGTTTTTATCTTTTCTGTAGTAGGGCGTAATCACCTTAAAACCATCGGCCACCATACCCTCAACAACATCACCATGTGAATAAACATGCTGTTCATCTACGGCATATTCATCATTAATAATTTTAAAACGACTCGCGTTGTTACTAATTATTTTTCCTTGGTAAATCACCTGCTCGTCATGGCGAATATAACGCTCGTTTGCATTTTTCATTGCTTCTGGCACTGCTTTACGTGGCAATTTAACATCAATGTAATAATATAAATATTCTTTATCCATGGCGTATGAGCCTAATAAATAAGAGAACGAAGCGGCGTCTGCACCTTCTATCATTTGCCCATAACAAAAAACCTTGCCATCACTAATAAGATAACCAGATTCTTCTTTACTTGCATTAATACCCGATGTTAACAACTGAATTGAGCTAGGATCTGCACCCTCAACTCGTCTTCCGTCGTAATAAATACTATTACTATCTTTAGCGTAAGACTGACTAATCACACTGAACGTATCAGGGTCAGCTCCTTCTATTGGGGAGCCTCCAATCTGGAAAAAATTGCCATCTAAAACATAAACAACTTTACCGTCTCGTAGGTAATATTGATTGCTAAGTTTACTATCAAAAGCAGTCGCGTTATGCGTGCTTGGGTTATTAACATATAAGCCAAGAATAAGAGCGATTAAGGCACCAACAAGGGGTATGACTAAAAATATAATTCCAATCCATATGAGTATTTTCATTTATCTATTCCATCGCGATTAAATATATCAGCGAATAAAGTAACATATTTATAGCGCCTTGTTTAACGCACTGCTAATGACTAACTTTAGGGTCTGTTGACCTTTCAAGGTTAAATTTGCAGCAGTCTGTTTGGTATTTAGGCAAGGCAGAGCCTATGTAGTGTGGTTATTCCCCATAAATAGGCGATAACGCAGCATCAATGCCAAACAGGCGCTGCCCTTCGGGTTCTGCCTAGGGGCGATTTACTCTTTGTTGCTCGGTTTTTACTTAGCCCACTAGGTTACAAACCTCGCGCCGCGATTAAACCGCCCCTAGTTTGAACAAATTGTAATCCGCAAAGGTCAACAGACCCTAGATGAAGAGGGCGTTTAGAATCTTGGGAGCTAAAGGAGTCAGCCAAAGAACCAAAGAGGTCAAACCTGACTTCAGATATCATATTTATGACTGACCAGTTATTTTGATAATCCCTACTTTTAGCTATTACTTGATTGTTAACTCAGCAATTATAGATTTGACAGCGGGTCTACGTATTTTAAAACCAATCGACTACCTCGGTAATGCCTCCATGGTAAAGACGAGTTGTGATGCTACATCAAAATGGTAAAAGATGGGCATTACCATACTTCTTCTACTTATGATAAAATTGCAACCAGATTATTATCAATAAAGTTAAGCTCCAGCAAAATGTTTTTAAAAGAAATTGAAGAAGTATTGGTAGAAAAGCCCAGTAAAAAAGATCGAAAAGTAGTTATTGTTTATCCTTTTAATACAAAAACAAAAGAAATTTTTATCATACAAGAATACATACATGGCTATGATAGAAAATTTTGGAAATTTGTCAGTGGGGGAATAGATAAAGTAGGTAAAAGTGTAAAAGCGCATGCCATTGAAGAACTTGAAGAGGAAGCGGGTATGCAGGCAAATGAGTTTCATCATTTATACTCATCAGAGCCTGTTTTTGGGAACCGACCCATGCATTATTTTATCGCAGAAAACCCTATTATGATGGAGAATCCGCCTGAAAATCCTGATGAAGACTATATCACAGCGACTAAATGGGTAAATCAAGCTGAGTTTCAAAAAATGTTAGATAACCACGAACTACTTTGGGATCAAGGCACAATGTGCGCTTTACAAGCGTTTAGAAAATATCAATAAACCTGTTTTTAGTAATCACTTTTTTGCGTGCAGCGTAAATAACAGGTAACTAAACGTGACTGACATAAACAGGGCGGCTAGGTTTGTATTTACAAACCTAGCCGTTTTTTTAGTCTTCAATTGCAATGGCAATTTCTATCTCGTTACTGCTTTTGTAGTACTCAAAATCACTGGTGTAGGTGCGGGCATAACGGCAATCGTCTGAGCTGAAATATTGCCAAACCTCTCCCCATAAATCGATAACGGCATCAGGCATCTCACCTTTGCCTTTAAATACTAAGTAACGCCCTGCTTGGGTGGTTACTTTTTTAGCTTCAGGGTGCGTGATTGATAAATTATCACAGCAGGCAATGACATCAAAATCGCCAGTAAGATCGCTTTCGTAGTTAGTATACACACCATACACTTTGGTGTTTTCAGTAAGGTTACTTGCAAACTTTTCACTAAAATTTTGCCAAAGTTCAGCTATATTTGCAGTGCCAGCGTTCATTTCATTGGCGTTGCAGGTTCTTACTTTTAAGCCGATTAAGGTCTGACTTGCGAGTTGTTTTACTTCCATAGTGACTGTCCTTTAGCGTTAATACAGACACTAACGTAACAGAAAAAGCAGAAATATTTTAAGTTTTGTATTAAATATTTCATAAATTGTATTTATTACACACTATTGAATAAATAATGTACCAGCTGAGCTGGATATAACTCAAACTCAAGTTAATTATCGTTGTATTTCCTCTAATAAATTTACATCTATTTTATAAAAAGATGAACATCTCACTCTTTTTCATTATTGTAAATAGAAATTATTATCATTAAGATCCTTGCACCTAAAAAGTGTACTCAAGGAATGTTGGTGTGTCTCAATCTCAAATGTTAAATGTTAATACCATTGAAAAACAGGCCGTGTTTGTACAAAGCGGCCTACCCCCTCAATTTAATTTAGAACAATTCATTAATTATCAAATAGCGTCATTGCAAGGGTTGTCGGCGGTACAGCAAGCTATGGCTAAAGCGCAAAACCCTTTTTCAGGGGTGTCGGTAAATGCGTTAGCAAAAGTAGTAAACGATGTTGATTTATCGCAGCCTTTGGCTGATTTTCCGGCGGTGCTTGAGGAATTAAAAGGCGTGTATTTAGATCATGCCGTGTATTTTCATCACCCTCGCTATATGGCGCATTTAAACTGCCCTGTAACCTACCCTGCTGTGGTGGCAGAACACATTATTGCTGCGATTAATACCTCGGTAGATACGTGGGATCAAAGCGCTGGCGCGACATTAATTGAGCAAAAGCTGATTGATTGGACATGCCAAAAAGCTTCACTGCCAAGCTCTGCTGATGGCGTATTTACCAGTGGTGGTACACAGTCAAACTTAATGGCTATGTTGGTTGCCCGTGAAGTGGCTGTTAGTCGCTATGCACCCGAACATCAGGTAAAACTTCAGGGCTTACCGGCTGTTGCATCGCGTTTTAAAATTTATTGCTCTGAGGTTGCCCATTTTAGTATTCAAAAAGCGGCGGCGTTATTAGGATTAGGTTACAACGCCGTGGTACCGGTGACTACAAACAGCAAAATGCAAATGGACATAGACTCGCTTAAAGCCGCAATTGCAACCAGCAAAGCGCAAGGTGATTTACCGATTGCGGTAGTAATTACGGCAGGTACAACCGATTTCGGCTCAATTGATCCAATTCATAATATTGCCCTATTAGCCAAAGAAGAGCAGCTATGGTGCCACGTAGATGGCGCTTATGGTGGCGGTTTGTTGGTGAGCGAACATCACCGCAATGCGCTAAATGGCATTGAGTTGGTTGATTCTATAACCATTGATTATCACAAATCGTTTATGCAACCGGTTAGTTGTAGTGCCTTTTTATTAAGCGATAAACGTCATTTTAGCCACATTACCCTTTATGCCGATTATTTAAATCCATTAGCAGAGGCCGGTAATGGCACCCCTAACTTGGTTGATAAAAGCCTACAAACTACTCGCCGCTTTGATGCTTTAAAACTATGGCTTACCTTACGCACTATGGGAGAAGCACCGCTTGGCCGCGCGTTTGACAAAGTAATAGGGCTTGCCCGCCAAACGCATATTGTACTGAACGACCACCCCGACTTTGAAGTGGTTAACTACCCTGAGCTAAGCGCGTTAGTGTTTAGATTTGCCCCTGATGATTTAAAGCATGATCTCGATTTACTCGACACTTTAAACCTGCATGTACGACAAACGTTTTTAAAAACCGGTGACGCTATGGTTGCCCGTACAAAAATAAATGGCCGTCACTATCTTAAATTTACATTGCTTAATGCGCAGTGCCAATTAACTGATGTACGCGCTGTTATTGATCAAATTAGCCACATTGCATGGCAAGCTTATAAGGAAATTGCATAATGGATAATCAACCTTACGATTTTATAGCTATTGGCCTTGGTCCATTTAACTTATCTTTAGCGTGTTTAAGTGAACCGCTCAAAGATGTAAAAAGCCTGTTTTTAGAACAACGCAGTGAATTTGATTGGCACCCAGGAATGATGCTGGAGGGCGTTACATTACAAACGCCGTTTATGTCAGACTTGGTAACCATGGCTGATCCAACCAGCAGGTATAGTTTTTTAAATTATGCCAAACTAAATAATCGGATATACCCGTTTTATATTCGCGAAAGCTTTTTTTTATTGCGCCGTGAATACAACTTATATTGCCAATGGGTTTGCTCGCAGCTTTCAAATATTAATTTTGAACAAACAGTCACTCAAGTTGAGTTTTGTCCGCAAAGCGAGTGTTATACCGTTAGCTGTAATACCCCTAATGGCATGCAACATTATGTGACTCGCCATATTGTTTTGGGAACAGGCCCTGCACCGTATATTCCTGATTGCGCTATGCAAAGTAACTCAAATAACGTAATGCACAGTAGCGACTTTTGCCATCGGCTTGATGAATTAAAGGCAGCTAAACGGGTCACTGTGGTAGGGGCTGGGCAAAGTGCAGCAGAAATTTATCACACTTTATTGCAGCAAGCCGTACCGCAAGGCTTGCAGTTAGATTGGATAGCACGCTCACCGCGTTATTTTCCGCTTGAGTATACTAAGCTCACCCTTGAAATGACCTCTCCTGAGTATGTTGATTACTTCTATAATTTAAAAACTGAGCAGCGAGATTGGCTCAATCAAAACCAAAAAAATCTATTTAAGGGCATTAATGGCGATTTAATTAACGATATTTTCGACACCCTCTACGCGCAAAGCCTTGAGGGGCCAATTTCTACTACATTTAAAACTAACAGCAAGCTAACTAACACTCAAAAAGTAGGTAAGCGTTTACTGACTGAGTTTTTTCATCAGGAGCTTGACCAGTCTTTTTCAATAGAAACGGACTTTTTAATTTGCGCTACGGGCTTTAAATATCAGCGCCCTGCTTTTTTAAATCATATTGCCCAGCAATTACCCCAAGATGAGCAAGGCCGCTATATTGTGAGCCGTGAATATGCGGTAGATAGCGAACAAAAACGTATTTTTGTACAAAATGCTGAGCAGCATACGCATGGTTTTGTAACTCCTGATTTAGGCATGGCTTGTTATAGAAACAGCATTATTTTGCGCGAAATTTTAGGTTATGCGCCTTATCAGGTAGAGCAAAAAATTGCTTTTCAAAACTTTGATTTAAGCGATGTCACTCTATCAACACAACAACAGAGTAGCGCCGCATGAGTCTTCGTTTAGTGCTAATTTTGCTGACGGTTATTTCGGTGGTGTGCGATACCTTACTCCTGCCGTTTTATCCGCAATTTTTTGCTAGTGAATTTGCTATTAGTAACGCCACTTTAATCGGCCTATTTGTGGCTAACTGTTGTATTACTGTGATGCTGGCTTTACCGCTGTGGGCTAAAGTTGCAAAAAAATACAATGAGTTGGCTTTGTGGTTAGTAACCCAAGTGGTAGCCGCTGGTTTTGGCGTGCTTTGCTACTATGCTACCAATGTGTGGGAGTTTTGGATTTACTACCAACTTATGTTGGTGCTAAAGGCAAGTTATCTACTTATATACCCATTTGCACTGCGGTTAGAGCAACAAACTAAGCACTTATCTATTATTGGTTTGTTTTCTGTATTGATGCATTTTGGTGCGATTGGTGGCGCTATTATTGGTGGTTATTTCTTTAGTTTAGCAGAGCCACGCTATGCGTTATTACTCAGTAGTGCGGGTGATCTAGTTCAGGTTTTATTATGTGCCTACTTAATGTATTCATTAAAAACAGGTATTTATCAGCAAGCAATAGCGACTGAAAAACCGCGAGAACGTATTCCCTATTTTATTTGGCAATTTTGCTTTTTAAGTGTGGTGGTTTATTTTAGCGCGTTTTTAATTCGCCCCTTCTTTACTACTCATTGGCAAGCATTAAACGCACAAAGCAGCACCTTGCAAAGCGCTGTTGTATACGCCATTCCTGCTTTTGCAGCGCTTGTTATGCTGGTTTTTAACCATTTCAGGCAGCATTTACCACTGCCAACGTTAAGCCGCACTAGCACTTTGTTATGTGCACTTATTTTGGGGGCGCTTGGACTTTATTTACAAGCGCAGGAGTCGGTGGGGTTAGTGATTTTATCGCGTGTTTTATATGGTTTTGCGCTATTCCAAGTGATGGTACTGCTAGAGGTAATGCTATTTGCTAAAAGTGAGCCTGCACATTACGGCAGCGACTTTGCCAAAGTGCACATTGCGCAAAATATCGGGGTTATTTTAGCGTCGTTATTAGTGGGTATGAGTGTAGAGCATCTTTCAACAACGGTTGTGTTTTACTTTGCAGCCATTGGCTTTGCAAGCCTTGCCTTTATTTTGCTTTGGCGAGTTAAGGCTGTTGCTCGAACTGCGCGTTCAGCGTCTTAGTTTTTAAGATTTATTGGAGTTTTTATGTATTTTTCATCTTTTGTAACCACGCTACAGCATACCGGCAAAGTGGCTATGCGGTTATTACAACAAACAGATATGCCAACAATATACGATTGGCTTAAGCAACCGTATGCGCACTTTTGGGGTATGCAGCAGCAAACCGAGCAACAAATAATTAAAGCGTATCAAGCTATTATTGATACGCCTCATCATCAGGCATACGTGATCGAGCAAAATAATAACGTATTAGCTTTAGTTGAGCTTTATAGCCCAGCGCACGAAAGCTTAATGAAAGCGGCGTACGAGGTTGAACCTAATGATGTGGGTATGCATATTTTATTAGCGCCTAACACGGCACCTAAGCGCCATTTTAGTTTTGAAATGATGCAGTGTGTACTGCAAAGTATTTTTGCTCAAAACAGCGCCGCCCGTGTTGTGGTTGAGCCTGACATTACTAATGTTAAAATTCATACGTTAAATAAGCGTTTGGGATTTGTGCACACCCAGCAAATTCAACTCGGCGAAAAAGCCGCTTATTTAGGCTTTTGTAATAAAGCAGCCTTTGATAGGCACAGCCAGCTATTTACTGATTCGTTAGTACCTTTGCAAACTGATTACGTGATACAGCCTCATTGGCAATGGGCAAACCGGCATTTACAAGCTAAAGCACTGACTGAGCTAGTGCATGAGCGTTTATTGGCCGCAGAGACAACAAAGCAAGGCTTTAAAGTGAATGTTGAAGGCGGTTATTTTGTTTTTAATGGTCGGGCTATGGCACTGAATCATATAGATATAGACGAGCCTAGCTTATGCTTTTATAACCTTAACGAAGAGCTGCAACCGCTCGATGTGTTGCACTTTTTTAGTATGCAGGGGCCTGCGCTAGGTTTAACGGGTAAGCGCCTTGCCACCTACCTTGAAGAGCTAAATGCTACTTTAGCCAGTGCGTGCTTTAAACGCGAAAATAACACCTTAACAGCGGCGCAGTTAGCTAATTTAGGGCTGCAAAAAATAGAAGCCGCAATGAGTGAAGGGCATCCTGCGTTTGTTGCTAATAATGGTCGCATTGGTTTTAGTAAAGCTGACTTTTTACGCTATGCACCAGAAGTAGGCAAACCGTTTAAAGTATTGTGGTTAGCAGCACATAAAGCGGTATGCGACTTTGCCCATAGTGAATACTTTGCCGATTACCCAAGCCATATAAATGGTGAACTAGATTTAACCACCCTTGATGCGTTTAACAAAGCGCTAAAAGCTCAAAACCTAAACCCCGATGATTACTTACTTATTCCTGCTCACCCTTGGCAGTACCAACACAAATTGAGTGTGGTATTTGCAAATGAGTTGGCAAATCAGCGATTAGTGTATTTAGGTGAAGGTGACGATTTATATCAAGCGCAACAATCAATTCGTACCTTATATAACTGCTCGCATCCGCATAAACCGTATTTAAAAGTGGCGTTGTCTATTTTAAATATGGGGTTTATGCGTGGCCTATCGCGTGCTTACATGGCGGTGACTCCTGCCATTAACGATTGGGTATTTGCTAAGGTTAGCCAAGATCAACAACTCGCAGGCGCTAATTTTACAGCGCTTAGAGAGTACGCCACCTTAGGCTATGCCCACCATACGTTTGAGCAACACGCGCTAGGTGATACACCCTATCGTAAAATGTTTGCCTGTTTATGGCGTGAAAACCCAAACCATAATTTAAATAGTGATGAACAACTAACCACTATGGCGGCGTTATTACACTTAGATAATAATGGCCAAAGTTTAGTGGGCGAATGGATAACGCAAAGTGGTTTGAGTACGCCGCAGTGGTTACATGCCTACTTTAATGCCTATTTAATTCCGCTGATACATTGTTTTTACGCGCATAAATTAGTGTTTATGCCTCACGGCGAAAACCTCATTTTAAAGCTTAAAAATTCGGTGCCTGTGGGCGCATATATGAAAGACATAGGAGAAGAGGTTGCCTTACTTAATAGCACTGAAGTATTGCCAACAGGGGTTGACCGTATTCATGTTTCTATGCCTAAAGAGCTTGAGCTATTAAGTATATTTACCGATGTATTTGACTGCTTCTTTAGATACTTAGTCGCAATTTTAGTACGAGAAGAGCGTATTACAGAGCATGACTTTTGGCAGTGTGTTACGCAAAATGTTAGGGCATATCAACATGCTAACCCTGCTTTAAATGAGCGATTTAAAGAGTATGACTTTTTTAGTGATGAGTTTGCTCACTCTTGTTTAAACCGCTTACAGCTAGGTAATAATGAGCAAATGGTTGATTTAACGGATCCGGCAGGGAGTTTGCAGTTTGCTGGTAGCTTAAACAATCCCGTATCGGCAAAGTTGTATGGCTAAACCGATTACCCTTGCGCAGTTTTTATATTGCCAACAACCCGCGCAACAAACTTTTAAACCGAGCTTATTATTAGTGCGCGCTTTAACTGTTCGTTGTAAGGCGCAGTACCCTACTGCGCCTAAGCAATTTATTAGTCGGCATTTGTATTTGCAGCTTTGTTGGCAAGCTATTTACGCTTATTGCTATTGGTTTGCTTGTAAGCAAAATACAGCGGATCCCATCAACATGCCGTTAGCGATAAATGGCGCTTATTGTCGCGGGTTTAACCTGAATGATGGCGTGTTAGTAAGTAAAGCTGAGCAAATCCAAGCGTTTACTCATTTTATAAGGCAAGTTGGTGAATGGGTAAATACCGACTACGCGCTGGGTAAAAAAGAACAAGCACGGTTATTACTCGATTCATTAAGTAGCGCTATTGAGCGAGCTCATAGCTTAGCCCTTGCTACTACTTTACATATCAATAATTGCCATCGTCAGCTGCACACCCTTATTTGTCAGCACTTTGACCTTGATGCGCCATTTACTGAAAACCCCCAACGTTTAACCTGTTGCCGCTATTATTTAGCCGGTTACAGCAAATGCCAAACCTGCCCTAAAAAGGACATTAAAACCAATGAACACACGTCTTAAAACGATTGATCTTGCGCGTGGTGCGAGCGTTTTCATTATGATTATTGTGCATACTTTATGGATGTATGCCAGCACAACGCTTCAAAGTGAAAGCGCATTTGGTACGGTTGTGCATATACTTGGCAAAGGCACCGCCTCGTTTTTAGTGGCAATGGGGCTATCTATGGCACTTTCGCGTAGGCAAACACCATTGCTGTTAATTAAACGAGGTTTACAGCTGTTGCTGCTTGGCTATTTAATGAATGCGGCCAAGTTTTGGCTACCTATTGAGGTGTTTAACACCATGCCCGAGGCGTTTATAAATGCGTATGGCTGGCAAAGTCCGTTAAGTGCTGGGCAGTTACAATTTATGGTGCTCACGGGTGATATCCTACAACTGGCTGGAGTTAGCTTATTGCTGTTTGGGGCACTTAATATTGCCCGTTGGAAAACACCATGGATCGCGGTTTTAGCCATTGCAATTGCAGTTTTGAGCCAGTTTGTAAGGGGGCAGCAATTTACGCTTTCACCTTATTTTAGCGATTTGTTTTTTGCTAATAACTATCAGGTGTATTTTCCTGTATTTCCGTGGATAAGTGCGATATTAACAGGGTATGTACTCGGTCGTTTATACCTTAGTAATCAACAAAGTGCCGATTACCTTTACAAAGTATGTGCACAACTTGGCACTGCTTTACTAGTTATTGGCGGCATATGGTTAGCCATTGACTTTAAAGGTCAGTTTGGCAACTTTTTTCATTTAAATGGTGGCGGTATTAGCTATTTAATTGGCTTAAATTTATGTGCCCTAGCGGCAATACAGTATATTTTTGCTAATAAATATAATGGCCCTATTACACGTGCTCTTTTATATGCCAGTAAACATGTAACCGCGCTCTATGTTATTCAATGGGTGCTTATTTGCTGGTTTATGGGGGCGCTTGGTTATCATACCCTCAGCCTTTGGCCGATACTTTGTATGATGGTACTGATGACTTTACTGACTTTTGCTGTGCACAAGGTTTATTTAAAAAGCAAACAGAGTCTCACAGACATTACGCAAAAAAATAAACGTACAGCTTAAGCTGTAAAGGGGCTTTACGGGTGCTGATTTGGGTGCCCTAGCCTGCTTTTATCGCGTCAATAACGCTATGCATACGCTTTGCTAACGGCCTATTTCGGTGATGGCACACATAAATATTTTCGCTAATTGGGTTTGTTTATTTATCGCGTTGCTTTGTAAAAAACACTTCTGGCTTAATATTAACTCGAGCAGGGGTGCGACTTATATCAAACCTCATATATCAAACCTCAATTAATTTTATACACATATAATTAATTTTAAGCGTTATTGGCTAGTTGTTTATACAGGCTTTGCTTATTAATCGTTTCCTACCAGCCAACTTAGTGTTCAGTAAGCTGGCTGGTAGATTGTAATGCTAACTTTTTTAGTTGTGTAATACAGGTAAGTATTTCAGTTGTTAGAAATTAATATTTATCAAATGATAATTGTTTTTATTTGTATTTATTGGGTTTTGTATAGTTAATTGTGTAGAATAACTCAAGCACAGTTATCGAGTCTATTTGTTTTAAACGCCCCTAAATTTGAACGTGTTTTAATTGTTAAAAGTTAACAGACTTATACCACTATTGAAGGAGCAACATGAAAGCACCATTTGTAATATTTGCGCTAGTGAGCGGATTAGCGGGTTGTAGCATAAACACAGCGCCTCCATCTCTTGGGTCATCGCTATATAATTCAGCGCTTTACAATGCTGATGGCATGCTGGTGAGTTCCTTTTCAGAGCCTACGCTTTTAAATGCCGATGTAGTATTGGTGGGTGAATGGCATACCCACCCTGGCGTGCACTTATTTCAGGCTGAGCTATTTCAGCAATTAAGTACACAAAATAAGCCTATTGCATTATCACTAGAGCAATTTAGTCGTGCTGATCAACAAACACTTAATCGCTATGTTGAAGGCAAAATAGGCGAACAATACTTAATTGAAAACACTCAGGCTTGGCCTAATTATCAAAGCGATTATCGTGCGCTGGTTGAGTTAGCAATTGTAAATAATGCAAAGATTATTGCGGCAAATGCGCCTAAACATGTTGTAACGTGTGTTGGCCACCAAGGTATTAACTACCTTAATAAGCTTGATGTACAACAGCGACGTTTTATTGCAAAAGAGATAGATACATCTGCGAGCCCTTATAAAGAACGTTTTATGCAATCAATGCATCATGGGACTCAAATTCAAAATGAACATTTTTATGCTGCACAAGTCATATGGGACGAAACGATGGCGGAATCTATTGTAGATTACATTGCAGAGAATAAAGGCTCGCAGGTTATGCATATAGCAGGTGATTTTCATGTAAAAAATGGTGAAGGCATTGCGCGGGTAATTAACCGAATTGCGCCACAGCTTAATGTTGTATGGATATCGCCGGTTACAAAAGTACAACCACAGCAAAGTGGCTATCAGTTACTGCTTAACCCTTTACCTGTTCGTTATGTACAAAAAGCGCACCAAAAAGCGGCGTTTAAAAAGCTCAGCAAACGAGGTGAGCAAACACATTGCCAATAGTAAAATAAGGTGTATTACACTGTGTTAGTGCAATACACCCTTTGTTATTTATTTAAGCGTAAATGTACCCTTCATCATGGCAAAATGCCCAGGGAAAGAACAAAAGAAGGTGTAATCATTTTCTGCTTTTAACAAGCTGGTATCAAATGTGATTTCGGTTGTTTCACCGCCACCAATCACTTTTGTTGCTGCAATAACACGAGGATCGTTTGGCTTTACATAGTTGTTACTCAGCCCAGCAGCGTTACCGTCAGTTATTATACCTTGCATGTTTTGCTCGGTAGAAAGCACCCAGTTATGACCCATAACATTGGCAGGTAATTTACCGGTGTGATTAAGTTTAACGGTTACTTCTTTGCAGCTTTTAGGGGCACTAAGAGATTTTGTTGAAAATTGCATCATATCGTTTGAATCTAGGCTTAACTTACACTCGTCGGCATAAGCTATATTTGCACTCAATAAAAATATGGCACCGGTTAATAACGCTGACTTTTTCATACTGTTTCCTCTAAAGTGTGGATGCTATTTCTAGCATGATTAGTTAAAGCTACGAGCGATTTGCGCACTGCAAGTGGGCTTTCACACTCGGTTGTAAAATTAATAAAGTAGTTGCGTTTTTGGCTTTGTATGTAAAAACCGTGAGGGAGTAAACCACTCATAATTGGCTTTTTGTTTGAAACGTTGTAATGCTGCATTAAGATCAGTGACATCGCGTCTTGATGATCTTCGTTCATATGAGTGATCATGCTTTGTTGCTGGTTTTCGTCCCAGTTTTTTGGCGCGCATTGCCATTCATTTTGTTCTAACCAAAATATTTTCCCAAAGCCACCAATATAACGAACACGAACTACATCTAACCGCCATAAATTAAAATCGTGGGCATTACGATAGCTTGCAGCTTCAGGGTATAAAGCGATATATTTATTAACTAGTATTTCGGCTTGCTCATTAGGCACCACACTGCCATCGCCGATAAGCGTTACTCGGCCATGTTCGTTTTGGTCGCCATAATCTGCTGCATCAAAAACAGTTAAACTCATACGTGAATCGTGTTTTAAGTTTTTAGTGTGCTGAGCTATATCACTAATAAAAAAGTAAATGCGGCCTTGCTCGTCACTCATATAGGGGGTAACAGAGCCAAATGGGTAACCTCGCAAATTATTAGAAATAGTTGACATTACACCTGCGTTCGTTTTAAAAACTAGGTTACGTGCATCGTTTAATGCTTGTTCTCTCATGAAAACTCCTGACGTTGAGAAAAAACCATGGGGGCATCGTTATAAGGGTGAGGGTTAACATGCAATTTCATGGCGTACATTTGTTGTAAATTTTGTTCAGTTAATACAGTTTTGATTGGCCCACTTTGCAGTATTTTTTGCTTATGTAATAAAATTGCATCGGTTGCGTACAAGCTTGCTAAATTCAGGTCATGTATTGCAATGATGGCGCAATTTCCTTGCTCAACAAAGGTTTTCACACAGCTAAGTAAAGTATGTTGATGACGCATATCGAGTGCTGATGTCGGCTCGTCAAGTAGCATTAACTTAGGTTCAGTATTGGCAGAAAAAGCGTTTAATTGCGCTAATGTACGTGCCATATGCACACGTTGTTGCTCGCCACCTGAAAGTGCACTCATTCTGCGTGTTAGGTAATGCGTTAAATCCATCAATGCGGCATATTTGTGCACTTTTTGGGCCTGTATTTTAAGGGGTTCGATATAAGGATAACGCCCCATAGCAATAAGCTCAAAAACACTAAAGTCAAACCCAACGTGGTTACTTTGCATCATCACTGCACGTTGCGTGGCTAATTTATGTTTAGCAAAGTAATGCAATGGCTGATGTTTAAAAAGTATATCCCCAGTAAAGGAGTACATGCCTGCTAAAGTATGCAACAAGGTAGATTTACCAGCGCCATTTTCGCCTAACAGAGCAACCAGTTGCCCCTTTTGAATATTGCCGTTAACATCGCTTAAAACAGGATGATCACCAAAGCTAACGTGAAGATTGTTAAAGGTGATCATGACCAATCTCGCTTATTTTTAATAATTAAATAAATAAACAACGGCGCGCCAAGTAATGCCGTTATAATACCGATTGGGAGCTCCGCAGGCATTACCACTAAACGGGCTAACCAATCAGAAAGCAGTAAAACAACAACACCTAGCACCATGCAAAGTGGCAGCATATTTCGTAAATGTGGCCCGACCATCAACCGAGCAATATGTGGCACCACCAAACCAACAAAACCGATTAAACCAGTTAAAGCAACGACTGCGCCGACACCCAAAGCAACTAATATAATTACATGCAATTTGAGTTTGCTGGTATTTACGCCTAAATATTGTGCTTGTGATTCACCTATGAGCAATAAATTCATTTTATCTTTTAGTTTCCATAAACCAACTAAGCTTAGTAAAAGTAAAGGAATAGCTTGTAATGTTGCATCCCAGCTTGCACCACCTAATGAACCCATGGTCCAATAATTAATTAAACGCAGCGCACTGTCATCAGCATAAAAACTTAATAAGCCAATCACCGCAAATGCTAACGCGTTAATTGCTACGCCCACTAAAATAAGGGTGGTTATATTAATTTGTTTTTGCTGCTGGGCTATTAAATAAATTAATGAGGTGACGGATAATGCGCCTAAAAAAGAGGCGTAAGGTAAATATTGCTGAGCATTAAAGTTTAGTTGTTCGCTCAATGCTATAAAAGCCACCGCTACCATGGCGGCTCCTGCGCTAATACCAATAATAGAGGGATCTGCTAGCGGATTACGACACAGTGCTTGAGTTGCAGCTCCTGTTTGTGCGAGCACTAACCCTACCAAAACAGCCAGTACAAAACGAGGTAAGCGAATTTGCATAACCACATTAATTTGTAGCGCGTCAAACTGATTAAAATGTTCAGGTGCGAGCCACGCTATCGCTAAGCGCCAATCCCACCCCGCTGGCCCATACCCAATACTCAGCAGGGATAATACAAGAACACAGCCATAGCTCAATAGCATCCATTTTTGGGTTTTGTTAAGCGTAAAAGGAGCTAAGCGACTAAAGAGTAAGGTATTCATAGATTAACTTTATACTCACTGAGCGCGTTAACCGCAGTTGCAATGCGTGGCGACATGCCAAGTGAAAGTAAGCTATCCATTACGAGTAAATGACATTGTTGTGCTGCGGTTAACAAGCGCAGCTGCGGTTGATCGCAAAAGGCTTGTTTTCCTCCCGCGCTATAAACAACATGCGCAGGTGCAACTAAAAATTGAGGCTGCTGTACTGCAAGTACTTCAGTGTTAATAGCTTTAAAACCTGAATGTGTGGCAGCGATATTACTAATACCAGCGTAGTTAAATAATAAATTAGGTACTGTTTCTTGTCCTGCTGCAACGAGTCCACGCTCATTTGCAGACAGTAAAAACAGTGCGCTATGAGTCTGAATATTGGCTTTTTTAGGCAGTGTTTCTTTTATTTCACTGATCAGATTTTGTGCCTGTCGCTCTGCATTTAAATCCTTTGCAAGGTCTTTAATAAGTAAAAACAGTTCATCGACCGAGGTTGGTTTTTTATATTTAATAACATTTACCCCTGTTACTTCTATTTGTTTTAGTGCTTGTTCTCGCCCTGCTCCCTCTAAGGCTAATAAAGTAGTTGGGCGTATAGAAAGCACGCCTTCTGCGGCTAAATCTCGGTAATAACCTACTTGCGGCAATTGCGTTGCTTGCTGTGGGTACATACTGGATTGGTCAACGCCAACGAGCAATTCTTGCTTTCCTAATGCGTAAATTATTTCTGTTAAGGTGCCGCCGGCACTTATTACTCTCTCTTTTGCAAATGCGGGTTGAGTGGCCAAAATAAGTAAACAAATAAGGTATTTCATAACAAACTCCAATTTTATTTTACCGGTATTATAACCAAATAAATCTAAATGAGAATGGTTATCATAATTATTTGATCTTATTTTCTGTTGGTTGTACTATCCTCGAAATAAATAATAACTATTATCATTTGGAGTGGAGATGACCCCTTTTTGTTTTAAACTTACAGCTATAGCAACCTTATTAGCTGGATCTGGAAGTGTATTTGCTGAGGACATTTTTGATGAACATATCGTAGTAAGTGGCTCGCGCTTTGAGCAAAAACTAGAAGATGTAACCGGCTCAGTAACCGTTATAACCGATCAGGATATTGAGCGTCAGTTAGCGGTAGACTTACAAAGCATGTTTAAATACGACCCAAGTATCTCAACGACTGGCAGTGGCGCAGGCGCACAAACACTGACTGTGCGCGGGGTAGGTGGTAATCGTGTGGTATTTATTAAAGATGGTAAACGTACTAATGATGGCTATGCTGGCGGCGGTGGTTATTTGGTGGGGCGTAATTATTTTGATGTTGCAGGCGTTAAACAAGTTGAAGTTGCAAAAGGGGCTGCATCATCATTATATGGTTCTGATGCATTGGGCGGCATTGTGGTAATCACTACTAAAGATCCAAGTGATTACTTACAAAGCAAAGACAGCTTCATTAAAGTTGGATTAGGTTACCAAGGTCAAAACAATCAAGTGGCCATGGATTTAACTGGCGCAAAAGAGTTCGATAATTTTGCTATTAGTGCCGTTTATAGCCATCGTGATAGTGCAGAAGTACAAAACTTTGCAGAGGATTTACCCGGCTATGAGGCACAATCGGATGCTTTACTTTTCAAGCTTGAACAACAGCTCGATGAAAAACGCACCCTTAAATACACTCTTGATTATTTTAACCAAAGCACAGACCAAATAATCACCCCTGCCAGCCAAGAAACGCAAGATAAAGACACTAACTGGTCGCTCGCGCTCGATTATGATTCAACGTTGCAAACGGCTGCCTTTGATAAGTGGCACGGGCAAATATCGTTTAGCCGTTTTGAGCAACAAAGTGACCAAATAAGCGCTGGCAGAGGATATGTTGACTACAATGACTACCGATTTGAACAAGATATAGTAGGTTTAAAAGCGGTATTTAGTAAAGAGCTTAAAGGGGAAAGTGCTAACCATGCACTGGTGTATGGGGTTGATTTTGATGTATATGATACCACACGGCCTCGTTTAAAAACCCGAATACTAGAGGACGGTACAGTTAATTTTACAAACGAAAAACAAAAAGCATTTCCTGGCGCCGATACTTCTTTAATCGGTGTCTATATGCAAGACAGTATTGCCTTTAAAAACACAGCGTGGTCTTTAATCGCGGGTATTCGTTATGATTACTATGCACTTGAAGCTAAAAAAGACGCGCTATATGTTGATGCTGAGCTTGATGATATTACCGAGTCTGCGTTTTCACCAAAGCTGGGTGTTATTTACCAAGTAGACGATAATTTATCTTGGTATGGGCAGTATGTGCGTGGCTTTAAAATACCACCACATGACCAAGCGTATCAAAGCCATGGTGTTGAGCCATTTTATCAAATATTACCAAATGCAGAGTTAGACCCAGAAAGCAGCGACTCATTTGAGCTCGGGTTTAGATACGCCAGTGGCGATATTAGCGCAAATGTAAGCGCATTTTATGCTGCGTATAATGATTTTATTGAAACTGCAATCGCCGGTGTTGAACCAAGCTATATTCCAAACGTAAATAAAACTTTTTACCAATATCAAAATATAAGTGAAACACAAATAAGTGGCATAGAGGCTAGTATTGCAGTGTATGCAACCGATAATATTTTACTAGAGGCAAATGCTGCTTATGTTGATGGTGAAAACAAAGAATCGGATCAGCCGCTTACTAGCATTAGCCCGTTAAATGGCTCTGTGTTAATTACCAGTGAAATGGCAAATATAAACTGGACTGCTGCATGGCGTTTTGCAAAGTCACAATCGGATGTCGTTTTTGAC
Organism: Pseudoalteromonas sp. TAP-3C; assembly: GCF_059888565.1. Classification (NCBI taxonomy): domain Bacteria; kingdom Pseudomonadati; phylum Pseudomonadota; class Gammaproteobacteria; order Alteromonadales; family Pseudoalteromonadaceae; genus Pseudoalteromonas; species Pseudoalteromonas sp. TAP-3C. Next base: position 383,607 of record NZ_JCBFEM010000002.1, on the reverse strand, counting down.
GCCAATGGTAATAAAACAACATCAGGCCATGGTTATGGTGTTGTTGATTTATATGCAAATTACCAATGGCAAACTTGGCAACTCAATGTTGGTGTATTAAATCTACTTGATAAAGAATACGTACCATTTGAACTTATTGCCGGTCAATCTAAAGGCACAGACTTTAGCCAATATAGCCAACCAGGGCGTAATTTTTCGGCCCGGATAAGTTATCAGTTCTAACTGAAAAAAAGCCGTATATAAATTATACGGCTTTTTAATTGGCTTCATCTTAATTAAAGAGCAACTGTAAAGGGGGTTAACAGTCGCTAAAAAAAGCGCCTTAACCACTACATTAAGACACTTTGGATAAAAACACTCATTAATTGATAGATTGGTAAGTTAAATGTTGAATCGACGATATCGGCTAAACGTTCTAAATTAATGGGTACTTCATGATATTAAAGCATACATAATAAAATGTTTTTGCGTTCCATGTGTGGGTCTAACATTTACACTGGCGGCTATGCAGCTATCACGTTAAGATGGATAAAAATAACACAATAAGAACAATATAATGTTAACAAAAACAAATGCATTAATTTACTTTTTAGCCTTTAGTAGTGGCTTTAGTATTATGGGAATAGAACTGTTAGGTGGGCGCATTTTGGCCCCTTATTTTGGCAGTAGCGTGCATATTTGGGGCAGTATAATTACTGTATTTATGCTTAGCTTATCATTTGGTTATTTACTGGGTGGTAAGTTGTCTATTCGTCATCCTTCGCTCACTAAGTATGGGTTAATTTTTTTAGTCGCCAGTATTATGGTGGTGCCTATTGCATTGTTTGCTGAGCCCATTATGGCATTTATTTTTTCGCATGTAGAAGACAGCCGCTATGGCTCGTTACTCGCCTCAACCGCGTTGTTTTTTATACCCACCATTATTTTAGGCATGATCTCGCCCTACTCCGTACGTTTACTGGTTACCAATAGTGAGCGCAGTGGCCAAGTGGCTGGCGGCCTTTACTTTGTCAGTACCTTAGGCAGCGCGCTGGGCACCATTATTACCTCATTTTATATGGTACTGGCGTTTGATGTTAACGCGATTATTTTAGGTTTTGCTGGTGTGTTGGGCACGCTTGGGCTAATTGCTATTAGCTTTGATAAACTTAAAGTACGAGAGGCCGTTTATGCTTAAGCTTAAATTGTTGTTTATTTGTATAATGGCGCTGCTATTTTCTGCTCACAGTATGAGTAATGTTGTGCATAAAGAGCGCTCCTTGTATCGAAATTTACTGGTTGAAGAAACCGGTGATTTACGCTGTTTAAAGTTTGATGAAAAAACCCGACAAAGCAGCCAAAGTTGCATGTATATAAGCGCGCCTAAAAAACTGGTGTTTAACTACACTAAGCTGGCTTTTTCTAGTTTATTGTTTATTAATAACCCTAAAAAGGTGCTCATTATTGGTTTAGGGGGTGGCACCTTATCAAACACAATCCATGAGCTATATCCAAATGCGCACATAGAAAATATTGAAATAGATCCCGCTGTAATTAAGGTGGCGCGTGATTATTTTAACTTTATAGAAACTGATAAAGTAACGGCTAGAGTGCAAGATGGACGTATTTTTGTTAAACGTGCAGCGCTTAAAAAACAGCAATTTGATTGGATTATTTTAGATGCGTTTAATGGCGACTACATTCCTGAGCACTTACTCACAAAAGAGTTTTTTGAAGAGATAAAAAGTGTATTAGCCGAAGGCGGAATTGTTGCAGCTAACACGTTTTCATCAAGTAAACTCTATGAACATGAGTCGGCAACCTATCATGCGGTATTTGGCGATTTTATCAATGTAGCAGTCAATAACAACAGTAATCGTATTATTTTGGCCGGTTATAACACCATCCCTACAGAGCAACAAATAGCACTGCGGGTTAAGCAGCTAGCTCCGTTACTTGCCCCTTATGATGTGGAGATAGAGGCAATTAGCAAGCATCTATTTTTCACTAAAGATGGTAAAGATTGGCCGAGTGATACTAAGGTGCTGACCGATCAATATTCACCTGCCAACCTACTTAATTTTTAATTATTGCAAGATGTCCGGGCACAATTGCCCGCTACATCGCTGCGCAATGCGCTTGTGTTGATAGCAAAAAACAAGCCTTTATTGCTAACGATGATTTAACCAATGCCCATAATTACCGCCTTGTTGAACAACCCGAAAAGCTTTTAAGCTATAGCTATGATACATACTTTTTTAGACAAGCTTGGCGCACACTATCTATCCAAATAAAACGTTTTTACGTGAGATTAAAACACTAAGTATTTACTTAGCCTGCTAACTAATGCTAAAATTTGTCGTATATTCACAAGCAAGAGTTCCTATGAGCAGCACTATTCCTTTTCATGAAACACTCGATTTAACTTTATGCGGCAATATGGGCCGAGTGCACCGCTTATGTCGAGAAGCGGTGACCGTGGCGGTTGAGCCGCTAGGTTTAACGCAGTCACGTTGGACGGCAATGATCCACTTACACCATTTACCGTTAGGGGCAACGCAGCAAGCGCTGGCGACCAGTTTAGGTATTGAAATGCCCTCTTTAACACGCACTATTAAACAGTTAGAACAGCAAAACTTGGTTATTCGACAAGTTGATGAACACGATAAACGCAGTAAAAAATTGTACTTTACCCAAGAAGGTATAACGTTATTAGAACATTTAAAAGAGCTAACAAGCGATATTAAACAGCGTTTATATGCAGGTTTAAGCACGGAGCAGCTTGATGGTATGGCGCACAGTTTAGTGCAAATGGAAGAAAACGCGCGGCGTTGTATTGCAAGCTTATCTGGAGATAAATAAGTATGACACCCGATCAAAAATTTGCCCGCTACGTTAAAGTGTCGCTTGTTGGTTTTATTGTTGTCTTTTTTTATTATATTGTTGCCGATGTATGGTTGCCGGTTACGCCACAAGCACGGGTTTACCACCCTGTTGTGCAAATATCGCCGCAAATAAATGGCCGTGTTACCGATGTATTGGTCAGTAATAATCAAGCGGTTAAAGCGGGCGATGTTTTATTTGAGATAGACAAAAACACCTATCAGCTGGCACTTGAACAAGCACAGCTTGCCCTTGACGATGCCAAACTGCAAAATAAACGCCTTGATACCAATGTAAAAGCGCTTGAGGCACAAATAACTGCAGCTAACGCTAAATTGCATGAGCAGCAGCTATTAAAAAACCGTGGTGAAACACTTTATAAACAAAACTCTATTTCAGAGCAAGCGCTTGAAAGCATTCGTGCTAATTTTGCCGCAAGCCAATCTAATTTAGCTGCCTTTGAAGCACAGCTTGCTGAAGCTGTGCTAGCGCGAGGCGACTCGGGACAAAATAATTTAGCGCTGCGCCATGCGGCCAATCAGTTAGCGCAAGCCGAGCTTAACTTATCGTATACGCAAGTGCGTGCTTTAAGTGATGGCGTTATGGCTAATTTGCAATTACTTGAGGGCTCATATGCCGTTGCGGGTAAGCCATTACTTGCTATTGTGGCAAAAAAAGCAGATTTAGTGGCTGACTTTCGTGAAAAATCACTTTTAAATATGCAGCCAGGCAGTTTAGCAAAAGTGGTGTTTGATAGCCGACCAGGGCAAGTGTTTGACGCTAAAATTGAAACCTTTGAAGCCGGTGTCAGTGACGGGCAACTTAGTGCAAATGGTTTACTCAGTACTACCGAAACCAGTAACCGTTGGGTTCGTGACGCGCAACGTCAACGTATTCATTTAGTGCTACCAAATAATAATCAGCTTATTAATAATATGCCCAGTGGTGCGCGTGCCACTGTGCAATTACTACCACAATCGGCATTTGGACAATGGCTTGGCTCGGTTCAGATCCGTTTTATTAGTTGGTTACATTACATTTATTAATGGGGCGAGTAATGACACAACATGTTAGCCAAACGCCACAACTTGATTCAAATGGCTTACGCCAAGCTTTACGTATTGCCGGTGGCTGTACCATAGGTTTTACTTTATGTAAGTTAATGAATTGGCCAAATGGGATATTTTTTACGGTTTACCCTATGTTATTACTGGGTTTAGTACCGACTATTAACAAAGGTGTGATCCGTCAATTTGTTGCCAGTGCCGCATATTGCGCCTTTATTGTGCTTATTTTGCAGGGCTTATTTTCACACTTACCAGTGTTAATGACGTTTATAATTTTTGCCAGCTTTTGTATATTGTTTTACTTAATGAGTAGTGGCGGCGCGTTTTTATTTGGTGCTTTGGGGGCGGTGAGTTTATCGATTCAGTTGCACTTTGCCAGTCATGTTGATCAAGGTAGCAGTATTTATCCGCTTATTTTAAGTAATGGTATGGCTATATTTATTACTATTATCATTGCATTACTAATGCATGGTGTGTTTCCTGATGTGACAGCGCGGCCCATGCGGGCTGTGCCGCACAAGGACAAAGAGAGTATTCGTCATGAGGTGTTGCTATGCGCTAGCGTTGCGACTTTGTCATTCGTAGTTTTTCAGGTACTTGATTTACAAGATTCAATTTCGGCGCAAGCGGCGTCTATTTTAATTTTGTTTTCGTTGTGTTTTAAAGCGGCGGGCACCGCAAGTTTGCAACGTATCATTGGCACTTTAATAGGCTGTAATGCCGCATTGGTTTCACAATTATTTTTATATAACCATACTGATTTCTTATTATTTCCGGTGGCTATATTATGGATTTTGTCTTTTATATTCAGTCGTTTTCATATTTTAGGGGGCGGCGTCCCAGGTGTTGGGTTTGGGGTATTAACCACGTTTGGCATTTTATTTGGCCAGTCGTTAGGCCCAGGGCAAGATTTAATATACAGCGCCTTATATCGATTTAGTTCGGTGGCCGTTGCGGTGACAATAAGTTTAAGCGCGGTATACGTAGTACACCGAATTCTTAACCGTTTTAGCGTTACTCGCCATCATACCTATGACTAAATAAAGACTGCATCGGCTGCCTTTTTATATACTTAACCACAGTACAGGTTACTAAAATTATAGCTTAATATTACCGCGTAGGGCTTTAGTTTGGCCGTGTTTGGTTTTTTTATCCATACGTTTACGCTGCGAATTGCGGCTAGGTTTGGTGGCACGGCGTGCTTTATCCACTTTAGTGGCACTTAAAATTAAATCTTTTAGCCGCTTTAGCGCATCTTCTCTGTTGAGATCTTGGGTGCGATGGCTCTGCGCTTTAATAATTAACACCCCATCTTTGGTAATCCTTGAATCGTTTAAAGCAAGTAATCGTTCTTTATAAAAGTCAGATAATTTAGAGCGATTAATATCAAAGCGTAAGTGTATAGCACTGGCTACTTTATTAACATTTTGTCCGCCTGCGCCTTGCGAGCGAATAGCGCTGAGCTCTACTTCCCATTCATCTATGGTAACGGTATTTGAAATAGTTAACATGGTGCTTAGCTCTTTTTGTTAAAAATGTATTATATCATCAGTAAATTGACTTGTGGTAAACCAACTAAAACTCAATATTTTTAATATTGGGTACGGATCAGTCATTTATCAACATAAATACGAAGTCATCGTTTTTTAGCCTTATACAAGTCTGTTTTGTTTGTTTTTTATTCTTTTTTATATTTTTTTAAGATTGAGTTAGTAAAAAATCGGTTTGTTTTAGCCGTAGTTTGTGGTTAGTTAGTAAAATCGTGATCTTGCCTGTTTTCAATTAAAAGTTACTATAAATCAATTGCTTATAATTTGCATTTGTTTGATTAAAATAAAATTATCCTGCAACTAAAACTGGGTGTTGTAGTGCTTATAATAGCTTTGGTGATGTTCACTATTGCAGATCAGTATTTTACCAAGCCAAGGTAAGTAATGGCTAATTTTATCTAAATACAAATAAGAACTACTATCTTTTGTGTTTGTTGGCTATATAATACGGCCATCTTTTTTTAGCTATGTTTAAAAGGAGTTTGCAGTTTATGCAGGCCTCAAACCGTCTTTTAGACTCTCCAATAGCTGTTTTTTCTAAGTTAAGGCAATTAATACAGCGCTTTAGTTATGAATTAGCGGTTGTTTTACGTTTTTTTATTGCCATTGTTGGCGGGTATATTTTTACAGCCGTGAGTGTGTCATTGTTAAGTATTGCGGTGCCACTACCGAAGGCTGACGCGGTGCTTTTAAGTGTGTCTGCGAGTATTTTAATTTATGCCTTGGTGTTTATTTATAGTTTTTATATTCAGTCGTTAAAACTAGTTTGGATCAGTATTTTACTAAGTATTGCAGCGCAACTTGTTATGTTGTCGCTAATGAAGGAATGGTTATGAAAGGGAGTTTTTTTCGTTCAATGACGTGGTTACATACGTGGGTGGGTTTACTCGTGTGTTGGCTACTGTATTTAATATTTTTTGCAGGCACCATTAGCTTCTTTAGAGATGAAGTTAGCTTATGGAATCAGCCAAGTATCCATAATGTTAAGCAGCAAGCAGACCGTATTGGTGCGCAAAAGCAACACATTATGTCGGGTGTTGAGTATTTAAACGCTCAGGCACCTAATGCGCCTAATTGGCGTATAACGCTTCCTGAAGAGCGTGTACCTTATTTAACCTATGGTTATGCAAAACCAAAAGAGCCTGGACAGCGCAGGGCATCGTTTGAAAACACCCGTTTAAATCCAAATACCATGCAGCCTTTACCGCCTTTTGTAGACACCCGAGGAGGAAACTTCTTTTATCGCTTGCACTTTGATTTACATTATATCGATGTAATAACTGCGCGATGGATTGTCTGTTTTGCTAGTTTGTTTATGCTGATTGCGTTGATATCAGGGGTGGTTATTCATAAACGTATTTTTAAAGATATGTTTGTTTTTAGAGCCAATAAAGGCAGCCGTAGCTGGTTAGATGTGCATAATTTAAGTTCGGTGTTTGCCTTACCATTTCATTTAATGATTACTTATACTGGTATTATTACCCTGATATTTATGATATTTCCTTATCCAGCGCAAACCGTTTATGAAGACGGGATGCGAGGTTTTTTTAATGATGTTTCACCTAGCAATACTATAAATGATAAAGCAATAGGAAACGCGCCTTTAATATCTCTCAGTCGCATTTTGGATCAAGTTTATGCTAAGTGGCCTAACGGTGATATAACGCGTGTTAGCATCAGTGATCCTAATAAAGCATCCGCGTCTATCACTGTATTTGTTAGTGCAGGTAAAGCATTACGCGATCAAACGCCGCGTTTAATTTTTAATGGTGTTAGTGGTGAGCTTGTTGCTCAAACTGATGATGAACTTACCGCCAGCAAAGCGTTGTATGAGTCTTTAAACTCTATGCACACAGGGCGTTTAGCAGAACCCTTGTTACGCGGTTTATATTTTTTAGGCGGCATTGCTGGCTGCATCATGATTGCCACGGGCTGTATTATGTGGGCGAAGCGTATTCGAGAGCGGATGAAGAAAAATAGCCAGCCATCATGGGGTTTAAAACTCGTCGAAGCGCTTAATTTAGGAACTTTAATGGGGTTGCCCTTGGCAACGTGTGCTTTCTTTTTAGCAAACCGATTAATCAGCACACGCGCAATGGAGCGCGCGGATAAAGAGATACTTGCCTTCTTTTTAACTTGGCTGTGTGTACTTATTATCGCTTTTGTAAAGCGTGACAAATTGCAATGGTGTGTTATGGCTGCCGTAAACAGCATTGCGTGTTTTAGTGTACCAGTAGTTAATGCGCTAACAACGCAAGGTAATATAATCAGTTATTTACGTAATGAGCAGTGGGCTTTATTTATGTTTGATAGCCTGTTTTTACTGTTTGGTTTGCTGTTTTTGTTACAAACCGAAAAATTACGTACTGGGCTACAAGCTAAAAAACCTAGCCCAATAAACACTCAGGGGCAAAAAGTATGATTGCATTGCTCCCTTTTAGTTTATGTTTGGTGGCTTTTAACTGCTTTGCACTGGCTAAGTTTAATCATTTTAAGGATGTTTTTAATAAGCGCCCTACTGATCAGCAGCGTTTAATCTTACTGAGTGTTGCTTGGATCAGTATTTTACTAAGTTTACTGCTTTGTGTTAGCGAATTACAAGGATATGGTGGTTTGCAGTTTTGTGGCTTTATGAGCGTAAGTGCTTTAATTGTAATGGTTTTTTATAGTTTTTTGGTTGGATTCAGTAAGCTTTTTAATCTACTTGTATTGCTGATATTGGCTGTGAGTACGTTATTTTTTGGCTTAAATGGGCTTTAGTTAGTAAAAACCTGATCCCAAAAAATGGGCCATAAAATTAAATAAAAAATGGCGAGCTATTAGGGTCAAAAGATCCTAATAACTTGCCAATAAAAAAGGGGGATAACCATTATGTCTTTTACTTGCCTGTCTCTTTGCAAGTGGGACTAATATAACCCCACTTTGTTTAACTTAGCTTACAATAAGATGATACTTTTATTACAGATTTAGCTGTTACATGTAAATACTTTTACAGTGACTTCTGATTCACCCAAATAATCTCATCAGTTGCAAAACCAAGCGCTTTTACTTGGTTTAAAAAATGTTGCTTAAGCTCATTATTCACTGTTGGCGTACGCGATAAAAACCATAAGTAATCTTTGCTATAACTGGTAATAAACGCATATTGATAATCAGGTTGGTCGAGCTCAAAAATAATATAGGCACCATAAAACGGGCCAAAAAATGACACTTTGAAATGCCCTGTATCAGTGTTTTCTACAAACTTAGCTAAGCCTTCAGCATCGTCCCACTGTTGCTCTTTACTAATAAATCCTTTGTTTAAAACCTTCACCGTTCCATCATCATTAATTGAATAGGTGGCTGTTACTTGCTCCATCCCTTGTTCAAAAGAGTGGTTTAATCGTGCTATTTCATACCACTTGCCTTGGTATTTTTCTAAATCAAAGTTTTTAACCGGCGTTATTCCCTCAGGTGCACTGGTACAGGCACTGAGTAAAAACACGGTGGTAATTAATAACACGGTTTTAAAAACGAATTTCATGCTGTTTCCTTTTTTTCAGAATTTGCTATAGGATCGCTTTAATATTAAAGCAATTTAAAGAACTTAGCATGAAAATTTGGGTTGATGCTGACGCTTGTCCGGTGGTAATTAAAGAAATTATCTTTAGAGCCGCGCAGCGCTCGCAAACACAGACAATATTAGTTGCAAATCATGCCATGCGCATTCCACCATCGAAGTTTATTAGCCGTTTACAAGTATCATCGGGGTTTGATGTGGCTGATGATGAAATAGTAAAACGTATAGAAAAAGGCGATTTAGTGATCACCGGAGATATTCCACTGGCCAGTGAAGTGATTGATAACGGGGGCCAAGCACTTAATCCTCGTGGTGAGCTTTATACGAGTGAAAATATCCGTTCAATACTGAATGTACGCGACTTTATGGATACTATGCGCTCAAGTGGCGTAGAGATGAGTGGTGGGCCGCCTCCGTTAAGTCAAAGTGACAGACAAAATTTTGCTAATAATCTTGATCGAATTTTAGCGCAAAATAAGAGCAACTAAGGTGGGCAGTCAGTTAATAGGGTTAGGTGATGGCTCATTTAGTGTGGCGGTGTATGTGGCAAAAGCCCCTCCTATGCCCTATTTTGAAACATTACAGCAGTTAACACCTATGGATAACGGGCAAATAAATAGCATAAACCAGCACTGCGGCAATGGCTGGCGAAAGGTGTTTAATGTGTACGCTAAAGTGTTGTTTGCCTTTATTTTGATTATAGGCAGTTAAGTAATATTAAAATTGCCCGTGTGAGTGAACTGGTTGCAAAACTAAAAGTGACTAGCATTAAGGTGTAAAGCCTATGACAACAGGCTTTGGGTATGTTTATTAAAATAAAGTATAAATAAAGCTTGTTATAAAGTGTATTACTGTTATTGTGTGCACATCGGGTTGACGGAAAACCCAATTTATTTGTAAGTACCACGTTGTTTTAGTAATAATCCTTCGCGTTATCCTCAAGTTAAATGTTCGTTTTCTACCTGTTAAATCGCCCAATTTGAGGCACATTATTATTTTTTTAGGATGTTATTATGTCTAACACTACTACTGGTACAGTTAAATTTTTCAATGAAGCAAAAGGTTTTGGTTTTATTGAGCAAGAATCTGGCGCAGATGTTTTTGCACATTTCAGTGCTATCTCTGGCGACGGTTTCAAAACATTAGCTGAAGGCCAAAAAGTACAGTTTACTGTAACGCAAGGTCAAAAAGGCCCGCAAGCTGAAAATATCGTTTGCATCTAAATAGTTTTATTTGATGGGTTAATGTTAACCCATCAATATTTATAAGTTTGAAAGAAATTTGTTTTATTTGTTAGTACCGAGTTGTTTTAGTAATAATCCTGCACGCTATCCTCAAGTTAACGTTTTTTCCAGCTCAATCGCCTATTTCAGGCACATTTAATTAATTTTTAGGATACATATTATGTCTAATTCAACAACTGGTTCAGTAAAATGGTTTAACGAAGCAAAAGGTTTTGGCTTTATCGAGCAAGAATCTGGCGCAGACGTTTTTGCACATTTCAGTGCTATCTCTGGCGACGGTTTCAAAACATTAGCTGAAGGTCAACGCGTACAGTTTAACGTAACGCAAGGCCAAAAAGGCCCGCAAGCTGATAGTATTGTTTGCATCTAATTTAGATTAAATACGTTTTAAAGCGTATTTAAGCAATAAAGCTAATATCAATTTGATATTAGCTTTTTTTTTGCCAAAAACTTACACCACGTAACCACTAAAGCCAAGTGCTTTAAAGTACAGTTTTGGGATGCCAAAACCACACTCGTTAAGCAATTCACTAAAACGCATACGATCTAGCGGATAAAACTCGCGATCTAAATTATGCGCCATTTGCGTTTTTCCTGCTGTGCTTAGACCAAGCTGTGCGCAGGTATTAAGTTGTGCTTCTCGTTCAAATGTTGTTTCGGGGCGCATTAAATCCGCAATAAACAGTGGCGCTGCCTTTTTAAGATTGCCTTTAATCCCTTTTAATAATTGTTTTTTATCACCGTTATCTTCTACAAAATGCATTACCAGTAAACACAATACTGCATCAGCGTGTACTTTTAATTTATCAACTGATTGGCATTCAATGTTGACTCGCGCGTCAATTCCTTGCTCTATAAAACGTTGCTTGGCAATTGCTAGCATATCAGCTGAGGTATCTTGAGCGGTAAATTGCCAAGTTGAATTAATGCCTGCTAATGCAGCAACTTCTTTGCCGGTGCCTGCACCAACGACTAAAATATGCGCGTTATCTGTTAACGTAGCTTCAAGCTGTGCATTGGTTAGTTGATGTAATAGCTCATATCCTGGGACTAAACGGGTAATACGATTATCATACTCTTGTGCTTCTTCGCCTGTGAAAGTGGGCATATTATTTCCTTAAATTACATTTATGGTGGAGTATCCACCCGGTTTTTTAGCGACATGAATTTGCGTGGCTACGCGCTCGCTCATTTCACTTACATGTGAAATCACACCGACCTTTCTACCTTGCGCTTGTAATGAATCTAATGCGTCCATGGCAATACTGAGTGTTTCACTATCTAGTGTTCCAAAGCCCTCGTCAACAAATAACGAGTTAATTTGTACTTTGTTGGAAGATAAAGAAGCAAGCCCTAATGCTAATGCCAACGACACTAAAAATGATTCACCGCCTGATAATGTATTTACCGAGCGTTGTTCATCTGCCATATCACGGTCAATAATCGTTATATCAAGGGACTGGGCAATAGCAGAGAGCTCATAACGCTTATTAAGGGTTTTTAAATGGCTATTAGCATAGTGCAACAGTATTTTTAGCGTTTGTGTTTGCGCTAAATTACGCATTGTTTTGCCAGTAGCATCACCAAGCACTTTATTGAGTAAATGCCATTGATCTACTTGCTGCTTGAGCTTGTTCAGTTCTGTTTGCTTGCCTTCAAGCGCTATTGCATTTTGGTTGTGCTGCTCTATTGCAGTATTAATGGTGAGTAAGCTATTTTGCAACTGTGTTTGCTGCGCAGTTAATTGGCTTTGCTGCTCTATTAGCTTTGCTTCGCTTTGTGTTGGCTGATTATTTTGCTGATGCTGTAAAGTGGCTTGTTGCTGTTGTTTTAACGCCGCACTGGCATCAACTAATGTTTGCGCTAGTTGCTCGCTTTGCTTTAACTGCGTTTTAATGTCGTTGCTGCTAATAGTTAGTAAAAATGTGACTTGTTCATGACTTATATCGCCATAAAGGGTGTTAAATTCTTTAAACCAGTCGTTGTAACGCGTTTCAAGCAAAACTAACTCTTGGTTGTTATCTGTCAGGCGATGTTCAATATTTTTAAGCGTAATAGCGTGCTCATCACGCTGTTTTATGGCGCTGTCGTGTGCCTGTTGACTTGTCCTTAATTGACTTTGGCATTGCTCTAGTTGTGCTGCCAGTTTAGCTTGGTAGTCATCGGCGCTAATGTTTTGATTATCAAATAACGCTAACCGCTGTTGCTGTGTATTATCGTACTGTTGCTGCGTTTGAATTAACTCTTCACTAAGCATGTTAACTGTATGCTCTGTTTTAGTGATAAGCGGTGTTAGCTGCTGTAACTGTAGATTAGCGTTGTCGAGTTGTTTTTGACTTTGCTCAAGCTGTGCTTGATTGTGTTGGTATTGCTCTACCTGCTGAGCTAAATCACTGAGTGTTAACGAGCCCGCTTGTAATGCTTGCCAAAAATCACTGTGCTCAAAATGTGAATTGAGCTCTTTTATCAGCGTTTCGCTCTGAGTGTTTAATTCATAGCATTTGTTATTAAGCTGAGTGTGCTGATTGCTCAGCTCTACATGTTGGCTATTTAATTGTTGCTGTGCTACTTGTTCTTTTTTTACCGTATTTTGTAGCTGGTTAACGGTTTCTTGCAAATTACTTTGTTGTTTTTGCGTCGAAAAATACGCTGTTTTTTGCGCACTTAGTTGTTTGTAAGTTTCATCAAGCTGCTCAGTCGTTAAGGCATTAAGCTCGGTTTTAGCCGCTTGCATGGTATTTTTAATTTCCAACATCTTAGCCTGTGCATCTTGGGTGGCTTGGCTAAGTTGGCTGTGCTCTGCGAGCAAAACCGCATGTTGTGTTTGGTGCTGATGAAGCTGTACTTGGGCATCTTGGTGTTGCTGCTTAGCGCTATTATATGTATTTTCAAAGTCGGTTATTAAGTTTATAAAAGATTCGCTTTGATTGCTTGCGAACGGGTGCTCAGTAGCCCCGCAAACCGCACACGGTTCACTTGGTGCCAGTTGTGCGCGTAAGTGCTCAACATGTTCACTAGCGCGCAGCCTAGCTTGATTAAGTGCTTGCTCGGCGTGTTTAAGTGCCTGTTCTTTGCTGGTTAAATGCGCAAGTAACGTGGTTTTAGTTTGCTCACTGTGGTTTAGCTTCTCTGCAACATCACTTTGTTGTTGAGTACCCTGTTTTAATTCTTGATTAAACTGTTTATAACGCGTGCGCTGATCTTTTAAATAATCAATATTTTTAAGCTGATTGTCGCATTGCTCAATATTAAATTGCGCTTGCTGCTGATTAAGTTTATTCAGGTTTTGTTGCTCAGCAACAAGTGCTTGCTCGCCCTGTTCGAGTTGTTTATTTTGCTCGCTTAGCTTTGCTGCGAGTCTAGCTTGTTGCTCTGCTAATGTTTTACTTTGCTGCTGGGTCGTTGTTAGTTGTGTCTGGGTGTCAAAAAATTGCTTTAGGCTATGATGAAAATAATTCCAATCGTTTGCTAATGGTTTTAACTGGCACTGCTTTTTTAACCACTGTTGATGAGCAGCACTTTGTGTTATTGCTTGCTCAGCGCTTATTTTGTTTTGTTGCAGCTGCTGGTGTAAATCGCTTAATTGTTGCTGCTCTTTGGCGCTTTGCTGAGCCAAGCCTTTTATCGTTTGGATATATATTGCTAATTGGCTGTCGAGCTCTCGTGCCTTTGTAATTAGCGGCTCGGTCGTTTGTTTTTGTTGTTTTGTTGTATCTAATTGGCTTTGCTGTTTTTTAACGTTATTGGCTTGCTCGGTGATCAACGCATTATGATCAAGCTGGTTTAACTCTTTTATTTGTGTACTTAATTGGTTGTTTTGCGCTGTTAAACTATCAAAACGCTGGCGGTTATCTTTAATTTCAAGCGCATTTTGTGCTTGTTTAGCCTGCTCAGTTTGCGCTTTAATAGCATCAAGTGCTTTATGTGCTTGTTGTTCGCTTTGCTGAGCCGCTTTTAATGCTTGCTCTAAGCTATGCGCTTGCTTATACCAATTTACGCCTTGCTCTGTGGTCGCTAAAGTGACTTTTGTGTGCTCTATTTGTTGCTTTAAATCAGCCAGCGTTTGCTTTTTTTCACTCAGCTCATCGTCAGACAATACCGTATAACTGGCTAAATTGGCTGTTAGTAATTCAAATCGATCTTTAATTGCTTTGTTGCGCTCAAATATACGCTGCCCTATTCGGCTAAATTTATCGGTGCCCGTAAGGCATTCTAATAGCTGTGCGCGCTCATCGCCGGTGGCTTTTAAAAAAGCAGCAAATTCATTTTGTGCGAGTAACACGGCACGCGAGAACTGCTCAAAGGTTAAACCTATTTTATTTTCTATGGCTTTTATGGTGCTACTTTTGTCTGCCATTAAAGTTTCATCGGGTAAGCTATGCAAAGTATGTTCAGCCACTTTCAGTTTGCCGGTTACTTTTTTATGCGTGCGTACAATACTATAGCGTGCTCTGTACAGTTGTTGGTCTTGGCCGCTAAAATCGACTTCGGCGTAGCCTTCCCATTTGCCACGGCGCAATAAATTGCGGGCATCGTTCAGCTTAATGTTATCGCCATTAAAATCAATTAGATTACCTTTATCGCCTTTTAAGCGTGCTGTTTTAGCATAAAGCGCCAAACAAATAGCATCGAGTACGGTGCTCTTCCCTGCCCCAGTGTCACCTGTAATGGCAAAGAGGCCAGCGTCTTTGAGGGGCGCTGCTAAAAAGTCGATTTCGGCATCGGCGATAGAGGCTAAGTTGTGAATACGAACAGCCGTTATTTTCATAGCAATTGCTCCTGTTCAAGCTCTTCTATTACGTCGGTTAGCAGTGCTTTTAATTGATTGGGCACGGCTTCTGCGGTCATATCTTTATCATTATTAAATGCTTGTTCGAGTAAGTTAATTGGGTTGAGCATTTCAACAAAGCTTAAGTCTTCAAATACCGTTTCTGAGGAATTACTCACTTGCTTGTCGCGAACTCGCTCTATACCACAAAAATTTACCTGTTTGCCTTTTAGTGCTTGCTCAATTTGTTCCCTAAAGGTGGTATCGATATCACTGGATTTAAGTTTTACCCGTAAGTAGGGAGCTATCTCGTATTGCTCTGTATCGAGCGCTTTTATTTGCTCACACAGCTGTGTTAATGGGATACACTCCCCTTCTGGTAGAACAATCACTTCAGCTAGGCGTGGAATGTAAAGGGGGTTTACAGTGGTGTTTAATGGCTGGTTTTTTTGTGAGTTAAATTCAACAATATTTACTTGGTGGGTGTAATTTCTCTCAGAAAACGACATAGGAATTGGCGTGCCGCTATAGCGAATTTGCTCATTTTTAGCCACTAATTGTGCTTTATGTAAATGACCTAGTGCAACGTAATTGGCATGCGAGCCAAATACCGTTGCAGAAATCGCTTCTTCACCGCCAATGACTAAATTACGTTCAGAGTCGCCGGAAATATTACCGCCTTTTGCATGTAAATGACCCATTACAATTAAAGGCGCATTTTCAGCTTGAAGCGTTAACGCATGTTCAAGTGCTAGCTCATAAGCCTTAGCAACGCCTTGTGCGTAATTGGGGCCATCTTTTGTTTGGCTAAGCGTGCTTATGTCACTGGTGCGTAAAAAAGGCATAGCGAGTATCACAGCGTGTTTGTCATTGTTATTAATCGTTATGACAACATCGCTGGGGTTAGCAGGATCAAACCGCCCTACCACATGGGTATCAAACTGGGCTAATAGCGGTTGTGCAGCCAAAATACGATTTGCAGAGTCATGATTGCCCGCAATAATTACAACCTGTAATTGTGGGCATTGGACTTTAGCGTTTTTTATAAATTGATAGAGTTGGTTTTCGGCGCTAGCACTTGGTGTGGCAGTATGATAAATGTCGCCTGCAACAAGCAGTATGTCAATTTGTTGGCTAACAAGGGTAGTTAGCAGCCAAGCGAAAAAAGCTTGGTGTTCATGACGGCGATCATGTTCATAAAATTGCTGACCTAGGTGCCAGTCTGAGGTGTGAAGAACTTTCATTTTGCGCTCTTAAAAAATCCATAAGAGCGCCAATATACCCAAGGCAATTAAAGATGCAAGTATCGCTTTAGGTTAATATATACCAAGCAATAAAAATAATAGGTAATACAGCGAATGCCATTGTTAATGGCCACTTCAATGCTCTGGCTTTTTTAGCCTGTAATACTTCAAGCGCGTTTGTTTCATTACAAGCAGCTACTTTATCAATATACAAGTAGCCTGAACTAATATACTGCTTACAATTTTGCACGTCTGCTGGTATTGCAATCAGTTTTTGCTGCTTCTTCAGGACATAAAAATCCATAAACTCACCACACTTGATACGACTTGTTAGAACAAAAAATATTTGAGAGAAACGCTAAAAAATGCTCTCAAATTAAAAAAGTGGACGATTCTAATTACAAACCAGGGTAAAGATCAACATAAAACTGTGTTTTTTAGCTTTTTTAATGAAAATAGCTGTGTTTTTTGCTTTTATCTCTACTTTTAGTGATATGTAAACCCCCTTTACAGTTTTGTTTTTTTATTAAATTTATGTACAAGTATCCGTTCAATTTTGCTGTATAAAACTCTGCATATTACATTTATATAAAAGCGTGGAATATTACCTCACAAAAGCAGGGTTTTATCGCTATTTTATTGAAGCTAAGGTGTAAATTTGTCACAGTAGCGTCACTAAATTCGATCAGGATTAACAATGAAGAAAAATTTACTTACATTCAGTGCGTTTGTATTGCCTTTGGCAATAGCAAGTTCTGCGCTTGCCTCCTCTGTTGAGCAAACTAAAGGCAGTTTCGTTGATAAGTTTCGTCAACTAGACGAAGCCTTACCTACCCCTAACGTTTACCGCAATGCAGCAGGTACCCCTGCAGAAAATTACTGGCAGCAACGGGTTGACTACGATATTGATGTCACACTCGATGAGCAAAAACGTCGTTTAACGGGGAGTCAAACAATTGAATATAAAAATAACTCTCCGCACACATTAAAGTATTTATGGCTTCAGCTTGATCAAAATATTTTTAAAAATGATTCAATTGCAGAGGCTACGCAAACATTTAAAAGTACGTTACAAAATGAACCAGATGCCAAGCCTGCTAAATTAAGCTTAGGTGATTTACGTCGTCAGCAGTTTATGGAAGATAACGAACTCGGTTACACCATCAGCAATGTTAAAGATGAAGATGGTAAAGCGCTGCGCATCACTGTGGTTGATACCTTAATGCGTATTGACTTAAATACGCCACTTAAACCAGGTACAGATGTTGAGTTTAGTATGGACTTTGCGTTTAACCTAGTTGAAGAAGACGCGGTAGGCGCACGTGCCGGTTATGAGCATTTTGAAGAAGATGGTAATGATATTTTCTTGGTTGCACAGTGGTTTCCTCGCTTAGCGGCTTACACCGATTACGAAGCATGGACAAATAAACCGTTTTTAGGCAGTGGTGAATTCGCCTTAGAGTTTGGTGACTACGACGTTGAAATTACGGTTCCTGCGGATCATATTGTATCGGCAACCGGCAAACTTGATAATCCAAGCTCTGTATTAACCAGTACGCAGCGTAAGCGTTTAAAAGAAGCGGAAACAGCAAAACGCCCTGTATTTGTAGTAACAGAAGAAGAAGCACTGGAAAACGAAAAAGCCGGTACAGACAAAACTAAAACATGGCACTTTAAAGCACAGAATGTACGTGATTTTGCTTGGGCGTCGTCACGTAAATTTATGTGGGATGCTAAAGGTTACCAGCAAGGTGGCGATGAACAACCACTCGTTATGGCGATGTCGTTTTTCCCTAAAGAAGGGGGCGACTTATGGAAGAAATACTCAACGGAAGCGGTTGTTCACACTATGGAAGTGTATTCACAGTATTCATTTGATTACCCCTACCCAACCGCACAATCAGTTAATGGCCCGGTAGGCGGTATGGAATACCCAATGATCACTTTTAACGGCCCGCGTACAGATTTACAAGACGATGGAACGCGCACTTACTCGCAAGCAGAAAAACGCTTTTTAATTGGTGTGGTGATTCACGAAGTGGGTCATATTTACTTCCCAATGATTGTAAACTCAGATGAACGCCAGTGGACTTGGATGGATGAAGGTTTAAATAGCTTTTTAGACGGTGTAGCTGGACGTGAATGGGATCCAACCATTCCATGGGGTGTTGAGCCGCGTGACATAGTTGCGTACATGAAGTCACAAACGCAAGTGCCTATCATGACGCAATCAGACAGCGTGCTACGTTTAGGGCCTAATGCGTATACCAAACCTGCGGCGGCACTTAATATTTTACGTGAAGTGATTTTAGGCCGTGAATTATTTGATTTTGCATTTAAAGAATATGCCCAGCGCTGGAAATATAAACGCCCTACTCCCGCTGACTTTTTCCGTACCATGGAAGAAGCCTCAGGTGTCGATTTAGATTGGTTTTGGCGTGGTTGGTTTTACACCACAGACCATGTTGATATCTCGCTTGATAAAGTGTATCAATTACGTTTAGACACTAAGAATCCTGATATCGACTTTAAACGTTTACGCGATATAGAAGCTGATAAGCCAACATCATTGTTTGTTGAGCGCAATCGTGCCCAAGGTAAAAAAACCTGGGTTGAACAAAATCCAGAGGTGACAGATTTTTATGATGAAAACGATCGTTTTACCGTTACCAACAAAGAGCGTAATACCTACAACACGTTTTTAAAAGATTTAAAGCCGTGGGAGCGTAAAACCCTAGATCGCGCGCTAGAAGAAGACAAAAACTACTACGTGATGGAGTTTTCAAACCTAGGTGGCTTAGTCATGCCAATTCTTTTAGAGCTAACCTATGAAGATGGCACTAATGAGGAACGTTACATTCCTGCAGAAATTTGGCGTCGTAACCACAAAAACTTACAAAAGCTGATTATTACTGACAAAAACAAACCGCTAGCGTCTGTTTCGGTAGACCCTCGTTGGGAAACCGCGGATGTTGATGTAGAAAATAACCACTACCCACGTCGTATTATTCCTTCGCGTATTGAAGTGTATAAACGCGAAAAGAGTAAGGCAAAAGTAAGTCGCGATATTATGCAAGATATCAAAACCGAGCTGAAAAAAGACGACAAAAATAATGATGAGGAGCAATAATAATGCGTTTTTTGCTTATTATTGTTTGTTTTTTAATTGTTGCGCCGAGTATGGCGCATCAATTAAAATCATCTGTTACAACCGTGCTATTTAATCAACGTACACACAATATTGAATTGATGCATCGCTTTTATTTACATGACACAGAGCATGCTGTTGGTAACTTATTTAAAGGTAAAGTTGATATTATAAACAATAAGCGCGACCAAAAGCACTTTGCTGAGTACGTCGAGTCTCATGTTGCTTTACAAACTTTATCTGGTGAGCCACTTAAACTCAATTATGTGGGTGCGCAGGTAGATGGTAAGTTTTTTTGGGTTTATCAAGAGGCTGCCATACCAGATGAAATTGAAGGCATTAGAATGAGTAACGGTGCTCTGCGTGATTTATGGCCAGCACAAGTGAATATGGTGAACGTTGAGGGGCGAGGGCAGATCAAAACCTTAAACTTTAGCCAAGACGATACCTGGCTTGAAGCGCGATTTGAACCAAATTAACAAGAATGACTGCGCATCCGTTTTTAGGGTGCGCATGTTCCTTTAGACCCTCTCTTTAGCTGATCGACTTAACTAAGCACATCGTAAACCTAACTAAGCTTACCGTAAAAATTGCACATAATAGAAATTGATTTTATAAAATAGATTAAGCATAGCCCTAATGGATGGGGGGTTGAATGATAAATTAATTGATTTAGTTTTTATTAAAGAGATAATCTAAACCAATCCCAGTATATGAGCTAACTTTTAGCGCAAGGAATGAAATGAAAACGCAAATTGAGGCAATCAAAGGTGTTATTTTTGATTTAGATGGAACCTTAGTATCATCAGAGTTAAATTTCTCATTAATTAAAGCTCAAGTAGGTTGTCCCGCAGAGCAAGATTTACTCGACTATATCGAACAACTCCCTTCACCCTACATGCGTGAAGAAGCGATGAATATAGTGCATCAGCATGAGTTACTAGATGCACAAACTGCCACATTTTTACCGGGCGTAGTAGAGGCGGTAAACGCATTGCAAGCTAGACACATCCCCATGGCCATTGTGACTCGTAATTTTGATAAAGCCGCCATGTTAAAGTTGCAACATAATCCGCTGCCAATTGACACAGTTTTAACCCGTACTGATGCGCCAGCCAAACCCGATCCTAGTGCCTTACTGGCTATCGCAACTCAGTGGGCCATGCCAGTTGATAATGTAATTTACGTGGGAGATTATTTATATGATATACAAGCGGCGCATAATGCCAAAATGCGTGCCTGTCTATATGCCCCCGATGTTACTCCCGTATATGCAAAGCAAGCAGACTTTGTGATCCATACGTTTTATGAATTAGTGTCATTAATTGACAATTACTCTGAAAAAGAGAGGGTCTATTGACCTTTCAAGGTTTAATTTGCAGCAGTCTGTTTGGTATTTTGGCAAGGCAGAGCCTATGTGGTGTGGTTATTCCCCATAAATAGGCGATAACGCAGCATCAATGCCAAACAGGCGTTGCCCGGAGGGTTCTGCCTAGGGGCAATTAACTCTTTGTTGCCTACATGGATGTAGGTAAGGGGCGTGAGCAGGACGCGGAAGCTTTGCTCGGTTTTGACTTAGCCCACTAGGTTACAAACCTCGCGCCGCGATTAAATTGCCCCTAGTTTGAACAAATAGCAATCCGGAAAGGTTAACAGACCCTAATTATGTTAAATTGAGCTTTGTTTTATTTTGTTAATAACATAATGGGTATTATTTAAATTAATACCCAACACCCTTTGCGCTGTATAACATGTTGAACTAGCCCAATACGGTTTGAATTGGTAAAATATGGCAAACCGAATGTATTCAATAGAGGCACAAGATGGGCAGAGCATTTGAAGTCCGCAAAAGTTCGATGGCTAAAACAGCTAACGCTAAAACTAAAGTAAATTCGAAGTATGGTAAAGAAATTTACGTTGCAGCCAAAAGTGGTGAACCCAACCCAGATGTAAATCAAACATTGCGCCGCTTAATTGAAAAAGCAAAAAAAGATCAAGTTCCTGCGCACGTAATTGAAAAAGCAATTGAAAAAGCAGCCGGTGGAGCAGGGGAAGATTACGCAACGGCGCGTTACGAGGGGTATGGCCCAGGTAACTGCATGGTGATTGCTGATTGTTTAACCGACAACCCAAACCGCACAATTAAAGATGTACGCTTAGCGTTTACTAAAACAGAGTCAAAAATAGGCACGCCAGGGTGTGTTGCCCATATGTTTGACCACCTTGCTGTGTTGGGATTTGCAGGTGATGACGACGAAGTTGTTCTAGAAGCCCTCATGATGGCAGATGTAGATATAATCGATGTAGAAGCCGAAGACGGCAAAGTATCGGTGTTTGCCCCGCATACCGAGTACTTTAAAGCTAAAACGGCGCTCGAAGAGGCATTTGATGGCATTAACTTTGAGGTTGATGAAATTACCTTTGTGCCACAAGTACATGTTGAAATTACTGATGAAGAAGTCATTGCTAACTTTGATAAGTTCATCAATATGCTTGAAGATTGTGACGACGTACAAAATGTTTATCACAATGCGACCATTAAAAATTAATTTAAATAGCTGTTTATTAAAGATTTGAAGATTATTTTTAACGCTAGTGAATAGTTGTTATTCACGACAATTATAAAAAAATCAGCTTGGTAAGCTGATTTTTTGTTTTTGATTCTTTTTGATTAGTGCTGCGCTTTATATTTTAAGCGGTAGCTGTGTAGTAGTGGTTCAGTGTAACCGCTCGGTTGGCTAACCCCTTCAAATACCAGTGCTAAAGCCGCCTGATAGGCAATACTTTTAGCCAATGTTTGCTGATTAGTTGCCATGGGGTTGTAAAGGCTGTCATGCTCGTTTTGGTCATCAACAACCTTGGCCATTTTAGCCATCACTTTTTGCACTTGTTCTTTGCTACATACACCATGATGTAGCCAGTTGGCGATATGTTGGCTTGAAATACGTAAGGTGGCTCTGTCTTCCATTAAGCCAATGTGGTTAATGTCAGGCACTTTAGAGCAGCCGATTCCTTGGTCTATCCAGCGTACTACGTAACCTAAAATACCTTGCGCGTTGTTTTCAAGCTCACTTTGAATATCTTCTTTTGATAGCGTTTCTGGGTTTGGCATGAGCGGCGGTGTAAGTAGGCTCTCCAGGCTTGCTATTTGGCGTGTGGCAATGCTTTGCTGCAGGCTAAATACATTCACATCGTGATAATGCATTGCGTGTAATGTGGCGGCAGTAGGGGAGGGCACCCAAGCGGTATTTGCGCCAGATTGAGGGTGCGCTATTTTTTGCTCCATCATCATCGCCATTTTATCTGGCATTGCCCACATACCTTTACCAATTTGCGCTTTATGGCTTAAGCCACAGGCAAGGCCAATATCAACGTTGCGATCTTCATAAGCGCTGATCCAGGGCTGTGCTTTAATAGCCGCTTTAGGCAGCACAACACCCGCTTGCATTGAGGTATGAATTTCATCGCCAGTGCGGTCTAAAAAGCCCGTGTTAATAAACACAACACGCTCTTTAGCTGCATGGATACACGCTTTTAAGTTGGCTGATGTGCGACGTTCTTCATCCATAATTCCCATTTTAAGGGTGTTTTTAGGCAAGCTCAGCGCTTCTTCAACCATATTAAACAAAGTATTAGCAAACGCGACTTCATCAGGGCCATGCATTTTTGGTTTTACAATATTAATACTTTGCGCAGTGGAGTTTTTAATGGCGTTTTTAGTATTTAAATCGTGCAGTGCGGCTGTTGCAGTGAACATGGCATCCATAATGCCTTCAAACACGTCATTACCGCTAACATCAGTAATGGCTGGGTTAGTCATTAAATGTCCAACATTACGCACAAACATCATACTGCGACCTTTGAGAGTGACTGTTTGGCCATCAAGCCCTGTGTATTGACGGTCTGCTTGTAACGTTCGCTCGAGCATTTTGTCGCCTTTTCTAAACGTCTCAACGAGGTTGCCTTGCATTAACCCCAGCCAATTTTTGTAAACATGTACTTTATCTTCTGCATCTACTGCAGCAACCGAGTCTTCACAGTCCATAATCGTTGTTAGCGCAGCTTCAAGTACCACATCTTTTAGCCCTGCTTTATCAGCTTGGCCAATAGGGTGATGATGGTCTATTTGCAGCTCAACATGTAATCCATTGTTTTTAAGTAAAATAATATTAGGATTTTGCGCTTCACCTTGATAGCCAATAAGCTGCTCAGGGTTTTTAAGCGAGGTATATGAGCTGTCGCGTAGAGTAATAGCAAGGGCGCCGTCAACAATAGAATAATTAGTACTTTCAATATGCGAGCCATTTTTAAGCGGTAATGCTTTATCTAAAAACTGCCTTGCATAAGCCATTACCTTAAAGCCACGAACAGGATTATATTGACTGCCTTTTTCGGCGCCATCGTCTTCGCTTAAAACATCGGTTCCATATAAAGCATCATACAATGACCCCCAACGTGCATTGGCTGCATTTAAAGCAAAGCGTGCATTACTCACTGGTACTACTAGCTGTGGCCCTGCGCTAAGCGCAATTTCAGGCTCTACATTTTGCGTTTCAATAGTAAAATTTTCAGGCTCATCAACTAGGTAGCCAATCTCTTTTAAAAATGCTTGGTATTGAGCCTGATCTGCATTTTTATTAGCAAGGTGGTAGTCATCAATTTGCTTTTGTAGCTGTTCACGTTTAGCTAACAGTGATTTGTTCAATGGTGTAAGTGTATGCACTATGTAGGCAAAACTTTTCCAAAACTGGTGTTCATCTAGGTGCGTACCAGGTAATAGTTGTTTTTTAACAAACTCAGCGAGTTGCTTGTCAACGCTGAGTCCTGAATGGGTGAGAGTGTGGCTCATAATTAATATCCTTAAACGGTTCGGTAATGTGCATTTTTTACATGCATACACCTACCATATCGCAAAAAAGTCACTTTGAATGCTTTTTAGGCATTCACTATATGTATAGCCGCAATAACAACTATAAATTTACTAAATCTAAAAAATAAGCCTAATGTTTAATTAAGCGCTACAGAGCTAACGTGATGTAGTCACTCTCTTTACAATAAATACTAATACCCGTTCAAAGGATTTTATTATGACAACATATCAAAACGAAACAGATACATTAACAACATTATGCCAATCACAGGGCAGTGCATGGAAAACAATTAATCCTGAATATGCAACACGCATGCGTTTACAAAATCGTTTTCGTTCTGGTGTTGATATCGCACAATTTACTGCCGACATTATGCGTGAAGATATGGCCGCATACGACGCTGACACAAGCCAGTACACTCAGTCTTTAGGTTGTTGGCATGGTTTTACTGCACAGCAAATGATGATGGCCATTAAACGTCATCAAAAAACAACTAAACGCAGCTATGTATACTTAAGTGGTTGGATGGTGGCAGCGCTTCGTTCTGAGTTTGGCCCGCTGCCAGATCAAAGTATGCACGAAAAAACTTCTGTTCCCGCGCTCATCGAAGAAATTTACACTTTCTTAAAACAGGCAGATGCACGTGAACTTGACCATTTGTTTAACGAACTAGACGACGTAAAAGCAAATGGTGGCGATGTTCAAGCCGTACTTAACAAAATTGATAACTTTGAAACCCATGTTGTACCAATCATTGCTGACATTGACGCGGGTTTTGGTAACGAAGAAGCAACTTACCTACTTGCTAAAAAAATGATTGAAGCGGGTGCGTGCGCTATCCAAATCGAAAACCAAGTATCAGATGCAAAGCAATGTGGTCATCAAGCAGGTAAAGTGACTGTTCCTCATGAAGACTTTTTAGCAAAAATTAACGCAGTCCGTTATGCGTTCCTTGAGCTAGGTATTGATAACGGTATTATTGTTGCCCGTACTGATTCGTTAGGTGCAAGCTTAACGCAAAAAGTTCCGGTTTCACAAAAACCAGGTGATTTAGCAAGTCAATACAACGCCTTCCTAGAAACAACGCCAGTAAACAGTGCTGATGATTTAAATGAAGGCGAAACGGCAATGAAACTTAATGGTAAGCTCTGTAAGCCAACACGCTTGGACAATGGTTTATACCAGTTCCGCGAAGGCACTGAAAAAGACCGTGTTGTACTCGATTGTATAACAAGTCTACAGTCTGGTGCTGATTTACTGTGGATTGAAACAGAAAAACCACATGTAAAACAAATTGCTGAACTTGTTAATCGGGTAAAAGAGCAAGTGCCAGATGCTAAATTAGTATACAACAACTCACCATCATTCAACTGGACGCTTAAGTTTCGTGAGCAAGTATATCAACAGTGGCAAGAAGAGGGTCGTGACCTGAGCGCTTACCCAAGTATTGATGACAACAAAGCGCTTATGGCTCCACAAATGGATGCAACAGAGCTTGCAGCAGCCGCTGATTTATTAGTACAAAACTTCCAGCGCGATGGTGCACGTGAAGCGGGTATTTTCCACCACCTAATCACATTACCAACGTATCATACAGCAGCATTAAGCACAGATATTTTATCAGAAGGTTACTTTGGTGACTTAGGTATGCTGGCTTATGTGCGTGATGTACAGCGCCAAGAAATCCGTCGTGAGCAAGCGTCTGTTAAACACCAAGACCTTGCAGGCTCAAACATTGGCGATACACACAAAGGGTACTTCTCAGGCGAGAACGCACTTAAAGCCGGTGGTGAAGCTAACACCATGAACCAATTTTAATTCCTTGATAGTGTTACTTAAGGGCCGTAAGGCCCTTTTTTTATGCCTTTAAAATTTAATAGATCAGTATTTAACTAACGTATTTTAAAACAGATCACGATTTAACTAGCTCCCTATAAAACAGATCAGGTTTTAACTAACCATGTTAATAACGGTCGTTTTTTAATTATTAAGGGAGGATTTGCCTTCATAACTTGCAATTTGGCCGTATAAACGACTGATTTAAAGATTTTAACCAGGTATCGAAAGAGTAATAAACCGATTTTTTACTAACTGCTGCAGTTTATAAAACATTTTTTTACTAACTGAGGGCTTATAAACAGTGACTCAAACCGATTTTTTACCAACTCATAGTGCCATTTTTGTTATAAACCGATTTTTTACCAACTCAACTTGAGGCTAAGTCCGATATTTAGTTTAAGTATGTAAGGAGTTACTTACTTTATTGCTGTAAAGGGGGTTTACACTTGTGAGCTTCGAGCAAAGAGCAAAGAGCAAAGAGCAACGAGCTTCGAGCCTAAAATAGCTCGTCGCTCATTTCTCGGCGCTTTATTTCGAATGCTTATCAAACCACCATTGAATATATGCCACTTTAGTCATTAAGTTAGATGGGCGAGCGGTAATGCCGTGTGCTGCGTTTGGAATACGTACCATCGCGGTATCAACGCCTTGCAGTTTCAGTGCTTGGTAAAACTGCTCTGTTTCAGATATTGGCGTACGATAATCAGCTTCACCTGTCAGTAGCATTGTAGGGGTTTTTACATTACCGACATAGCTAATAGGTGAGCGCTGCATGTAATGTTCAATATGATCCCATGGTTTGCCTGGGAACCAGTAGTCAGCAAAGAATGGATAAAAGTCGGCAGTTAGTACAAAGCTGATCCAATTAATCACCGGTTTTGCCACCACGGCTGCAGCAAAACGATCTGTATGACCTACAATCCATGCTGTTAATACGCCGCCGCCAGAACCACCGGTTACAAATAATTTAGATTCATCAATAAACCCTTTTGCAATGAGCGCATCAACACCCGTCATTAAATCATCGTAATCATTACTTGGGTAATTATGGTGAATGGTTTGCGCAAACTCTTTACCATATGAATCGCTGCCACGTGGATTCATATATAAAACCACATTCCCTCTGGCTGCAAATAACTGTACTTCTGCACTAAAGTGCGGGCCATAATTAGCCACAGGGCCACCATGAATTTCAAGCACCAGTGGGTATTTTTTTGATTTATCAAAACCGGGAGGATAAGCAACCCAGCCTTGAATGGGCAGTTCATCGTGGCTTGATTTAAGCCATAGCTCTTCAATTTTTGCGAGTTGCTTGCTACCTAAGGCATCTGAATTTAAATTGGTCAAACGCTGCGTTTTGCCATTGTTAACTATGGCGACATCTGCAGGGCGCTGGGTATCAGCTAGGGTAATTGCCACATCACCGTCATCACTGATATCAAAATCGCCACCAGAATACGGGCGACCAAAAGACACGCTCCCTATTTTTTCGGTAATAACTTTACGCTTGCCACTGCGCGGTTGATAAGCAAGCACGGTTTGCCCTTCGCTAGCATAACTAAAAAATACCCCATTGGAGTTATCAGCCCACTTTATTTGGCCAACACTACGGTCGAAATCACGGGTTAAGCTAGTGGTTTCCCCCGATTTTAAATCGCGAATATACAATTGGCTATTTTCATAATTGGTCAGTTTATCATCATAGCCGGTGTAAGCGAGGTAGCGGCCATTCGGTGATACTTGAGGTTGGTTATCGGGGCCAACTCGCTCGGTAACTGCACTAATCTGTAAGTCATTTAATGTTAGTTGATAAATTTCTGAGTTAGTTGGTTTGAGCTTAAATTCAGCATGTCGATTTGCCGAAAAATAGAGAGTATTTCCCTCATCAGCAAAACTAACGGGCCCACTATGGTCAAAATCACCAGAAGTTAACTGCCGAGCATTACCGCCATTGGCATCAAGTGTAAACAAATGACGAAAACCAGGCTTGGTATAACCGCCGCCATCGGCGCGATAATAAACATCATCAATAAATTTAGCAGGCTCTGCCCAGCTGGCACCTTCAGGCTTGCCTGGTAAATTAATAGGGGAGCTAACTTTGCTCGGGACAAATTGGCTAAACAGCAGTTGTCGACCATTGGGTGACCATTGCAAATTAGAGGGGCTTTGGGTCAGGTTACTAATTTTTGCAAGCGCGCCTGTTTTTAGCCACTTTACGTAAATTTGGCTACTGCCATCGCGAGTGGAAATAAACGCTAAGCGTGATTGATCTGGAGAAAGTACTGGTGCATAGTCCATATGTACGCCAGATGTAAGTGGTTGTAGTTGCTTTGATTTACTATCTACAGACCAAATATTACTGACTTTTCTATCGCTCTTAATATCCATGCGATTGCGAACAAAGTACACCGTTTTACCATCATTGGTCATTTCAATTTGATTAGCATATTCAAGGTTGAATACGTTTTCAAGTTGTAGAGTCTGCAGGTTATTATTGGCTAATACTGAAAAGCACAGTGAGGTTAGTAGGACTGCGGGGGCAATCAATTTCATTTTAATTCCTTGTTATTAATTATCGCACCTAACCGTTATAGAATAACAAAACCCAAAGGTACACTATGATGCGATGAATACCTTTAAAATGAATAGCAATTAATAATGAAACTCTATTTTTCATGAGTAAGCGAAATGGTGGCTAGTTAGATGAGTCTAGCCGCCATCAATCTTTTTAATGGTTAAGTTTATTAATATTATGAGCAAACAGAGTAAGGAATGACTGGTGTATATTGGTGAGATGGCAAAGCGTTCAGGAGTGTCAATTAAAGCAATTAGGCATTATGAAAAAATAGGTCTATTGAGTGATATTAAGCGACAAGGAAGTTACCGTATTTATGAAAACGCTGATGTGGAGTTTGTGACGCTAATTAAACGAGCACAGTTATTAGGGTTAAGCTTAACTCAACTCAAACAGCTAAAAATTGCTCGCCATGATTTGGATTGGCCTGCGGTAATGGCTTTACTTGAAAATAAGAAGCAGCAAGTGTTGATAGATATTATTGCACTTGAGCAACAAAAAGAGCTGTTAGAGTTTTATCACCACGATATAAAAATATGTTTGGATAACCAAAATGCCGGTTAATTATACTTGACTCTACCCTTTAGGGCAGGGTGTATGCTACTGCTTTTAAAGGAGTAGTTAATATGAAAAAACACATTTTAGTAATCGATGCAAACCCCAAGCAAGCTAGTTTTTGTGACGCTTTAGCAACAACTTATAGTCAAAGCTGTAGCAGTGAGAGTGAGGTGCGCAGCCTTTCACTTAGTATTATGTCGTTTGACCCTAACTTAAGTGATGGTTATGACAGCGTACAGGCGCTTGAACCCGACTTAGTTGATTTTCAAGCGCAGCTACAATGGGCTGAACATATCGTATTTGTGATCCCCGTATGGTGGGGCGGTTTGCCTGCTAAGTTTAAGGGGTTGATTGACCGTACTTTTTTATCTGATTTTGCGTTTAAATATCAACCAAATAAGACCATTCCCGATAAACTGCTAAAAGGGCGCACTGCAGAGGTTGTTTTAACGCTTGATACCCCGCCGTTTTATTATCGTTATCTGCAAGGTGACTGTGTAACAAAGCAGTTAAAGCATACTATTTTAGGCTTTTGTGGCATTAAAGTTGTTTCGATGACCTATATTGGCCCAATTATCAGTTCAACAGCAGAGCAGCGGGCTAAATGGTTAAAGCAGATGGCCAAAATGGCGATGAAATGAGAATATAGCGTTGCTATCGCGGTATTTTATAGCTTGTAAGAGTTTAGAGCCGCACCTAATAACAATAATATAAGTGAGAGTAGGTGTGCGTTTTTATATTTCTAACCGGATGTCAGTACTTCAGTAAAGTTATTAAGTGGTAACTCAAAGCAATTAAAGTCATTTTTAAGGACGCTGTAAAGGGGGTTGCCACAAACTAAAATAAGGTTTTTACCCAGCACAATTAAAGCATTGTATAAAGCAATGGCGCCAACAGGGCCATCGGTTTCAAAGGTTTGCTTGACGGCAAAACCGGTACCAATGAGCCCCGTGCTTTTAGCAGCAAATAACGACTTTGCCCCGCGCAGATAAGTATCTGTCTGTTGATAGGCGAAGAGATTTTGCATACCACATAGGTTTTGTTCTACCATTATGGTTTCGATGGCTTGACTTAATTGCACATCACTTAGTTGCTGTGACAGAGTGCTTTGATCTCTTGAATAAGCATAATACCTGCGGCGTTATCGCCGTGTACGCATAAACTATCTGCATGCAATGGTAATTGCTTACCTGAGCGGGTTGTTACACAGCCGGTGGCGAGTAACTGTTTAACCTGTGCGAGCAATGCGGGTTTATCATGGACACTATCAGCCATTTTTCGAGAAACGAGTAAACCTTTATCGGTATATTGACGATCAGCAAACGCTTCTAAAATGAGGGTTAGCTTATATTGCTGAGCAAGCTGCTTATGTTGTTCAGCTTCTGCTGTAGCTAAAATCATTAGTTGCAAATCTGCGCAATAACTAGCAACAGCCTGCATGACGGTATGTAAAATTGTCTCATCAACCATCATATCGTTATATAACGCGCCATGTGGTTTTACGTACTCTAAAGTGAGGCCTTGTACTTTTGCCATGCCTTCAATTGCGGCTATTTGATAATGCAGGCAGTTGGTTAGCTCTTGCGGCGTTAACGCCATGGAGCGACGGCCAAAGCCCTGTTTATCAGGATAGCTTGGATGAGCGCCTATCAGTACCTTATGTTGTTTGGCAAGCGCTAAGGTGTTGGCCATCACATCACTATCACCGCCATGAAAACCACAGGCGATATTTGCCATATCAATATGTGGCATTACCTGCTCATCAAGCCCCATTTTCCATGCACCAAAGCTTTCACCTAAATCACAATTGAGCTTCATATTAGTGGCTCTTTGATTGTTTAATGGTCACCGGTAACTGGCCTTTAGCAGGGGCTTGACCGAGTAATACTTTAGCCAGTGCTGTAAATGCAGGCCCAGATACTTGCTCGTTTTTGTCTACATCAACATTATAAGCGTATGAAGCTAAGACTGCATCGGCAGCGTCACCAAATTGAGCAATGTCATAAGGAGCACGCAAACTAATAAACACGGTAGGCTTTTGTTGCTTATTAGCCATTTTAAGTAATGATTCAAGCGCCTTAGGTTGCTCTGCATTATTAAGGGCAAAATTTGGGTTATCGGCTAAATCGTCCATGCCACCAATTTCCACCGCGCTTTGATTTGGCGTCGCATGTGCGGCAATAATAATATCAGCGTAGTTTATATTGCGCTGCGCATCGACGGGGTCAAAGCCTTGTAAGCTGCTACAACTAAAATTTAATGGCTGTGAACTTAACGCAGTAATGGCTTGTTGCATGGCCATACACTTGCGGGTGTCGGGCATAATAATATGAATATGTTGGCCTGCATTGAGCTTAAGTGGCAAAGTGTTGCTGTTATTTTTTATTTGGGTGATCGCTGCTAATGCGAGTGAGGCTTCTAATTCGCGATGTGCTTTATTACCAATAAGGTGTTTGGCATTGGCTAATGCATTAATGGAATTAGGCAAAGCGTTTAATTTAAACTTACTTTTAAGTGAAGTAATACGCTGCGCCGAATAGGCAATTTCGTCTGCGTTTAGTTGCCCTGTTTTAACCGCACTGACTAGAGAATTTATAAGCGCATCAAGTTTATTAATGTCATCTGGGGTTCTAATTTCTATTGGCATAAGCGCAATATCAACCCCAGCGGCAAAGGTGTTTATAACCGCTTGCGTTGGACTAAAAAAGTGACTTATACCCGCCATATCAAGTGCATCGGTTACTATCACACCTTGATAGTTAAGCTCTTTGCGAAGAATGTCGGTCATGATTTTACGCGACATGGTCGCAGGTTTGATCATTTGCTTACCGTCTACATTAGTCAAGGTGCTGCTGTCGAGCTCTGGATATTGAATATGTGCGGTCATTATCATCCCTGGGCTGTGTTGCTCAATAATGTGTTTAAAGGGTGCTAAATCTTGCGCGTAAATCACCTCTTTTGAATGCATTACTTTAGGTAAGCCGGTATGGCTATCTACATTGGTGTCGCCATGGCCAGGAAAGTGTTTTAGCGCACTAATCAGGCCGTTTTTTTCAAATTCACTCACTTGTGCTGCGCCTAGTGCTGCTACATCATCTGGGTTTTCACTAAAAGAGCGTACATTAATCACAGGGTTATCAGGGTTCATATTAACATCAACGGTTGGCGCGTAATTTACGTTAATTCCCAATGCTAAGAGTTCAGTGGCCAATACATTTGCTGTTTGAGTCGCAAAATAAGTGCCATGCTCAGGGTAGGTTGCGCCAATTGACATATTACCGGTAAACGAAGTGGCCATATCACGAGGCAGCCGAGCTACGCGACCACCTTCTTGGTCAATTGAAATAAAAAGCGGTAAACCCGATTTTGAGTTCGAGGCAGCGTGTTGCAGTTGCTGATTAAGGCTAATTATTTGTTCTATGCTTTGGGTGTTTTCAGAAAATAAAATCACCCCACCAATATCATAGCGGCTAATCGCTTTGGCAAGTATTTCGGGTAACTCGGTTAACGCTTTTCTACAGCGCTCACTATTGCCTTGGTGGCAAAAATAGCGTAAATCAAGCATAAGTTTTTGCCCAAGTTGCTGCTCAATTGACAGCGAAGAATCGGCAAATGAAGGTTTTATTGGCATGAAACATCCGATTAAAAAAAAAGAAAACGTCAACACGGTCTTATTTAGCAACATACACCTCAAGGCTAAACAAATTAAAGTAAATGCAGCTTAACTATTATTGAGCTTAACTGCAAAACTCCAAGCATATTTACTGGCAAAGCGTATAAAAATCCAATACTACTTTGTTAGCCTGCAAACAACAAAAATTAGGCTACTTAGTTTCATTTATGTATTATATTAATTATATGTAATTGTTTTTATTTGCTGAGGATTATATTAATTTGCGTTTTCAATTACCATTTACCTTTAACCTTAGGCAATTAATTCTGCTGTTAGCTGTCCCTGCTGCTACCACTATTCTATTTAGTGGGTTGTTCATAAGTAACCAAGTACAAAAAGAACGCGTAATTGAAGACACCCTCAAAAGCAACCATGTATTTGCCAGTAAACTCGCCTCAGCAACAAATAATTTTTTAATTGCAGCAATGCAGCAGCTGCAATTTTCTGCCAATATTATTTCTAAAAATATCGATAATACTGAGCTATTACAAGCAGAAACCGATCGCCTGTTAAAGCAAACGGATAGTTTTAATTCTGTTGTGATTAACAAGTTAGTATTTTAAAAGCAGCTTCACCTGTTTCGCTCAATATTATAGATAAAGCGGTTGATTCACCTCATTCTAAACGCGCATTTAAGCTTCAACATCCACTTATTAGCCGCCCTTTTGTATCGCTTGCAAATAACTTAATGGTGATTATTTCTTATCCCTTGTTTGATAAAGCCGGAAATTATTACGGTTATATTGGGGGGAGCTTATATTTGGAACAACAAAGTATTTTAAATGCGTTGTTAAAGCAGCATAGTTACGAAGGCGGGGCATACTTTTACGTAGTTTCTGATAATAAAACCTTGCTTTATCATCCTCTTGCGAAGCGTATTGGTGAAGTTGTAGATAATAACCCCGTAATAGAAAGTGTTCTAAAAGGTGAAGACGGATATACGCGCGTTTTAAGCTCTCAGGGGGAGCTTATGCTTGCCGGTTTTTCTCCCGTTAAATTTGCTAATTGGGGCATAATAGCGCAGCGAAGTGAAACGGCAACGCTTGCCACACTAGACACATTTCAGGGGCAGGTTATTAAGCGCATGCTACCTATTGTACTAGTGACCTTTTTTTTAATCGGCTTACTGGCACATCTTATTGCTAAACCGCTTAGATTATTAGCTGACAGCGGTAATTTATCTACAGATAAAGAGAGCGTAGCTCAGCTTAAACGCATTAAATCGTGGTATTTTGAAAGCCAGCAACTCAAATCAGCAATGCTTGAGGGGGTTCACATTTTGCAATCGCAAATGGGACAGTTGCGCCAAGACGCTATAACCGATCCGCTAACCGGTGCTCATAATAGACGCGGTTTGAACAGATTGCTTGAAAAGCTTATGCACCAAAATATACCGTTTGCAGTTTTGGAAATTGATATTGATTTTTTTAAGCGTGTTAATGACACTTTTGGCCATGATGTAGGTGATGAGGTGTTAAAAGTGCTTACTAATGTTATAAAAACAGTATCACGTAAGGATGATATTGTGGCGCGCACCGGAGGCGAAGAATTTTTATTGGTATTGCCCAATGAAAATAGTGATAGCGCGTTTGTGATTGCAGAGCGGTTACGTAACCAAATAGCCACAACGACTATGCCTAAAGTAGGCTATGTAAATGTATCGATTGGTATAGCAACCTGGCCACAGCATAGCGATACTATTGATCAAGTATACAAATGTGCTGACAAAGCGCTCTATCATGCAAAAGAAACAGGCCGTAATAAAAGCGTTGTAGCAGATATTAGTTAATTTTTTTAAAATTTAACTTACCTTAAGTTTTATTTAAGTTTCGTCTATTAAATTCTACCTATAGATTTAATACAGGCGATGCTTTTATGCAATTAGCTCAACAACAGTCATCATCAACACTTTTTCAACCGTTTACACAGTTTGTGAGCGCGAGAGAATGTGATGAACACCGCCAGCGCCTTGAAAATACAGTAAAACAAGGCTTCTTAGCTGCTTATAATGCAAGTCTCACTTCATTTATGCCATTACTCTGTCAGTATAAAACTCAGCAAGGGCATTGCACATTAGGGCTTAGAAACGCCACTTCTCCTTTATTTATCGAACAATATTTAGCAGCGCCCATTGAGCAGTTTTTACCAACGGGCGCACAGCGCAGTAACGTGTTTGAGTTAGGTAATCTTTATTCAACACACAGAAAAGCCACGTTATCGCACTTTATTATTGTTAATGAAGCTTTAAGTGCCATTGGTGCTACTAACCTGGTTTTTTGTGCCACCAAACATGTACGTGCCTTATTGCGTTTATTAGGGGTGACCTGTAATGAAATCGCATTAGCTAATAGCCGTGTTGTTGAGCAACCAAAAAGCTGGGGAAGCTACTACGCGAATCAGCCCACAGTCTGCATAGTTAATTTAGAGCAAGCACATCGACAAGTCCTTAATACGCCAACGCTACTTGATATTAAACAACAAAATGAAAATGAAATTACCGCATTAATCAGTGCGCTGGAGGCGATATGAGTCTATTAAATAGCTTAAATGACTTAGCTACTCAGCCGGCGGTTGTCGCGCATTTTGCAAAACAAGCACACCAATTAACAGGCGCTGAGCTACTCAAAGAAATTAATAAAGTAGCGGGGATTTTTGCAAATTCAAATGCCGATGCAATTGCATTTCAACTTGATAATACACCTGCTTGGTTAGTGCTTGATGCAGCAACAAGCGTTGCCAACAAAGTGGCTGTACCGATTGCCCATTTTTTTAGTCAGCAACAAACGCAATATGTATTAGCGCAGTGTGGTGCACAGCTGTTTATTAGTGATACGCCAAGGCTTTCTTTAGGTGCGTATACAGTATGTATTACTTTGTTTGATCATTACACCTTGTATATTTATCAGCTCGACGTTAAAGCACCGATTAGTTACTTTGAGGGCACGCAAAAAATTACCTTTACGTCTGGCTCTACAGGCGAGCCAAAAGGGGTGTGTTTGTCAACGCATAGTCAAATGCAAGTTGCACAGTCGTTGTGTGAACGAATAAATATAAGCAAACCAATTCATTTATGTTTACTGCCACTGCCAGTATTACTGGAAAATATTGCAGGTATTTATGCTCCATTATTAAGTGGCGGTTGTGTTCATTTAATGCCGTTAAACGAATTAGGTTTTGTTGGTTCAGGATTAAAAAATCCTGAAAAACTCATTAGTGCAATCGACAGTGTAAAGCCTAATACCCTTATTTTAGTACCTGAGTTGTTAACCTGTTTAATTGCTTTTGCAAAACAAGGTTGGCAGCCACCAACGTCATTACAGTTTATTGC
Organism: Pseudoalteromonas sp. TAP-3C; assembly: GCF_059888565.1. NCBI lineage: Bacteria > Pseudomonadati > Pseudomonadota > Gammaproteobacteria > Alteromonadales > Pseudoalteromonadaceae > Pseudoalteromonas > Pseudoalteromonas sp. TAP-3C. Next base: position 347,321 of record NZ_JCBFEM010000002.1, on the reverse strand, counting down.
GGTTGGTGGGGCGCTCGTGAGTGATACTTTAATAGCCACCGCTAGAGAGCTTAATTTACCTGTTTATCAGGGGTATGGGTTATCGGAGGCGGCATCTGTTGTAAGTTTAAATACGCCCAAAAATGATGATTTAAAGAGTGCCGGCACAGTACTCCCGCACATACAAACCAAAGTCGAAAAAGGCCAGCTGTACATAAAGGGTGACAGGGCAAACGGGTTGATTTTATACAGTTAGCCCAACGGTTAGCACTTTCATCATATAAACATTATCCCAACCCGCTTTCAACCGCTTGCTTTTCACTCCAACCTTTGCACTTTTTTCGTTCTTCAATAGATTAAGTGCTATTTTATTAATTAACGCGATGTTTTGAGCTGCATACCCACTGCGTAAACGGTTTTGGTCTTCATTAAAGCTAACGTCGAGTTGCCAATGTAATTTATTCTCCACATGCCAATGACTACGGATAGCATCAGCAATAAATGCAGCGTCTTTATCTTTATGGCTACTAAGATAATACCGCTTCTCATTCGAACTTACACCATTTACCTCTCGTGTTGAGCATATTACGGCAATACTTTTTAAGCTTTTCCATCGTGGATGTCGTGCTACCAACCAATCTACTTCTGTCGTTAACCAAACCTCTCTATTTTCTATTCGCCCGTGATCACCATTTAGTGAACGATGCACGCTGTGTGGGATATTTTTAAATTGCGTGTTGAGCTGGGTATCTAAATGTAGTTTAACGTCATCATAAATCTCCCCTTGATTCCCCTTAAGTCCAAGCACATAGTTACCCTCGTTAGAGATTATTTGCTCACCGATTTTATACTGGCATCCCATGGCATCTGTTGTAATTGTTGCTCCTTTTATGTCAAGGAGCTCAAGCAAAATGGGGATAGCGGTTATTTCATTCGATTTATCAGCAACCTTAACTTGTCCTAAACAAAAATTATTCTCAACAGACCATGCACTGACTAAATGCTGAGAGATCCCCACGAATTTAGCCTAAATTATCAATTTGTATAGTCAGAAGTGACAACTGGCTATACACATAAATAATGAACTGCCCATCAGGCTCATACCTAGGATCATCAACCACTTCTTTGCCAAGATAAATATAGGACAATACTCGTCGTTTTTTCTCTGTATTCGCTTGTAATGCCGCATCCCCTTGTTGTGCCGACACGGTGTACCCTATGCACCATAAGACAAACAACATTAACGCCGCTATGAGCAATAAATTATCAAACCTTTCTGCGCTTCTTGAATTTGCAAAGGCTAAACTAATGCCAAGTTTTGCATTCTTAGTGTCTCTGAAACTTTCTTCTATTTGCATACGTTGTTTATATAAAGTCACAATCCGTTGAGGCTTATCTGTAAATTGTGTAGGTAAATTAAACACAAGTAGCCAAGGCTCTTTGGCCTTTTGTTGTTGGTATTTAACCGTTGTACATTGAGATTGCCCACCCCGTTTTTTGATTTTTTTACGTCCCTTGTTTTTCCCTCTAAACAAAACACCTTGGCACGCGAAACGAACTGTTTTTCCGTAGTAAATCTGTGTCAGAAGGTGTGGTTTATCTGTTGCTTGCTCAAACCATGATTTACAATTTCGCCATGTCTCAAGGTCGCTAGATAAGGTCACATTGCCTCTGACGCGCCCAAGCCAATACCAGCCTTTATCTTCTATGGCTTTAAACCATGGCGTTCTAAAAATAGCATCAGATAAAATAATAGGCTGACAATCTGCAGGTAAACACTGTGCCAAGCTATCGAGTAAGTGTTGATGAGCCGCTTCGGTATTTAATTCGCTTTCAGGATACACTTTTTCATAGAGCGTTAACGCTCTTCCCCCCATTGGTATGCTTGCCCTGAGCACTTGAAATATTTCGCCGCCATTAATAGGTGACCAGTCAACGATAATAAGTGGGTGTTGTTGCTGGCCTACTAAGCATTCGGTCATATGTTCATAGAAACAAAGACGTTCTTGATGCAGGTTAGCATTACCAATCAAACGGTCTGCGCGTTTAATATCATGTTTTTTATCGGTATTAGAAAATGATTTTAATCCGCGGCCTAGGTAAGTGACAGTAACGCGCTGGTCACGCAAGCCTGAGTTAACAAACGTAAAGACTGTATTTAAACGTGTTTTATGAATTTCAGGGTAGGCAATGGCAATATCTTTGTGTAATATTTCGGTGGCTTTCATGATTATGAGTGAGTTTTTTTATAGTGAAAAAATTTGATCACAAATAATCATGAGAGTCTACCATTAATTTTTATTTTGTGGGGATTCGTCAGGACTAAATGAGTTGCGGGCATACCTGAGGCTTTATCTAATGTACGGCGCATTACTTTACCATCCAGAGCAATCACTCCTTCTTTATTCTTACTTATTTCAGTGACCCATTTGGTAAATGCGCTATTAAATTCAGTTGGGTTGAGGCGATTGAGTACGTCATTAAAAGTGTCATGACTAGGAATACCATTTTTCAGGTCTAAAAATTTCCGTAACCACTTTACTTTTGACTTTCCGTATTCTTCTATCTCGTTAAAATTATTGCAACCGCTGATAATAGCGCAAATAGCGATACTCAGAATATTAATAAGTGGATGGCGGACACTGGCAGAGTTTCTTGGATCGGTTAGTTGATTAAAAGCTTGGCTGATAGTCGTTTCTTTCATGTTTTGTACAGGCAAAGACTATTATAAACCACGATCATTAGGATCGGTCAAATGATCAAAAAGTACTTGTATGTTTTTTACCCGTTTGCCCTGTAAAGGGTGAGCTATTTTTAGGGTATTTAAATCAGGCACCGCATAACCCAAATGCCTGGTATGCCACGGGCGATTTAGTAACCCAACATGCCAATAAACTTTTTATAAAAGGGCGAGTTAAAAACCTGATTATTACCAGCATGGGCCGTAATGTCAGTGCTGAATGGCCTGAGTCATTAATATTGAGCCAAAGCGCGATTATACACGCTGTTGTTTTTGGTGAGGGCAAACCTTTTTTAACCGCGTTTATTTATGCAATTTCTGAATTGAGTGATCAACAGCTCAGTGAGCATTTGAAATTTATAAATCAACAGTTACCCGATTATGCACAAGTTAAAAAGTGGCATCGATTAGCCGAGCCTTTAAGTGTTCAGCAAGGGTTACTAACGACCAATAATCGCCCTAAGCGCCAAGCTATTAGCCAGCAATTTAACCCTATTTTTGAACAATTTTACCGACTTGGAGAAATGAGCCATGACTGATTTTTTTAATACATTAAAAGCACACACTCAAAACGAGCGTGAGTACTTATTAGCTGCGCCAATTATACAGCGGGTTTTTAAAGGCCAAGCATCGCTTGAAGAATATGCGTCATTTTTAGCGCAAGCTTATCATCATGTAAAACACACAGTGCCATTAATGATGTCCTTAGGGGCGCGTTTAACCGACGAACAAGAATGGTTACGTGAAGCCGTCGCCGAATACATTAAAGAGGAAATTGGCCATCAAGAATGGGTGCTTAACGATATTGCCGCGTGTGGTTTTGATAAAGACAGCGTGCGCCATAGTCAGCCACAATTTGCTACCGAAATGATGGTCTCGTATGCCTATGACAGTATTGCTCGTAAAAACCCGTTAAGCTTTTTTGGCATGGTGCATGTACTTGAAGGAACTTCCATTGCATTGGCCGATGGCGCAGCTTCAAATATTGCTAATGCGGTGGGGCTACCTAAAAAAGCATTTAGTTATTTAACCTCTCATGGTGCGCTTGATATAGAGCACGTAAAGTTTTTTGAAAACTTAATGAACAAAATGACTAATGAGGCCGATCAGCAGGCTATTTTACATGGCGCAAAATGTTTTTATCGTTTGTACGGTGATATTTTTCGCGCTTTAGATGACGAGCCGTTTTTTAAAGCATCAGCACAAGGCCAACACGCATGAATACCGGCTTGTGTGTGTTAACGGGAGCCACAGGGGGAATTGGCCAAGCCATTGCCAAAACACTGCACGCACAGGGTTGGCAATTACTATTAGTAGGGCGTAATGGCGATGCGCTAAATGCGCTCAGTAGCCAGTGCCCAGGTAGTATGACTTTTGTGGGAGATTTAACCGTTGCAGAAAACATGCTGGCATTAGCCATTAACGCCAAAAAATTGGGCGGTGCTAAATTACTTATAAACAATGCCGGTATTAATGTTATGCAAAGCTTAAGTCGTTGTAGTAGTGAGCAAATTGATACTGTATTAAACACTAATTTAGCCGTCCCTATGAAACTGTGCCAGCTGTTTTTAGAGCAGTTGCAAGTCAGTAAAGGGACCATAGTTAATGTAGGTTCATCTTTTGGCAGCATAGGTTATCCATATCAAACACTTTATTGCGCTAGTAAATTTGGTTTGCGTGGTTTTAGTGAAGCGTTATCACGAGAGCTTTCAGACACTGGCGTTAGAGTTACTTATTTAGCACCTAGAGCAACCGATACTGACATTAATGATGCACAAACCCGAGCAATGAACAAAGAGCTTGGTAATCAAATGGACTCCCCGCAGTTGGTGGCTGATGAGTTAGTTGCGTTATTAAACTCAAATAAAACCAGACGATTTATTGGTTTTCCTGAAAAACTTTTTGCACGTATCAATGGCGTTTTCCCACGTGTTGTGGATAACGCAATTGCTAAACAACTTCCTAAAATAAAGCGTTTTTTAGGTTAATAAAGAATAGAGGATCTATTATGAAAAAATTTACTTTAGCGGCTTATTTAAGCATTGTTAGTGTGTTTTCAGCGCCGGTATTTGCAGACGAACAAAGCGATTTACTCGCTATTCAACAGCTGTGGGCGGTCGCTAATTATGAGCTTAGAGATGATGCACAAATCAAAGCGTTTACTCAATTGAGTGAGCAAAGTGCTCTGTTTATTAGAAACTACCCTAATTCAGCAAATAGCTATACGTGGAATGGCATTGTATTGGCAAGTTTTGCAGGTGCAAAAGGCGGCTTAGGAGCGTTGGGTTATGCCAAAGATGCAAAGGCGTCATTAGAGCAAGCCCTGAAAATTGATGGCAGTGCTTTAGGTGGCTCAGCGTATGCCAGCCTTGCAACCTTATACAGTAAAGTACCAGGTTGGCCAATTGGCTTTGGTAATGATGACACCGCCGATAAGTTTTTTAAGCAAGCGCTCGCGTTTAATCAAAAAGGCATTGATACTAATTACTTGTATGGTGAGTTTTTATATGACGAACATAAATATAAGCAAGCCAAAGCTCATTTGTTAGTTGCACAAGCGGCCGGTATTCGTGATACTCGCGCTAAAGCGGACAAATATCGTCAGCAAGCAATTAGCCAATTATTAGCTAAAGTTGATAAAAAACTAAAGAGATAACAAAACACATAATGCATTTATTATTAGTTGAAGATGATCATCTTGTGGCGCAAGGACTTTGTCGTTCATTGCGCCAAGAAGGCTATAGTGTAGAACACAGCGCAACGGTTAAGTATGCGCTGCAATGCTTAGGCAGTGGCGAAATAGAAATGGTGATACTCGATCTTGGTTTGCCAGATGATGATGGTTCGCAAATTTTAAAGCACATAAAAGCGCAAAAAAAAGTGATCCCCGTGGTTATACTTACTGCGCGCAGTAGCATAGATGACAAAGTGCAAGGGCTTGATATGGGGGCTGATGATTATTTAGCTAAACCATTTGAACCCGCCGAATTATTTGCTCGTTTGCGCGTTGCGAGTCGACGTGTAAATCAAGCGCAGTCGAGTTTATTACACTGTGGTGACGTTACTATGGATACGTCAGCGCACACTGTCACACTCAACGATGAGCTACTTTCTCTGCCGCGAAAAGAGTACATGCTGCTAAAAGCGCTACTGGAAAACCAAGGTCGCGTGCAATCTAAGCAGCAGTTAGAAAATAAACTCTATCAATGGGGTGAAGAGGTGGGCTCTAACACCATTGAGGTGCATATTCATCACCTACGAAAAAAATTCCCCAGCGATTTTATTAAAACTCTCCGTGGTATTGGTTATGTGGTGGGAAAGCGTGTCAATTCGTAAGCGCTTAACGCTTATTTTACTGTCAATGATGGTACTAACCTGCTTTTTGGCTTTAGTCAAAGGCTATCAAAAAAGCATGAGCCATGGTGAGCAATTACTCGATAGTGAGCTAGAGGTGATGGCTGGTGTTTTGATGCAACAACCGTTATCTATAAACGCTATGGCGCCAACAATGCAGGAAAGTACGCAGTTACTGTATCAAATTTGGCAAAGTGGCGAGCTACTTAGTGGCTCTGACGAATTAAATCTTGATTTAAGCCAATATCAAGCGGGCTTTCAAACGCTTAATATTGCTGGGCAGCGAATGCGGATATTCGTTTTTGCCACTTCTTTACGCACCGTGATTGTTGCAGAGCCGATTGCTAAGCGGTTTGAGCTTGCTGAGGCGGTAATTTTGTCAGCCATGTTACCCATGTTATGGGCAGTTCCTTTATTGGCGTTGTTTATTAGTTTTTTTGTTAAATATGCATTGGCACCATTAACTCGTTTATCAAAACAATTAGCTCTGCGCCAAGCAAATGACTTTACAGCTATTAATTGGCAGGTGACCGATGAAGAAATAAAACCGGTGATCAGCCGCTTAAACGATTTATTTAAACGCGTAGAAACAGCTTATTTACGCGAGCGATTTTTTGCCTCCGATGCAGCACATGAATTACGTACTCCTTTGAGTAGTTTAAAAATAAATGTGCATAATTTGGCCGCTCAACAGGGCGATAACCAAGAATTACAAGCCATGACGCAAGGTATTAATAGGCTCACTAATATAGTAGAGCAAATGTTGATATTAGGGCGCACTCAGCCAGAGCAGTGGCAAAAGCAGTTTAAGGAACAGTCATTATTGGCGATAACGCAAGAAGTGGTTAGCCAATTGTATGAAAAAATAGAGGCGAAAAATCACACTATTAGCCTTGAGGGAGATGATTTTACTATTAACGGTGATGAATTTACCTTAATGACCTTGATTTTAAACCTACTTAGTAATGCTATAAAGTACGCACCTGCAAACGGACAAATAAAAATAACCCTAAAGCAGATGCACAGGCAGCGTATTTGGCAAATAGAAGACAGTGGCCCAGGTATGACGGATGAGCAAAAACAACGAGTATTTAATCGTTTTTATCGCGTTGGTGGTGACCAACATCCTTCGGGTGAACAAGGTGCGGGCTTAGGTATGGCAATAGTGCAGCATATTATTGCTATTTATAGTGCTGAAATTAATTTAACTGACAGCGATCTGGGCGGCTTAAAGGTACAGGTGGTTTTTGCAGGAGCTAAATGTGATTAAACGACTTATTCATCTTTATTTATATTGTTGCATCCTTTTATCATTTAACGCCTCTAGTAAAGATTATCTTATTGTACTTAAAGATCATTTGTTTTATCCCGCAGAAATCGTGGTGCCGGCTAATAAAAAGATACGCTTATTAATTGAAAATCAAGATAGTACCCCAGAAGAGTTCGACAGTTTCGATCTCAACCGAGAGAAGGTGCTTTACCCTAATCGCAAAAGCGTTATTTATATTGGGCCATTAACTCCTGGGCGCTATGAATTTTTTGGCGAGTTTTCGCCCAATACGGCCCGTGGTGCTGTAATAGCGACTGACAAGGAGCGCCCCAATGTTAATAACTAGCCTAGTGATGAGCCTAAATCAGTTATTACCCGTCGCCATTTTACTTGTCTTACTGCAAGTGATTGCCAAGCAAAGTTTACTAAAGTTGCTGGGGTGCCTTGTTTTAGGTATCGGGCTTTCGTTTATATTTGTAAAAAGTGCGTCGTTAATTAGTCCCTTGTTTGACTATCAAGGCTTAGAGTATACCCAAATTGGTTTGTGTATTTTAGTATTTATTAGTGCGCTTTGCTTCGCCATTAAACAATCAGCGCTTGCTTTTATGATTGCTATTATCAGCGTAATGACGCTTTATTTAAGTCATTACATTATTTACTTGATTGGTTTTTGGCAAAACAACGAAGCAGCACAAAGCTTATTTATTGGCACTTTTTTAGGCTTGGGGATATGCAGTAGTTTTAGCGTGTTGTTGTATTTTTTATTAAGTGCAATTAAGCAACGTTTTGGGCTTACCCCTTTGTTGGTATTGCTTGCATTAAATAGCGCAGCAAAACTGGTTGTTGCACTTGATTTGGCGAGCCAAATTGATTTGATAGCAACAGCGGCAACTGTATGGGACTTACGTGCTATTTTAACTGAAAACTCAGAGTTTGGACGGGTATTGCGAGCGCTTATCGGTTATGAGGCTACACCTAATTTAACCAGTGTTTTAAGTTATGCGCTCAGTAGCGTGGTATTTTTATTAATTTGTTATTTTATTCCTAAATCAATAACTAAGGAACAATCATGAAAGCAATAAACCTATTTACAGGTGCTGTATTAATTGGTTTTTGTTTATTAATACCGCCACACGCGCACGCCGACGGCATGGTGGTTGATAAAGTATATCACCCTTACGTATTGCCGTTTGAGCGTGAGTTAGAGTGGCGCCTTGTGTCACATCAAACCGATAGTGGTAATATTTTAGCGCAACGTATTGGCTTAGGTGGCGCAATTAACGACACCATGGCATTGGAAGGCTATATTGTAGGTGAGCGCGATGATAATGGTGATTTTGGCTTACAAGCGTATGAGTTAGAGCTTAGGTGGCAACTTATAGAGCAGGGCAAGTTATGGGCCGATTGGGGTGCGTTATTTGAACTTGAAAAACAGCATGATGCCGACGCATACGAAGCAACCACCGGTTTTGTGATTGAAAAAGAGTTTGGTCGTGCAAGCCTCACCATGAATGCATTTTTAGTGTACGAGTGGGGGCAAGATATACAAAACGAGTGGGAAAGTGAATTTAGAGCGCAATATCGCTACCGATATCTGTCTGCTTTTCAGCCCGCTGTTGAGGTTTATCTTGGCGAAGACTTTGTGGGCATTGGTCCAGGGTTTATTGGTTTGTATCGCTTTGATGGGCAAAAACAATTAAAGTGGGAAGCAGGATTCATTACAGAAATCAGCCAATCAGAGAAAAATCATAGCTTTAGAATGGCACTAGAGTTTGAATTTTAAGCTATTTAAACAAACACTTAATTTATAAAGCGAGTCGCTTAAGTTATTTTATTAATTAACGTATTAAGGGTTGACATGTTTCTGTAACTCTATATAGTAGAGCTCAGCTAGAAAGAAAGTATGATAATTTTTAAATCTCCATTTCGTTGTTGTATAAGTAATACTTGTAGTACCGTCCTGAAGTTTTTAAGTACCATCTCATTTTTTGCTACACCGCCCACTAGGGCAAAATTTAATTTTTATATCAGGAATAATACTATGTCTAACATCGTATCAGGTACAGTTAAGTGGTTTAACGAGTCTAAAGGTTTTGGTTTCATCGAGCAAGAAAATGGCCCAGACGTATTCGCACACTTCTCAGCAATTAAAAGCGAAGGTTTTAAAACTTTAGCTGAAGGCCAACGTGTAGAGTTCACTCTTTCACAAGGTCAAAAAGGTCCTCAAGCTGATAACATCACAGCTGTATAATTTTACTTTTTAAGTAAAATAAAAAAAGCGCTTAAGGCGCTTTTTTTGTGCCTAAAATTTGAGAAGCATCATAATTGGCACCAATTTGTATGCTATCTATCAAATTAATACGATTCTTTTAATAAAAATTAAGCTATAAAAATAAATAGTCTCTATACTCTTCCTAATGTAATGTTGATAATTAACGTAAAAGAGGGTGAGGTTATTTTTAAATTTATAGTATTCGCTCTTAGCTTGTTTTTTAGTCAAAGTATAAAAGCTAACGAGCATAAACTGACTATTTACACTGAAAGCTTTGCTCCCTATAGCTTTCAAAACGACTCGGGCCAGCTTGCAGGTATTAACCTTGATATTGTTAAAGACACGTGTGCACTTGCAGCATTAGAGTGTGAATTTTTAATATTCCCTTGGAAACGTGCCTATAATTTGGTACAAAAAAAACCTAATGCGGCTATTGTCTCTATTGCAAAAACGGATGAGCGTGCGCCATTGTTTGAGTGGGTAGGTCCATTGGTATCAAATCAAACTTATTTTTTTAAATTAAAAAGCAATGAACACCTTGTTATGGATGATATTTCACAAGCCAAAAATTACTCGTTAGGTATAGTTCGGGGTGACATTTACGAAATGCTGGTGAAAAAATTGGGATTTGTTGCGGGTAAAAACCTACTATTATTTAGTGATAAAGAATCATTTATAGGGCTTTTTTTTAAAAAACGTATCGATTTAATTATTAGTTCAGATTTCACCATTGAGCATCAGATCCAACCATTTGGTTTTTCTAAAGATGACTTAGTTCGACTAGAGCCAATACATGTTAATGAGCTTAAAGGTAATTATATTGGTTTTAATAAAGCCACTTCACCTAGGCTAATAAAACGCTTTAATCTAGCGCTTGAACGCCTTAAAACAGAAACAGGGTTTGAACCTTACATTAAACGTTATGTAAGAGATTAAGGGCTTAAAAATAAAGGCTATAAAAACGATAAAAGGGCCTTGCGGCCCTTGGTGAAGTATCGTTCAAGTCAGATAGTACTTTAACCCCTTAAAGCGCTATCCTATTGTTTTGCAACAGAGGGATCGTCTCATTAAGTTTCTAAGCTAGCGAGAGGAAAAACCCAGCAATTGCTGCGCTCATAAGGTTAGCCATAGATCCTGCTAACACTGCTCTGAGCCCTAAGCGTGCGATATCCTTTCGCCGACTAGGCGCCATACCGCCTAATCCACCTAGTAAAATGGCTATCGATGATAAGTTAGCAAAGCCACACAAGGCAAAAGTAACAATAGCTTGTGTATGCGCACTTAACGTATCGCGATAATTTATAAAGTCTAAGTAAGCAACAAATTCATTTACCACTAACTTTTGACCAATAAAACTGCCGGCTAAAATTGCCTCATTCCATGGTACACCGAGTAACCATGCAACCGGGGCAAATACATAACCTAAAATCTCTTGTAGCGTTAGTGTTGGGTGATCAAATAACCCACCAATACCGCCTAATAAACCGTTTAATAACGCTATTAACGCAACGAACGCAAGTAACATCGCACCTACATTAAGTGCTAAATGCATACCATTTGCCGCGCCTGAAGCTGCGGCATCAATAACATTAACCGGTTTGTCGTCGCCTAAGTCTATATCTGCTAAATCATCTTTAGGCGTTTCTGTCTCTGGCACAATCATTTTTGCCATTAAGAAACCACCAGGCGCCGCCATAAAGCTGGCTGCAATTAAGTATTTAAGATCTACGCCAATAATCACATAACCGGCCATAACAGAGCCTGCAACAGTGGCCAAGCCACCCACCATAACTGCAAATAACTCTGACTTGGTCATAGTTGCAATAAACGGTTTAACAATCAAAGGCGCTTCAGTTTGGCCAACAAATATATTAGCTGTGGCTGAAAGTGACTCAGTGCGCGAAGTTTTCAATAATTTTTGTAAACCACCGCCTAAAATTTTAATAATCCAATCCATAATGCCAAGATGATACAACACAGCCACAAGCGCTGAGAAAAATACAATCACTGGCAATACTTGAATTGCAAAAATAAACCCAAGTGTATCTTGCGATGCTAATGGGCCAAATAAAAAACTAATTCCATCATTGGCAAAACCAATCACTGATGAAACCGCACGAGACATACTCGCTAATACATTTTTACCTGCTTCAAAAAACAATACAAATCCGCCGATCATCACTTGCATTAAAAATGCGATGCCTACGGTTCTTAACTTTATTGCTTTGCGGTTAGTGGAGGCCGCAAAAGCGATGCTTAGTAGCACTATCATGCCTACTAAGCTCATAAATGTTGTCATACACATGTTTCCCGTTGTTATTCTTGTAAAATGTATTTTATTTTACTTTTTATAATATCAATCGCAACGCGATTCATACCGCCTCGAGTCACAACTAAATCAGCGTTATGCTTTGAAGGCTCAATAAATTGATAAAACATCGGTCTAACAGTTGCTTGATATTGTTCAACAACAGATTGTAATGTTCTGCCTCTTTGTTCCATGTCGCGTTGCATTCGGCGCATTAAACAAATATCCAGCGGTGTATCTATAAACACTTTGATATCAAATTCTTTATTAAGCGCTTTATCGCTTAGTAATAAAATACCTTCTACAATGAGTATTTTAGCCGAGGCTACACGACGTGTTTTATCACTACGTGTATGTTGGGCATAATCATATGTTGGTACTTCAACTGAGTGGCCATTACGAAGTTGTGTTAAATGCTCAAGCATCAACTCGTGTTCAAACGCATCAGGATGGTCATAATTTGTTTGCGTACGATGTGCCATCGGTAAATGCGATTGATCTTTGTAATAAGCGTCTTCTTCAATAATGGCGATAGCGCCTGGTTCAAGCTCATTTACCAATTCATTATAAATAGTTTGGCTAAATAGAGATTTGCCCGACGCCGATGCGCCTGCAATAGCTATAATAGTTCGTGTCACTAAAGTTCTCACCCACACAGAAGGATACATTGTTGGTAGATCACAATAGCAAAAAAGACACGATTAATCTCTTTTGCTTCGCTCAAGAACGCAAATTTATAATGTTTAGCTTTTATGAAACAGGACTTATGTCCTGTACGGAAAAATCGAAGAGCAGATAAAGTAGCCACCTAGAATAGATGTGAGGTCACAATGGCAAGAGCAATTATATTAATGGCGGATAGCTTAGGAATTGGCGCAGCACCCGATGCAGATAAATTCGGTGATGTGGGTGCTAATACATTCGCACATTTACTCAAAGCATATTATGACGAGACTGGCAGTAAGCTTTCGCTTCCTAACCTTTCAAAATTAGGGTTAGTGGATGCATGTGAAGCGGCTGGTAAAGAGCCCTGTTTAATCGCTGACCGAAATGAACCACAAGGTGCGTGGGGTTACGCAAAAGAACTTTCTAGCGGTAAAGACACGCCATCGGGGCATTGGGAAATGGCAGGTGTGCCGGTGTTATTTGACTGGGGTTACTTCCCAAAAACACAACCAAGTTTTCCACAAGCGTTTGTAGACGAGTTTATTGCTCGTACAGGTATACCGGGCATATTAGGCAATTGCCATGCATCGGGAACCACTATTTTAGAGCAGCTAGGTGAAGAGCACGTAAAAACAGGTAAGCCAATCTGTTATACCTCAGCTGACAGTGTGTTTCAAATAGCCGCGCATGAAGAATCATTCGGCCTAGAGAAACTTTATCAAGTTTGCGAAATCGCACGGGCGCTGCTTGATGAAATGAACATAGGGCGAGTGATTGCGCGGCCATTTTTGGGTTCTAATAATCAAGACTATGCCAGAACAGGTAATCGTCGTGATTATTCAGTATTACCGCCATCGCCAACATTGCTTGACGTACTTGCAAAAGACGGTGGTAAAGTTATCAGTATTGGTAAAATTTCAGATATTTATGCGCACCAAGGCATTACCCAAAAGCACAAAGCGCCAGGGTTAATGAACTTGCTAGAAAAAACCAGTGAAGTAATGGCAAGCGCCCCTGAACGTAGTTTGATTTTTACCAATTTAGTTGATTTTGATGAAAAGTTTGGCCATCGCCGTAACCCTGTAGGCTATGCTAAAGCGCTCAAAGAGTTTGACGATTACTTACCGACTATTTTAGGGCAACTACAGCCTGATGATTTATTAATGATCACCGCCGATCATGGTTGTGACCCCACATTTCCAGGGTCTGAGCACACCCGTGAATATGTGCCGGTTATCGCTTATCAGCCAGGGATGAAAAATACCCCGCTGGGTGAGCGTAATAGTTTTGCTGATATAGGGCAAACGCTTGCCCAATGGTTTAATTTAAAAGCGTTAGAATATGGTGATGGCTTTATTGATAAGCTAAATACAGTTAAATAACTTAAAAATACGCTCGTTATTTTTAAAGTAATAAGGCTTTTAGCCAAACAATTAGCCAAATAAAAGGAAAACAATCGATGAGTACTCCGCATATCAGTGCAAACGTAGGTGATTTTGCGCAAACAGTATTAATGCCAGGCGATCCGCTACGCGCACAATATATTGCTGAAAACTTTTTAGATGATGTGGTACAAGTAACCGGCGTACGTAATATGTACGGCTTTACTGGAACTTACAAAGGCAAGCCAGTGAGCATTATGGGTTCTGGTATGGGCATTCCTTCAATGTCGATTTATGCGCGTGAGCTTATTGTCAGTTTTGGTGTTAAAAATATTATTCGTATTGGTACCTGTGGCGGTATTGGTAGCGATATTAAAATTCGTGACGTAATTTTTGCACAAGGTGCAAGTACAGATTCAAACGTAAATCGTGCTCGTGTACGTGGTACTGACTTTGCCGCTATTGCTAATTTTGAATTGCTTTTAAACGGCGTCAATGCGGCGAAAGAGCTAGGTATTGACGCAAAAGTAGGTAACGTATTTACTACCGATACGTTTTATCAAGCCGATGACACCTTTTACAAAGACCTAGATAAACTCGGTGTATTGGCTGTTGATATGGAAACAGCCGGCTTATATGGCGTAGCAGCAGAATACGGTGCAAAAGCCATGGCATTATTTACCGTAAGTGATCACGTGATCACCGGTGAAGCAACCCCTGCAGATGAGCGTCAAACTACGTTCAATGAAATGGTTAAAATTGCCCTAGAGTCAATTTAATTAACCGTTTAGGTTAAATACAACAGTTCCTTGGTAACGTATTCACTAAGTTTTGGAGACACGCCCAAAGTGAAGTGAGACTAAACCCCCAAAGCCGCATTTTATGCGGCTTTTTTTATGCCTGGAACGAGCTGCGGGTTGCGAGCCAAGGGCTTTGGGTTCCTAGGTTTCAGGTTCTAGGTTAAAGGTCAAAGGTTAAAGGTTTTAGCACAAGCTCGCAGCTCGTCACCCGAAGCTCGCTGCCTTCTCACTCACTTCTCTGTGTTCAAACAAGGAATCAGATTTCAGACGTCAGATAAAATGCGCAAGGTAAACCCCGTCTTGTACCTCTCAGTAATAGATGATTAACATCTGGATTTAATGTAGGCGGGGCTTTATGCCGCGCAAGGTTATTAATTAAAAATAAATATTTACCACCGAGAACACAGAGTTCACAGAGAAAAGCTTAAAAAATACCAATCCACCTCTGTGCAGCGCAAAGCCCCTCGGGAACCTCTGTGGTGAAAAATTGTTTTTAGCAATAAATGTCGTCTTTCGTTGCAGCGATTTTATATCGCGTATTTATAGGCATTTGCATTTACTCGCTCCTCGCAGCTCGTCACTCGAAGCCCGCTGCCTCCTCATTTATTTCTCTGTAAGTATTTATAACTTAATGCTAATGTTTAAATTATAAAACTTACTTTTAAAATGAACAGTTTTAGCTGATTTGGCTATGTAATAACTATCTCAAAAGAATAAAATTTGGTATGTTGCGGGTTAATTGCATTTTGTACTTGTATTAGGAAAACCATGAAATCTTCATTTTTTATTTTTGCATGTTTACTCGTTACTATGGCATTTAATACTCAGGCTGTAGCGCTATCGGCGCCGTTTAACGAGCCTGAGCAAACGCCTTCTAAAGAGCCAATTACGGTGCCTGAAAAAACGGGCAATTTACAAAACACTCATGCAGCAGAAGGCAAACTTGATACACTTACAGTGTCTACTCAAGAACAAAAAAAACCACTGATTGATGAAAGCACAATAAATGACGCCAAAGTATTAGGTAGCGAATCAACTAAACCAGCCCAACAGCCAAAAAATAAAGTTGATAAAGCCATCGCCATCGTTCAGGCAGAGCAAGCGATTACTCAAGCAAAAGACGCACTGACTGCAAGGCAACAAGTTAAAGCTAAACAGTCTCGCGAATCGCTGGCAGTAGTAGAGCAATTAATAAAAGCATACAACGCGCGCAACATTGAAGAATTTATTCGTATGTACGATGAAGATGTTGAGTTTTATATTTTCCCGAATGAGCTATTATTTAAAGGTAAAGAAAAATTAATCGCACGGTATGGCATTATGTTTAAAAAACTCAAGTGTCTTCACGCATCGCCAATCAAGCGTATTGTGCATGGTGATATTGTTATAGACCATGAGTTGTCAGAAACCTGCTCAACTGATGCAAACGTGATAGATAAACGTTCAGAGCTTATTTCAAGCTATCAAATTAAAGATGGTAAAATAGTTCGAGTCTTATTTTTTAGGTAATTATAAATTATGCAGCTAAGTGACGAGAAAAAAATCAGAGTAATGTATCGTGTAGAGCCTGGCTGTTTAGGCCCTGCGGGCGCAAGTCATATTGAAGACTTTTGTCGCTTTGCAAACAAGCATATTAAATCGCCTTATTATGCCCAGCTATTATTTTTACCCCGCTACGATAAACAAAAAGATGAGCGACAATATAGCGTTAAAAACCGTAACTTGTCTTTGGTACAAGCTAAGGCGTACTTAAATCTTTTTGATATAAATATAGACGATTTTGAAGAGCAGCTCGACGAGCTGCTCACTAAATCAATAGATTTGTATTTTAAACGCTAGGGCCTAGTCACTTGAAACAATGGCATTAAAGCTGTCGTTATTATGCAGGCTTGCAAATGCACTTTCGTGAAGCAACTCGTTACGTAAGTTAGGTGAGTACTCAAGCGCCATTTTTATATCCGCCAATGCATCGGCATGTTTGTGTGTTAACGCATAGGCACATGCGCGCTGCCAGTAGGCATAACCATAGTCACTATCTATTTCAATGGCTAAGTTACAAAGTACAATGGCTTCTTCGGTGTTATTTAATTCTAATAGAGCATCTGCCTTGTATGCAATTGCTTCAACATCTTCTGGCTTTCGCTGTAATATTTCATCAAAAATTTCAATCTTATTGGCAACATCACTTTCAAGGTTCGCACGCATCCACAATGAATGAACCTCATTGGTGGTAGATATACGTTCTTGATTACTTATAATTTCCTCAGAGCGAACACGTAATTTTTCTTCTAAAATCTTTAAACGTTCCTCGTATTCATCAGTGATCACGCTTACGCGAGTATTTACAATATCTTCAACTTTATTTTTTACGTCGCGAAGCGAGTTCCAACCCACCAAAACTAAAATAGAAGCGGTAGCAGTAATAATAAAAAATACGTTATTTATAGTATCAGTGGTGTAAGTTATTGCTCGGTCAGCCGTATCTAACTGAGCATGGGTCACCTGTTTGGTTACATCTTCACGGAGTTTTTGTTGATCTTGTCTAACCGATTTTAACTCATCGAGCACGTAGCGCTCTATGAAAGGTTTAAACATAGGTTCTTCAAGTTGCTCAATCACTTGTTGTTGCTGCTGCTCAGTAAGCGTTTGTGTACTTTCTTGCTGAGCTGATGAAAAACCAGAGAAAAGAGTCACACAAGTGATAAATAATAAATACAGACGCATTAGTATGCCTAATCAAAAACTAATTAATCCATTACTTTAACATGCGTAAATAATTGGTACTAGCCTTTAAAAAAAACCAGCTCAAGGCGAGCTGGCTAAAAACTACTTAACGGTGTCGAGGGAACAACAGGATGTAAAAACGAGTATGTGTTTGCACAGCTGAATTCATACTTAACTAAATTCAACTCGCTAAAATTAGTAAGAAATAAAGGTGCATAAGTAAATTATACACCTTTCATAACTATAATTTCATGGCGAAGGGGGGTATTCCACTGTGCACTTAAATAAATTAAGTCACTTTCAAACCCTTCACATTATATTACGTGGCTATTTTTAATTACGATCATCCTTTTTATAGAAAGTTTAAATTATCTTACTTTTGTCTTTGCATGCTGTGAGGCCATCGTATTTATAAATGATTGCAATCGTTTTAAAGCATGATTTTACGCTAGCGTATTGCTGCGGCTGCACGTATATTTATAAAACAACAGATCGCACATGTCATAAAATAAATGACACAATTGTAAAAACGCTGCTAGTTGGCAATTAATAAAAAGTATTAATGAGTGTTTTTATGTATATCTAAAAGGAGCTCAACATGGAAAATCATAAAACGGGTCAATGCCCGGTTATGCATGGTAGTAATACAACAACAGAAAACACCAATACAGATTGGTGGCCAAACTCACTTAACTTAGACATTCTTCATCAGCACGATAGCAAAAGCAGCCCTTACGATAACGACTTTAATTATGCCGATGCATTTAACTCTATTGACTTAGAAGCACTTAAAACCGACTTAAAAAACCTAATGACACAAAGCCAGCCTTGGTGGCCAGCTGATTGGGGTCATTATGGCGGCCTTATGATCCGTTTGGCGTGGCATTCTGCCGGTTCTTATCGTTTAGCTGATGGTCGCGGAGGGGGCGGTACCGGTAATCAGCGCTTTGCACCGCTTAACTCGTGGCCTGACAATGCTAATCTTGATAAAGCGCGGCGTTTACTTTGGCCAATTAAGAAAAAATATGGCAACAAGCTTTCATGGGCCGACTTAATTATTTTAGCCGGTAACATGGCGTATGAATCAATGGGATTAAAAACATTTGGTTTTGCAGGCGGCCGTGAAGATATATGGCACCCAGAAAAAGACGTTTACTGGGGCGCTGAAAAAGAGTGGCTTGCGCCCAGTGACGAACGTTATACCCATGTTGATAAACCCGATACCATGGAAAATCCATTAGCCGCGGTACAAATGGGCTTAATTTATGTTAATCCTGAGGGCGTTAACGGCAAGCCCGATCCGCTTAAAACCGCCGAGCAGGTGCGTGAAACCTTTGCGCGTATGGCAATGAATGACGAAGAAACTGCCGCGCTTACTGTAGGGGGTCATACGGTAGGTAAAACCCATGGTAATGGCAAAGAAGAAAACCTAGGGCCAGAGCCTGAGGCGGCCGATATATTCGAGCAAGGGCTTGGTTGGAATAACCACAAAACCCGTGGCATTGGCCGCGATACCATGACTTCAGGTATTGAAGGGGCATGGACAACTAACCCAACTAAATGGGACAACGGCTATTGCTACTTACTCCTTAATTATGAGTGGGAGCTTACAAAAAGCCCCGCTGGTGCTCATCAGTGGGAGCCAATTAATATTAAAGAAGAAGATAAACCCGTTGATGTAGAAGATCCGTCTATTCGTTTAAACCCGATAATGACCGATGCCGATATGGCAATGAAGCTCGACCCCGCGTACCGTAAAATTATTGAGCGTTTTAATAACGACTTTGACTACTTCACTGACGTATTTGCCCGCGCGTGGTTTAAACTTACGCACCGCGACCTAGGCCCTAAATCACGTTACTTAGGCACCGATATACCTAGTGAAGATTTAATTTGGCAAGATCCAATTCCTGCGGTTGACTACACCCTCAGTGATGCAGAAATAACCGATTTAAAAGCAAAGATACTTAATTGTGGCGTTAACGAAACCGACTTAATTAATACCGCATGGGATAGCGCGCGCACTTACAGAGGCTCTGATCATCGTGGTGGTGCAAATGGCGCCCGTATTCGCTTAGCCCCGCAAAATAACTGGCAAGGCAATGAGCCCGAGCGATTAGCTAACGTACTAAGCGCACTTGAAAAGCTTCAAGCAGGTTTAACTAAGCCTGTAAGTATGGCTGATTTAATTGTACTTGGTGGCACAGCAGCGGTAGAGCATGCAGCTAAAAAAGCAGGGGTTGATATAACCGTCCCGTTTACGCCTGGGCGTGGTGATGCAAGCGACGACATGACTGACGCAGAATCGTTTGATGTACTTGAGCCGATTCACGATGGCTTTAGAAATTGGTTGAAAAAAGACTACGCCGTTTCAGCAGAAGAGCTATTTTTAGAGCGAAGTCAGCTAATGGGGCTAACTGCACCAGAAATGACTGTACTTATGGGCGGTATGCGTGTTTTAGGTACTAACCATTCAGGCACATCTCATGGTGTATTTACCGATAAAGTAGGTGTACTCAGTAACGACTTTTTTGTTAATTTAACCGACATGAACAACCGCTGGGAGCCTGCAGCTAAAGGCGAGTACAACATAGTTGACCGTGCAAGCGGTAAAACAAAATACACAGCGACCCGGGTTGATTTAGTGTTTGGTTCAAATTCAATGTTGCGAGCCTTAGCGGAGTTTTATGCGCAAGACGATAATCAAACCCGTTTTGTACATGACTTTGCCGCCGCATGGGTAAAAGTAATAAACGCCGACCGGTTTGATATTAAATAAACCTAAGTAAAATTTAAAAAGGAGCAGCAATGCTCCTTTTTTTATATTATTTAAAGGTTAAAGGTTAAAGGTTAAAGGTTAAAGGTTACGAGCTGCGGGCAACGGGCTGCGAGGCGCGGGTAGAATAGAGCCTGTAATACGCGATGTGAAATCGCTGCTACCAAGAATAACCACCATGTAGCAGCGGGTTCACCCCGCGTTTTTGTGTTTAATAACCTAGGTCTGACGCGATATAAAATCGCTGATACGAAGGGCGTTTACTGCTATAAAAATTTTGCACCACAGAGGTTCCCGAGGCGCTTTGCGCTGCACAGAGGTGGAACGGTATTTTTTAAGTATTTCTCTGTGAACTCTGTGTTCTCGGTGGTAAATACATATTTAGGTTTAACTCTAACGCGATATAAAATCGCTGCTACAGGATAGTAGTTGGCTTTTTTATTTCCTCTTTCAGCGCAGCGTCTCATAACCTCTTTTTGAATAACGACCTTGCGCGGCATAAAGCCCCGCCTACAGTAAATTTGGATGTTAATCATACCCGTAGGCGGGAGTTTACCTCGCGCATTTTAATCTAAAATCTAATTTCTTGTTTAACCACAGAGAAGAAAATGAGGAGTAAATGAGCAAACAAAAAATATAGTCTTTCTTTGCCCCATTAATAAATTACCAATTGCGTTTTAACCGACATTCCGCAACGCTTTCAGGAATAAATTTCTTGATAGATACTGCCCATGCAATCAATGATTGTCCTGTTCCTCTGCTCTATATTCAATACTAATTCCTGTGTTTCACTTAGCGTTAACACATGAATACCCTGGAAACAGAAAAATACCCATCGCGCTGTTGGGTTTTGACAGGGCTTGTATTTTAAGTTGGGAAAATGAGCTTCCTGCGCTTTTAACTCAGCCCTCATTTTATGCTCCAGTGCGGCGTAAACCATTAAACAGCACGTCATTATCATTAACAGTGCCTCTATCCGCTCTGGTTTTTTCAAGTAAAGTGATGAGGTTAAAAAGTCAGGGCTCTTTAAAAATCGAAATCCTTTCTCAACACTTTGTTGGGATTTGTATAAACTGAGCATTTTTTCCATCGACAGCGAATCGCGTAAATCATTCGTCGCCAGTATAAACATGCCTTTGTCTTGTAACCTCGTTTTTCTCGCTGCTAGTGTCCAATAAACTGTGCCTGTAATTTGATATTCAATACTATCGGGTTGTTGCATTAGCTTTGGACGACCACTGCGTTTAAATACGCCCTGCTCAATGATTTCATGCGCATATACTTCACTGTCAGGATGCCCTTTTTGCCACGTTTTTAATGCTTGCTCTGCATCTAAACGACACGCAAATTTTTGTTTGTTTAATTTCTTAAAGGATTTTAGCGTTTCATTGCTTTCTTTTTCCATCCGCTTAGTGAGCGTATGTTGCTCTCTATTTTTGGCTTGCTCACTTTTGAGCAATAACCAACGCTGCTTGACTTCTCCATATTCTGATGTCAACCAAGCGCCGCTATACCCATTGTCCATCTGCTCGAAATCGAGTGTATGTTGTGCCTTGATGGCTTCTTTAACCTGTTTTAATTTTTGTGGCGCACGGGAAATAAAAAGCTGCGCTTGTTCGTGAAGTGATTGGATCGTTTCTGCGGTATAAAGCGCTGCATCGCCAATAAAGTAACGGCTATTCTGTGCCGCTTTGAGACTGCTTATATGCTGTTTTACAATCTGTTTAAAGCCTTCGCTATCATTGCTATTACCGCTGGCTGCTTGCATATAAATAGGGATCCCCGCTCTGTTTTCTGTGATCAAATTCAATATAACTTGATTTAACTCAGGGCGGTGATCTCGACTATAGCCTTTGACAAGTTTGATCGCTTGGCTATCAATATCATCCTCATACTTACCATCAACATGAATACTGGTTGAGTCTAAATTGATACCTTCACAAGGAAGGTTTAAGTGCTTTACAACGTGGGCTGATAAGGTTTGATAAATACCGGAAACACCGGCGTCATACAGTTTATCAAGGCAACGACCTAATGCATCATCATTAATGTACTCAGCTTTTATCCCTTCTCCAATAAGGCGCTCAACGGGGCGCTCTTTAAAGTATTGCGGATACATATGCAGAGTGCGGCCAACAAAACCAAGCCCATTTAAAATCATGGCTTCAACAAGTTGACCATAAGAAATCAACTTATCAGGGCTTTGCTCAGGGAGTGATTGATCAATTAACTTAGCAATACCAAGTTCTTTGTTCATACCTGCAACTAAACCTAAATGATCAAGACTTTTTGTTGAATAAGACGCCATAAATTTTACACCACTTAAAGATAAGTAATAGATCAAAAATGGAGATCGTCGTCAAGCTTTTTTATTAATTTTTTTGGGTGCGGAAAGACGGTTTTAATGAATACCAAACACAATTCTGCCGAACCCCGAACCCCGAACCCCGAACCCCAGGCACAAAAAAGCGGCGCTTGAATAAGCACCGCCTTTAAATAGTTTAGGCTGTTTTTTAACCTTTAACCTTTAACCTTTAACCTTTAACCTTTAACCTTTAACCTAAGCTACTTTATTTTCTTCGCAGCTTGCTAGGTACTCGTCAAATGTACCTTGAAAGTCAATCACTTGCTTGTCTTTTATATCAATGATACGGGTAGCCAGTGACGAGACAAATTCACGGTCATGGCTTACAAATATAAGCGTACCTTGAAAGTCTTTTAGCGCATTGTTAAGCGCTTCAATGGCTTCCATATCCATGTGGTTTGTTGGCTCATCCATTATCAGTACGTTCACGTCTTGCATCATTAATTTACCAAACAATAAACGGTTTTTTTCACCACCTGAACAATTTCGGGCTTTTTTATTGGCATCGTCTGCGGTAAATAATAAGCGACCTAGCATGCCACGCACCATTAAATCGTTATGCTTAGCAGTACGCCATTGCGACATCCAATCAAACAGCGTTAAATCGTTATCAAAATCTTTTGTGCTGTCTTGTGGGCAATAGCCAAAGGTGGCATTTTCAGACCACTTAACTTCACCTTCCAAGCTTTTAAGCTCGTTAACCAAACAGCGTAAAAGTGTGGTTTTACCTACTCCGTTTTCGCCAATTACCACAAGCTTAGCGCCGGCTTCGAGCAGTAAATTGCCACCGGTAAACAACATTTCGCCATCAAAACCATGGCCTAGCTTGGTTAGCTCAAGCGCTTGGCGATACATTTTTTTGCCCTCATCAAAGCTCAGTGACGGGCTCATACGGCTTGACGATTTAACTTCATCAAGCTTAATTTTATCCATTTTTTTAGCGCGCGAACTCGCCTGTTTAGCTTTAGAGGCGTTAGCGCCAAATCGGTTAACAAAGTCTTGCAATTCGTCTATTTCAGCGCTCTTTTTTGCGTTTTCAGCAAGTAACTGTTCGCGTTGTAAGCCTGACGCTTCAAGGTACTTTTCGTAGTTACCTGGGTAAATACGTAGCTCACCGTAATCAATGTCGGCCATGTGGGTGCATACCGAGTTTAAAAAGTGACGGTCATGGGAAATAATGATCATGGTGCATTTACGTTGGTTAAGCTCATTGGCAAGCCAGGTAATAGTATGAATATCTAAGTTATTGGTTGGCTCATCAAGTAGCAAAATATCAGGGTTAGCAAAAAGCGCCTGCGCTAAAAGCACACGTAATTTCCAGCCCGGTGCTACGTTTGCCATTAAACCATAATGAAATTCTTTATCAATACCGGCATCAAGCAGTATTTCTTCTGCGCGGCTTTCGGCTGTGTAACCGTCCATTTCGGCAAATACACTTTCAAGCTCGGCTACTTTCATGCCGTCTGCTTCACTCATTTCTGGCAGAGAATAAATGCGGTCGCGCTCTTGTTTTACTTTCCAAAGCTCAACGTCGCCCATAATCACCGCATCTACTACACTGTATTGCTCAAATGCAAACTGATCTTGGCTTAGGTTACCTAATTTTAGCCCCGGCGTAATCGACACATTACCCGCACTCGGCGTTAGCGCCCCGCTTAAAATTTTCATAAAAGTCGACTTGCCACAGCCGTTAGCGCCAATTAAACCGTAACGATTACCGTTACCAAATTTAGCTGAAATGTTTTCAAACAACGGCTCTGCGCCAAACTGCATCGTAATATTTGCGGTGGAGATCAAAAAAAGTAATCCTAGAAATTAAATGGCAGGGTTAAACAGCAGCAATGCGCCGCATAAATAAACAAGCAATAGAGTAAATTATAGGCCGCGAATTATACAGATCCACGCGACAAGATGAAAGGTAAAAGAATCTAGTTTTGTGGTTTGTATATGGCGTGTATAGCGGTTTTATTTTGTCCAATTAACTGATTAATTGTTTGTAATTCTATTTGGCTGATGGTTTTTTTGCTCAACATTAAATGAATAGAGCTTTTATGAATTTCTGCCATGTTAGTAACCGGCTTTACATTTAAATACTTGTTTATAAAATACTGCGCTGCAAGTTCATCTTCAATAGCGTAATCAACCCGGTTTTTATTTAGCATAGCAAAGCGTTTATCGGCTGTGGGCATCATAATAACGTGAGCGGGGTGGTTTTGTTTAAACTGCTCAAACGCAGGGCCATAATAACCACCACGGCCAATAGCGAGGGTTAAATCTCTATAAAAAATATCGTTTAGGCTATTTACATCAGGCGATTCGGTGTATTTATAAAGACGCATTACTTCATCACGATACGTATCACTAAAGTAGGCATATTCAGCTCTGTTCAAGGTTTTACTGGCAGCAAATAGTATATCAATACGGCCTGCTTTTAGTTCTTCAAATGCGCGAGCAGACGTTGGCAGTAATACAAACTTTAAACAAAACGATGAGTTTTTAAAAACAGTGTTTAACACGTCAATTTCAATGCCAGTAAGTGTGCCGTTAATAGCCACTACATAAGGCGGCCAATTGCGCTCATTGGTACCTACGTTAAGCGTTTTAGTACAAGCAAAGGCAGTAAAATTACTCATTAGTAATACAACAAAAGCGATTTTTAGCATTTTATTACTCTAGGTCATATTATTGTAATTATAAACCAAGCTGCAGATTTAGCCTGTTTTACATTCACTAAAGCAGGAGTGTTGGCTAACTATGTTTTATTTAATAGCGTCAAATATAGGAAAGTAGCCCTTGTTGTTCACGGATTTTGCAACCGTATTTGACATAGGCTTGATATTGCATAGCCAATACCTAAAATAACACTACCGTTCGTTTTAGGGGATCGGGACTAAGCCTAACGACGCTCTATAAGCTTTTAGTTGTTTGTCGCGGCCAATTTCATCGGTTAGTTTATTCCAACCTTGCTCTATATTAATCACGGTTTGGTCAATAGACTGGGTGTGCCTTAGGTATTTAGCTACTTCAGTGTCGAGTATGTCTCTAAAATAGCGGTTGTTTTCAAAAACTCTCAAATCAAGAATAATATTGGCGTTATTAACGGTTTTAGAAATAGAGCCCAAGTAATAATGCAGCGTACTTTCACTCATGCCTTGTTTAAGCCAGTTTTTGTGGTTAATCAATTGAGAGGTACGATACGGATTCATACCGGTGGCACCTATGGTTACATCTTCATTCGATTGCAAAGGCTGAGTAACATATGACAAGTAGTTATAAGCAAGGTTTTTTTTATGTTTTGAGCTGGCATTATTAATTGAGCCTACCCAACCACCAAAAGCTGCATAAGGGGCATAGTTAATATCGCCAATGGCAAACGGACATAAGTTAGCATTGCAACGTTCAAGCTGGCCTGTTTTGCGGTTTAATACCTCAGTAGCTCCGGGCAATATACTCACCCCTATTTTATTTTTTACTTTAGATTCAGGTAACACGGCCATAGTACCAATGTCGCCCCATTCAATGGCAAGAGCGCAGCGCCCGCTTATAAACGCATACCTTACATCATTGGTATCAAAGTTAAGTTCATCAGCAGAGCCAAATTCAGTGGTTTTTTTATAAATTTTTAAGGCTTTTTTAAAGGCATCGTTATTCACTAATGGCGCCATGGTTTTAGTATTAAAAAATATGCCTTGAGAAGTGCCTTTGCTTTGCAAAAAACTGCCCGCAATCGAAAGCAAAGACCAATACGATTGCTCATTGGCTTTTTTAGAAATGCACGAGCCAAAATCGCCCTTGCCATCCCCATTCATATCAACACCATTTAATTGTTTAGCAATAGCAAGGTAATCATCCCAGGTTCTAGGTGGAGCCAAACCATACTTTTCTAAAATATCGAGGCGGTAATAGAGTAAATGTATATCACCATCGAGCGGAATCGAGTAAATTTGGCCGTTATATTTAGAGCTAAAGTCTCTAAAAAAACGCGATACATCATTCCATTCAATTAAAGAGTCGGAGGCTATGTAATTATCTAAACGCGCTAAATAATTATTTTCCGCAAAATCCACCATCCAGAGTGAGGCGTAGGCAATAATATCGTATTGGCTGGTTGACGAGCTTAAATCCTTGTTTATTTCGTTATATAACTGGCCAAAAGGCACTTTGGTGACATTAACTTTAATACCGGTCTGTTGTTCAAACTCTAAGCCTCGTTGAATCAAAGGTTTGCTAATAAGGGTGCCTAAGTCAACCGCGAGCACATTGAGCTGGGTAGTGGTTTGTTGCGGTGTGTTTGATTGGCTTTCTATTTTAGAGTGGGGCAGGGCACTTTGTGCAATGCATTGAAAAGCCAACATTAAGCTTATAACTAAAGTAAATACAACGCTCATAAAAAACTCAACCACAACAACATGTAATTACTACTCTAGTCTAGATTTTGTGGAAAGGGAAAAGGCAGGTAGTCGTAAGCAACAAATAATGCCTCTAACTCACCGCTGGCAAGTAATTTTGCAAATCCGGCGTCAAAAATTTGTGCTAATTCACGGCCTTTAGCGTTATCGGTAAAGGCAATGTATTGTTTTATAGGCACAATGTTTTCGATTTGGTACTGTTGCGGGTCAAAATTCATTTTTGAAAGCTCAGCGGCATTAGCAATCAGGGTTTGCTGTAGCGCTTTACGGTTATCTAAAAAGAAATCAAGCCTGTCGAGCTTGAGCATTTTAACGCCTTCAATTCGCTGGGTAACCTGCTGCAAATCTATCGGCACATACAAATAATTATTGTAATTAGCGCCCCTTAGCGTACCCACCGATCTGTTTTGTAACGAATACTCGCCTTGCCAATCTTTAAACCGATCTTTTTTAAACATTGCCGACACAAAAGTTATATCGTAATGCCATACCGGAAAGTACAAGCCTTCCACTTCATTTTGCCTTGCGCTTAACATGGCATCAGCATTGCCATTGGCCGTCCATCGATAGGCACGAGAGTGAGGCACAATCATAATATTAAGTTCAATCGATTGCGCAGCAAAAATTTTAGTGAGCATATCAACGTAAAGGCCAGAGCCGTCTTTTTCTACCAGCCCGTCAATGGTGTCGGTAGCCAGTACAATTTTTTTAATATCGCTCGACGCCCAACCACTGCTAGGCACGCCTAGGCAAAGCGTTAAAAGTACAGCTAATAACCACCTAAACTTAACATTCATTGTCAGTAACACCTCGGTACTTAAACATAGCAACACTAGTCAACAGTATATTCATACTAGAAAAAGCTGAGTAACGATCTTATGGATAAACATAGCACACTATAGTGACCCATAAGTGAAAGGTGCAAAATAGTATCATTTTAACCCTAAAGCAGTTAATAAATTAGCAGGGTTGGTGTTAAACAATTGCATTGGCGATAGAAACCAAAGGGTTGTTGAGCTGGCATGTATGACTAAAAAAAGAGTATTGTTGCTAATTCAATCTATAGGTACACTAAAAGTAAATGAATCAGTAAAGGTATAACTTATGTCGTCAGCTAAAATTCGCAGCGAAGTGATAAAACTCAGTAAACTAAGTACAAAACAGCCCGATTACTATTTTATTCAGGGCTACTTTTTAGGGTTAGGCTTACTGCCCGACGTAATAATGCCCAGCCAATGGCAGCCAGACCTATTAGGTGAAATTAATTTTACGACAGACGCTGAGTTACAATACCTTGAAAGCTTGATGGCAAGTTATAACATCAGCATGCATAAAGTGATGACCGAAGACCTTAAAATGCCCACTAAATGCAGCTTATCGAAAAGCGATTATCGCGACTCACTTAAAGCAAATATGCCTTTACCAAATTACTGTAAAGGGGCATTACAGGCACTGAAGTTTATTGACAAACGCAGCCTAGAAAAACATCAAAAAGAGGTGCTAGCAAGTTTGAATGAGGTACTTAGTGCGTTTAGCGCTGAACAAGCTGCAGTGAAAAAATTTGCCGACAACCAAGGCTTAGCGCAAGCATTTAAAAAAAATTACACTTACTTTGTAGCCGACGTACTTTACAACATTCGTTTTATTGAAGACACAAGCTGGAGCGATGAAGACGAAGCCGCGTTTAACGAACAATTTTTAGAAGAGTTTGCAGGTGAACATCGCAACGATGATTTTGATGCTGCTAAAATGCTCGACGACGAAGTGATTGATCATTTAATGGAAGCAATCCTTAGCGACTTTACCTCCAGCGCGTTTGAACCGATAGAAGCGTTACTTGAACTGTTTGAGGGCATTATAACAGAGCAATACATAGCACAAAACCAAGGCCACTTTTGGCTTATCCACGAAACACGCCCTTATATGATGTTACGAGCGCATCGTGCACAAATTAACGCATTACAAGGCAATATACAGCTTGCCATAGACGAGCTGGAAGCACTGTTGCAACTAAACCCCATGGACAACCAAGCGAATCGCCATTGGTTAATGAACTGCTATGTAATCAAAGGCCAATGGCAAAAGCTGGATGCGTTTTTGGCCGACTTTGACAGCGAAGAACTCCATGCCACAGCTAGTCGCGCCTTGAGTGAGTTTCATAAAAATGGTGATTCTAGCCAAGCTAAGCAATACAAAAAGCAGCTTAAACAGCTTAATAAGCATTTTATAAAAATACTCACCGGGCAAGAAAAACTAAAAAGTGACCAAATTGAGTTTTACAGCCCAGGTAGCAAAGAAGAGGTAGGCATTTATTTAAACTCACTTGGCAAACAAGCCTGGATAGCCACCGAAGGCAGCTTGTTTTGGCTAAGAAAAAAGTAAATGAAAAAAGGTTAAGGGTGAAGGGTTAAGGGGGAAGGGTTAAAGGTGAAGGGTTAAAAAACCAGTACGCGGGTTAGGAATGCACATTAAATCGCGTAGCAGCGGGTTCACCCCGCGTCCTGTCAAAGGTTAAAAATAGCGGACCGCTGGCACATCCTAGCACCTAGAACCTTTTTTGCACAAAGAGCAGACAATGAGGGTAAATGAGCAGACAAAAGCGGTGTGCTGCGGAACATTTCTTTGTAGGTCGTCATTTATGGCGACAATGTCTAATGTTGAAAATTGACGCGCTAAAGCACGACCTACATAAAGCCTTGGTGTTTTTTCTCTAAAGCGCAGCGCCTCTTAACCTCTGTGGTGAATAAATTACTTAAAACCAGTTGCACAAAGAGCAGACAATGAGGGTAAATGAGAAGAGCTCGAAATGCTCGTGCTTCGAGTAACGGACGACGGGCTAAGACACAAACCTAGTACCTAGTCACTTTCCTAGAACCTAGCACCTCATGGTCTTTTTGTGAATAAATCACTTAAAACCATTTTGTATAAATAAAAGTGAATTATCGGTTTTAGTGCTGAGAGATCCCCACGAATTTAGCCTAAATTATCAATTTGTATAGTCAGAAGTGACAACTGGCTATACACATAAATAATGAACTGCCCATCAGGCTCATACCTAGGATCATCAACCACTTCTTTGCCAAGATAAATATAGGACAATACTCGTCGTTTTTTCTCTGTATTCGCTTGTAATGCCGCATCCCCTTGTTGTGCCGACACGGTGTACCCTATGCACCATAAGACAAACAACATTAACGCCGCTATGAGCAATAAATTATCAAACCTTTCTGCGCTTCTTGAATTTGCAAAGGCTAAACTAATGCCAAGTTTTGCATTCTTAGTGTCTCTGAAACTTTCTTCTATTTGCATACGTTGTTTATATAAAGTCACAATCCGTTGAGGCTTATCTGTAAATTGTGTAGGTAAATTAAACACAAGTAGCCAAGGCTCTTTGGCCTTTTGTTGTTGGTATTTAACCGTTGTACATTGAGATTGCCCACCCCGTTTTTTGATTTTTTTACGTCCCTTGTTTTTCCCTCTAAACAAAACACCTTGGCACGCGAAACGAACTGTTTTTCCGTAGTAAATCTGTGTCAGAAGGTGTGGTTTATCTGTTGCTTGCTCAAACCATGATTTACAATTTCGCCATGTCTCAAGGTCGCTAGATAAGGTCACATTGCCTCTGACGCGCCCAAGCCAATACCAGCCTTTATCTTCTATGGCTTTAAACCATGGCGTTCTAAAAATAGCATCAGATAAAATAATAGGCTGACAATCTGCAGGTAAACACTGTGCCAAGCTATCGAGTAAGTGTTGATGAGCCGCTTCGGTATTTAATTCGCTTTCAGGATACACTTTTTCATAGAGCGTTAACGCTCTTCCCCCCATTGGTATGCTTGCCCTGAGCACTTGAAATATTTCGCCGCCATTAATAGGTGACCAGTCAACGATAATAAGTGGGTGTTGTTGCTGGCCTACTAAGCATTCGGTCATATGTTCATAGAAACAAAGACGTTCTTGATGCAGGTTAGCATTACCAATCAAACGGTCTGCGCGTTTAATATCATGTTTTTTATCGGTATTAGAAAATGATTTTAATCCGCGGCCTAGGTAAGTGACAGTAACGCGCTGGTCACGCAAGCCTGAGTTAACAAACGTAAAGACTGTATTTAAACGTGTTTTATGAATTTCAGGGTAGGCAATGGCAATATCTTTGTGTAATATTTCGGTGGCTTTCATGATTATGAGTGAGTTTTTTTATAGTGAAAAAATTTGATCACAAATAATCATGAGAGTCTACCATTAATTTTTATTTTGTGGGGATTCGTCAGGTTTTAGTGTTCACTATAAAACAGATAAGTTATGATTGTGCTAGCTTTTTATTAATGGTTTTGTATTGTGGGCAATGATATTTTTCAACAGATAGTTAATTACTTGCAGCAAAATAGCGACATTGAGGTGGTTTGGTTATATGGCTCTCATGCCAAAGGTACAGCGCAACCGCATAGTGATATAGATCTTGCTATCGCTTTTAAAAATTTTAACCTTAGCGCGTTTGATAAACGACTCAGACCCAAAGAACTCGAGCTTGAAATCAGTAATGCGCTTAGCCTAAACGAGCAGCTTATTTCAATTGTTGATATAAATTTAATCCCCAGTTACCTTGCATTCAATGTAGTAGAATACGGGCAGGCCATTTTAGGAAAAAATAGCCTTAGAGCGATGAAAGAGCAGCAACGAATTTACAGCCAATTTGAATTTGAGATGATAGCGAGTAAGCATGACTGATACAGGAATATCACTTTATATTAGTGAAGTAACACGGCATATCGACGAATATATGCAAGAACTCGACGAATTAAGCCAAATAGATCAACTTAATAGTAGAGACTATCGTGCAGCAGAGCGCTTGTTACAGTTAATGACAGAAGTGTGTATTGGTTTGGCAAAGCATTGGCTTAAAAAATATAAAAACAGTACCAGCAGTAACGCTTATCAAACATTTAGCGAACTAACGCAACTTGGGGCTTTATCAGACAACGAATTGCTTTCATGGCGTAAAATAATTGGTTTACGTAATGCCCTTGTGCATGATTATTTGAATATAGACCAAGAAATTGTGAAAACGATTATTAAAAAACAACATTATGTGACCATGCACGCGTTTAGCCAAAAAGCGATAGCCGAATTAGCGAGTTAAAGTAATTAAAATGGGTAAGGTTAAAGGTGAAGGGCTAAAAATGCACATTAAATCGCGTAGCAGCGGGTTCACCCCGCGTCCTGTCAAAAGTTAAAAATCGCGTGCTGCTGACGACACCTAAAACCTAGATCACCAGTAGGTCGTGCTTTAGCGCGTCAATATTGCGTTAAAACGCAGCGGGTTTCGGGTTTCGAGCTACGGGCTTCAAAATAAACCTAGCACCTAATCACTTTCCTAAAGACTAGAACCTAATACCTAAAACCTAAAACCTAAAACCTAAAACCTAAAACCTAAAACCTAATACCTAGAACCTAAACCCTAAACCCTAAACCCTAAACCCTAAACCCTAAACCCTAAACCCTAAACCCTAAACCCTAAACCCTAAACCCTAAACCCTAAACCCTAAACCCTAAACCCTAAACCCTAAACCCTAGCACCTTCGTTAAATAAAATATAACCAAGACTAAATTCTTAATTTTTTCTAACTAGCAGCTATGTACTTGGTACTAATCAGAAAATTCTATGTTTTTAATACATTTTCATGTTAGATTAGGATTAAACTTAATCAAAGCTTAACAAGTTAGTAGTTAAGTATTATTCATAAACCACGGAGCGGTAAATTAAGTGCCGACTAAAACACTCAGTTACTACAATCAAAACGCACAAAGCTTTAGCGACTCAACGCTTAATGTTGATATGTCGGCGCTTTACGCTGAGTTTTTACCGCTTATTCCTAACCACGGTCATATTTTAGATGCTGGCTGCGGTAGCGCCCGCGATGCCATGTACTTTAAACAGCAAGGTTTTACTGTTAGCGCGTTTGACGCAAGCTCCGAGCTTGCAAAGTTAGCCAGTAATTACTTACAACAAGCTGTAGAGGTTAAAACCTTTCAGCAGCTTAATTGTACAAATAAATACGACGGCATTTGGTGCTGCGCCAGTTTACTTCACGTGCCTAAGAACGAACTCCCTCAGGTATTTTTAAAGCTACAAAATGCGCTAAAACCCAACGGGGTTTTGTATGTGTCGTTTAAATACGGCACGCAAGAGCGTATACACAATGGCCGCGAATTTACCGATTTAAATGAAGACGGATTAACCGCGCTCATTACTCAGCACACCGAGCTTAAAATAATAAAACAATGGCAAACGGTCGACCAACGACCAGAGCGTGAAAGCGAAGTGTGGCTTAATGCGATAATTAACGCGCAGCGAATTAATAAATGAATAGTTTTAACGAACAGCACCAATTGCAAAGTAATAAGCAGCAGCTTATTACGGGTGCCGATGATCCGCTATTACCCAATCTTGTGCATGCAATAAATAATGCCACAGAGATTGAAATCACAGTGTCATTTATCCAACCCAGTGGCTTGGCTTTGTTATTTGACCCACTCAATGAAGCTTTACAAAGTGGCGCAACATTAAAGCTGTTAACCTCCGATTACCTTGATATTACTCATCCTAATGCGCTCAGAGAGCTAATGGTATTAGTTGATCGTGGTGCCGATGTGCGTATTTACCAGACAAAAAGCAACCAAAGCTTTCACATGAAGTCGTATATTTTTGTCAAAACAAACGACACCAACGAAATTACGGCTGGTTGTGCATTCATCGGCTCCAGTAACATTAGCGCCAGCGCATTGACTAAAGGTCATGAGTGGAATTTTAGACATGATTACATGCAGCCAAAAACAAGCCAAGCAGCGCAGCAATTCTTGAGTATTCGCAATGCTTTTAATCATATTTTCAACCATGAGTTTGTCACCCATTTAAGCCATGAATGGATTAATAACTACATTGCTAGGCGAAAAGTACAGCAGTTTGTAGCGGTAAACCATACCGATACAGCGGAACAAATTATTGAGCAAAGCGAAGCTAAAACACCAAGGCCAGCTCAAATTGAAGTGCTCAATGCTTTAGCGCAAACTCGCACTGAAGGCTTTAAACGTGGCTTAGTAGTGTTAGCAACAGGCATGGGTAAAACATGGTTAAGCGCGTTTGATGTTAAACAATTTAAAGCTAAACGGGTATTATTCGTTGCGCATCGTGAAGAAATACTTGTACAAGCACAGCGAACTTTTGCTGAACTACTGCCGCTTTCAACGGGATTTTATAACGGTAAACACCGTGACAAAAACGCCGACTGTATATTTGCCTCTATTCAAACCATTGGCCGTAGTAATCATTTAAAACAATTTGCGCCAACGGCGTTCGACTACATCATTGTTGACGAGTTTCATCATGCCAGCGCCCGTGTTTATCGCCAGCTATTAAACTATTTTGAACCACCGTTTTTACTGGGTTTAACCGCCACGCCAGAGCGCACCGACCAAGCCGATATTTTAGGATTGTGTGACAACAACTTAGTGTTTGAGCGAAACTTAACGCAAGGGATAGATCAAAAGACGTTAGTGCCGTTTCATTACTATGGTATTTGGGACGAAAACGTAAACTACCAGGCCATTCCATGGCGCAATGGTCGATTTGATCCCGCAGCACTAGAGAACAAATTTGTGACACAAAAACGTGCCGATCATGCGCTTGCACAGTGGCAGCAATATAAACAACAGCGTACGCTAGGCTTTTGTATTTCCACCAAACATGCCGATTACATGGCTGATGCGTTTAATAAAGCGGGTGTAAAAGCGCTGTCAGTTCACAGTCAATCAAAAGTACGCAGAAATGAGGCGCTTAAACAATTAGAGCAGCGCCAAGTTGAAGTACTATTTACCGTTGATCTGTTTAATGAAGGGACTGACTTGCCCAGCATCGATACCATATTAATGCTGCGCCCAAGTGATTCTAAAATTCTGTTTTTACAGCAATTAGGGCGTGGCTTGCGTACGCTAGAAGGTAAAACCCATTTAGTGGTGCTCGACTTTATCGGTAACCATCATAGCTTTTTAAATAAGCCTTATGCGCTACTGCATGAAACTACGCCAAGTGGTGTAGTTAAAAAGCTTAAAAAGCCAAATCTTGCTGACGGTTGCTTTATAAATATTGATTTAAAAGTCACCGACTTTTGGCAACAACTTGCTAAGGCGCAGCGCACCACCGCCTTTGAAGATATAACACAACTTGCTGAGCAACTCGGGCATTTACCTACCTTAAGTGAGTTTTACTACCACTATGGTGATATAAAAAAGGTAAACAGCAATTACACTAGTTGGTTTGAGCTAATTGCTAAAACACACAACATTGATGATGAAGCACAACAAGGTGCTGAGCAACTAGCGCCGTTCTATGACTTTTTACATAAGGGCATACAAACAACCAGTATGACCAAATGCTTTAAAGCTATCTTGCTTGAAGCTTATGTGGCATTAAATGGTTTTGCTATTCCCCCAACAGTTGCAGAACTTGCAGCTATGAGTGCTAAAGTATTAGCGCGTCATCCAAATTTAAAACAACACGATTTATCAGCCAAAGAGCAGCAAGCTGCCGCTGATTCACAAACGTGGCAAAGCTACTGGCGTAAAAACCCAATCAAAGCTTACACCAATAAAAATAAAGATGGCACGCAGTGGTTTACGCTAGAAAACGACACAGTAAAAGCCACGTTTGACGTACCCGCAGATAAACTCGAATTATTAAACAACGCCGTGTTAGAGCTGATTGAATACAGCTTAGCTAAATACAGCCAACGGCTAAAAGTAAACGTAGCAACAAGTGAACAAAACAATATAGAGCAACAAGCTGATAATGTGGCTCAGTTAGAATTCAAACAGCTTGATGATGTAAAAAAAGAGCAAGATAACGCATTAAAGCTGCCGTACTTCCCCAATATAAAAATTGCCTGTGGGCATTTTAAAACAGGGGATGAAAGCGACATGGAATTAATCGACGCAACACTTGGCGCAGGCAAGCTCGACCCGCAAGTGCATTTTTTAGCGCATGCATCAGGTAACTCAATGAATGGCGGTAAGCACCCAATACTTGATGGTGATTTACTGCTACTTGAGCTTATAACTCCTGATAAAGCAGGATCGCTACGCGGCCAAATAGTGGCGATAGAGCGAGATGATATAGGCGGGGAAGGGCAGTACTTACTGCGCAAAGTGAATAAATTACCTAATGGGCAATACGAGCTAATCGCTCAAAACCCCGATTACGAAGTAATGATTGCCGATGAAAGCATGCGAACGTTCGCACGGTTTAAACAAGTGGTTGTGTAATTTTAATGTGATTGTAGGCG
This sequence comes from Pseudoalteromonas sp. TAP-3C, assembly GCF_059888565.1. Taxonomy (NCBI): domain Bacteria; kingdom Pseudomonadati; phylum Pseudomonadota; class Gammaproteobacteria; order Alteromonadales; family Pseudoalteromonadaceae; genus Pseudoalteromonas; species Pseudoalteromonas sp. TAP-3C. The sequence goes on along the minus strand of NZ_JCBFEM010000002.1, from coordinate 310,938 downwards.
CAGAGCTTGCTCGCGCGAAAAGCGCAGCTTTTAAATTTGTAGGTCGTGGCGTAGGCGGGAGTTTACCTCGCGTTTGTTAAGTTAAAAATGCAATTTTTATTAATTGTAAGTACTGAGCTTGCTCATGCAAAAGTAGGTATTTTAACTTCTAGACATGCTTTCGAAAAGTTGAGACCAGTTGGTTGACTGTGACTAATTAGGAAATGGAAATGAAGATATCAGAGATAGTAAAAACTACGTTAGATGTTTTACAAAAATATATTTGGCTGTTAACAGTTTTCTTTTATATTCAAGGAACTGTTTATTATTCTGAATATTTAGAGCAGCTACATGTTGATACTGATTATTATCCTATCAACTTCGAACAAGTACTATTAAATACAATGACAATGTACCTACAACAACCCTTTTTGGTTTCCATACTTTTATGCATATGTCTTGGTGTAATAGCTATCTTCATTAATGATAAATTTATCAATTGGTCTAAATTAAAATTTAGTAGCTTTAACAGTACAAATAAGCACGTTAAACCTTACACAGAGAAAGACCTGATAAAGCCCATAGAGATTAACAAACCTAATAAAATTCAACGTTGTGGGATCAATATTCTTGTTATAGCTTATTCTTTATTTGTTTTTTTAATTGTTTCTATTATTCCAGCAGCTTTAGTAGCTAAATTTGATGCTGAAGATTTACTTGCTTACGCAGATAAACAAATCGAGCTAATGAAAAATGATAAAAGTTCAGTAAAAAGTAATATAAAAATAAAGTGTGATTCTGTTTCAAAATCTTTCTCGGGGCCTTTTTTTAACATCAAAAGCTCTACGCTTTATCACTCTATCTATGATGGTAAAACGACAATTACAATCCCCAATACTTGCATAGATTTTAGAAGCGCTAAGCATAAAGATTAATGCGCGCTGAACAATTGTTGCAAAAATCAAAATTAACTGATAGGTTAATAACCACATAATAAGAAAGGATTCTGCAATGAAGCTCAATCAAGTTCTATCAATTGTAAACCAAGTAGAGAAATCAAAATTTATTTCATGCCTCGATCGTCTTTGCTCTGATGCCGCTAAAAATAATAAAACGCTAGCTAAAACAATCGATAATATCGACGGCCAAATCAAAAATGCATCTGGTAGCGAAATAACTCAACTATTTAATACTGTCCGCGAGTTCTTCAAAGTTTCTGTAAAAGAACAGATTTTAATGAGTACAGCACAGCTTAACTTACTGGTGAATATATTAAGCCGCGACGGTAATGGTGTTGCAAGAATTAGCTGGATTGAGTCGCTTTATGAAAAAGAGTGGGCTGAATTATCCAAGCTTTCTAAAGAACTAAATGAGTGTATTTCACTGGGAGCAGTTGAGGGGCTTTCTGAAAGAAATCGTGCGTTAAAGATTTATCACGCTTGTATGAAAGAAGCATATTTTAATGATGAAAAGAACAACCGTGATGCCAAAGTTACCGACGATGAACGCAGTATTCTTAATGTGCTTGCAGATGAGCTAAACCTTACGACTGATGAATGCGCCGCTGTCGAGCATTTAGTTGATGTTATTCCTAAAAATGGTGTGCTAGATGCCTTGAATAGCCTAAGGGATATAGGATTGATATTTATCAGTAAAAAGCGCCAAGAAGTATTTATTCCTGATGAAATAGTTACCTTACTGAATGAAATTCAAGGAAAAGACCTTGCTGATAAATATGTGCTTAGAATATTAAGAACTTGCACCGATGCAGAGCTTTCAAATGCACTTAAAGCACATGGTCGAAAAATCAGAGGCATAAGTCGCACTGATAAAATTCAAACAATTATTCATTCAGGTATAGGTGCAGCCAAATTATTATCAGATGACATTCATAACGTCGAAGATAATCAAAACCAACGTAAAGAAAGATTAAAGCAGCTAATTCAAGACTTAGAAATTGATACAGAGAAATTAGGCACAACGTTAGATGAACGCATTGGGCTAATATTAACATCGTTATCTGGTGCAACAGAAAAAGAGTTTGACTCTCTAAGTGCCAGTGGCTTTAAACAATTATTAAAAACGCTCGAAGAGCACTTTCCAACAATGCAAGCTGTGCTAAAAGAAGCATTTGAGCTCGAAGCTAACGAAGTTATAGACACAGAAAAATTACGTGCGTTAAGTATTACCCCCGGAGTTTTTCAAGTTAGTTGTCGCCTCGAGTTAAATTTTATGCCGCCCGCATCTCTTCTTTTTTCTCAGGATTTAAATTTACTTCCTTAATCATTGACCAATCGCGTGATTTTCCTGACCAACGACCTGGGTTATTCAATTTAGCAGCATCGTTTACCTGCTGACGCTTAGCCAATATTTCTTTATCTAACCCTAAGTGACGCTGGTTTGGTGTGACAAATTTTATACCACTGTGCAAATGCTCATTATTGTACCAATCTACAAACTCTGCCACCCATTGTCTTGCTGCACTTAGGTCTATAAATGGTTTTTCTGGGTACTCTGTGCAATATTTCAACGTTTTAAATAACGACTCAGAGTAAGGATTATCATTACTCACTGAGGGACGACTAAACGACGGTACTATGCCTAGCTCTTGTAACGTAGCCAATAATGTAGCGCCTTTCATTGGGCTGCCATTATCCGAATGTAACGTGACTTGCTCTGGTTTTATTTGCTCTCTATCACAAATGTCTGTCATCAAATCAGCTGCTAGTTCACTTAACTGTGTATCGTGAACCTGCCACCCCACAATTTTTCGACTAAAAATATCCATCACTAAATACAAGTATAAAAACTCGCCTTTAACCGTTGTTGGTAAATACGTAATATCCCATGTATAAACTTCGTTCGCACCGGTTGCAGTGAGTGCCTTTGGCCTTTTTACCTGCCTATTTGGCTTCACTTTTTCCCTGTGCGTTAATAAATGGTGACGTTTCATAACCCGATAAAATGAACTCTCAGATGCTATCCATACGCCATTATCAAGCAACTTGGGCACTATTTTACTCGGCGGTAAATGCCCATACTCAACCGAATTAACAATAGAGATAATTCGCTGTCGCTCAAGCTCTGTGAGTTTATTTGGCGACTGCTTTGTTGTACATGTTCGTTTATCGACCATTTCATCCTCTGCCACCCAACGCTGCACTGTTCTAGCTGTTAAGCCCAGCAACTCGCATGCTTGCTTCAGTCTTGCCCCTGATTTTTGCGCTTCAGTAATGAGCTTTATTAATTCATGTCGCTCTGTTGTCGTCGTTAATCGTCCTCGTTGAAACCCCAAATAGCATCCACTTTTTTTTTAAGAACGAGTAGTGCTGCTGTTTCAGCTAACGCCTTGTCTTTACGATTAAGTTCTTTTTGCAACTGCTTTATTTCTTGCTTTAACTGTTTACTGTCTGATTTAGCGAGTGTCGTTTTAGGCTCTTGAGCAAAGTCCTGCTTCCACTGCTTGATATGATGCGGATAAAGCCCTTTACTACGACAATATTCATTAATAGCTGTGTCATCTAAATGGCCACAGTCAATAATCGCGCTGAGTCTTTCTTTTAAACTCCAATCTTGTGGCCGTTTTTCTGTTGTCATTTGGCTACCCGTCTGATGTGTTTCAAGTTGATGTTTTTTTGCAAGTGCTATCCAACGTTGTAACGTTGAATAACCGACACCTAAATCATCTGCAATATCTTCTAGACGAACATCATCACATTGAGATAATGCTTTTTCAACCGCTTGAACTTTAAATTCTTGTGTAAATCGACGTCTCATTTTCTCTACCTCTACTAAAAATTAGAGGCGACAACTATCCTGACACAGGGGGATTGCTAGAAATTTTGTTTAGAAACTGATTAATGATTCTAAAATCATCATCGATGAGAAGATCAGGTTGTGTATGAAGATGTGAGAAAATTTCAATATATTGATTAAATATAGACTTAATTTCATCTATGTCATCCGAATAATTTAAATCAAAAACTTCTTCTATTTTAGCAAATGAATTCATTCTTTATCCTTAAAATACTGTGGCTGTTATTTAGAAACACTTTAATATACATAACTCATAGTGCATCGACAAACTTTGCTTAAAGGCTACTGTTAAGAATATTTCCCCGTGATCACACCCGAAATTAAATTAATGATGAGTAATAACAGCGCATGGATGCGCGTTAAGCTGTGACTTCGCCATGGACGGCGAATACACAGCATTTACGTACATATCATTAATTTAAATTGAGGAAGCAATGTGATCCTCGGGGCGCCGTGGGGTTCCAAGGGCGGACGGCGGTATCCGCTCCTTGGTTGCCGCCAGCAATCTGGCAAAAATCTCGAATGAGGTTACATATTAAAAGTTAAGCGTAGTCTTATTACTAACTACAATATAATAAAAATAAGCGCGACCGCGCTTTTCAAACTTAAGCTTACCACGTTCGCGGCGGTGCATTAACTCACAACCAGATACTTTTAAATGCTTCATAGCTTTTTTACTCGAAAGCCATTTACCTTTTTTATCTTGATTAGCCATTAAAATTACTCAAACAGTTAAGATAACTTAATATACATAACGCTTTTAATAACAACAAATTTGCAGGCGAGTGCTGAGTTAAATCCCCCGTGATCACACCCGAAAAGACTCAATTGATGAGTAATTGATTGCATGGATGCAATCAAAGCCGTGACAGGCACTTGGGTGAAAAACGCAGTTTTGAACGAGAGGGTATGGATACCCGAACTGGGGAGCGTACATGGATGTGCAAGTTGGGCGAATACACGGCGGTTACGTTCATATCAATTGTGGCTTTGAGGAAAGTGCAAAATGCTCGGGGCGCCGAGGTGACGAATGACCAACAAAAATATCAGGAATATTTTTGAACAGCTTTGCTGGCCCGGAGGGTAAAAAACAGGACGATTTTTATAACCGAAGTTTCGCAGCGCGAGGAAGTGGAAGCATGGATGCTGACAGGAACCCAGCTTCAGGGATGAATTACTTGCAGCAGAGTCAACTGTGAAAATCGTACGCCCCTTGGTTGCCGTCGCCAACGCGACATATATCAATAAAAGCATCGAGCATTGAGCGTCGAGTTGCGGGGATCGGGCTTAGCGCTTTTTGCGTCAGCAAGCTTAACGACTACGGTGATAAAAGGCGCTAGGTTGTAGGGACTAGTATGTACCCATAGCTCGATGCATGTTGCTCGAAACCCGCAGCTTTTTTCTTGCTATTCTCATTTACCCTCATTATCTTCTCTTTGTGTGAATTGGTCTTATAACTCAAGTTTTAGTCTAAAAATAAATAACTCACTCACCAACTTTACCTCGGATAACTACACAGGCAGTTATTCAACTTTAAATCCATAAGTGGCTTTTAGTTTACTTTTGAAGATTACACTTGTTGTTATGCTCTATAAGTAAAATAAAATTTACTTATATAAAACAGATTTGCTTTTTAAAACTAAAAGTAAATCAGTGTTGACTTTCGGGCTTTAAATTCTAAAATCAATTATATAAGTAAACTATAGTTGACTAATCATGAATGATACGCCAGTAAAAAAAACCTTAGGTAGGGTGGTTAAAAGCACTGAAATGCCTGATCTCTCTAAACCGTTTTCGCCTATGCAGCTGGCTAAAGCGATTACTGCAAAACGTACAGGTATGAAGCTTACTTTAGTTGATGTATCACAAGCATTAAATATTTCAAAGCCTACCTTGATAAAAATAGAAAAAGCCGATGTTACTGTGCAGCTGCATAATGTACTGAAAGTGATGGAATACTTAGGGTTGTCGTTTAGCCTTATTAGTGATGATTTAGCTCATAGCGATGATGGGGTGAGCGATGAACAGTGGTACTAAAACAAGCAGTTTAGATGTGTTTATCGGTCAATCGCAAAAGGTGGCCGAGATAACGCTGGCAATAGGCTCTGAAAATGAGATTTCATTTACTTATGAGCCTAAATGGATAAGTGAGGGGTTTGCAGTTTCACCACACTTGCCACTCAATGGCGATTTTGACTCTCGTGCAGTACGTAATTATTTGCAAAATTTATTACCTGAAGGGAAAGGCCTTGAAGAAATTATTAGCAGTACGACCATTTCTAAAAATAATACGTTCGGTTTAATTAAAGTGATTGGCGAGGAGACCTCAGGTGCTTTGTCGTTTAGAGCAAGTAAAAGTACAACAAAGCGAACATCCTTTCGTGAAGTAACTAAAGATGAGTTAAGTCAAAAGCTGAACCGTTTTAAGCAAGCTGGCGAGCCTATTACACTGTGGGATGGGCGAACGAGGCTTTCTGTTGCTGGAGTTCAAGATAAACTTAACCTACTCGAAATAGATGGCAAACTCGGGTTTGGTGAAGGCGAGTTATGCTCTAATAAAATCTTTAAGTTTGAAACGGGCGCTGCGCCTTGCATCGCAGTGAACGAACTATTTACTATGTTATTGGCAAAAGGTGCAGGACTTGACGTGCCTGATGTTGAATTGCGTAGCTATGGTGAAATGCGGGCCTTTGTTATCGATCGCTTTGACAGGCGTGTTGTTAAAGAGCAAAACTGCGTTCTACGTCGCCATGTTATTGATGGTTGCCAAGCGACTAATTTACCTCCTTCTTATAAATACGAGCGTCAGCACGGTGATGAAGGTGACGGTATTTATATTCGAGATGGGGTGTCTTTTCCTAAGCTATTTAATATTGAAACAGCGAATCTGCAAGCGTATCAGGCGCAACTTATTCGTTGGATGACATTTAATATTTTAGTGCGTAATTATGATGCTCACGGTAAAAACATTAGTTTTTTTGTTGGTAAACATGGCTTAGAGCTCACACCGTTTTACGATTTGGTAAACATAGAAGCGATTATTGAACAAACGGGCATTGATTGTGCAAAAGGTGGGGCAAAGCCAGCTATTTCAAGGCACTATGCAATGTCGCTAGGTGACTATAATTCACAAGGCGCGGGTAACTTTAGCAATGAAATAACAGCCTATATGTTAGCTGATTTTGCTGATGAGTTTGATATTTCTGTTGCGCGTATGCAGCTACTGATGAGCCAAACAATTCAGTCAGTATTAGCGGCAATAAATAGGGCCAAAGCGACTACTATTGAAAATAACTTGTCTACAACTGAATTAGCGCATATTGATTTATGTATTAATGTTATTAAAACTGCGGCAGAAGAGTTAAACAAACAAGTGATACAGTTACCGAAGATGAAGGCGTATATTTAAGTTTCGATGGTAAAGGCGCTAGGGTCGTAAAAGGTATTAGGGGCGATTAATACGTAACCTATGGCTTTTTTTGTCTTTTCTATGTAGGTCGCACCTCGGTGCTAGGATGCTTGCACCAGCTCGCTGTACGCAGCTCGTTACACGAAGCCGAAATTGGGTTTTAAAATAATCACAGGCAAAGCGGGTCACTGGTGTTTAATACCATCAAGATGATGTGATTACATCAATTAAGTGTCGTATGTTTGCATTGTTTAGATGTCGTATGTTTGCTATATTTTATCTAAGCAACGAGAGTAATTAATATGACAATAGCAAGTAAAGTAACCACAAGAATAAATCGCTCTAAGCGTTATGTTTTTGAGCGCGCTGATTTTGCTGATATTGCAGGTTACGACCAAGTTGGCCGTGTTTTAAAAAAGCTAGTTGATAGTGGCCAGTTGTTACGCATTGGCTATGGGCTTTATACTAAAGCGCGAGAAAATCGCATTACTGGTAAGTTAATGCCAGCATCACCTGCGGGTGCAGATGGAGTCATTTTAGAAGCTATTGAAAAACTGGGCGTTGAGTATCAGTTTGATGAATTTACACAACGCAGTCTTAATGGTGAAAGTTTACAAGTTCCCGCTTCGTTTAAAATAATGACCAATAGTCGATTTAAGCGTAAAATTGTTGTAAATAATAGCGCTATCAATGCGAGTTGATAGCGATTTATTTTTAGATGTAGCGGATGCTCTTGGTATGGGTAACCCTGCCATTGTTGAAAAAGATTACTATGTAGTTGCATTACTTAAGCTACTTTGTGAGTTATCTTTTGATACGCATTTTTTAGTTTTTTCAGGTGGTACAGCATTAACAAAGTCAGGCATTAAAACTTATAGGATGTCTGAAGATGTTGATATAAAAATCATTCCCAAAGATTTAACTGCTAACACGTCTAAAACTAAAAGAAGAAAGGCTAGAAAAGCGCTCCACTTACAATTAATTGCTGCAATTAATTCACATGATTATTTTTCTATAGAAAATACTCCAACTGTTTTTGATGAATATCGATATCAACAAATTGATATTCGCTATCCTCAAGCCCATTCAAAAGCCCCATGCTTACGATAAATTAGAGCTTATTGAAACGTTACTTTTTGATAATGTACAAAGCCGCAATATATCTTCTTTAGTGAACGAGGTAACTCAACAGGCACCAGAAGTGCCGCTGATGGATTTTTCTAGTATTAAGCCGTCTTTCCGCACCCAAAAAAATTAATAAAAAAGCTTGACGACGATCTCCATTTTTGATCTATTACTTATCTTTAAGTGGTGTAAAATTTATGGCGTCTTATTCAACAAAAAGTCTTGATCATTTAGGTTTAGTTGCAGGTATGAACAAAGAACTTGGTATTGCTAAGTTAATTGATCAATCACTCCCTGAGCAAAGCCCTGATAAGTTGATTTCTTATGGTCAACTTGTTGAAGCCATGATTTTAAATGGGCTTGGTTTTGTTGGCCGCACTCTGCATATGTATCCGCAATACTTTAAAGAGCGCCCCGTTGAGCGCCTTATTGGAGAAGGGATAAAAGCTGAGTACATTAATGATGATGCATTAGGTCGTTGCCTTGATAAACTGTATGACGCCGGTGTTTCCGGTATTTATCAAACCTTATCAGCCCACGTTGTAAAGCACTTAAACCTTCCTTGTGAAGGTATCAATTTAGACTCAACCAGTATTCATGTTGATGGTAAGTATGAGGATGATATTGATAGCCAAGCGATCAAACTTGTCAAAGGCTATAGTCGAGATCACCGCCCTGAGTTAAATCAAGTTATATTGAATTTGATCACAGAAAACAGAGCGGGGATCCCTATTTATATGCAAGCAGCCAGCGGTAATAGCAATGATAGCGAAGGCTTTAAACAGATTGTAAAACAGCATATAAGCAGTCTCAAAGCGGCACAGAATAGCCGTTACTTTATTGGCGATGCAGCGCTTTATACCGCAGAAACGATCCAATCACTTCACGAACAAGCGCAGCTTTTTATTTCCCGTGCGCCACAAAAATTAAAACAGGTTAAAGAAGCCATCAAGGCACAACATACACTCGATTTCGAGCAGATGGACAATGGCTATAGCGGCGCTTGGTTGACATCAGAATATGGAGAAGTCAAGCAGCGTTGGTTATTGCTCAAAAGTGAGCAAGCCAAAAATAGAGAGCAACATACGCTCACTAAGCGGATGGAAAAAGAAAGCAATGAAACGCTAAAATCCTTTAAGAAATTAAACAAACAAAAATTTGCGTGTCGTTTAGATGCAGAGCAAGCATTAAAAACGTGGCAAAAAGGGCATCCTGACAGTGAAGTATATGCGCATGAAATCATTGAGCAGGGCGTATTTAAACGCAGTGGTCGTCCAAAGCTAATGCAACAACCCGATAGTATTGAATATCAAATTACAGGCACAGTTTATTGGACACTAGCAGCGAGAAAAACGAGGTTACAAGACAAAGGCATGTTTATACTGGCGACGAATGATTTACGCGATTCGCTGTCGATGGAAAAAATGCTCAGTTTATACAAATCCCAACAAAGTGTTGAGAAAGGATTTCGATTTTTAAAGAGCCCTGACTTTTTAACCTCATCACTTTACTTGAAAAAACCAGAGCGGATAGAGGCACTGTTAATGATAATGACGTGCTGTTTAATGGTTTACGCCGCACTGGAGCATAAAATGAGGGCTGAGTTAAAAGCGCAGGAAGCTCATTTTCCCAACTTAAAATACAAGCCCTGTCAAAACCCAACAGCGCGATGGGTATTTTTCTGTTTCCAGGGTATTCATGTGTTAACGCTAAGTGAAACACAGGAATTAGTATTGAATATAGAGCAGAGGAACAGGACAATCATTGATTGCATGGGCAGTATCTATCAAGAAATTTATTCCTGAAAGCGTTGCGGAATGTCGGATTAAGGGTACACAAGCTGAAAAGTTAGTGTCTATGCTTAGGCGGACAGCGAGCTTTGCACGTGATAATAAAAGAGACGATGATCCTGCGCTAATTCGCCATATTTATGATACGTATTATATTCAACACGCTGGGTTGGCGGATGTTCAAGATGTAGTACCTTTAGTGCAAAAAGTCATCGCGGAAGATATTACCCGTTACGGTAATCAGCATTTAGAATTTATGGCAGAACCGATTATTGAACTTAAGTTTGCTTTAAACGTGTTACAAACTAATTCACTCTATGAAACGCGCTTTAATGAATATGTTGTTCCAATGATTTACGGTAGTCATAAATTGGTGTGGCAAGAAGCATTTGATGTATTTAAATCATTTTGCAAAGATGTTTTAAATGATATCAAGCTTTAACCGTCAAATTTGAAAAGTACTGTATTTTCATAATCACTACACACTAATGCTCAGAGCGCCGAGAGGTGACGAATGACCAACAAGAATATCAGGAATATTTTTGAACAGTTTTGCTAAAAGGCGTCGAGCGTCGAGTATTAAAAGCGGCGCTTTTCGCGTCAGTAAATTCCCGTCTACAGCATAAATAACCCTTTAACCTAATTTAACAATATCTCCCTGTAAGCATGGCGTTTGCTCAATTATGTTTTGTATTAAAGCAATTAACTGACTTGCATTTCTGCTTGGCTGGCGTGTGTTATGCCATAGGGCATAAATAGGCCGGTTTGCAAAAGCAGGCTGCAATTCAATATAGTCAAAAGCCTGTTTGTCAGTAATGCAGTTAATTTCACTCATAGGTAATAAACCAACCCCATTACCTTCTTCAACCATTTTTCTGGCTATTGTTATATCAAAGCAATAACTTATGTCGCTATACTGCTCTGTTAGTTTGTTCTGCATGCCTGTTGGTAGTTGTGTTTGTGTGTAAGGTAAAATCAGGCGAGTTTGTGGTGCATTTTTTTTACTGACCAACTTAACTGCAATGGCTCCTAAGCGTTTTTGATAATAACTTGAGTCTTGTTGTTGGCCAATGCGAATAGCGAGATCAAAGCGTTGCTGGCTCAGCTGACTATTGGCATTACTCGGTGATATGTGAAAATTTAGCGAAGGATTATCTTTTATAAATGTATTTAGCGCAGGCATGAGCAGATCTGCAATGATGTTCTGTGGGCATAATAAATAAAAGGTATTGTTACTACTGCTGGCACAATTAAGGGCGGTTATTTGATTATTAAGCGCTAACACTGAATCTGCGAGTGATGTATAAAGCTGCTCCCCCTTTGCTGTTAGCACTATCCCTCTTGCTGTACGTTGCAATAATGGCTCTGTTAATTTGGTTTCAAGTGCTTGAATACGTCGCGATAGAGTCGATAAATTTAAGCCTAAATCTTTTGCAGTTTGGCTCATACTTTTCCGCCGTGCTACCTCAATAAATAAGTGGATATCATCAAGCATTTCTGTTTCTCAATCTTAGTTTGCATTTTTGTGAGTATGGAAGCCCCAAGCTTTTGAATATAGTAACGCCAAGGAGGAAATATGAAAATTCATTTTATTTTTACATTGGCATTTTCGTTCATGATGTCGTTTTTACTATCTGCATGGGTGACCTACGTTAATTTAGGTTTAAGTGACACATTTGTGCAAAGTTGGCTAACTGCATTTATTAATGCTTGGCCTGCGGCTTTTTTAGTGGCCTTTACTGTAGCGCCGCCGATTCGTTCTGTGGTTATTAAATTAATTAATAAGGATTAAAGATGATCAATATAGTGGCAAAAATAACACCTCAAGCTTCATTATTTGATGACTGTAAAGGGCGTTTACAGCAAATTTTAAAGCCTACACAGACTGAGGTTGGCTGTATTCGATTTGAGCTATACACCAATAGTGAGCATACATGCTTGTTTTTAGTCGAACAATTTACGTCGCAAGAAGCTCTGAATGCGCATTATTCACAGCCGTACGTTAAAGAGGTTTTTGCATTTTATGAAACGGCGTTAGTAAGACCGGTAGAAGTAAATAAATTAGTCGCGATTGAGCAAGTTTAACTTATCGTGTGTATTTCAGTGGAGAGGAAATAGATTGCTCCTCGCAACACGAGGAAGTGGAGGCTGACAGGAACCCAGCTTCAGGGATGAATTACTTGCAGCAGAGATTATTTGAAGACAAATAGCCCCTTGGTTGCCGTCGCCAACGCGACATGTATTAATAAAAGCATCGAGCAACGAGTTGCGGGGATCGGGCTTAGATATTAAAAGCTGCGCTTTTCGCGTCAGCAAGCTTAACGCCTACGGTGATAAAAGGTGCTAGGTTAAAGGTTAAAGGCGCTAGGTTGTAGGAACTAGTATGTACCCATAGCTCGATGCCCGTTGCTCGAAACCGGTCGCTCGAAACCCGCAGCTCGGTGCGCGCGACCCGTCTTTTGAGGTGGCTTTTCAAATTCGCTAACGTTTAAATGAGGCAATTAAACGTATTATTCGCCTCACTATGTGAGGCGAATGGGTGTTTACATCCCAAATGCAAAGGTGTGTGTTAATAACGGTTGTATATTTGTTTGTATTTTAATGGGCTTGCCATCTGAAAATCGCTTAGGGTTAACGCTGATAAATCCCCAAAATTCTAAAAAACGTTTAATAAAACGAGATTCGATCAGAGTACCCAACATCTTGCTTGGCTCTGTATACTGAGTTGCAGGTATTTCATTTAGTAGTGCAGGAAATGCAGTAATAACTTCTTCAATTAACTGCTCAACTGAGCCATGCTTTTGTAATCGCCATAGCATATATACCCAAAAAATACGCAGATCAACATTGCTCTCAAAGTTATCAAAATAGCCCCAGTTATAGTGTGTGGTGGCCGCTTCAAGCATGGGTAAAAAAAAGGCTTTAATTCCCTGTGATTGATACTGTTTTTGGGCTGTTTTTTTAACATGAAAACGGCCGCTTTTAAAATAAATAATGCCAGTAATATCTGCCAAAATTCGGGTGTAATGCAAGGCGTTAATTTTGTCTTCGTTACTCCCTGAAAATTCACTAATACTGACATGCTTTTCATACTCAGATACGGCAAACTCAGGTAGTAATTCGCTGGCTTGCTTAGCTAGTTTTGCGGGTAAATTACCTTTGGCTGTGGCTTTAAATGATCCGCCTTGCTGCATTGCTTCATCAAGTATTAACGCTAAGTAGCGCATAACAGGACTTGCTGTTAGTTTAGTCGGTGTATTTATTGTTACCCTCGTTAATTGATTGAACGGAGCCCGAAGCCAATTATCCATTTGATTGGCTGATAAACCGCAAAAATCATCTTGTAGATTGTTGTTGATATCAGTAACTTTATGTTGAGTGATAAGCTCTAGCTCTTCAAGGCCTAAATGAGGGTGCATCGTCAATGTTTGAGCTATGTCATCAAATACGTCTGCATGTTGTTTTGAGATGTTATCCATGCAGCAGCGCTTATATTTTTTTCCGCTGTTACATGGGCACGGATCGTTCCTGCCTAAATTCATATAAAAAGTGACTCACTGCGAATTAGTGTTACCAGTATTTAATCAGTTAACGTGTACCGGGTCAAAGTTACTAAGGTGATACGCTCTTAATGTGTAATTATAGCCAAAATATCTCTCCTATAATTTAAATGCCAACGAGCCGCACACCTACGTGACAAAAGGCGCTAGGTTTTAGGGAAGTGACTAGGTGCTAGGATTGCGCAAGCTCTTCGCTCGATACTCGTAGCCCGATACTCGTAGCCCGATACTCGTAGCTTTTTCTTCTCGGTGTAGCAAAGCGCCTCGGTGCCCTCTGTGGTGAAAAAATTGTTTTAGTAATAAACGTCTTTTGTAGCAGCGATTTTACATCGCGTTAGTTCTAGGTTATTAAACACAAAAACGCGGGATGAATCCGCTGCTACCAGTTTGATGTTCACATGAATTTTAGTAAATTATGCACAAAGAAAGCAAAGAGGCGTTGTGCTTTAAAGAAGCTTATTGTCGCCATAAATGACGACCTACAGGTGGTAAAAGTAGGGATAGGATGTTTGCCCGCAGCCCATAGCTCGATGCGCGCGACCCGTCTTTTGAAGTCGCTTTTTAAATTCGCTAACTCACACAATAAGGCAATTATTTTGGCAATTGAAGCGTGTGCTGAGGTGGCTGGTAACGCCCTTGTGTTAAATTTTCAAAATACTGCTGGTAGCGTCCTGTCTGTTTAAACTTTAATAGTTCTTGGTTAAAAAGGGTCTGTAATTTTTCGCTGTTTACGTTGTTTTTTGGGAATAATAAAAAGCTTTGATTGATTAATAATGGCTTTGGATGATGAGTAATAGAATCAAACAGCTCGGGTAATTTACTGGCCAAGGTGTAATAGCCTACGCTTTGCTCTTCGGCAAAAGCATCAATGCGGCCGATAGCGAGGCGCTGAAAATTTTGCTCGGTTGTACTTACCCGCGACATATCAAACAAGCCCTCATCTGCTGCTTTATCAAACTCTTTGCCGTAACTGTATGCAAGCCCACCACCGAGTAATAAGCCTTTTAAATCACTGAGTTTTTGCCAGTTAAAGGGGCGCTGCTTTTGATAAAAAAATACAAAACGTTCGTTTAGCACCGGCTCGCTATACAAATAGTCATGGGTGCGTTGTTGTTCAAACATCCATATTGCGCTGGCTCCATACTTACCATTAATCGTGTCATGGTAAGCGCGTGGCCAAGGTAAAAAGGTAAAATTAACGCTAATATTAAGTTGTGCAAATATATCGCTGATCAAGTGTGCAACTACGCCTTGGTGAGGCAGTGATTGGCTTAAAAAAGGCGGCCACTCGCCAGTACTAATATTTAAAGTAGTGGTTAGGTTTGTGTCTTTATTGGTAGGTTGAGTTACTTCAATGGCATAAATGTGATGAGTTAATAAAGCCATCAGCAATAAAGATGCGATACAAATAAAGTGTCTTAATTTAGCTGATAACATAACATTCATGTGTGTAAGTTATTCCTTGGTTTGCATTTTTTTTGCGCGTTCTTCGGCCTCTATGAGTGCTTGAGATTTTGGTGCGCGTTGCTTTTGTTCTACTTTGGGTTTTTCGGGGGAATTGGGATCCCAGCTTTCATCAAGGGATAAGTTGGCAAATGGATTGCTGATACCCTTTTGATTATCGGCGTTGTTTGGCATTGTCGGCGTTACTGTTACTGACTGGGTGTGGCGCGTTTTTTTATTTGTTGGCAGTGGTGCATCAGGGTCAAAGGTGCGTATTTCGGGCTCTTTAAATTCGTGTTCAGCTGTTGTATCTAATGAAGAATATGGCGCTTTAGATGAATGCGGTGGTGCTTTTGATGGTTGCGATACAATGGGGGGCGTTTCCTCCTGTGAATTTGCAACGGGTATTGCTTTTTTGCTCGACATTGCTTGTTCGGTTGGTTGATTAATAGGTTTACGCTGTTTTTTAGTTTGTTTGGCTTGTGGATCAAACTCCCTTACTTGTGGCTCTGCAAAGTCAGCTGCATTTTTAATACGTGCTAAGGTCGCTTTAGCTGCGGCTTCAAATTCCGCGGTGTTGAGTTCAGGTTTTGCTTTAACTGTAACGGTTTGGTCGGTTGCGGTCGGCTCACTTTTGCCCGCTGACGTAGTGTTTTGTTTAATATTATTTGTTGCTATGCTCGGTTGTATTGTTGACGTTTCTGTAACGGTGTTCAGCGTTGAAAAGGCGGTTTGCGATGGCTGTTTGTTATTTTTTACATGGCGTAAACGCAGTAGTACCACAAGCGTAATTAACACGACCAACAGTAACACTATACTAGGTAAAACGAGTGACCTAACGCTTGATTTAGGCGCTGATAGAGCGAATGCCTGTGTTTTTTCTGCTGTATTGACGCTGATGGGGGCTGGCGTTTGCGTTGGTGCAACAATGGTTTTTTGTACATCCGTTTTTTGCGTATCAATCGCTTGTTTTGTATTATTTTGTATCGGTTTTACTTGTTGAGCTGCGGTATTTTGATTGTGTATAGAAGGCGTATCCGATGATAAAACGGTATCGGATTGGGGTTTTTCCAACGCGTTGTCATTTTTACTACGTGAGTTTTTTATAGGGTCAAGTGAAGGGGTACTATGCTCTGCTGCTGCGTGAGTCTCAATAGCAAGTGGTTTTGCCTGTTTAGTCGGTGTTTCATTAATGATGGGTTTTTCTTTCGTCACTACTTTGGTTTGAGTACGCACAGGTGACGGTTTGCGACAGTTTTTCTCAAAGTCGCGGGCTGCATTTCGGTATAGTCGGCTGGCTTTGTTATTATTGTATTGCTGCATTTCTTGTTTTATAAGAATACACATTGCTTCGTTATAGGCAGCACTGCTTGCGCTATAAAACAAAGAAAAACAAAAAAGCAAGCAACTCAGTAACAGTTTCATAAAACTCAACAGCGGTAAAGCATCAATTGGCTAATATTAAGCGCAAACTAAAAAATTATCTAGGGCTTAACCTAGTATGAAAAAATCAATCAATGACCATTAGGCTACGGTATTCGTCGTAAGCAAATTGGTCGGTCATTCCACTTATGTAGTCCTGAATAAGTCTACAGCGATAATAAAACTCATAAGCGGCAAAGTGGTCGGGCTCTTCTTGCATGGCACTAATGGCATGCTGATAGCTACTTAAATGTTTTTTAGAGAGCTTTTTAACCAGTCGTGATTCTATGAGTAAACGATTATCGCCATGCAGGGCGCGTTTAAAGTCGTCACTGCTTAATTGTAGTAAGGGTTTATAACACTCAAGTAATCCATTAATAATACGATAACCTTGCAGTTCGAGTTTTTCTACTTCTTTGTGAGAAAACACATGCTCAAGCGCGACGTGTTTTAGCGCTTGGGTTGCTGCATGCAGGTAGCTGCGATCTTCTAATAATGCGTGGTTAAAATCGCCATGATAAATGGGTTCTATATTTTGTATAAAGCGTTTGGCTGCATGGTTTACTAATGGATGCAGCAAGGAAACCCGCAAATATATAAAAAACTCACTATTAAAATTAACCGGTTGTGCTTGGGCGCGTTCAATGGCGTAGTTTATAGCGTCATCAACAAAACTGTGGTGTTGGGTGTCATCAAGAGTGAGGTTAATCAATGCTTTTTGATAGTGTTTTTTAAGTTGTTCACATAATTGCTGCGTAGTGAGTATGTCTTTTTCTACCGCATCTTCTATATCGGCAAGGCAGTAAGAAATATCATCGGCCGCTTCCATAATATAACTGGCAGGGTGGCGGCAATAGGGCTCTATTTTCAGCTCTGTTTGCAGTGCTTCTACGAAACTCTTTTCGCTGTAGTAATACCCTACTTTTTTCATCAGGTAGTTTTTATTTTGTGGAATATCTTGCTTAGCGAGGCTTGCTGGACGAGTGTATTTTAAAATGGCTGCACTTTGGCTATAAGTTAAATTGAGGTTTAGTAATGAATGAATAATGCGTATACCTTGGGCATTACCTTCAAAGCTGCAAATATCGTGCGCTAAGTGTTTAAAAATAACCCCTATACTGCTGTTTGTTGTTTGGCAGCGCTCCGGCGTAATGCTGGCTAAATTAGCATTAAACCAATTATTAATAGCCGCTTCGCCAAAGTGACCAAATGGCGGATTACCAATGTCGTGCATTAGGCAGGCCATTTCAACGAGGGTTTCTAATGGGCGCTCAAGGCCGGATAAACCATATTCTTTTTGTTGTTGATAATTTAAACTGGCAAAAATGCGCTGCACAATAAAGCGGCCAACCTGCTGTACTTCTAATGAATGAGTCAGGCGTGAGCGCACAGCCGCGTTTCGCTCCAGTGGAAACACTTGGGTTTTTTGTTGTAGGCGACGAATAGCTGCACTGTTAATAATTCGGCCACGATCGCTTTCAAGCGCCATTTGTAAATTAGCGGTGGTGCGCTGCATGCGTGCGGGGGTTATTTTGCTGCTGAAGTCGATCATGGCAATCCCTAGTAAATATTTTATTTAATTTATCAGTTTGTATCATAAAGTAACAACTTACTTTAAAATTATTTTTTAAAATCAATAGTCATCAAGTAGGTATTCAAAATGAAGTTGTGGATTACAAAGGCACTATGTTGGTGTTTGTTATTAGTGGTAAATAGTGCAAATGCCGCTAAAGAGCAAACGGTTGTTATGATCTCTATTGATGGCTTGCGCTGGGATTATATTGAAAAACACGGTGCCCCCAATTTAAAGGCCATGGGTGAGCAAGGTGTAAGGGCGCAAAAAATGCAGCCTGTGTACCCAACAAAAACGTTTCCTAATCATCTTTCTATCATTACCGGTTTATTACCCGTCAACCATGGCATTGTTGACAATAAATTTTGTGATAAAGCGCGCAATAATCAGTGCTATAGCATGGGTAAGGGACTTAACGACAGTACCTGGTTAAGTGGCACGCCATTGTGGAATTTAGTCAAAATGCATGGGCTTAAATCGGCGGTGTATTTTTGGCCTGAGTCGGATGCGCGCTTTAATGGTATGACACCTGATTACTATTATCATTATTCTAAACAAGGTGATTACCAAGACCGTATAGACCAAATTGTACAATGGCTAAGTTTACCTAAGGCGCAGCGGCCCCGTTTTGTTGCCGGTTATTTTTCGTTAGTGGATAGTATGGGGCATAAATATGGGCCTGATGCAGAGCAAACGCGTGATGCGGTTAAGCAATTAGATAGTTTGATGGGGCAGTTGAAAACCCGTTTAAGTAAGTTAGAGCAAGATATAAATTTAGTGATCGTCTCTGATCACGGTATGGCGATGGTTGATCCCGAGCAAAGTATTATTGTGAATGACTTGCCAAAAGATGAACACTTTATAGTTAAAAATGTAGGTTCTCGTTTGCTTATTTACGCTAAAAATGATGTTGAAAATGCCGATGTTGCTGCCTATAAAGCGCGTTTACAGCAATCAGCAAAAGGCCGTTTTGCGGTACTGACTGACGCACAGCTTGCCAGCTATCACTTTAATAAAGGCAGTCGAGTGAGCGATATTGTAGTACAAACAACGGCGCCTGCGGTATTTACCGATACAGAAAAAGCGCATTATTTAGGCACGCATGGCTATGCGTACACCGATGATATGGCAGCTACATTTATAGCAACGGGGCCTGCGTTTAAGCAAGGGATGAGTATTGAGCATGTTAATAGTTTAGATATTTACCCTGTGCTTGCCAAGGTAATGAGACTCAAGCTTATGAGTAAAGTTGATAGCGATGGCAAAACTTTACTCCCTGCAATAAAACAGAAAATAATTAATTAGTTAGGTTTGTTTATCTTTCGAGGTTGAATTTACAGCAGTTTAATTGTCTAAAAACAAACACGCTGCTGTAAAGCTAAATTCAAAGCTAACCTCAAAAAATAAACAGGTCGCGTTACATTACATTTCACTGTTACTCAATAGCGCCAGCAATTGATCTTTAGACATTTGCCCTGCATCACCACTGCCTGCTAATACTTTATCTGCGAGTGCTTGTTTATGTTCATGCAGTTGCAGGATTTTTTCTTCAATGGTGTTTTGTGCAATTAACCTGTACACAGTGACGGGGCGAGTTTGCCCTAAGCGGTGAGCACGATCTGATGCTTGTTGCTCAACCGCAGGGTTCCACCACGGATCGAGATGCAGCACATAATCGGCTGCGGTTAAGTTAAGCCCAGTACCGCCGGCTTTTAGGCTAATTAAAAACAAAGGGGCAGTGCCTGCTTGAAATTTATCAACTTGTTGTTTGCGTTTGTTAGCGCTCATGCTGCCATCGAGATAACAATAATCGATACCGCGTTTTTGCAAACGTTTTTCAAGTAGTTTTAGTACATCAACAAATTGGCTGAAAATTAGCGCTTGGTGGTTGTTTTCTAGTAATTCTTCAATAATCGCTTGTGCGGTGTCGAGTTTACTCGATGGCAATTTACTGTTCGCTAGTAATAACTGTGGGGCAATACAGGCGCGGCGTAATTTAGTGAGTGACGCTAAAATAGTGATGTACTGGCTGTCTTCTTGATTTGCTTGTTCTAGGGCATTTAAACGCGTTGCCTCGTACAGTGCTTGTTCTTTATCGCTTAGCGCAAAGGTTAAGTTTATCTCGGTTTTTTCAGGTAATTCAGTCAATACCGTTTGCTTAGTACGACGCAGGATAAACGGTGCAATTAGGGTTTTTAGGGTATCGGCTTGTTGTTGGTTTTTATCGGCATTACCAAAGCGTTTCTTAAATACCGGTAGTGTGTGTAAAAAACCTGGCATTAAAAAATTAAATAAACTCCACAGTTCACCTAAGTGGTTTTCAATCGGTGTGCCAGACAGCGCGACTTTAAATTGACCATTGAGTGCAAACG
The DNA here is from genome assembly GCF_059888565.1 of Pseudoalteromonas sp. TAP-3C. NCBI lineage: Bacteria > Pseudomonadati > Pseudomonadota > Gammaproteobacteria > Alteromonadales > Pseudoalteromonadaceae > Pseudoalteromonas > Pseudoalteromonas sp. TAP-3C. Next base: position 290,449 of record NZ_JCBFEM010000002.1, on the reverse strand, counting down.
CGGCTTTTGCGCGTAAACTTAAGGGGTTTTTAATGGCTTGTGCTTCGTCAAAGACAATATTAGCAAAAGAAAATTGCGCCAGTTGATCACCTATTAATGGTAATAAGCCGTAGCTGAGTACGACTAAATCGTGTGCGCCTGCCGTGGCGAGAATATCACTGCACGCAGTGGCGTTTTCAATAATTTTCACATTCAAAGTTGGTGCAAACCGCTCAGATTCGACTTGCCAGTTATGGCACACTGACTTTGGTGCAACGACTAAGCTGGCGCCTAAACTAGCGCGCATTTGCAGCACGGTTAAGGTTTGCAGTGTTTTGCCCAGTCCCATGTCATCGGCTAAACAGGCATTGAGTCCCCAGTTAGCCAGTTGCATTAACCAGTTAACGCCGACCATTTGGTAATCACGCAGTACATTGACTAAATGCAGCGGTAAAGTGGGCTCTATTGTTTGCTCAAACTTAGCTAAGCGAGTTTGCCAACTTTCACCAAAGGTGACATCTTCTAAATCAGCAATCGTTTTGTGTAACGGTAGGGCACGGGCGTTGGCAATTCTTAGCTCATCGGTTGGGCTGTGTTTATCAAGGTGTTGCATACCTTCTAAACGATTTAGCAAGTTAGTTAAACGCTGATCCAATAACAGTGAATTGCCTTCTGAAAACTCTAAAATACTGCCGCGTCGAGGGGCTTTGAGTAACGTTTGTAACTCGTATACTTGGCCGCTGGGCAGTGAGATGTTGCCACTAACACTTAACCAGTCATTATCGTCATTTAAGTTAAGCGACAGGTGTTTGCTACTGGCGACCTTCATGCCTTGGCTGCTCTCATCCCAGCTTAGTACTAAGGACTGCTGTTGCTGTGCTGTTTCAAGGAGCTCTATTGCTTGGCTGATATCTTCAGGTAAATAAAACTGCTGTTGAATTTTATTATGTTGCGGTGATTGTCGATCAGCAAATAATCCGGCCATATTTTTTAGTAATTTTTTAAACGCTTTTTGCTCTGCTTTTAAATCACGTTTAATAACAATACTGTCGGTTTGCTCATTCTCAGTATGTGTGAGTGTTAAAGCACCCATACCGGGTTCAACCCAGGGGCCATCGACGCCATTTGGCATGACATAAAAATTAATGTTGATACCTAATTGGGTAAGGGCGAGCACAGCGGCAAATTCACATAAACCTTGGCGTACGTTGTTAATATGAGCAAACTCGGTACGTTGGCTACTAATATGGTGTTCGTTGGCCAGTACTTGTAAAGCGGCATTGAGTTGCGGTAATCTTTCTTCAGTGAGGTTATTGGGTTGCTGTTCAAGTAATTGTTGTAGCTTGAGTTGTTTATCATTAATGGTGAAAACTTGATAACAGTGTGCGTGATTGTATACCAGTATAAAATCATTATTAACACCGCTAATACTCGGTTGCATCACAAGGCGATAGCAATCATTTCTGTCTTGTGCAATTTCAATAATAAATTCGCCTTTAATGAGGCTCAGTGGCTGGGCGTTTTGATCTTCAAGCCCTTTAAATCCGATCAGCGCTTGCAATACCGCTGCGGTTGCGTGTATCTCATTGTAGCCAAATCCAGCATGGCTATTGAGCACCTGTATTAAGTGACGATCAGCACTTGTTAACACGTCTTCGTATTGGCTATAAGCAAGTTCATGGGCGTTTACTTTACGGCCTTTAGTCCACTCGCCTTTGGCGTTGAGCTGCTGCAGTTTAGCTTGAATAATTGGTACATCTAGATGAGTCACATCCAATTGCCAAATAACTCGTTGCTGGGCAGTGGGGGTGTCTATTTGGCTAATTTCATCCAGCCAACGTTGCCATTGTGGCACGCGGGGAAAGTGCTGTAGCAACCCTGCGTTAGGTAAGGCGGTATCATCACTAAGCCAATTAGCAAGGTGCATACATTGCACTGCTAACCAGTGTTGTTGCTGGCTAACGGCGGTTTTAAGTTGCGTTAATAGCTTTGTTTCACCTCTTAGCTTGTTCACTTGCTCATCAGTGGCGTTTTTAATAATAGCTAACAATAAACAAAATAACGGTGCTAATGCATTTGGATTATTAAGCAAATAATGTAGGCTACTGGTTAAGCGATGATATTGATAGCTTGCTAAATCATCCTCAAGCAGGTAATCAATGGCTTGGCTGGCATGACTTAACTGGCCGAGATTTCTTTTGTACCATTTACTGCAGGTGTTGAGCTGTTTTATATCAGCGGGACTGCCGCTGATATACAAGCAGAGTGTATAAAGTAACCCGGAAAGTTCACTCGGGTAAATGCCTTTACCAAATTTTTTTCTGTAGGCAGTTAACGCACTTTTATACTGTCGCAATGCAACATCAATAAACCCACCCCCTACGGCATTGGTATTTGCCTCAAAAAAGGTGGCTAAAACACGATCGCGTTTGTCATCAAGCAATTGCGCAAAGTTATTATCTTGCAATAATACGGCTAGATTTTCATTAAGATAAATGCGTGTGTTAAGTGCCAAGCTTGACTGACTGACGAGTGTAGGCCAAGCTGGATCTTCACTGAGGTTAAAAAACTGCCCGCGAATAAAGTTTTCTAAACACAGTTGTTGCCATTGTGTGGGCAAACAGTGCCACACTTGGCTGCTATATTTCGACTGTGCGAGTAAATTAATAAATTGAAAATCAATTGCCTGTGATAAATCACCGAGCAATTGAGGTTTACCATTTTGCTCTCGGTGCATGTAGTTAAATAACACCTGTAAAAAATCACAATAACTATCGTAGTAATAACAGCTTTGTGCTGCTTCTGTAATAAATGCTTGTAGTAAATTAGGCTGCTTAGAGACGTTAACAATACCAAGCGCAAAGGCGTTTATTGAGATACGAAAGTTATTTCCATACGGCAATTTCCAGATAAGATCTTCGGTTTCGAGTTGTTTAGTGTATTGGCTCACTTGTGTTTGAGAAAATGAATAGCCATTTTTAATGTGACTATAAAGACGTTGGCTGATTTGCTTAGTTGAATTATTATAGCCGTGTGAAGCACTACTGATTATCAGTGCAAGTAACACGCAAAGTTGTTTTTGTTGTTCGTCAGTTGTGGTGTCAGGCAAAGTGGTTAGTGGCATAAATCAATATTTAAAGTCGCTAATAATTGCGATTAGTATAAATTTCAGCGGTGGCAGTTACAACTAATAAAAAGCGACCTAAAGGTCGCGATTAGTGTTGTTATTTAAAATTAGCGATACTGGTTTTTGTGTCGGTAACGGTACGAATAGCATATGACTGGTTGGTCACACCAAAAGGGATGCCGTTGACACGCCAATTTGGGTTTGAAAAATAGTCATACTGCGTCGCACTACCAAATACAAATGGGTAGGCCATAATACTGGCAAACTCATTTTGTACGCCGTGCCCCATACCATCAACGTAAACGCCGCCAGATGTATCGCCTTGCTTACGTGAGTGAGCTAAACCTTGATTATGCCCTAGTTCGTGTACAAAGGTGGTTGCTCCACAATCAACAGCCGTAATTGAATACATACGGCTGTTCATAGAGCTGTATAAATTACCATTGGAACCTTGACCAACCCATGCTAGCCCACATGAAATTAAACCACTGCCGGCACTTTGGCCTGTCCCTAGTACGGCAACCATGTCGGCTTTCCAATTGTCACGTAGGCCATTTACATAACTACTATTGGTAACGGCATTCAACCACTCTTCTGAAGGCGTAACAGCATAGTTACCTAAGTTTTGAGTGCCTACTAATCGAAGGGTTATATCTACGCCATTTTGGCTATATACCTGATTACTAAACGCAATAAGCTGATTAATCTTAGTATTGATATTACTGGTAGCGGCTGCAGATTGATCGGTATATAAAATACCAATATCGATAGTCTCTGCTGATACTGTGCTTGCGGCACAGAGTGTGGCCGCCATAGCGGCTGTTGAAATTACTTTTTTCATTGTTGTATTTCCTTCCTTTTTTACGATTACGATTTTACTGCTGGGTAGTGGTACCTGCGCTGCAGGGATCATTTAGAAGAGCGGGGATTTTCAATTTTTGGTGCAAATGGGTCTATGTCATCAGTGTTTTTGGGCGCGGGTTCGCCAATTTGATGCTCTATATGTGTTTTGTATAAATCGCGTTTAGCGGCTATCCAACCATATTGGCCTTTACTTTCAAATACATAATTACCACTTGGGGCTGTAAATTGACCATAAACCGCATCATTGCCAACCGTTAATATGGTGGAATGCATGGCACCATCAACACCAATAACTTGACCGATAATACTTTTATCGCCATTACTGGCATGGGTAACCTTGGTTATTTCGGCGCTGTAGGTTTCTGCTGTTTGTGGTATGGCAAGATCAAAATTGTCACCCGCTTTAAGGGTTTTAAGTGCAGCTAAGTCAAATTCTATGTAGGCTTCATTTTGTAAATCGGTCGGGAGAACTTTTGCCGCTTTAAGTATGTCTTTGGCCTTTATTGAAGGTTTATTAATTGCGTCATATGAGTGTGATTGCTCAACAGCTTCATCGTTAATGGGTTTTGATGAAATAGGATCGCGGCTCATATCAATTGGCGATGGAGCGCGTGTTTTTTTAACAAACTCAGAATCAATAGGGACGATATCAATAGCGATGGGTGCTGAAGGCTCGCTTGTTTTTGATTGGCTAGTTAGTAAGGCGTAAATCGCAAATACAGATAAAGGAATAGCGATGATTAATACAATATAGCGTTTCATCCGTTTCTCTTTTAGGATAATTAGTGAAGTAATTGTTAAGTTTTATCTTAAAAAAAGAATTAGATCAAATTTAAATTGTAATTATAAAGTGGTATTGGTGTTTTTATAACTCATTGTAAGTATTTGTTTTACCCTTTTTAGGTATGCATTGTTGATTTAATATAATGTTTTTTTTGTAGTAATGACGCACCCTGTGGCGTTTTTTTAGGTACGTTGTTGTTTTTAAAATTGCATCAGTTTTGATGCGTAAAATTAATTAAATTTTTTTAACGCCTCTAGTTTGACCTTATGGGTCGCTAGGCTCAGCATGCTGGGGAATAATTGTAGGCGGGATAACATGGATGGTGACGCGTAAGCGCTAAGCGCAGTTTTTAGTTATAAGCCGTCAGCTGTCAGAGCAGTGATGCTAAGGCGCGAGGTAAACTCTCGCCTACAAGCAACGACCGCACTTGGCTTATCTCTTGCTGATCGCTAAAACCTGACCGCTGCTCTTTGCGTTTTTATAGCATTGGCTTTAATAAATCAAACATGGCATTTATGTGGTCGTCACGGTCGTTTAATGCTGCAATATAACGGTATTTTTCACCGCCGGCTTCTTCAAAAATTTCTCGGTTTTCACCTTCTAATTCTTCAAGCGTTTCTAAACAGTCGGCGCTAAATGCAGGGCTAATAATAGCCACGTCCTTAATCCCTTCACTTGGTAAGCTCTCTAACGTGGCGTCGGTGTATGGCTTAAGCCACTCGGCTTTACCAAAACGGCTTTGAAATGTAGTAATTACTTTATCTTTGTCTAAACCCAGTTTTTCAACTACTAAACGCGTAGTTTGCTGGCATAGACAGTGGTATGGGTCACCGTTATCTAAAAATTGTTTTGGCATACCATGATACGAAAATACCATTTTTTGTGGCATCCCGTGTTTTTCTATATCTTCGCTAATACTGTTAGCCAGTGATTCTAGATAGGCTGGGTTTTTGTGATAACCGTTTACAAAATGAAGTTCGGGCACCCAACGCCATTTTTTTAGTACATTTGCTACTGCATCAAACGTTGAGCCCGTTGTTGGACTTGAGTACTGAGGGTAAAGCGGCAGTACAATAATTCGGGTTAGGCCTTTATCTCTGAGTTCTTCAAGGCCCGCTTCTATTGAAGGGTTACCATAACGCATAGCCATAACCACTTCGGTGTTGGTATAACCATGTTGCTTTAACAACGCGTTTAATTTTAGGCTTTGCTGGCGGGTAATATGAGTAAGTGGTGAGCCATTTTCGGTCCAAATGCTTTTATATAATTTAGCTGAGCGTTTTGGGCGAATGCGTAAAATAATGCCATGCAGAATAATCATCCATATAATGCGCGGTATCTCTACAATGCGCGGATCAGATAAAAATTCACGTAAGTAAATGCGCAAGGCGCTTGCAGTAGGGGCATCAGGGCTGCCTAAGTTGGTCAGTAATATGCCCGTTTTTTGATTAAAACGCCCGTCATGGGGATTGTCGGTAACAGCAGAAAATCGCGACACATTGTGCTCCTTCAAGCAAAGTAATTAATTAGTATAAGCGTATTGTAACGGAAAAAAGAATAGTTTAGATCAATCATTTAGCTGTTTTAACCATAATTCTAAACGGCGTCGGTTTTTTGGCTTCGAGCTGTTGTAGTTTAAAAATTGATTTGGTGTTAAAAATATGTCCTTTGGGCAAAAGTATAATACCTGAATGGCTGTGCAGAGAATTTGCCAATGTCATATTTTCTTTAAGTTCTTGAGCACTAATAATTTTTATTGAGCCAATTGAATTATCAGAGGCAATCAGCTCAGCATGGCTTGCTTCTAGTGCTTTGACAATTTTTGGATGATATAAACTACCACTGTGGGGTTTAATATTATTGAGTGCAAATTCGTGACGCTTTTTTGTAGTAAGTAAAGGCTCACTCTGCTCATAATTTCCCCAATAGTCACGAGCAACATTGAGTACCATAGCGCCAATAGGTATATCGTCACCAGCCAGTCCTTTAGGGACACCATTACCATTATGATGTTCAAATTGGTGATAAATTGCATCAGATACGTCACTTAAATGAGTCGCGGGCATTAACATTAATTGCGAAATACTAGGGTGTGTGTAGAACGTTTTGCGTTGAGCCACGCTAAGCTTGTTAATCGGTTTATTGTAAAGCTCAGGATCCATGGCCAGTAATCCTATTTGAGCTAAATATCCTGCGATAGGGGCTTGGGTAATACTTTTTTGAGATATATTCAGATAACGCGCTATTTGAGTGCACGTACCCGCTATATTTGCTGCTCGTTTACCATCGAGATAAGGGTTAGCATTAACAAAATTATAGAGCAGTTCAACGGTGGACTGATGCTCTCGCTTTTCATTTTCGTTCGCTACCTCAAGCTTTTTTAGGACCGTCCTTATTTGTGTTGTGCGCTTATTGACTAATTGTTCTAAATTGCTATTGAGTTCTTTTAATTGTAGGTTTTGCAGGCTGACATGCGCTTGTAAAATTTCATTTTGTTTTTTTAATCTAAATTTTTCGACCGCTGATTTTATAACGCTAATTAAGTGATCATTTTGCCAAGGTTTTTGCACATAGGCATGAATACCTCCTTCATTAACTGCGCTGACAGTTGATTCGAAATCAGAATAACCTGTTAATAAAATACGTTGGCTATCGGGGGCGAGTTTTCTTGCTTTTTTTAAAAATTCAGCGCCATTCATTTGTGGCATTCGCATGCCACTTATTACCACATCAAATTGTTTTTTATGCATTTTATCAAGCGCATCTTGCCCTGTGATTGAAACACTAATATCAAATTTATGTTGGCGTAATAAGCGAGTTAAAGATTTAAGTACATTGGCATCATCATCTAAGCATAATATGCTGGGCGGCTGTTGATTTAATTGCTCTAATTTATCAATGTCCGTCATTTTTTTACCAATAAGATAGTTAGTTATACGACTTAACTTAGTCTAAGCTTTGACTGTAAACAACTGATTTATTTAGGTGGCTTAGCTATTGTGATTGAGCAGTGCATAAAATAGAGCTGAAAAATGGCCAGCACTACAATAACCACCTCTTTATATTCTTCTCGGTATTTTTGTATATTATCTACTTTAGTCTAATAAAACGTCTTTAGAAGTACGTTATACAACCAGTTGCGAGCAAAAAACATACAAGTTACTTTTTTTTAATTATTATAAATTAAACGTTATAATTAACATTGTGTTAACTTGGCGGGTTTTGATATTAAAATGCTGGTTTGGTTGTATTTTGAGCGCTTAGGGGTGTTATTTTTCTATTTTTAACGTTTTTTGCATTCTTATGCTTATTTTATCAATTTTTTTGTTTCTTTTTGTTTGTATATGTTGCTAGGATGTTTTCAAAGGCTTGCAAGTAAATGCCTTCATTAATTATAAGAACACACAAAAACAGGGTCCTCATTATGTCTACATATCGTTTAAACACATTGGCTGTCGCAGTTGCTTTTGCCTTTAGTGCCCCAAGTATGGTCAGTGCCCAAGAAGCACCCGCTAAAGCGCAAAAAAATATCGAACAAATATCTGTGTTAGGGTCGCGAGTTTCTAATCGCACAGCAACCGAATCGTCATCACCGATTGACTTAATTGACGCAGATGATTTAAACAAAGGTGGTTTTACTGAGCTTGGTCAAAGCCTTCAAGCAACAGCGCCTTCGTTTAACTTTTCGCGTACACAGGTTTCTGACGGTTCCGATTTATTTCGCCCTGCTACATTACGCGGCTTACAACCAGACCAAACGCTGGTTTTAGTAAACGGTAAGCGCCGTCATAATCAATCTATTTTTGGTTTAACCAGTACCGTGGGCGGTGGCTCTGCGGGTACTGATATGAATGCAATACCGCTTATTGCTTTAAAAGGGGTTGAGGTGTTACGCGATGGTGCCGCGGCGCAATATGGCTCAGATGCGATTGCTGGGGTTATCAACTTATCACTTAATAACTCAACAGATTTAACCACAGGTTATGTGCAATACAGTGAAACGGGCGAGGGCGATGGGGAAACAATTTCTGCGGGTTTAAATCGTGGTTTTGAGCTAGGTAATGAAGGTGGTTTTATTAATTTATCGCTTGAGTATCGCGATGCAGACAAAACTAACCGAGCAGAGCGAGATACTGGCGGTTCACTAACTGTACCACCAGGGACTTTATCGGATGAAGTACGTTGGGGGCAAGGTAACGCTGAGAGTGAATTTACTTCTGTATTTTACAACATGGCATTGCCAATGGGCGAGGGCGAGCTTTACTCATTTGGTGGTTACTCTGAGCGTACCGCACTTGGTAACGGCTTTTACCGTAACTTTAATGAAGCGTCTAAAAACGTGATTCAAGTTTATAGCGATGGTTTTTTACCGCAAATAGACAATGAGGCACAAGATATCTCTATTGCAATCGGTTTTAAAGGCGATTTAAACCCTGATTGGAATTACGATGTATCGGCGGTATATGGTGAAAACCAATACGACTTTACCTCACGCAATACTTTAAACGCCTCTTATGCTGCGGAGTATTTATTTAATAATCCGGGCGCGAGCGATGCCGATATTGCAGCTAATGCAGGGCCAACAGAGGGGTATTCGGGTGGCTTTCGGTTTGATCAAACTACAATCAACGTAGATGTGAACGGGATTGTTGATATTGGCCGTAGTGAGCCTGTGTACGTGTCAATTGGTGCTGAATACCGTAAAGAAAATTATGAAATTGTACCCGGTGAGGAGGCGTCATACGCGTGTGGAACTGCCAATACTGATACGTCATACCCATCAGTGAACGATCCGAGTCAATTTGCACAATGTGGCTTTCAGGCCTATAACGGCCTTCGCCCAGAAGCATCAAACAAAAGCGACCGCGACAGTTATGCGGTTTACGTAGAAGCAGAAACTATGGTGACCGATGCCTGGAATATTAGCGGCGCACTTCGCTATGAAGATTTCTCTAATGCGGGTGACGACATAATCGGTAAAGTAGCTACGCGTTATGAATTCAATGATGACTTTGCGGTACGCGGTGCGTTATCAACGGGCTTTAGAGCGCCATCACTCCAGCAAAGTGGCTATACAGCGTTTACAACAAATTTAGGCTCTGATGGGTCGTTAAGTCAGTCGTTTACCGCGACAACGGGCTCTGCGTTTCCTTCCGCATTAGGCGTTAATAATTTAAAGCTAGAAACATCAACTAACTACAGTGCGGGCTTTGTTTACGATGTCACCAGTGATTTATCGTTAACGGTGGATTTTTACCGTGTAGAAATTGAAGACCGTATCACGCTTGGCAGTTTATTATCAGCCGACGATGTGGCCTTTAGCCCTGAGGCGGTTGCCGCTTTACAAGCAACGGGCGCAGTGCAAGCGAATTATTTTTCAAACTCGGTTAACTCAACCACGCAAGGCGTCGACATTATTGCCTCATATCGTACCGATTTATATGACGGTAATTTCTCTGCAACGTTTGCGGGTAACTTAAACGAGACTAAAATTGACAGTGTTAATGCAGCACCGGGTATTCCTGAAAGTGTGGCACTTGATGATATTCAAAGCAGCTTTTTAACGGATGGTCAGCCGGGCGAGCGTGCCACGCTAACGTTTGATTATGAGCGTGACGCGTATAGCTCAATGATCCGCTTTAATTATTTTGGCGAAACCGATGTGAAGTACTTTGGTAATGACCATATTGAACTGGCAACAGATGGCTCATTTAAAGCAACCAGTACGGTAGAGTCAGCCGTATTAGTGGATTTAAATGTAAGTTATCAAATTAACGATATGTTTGCCTTATCAGTGGGTGCAGACAATATCTTTGATGAAACACCGGATGAATTAGGTGATGATGAAGTATTAAACGCTATTTCAAATGGGGCGTTTAAATACCCGTTACGTGCTGTACCCTACGGTTTTGATGGCCGCAGTTACTATGCAAAAATCAGCTTTAGTTTTTAATTTTTTTAGACTAAACCAGCAAAGGCGTCGTTATAACGGCGCTTTTTTGTTTGCCCAGCGAAGCTGGCAAACCCGTCAGGTTGAAAGAAATCTGAATCACCCCGACTGAGGGGAAGATAATCCGAATCGTAAGGGCGTTGCTGGCCAACGGCAGGGTCTGAAGGAAGCGATAGGAAGTTAACAGTACACAACGCAAGTGAACCTGTTTCGGCAGTGTAGGTGGGTAAGCGTGCAAAATAGCGCAAAGCCCGATACTCAGTCAGACCTATACTGTGTTTGAGGGTGGGATTGTTAACAGGGAGCCAGCACAGTAACTGGGGAAGCCTGGCATCTAAACTTAGTGTAAATAAGTGGCCTAAACTCAAGGGGAAACCCAAGGTTTAACGTCGGTGTGAGGTGGCAGATGAACCCGTAGTAGTGAGTAAGGCTAGGCCGATGAAAGCCAGTAATGGTGTGGAGGGCAAAACCAAGCCGACTATCAGCAGCGTGTCTGATAGGGTCAATTTAAATCAAAAGTTTTAATTGATTGCGAAGGGGGGAAGTATTCTTTAAGAGCTGAGAGATCCCCACGAATTTAGCCTAAATTATCAATTTGTATAGTCAGAAGTGACAACTGGCTATACACATAAATAATGAACTGCCCATCAGGCTCATACCTAGGATCATCAACCACTTCTTTGCCAAGATAAATATAGGACAATACTCGTCGTTTTTTCTCTGTATTCGCTTGTAATGCCGCATCCCCTTGTTGTGCCGACACGGTGTACCCTATGCACCATAAGACAAACAACATTAACGCCGCTATGAGCAATAAATTATCAAACCTTTCTGCGCTTCTTGAATTTGCAAAGGCTAAACTAATGCCAAGTTTTGCATTCTTAGTGTCTCTGAAACTTTCTTCTATTTGCATACGTTGTTTATATAAAGTCACAATCCGTTGAGGCTTATCTGTAAATTGTGTAGGTAAATTAAACACAAGTAGCCAAGGCTCTTTGGCCTTTTGTTGTTGGTATTTAACCGTTGTACATTGAGATTGCCCACCCCGTTTTTTGATTTTTTTACGTCCCTTGTTTTTCCCTCTAAACAAAACACCTTGGCACGCGAAACGAACTGTTTTTCCGTAGTAAATCTGTGTCAGAAGGTGTGGTTTACCTGTTGCTTGCTCAAACCATGATTTACAATTTCGCCATGTCTCAAGGTCGCTAGATAAGGTCACATTGCCTCTGACGCGCCCAAGCCAATACCAGCCTTTATCTTCTATGGCTTTAAACCATGGCGTTCTAAAAATAGCATCAGATAAAATAATAGGCTGACAATCTGCAGGTAAACACTGTGCCAAGCTATCGAGTAAGTGTTGATGAGCCGCTTCGGTATTTAATTCGCTTTCAGGATACACTTTTTCATAGAGCGTTAACGCTCTTCCCCCCATTGGTATGCTTGCCCTGAGCACTTGAAATATTTCGCCGCCATTAATAGGTGACCAGTCAACGATAATAAGTGGGTGTTGTTGCTGGCCTACTAAGCATTCGGTCATATGTTCATAGAAACAAAGACGTTCTTGATGCAGGTTAGCATTACCAATCAAACGGTCTGCGCGTTTAATATCATGTTTTTTATCGGTATTAGAAAATGATTTTAATCCGCGGCCTAGGTAAGTGACAGTAACGCGCTGGTCACGCAAGCCTGAGTTAACAAACGTAAAGACTGTATTTAAACGTGTTTTATGAATTTCAGGGTAGGCAATGGCAATATCTTTGTGTAATATTTCGGTGGCTTTCATGATTATGAGTGAGTTTTTTTATAGTGAAAAAATTTGATCACAAATAATCATGAGAGTCTACCATTAATTTTTATTTTGTGGGGATTCGTCAGCTTTAAGAGTATGAAAATCAGGAATATCGACGTATAGGCTCACATGTATTTCGACGGAAATAGGCAAGAGATGACGGCTAAGCAGGAATGTGGACGCTGAGAATTAAAGGCCGAGCACGGGAGTAATGATTGACCACTTAGGCAGATTGCCACTGGGCTAGCACACCTAATGTCATCATGAAGGACACCACTATACATCAATGTGAAACGACAGACATACCGCAAGCAAAGGCAATTGATGACAGTTTACTACAGCTTGTATGGGCAATTATTAGATATTAATAACCTGTACAAGGGATTCAAAAAAGTGAAAGCAGCAAAAGGAGCCGCCGGAATAGATGGGCAGTCCATAGCCGCGTTCGCCTTGAATTTAGAAGAAAACTTGAAACAACTGCAACGAGAACTGCAAAGCAAGCAGTATCGCGCGCAGCCGGTCAAACGGATAGAAATACCGAAAGACGATGGCGGCGTGAGATTGCTGGGCATTCCAACAGTTCGCGATCGCATAGTACAACAAGCGCTATTGAACATTCTCCAACCGATCTTCGACATCGACTTTCACCCATCAAGTTATGGGTACAGGCCGAAACGAAGCTGCCATGATGCCATCAGCAAAGCCACGGTATTTATTCGTAAATATCAGCGTGAGTGGGTGGTTGATATGGATCTGTCGAAGTGCTTTGACCTGTTAGATCACGATTTAATTATTAGCAGCGTCAAACGCAAAGTGACAGACGGTAGCATTTTAAAGCTGCTCAATCAGTTTTTAAAAAGTGGGGTAATGATAGGCAATCACTGGGAAGCGAGTGAGGTAGGGAGTCCACAAGGAGGGGTTATCAGTCCATTGTTGGCGAATATCTACCTAGATGCGTTCGATCAAGAAATGAAAAAGCGAAATCACAGAATAGTGAGGTACGCCGACGACATTTTGATCTTATGCTGCACAGAAAAAGCAGCGAAACATGCACTCACTGTAGCAACTCAGATACTGGAGAAAGACTTGAAGTTAACAGTCAACCAAAAGAAAACCCACATAGCGCATAGCAGTGAAGGGGTAAAATTTTTGGGAGTGGAGATAGGATGTAATTGGACACGGATCCAAGGGTCAAAACTCAAAGGCTTCAAACAAAAAGTTAAACGATTAACAAAACGAAATAGCGGCATGAACTTAGTTGAAATAATAAAAAGACTAAACCCAGTGGTGCGTGGTTTTGTAAATTATTTCAGTATAGCCAATTGTAAACGAGCATTAACTCAGCTGGCGGGGTGGTTAAGACGCCGATTAAGGGCCATTCAGTTAAGGTTGTGGAAAAATCCAGCGAGATTGCATAAACGACTAAAACAATTAGGGAAAAAGCCGCCATTTAAGTTTATAAAAATGAACTCATGGCGAAACTCCCTAAGTCCATTATCGAGTGTAGCAATGCCAAACCAATGGTTTGAAGAGCTAGGTTTATATTCAATGGAAAAAGTAAGTACAGGATGGCTTGCTCAATCGGCGTTTAGTAAATAAGCCGAAGGGATAGAAGAATACAGGAGCCGTATACGAGGTCCGTACGTACGGTTCTGTGAGAGGGATGAGGCAAAAGCCTCACCCTACTCGATATGGCAAAAATATATTAAAAAGAACATTAAAAATGATTGCATGCTTGAAAATAAAGCATACAATCGCCACCAATAGCACAGCAGGATAGTATCCTTTTGAATTTAATTAATAGGAAAAAATAAATGACTAAAAAATGCAAAGCAAAAGCGGCTAACAAATCCGCAGTAGACACTGGGCGCGGGGTGATAAAACACAACGCATTGGCCGCACTGGTCACCTCTAAAGTATTTAAACCGCAAGTGGTTAAAGCTAAAAAAGGCAAAGGTTCGTTTAAACGCAGCAACAAGCACGCAGGACAAGCGTCCTATTTAATCGCGGCTTAAATAGCCCCGATCAAATAGGGCTTTTGTTGCGAGTTGGCTAAGTGTTTGCTGAAATAAGGCGGGCGTTGAGCATCGAGCTACGGGTTTCGAGTCACGAGCAGCGAACACAACCTAGCGCCTGAAACCTGCACATCTGTAGGGCGTGCTTTAGCGCGTCAATATTGCTTTGAAGTGCAGCGAATGAGAAGAAAATGAGAAGGCAGCGGGCTTCGAGTTACGAGCAGCGAACACAACCTAGCGCCTAGCTACTTCCCTAAAACCTAGAACCTTGCCCCTCGCAGCCCGAAGCCCGTAACCCGAAGCCCGAAGCCCGTAACCCGATACCCGTATCCTAGTTATCCATGTATTATCGATTTAGAATTTGCGAGGTAAGATGTGTGGCTGGTAAGTGTTTGCGAGGGGTTTTCACCAAATAGTTGAGTGTAATCTTTAGTAAATTGCCCTGCATGCCAAAACCCCCAATTGGCTGCAATCACAGAAATTGGCTTATTTTGCGTTGCTAGCTTTAGCTCCCTTCTTACATTATTTAACCGCGTTAAACGTAAAAACCGCAGCGGATTAATCCCTAAAATACTTTCAAAACTGTATTGTAGCGTGCGCCTGCTCACAAAAGTGAGCTCACATAGCTGGGTAATGGTTACTGTGCTTTGTGGGTGTGCATTTACATACTCTTTAACTTTATCAACCACCGCTTTTCGATGTTTATAACTAGGTGCAACACGTTGCTTAGTCTGTTGCTTTTGCAATAAATGTAACGCGAGCATATTAAGCATATCTTGCTGTAACGCTGCTGTTAGCCCAAATGCGCTACCACTAACAATGGCGTTTATGATTTTTCGAGCACTTTGTAAGTGTGGCTCATTTACGCTTATGCGCTCAGCGCCTTTAGCCGTAATATCGTTTAAACACACCCCTTGTAGCTGCGCTATATGTGCGATTGATTGCCAATTAAATACTAAACCATAAATATTAAATTGCTCAGGGGTAACAAGTTCAAACTCTGTTTGGCTGGTGCGGCACATAAATTGATTATTCGCCACATTTAGTCCGTTAATTTTACTCGGCTGGTTTTGCGCGGGTATGCCAAGCCAAAGTGAATCTGGGGTAATGTTGCATTGCTGGCGTAGCGCACGCTGTGTGTATTCTTTAAATACATGAATATTTTTAAAATCTATCCCTTCAATACAACCATAAAAATCGCCTTCACTGGTTTGATCATACTTTTGCTGCCACTGCGTTAAATTGTGGGCTTGCTGGTCTATATCTTGTGTTTGCACTTTGCTTTTTTGCGGTGCGATAAAGTTATTTAACTGCGCCATAACGGGAACACTCATTTTTATTATTGTTGTTTTTTAATTAAATTTAGCACTAGTTTTTAAAGTTAACTAATTGAAGTCATTTAAAAAGTAATAATTTGCCAAAATTCGATATGTGCTTGGTACGAATTAAGCTGTCTTGAAGCTATATACAATTGATTTATAAATAGTGATGCAGCAAAACCTATACCAAGTAGCTATATGGAGTAAATAATGGGGCAAAGGTATCGATATACATTAGGCACGCAGGTGTACAATTTTAAAAACTTGGCTGAAGTGATGGCAAAAGCAACGCCTGCGCGTTCGGGAGATCGCCTTGCAGGGGTGATTGCAGGCTCGGCACAAGAGCGAGCCGTGGCGCAAATGACATTGGCAGATATTCCGCTTAAAACGTTTTTAAATGAGGCGCTAATTGCTTATGAAGAAGATGAAATAACCCGCTTAATTATGGATGAGCACGATGCTAATGCATTTACAGCGATTGCTCATTTAACCGTGGGGGATTTTCGTAATTGGTTATTAAGTGATTATGCAACCCCTGCTGTGTTGGCAAGTGTTAGGCAAGCCATAACCCCTGAAATGGCTGCGGCTGTAAGCAAAATAATGCGTAATCAAGATCTTATTTTAATTGCTAAAAAATGCCATGTAACCAGCGCGTTTAGAAACACCCTAGGCTTACCCGGCCACTTATCAACGCGTTTACAACCTAATCACCCTACGGATGATATTAACGGTATTGCTGCTAGTATTTTAGATGGGCTGCTTTACGGTAATGGTGATGCGGTTATAGGCATAAACCCTGCAACCGACAACGTAGCGCAGGCGATTAAGCTAATGACATTAATGGATGAGGTAATTCAAAAATATGAAATTCCTACTCAAAGCTGCGTCCTTACCCATGTGACTAACACGATTGAATGCATAGAAGCAGGTGCGCCGGTTGACTTAGTGTTTCAGTCTATAGGAGGGACTGAGGCCACCAACTCAAGTTTTGGTTTTAATTTAAATACCTTAGCCGAGGCACAAGATGCCGCACTGAGCTTAAAGCGCGGAACAGTTGGCAGTAATGTGATGTATTTTGAAACGGGGCAGGGCAGCTCGCTTTCGGCTAATGCGCATCATGGGCTTGATCAACAAACCTGCGAAACCCGTGCGTACGCCGTAGCACGAAAATTTAATCCTTTATTGGTTAATACTGTGGTGGGCTTTATTGGTCCGGAGTATTTATTTGATGGTAAAGAAATTACTCGCGCAGGGCTTGAAGATCATTTTTGTGCCAAGCTATTGGGCATTCCGATGGGCTGCGACGTGTGTTATACCAATCATGCCGAGGCTGACCAAAACGATATGGATAACTTACTTACGCTACTTGGTGTAGCTGGTTGCTCGTTTATTATGGGCATTCCAGGCTCTGATGACATTATGCTTAATTACCAAACCACCTCATTTCATGATGCTTTATATGTGCGCCGAGTGCTGGGCTCTCGTCCTGCGCCTGAGTTTGCAATATGGCTAAATAAAATGAATATTATGAAAACCAGTGATGATTTTATTTTATCGAAAAGCCTCCCTGCCGCTTTTGCTAAACCCGTTAATGCGATAAAAGGAGGTTGAGTATGAAATCAAGATCTAAAGCAACGTCTGTTACAAATAACAGCGATAATAAACATAAAAATAATGGCAACGTAGTACATAACCCATGGCGCGATTTACGCCGTTTTACCGATGCGCGAATTGGCCTTGGCCGAGCCGGCATTAGTTTACCCACCTCTGAAATGCTGGCATTTCAACTATCTCATGCACAAGCGCGTGATGCGGTGAACTTTCCGCTCGATATAAATGCATTAACCGAGCAGCTTAGCAAACTGAGCGCTTTGAAGCAGATCGATGAACCTTTGCTTTTACATAGTCAAGCTGTTGACCGAGTGATGTATTTACAGCGTCCCGATTTAGGCCGTAAGTTAGATGAAAATGGCCGACAAACCCTCATTAATTTTATTTCTGGGCAGCAAAACACCACAGCAAAATACGATTTAGCCATTGTGATCGTTGATGGTTTATCGTCGCTGGCGGTACAAAAAAATGCGTATCCTTTTATCAATGAATTACTAACCCAGCTAGGTGAAAACAGTGGGTTAAATATTGCGCCTTTTAGTGTGGTTGAACAAGGTCGGGTGGCAATTGGGGATGATATTGGTGAGCTTTTAAATGCGCAAGTCGCTATGGTGTTAATAGGTGAACGCCCTGGGCTTAGCTCCCCTGATAGCCTTGGTTTGTATTTAACCTGGGCACCTAAAACAGGCCTTAATGATGCCTGTCGCAATTGTATTTCAAATATTCGCCCTGCTGGCTTGTCCTATAGTGAGGCCGCAAGGCGTGCGGTTTATTTATTACGTGAAGCAAAAAAATTAAAACTAACAGGAGTGAACTTAAAAGACCGGACACAGGATGATGTGATTGAACATCAACAATCGAGCCGTCATTTTTTAAATGCAGAATAAACGGTAATTAGACAAATATCGACAAAGAGGGCGTTATGGCTACTAATAATTCAGAGTATTTAGCAAAAAGGCAGCTTAAAAGTGGCACTGCAGGTTGGTTACTGCTGGCGGGGTTAGGGGTATCGTATGTTATTTCGGGTGATTTTGCAGGGTGGAACTTTGGTATTGCAGAAGCAGGCTGGGGTGGCTTCGCGATAGCGGCAGTATTAATGGCCATTATGTATTTAAGCTTAGTGTTATCGCTGGCTGAAATGTCAGCCGCTATTCCTGCTGCAGGGGGAGGCTATAGCTTTGCTCGCCAAGCAATGGGGCCAAGCGGTGGTTATTTAACGGGGCTTGCGGTATTAATCGAATATGCGTTAGCACCGGCTGCCATTGTTATTTTTATTGGCTCTGCGGTAGAGGCATTAACGGGGTTTAACGGCCCATGGGTTTATGCGCTGTTTTATTTGGTGTTTGTAGGTATTCATTTAGCGGGTGTGGGTGAAGCGCTAAAAGTAATGATGATAATTAGTGGTTTGGCGGTATTGGCTATTGTTGCCACAGCCGTGGTATTAATCACTAATTTTGAAATTACAAATTTATTTGATGTTACCGTTACCGATGCCGCTGGTGCAAATGAATTTTTACCTTTAGGTTGGTATGGGGTATGGGCGGCATTACCCTTTGCTATGTGGTTGTTTTTGGCAGTTGAAGGCGTGCCTTTAGCCGCAGAAGAGGCAAAAGATCCCGCTAAAGATGTACCTAAAGGGATTATTGGCGCTATGGTGTTTTTATTGTTTACCGCGTTATTAGTTGTGGTATTAGTCCCTGGCGCAGCCGGTGCAACGGCAATGGGCGCCAGTGCCGTACCTTTAGTCGATGCCCTAAATGCAACAGGTAATAGCAGTTTAGCAACGGTGGTAAATATACTCGGATTAGCAGGGCTGGTGGCATCGTTTTTCTCTATTATTTATGGTTATAGCCGTTTGGTATTTGCGCTGTCACGTGCAGGATATTTACCACGAGCGTTATCAATCACTACAGTGCGTAAAGTGCCCGCACGCGCGTTGATTGTACCCGCTGTATTTGGCTTTTTAGCGTCACTCAGTGGAGAAGGGGATTTGATGTTAGCGATGGCCGTGGTGGGCGCAACAATATCGTATGCACTGATGGCGTTAAGTCATATTTTATTGCGCTTTAAGCAGCCAGATTTACCTCGTCCTTATAAAACCCCGGGCGGTGTGGTTACCTCAGGTATTGCATTGTGTTTATCGATTGTGGCGTTAACCGGTGTGTATGCATTTGATCCCCGCGCGTTTTTATACACTATGGTGTTATTTGCAGTGGGTGCTGCGTATTACTTTGGCTTTAGTGCTAAACATTTAGTGGCTAAAAGTGCAGATGAAGAATTTGCTATGCTGGCTGATGCTGAAGCAGATTTAAAGACAGCCATAAATGAGGGTTAATGTTTGTTAATAAACTCAGTAATACAGAAGATATATTCAAAAATCAGGCCGTTTTTGATACCAACAAGCGCTGGAAGATTTTCTTGCAGCGCGCGGCTTTGAATATTTAATTATTCAGCTTGAAGAGGCGCTGCTGTAGAGTCTCTGACAATCAGTTCAGGGGTGTAAAGTTTAATTATGTCGCGATCGCTACCGTTGCGAATTTGCGCTATTAACAAGCTGGCTGCATCGTCAGCTATTTTATTATTAGGTTGATGGGCGGTGGTGAGTTTTGGCCATGTTTGGCGTGAGAATGGGCTATCCTCAAAGCCTGTAATTGAAAGCTCACTGGGTATATCAATGTTCATTAATCTTGCAGCAAATAAAGCGCCTGCCGCTATTTCATCATTACATGAGACAATAGCGGTTGGTCTATTTTTTTGATTGATCAGTGTTTTAGCGCCCTCAACCCCAGATTCAAACGAGTACTCGCCATCAATAATTAAACTCGGCTCTATTGCTATGGCATGTTGGGTTAACGCTGCTTTGTAGCCTTCTAAACGTTCTTTGGTCGAGTTATGCTCGCTGCCACCGGCTAAAAAGCCAATGCGGGTATGGCCGTTATTAATGAGATGTTCGGTAATCGATTTAGAGGCGAGATTATCATCAATCATAATGCAAGGCGTTAATGTATCGGGTGCATTGTGCCCTGATAAAATACGCACTACTTTAATATTTAACTGAGTTAGTTTTTCAACAAAATCAGGCATCTCAGAAAATGGCGGGGTGAGTAAAATACCAGCAATACGGGTACGTTGTATCATGCTGGTTATTTCATCAATGATATTTGCCTCTTTGGCATCACATGGGTGAATAAGTAACTCAAAGCCCTGTTTTTTACACGCATTCAAAATACCGTTTTGCATGTCTATGATGTAGTAGGCATTAGGGTTGTCGTAAATGTAAGCTATGCTGTAAGCTTTTGTTCCAGCTAGGCTTCTTGCAGCTAAGTTAGGTTGAAAATTTAATTTCTCTACCGACGCCATTACTTTTTCACGGGTGTTGTCACGTACCGACGTTTCATTATTTATTACTCGTGATACCGTTTTTATTGATACCCCAGCATCTTTTGCTACGTCGTTTATTGTTGTTCTCATAGGCTTAATAAACCTTTAAATATCATTTTAGGGGCTAATTTATCGGCTAACATTCACTGCAAAAATAGTCAACTGTACTCGAGTTTGATTATTTGCCGGCTAAATTGTAACGACATCAATCATTATTGGTAGTTAATTTATACGCCTTTTTTTAAAAATGGTAGAGAAAACTTTTCAGCTTTAATTTAAATACCGTTATTTAAGAGCGAATTATACGCATGCATGTAAATTTTTTGTATGTTTTTGCCGTTTTATGTAGCTATAAAAGTTAAAAAAAGATACATTAATAAATTAATGACAGCGTTGTCATATTTTTGAAATAAGTGCTTGAGTTACTAAGTCAATAAAAATAGAGGAAAGTAGCGTATGGAGATTAAATCATTACTGACAGCGTGTTGTTTAGCACTGGGTTTAAGTGCATGTCAGGGCAATACACATGAACAAAAGGCAGTATCGGTTCAGCTAAGTCCTGCGAGCGATAATGCGGTTGAGTTTCTTGCCAAAACGCTACAAATAAAATACCAGCAAGTTGATAACCGTCCATCATCGCAGTGCGATCCAGATATTGAAAACGGTCACTGTTTTAAAGCGAACTTACATTTAACCGCGAGCTCAGCAATTAATGTTGATCAATGGAAAATTTACTTTAGCCAAATTACGCCCATTCAAATGGCAGTGAGTGATGAATTTACTATTAAGCATGTTAATGGCGATATTCATGTCATTGAGCTTAAAGACGGATTTACTGGCTTTAAAGCGGGTGAAACAAAAACCATCACTTTTTATGCCCATTTTTGGTCACTATCGCAAAGCGATGCAATTCCCAACTATATCGTCGTTAACAATAATGACACTGCGAAAGTGATTGAAAGCACAAAAGCTAGCATTGACTCAGAGACGGGCTTAGAAGTATTACCTCATGTAGAGCCTTATACCGATTACACTCGCCAATTTAAACGCACCGCGAATGATAAAACCCAGTGGCTAACAGCTGAACGTTTATTTGAACGCAATGAAAAGTATGACTTTTCAGCGTATTTAACGTCGCAAAATAAAATGAGCAATGTGATTGCTCAACAAATTATTCCGACCCCAGGTTTTAGCGAATTTAGTCAAACACAAACGCTAGATATAAGCCAAGGGCTTAGTATTAATTATACAGGCATAGATAAAACACGTTTATCGGCCGCAACACAAAGGTTGGCATTACTCGGTATTAATTTAAGCGATGATGCAACGGCAATTAAAGTCACGCTCAATACCACACATAAAAAAGATGAGTTTGATGGCAGCTATAAATTAGCAATTAAAGCTGATGAGATTGTAATTGATGCCGCTGACGAAACGGGCATTTTTTATGCTTTGCAAAGTTTAGCGAGTTTATATCAGCTAAACAGCAATACTTTACCGGTAGGAGAAGTGATTGATGCCCCGCATTATCAGTTTAGGGGAGTGTTAGTTGATGTAGCACGAAATTTTCGCGATAAAGACTTTATTTTAAAGCTGCTTGATCAAATGGCGGCCTACAAACTCAATAAGCTACATTTACACTTAGGTGATGATGAAGGCTGGCGTTTAGAAATTCCATCATTGCCTGAACTGACAGATGTAGGGGCAAAACGTTGTTTTGATCCCGCAGAGCAACAGTGTTTAATGCCTCAACTCGGTGCGGGGCTTGATACTTCAAGTGCAGCAAACGGCTATTATTCGGTGGCAGATTATCAAGAAATACTTAAAGCGGCGAGTGCGCGTCACATTCAAGTGATCCCATCGCTTGATATGCCTGGGCATTCTCGTGCTGCAATTAAAGCCATGCAAGCGCGTTATAATAAATACATAAAGCAAGGTGATAAACAAAAAGCCGAGCAGTTTTTACTTTATGATCCGCTTGATACCACTGTGTATTCGTCGGTGCAACATTATAACGATAACACCATTAACGTGTGTTTAGACTCCTCCTATGCGTTTATTCGTGAAGTAATGGAGCAGGTAAAAGGGATACACAGTGATGCGCAGCATCCGTTAACGCGTTATCACATAGGCGCTGATGAAACCGCCGGAGCCTGGGTTGATTCACCGGCTTGTGACGATTTTATTAAACACAACAAGTTAAAAATTACCGACGCGAGCCAGCTGGGCAGCTATTTTATTGAGCGTATTGCTAATATGTTGGCTGATATGAACATTGAAACCGCCGCCTGGAGCGATGGCTTATCGCACACTAACCCAGAGAATATGCCTGATGTTGTGCAAGGTAATAGCTGGGATTTATTAATGTGGAATGGCCATCAACGTGCCCATGAATTTGCTAATAGAGGTTGGCAAGTAGTGCTCTCACCCCCCGATGTGCTGTATTTTGATTTCCCTTATGAGGCAGACCCACAGGAGCATGGCTATTACTGGGCTTCAAGGCATATAAATACTGAAAAAATATTTCAGTTTATGCCTGATAACTTACCGATTCATGCTGAATTTTGGCTCGATAGAGAAGACAATCCTTATGTGGCCGATGATACGTTAAAGCGTGATGAACAAGGCAAGCTAGTGTCAGCGCCTTTGGCAAAAGATAAACGCTTTGTAGGTGTTCAAGGGCAGTTGTGGAGCGAAAATACCCGCACCAACAATATGGCTGAATATAAGCTCTTCCCACGGTTATTGTCGTTGGCACAACGCGCATGGCATAAAGCGGACTGGGCGGTGCCTTATGATCACAACGGCTTTGTTTACAGCCAACAAACAAATCGCTTTAGCCCTGCATTAAAGCAGCAGCGCGATTTACAATGGCAAGTTTTTGCAGCCACTATGGGACTAAAAGAGTTTGCTAAGTTAGAAATAGCGGATGTGCATTATCGGCTTGCCAATGCGGGCGCTAAAATTGAGAACAGCATGTTGTACGCTAATATTGCCTACCCTGGTTTGGTAATTGAATACAAACAAGCAAGCGCAGATTGGCAAACCTATAAACAACCCGTTAAAGTAACACACGATGTGTGGGTTCGTTCTAAAACGCCATCAGGGAGTCGTGTTAGCCGAAAGCTCAAAGTAACGCACCATTAAGGTGCGCTTTGTTAAGAAGAAAGAAGTTATTTATTTGTAAATAAAATTAATGACAACGCTGTCATTTATGCTAGTATAAGTTTCATACAGTATGGCAGTCCGGTTTTATTTTCAGTGTTTTGCAAAACGGTCGAACAAATTAAGAGGAAAAAATGATCACCAACAATATTAATAACAATCAACTCTTTGTGGGGATCGATGGCGGCGGCACTAAATGTAAAGCAATTATCGTCAATGGCTGTAATGAAATAGTTGGTGCCGGTGTGGCGGGCCCAGGTAACCCATTGCATGGCTTTAGCCAAGCAACTCACTCCATCGAGCAATCAGCACGTTTAGCACTCAAAGATGCAGGGCTCAAAGATACGCCTTTGTCTGCACTAATAGCAGGTGTTGGTTTGGCTGGAGTTAACTTACCTAGTTTGTTAAATAAAATGACCCAGTGGCAACACCCATTTAAAACCATGCATTTAACGACCGATTTATTAATTGCTTGTATGGGCGCTCATCAAGGTAGCGATGGTGCAGTGATGATTGCAGGGACTGGCTCATGCGGGTTTTCATATGTAAATGGTCACACATTTATGATTGGTGGACATGGTTTTCCTCATGGCGATAAAGGCAGCGGTGCATGGATAGGCTTCACTGCTTGTCAGCAGGTGTTATTGAGTCTAGATAAATTAATCCCAAGGGGTGCACTGACTGATTTGGTCATGAAGTATTTAGACGTGCGTGATGCAATGCAGCTGGTTGAGGTGATCGCGAATAAACCAGCGGCATTCTTTGCGCAGCTCGCTGGCTGTGTTTTTCAAGCTGCAGAGGTCAACGATGCCAAAGCGATTGCTATTTTAAAAGAAGCAGGCGCTTATTTAAGCGACATTGCACGACAATTATTAGATAAAAATCCACCACGGCTTTCGTTTATTGGTGGCTTATCAGCGGTGATGACAACATGGTTAGATTTCGACATTCAAACTAGTTTATCAGCCCCATTATCATCACCAGAAATGGGATCCGTTCTTTACGCTAAACAACAGCACGTTAATTACAGTAACCAGGAGTTATGATGTTTAACACACTAATGGAAAAAGAAGCGGCGCAAACGCCTAATATTATCGAAAAGCAAATTATTGCCAACCAACCTTTAGTGGAAAAAATTGGGCAAACGCTTCGCGATATGAACCCTAAAGTAGTGATGATGATTGGCCGTGGCTCGTCAGATCATGCTGGCGTTTTTGGTAAGTATTTAATTGAAATTGAAGCCGGTGTGCCGGTCAGTTCAGCCGCACCTTCAGTGGCGAGTGTATATGGTAAAACACTTAAACTTAAAGGTGCTGTGGTGATTGTTATTTCTCAATCGGGACGTAGCCCAGATATACTTGCCCAAGCAAAAATGGCGAAAGAGGCGGGCGCTTATTGTATTGCGTTGGTTAACGATGAAGCGTCGCCACTGCAAGACATAGTCGATGATTTTGTTCCCCTTAAAGCCGGTGATGAAATGTCGGTGGCGGCAACAAAAAGTTACTTAGCCACGTTATCGGCACTGGTACATATTGTTGCTAATTGGACGCAAAATGAGTCATTATTACAAGGGCTTAAAGAGCTGCCAGCCGCGTTAGGTGAAATGATAGATTCGCCAACTCAGCTACAACCTGCTGAGTTTGCAAACATTAACAACATGGTGGTACTGGCGCGTGGTTTAGGGTTTTCTATTTCAAAAGAAATGGCGCTAAAGCTTAAAGAAGTCTGTGCTATACATGCTGAGTCATTCAGTAGTGCGGAATTTTTACATGGGCCGGTGACCTTGGTTGAGCAAGGCTTAGTGATTTTAGATTGCTCAATTGATGATGAAACTAAAGCGTCACACCAGCAGCAGATTGATGAGGTCACAAAGCGCGGTGCACACGTCATCAGCCTCAATCAAAACGGTATTAAGGTACACCCTCGATTAGCGCCATTTTTAGTATTGCAGCGTTTTTATCTTGATGTGGCAAAAGTGGCGATAAGCCGTGGCTTTAATCCGGATGAGCCAAAGGGGCTTAAAAAAGTAACAAGGACATTATAAATGTCAGTAAAACGTATTCACGTAGCAGAGCTATTCGATGGCGAGCAGTTTGTAAAAGATAAAGTGTTAAGCATTGATGCGGGCGTTATTACGGCAATAGATGATAACGTGCAACAGGCAGATGAGCACCTAACGGGGTTAGTTGCGCCGGGCTTTATTGACTTACAAGTGAATGGGGGTGGGGGGGTATTATTTAATCGTACTAGCAGTGTTGATGGGGTTAAACAAATACTGCTGGCGCATGCCAAGTACGGTACAACTGCGATGCTGCCAACCTTAATTACCGATACCGTTGAAGTGATGCACCAAGCGGCCAACGTAATAGCCCAAGCGATAGCCCAAAAAACCCCCGGAATTATTGGCATTCACTTTGAAGGCCCGCATTTATCAGTGGCAAAAAAAGGGGCGCATAGCGCTGATTTTATTCGCCCTATTTCTGATCAAGAATGGCAGGTATTGTCTCGTCAAGATTTAGGTAAAGTGGTGGTAACGGTTGCGCCCGAAAATGTTTTACCAAGTGATATTACAAAAATGTGCGATTTAGGCATACACGTTTGTTTAGGTCATACCAATGCAAGCTTTGCTCAAGCTCAGCGCGCGGTTGATGCCGGCGCAACCGGATTTACGCATTTATATAATGCCATGTCACCCTTGCAGGGCCGCGAGCCGGGTGTTGTCGGCTGTGCCTTATTAAACGATGACACCTATTGCGGCTTAATTGTTGATGGGCACCATGTTGACTATGGTGCATGCCAGCTTGCCTTAAAAGCAAAGCCAATGGGGCGGGTGTTTTTAGTCACTGATGCTATGCCACCTGTGGGTACCAATGACACTCAATTTGCTTTTTTTGACCGTACTGTCAGCTTAGACAATGGCAAACTCACCTCTACCACCGGTGAGCTGGCAGGCTCTGCGCTTGATATGGCAACGGCAGTCAGAAATACAGTAACCCATTTAAAGCAGCCATTAGCGCAAGCGCTTAATATGGGAAGTTTATACCCTGCGCAGTATTTACAGTTGCCCGCCACACACGGGCGATTAATACTGGGTAGTCCAGCAGATTTTGTACAATTAAACACACAACAACAAGTCATTAGTACCTGGATTGGCGGCGCTTTGGTTTGTTAACAACATAATAAATATAATTAAAGGAAAATAACATGACAACCAATGTTATGGATACGTCCAAAAACAGTAGCGTGGTGCCAATGGCCATTGTTGCAGTATTATTTTTTATACTGGGCTTTGCTACTTGGCTTAATGGCTCGTTAATGCCGTACTTAAGTCAAATTTTACAGTTAACCCCATTTCAAGGATCGTTAATTTTATTTTCCTTTTATATTGCCGTTACCTTTACTGCACTGCCCTCGGCTGTGTTAATTAAAAAAGTCGGCTATAAAAACGGTATGGCATTGGGTATGGGCTGTATGATGTTAGCGGGTCTACTGTTTATTCCTGCCGCTATGTCACAGTTTTTTCCTTTATTTTTGTTAGCCCAGTTAGTGATGGGGACAGGACAAACTTTATTGCAAACGGCTGTTAATCCGTATGTGGTGCGTTTAGGGCCAGAAGAGTCGGCGGCTGTGCGCATTAGTATTATGGGTATTTTAAATAAAGGGGCGGGGGTTATCTCCCCTATGGTATTTACCGCCTTAATTTTAAGTAACTTTACAGGCACCGTGGGCACTGAGCTGAGCCAAGCGCAAGTTGACGATATGGCAAATGGTCTTATTTTACCTTACTTAGGCATGGCTATATTTATTGGTTTATTAGCTTTTGCGGTTAAAAAGTCGCCACTGCCGGAGCTAATTAGCGATGAAGTTGAAACCGTCAATGATAAAGGTGAAATACGCGAAACCATGTCACATCCTAATTTAGTGTTAGGCGCTATTGCGATATTTTTGTATGTCGCGGTTGAGGTTATTGCCGGCGATACTATTGGTACCTTTGCGTTATCACTGGGTATTGAAAATTACGGGGTGATGACCTCATACACTATGATGTTTATGGTATTTGGTTATATTTTAGGTATTTTACTTATCCCTAAATTTATTTCTCAGCAGGCCGCTTTAACCGCCTCGGCTGTATTAGGGATTGTTATTACATTATGTATTTTACTGCTTGATGCGCAGTCGTTTGTTATTGCCAATGCGTTATTGGTGCCTTTAGGGGGCGCTAATTTACCCGATGCTTTACTGTTAATTGCCTTTTTAGGCTTAGCAAATGCCATTGTTTGGCCTGCTGTATTCCCACTGGCATTATCAGGACTGGGTAAACTAACCAGCACAGGCTCTGCACTGTTAGTCATGGGTATCGCGGGTGGTGCATTTGGCCCGGTGCTATGGGGCCTATTGAGTGGCTTTACCTCGTTACAAACAGGCTACTCGGTGTTATTACCTTGTTATCTATTTATCTTATTTTATGCCGTAAAAGGCCATAAAATGAAAAAACAATAACGTCCACCAGCTATCCCAAGCTCAGTGCACTTTGCAGTATAAAGTGCACTGATTATAAGGGCTGCTTATCAGCTTAATCGCGTTACCTTTAATTTTATCCTTCCTGCATTGGCGCCATAAAAACGATTTAAATCATTGGCAAATGAACAAAACTCTCCTGATTTTTTAATAGTTATTTTAACCCCCTCAGCAATTTCAAACGCATGCTCATCGGTTTGACCAATTGTGCCAATTAAACTAAACCACTGGGCGGTCGCTAAACGCCTAAATGGCTCAAGCAATGCCATGGGGATTTCTTTGACGCCGAGTTGCACATTATCGCGATGCCAGCCAGAAGGAGGGCACTTTACACCATCGTCATACCAATATTGATTAGGATAAGGGGTGAAGCGATAGGTTGCACCTTGAGCAAGCATTAAACCTGTGGCGTTATAGACTTCACTGGCGTACACCATGACATCTTGGCTTTGATTAACCCTCAGTAAACTCATATTTTGATTGGCGAGCATAATATGCGCGCTGATCCCCATAAAATTTAGCGTACTGTCGTCGCTGTAAATCATTTTATAGTGTACGTTTTTTAACGATTCGGGACGGTAACTGGTGAGTTTATTAATTCGCTGTGCAACACTGTGATGTATTAACGGGGGGTTGTGGCTTATTTCATCGTTAACAAGTACGCAGCACTGCCTATCAACGAGTTTAAAAAATGGATTTAACCAAAAGTAATTTTGCTGATGACTCAGCGCCAGCGGATCGGGAATAATGGTGACATCGTCTTGGGCAACCAAATTACTTTGTGGTAGTAGGCTTTCGTAGTCTATGTCGTGACTGGTTAACAATGAAATCGACAACGGTTGGGCAATCAGCCATTCAGTAGCATAACGCAGGCAAATATCAGCAAGTCCATCGCGATAATACCCTCCTCCCACATCAGAATGGGCTCCTGCAAACCATAGTTCGGTAATGTTAGCTTGCTGGTTCATTAAGGTCGGTTCAAAGGCGCGACGCTTTTCATCTAGGGCAACACAGTGCAGCGCCTCAGTGACATTACTGGCAATGGTGTGATTTTCAAAAATAACATGCTCTGCGCCGCGGGTGGCTTTATTCACCTTTGACAAGCCAATTGAGGCGACGGTGTCAAATACACATAAATACAGATTTTCGTTAATCAATGGCTCTAAGCATTTAGCAAAGCGCCGAGCCAATGCAGCGCCTCGGCTAAAACCAGTGAGTAACACAGTATCACCGGTTTGATAATGCTGTTTAAAATCGTTAATAGCGTGGTTTAAAATGCTGGCTACATCGTCTGAGCGTGGAGCAAGTGCTTGATTTAAAATTCGCTTTAAACGACTGCCTTTGGTACCTATTCCTTGATAATAAAAACTTAATTGCTGTGAAAAGGGGGTAATGGGGGAGTCATCTAGTTTACCGCCAACGAGTAAGTGTAATTTTAAAATATTAGAAATACTGGCGTCTTCTTTATAATGTTCTGTACTAAATTGGTCTGCGTCTCGGGGTTCACTGCCTGTACCATCAAAATTAAAAATAAGCGTTTTAAAGGTCATTGCTAAATTCCGTCTGTGGTTTGTATAAATTTACACGGGAATTATGAAAAATTAAAGACGGCGGTAATAAATATTTGTTAAATCTAATTTATTACCGCAACTGATATATTTAGTGCAGTTTCATTTTAGGACGTACAACGCGCAGCACTTTTTCGCTGATCCACAAAGCAAATGTTTTAGCACTGCCATGAATGGCGCGCTGATGCATACGATACAATGAAATATACATAAAGCGGGCAATTTTACCTTCAATAAAAAAACTATTACTGGTTAAGTTACCCATTAAGCTGCCTACGGTGCTGTAACGCGATAAATTTACCAGTGAGCCATGATCGTTATATTCAAACTTTTTAAGAGGTTGCTGGCGTAGTGTAGCAATTAAATTCTTTTCAACGCATTGTGCCATTTGGTGTGCCGATTGTGCGCGTGGTGGTACTTGCGTACCGTCATCTTGGGTAAAGGCGCAGCAATCACCAAGCACATATATTTGTGGGTCAAGGTTACTTTGTAAGTAATCATTCACTTTTATTTGGTTGTTACGCGTCAGCTCAAAAATACCTAGCGCTTTAATAAAATCGGGTGCTTTTACACCCGCCGCCCACACCATAATATCCGCGTTTATATGCTCGTCACCGCTTGTAATAAAGCCGTGTTCGGTTGCTTGTTTAACCTGCGTGTTTTCACGCACAGTGACGCCTAACTTTAATAATTCACGCTTGGCTGAACTGGCAATTCGCTCAGATAGCGCGGGTAAAATTCTAGGACCTGCTTCAATTAAGTGTATATGCAGGCGTTTAGCCGACATATTAGTTAACCCGTATATTTTGAGTAAATCAGAAACATGATAAAGTTCAGCTGAAAGCTCAACACCGGTAGCACCGCCACCAACAATGGCAATATTTAATGAGTGCTGTGGGTTATCATCTTGATGAAGGCGGGTGAAGTTATCTAATAGGGCGTGTTGAAAACGCTCAGCTTGTTGGTTTGAGTCCAGGTAAAAACAGTGTTCTTTAATGCCTGGCGTATTAAAGTCGTTACTGACACTGCCAATGGCAATAACGAGGTGATCATAACGAACTATTCGCTCAGGTAAAATTTGATGTCCTAACTCATCATTTAAGGGGCTTAAAGTGATGGTTTTATGGTTGTTATCGAGGTTGCAAAAAGTACCAAGTTGAAAGTTATAGTGATGTTTAGCTGCATGAGCCGAATACACAACCCCATCTAAATCGGCATCTATAGAACCCGTTGCCACTTCGTGCAGTAACGGTTTCCATATGTGAGTGCGATTTTTATCAATGAGTAATATAGTTGCGTGTTTTTTCTTTCCTAGTTTATGCCCTAGCTGAGTTGCGAGTTCCAGCCCGCCAGCGCCACCGCCTATGATGACAATTTTTGGTATGGTTATATCCATGACTATGCCCTTAAAAGAATTATACCTAAATGCTCTTATGGTGATGAAACGTATGGGGCACTTAGGTATTAAGCAGAACAAAAATGTTCAAAATACCTTTTCAAGCAACGCAATTATAATGCGCCTTTTTCCACAATTTGTCAGTAAAATTAAGGGAAAAACTAGGGTCTGTTGACCTTTCAAGGTTAAATTTGCAGCAGTCTGTTTGGTATTTAGGCAAGGCAGAGCCTATGTAGTGTGGTTATTCCCCATAAATAGGCGATAACGCAGCATCAATGCCAAACAGGCGCTGCCCTTCGGGTTCGGCCTAGGGGCGATTAACTCTTTGTTGCTCGGTTTTTACTTAGCCCACTAGGTTACAAACCTCGCGCCGCGATTAAATCGCCCCTAGTTTGAACAAATTGTAATCCGCAAAGGTCAACAGACCCTAGAAGAAAATAAAGCAAAAAAAAGTTACTATGACAAACATTGCATTTTAAACTATGATTTCCTTTATTGGGGAACATGAGTAAAGGGAAATATTATGAGCGCCTCGCTAATACAGTCTTTGGATCAACATTTTGGTTTTAATCAATTTAGAGCCGGTCAGCAGCAAACTATAGAGCAGCTGTTAAATGGTCAATCGTCACTGGCGATATTTCCTACAGGTTCAGGTAAATCGTTGTGCTATCAACTCACTGCGTTACATTTACCGCATTTAACCTTAGTGGTGTCGCCATTACTTGCCTTGATGAAAGATCAAATTAGCTTTTTAAACAGCAAAGGTATTTATGCGGCAAGTCTCGACTCAAGCCAAGATCAAATGCAAAGCAGCACCGTAATGAACGATGTGCGAAGCGGCAAAATAAAAATACTGATGGTGTCGGTTGAGCGCTTTAAAAACGAACGTTTTAGAGAGTTTATTAGCCAAATAACGCTGTCTATGTTGGTCGTTGACGAAGCGCATTGTATTTCTGAATGGGGCCATAATTTTAGACCCGATTACTTAAAACTGCCTCGTTATCGAGAAGAGCTCAATATTCCATTGGTATTATTATTAACCGCCACCGCCACTAAAAAAGTAAAACGCGATATGGCTGAGCGCTTTGCTATTGAGCCCCATTGCATAGTACAAACGGGGTTTTATCGCGCTAATTTAGATTTAAATGTGCTGAGTGTTAAGACTGCCGATAAAAACGCTGAGCTTACTAATATTGTCCGTGCGCAAACCGGCCCCGGTATTGTGTATGTCACGCTGCAGCAAAGTGCTGAGCAAGTGGCGAATATGCTCAGCGCGCAGGGCCTGCACGCACTGGCGTATCATGCAGGACTTGAAGATAGCCTACGCGGGCAAATTCAAGATGATTTTATGGCGGGAAAAATAAATGTAGTGGTCGCTACCATTGCCTTTGGCATGGGGGTTGATAAATCAGACATACGCTTTGTGATTCATTACGATTTACCAAAATCGATTGAAAACTACAGCCAAGAAATTGGCCGTGCTGGGCGTGATGGCAACCCATCAAACTGCTATACTTTGGCTAATTTAGATGGCTTAAACACGGTTGAAAACTTTGTTTATGGCGATACCCCAGAGCTCAGCGGTATTGAGCACGTTATTAACGATATTCGCCAAGCCCAGCAGCAATGGGAAATGCAAGAATATAGCTTATCGAGCGAAAGTAACATTCGCCAGCTTGCCCTTAAAACCTTGCTGGTACAGCTTGAAATGCAAGGCGCAATAACCCCGCAGTATGCCTACTATGCCGATTTTAAATACAAGTTCTTGGTAGATAAAAACCAATTGCTTAGCCACTTTGATGAGCAGCGCCAAGCTTTTTTAACGCACATATTTAGTCATACCGACTTTAAAAAAATATGGGGTACACTTAATTTTGACTCCCTAACGCAAGCTGTACAGGTTGACCGTAAGCGTGTGGTAGCCGCGCTTGATTATTTGGCTGAAAAAAAACTTATCACCCTTGAAACTAAACGTATTACCCAAGTGTATAAAGTGCATAGCGAGGTGATTAATAACCCCGCACTTGCCCAGCAGTTACACGATTATTTTACCGATAAAGAGCAAGCAGAGATCAAACGTATTGCCGCTTTAGTGCGCTTTTTTGAGCTGCAATCTTGCTTAAGCTATAACTTAGCCCGTTACTTTGATGATGCCAATGCCCCCCAGCAATGTGGGCATTGTAGTGTGTGCCGTGGGCATGCGGTTAAGCTCGAATATTCAATTATCCCGGCTAAAATTGAAGAGGCGCTTATCTATCAAAAAGTCGATGAGTTTTTAGCACATATGGCAACTAAAAGTGTTCACAATGTGGGTATTGAAACCCAATGCCGGTTTTTAGCGGGAATGAGTGTGCCGTTATTTGCCCGCAATAAAGTGCGCCAATTAAGCGGTTTTGGTTTGTGTGAGCAGCAGCGCTACAGTGAAATAAAAGCGACATTACTTGAGCGTTAATTCAGTGCAATTGGTCGTAGTTCCTGTATCCTAGTGGCTTATTTAAAAAAGTAAGCCGCTATGCCTCATACCGTTATCCCCGTTAAAAATGTAAATTCAGCGCTCGAGCCTGTAACCTGTGCTAATTGCCAAGCGTGTTGCTGCCAATTAGAAGTGCGCATAGTGACCGACACGGGCGTACCATTTAATTTTATTGAATACGATAAATGGGGCAGTGAAGTCATGAAGCGCGCAGCCGATGGCTGGTGCGAGGCACTCGATCGTAATACCCTAATGTGCTCTATTTACGAAAATCGCCCATTAGTATGTCGTGAGTTTGAAATGGCGTCAGACGAGTGTGTTACCGAGCGAGAATTGGCAGGAATTTAGTTTTTATTTGTGTTTATTGTAACCTGCGATAGCGCTGCTTTCATTTTTTACACGGGCAGATTTTATGCTCAAATTCTCCATAATAAAATGTAAAATAACGGTTAATTCTTTACTTGATTCATTTGCTTATCTTCTTATTGTGGTCTAATTTTTAAATTCCTCTTAAAATTTTAAAGGTCATGGCTTTGCCAGTTAAAGCTTAATTATGCGTCTATCACTTATACACTCTTTGCAAGGCAAAATGTTACTTTACTTGGCATTGCCCGTTATGCTCATTATTGTGGGTATTTTGAGCTATTGGTATACCACCAGCTTGAACCAAGCTGTTATGCAAGCAAAGCTCAATTTGAGCCAAACGGCCGATACCATCGCTGCAAAAGTTAATGAAGAAACACAGTTAGCTGTGCGTACTACCGAAACCATGGCTTTAGCACAACAAAATGGCTTATTTGGTAACAGAGAAGCGAGTATTAATTTTGTTCGTGCTGTACTTAAAATGAATCCTTCATTTGTGGGTGCTTCTTTTGGTTACGAGCCCAATGCTGATAAGCAAGACAGTGTTTATAGTCATATTGCTCCATTAAAAGCAGGTGCTTATGTTGACCAAACAGGTCGTTTTTTACCTTATTGGTATCGTGACTTTAATGATCCTGACCGTTTGTTACTTGAGCCATTAGTCGATATGGAATCAAGCTCGTATTATGAGGGAGTGCGTCAGCAGTTTTTACGCGATGGCAATACCAGCACCATGATCACTGAGCCTTATATTTACGAAGGAAGAATGATGGTTGAACAAAGCTCGCCAATTATTATTAATGGTGAGTTTGTTGGTGTAGCCACTGTAGATAGAGCATTGGCTGATATAACGGCATTTTTACAAGTAATAAAGCAACAATTAAAAATCGACGTGCTGTTACTCAGTCATGGTGACAATGTGATAGCAACGACATTGAATAATGTAAACTTAAAAACGAAAGCAATTTTAGAGACTGATTATGCTAATTTAGCCAAGCAGTTAAAGTCACAAAAACAGGCAAGAGAAATAATATCGGCTAACGACCCTTTTGATTTGGGCATCTACTATTACGGTAAAGCAAAAGTGGCCAGCGGTAATTGGACTGTTATTGTCCGCCGTGCCCAAAGTGATGTTATTGGACCAATTCAAGCACAATTTAGACCATTATTAGCCGCAGCTTTTGTAAGTTCATTATTGGTTTTTTTACTTTTTTGGTACTTTATTAACCAAGCAACTAAACGCATTTATCTAGCAATTAATTCTGTAGAACAGCTAGCAAATGGCGATTCATCTATTGATGTTAAAAAATACATGAATCAAAAAGATGAGCTAGGCATTATGTTTAAAAGCTTTGAGCGTTTGATTGAGGCAAGTAAAAATATTGATTATGTTTGCTCGTCAATTGCCGCTGGCGATTTTTCTCAAACAGTTGCTAAACGCGGCCCTTATGACAGTTTAAGTGATTCTATTAATTTAATGTCGAGTAAACGTTATGAGGCTGAACACGCTTTACTTGAGCAAACAACAGAGCTACGGCGTATGCAGCAAGAGCTTGTTGAAGCAGAGAAAATGTCATCACTGGGAAGTTTAGTCAGTGGTGTGGCGCATGAGGTGAATACGCCTTTGGGTGTCTGTGTTACAGCGACGTCTCATTTAAGAGAAATATTAATTGAAACTAAAAATAAAATTGCTGCAGGCACGTTGAGTAAAACCCAGTTTAGTGAGTTTATTAGTGAAGTTGATTTAAGTTGCGATATTTTGCTTAAAAATATGCAGCGTGCTGCTGATTTAATTAGTAGCTTTAAACGCGTCGCGGTTGATCAAACCACAGAAGAGCTTCGTAGTTTATACATTAGCCGTTATTTTAATGAGGTACTTAAAAGTTTGTACCATACAGTTAAAACCACTGATATTGATATTAAAATTACAACAATCGATGCAGAGCCTGAAGTGTTTTCTGATCCAGGTGCTTTGGCACAAATTTTTACTAATTTAGTAATGAATTCAATTATTCATGGTTTTAAAAATGGCAGCGAAAAAGGGCAGATAAATGTTGATATAGCGTACTCAGATTATGTCAGTATTCATTACAAAGATAATGGTGAAGGAATGATGGATGAGGTTGAAAAAAAAGTGTTTGATCCATTTTACACCACGAATAGATCGGGTGGCGGCAGCGGCTTGGGAATGAATATCGTTTATAATTTAGTGGTGCATCGTTTAAAAGGGCAAATTTTAGTGAAGCGAAAAGAAACGGCAGGTGTTTACTTTTTTATTCAATTTCCTCTAACGTTACAAAATAATTTATAGCAGGTGTGTTTATGGAGTGGTTACAAGATGATGTAGTTTCAGATAATACGCTTAGCAACAGCCATGCTAAGCCTTGGAAAATTTTAATTGTTGACGACGACGACTCTGTACACCAAGTGACTCAGCTTGCGATGAATCGTTTTGAATTTGAACAACGCCCAGTTGAATTAATCAGTGTTTATAGTGCGGCTGAGGCTAAAGAGATATTACAAGGCTCTGAGCGTTTCGCATTGATTTTACTTGACGTAGTTATGGAAACGGAACATGCAGGGCTAGAGCTTGCTCGCTATATACGTCAAGATTTACAAAATGTGTATAGTCGAATTATTTTACGTACAGGCCAGCCAGGAGTTGCACCTGAGCGCAGTGTTATTCGCGATTATGACATAGATGGTTACAAAGCAAAGAGCCAGTTGCATCGCCATGATCTTGAGCTGATTTTTTATACATCTTTACGCGCATATCGTGATATTTGTATGCTACAAACCCATCGTTATAATTTAAAGCGACTGATAAAGGCAATTTCTGCTATCAATCAAATTGGTGACTTAATAGAGTTTACATCAGTTGTTATGGAAGAACTCAAATTAGTACTAAATATGAGTTCTGCTAATTTATATATTGATGCGCCTGAGGTATTTGGCATTTGCCAATTAGATGAAAAGCTACAAATGATTGAAGGGGCGGTTTCTGGGGTTCATCTTTTTAGCGGAAGCGGCATTGATAGTATTCCTAAAAAACATCGAGAGTTTTTTTTGCATGCCAAACAGACTAAGCAAAACTTTATTATAAAAGATCATTATGTCTACTTTCATCATTCACAAAAAGGCCTTGACTCAATACTCGCGTTTCAATCATTACAACCAATAAAAAAAGAAGCTAAACAATTAGTTGATCTTTTTTTAGGTAATGTTGTTCTGACATTTGAAAGTTTATTATTGGCTGACTCAATTGAAGAAACTCAACAACTGGCTATTTCTTTGATGGGAGGGGCTATGGAGTCGCGCTCTAAAGAAACTGGCTCACATGTTATTAGGGTTGGATTGTATGCTAAATTGCTAGCACAGTTGCATAATCAAACCCCAACATATTGCGATAAAATTAGTCTTGCTGCGCAATTACACGATGTGGGGAAAGTTGGTACGCCGGACTTAATTTTAAATAAGCCAGCTAAATTAAATCCTGAGGAATGGGAAATTATGAAGCAACATACCACCAAGGGGTGGGAAATTCTTAAAGGGACTGACAATCCGGTGATTGATATGGCTGCAAATATTGCCATTGACCATCATGAGCGTTGGGATGGCACTGGGTATCCTCACGCTAAAAATCAACAAGACATTAGTTTAGAGGGACGCATCACTGCGATTGCCGATGTATTTGACGCCTTGTGTTGCCGACGCTGTTATAAAGAGCCTTGGAGTATGGATGAGGCAAAAGCGGAGATAATTAAAGGTGCAGGTAATCATTTTGACCCAACCTTAGTGGCGCTTTTTGAGGCAAATTTTAATGCCTTTAAACAAATTTATTTAGATAGACCTGAGTAGCTAGGGTTGTCGCTTTGATTGTGTACCCACAATCAAAGCGACCATGCACTTAGTCGTATTTAGCTTCAAGTTCGTTGGCAGTATGAAACTTCTCGTGGCTTTGTAACTGCTCATCGTATTTTACTAGGTTTTTAAAGTGTGCAAGTTGGCCCGCATTTTTAACAATTTCTACAATGAACGACATCATAAAATCGGCACCGGTTAAGGTATCGCCTACTAAATAACGTTTACCTTCAAGGCGATTGTTAAAATAGCTCATTACTTTAGCGGTTTCTGCGTCTGCGTAGCCTTCTAAAAACTGCGTTTTAGCGCCATCTTTTTGCACAAACATTTTGAGTAAAAGCGGTAATATAGCTGAGCTCTCTGCAAAATGCAGCCATTGCTGGTAGTCTACAAATTCGGCAGTACCGGCCGCAGGTGCAAATTTACCCTTACCATATTTAGTGATCAGGTAATCAGTAATTGCCCCTGACTCAGCAATCACTAAGTTACCATCTTCTATAACGGGTGATTTACCTAATGGATGCACATGTTTGAGTTCATCAGGGGCTAAAAAGGTGTCTGTATTTCGCTGATAAGCAACAATGTCGTAATCGACTTCAAGTTCCTCTAATAACCAAATAATACGTTTAGAGCGAGATTTATTTAAATGGTGTAGTTTAATCATCATCTTCCTTATTAGGCTGCCTTATTAGTTAATGCAGCATTGTTATTTTTAAAGTGGGTTATTAACTTTAACCACGGTTTTACCAAAGTTTTTACCGCTGATCATATCGTTGAACGCACTGATGGTGTTTTCTATGCCTTCTACCACGTGCTCACGGTATTGAATTTTTCCTTGTTGTAGCCATTGTTGCATGGCTTGGGCAAATTCGTCATAGCGGTGGCCGTAATCATCAAAAATAATAAAACCTTGCATTTTGATGCGCTTAGTTAGTAACTGCCCCATGAGCATGCCCATACGATCAGGGCCCTGAGGCAGGCTGGTGGCATTATATTGCGATACTAAGCCACACACAGGCACACGGGCTGAAGTATTTAGAAGAGGTAATACGGCGTCAAACACTTTTCCGCCCACATTTTCATAATAAACATCAATGCCTTGCTCACATGCTTTTTCGAATTGCTCGGCAAAATCATCGGCTTTGTGATCAATACAGGCATCAAAGCCGAGCTTTTCAACGGCATGAGCACATTTTTCGCTGCCACCGGCAACACCGACTACTTTACAACCTTTAATTTTAGCTATTTGCCCAACCGTTGCACCGACAGGGCCCGTTGCAGCTGCAACGACCACGGTTTCACCCGCTTTGGGTTCGCCTATGTCTAATAGCCCCATGTAAGCGGTAAAGCCAGGCATTCCCATAATTCCTAGCGCATACGACGGATTTTTCGGCTCTTTTCCTCATGACATTAATCCTTCACCATTAGAAATAGCGTAGTCTTGCCAACCTGTGTAAGCCAGCACCCATTCACCTTGGCTAAATTGATCGTTTTTGGAATCTTCTACTTGGCACACCGTTGCACCAACCATAACATCACCAATTTCTACAGGATCGGCATACGATTTAGCATCGCTCATGCGGCCACGCATGTAAGGGTCTAGTGATAAGTAAATTGTACGCAGCAGTACTTCGCCCTCTTTTAATGGTGGCAGCTCTACGTTTTTAAGTTCAAAGTTTGCATTGGTAGGGGCGCCCTGCGGGCGCGAGGCTAACGTAAATTGGCGGCTAGTTGTAGACATAAAAATCTCCAAAATAAAGTGAAAAATCTCCCTATTACCGAATGTTTAAGCTTTAAAACAATACACGGCTCAACAATAATGCGCGGATAGGCAGATAAAATTTGTACCTTGATACACGAGCTTTGGGCGAGAGGGGATTAATTCAACCTTTGCCAACATTTAATTAGAATAATTACTCTGTTTTTAGCATGCTAAATACTGAGAGATCCCCACGAATTTAGCCTAAATTATCAATTTGTATAGTCAGAAGTGACAACTGGCTATACACATAAATAATGAACTGCCCATCAGGCTCATACCTAGGATCATCAACCACTTCTTTGCCAAGATAAATATAGGACAATACTCGTCGTTTTTTCTCTGTATTCGCTTGTAATGCCGCATCCCCTTGTTGTGCCGACACGGTGTACCCTATGCACCATAAGACAAACAACATTAACGCCGCTATGAGCAATAAATTATCAAACCTTTCTGCGCTTCTTGAATTTGCAAAGGCTAAACTAATGCCAAGTTTTGCATTCTTAGTGTCTCTGAAACTTTCTTCTATTTGCATACGTTGTTTATATAAAGTCACAATCCGTTGAGGCTTATCTGTAAATTGTGTAGGTAAATTAAACACAAGTAGCCAAGGCTCTTTGGCCTTTTGTTGTTGGTATTTAACCGTTGTACATTGAGATTGCCCACCCCGTTTTTTGATTTTTTTACGTCCCTTGTTTTTCCCTCTAAACAAAACACCTTGGCACGCGAAACGAACTGTTTTTCCGTAGTAAATCTGTGTCAGAAGGTGTGGTTTACCTGTTGCTTGCTCAAACCATGATTTACAATTTCGCCATGTCTCAAGGTCGCTAGATAAGGTCACATTGCCTCTGACGCGCCCAAGCCAATACCAGCCTTTATCTTCTATGGCTTTAAACCATGGCGTTCTAAAAATAGCATCAGATAAAATAATAGGCTGACAATCTGCAGGTAAACACTGTGCCAAGCTATCGAGTAAGTGTTGATGAGCCGCTTCGGTATTTAATTCGCTTTCAGGATACACTTTTTCATAGAGCGTTAACGCTCTTCCCCCCATTGGTATGCTTGCCCTGAGCACTTGAAATATTTCGCCGCCATTAATAGGTGACCAGTCAACGATAATAAGTGGGTGTTGTTGCTGGCCTACTAAGCATTCGGTCATATGCTCATAGAAACAAAGACGTTCTTGATGCAGGTTAGCATTACCAATCAAACGGTCTGCGCGTTTAATATCATGTTTTTTATCGGTATTAGAAAATGATTTTAATCCTCGGCCTAGGTAAGTGACAGTAACGCGCTGATCACGCAAGCCTGAGTTAACAAACGTAAAGACTGTATTTAAACGTGTTTTATGAATTTCAGGGTAGGCAATGGCAATATCTTTGTGTAATATTTCGGTGGCTTTCATGATTATGAGTGAGTTTTTTTATAGTGAAAAAATTTGATCACAAATAATCATGAGAGTCTACCATTAATTTTTATTTTGTGGGGATTCGTCAGTGCTAAATATATGGTTATCAAAATAGTGGCCATTTTTATAAATTGCTTGTTTTAAAATAGCCTCGGTATTAAAGCCACTTTTAAGCAACGCCTTCATTGAGCCCGCATTAGCAATGATATAAACCTTAAATGCTGAGAGATCCCCACGAATTTAGCCTAAATTATCAATTTGTATAGTCAGAAGTGACAACTGGCTATACACATAAATAATGAACTGCCCATCAGGCTCATACCTAGGATCATCAACCACTTCTTTGCCAAGATAAATATAGGACAATACTCGTCGTTTTTTCTCTGTATTCGCTTGTAATGCCGCATCCCCTTGTTGTGCCGACACGGTGTACCCTATGCACCATAAGACAAACAACATTAACGCCGCTATGAGCAATAAATTATCAAACCTTTCTGCGCTTCTTGAATTTGCAAAGGCTAAACTAATGCCAAGTTTTGCATTCTTAGTGTCTCTGAAACTTTCTTCTATTTGCATACGTTGTTTATATAAAGTCACAATCCGTTGAGGCTTATCTGTAAATTGTGTAGGTAAATTAAACACAAGTAGCCAAGGCTCTTTGGCCTTTTGTTGTTGGTATTTAACCGTTGTACATTGAGATTGCCCACCCCGTTTTTTGATTTTTTTACGTCCCTTGTTTTTCCCTCTAAACAAAACACCTTGGCACGCGAAACGAACTGTTTTTCCGTAGTAAATCTGTGTCAGAAGGTGTGGTTTACCTGTTGCTTGCTCAAACCATGATTTACAATTTCGCCATGTCTCAAGGTCGCTAGATAAGGTCACATTGCCTCTGACGCGCCCAAGCCAATACCAGCCTTTATCTTCTATGGCTTTAAACCATGGCGTTCTAAAAATAGCATCAGATAAAATAATAGGCTGACAATCTGCAGGTAAACACTGTGCCAAGCTATCGAGTAAGTGTTGATGAGCCGCTTCGGTATTTAATTCGCTTTCAGGATACACTTTTTCATAGAGCGTTAACGCTCTTCCCCCCATTGGTATGCTTGCCCTGAGCACTTGAAATATTTCGCCGCCATTAATAGGTGACCAGTCAACGATAATAAGTGGGTGTTGTTGCTGGCCTACTAAGCATTCGGTCATATGCTCATAGAAACAAAGACGTTCTTGATGCAGGTTAGCATTACCAATCAAACGGTCTGCGCGTTTAATATCATGTTTTTTATCGGTATTAGAAAATGATTTTAATCCTCGGCCTAGGTAAGTGACAGTAACGCGCTGATCACGCAAGCCTGAGTTAACAAACGTAAAGACTGTATTTAAACGTGTTTTATGAATTTCAGGGTAGGCAATGGCAATATCTTTGTGTAATATTTCGGTGGCTTTCATGATTATGAGTGAGTTTTTTTATAGTGAAAAAATTTGATCACAAATAATCATGAGAGTCTACCATTAATTTTTATTTTGTGGGGATTCGTCAGCCTTAAATGATTAAAAAACTAAGAGCTGATATTTTTTCATAGGTAACTCACTTCATATAGCTTAACCGTATTGACAATGCCGTCAATTGCGTTATTATTAACTTAACAACGGCTTCCTCCAGAATTTAAGTTTTTACTTAAGTTCATAAGAGTGGGAGCTTTTTTTTGCCTGTAAGAATGGATTATGGCAGCTAAACTTACTCCCTATCTCAAACCATATAAAAAAAGTAAAGATCTTTGTGAGATGCTCAAAGAGCAAGGCTTGCAAATTTCTAATCATAACGAGGCTGAAAAAGCTATACAGCGCTATAGTTATTATCGCTTTAAAGCATACCTAATTCCATTTAAAGATAATGAAAAAAAACTTTATTACAAAGGTGCATCTTTTGAAAAAAGTCATGATCTATATCAATTTGATTGTGAATTACGAAGTACGTTATTTAAGATCATTGAAAAAATAGAGGTCGGGGTGCGTTCATCTTTTGATCAGTGGGTTACTTCAGAAACCGAAAATCCTTTCTGGTATCTCGATTCGTCATTATTCAGTCAAAATGGTGATCAGGTCAAAACAGTTTCACGAGTTAGAGATAGTTTTAAAGATTCTAAAGAAGAGTTTGCTAAGCATTATAGAGAGAAGTATTACAATGAATATTGCCCATTTTATCGAGATCTTCCTCCTGCATGGGTAGCTATAGAAATAATGACATTTGGAAATGTTGTAAAATTACTAGAAAATATTTCTGAAAAAAATATACAAACTCTTAAACTGGATCGCTTTACTAAAAAAAACTTTAATATCCAAAAATTTGTATCCTTAAGATCTTGGCTTGCTTCTATCAGAGAAGTAAGAAATCATTGCGGTCATCATAATCGCCTATTTAATCGTAACTTAAACGCACCTACAGGTATAAAGCGTTTATTAAATAAGGATGTAGAATTAGTTAGAACAGTACCTGCTCCTGGTAAAAGAGAAGAAGACCAATTAAATCGTCTATATACAACAATAGTCTCTATGCAAATAATTTACAGCGGTTTAGGTTACTCTGAAAAAATGGGACCGTTAATTAAAGCTTTATTTGATAAATACCCTATTGCTTTGAAGTTTAAAGCTTCAATGGGCTTTCCTGAGTCTTGGGAAAAAGAAACTCAGTTATTCGACTAATTATTTCGGAAAACTATGCACCCACACATTGCCGCCCTTTATAACAGCGCTCAAAAGCCCAGCCGTTTAATTATTGGCTTAATGAGTGGCACCTCTTTAGATGGTTTAGATGTGGCTTTGTGTAAAATAACCGGAGCGGGCTTAAATACACAAATCGAGGTATTAAATTTTACTACCGTTGAATATAACGACGAGTATAAAACAAAAATAAAGCAGGTATTTGCTACACGCCAGTGTGATTTAGAAGTGCTGACCTTGTTACATCCGTGGGTAGGTAAACTCCATGGTACTATGGTTAATCAATGCTTAGCACAGTGGCAAATAGACCCAGCGGATATTGATGTAATAGCCAGCCACGGGCAAACCATTTATCACTGTCCGCAATCACAACATAACCACCACGATTTTAAAAATGGCACGCTACAAATTGGCGACAGCGACCAAATAGCGGTTACTACAGGCATTACCACGATTGGTGATTTTAGACAAAAGCATATTGCAGCAGGCGGTGAGGGTGCACCACTGGCGGTGTATGGCGACTATTTGTTTTTTGCCAGCGCAAATGAAAACCGTATTTTGCTTAACATGGGGGGCATTGCTAATTTAACGTTTTTACCAAAAAACGGCGACACTGCAGCCATATTTAGCTCTGACATTGGCCCAGGCAATACCATGATGGATGCTTACGTACAGCATTATTTTAAAGGGCTGCATTATGATAAAGGCGCACAACTTGCTAAAGCGGGTAAAGTGAATGCAAAGCTGCTTACAGCGCTCAGTGACAATGCATTTTTTAAATTA
Organism: Pseudoalteromonas sp. TAP-3C; assembly: GCF_059888565.1. NCBI lineage: Bacteria > Pseudomonadati > Pseudomonadota > Gammaproteobacteria > Alteromonadales > Pseudoalteromonadaceae > Pseudoalteromonas > Pseudoalteromonas sp. TAP-3C. The sequence goes on along the minus strand of NZ_JCBFEM010000002.1, from coordinate 245,618 downwards.
CCACTGCCTAAAACTACGGGGCCTGAAGTATTTAACTTAGCTTTTTTACAAGCCGCGCAACGTTGCTCAGCAACCCAAAGTTTATGCCATGGAGATGTGTTAGCCACATTAAATGCGCTTTCTGCCACCACGATTGCTGATGCACTAAATAACTGTGCTGAGCATGCTCAGGACTGTGTGGTTTATGCCAGTGGGGGAGGTATCCATAATCCATTGTTAATGGAGCAGTTATTGAGATTATGCCCGCATATTCAACGGTTCAAAAATACCGATGATTTAGGTGTAAACCCTGATGCAAAAGAGGCGGTACTGTTTGCTATTTTGGCAAATGAATGTTTAGCAGGGCAGCACCAGTGTTTAAATAACGAAAAGGGTGTTTTAAATATAACCATGGGTAAAGTGAGCTTTGCTGATTAAGCTATTTGCATTAACAGCAGCTAAAAAAGTGAGAGCAAAGCGGTGCCTATATTGTAAAAATACTGGCGCATTCGCTGTGGTTTAGGGGGGGAATATAAGTCATTGGTTTACTATACCCACTGCCAAATTGATTAATATACATATCAAACTGCAAGCTATTTTTTAACGTACCATGCTTTCCATGTAAAATCATTTGCATAACAAAGTTATGGCTGTGCACTATTTTACTTAAAGTAAGGTTAACTCGCCCTTGTTCTAAATCATACACACTCAGGCTTTTTTCTGTGAAGTATTGAGCAGTACGTGAATAAGGCTCAGTTGCACTTAACGAAATAACATCATCTTCATGAGCAGCTTCAGGTAAAACACATTGCAAGGTGATTTGATGCTGAGCATTAGCATGTTGCGATAGTGTTTCAAATTCCATGCAATGGCTCATGGCCGCAGACATAGGATCTTCAAATGGCACAAGTGCAAAGCTTAGTTGCACTAGGGGGTCGCTCATGGGTGCCTTATAAAACTATTTTTGATTAATAATGCTACTATTATCATTGATTATTATTGCAATATTATGACTAAATAAATGCTATCTATTGTATTTTTTAGTGGTTATAAAGCTAAGCTGTTTGTTTACTAAAATTAAGTGCTTACATTACGGTTTAATTGGCGCATTTTAATAATATTGAAAAGGTTAATAATACGTGATACTGCTGTTTTTTCTTGAATTTGATGCAAAAATAGATTGATTAAAAGGTGAGCTCGCCATAAAGTGCTTAAAGGAGATCAGACACATGTATTTGAACATGTTATGACGGTTTTATGGGGATCAGATGGCATTAATAAAAAATAATTTATGGACACTATTTGGTTTTTTACTGGCTGGCGGCTTAATTCTGCTAAGCGTGTTACTTGCTTACGAATGGAAAAGTATAACAAAAGAATACGTTACCTACTCTGAAAATAATGTCTCGCTTTCTGCACAGGCGCTTAATAGTTCGCTGAGAAACAAAGAGCTGATGCTTGATTTAATTGGCCGAGATATTGTTATCAACAATAACTCACTTGAGACTATATCGACAATAAAAACGCTTAATAATATTTTGCTAGATAATCTCGTTTCAACGGGGTTTGTGCTCTACGACACACAGGGGCGGGTACTTTACTTAAGTTCGAATTTAGACCCATCGAGTTTTGTTAATCTTAAGCAAAACACTCGAACACAGGAAAACTTTGTTCGCACTTTAGCTGAAAATAAAATGGCGTTGGGTAGAACTTATTTCAACCAAACATTGCAAGAATGGATAATTCCTATTCGAAAAGCGCTAAGAGATGAAAAAGGGGAAGTTATCGCCGTGATGACCTCGGGCTTGGCTGTTTCCAAAGGAAAAAAGTATTTAAATATTTTACAAAGTTCAGCTGATGATTACATTATGCTTATCAGAGAACCTGATGGTTACATCCAATACAGCGCAAAAACAGGGGCCGATATTGCACGATATACCAACATTCAAGCCCAGCAATTATTTGGTTTGTCAGATGAAATGTTATTAGAAAAAATAGGTAAAACAAAACAACAACTACAGCTTTCTGAGGAAGTGTTTAGTACCCTTATTAATGTCCAAGAAAAACCCTATATTATTTCAGCAAAATTTAATAATCGTTATCAGCTTTGGACGATATCGCTTGTCGCTGAGCAACTAATCAAAGAACGTTTTTATTTAACGCTGTGTATTTATGTTTTAACATATTTTTTTAGCTCTATTGCGTTATTTTTAGGCTTTAGACTTATTAATCGTGCGGAGCAAAAACGTGTTCAAGAATTATATTATCTCTCAAGGCATGATGATTTAACTAAGCTGCCAAATCGCAAAGCATTACGTGATAGTTTTGAAGAAAATAAACGTCCCTTTTTTAGCTTAGCCATTGTTAATATTACTAATCTTCGCTCTATGAATAACCGCTTTGGTATGGAATACGGCGACAAAGCAATTAAAGCGTTTGCAAAATCATTGCAGGTTACTTTTACAGCCCCATTTTTGATTTTTAGAAACAGTGGTAATGAATTTTGTATTATAGCTCCCTCTAAAAAATATCAGCATGAACAGTATTTTTTTGACAAGGCATTTAGGTCTGTCGTTGAGCATTACGAAAAAAATCACCCTGATCGACCCTTAAATATCACTGTGGGTATTGCCCACTTCCCTGAACATGGGCGCACAAAAAGCGACTTAGTGCGCAGTGCGCATTTAGCAAATCAATGGGCTAAAGATACTGGAAATTGGCTGTGCTATTATCAATCGGATATTGAGCTTGCCTATTTACGGCGTGTAAAAATAGAAGAGCGTTTGACGGGGGCGTTAGCAGAGCAGACATTATTTATGGTGTATCAGTGCCAAGTGGATCAACAAGGTAACATTCTTGCAGTGGAAGCTTTGATTCGCTTTAAAGACGACGAGTTAGGAATGGTCTCCCCTGATGAGTTTATAACCATTGCTGAGCAAAGCGATTTAATCTTTAAAATTGGCGACTTTGTGCTTGAGCGCGCCATTAGTGAATTTGCAAAAATGCAAAAATACAGCATCCAGCCATTAGAGTTGGCAATAAATATTTCGGTTATGCAGTTTCAAAGCAATGCCTTTATCCCTACTTTACTCAATAAGTTGCAACGATATGGTGTTGCACCACAGCATATCATGTTAGAAATTACCGAATCTTTGTTTATGGATAACTTAGATAATGTGGTTAACACCATTATGCGCTTAAAAGCACAGGGCATTCGTTTTTCTATGGATGATTTTGGGACAGGCTACTCGTCGTTAAGCTTATTGCGGAATTTGCCAATTGATGAACTTAAAATAGATAAAAGCTTTGTTGATGATATTTTAATTGACGATAAATCACAAAGTATGGTGCAAAGTATTATTGCTATTGCCCTAAGCCATAACTTAAATGTTATCGCTGAGGGCGTGGAAGATCAGGCGCAATTTGACAAGTTAGTTGAAATTGGTTGTGAGCGTTTTCAGGGGTATTATTTTTACAAACCAGTGGCCGCTGAATCAGTTATTAAATACCTAACGGTTAATTAACTTATCCTGAGAATGCTGTGGTTGCGCGACTGAGTCTATCGTTTACACCAGCCCACCCATGGTCAACCGGCGGCCTTTCGATGTAAATTATTGCCGGTGCGGCCTCATCAATAAGGTGCAGGGTTTTATACATATTTTTAGCATACTCAACAGGGCATGAAGCTAACCTAATAACGTGTTGAGGTAAAACCTTGTTAGCCAATAATAGTTGCTCTGCTTCATTTGAATGAATTAAATAATGCACTCGTAACGCATCAGCCTTAGCTAAAACACTCGGTAAATCGGCGCTATTAATCAGTGTTGCAGGAGCATGTGGCTGGTAATGCGCTTTCACATTATCTGGCACCGCTTCATTGTGTGAAAGTGGTGTTGTGACATGTAAGCCGGTTTTTTGCAAAATGTTTGCAGCACTAATTGGCCCTGGGCGTAAAATACGTAACTGATCGGTTGTGGCATCAACAATGGTTGATTCAATGCCCACATCACATTGTCCACCTTCTAGTACCGCACTAATTCGGCCGTTTAAATCGCGCATAACATGGGCTGCATTTATGGGGCTTAATTTTTTGTAGCGATTAGCCGAAGGCGCTGCAAGCCCCGTATTTAATTGCTTTAATACCGCTAAAAACTGCGGATGCGCTGGGACGCGCAGGCCAATGGTGGGTAAGCCGCCAGTAACAGGGCTATTTAAATTATCTTTTGCGTTTAAAATAAGGGTGAGTGGGCCTGGCCAAAATGCTTTTGCAAGTGTAATGGCTGCCTCATTTACATTTTTTGCCCAGTGTTGCAGATGCGACTGAACAGGAATATGCACAATTAACGGATGATTGGTTGGCCGACCTTTCGCGGCAAATATTTTTGCCACCGCATCACTATTACTGGCATCAGCCGCAAGGCCATACACGGTTTCTGTCGGTAAAGCGACGCATTCACCCGCTTTTAGTAGTGTGACAGCTTGGCTAATACGCTCTTCAGTGTTTAATAATTGGGTAGGTTGTGGTGTTTTCATAATAACTCTTAAGGATTACAAAACTGGCAATACGTGGCATCCGCAACGTGTTTTTGATTTTCTTCAATATGGCTATAGCCGCAACTATCACACACTGAAGTGGTTGACTTCATTTGTTGAGTTGGCATATAACAAAGCACACAGGGCAAGCCCTGTGTGCTTCTTTTAGCAACAAAATTAGGGTATTGGCATTGAGGGCAGGTTGAAGCTAATCGCCTTGCAAGGTCATCCGCAGCACGGCGAATAATAACCTGGCGCTGTGGGCTATACATGGCTCTTAAATCAGGCGTAATTATACCGGCGCTTGGTGCTTTTTCTGTATATAAAGTAATAAGCGCTTTAAAACTTAGCCCTTTATAAAGTGTGTGAGTATCACTGAGTATCCAATGCTGTTTTTTGTAACTTTGGCAAGCAGCAGTGATTGATTCAACACTGGTTTGGTTGTTAATATTGACGCTGCTGGGCGAAAATGGCCCGCCAGCGTATCCATAAATAGTACTGTTATTGTGGTTATTATAAAAACAAATAACTTCTTCGTCCCAGTTCATTAACCCTGGATACGGCCCACCACCAAAACTGCCTTCACTGCCCAGCCCAAATTGCCCGCCTGTAAGCTGACAGGCATGCTTTGCTTTGATAAGGGCTGCTTCTTTAGCTGAGCAACGACGTTGCACTTCGTCACTAAACATCCCCAAGGTGTCGGTATCAAACAAATCGGTAGTTAGCACCTCATAACCCAGTGGCTTTAAAGCACTGGCTATTAAAGGCGCTTTTTTATGTTTAGTGGCAATAACTATTTGCGGCATAGCTTATACGCACTCATTAGCGGTAGAAATAGCTGAGAAGTGCCCATTTTCAAAGCGCTCCAAGGTATTATCATCACCCCAGCGTATTAATGTAAGCCAATGGTTATCAATTAGCTCTTTTACCATAGTGTGTTTGTTATAAATTGCGACTATTGCCGATTGCGGCGCACTAATATAAACGTTTAGGCGAAGCGGCTCGTGCATCCATTTTTCACCATTGTGCAGCGACTGCATGGATAAGCCAATCCGTAAGTCGCCGCCATTACCTTCAAATACCCCAATATTACCGCCAACGGCATTGTGAAGTATTTTATTACCACTGCCGTACTTATGATTGTCGGTCACTGAGGCATTATATTGGCTGTTTATCCACTGGGTGACTATCATGGGGGCGGTCATGATCAGCTCTAGTATTGTAAAATCATTATCGTTTTGCCATTCATAATCATGTAAAAAACAACGACCTTGTAAGTTAATATTACGAGTCCATGCGCGCGGCGCAACAATAAAAGCGGCGTTGTTAGCAAGTCCCCATTCTGGGCGCGCTTGCGACCAATCTTGAGCACGTTGGTGATAAGCGCGGTTAATTTCATTAGCCGATTTATTGATTAATTGTGGGTCAATATTGACTAAACGCTCTTGCTGAGCGAGTTGTGTAGCTGCACTTAGCCATTTTTTTACATTATCATCAAGGTCAATATCAAAGGTAGTGAAAACATCTGTGGTGGTATTGTGAATAGCGGCAATAAATTGTGTATTTTCTGCCAGTGTTAGTCCGCGCGTTTTAAGCGCTTGGCGAACGTGTTCATCGTTTAGTAAGCTTGCCAGCACTCGCACATTGACTTCGCCACTTTGCCCGCCACAGGCTCCGCAATTTAGACCCGCGTTATGTAAGTTATTCGTTGTGTGGCTGGCGTGGCCTACCAACATCACTTGCGCTGCAAATTCTTTTATTCCTAAGATATTAAGCACTTTTTGAGCTAAATCGGCTTTGTCTTTTATACTAAGCTGTTGTTGGTTTTGTGTTAACTGCCAGTCGGTTGGCGCGCATTTTTTTACATCACTTTTAGCTAAAAAGGTATTTTTTATTAATTTAAATGCATACAGCCAGCCTGCCGACTCAACCATAGAAAACGATGAGGGGGCTGATTTTGACCAGCTTTGCCATGTAGCACTATTTTGACGTGATGCTTCAAGTGCGACATCTTTGTGTGTTTGTGTAGCATGTATAACGGGTTTGAGTAGCCCTGGTAGTTGTGGGTAAGTAATTGCACTGCCATTTTCTTGATACTCTAGCGGTAGGCCAAAAAAACCAGCAAAACCAAAAGTCTCTATTGTATCACTTTGCGATTCGAGTGCTCGGCGTATTACCTCTGAGCGTACATCAATACAAAAAACGGCTTGTAGCTTAGTATTTTCAGCTGGCTTTTTCTTCGCTGTTTGTAACTTATGATTAAGGGCATATTGATAGTTTAGCTCCAGTGCTTTTGCCCACACCCATAAGGGCTTTTGAACGAGTTTGTGGGCTTGCAGGCGTTCAATCACCAGTGATTTTTCTTGTTGCCATTGGCTTTGTAATTGCTCAAATGCGCCTTGGTCATGCTGCTGTAAATATTGCCAAATAACTAAATCCCACGCCATACGCATTGCCAATAGTTGTTTCATATCATCATGCGGTGAATTATAAAGTTGTCCTTGCCAACGTAAATAAGCCAGCCAAGATGCCCAGCCATTTATATCTAGTAGGAGTGAATGCGCATATAACTCTAGGTTGCTAGCGTCAATATCGAGAGTTGAAAGTGTCAGTGCAATAAGTTCGTCTGCCGAAGAAGGGAGTTGTTTAAAAAAGCTATTTAAATGCTTTTCATCCATCACTATGCTGATGCCTTTATCTGCTTGTATTATTGTTAGCCAATGACGGTATAAGTCAGATTGAGTCGATGTATCATTGCTATGCAACATGGGGCCTTGCTGCTGATAATGCGCCGCACAAAACTGACTGAGTTGATGGATAATTTCATCATGCCACGCCATTTTATGTTTATCTCGTTGCTGATCGAGTAAGTCAGCAATATTATGCCAATCAATTAAGGGGACATCCATTTGTAGCGTTTTTAGGAGTTGTTCTTGGCTAAAGTCACTATTGAGTAGCTTTGCGGCATCGGCTAGGTGGTTATCGGTAATAATACCGTCGTCGTATTTTTGCTGATAAAAACGTTTAGACATTAGCATATTGGCATTGCATAAAGTATCAGTGCGCGCGCTCACATCTTCAATAGGCATATGGCGCATTTCCCAAAAGGGGTTAACTGCAATCATCTGATCTAAAGGCCAGCTAGGCGCTATATAATGGCATACTTTATTGATAATCTCGTTTTCAACGTCACCTAATTTAGTCGTTGTATTTGCTTGGTTCATGATTTTTCCCCTTTAGCCGTGATCTCCGTAGCATGATTTTTAAAATATGTGTGACCATTATTCGGTAAATTAACAGGCCATATTTTTAGTGTTAAGCGGGTAAACCATTCATCTAAATATAAACCTGCAAATAATAAGGTAGAGAGCGATTTAATCCAAGGCAGCTGACTTTGATAACGTAGAAGGTAGCTTGTGGTCATTAAAATTAAAATTAAACCAATCACCCAAATATCGGCAATACTAAATGCGGCTGCTCGCCATTGACTAGCAGGCAGTGCCCAAGCAAATATATGTTTAGCAACCACATAACTTACAACAACAAACAACGCAACTGCGAGCTTTTTACTGAAAGTGTGTAGGTTTTGTAAACCATGCTGATTGGCGAGTAAAATAGTTATCGCAAAGGCTAAAAGCAGCCACACGCTCAGCGCTCCTTGGTAGCCACTGATATACCAAGCTGCGGTTATTAAAATGATGGAAATTAACCCACTGCTTAACCAAGCAAAGCACGTAATGGGTTGTTTTGGAACGTGGCGGCGAATTAAATCGTCATTTACACCATTACCAGAGTTTAAAAATGCAAATGCTTTGTAGGTGGAATGCATGACTAAATGAAGCAATGCCAATTCAAATAAACCTAACGCACACTCTAAAAGCATTAACCCCATTTGTGCACTGGTAGACCAAGCGAGTCTGACTTTAAGGCTTACCCGTGTGGTCATAATTAACGCACTGATCACAGTAGTTAAACCGGCCACAATCAAGATTAACCATTTGGCAAAATCTGCCTGAATAAATAAAGGCGCAAATAATATTAATAAAAAACCACCTAAGTTAATCACTCCTGCATGCAGTAAAGCACTCACAGGCGTGGGCACCTCAACTACCTTAATTAGCCAACCATGCACAGGCAGTTGCGCGCATTTAATTAACGCTGCAATAGCAATGAAAAAAGCGGCGAGTTGTTGTGCAATACTAAGGGGGGCAGTTGTTAAGCTGTAAAAAGCGGTTATATCACTGATCAATAAGCTCTCGTGTGTGAGTGAAAGAATAATAAACGCAACAAGTAAAAAACTTTCAGCTACTCGAGCAACAATAAATTTTTTGTGCGCGGCAAGCACAGCACGAGGACGCCTAGGATAAAACATTAAGAGTTTATGCAGTGCTAAACTAATGGCCACCCAGCCCAGCCAAAAAAGCACCAAGTGATTACTTATTACTACAATCATAACCGCGGTGATGGTAAATAATAGCCAGCGCCAAAAGTAGTTTACTCGTGGCTCACCGTGCATATAGTTTTTGCAAAATCGCAGTAGTACCCAGGTTAAAAATAAAATTAATCCCAACATAATACTGCGTGTAACAGACAAAGATATAAGTTCTAGCGTGCGTAGTTCAAAAGCGTATTTAAATGCAATAACACTGATAAATATAAAGGTATTAAATAGTACAAGGTAAAATAAGCCACTGCCATTAGAGGCTACAGACTGACAACCTATTCGCCACGCTGCTAATAATGTGGTTAACGGCATTATTAATATTAACAACGAAATAATATACTCGTTCATCCAGTGCTCCTTTTATAGTTGACTGAGTATGACAAACTAGATAACTAAATAAAAATAGATATAATGTATGTAAACGTTCTATAAAAGAGAATAGTAGTGAGTCGTTTAAATTATCATCATTTGTATTATTTTTGGTCTGTGGCGCGCATTGGTAATTTAACCCAAGCCGCTAAAGAGCTCCACTTATCGCAGTCAGCATTGTCTACACAAATAAAGCAATTAGAACACACTATTAATATTGAGTTATTTGCTCGTAAAGGACGTACCCTAGCACTCACCGATATGGGTAAGCGCGTACTTGTTTATGCCAACGATATATTTACTAAGGGCGAGGAGCTATCTTCTTTTATTCATAAAGGGGTGATTTCCCAAACCCAGCATTTATCAATTGGGGTGCTAAATACACTCTCTCGAAATTTTATCGAGCAATTTATTAATCCTTTAATGAGTAGTGACGAAGTACGATTTTCGCTTATTGCAGGGCGTATGGATGGCCTGTTAAATGGCTTAGCTGAGCATGAATTAGACTTAGTTTTAACCAATAAACCCATTGGACTTGAGCACTATGATCAGCTTTGGCAGAGTCAGTTAGTATCGCGTCAACCATTAGCGATTGTAGGCCCTGCGAATAAAAAAATACCAGAGCAATTTCCAGAAGGTTACATTAATGCTCAGTGGGTATTACCGAGTAAAACTTCCGCCATTAGAGATTCGTTTAACGCGCTGTGCGCGCGTTGGCAATATCAGCCAAAAATAAAAGCGGAGGCTGACGATATGGCAATGCTGCGACTACTCGCACGAGACAGCGGTGCACTATCGGTACTGCCATCAGTTGTAGTAAAAGATGAGATAGAGCAAGGTATATTGGTTGAGTACCAGCGCTTACCTGATGCGTTTGAACACTTTTACGCCATTACTGCTCAACGAAAATTTGTACCTGATATACTTAAGTCATTACTTGCCAAAACATGTTAATTATTTTTAAACTACGTTTTTTATTAGCAAATATTTTATACTTGAATAATAAAAAATAATTAAAGTTTTTACCCAGATAGCCGACATGCTATTTAACGAGGTTGAAGATTAAGGATAATCATGGTTAATAAAATACTTGGCAACTATACCCATTTAAGTGCTTTGCTTGCCCATTCAGTCAATAATTCAAGTCAAACAAGTTTGTCTACCGGCTTACAAGCAAATGCTAATTTAGCACCAAACAACGCAAAAATTAGTGATGACATGCTCAGTCAGTTTAGTGACCAACAAGTCGATGACATACTTAATCAGCAACTTTCTTCTTTATTTACGATTTCTAATGCGCCCAGCGCTTCAAATTATAAGCTCTCTAGTGAAGAACTAGCCCTGCGAACAGTGATAAGCTCTCAACAAGAGGGGTTATTAAAAAATGAACGAAGCGATCAGTTAATTGCTCGCTTAAATAGCTCGGTAAAAAATATCCGAGGCGCTTATGCCAATACCAGTGATATTTTATCAAGCTTGGGCCAGCTTGGGTTTAATCAAAAAACGTTTTTAGCATCCAGTCAGCAGCGTGTTGAGCGCTCGCTAAATCCTTTTATGGAAAGTTTTAATCGCGAAAAGTATGAAGATGATGATAACTATGCATTTGAGCTTTCGATAAAAACCAAAGAAGGTGATGTTATTAATATCGCCTTTCATTCTGCGCAAGGCTACGATGAGAAAACGGGTGAAACCACAGATGACTTTAGTGTAAGTTACGAAGTGGATGGCGACTTATCTGAGCTTGAACATCAAGCATTATCGCAAGTGCTCTCGGGTGTAGGCGAAATGGCGGATGAATTTTTTAAAGCCAAGCAAAGCGCTTACAGTCGCTATGTGCCAGCAAATCAAATGGATTTAAACTTAGACTTTTTAAGCGACTTTGATCACAAACAGCTTTCGGGTTTTGATCTGTATTTTTCGACGTCTGATGGCAACGGTAGCGGCGGCCAAGAAACAACGTTATCAACAGAAAATGAACTGAGTATTAGTTATAACCTCGACGCTGAATCTCAGCAGCAAATGCTTGAATTTGAATCGTTGAGCGGTCAAAACAACATTGATTTTTCACTTGATATGTCAACTATTGGCGGACAAGATAAAACTCAAATGCAGCAATACATAAACGCCTTAGATAAAAGTTTAGAAGATAGTCGCCTCAATAGTTCTGAAAAAAGTACGCGTTCGGCGTTTGGTCACAAAAGCGATGAAGTGATGAAACAAGGGCTGGCTGTATTTAAAAATGCGTTTAGTAGTATGTCATCAGCTGCTGAGCGCTATAGCCAAATTGAGTCAATTGCTACACAACAATTTACTAACGGACGTGAGCTGGTGGCTGATTTAGTCGATAATATGATCACCAAAGACCCTCGTTACCAAGGGCTAGCTAGCCACGAGAAAAATACCTTAGGTGACGGTATTTCTAAGTTAGCAGACTTTGATGCAAAATTTTCTTTTGCAATGGACCAAGGTGATTACATAGCGACAAGCACCACAAAGCTGAGCCAAAATACAGAGCAGCAAAAGTCAGCAGGTTTAACGGGGGTGACACAAAATAAAGTCGCGAGTACGCGTTTTAATTATGAAGAAGGCAATCGCTCAGACATCCCCCCCGATTATTATGACAAACAAGAAGGTTATACTATTGGTACTGCTGTAAAAGATAACGAATTAGTTGCGCTTGATCAGGCTCATGACATAGATATAGATAAAAAGGTTTATCAATTTAATCCCGAAACATCTCAATACGAGTTAAAAAAGGCATTAAAGGAAACAACCACCAGTGAGAGTAATATCCGTCTTATTAACGATATTTGGCTTGAAAAAAACGAAGATAGCCAGCGTATGGAAGAAAAAAAGCGCCTCAGTGGTGTAGGCGCGCAAAATGAGTTTCGAACAACATAGAGCTATTCACACAATCAATTAATCACGTTAATCGGCGACTTAGACAAACTAGAACAAAACAAAGAGGCTAAGCGTGAGTATTTAGCCCAGTTATCGCAAGTGGATAATTTTATGAGCAAGTACAAATAAACTGTAGATTATTCGCATAGTTCAATAGGCCCATTGCAGCTTAAATGGGCCAATCGGCGGCGTCTAAGTTGTCTAGTTGCGCATCGCACTGATCATTTCCTTGCCATTTGGCAATATATTCACCATGTGGGTCGTATTGTTGGGTCTGTTTTGCCAAATTAAAATGGCGGCCACCTCTGGGGTCGACCCCAACACCTGCTATGTACTGCCAATTGCCCCAGTTTGAGGCTACATCGTAATCGATAAGCTGTTGTTCAAAGTAAGCTGCGCCATAGCGCCAGTCTAGTTGCAGTTCGTTTACCAAACAACTGGCTACAATTTGTCGTGAACGGTTAGTGATAAAGCCCGTTGCGTTAAGCTCTTTCATAATCGCGTTAACTAGCGGAAATGGGGTACTGCCTTGGCACCATTTTGCAAATCGATTTGGACTAAAGGTTGTAAGTGGTGAGCTTTGTTTTTTACCTTTAAAAGTAAAAAGCTGGTGCTTCACATTAATTGCATGCCATTTAAAATATTCACGCCATAATAATTCAAACTTTATCCAGTAGGTTGATTCATTTTCCCCATGCTGTGCTTCATAAGTATCTACTGCACAAAAAATTTGCTTGGCGCTAATACAGCCAAAAGCCAGCCAGCTACTGAATTTTGTTGAGTTATCAAAACCATCCAGCTCATTACGGGTGATTTTGTAGCTGCTTGGTAAAGAAGATGAAAAATATTGTTGGCAATGCTTAAGCGCGGCTTTATGGCCGCCGGGAAATAATGAACTACCTACAAGAGGCTCTTCTATGGGCTGTTTTGCACATAGCACAATAGGGTGTGGTAACCTAGGCGCTGTAAATGAGCCTGATGATATGCTTATGTCTGCACCTTCAATTTTTTTTCTAAACGGGGTAAAGCCGGTAGGTAAATGTGTAAGCTCAAATGGTAATTGCTGCTGTTGATATAAGGTATCTTGCATCACTGATTTAAATACCACAGTGGCGCATTTTGTTTTAAGTGCGGTAATTTGACGCAGTTCATATACGCCTATTTGCTCGCTATAAACCACTTCATCAATGCCAAGCTCATTAATACGCTGTGTTAATACCTTTACCGGATCGCCTTCTAAAATATGCAAGGTTTGGCCAAGCCCTAAAACAGATTGTTGCAGTTGATAAAGACTTTGCATTAAAAAGCGCTGCTTGTGTATGCCATAGGGTTTTTGCTGGTAGTTATTGCTTTTAAACCAAGCAGGATTAATAACAAAAACAAGATCGAGTTCACATTGTTGTTGTGATAAATCATTGAGTATGGAATTGTCATCAATACGCAAGTCATTTTGCAGACAATATAAAATACGTTTTTTCATTTTATGCCTTGGTTTTTAAAGTCAGTATTTCTACGAAGCAAAAGCGGGTAGGGATTAGTTAGCTGCAAATTTTAGTATTGAAAGGGTGAGCAAGTAGTGCTTACTCACCTGCTTAGGTTTTATTTAATCGGTTTAGTCGTGTTTGTTAGGTTAATAGAGGCATAAGCAATTAAGTACACAAATACGCTAAGCGGTAAACTGCAAATAAACAAAGCAATTTTGTATTTTTTAGCAATAGAGGGTTTAGGTAGTATAATTGCAAAAAGCATATTCACTGCTAACCAAAAAATAGTAAAGAGTGGTGAAAGCGTTGTTTTAGCGCTTGATAAATCACACGTGCCGAATGAAATACTAGCAACAGATGCGTTACCTATTTCTATACATTGCGCTTTACCTATGAGGCTAAGGGTAATTAATGTGGTAATTAATAATAGTGTTAGTGGCAGTAAGTGTTTCATATTTTTTCCTTAATTATTTAATTTTATGGGTCGCTCTATAGCGCTTAAACAAATTAAAACGTTTCGCAAAAAATAACGATAACAAAGCCGTTAACTAGTTATTACAAAGTTATAACCACGGTATTGCCTTGGTTATAACTTTTATAAATCAATATTATTCAATAGGTTGTGATTTAACTTCGGCTATTAGCTGATATCCTCGCTTCATTACAGATTTTATATATTTTGGGTTTTTTGTATCGTCATCATTAAGGGCTACACGTAGTTTGCTAATAACTCGCCTAACTGCGGTGTCGGTTACTATTTGATTCTCCCATACATTATTATGTAACTCTTCAAGACTAACTATTCTTGGTTGTTGTTCAACTAAATAGCTTAGTACCTGCATGCATTTAGGCTCTAATGTGAAGTGACTATCTTCTTTAATTAAAGTTTGCTGCATGCTGTCAAAAGTGTACTCACCAATTATTATCGAATTAACGCTCGACTTTTCATTAACTGGTTCTGTGCAATCATAGTTAGGTTGGGGTTTATTTGCTGTCGTATTTGAATGATTTTTATAAATGCGAGATACCATTATTCCAACTAAATTCATTAATAGTACTAACGGACTCAGTGGGAACGCACAAAGAAAAAGTAAATATTTAAATCCCACATGTATATTGGGTTTATTAAGCATTTGCCCAAATAACACGTTTAAAAGCATCCATATAATGAAATAAGGCGTAAGGGAAATTGAATCTATTTGCTCCCCACAAACGCCATATTTTACGCCCTCTATGTAGTTTGATGCGTCTAAACAAAAGGCATTAGCTTGGCTGCTAAATAAAATAAGTGATACAAAAATAAGTAGGTGTTTCATTAAAAAGTCCATTTATAAAAAGGCGGCAAATAATACCGCCTCCTTTAATGTTAAATAGCTGATTTTTGCTCTGCTATCCAATCGTTTATAACGTCTTCAAGTACCGCCATAGGTAATGAACCTTGACCAATAACGGTATCGTGGAAGCTGCGAATATCAAATTGTGCGCCTAGCTGTTTTTCTGCTTTGGCACGTAGTTCGCGTATTTTAATTTCGCCCATTTTGTATGAAAGCGCTTGGCCTGGCCAAGAAATATAGCGGTCTATTTGATCTTCCACTGCGCTTTGTGGCAAAGCGGTATGATCAGCCAAATAATCAATCGCCTTTTGGCGGCTCCAGCCAAAGGCATGAATACCGGTATCAACCACTAAGCGCACAGCGCGCCACATTTCGTAGCCTAAACGGCCAAAGTCACTGTATGGGCTTTGGTAAAAGCCCGCTTCTTTACCTAAACGCTCTGAATAAAGTGCCCAGCCTTCGCCAAATGCTGAGTGGCTCAGTGTGCGTCTAAATTCAGGAACGTCTAATTCCATTGCAATGGCGTTTTGTAAATGATGCCCAGGAATAGCTTCGTGCAGGCTAAGTGCTTCTAAATTATATAAAGGTTGTAATTTAGGCGTTGAAGCTAAAAAGTAAGTCCCCGGTGAACGGTTATCTGGCGGTGGCATATAAAATGCGCCACGACTCGCTGAGCCTTTTATAGTAAAGGTGTTTCGTGGTAAGTGGCCAAAGTAAGTAGGGAGTTTGCCGTACATTTTTTGGGTTATAAAGGCGGTTTTTTCGAGCAAGTCTTGGGGATCGGTTGCGTAAAATTGCTCATCGGTTGCCAAAAATTCTAAAAACTCACTGTAGCTGCCATCAAAGCCAACTTTATCAATAATACTTTGCATTTGCGCTTTGATGCGTGCCACTTCTTTAAGGCCAAGCTCATGTATTTGCTTGGGGGTCGCGTTTGTTGTGGTGTAATAATTTACTGTGTATTTGTAATAATCAAGGCCCCCTTTGATGCTTGCAATACCGGGTCCTGCTCTACAATGTGACATGTATTCGTTTTCAAAAAAGTCGTAAAAGTGCTCGTAAGCAGGCACGACTTTTGAGGTAATTAACGCTTTAGCTTTATTTTGGTAAGCTTCTTTTTGCGCTGCGCTAAATTTATTAGGGATACGGGTAAATGGCTCATATAAGGCGCTAATCTCAGCTTGTTTAACTATATGGGCGTTAATACTTTTGCCATAATTTTTAAACGTTTCGCAGTAGTGGGTAAAACCGGTTTGAATACCTTGCTTCATTAAATTAATATTTTGCTGATTAAAGCGAGGGTAGTTACTGAGGCTCACTAAAAAGGCATCGTAATCATCAATGGTTAAAAAGGCCATGTTAGCCGGCGCTTCTGCAAAGTAAGTATGCCAACCACTTAAAAAATTAACCGGAAAATACTTATCTTGATAAAGGTAGCTTTGCTGCTCTGTTTCTCGCTCATATTTAAATAAGCGGTAATTCATTAGCTGCTCGCTATTGAGCGCTTTTGGGTCAATGCTCGCTAAGCTTTTTAGTACGCTGCTGTTGTAAGCTTGGCGCTTAGCAATGGCTTGCTTGCTCCAATTTGGCAATGTGCCGTTTGGTTTCCAACCGTCTGGATCGGTTCTAAAAAATATTTTTTCTGCTTTCGCATTTTCCCAGTGGTTATCAATAATGATTTTTAAATCGCTGTTACTGTCGGCTAAGCTTGGCAGCGAGGTGGCTGCTAAACAAATAGCTAAAGTTGTTTCTTTAAACATGTTGAATTTCACTTTTTAAAATTTTAATTATTATTTATGCGCGCTGATTTTATGATAATAACAAGTTCGCTCAATTAATGCGTTGTTTTATAACATTAAGGCGTGTGTTTAATTGCTCTCCTTACTTATTTTATTTATATAAACAACGAAGAAATAATTTTTTAAGAATAATGATTTAAGCAGCATATAGACAGCTTACCAAGGGTATGTGGGGCAACCATACGCTTTGCACTTTGACGTCAAATAATCCTTTTACTTTAGGGTATGGGGTACCATCACTTTATTTTAGATAAAAAAATAGCGTACTTTTATTGTACGCTATTTAATTTTGACCTAGCACCTAGCACCTAGCACCTAGCTTTTATTGCGGTTTTCTTTACTAAACGCGCGAATTTTACGTTTTTGCGACAGCGTTACTTTATTCGTTCGCCCTGCAAATGGGTTATCACCTTCTCTAAATTCAATTTTGATTGGCGTACCCATAATTTTAAGTGCTTTACGATAGTAGTTCATTAGGTAGCGTTTATAGCTATCAGGTAAATCATGTACTTGGTTACCATGAATAACGATACGCGGCGGGTTATAACCCCCAGCATGGGCGTATTTAAGCTTAACACGACGGCCACGAACAAGCGGCGGTTGGTGATCAGCTTGTGCCATATCCATAATACGACGTAACATAGCCGTACTAATACGCTTAGTTGCCGATTCGTACGCTTCGTCAACTGATTCAAATAAGTGACCAACCCCTGTGCCATGCAGTGCAGATATAAAGTGTAGGCGGGCAAAATCAATAAACCCTAAACGGCGGTCGAGCTCGGTTTTAATCCGATCTTTTACGTAGTTATCTAGGCCATCCCACTTATTTACTGCAATAACTAATGAGCGTCCTGAATTAAGTGCAAAGCCTAATAAACTTAAATCTTGATCAGAAATACCATCGCGCGCATCAACGACTAGTAGCACCACGTTACAATCTTCGATTGCTTGTAATGTTTTAATCACTGAGAACTTTTCAACTACATCACTTACTTTTTTACGTTTACGTACACCGGCGGTATCGATAAGAATATATTCTTTGTCGTTACGGGTCATCGGAATGTAAATTGAATCCCGTGTTGTGCCTGGCATATCATATACAATAACACGCTCTTCGCCGAGTATACGGTTAGTAAGTGTTGATTTACCCACGTTAGGGCGACCAATTATAGCCAACTTTACCGGCTTGTCGGCGAACGCTTGATGATCGGTATCATCCTCTTCACCTTCTTGATACAAGTCGATAAGCTCTTCATCATCATCGGCTACATCTTCATCAAGGGCCGCAAGCTCAGCAATAACGGGCTGAAGTGTTTGTTCAAGCAGTAAAGTGATACCACGGCCATGAGCGGCTGCAATATGATGAACTTCACCGAGTGAAAGTTGATAAAACTCAGCACAATTTGAGTCAGCATCAATGCCATCGGTTTTATTAGCAACTACAAAGCTTTTCTTTTCTTGCTTACGTAAGTGATTAGCAATGGCTTGATCTGCAACTGTCATACCGACACGCGCATCAACTAAAAATAAAACAATATCTGCTTCTTCAATGGCAAGCAGTGATTGATCAGCCATTTCAGTTTCGATACCTTCCTCGGAGCCATCAATACCGCCCGTATCTACCACGATAAATTCAAAGCCGTCGTAATTTGCTTGGCCATATTTTCTATCACGGGTTAAGCCAGGAAAATCGGCAACGAGTGCGTCACGAGTACGTGTTAAACGGTTAAATAATGTGGATTTGCCCACATTGGGTCGCCCTACAAGAGCGATCACGGGAAGCATAAACTACCTCTTTAAAAAACAACAAAAGGCTTCGCAGTGCGAAGCCTTACAAAAAATAATTAACTATTAGTGCCTTACACTAATAGTAGTCAGTTAGTTTGGTATTTTTACCGCGCTAACTTCACCATCGCGGGTGTATAAAATTAATTTATCGTCAGCAACAACAGGCTCAACAAAAAAACCTGAGCTGTCAAAGTCTTCACGAGATACAAGCTCGCCAGTGTCTTTATTTAACCAATGTAAATTACCTTCTTGATCACCCATCGCTAAATAACTACCGGCAACCGTGGGACCTGTTAAGTACCAGCCACGTAGAGCAGGTTGGCTCCAGCGCTCAATGCCTGAATCTTTATCGAGTGCGTAAACAACACCGTTACTATCAACAACGTATATTGTTTGTAAATCCATGCTGATTTCACGGTAGCTGCTGTATTCGCGTTTCCACACAACATTACCTGAACGAATATCAACGGCTGATAAGTTGCCATTGTATGCAATGGCATAGGCAAATGGGCCGCTTATAAGTGGTTGTGTATCTACATCAACTAAACGCTCAAATTCTGATGCACCTTTTGGTACTGCAATTTCGGCGCTCCAGGCTGAGTAACCACTTTCTGAAATTAAAACGCTTAATTTACCCGTTTCAAGGCCTAGTAGCACGCCACCATTAGCAACAGTAGGCGAACTTTGACCGCGCAGCGTTAATGGCGGCACGTCTTGCTCAAAGCGCCAACGCTCCTCACCGGTATCTGGGTGAAGAGCAAGTAACTTACCTGACGCTAAATTAACAAATATTAAACCATCACCAGCAGCCGGTTTTGACAGTGATTCGCCAGGGACCTTTTTACGCCAAACTTCTTTACCTGTTTCGCGATCAAGCGCAATTACATAGCCATGCTCAGAACCTAGATAGATTTTACCATAGGCTTGTAATAGTCCGCCTGATAATTTTGCACTATCGTTATCGCTCCAAGGCCAAAACGATAAATCTTGACGGACGTCGGTTTTCCACTGGGTGTCGCCGTTAGCAAGCGATAAAGCTTCTACTTGGCCTTCGCGACTAGCAACATAAACAGTCTCTTTATAAACAGCCGGTGATAGGCGTGAGAAATAATGCTCTACACCACTACCTATTGATTCTTGCCAAACAACTTCTGTTTCAAACTGATTGGCTATTTGTGGAAGTACTAACTTTTCTTCGTCATCACTTGATGAACAACCCATTAGGGTTGCCATACACAGGGCGAGCGTTGCTGTTGTTATTTTTCTCATGCCTAAAACCTTATGCCGCTGGGCTAGTTACTGCTAGGTCATCTAACTTCATTTGTAAAAGCGGGTTGCTGGTTAATCCACCGGCATCAACCGCAGCTTGGTAAGCTACGCGTGCTTGTTCTTTATTGCCTTGCACAGTGTAAATATCGCCTTTTAGTTCTGCAACATTTGCATTAAATGCTTCCGGCAGCGGCGCATTTAACGTAGTTAATGCATCATCGTATTGTTGTTGAGCAATTTGCACGCGCGCTAGGCGCGTAGTGGCAATGGCTTTTAGTTGTGCGTTATCAACATGTGATACAATCCAGCTTAGTTTTTCGTTCGCTACGTCTAATTTTTGCGCATCGACCGCTTCTTTTGCAGCAACAAATGCAGCTAAAGTTGCGTACTGGGTGTCTTTGTTTTCACTAATAAACGCATCAGCAGAGGCTAATACGTCATCACTTTCAACAAGCTTAGTGTAGGCATCGGATGCTTGCTCTGCGGTGGTTATTTGGTTTTGATTGTAGGCTTTCCAACCGTACAGACCACCTAAGCCAACAATTACACCTAGCGCAAGTGATAGGCCGTTTTCACGAAAAAAGCGTTTAATTGCTTCTGCTTGTTGTTCTTCTGTTGAATAAATTTCCATGCTTACCTCTGTTAAAGCGCTTAAGTGTCTGCGCTTTATGTCATTTTAGCTATTAATTAGTTCTGCAAGTAGCGCTTTAGCGTGTTCTAGTTCTAATGTGACTTGTTCTTTACGCTCACGTAAATACTTAATGGTCACAACGCCTTGCTCTAATTCATCCTCACCGATAATAACCGCGACCAATGCATCGCTTTTATCAGCACGTTTTAATTGTTTTTTAAAGTTGCCGCCACCAGCATGCACCATAACGCGCAACCCAGGTACGTCGCGACGTAGGTTAGATGCAATAATAGGCGCTTGAATACTGGCTTTATCACCCATGGCCGCTAAATATACATCAGCACTGCGGCGTATGTCACCTACACATTCAAGTGCTTGAAGCAGTAAAACCAAACGCTCTAAGCCCATTGCAAAACCAACGGCTGGGGTTGATTTACCGCCTAATTGCTCAACTAAGCCATCATAACGACCACCGGCACACACTGTACCTTGAGCGCCTAAGCTATCGGTTACCCATTCAAATACAGTACGATTGTAATAATCTAAGCCACGTACCAGCTTTTCATTAACCGTGTATTTGACGCCTGCGGCATCTAATCGTTCACATAAATTTTCAAAATGTTCTTTTGATTCAGTATCTAAATGCTCAGATAATTTTGGCGCATCGACTAAAATTGCTTGTATATCTGGGTTTTTAGTATCAAGCACGCGCAGTGGGTTAGAGTACATACGACGTTTAGCGTCTTCATCTAGTACATCGGTATGTTGTTCTAAAAAGGCGATTAAGGCATCGCGGTACTGTGCACGTGCTTCGTTAGAACCTAATGAATTAAGCTCTAAGCGTACATGATCGCTTATGCCAAATGCTTCCCAAAGTTGCGCCGTGAGTAATATCACTTCAGCGTCTATATCGGCGCTGGCAATACCAAAGGTTTCTAAACCAAATTGATGAAACTGACGGTAACGGCCTTTTTGTGGGCGTTCATGGCGAAACATCGGGCCCATGTACCAAAGGCGTTGTTCTTGATTGTATAACAGGCCATTTTCATTACCTGCACGTACACACACCGCCGTCCCCTCAGGGCGCAGGGTTAAATTATCACCGTTACGATCGGCAAAGGTGTACATTTCTTTTTCTACAATATCGGTAACTTCACCAATAGAGCGTTTAAATAGGTCGGTTGATTCTACAATTGGAAAACGAATTTCTTGATAACCAAACGATGATACGGTCTCGCGTAAAATGTGCTCTACTTTCTGCCAAACTTGCGTATCGCCTGGCAGGCAATCGTTCATACCGCGAACTGCCTGAATTTGTTTTGCCACTGATAAATCCTAAATCTGTTTATGTGCAGCTGTAAGCTGCAACCACGTAAAACTAAAAAATCGACCGCACATTATAACCCTAACTACGAAGTAATTGCGAGTGTAACGGGGTGTTCGTAATTTGTACTATGTTGTCAATGCTGTTGGTACAGGGCCGTTAGACATTGCTGGAGTATAAATTACTCTACAATTTTTATATCGATTGGTGTTTGTTGTTGTTTTTTCTCGATGAAGTCGCGTACATAACCCTCGAGCTGATCAACGATATTGTTGTTATCAATACGGGCTTTTTGGCGTTCGCCATTTATGTATAAGCCTGAGCGACGATTTGCACCAGCAAGACCAATATCGCTAACCAATGCTTCACCTGGGCCGTTAACTACACAGCCAATCACCGAAACCGACACTGGCTCGATTATATCTTCTAAGCGCTCTTCAAGCTGGTTCATGGTGCTCACCACATCAAACTCTTGACGCGAGCAGCTAGGGCAAGCAATAAAGTTAATCCCGCGCGAGCGAATACGCAATGATTTTAAAATATCAAAGCCCACTTTTATTTCTTGCACCGGATCGGCGGCTAACGATACACGCAGCGTATCACCAATACCTTCTGCTAATAACATACCTAAGCCAACGGCTGATTTTACTGAGCCTGAGCGCATACCGCCGGCCTCGGTGATGCCTAAATGCAAAGGTTGGTCGATTTCTTTGGCGAGTAAACGATACGCGCCTACCGCTAAAAAGACATCGGATGCTTTCACCGAAATTTTAAATTGATCAAAGTCTAAACGACGTAATATATCAACGTGACGCATAGCAGACTCAAGTAAAGCCGCTGGCGTTGGCTCGCCGTATTTTTCTTGTAAGTCGCGCTCAAGTGAACCGCCATTTACCCCTATTCGAATGGGAATATTATGCTCACGGGCAGAGTCTACTACGGCTCTAATGCGTTCTTCACTGCCAATGTTACCTGGGTTAATCCGCAAACAATCAACACCGTATTTTGCTACTTTTAATGCAATCCGGTAGTCAAAATGAATATCAGCCACAAGTGGTATAGATACTTGCTCTTTAATGCTTTTAAATGCTTCTGCGGCATCCATAGTAGGCACAGATACGCGCACTATGTCTGCGCCTGCATCTTGAATGGCTTGAATTTGAGCTACCGTAGCATCAACGTCCATGGTGTCTGTATTGGTCATTGACTGCACAGCAATAGGTGCGCCATCGCCAATCGGTACATTTCCGACATTGATACGAGTGGATTTTCTGCGTTTTATAGGAGATTCTGAAAACATAGCGACTACTCTGCTAATGGTAATTTAAATTTAGCTAAACGGTTTTTGGGAAAGGCCGAAATATCAATTGGCTCACCATTTAGGGTAATATTAACAACATCATGCTTACCTAACACCACTGAAAAAGGTGCGACACCGGTTAACGTCATTTGATAACCTGCTTTTTTTACCCCAAAAGCAATTTTTTCATTATTGGCATCGTGAATTTCTACCCAGCTCTCATCATCAAACATCATAACAAGAGTGCTTAAACCATTGTCTTTTTTGTCACTGGGGCGCTGAACATCATCATTTACTGGCGCGGCTTGAATTGATTGTTGCTCATCTTGTATGGCTGAATTTGTTTGTTGTTCAGGCTCTATATCCTCTAATGGCGTATCTTCAGTAGCATCAGCTAGCAGTGTCGTATTTTCTTGCAACTGAGTAATTAGCGAATTACTGGCATTAATGGTTTTGGTTTGCTCATCAATAGGCATTGCATTTTGCCACCACCATACGGCTGAGGAGCCTATAATAATGGCTAAAATTAAATAGCTTACGGTCATCAGCTTGCTGTCATTGGCTTCTTTTTCTGTGCGCCTTGAAAAGCTTTGCATATCGACCGGTTTAGTTGATGCAGAAAACACAGGCAGCATTGTTAAGATAGGCGTGCTATCAATGTTGAGTGCACGACAGTAATTTTTTATATAGCCTTTAACAAACGTTTTTGCACCCAATAAATGAAACTCGTCATTTTCGATATGCTGAACTTGTATTTCTGTTAGCTTTAATAATGAAGCAATAGCAGCGACACTGATATTAGCATTTTCTCTATGCGTTTTAAGTATTTGTCCTACAGAGGGTTCGTCACTCTGTGTTTGTGTATTATCTTCATTCATAATGTTTATGAGTCTGAGTCCACGATTAAAGTTTATGTTTAACAACCAAGGTAAAATTTATTTTTATTGTTTAGCGTTCATTAATACTTGGTGCCAGTGCGCTATGCTTAAAAGAGTACCATTAGCACTCGTTATAGAAAGACCTTTATATACCTAGCAAAGCACAGTTTAGCATTGTATCACACCCAAATGCTAAATTGGTTTAGAGCAAAATCAGTAATTATTATATTATTTAGTTTTTTTTGTCGGCGCTTCAAGATCCATTTCTGGTTCTGGCGCTTTTTTTCTGATAATTTTTATTTTCGGTTCAACAATAATTTGATTGTTATGATTACTCTGTTGTAATTCATCTAGCTGAGCTTGACGGTACTTTTCGCGTAGCACTTCAAACTCTGTTTGCCTTAATTGATTGTCGCTAATAGCGCTCGCTTGCATGCTATTAGGATAAGTTTGTAAGATGGTTGTGGCAATTTTCTCTGCTTCCTCTATTCGGCCCATGCGTTGTTTAACTAAATAACTCAGCAATAATGCGCGTGGGGAAACTTGCGCTGTATCGTCATAACGTTTGATTAGGCTACTGGCTTTATATAAGTCGCTTTTTGCATAATATAATGCCGCTAAACTAATCAGTGTAGATGCCCGTTGTGAGCTGTGATTGAGTGCTTGCACAAAGTAGTTTTCAGCGTTATTAAAGTCATTAGATTCAATGGCGCACAGGGCTAAATTTTCGTAACTTTGTGCAACGCGAATATAACTGGGTACTTCAATGGCTTTTAAAAATTGATCGGTAGCGCGGTCGTACTCATTAATGCTGCATAAAAAGGTACCGTAGTTATTCAGGGTATTCGGATCGTCAGGTTTAATAGCTAACGCCTTTTGATAGGCTTTATCTGCTAATGCGTGTTCGCCCACTTGGTGATAATAATACGCTAATGAGTAGTGAACTTCGGGCAAGTTTGGAGCATATTCATTGGCACGCTCTAGGTTGTATTTTGCTTGTGAGTTGTTACCTGTATCGAGGTACTGTAGTGCTAAAGCGATTCGAGTACGTGCAGCATTTGTATTGTTAAACTTATTTTCCAGAACGGGTTTATCGCTACCATTGTAGCTATTTTCAGTAACACAACCGCCCAAAAGCAGTGTTGATAGTGCTAACGCAATTAAAGCTCGCATTACTTTGTCTCTCAATTCATTCACATAGCCTCTATCTTACCTAAAAGCCTTTGTGTTGCATCATTTATTTAAAAATAAACGGTTTTTCACAAAGGCATTGGGTTTTTTTAGGGCATTTAGGCTTGGTGAATGTTTACGGCAATTGCGTTTTCATCGCGTAGTTTCTTTTTAGCCAAGCGCTTTGTTCTATCAACCACATCGCCGGCTAATTGGCCACAGGCTGCGTCAATATCATCCCCTCGAGTACGACGAACAATACAGGTAATTCCAGCGGCTTGTAACACTTTAGAAAAACGATCAATTCGGCTGTTACTCGAGCGTGTATATTCGTTACCTGGAAATGGGTTAAATGGAATAAGGTTTACTTTTGATGGTGTGCCTTTTAACGTTTTAACCAGTTCATGTGCCTGATCGGTACTGTCGTTCACACCATTGAGCATAACATATTCAATGGTTACATCTTTATTGGCCTTTGAGCCATCAATATAACGACGACATGCGGCTAAAAACTCCTCAATAGGGTACTTTTTATTAATAGGTACTAAAATATCACGCAGTGCGTTATCGGGTGCATGTAATGAAATAGCCAGTGCTACGTCTATTTTTTCTTTTAATAAATCAAGCGCAGGTACAACGCCTGAAGTACTTAATGTAACGCGGCGCTTAGATAAACCAAAACCCCAATCGTCCATCATTAGTTCCATTGCAGGTACCACGTTTTTAACGTTAAGTAGCGGCTCGCCCATACCCATCATTACTACGTTAGTGACTGGGCGTTTTTCACTGTTGCCATCAAGGCCAATGTCTTTGGCTACGCGCCACACTTGGCCAATAATTTCAGACACTTTTAAGTTACGGTTAAAGCCTTGTTGTGCTGTTGAGCAAAAAGTACACTCCAATGCACAGCCTACTTGAGAAGATACGCATAAAGTGGCACGGTCTTTTTCAGGGATCCACACAGCTTCTACTTCTTGGCCGCCTTCGAGTACTAATGCGTATTTAATTGTACCGTCGCTGGCTTGCTGGCGAACTGAAATTTCGGGGGCTACAATTTCACACTCATTTTTAAGCTTTTCTTTAAGTTTTTTGTTGACGTTGCTCATTTCATCGAAATTATCTACGCCAAAATGATAAATCCATTTCATCACCTGATCGCCACGAAATGGCTTTTCACCGAACGACACAAACAGCTCTCGCATTGCATCTCGGTTTAAATCTAATAAGTTAATTTTTTTTTGCTCAGTGGTCATGAAACAACCTTAATTAGTGACGGTGGTGATAAAAATTTACAAGGGTAAATTGTACACAATTTACCCACTTTAATCATTAAGTAAAACATCAAAAAATACACAGTAATACTTTAATTAATGACTAAAAAAGGGCTCTAAAGCCCTTTTCATACTTTGCATCACAGGGTTAGCTGCGAAACTCAAATTAACGAGTACGTGGGCAAAGCTCTTCGTCTGCGAAGAAATACGCGATTTCGCGAGCCGCAGATTCAACAGCGTCAGAGCCGTGAACCGCATTTTCGTCGATGCTATCAGCGTAGTCTGCGCGTAAAGTACCCGCTAGTGCTTCAGCAGGGTTAGTTGCACCCATGATTTCGCGGTTTTTAAGCACAGCATTTTCGCCTTCAAGAACGGTAACCATTACTGGGCCAGATGTCATGAAAGAGACTAAAGCGCCAAAGAAAGGACGTTCGCTGTGCTCAGCGTAGAAACCTTCCGCTTTTTCTTTTGAAAGGTGAACCATTTTAGCGGCAACAATTTTAAGGCCCGCAGTTTCGAAACGGTTGTAGACAGCGCCGATGTGGTTTTTAGCAACTGCATCAGGTTTTACGATTGAAAAAGTACGCTCTAAAGCCATCTTTGTGCTCCAATAATTTAAATAAAAGGTTGAATATTAACGGGCGCGAATTATACGCGTTTTAGTCAAAAAAACCTAATTTATTCTATTTTACTGATTATTATAATTTATCAATCCGTATTTATGAGCCAAAAACAATATAGTTACGTTTAATATATATTTATTAACATTCGCTATACTATTATTTTTGTGACCTAAGTTGTTATTTATAGCACACCTATAAAGAACGCCAAATTCTGAGAGATCCCCACGAATTTAGCCTAAATTATCAATTTGTATAGTCAGAAGTGACAACTGGCTATACACATAAATAATGAACTGCCCATCAGGCTCATACCTAGGATCATCAACCACTTCTTTGCCAAGATAAATATAGGACAATACTCGTCGTTTTTTCTCTGTATTCGCTTGTAATGCCGCATCCCCTTGTTGTGCCGACACGGTGTACCCTATGCACCATAAGACAAACAACATTAACGCCGCTATGAGCAATAAATTATCAAACCTTTCTGCGCTTCTTGAATTTGCAAAGGCTAAACTAATGCCAAGTTTTGCATTCTTAGTGTCTCTGAAACTTTCTTCTATTTGCATACGTTGTTTATATAAAGTCACAATCCGTTGAGGCTTATCTGTAAATTGTGTAGGTAAATTAAACACAAGTAGCCAAGGCTCTTTGGCCTTTTGTTGTTGGTATTTAACCGTTGTACATTGAGATTGCCCACCCCGTTTTTTGATTTTTTTACGTCCCTTGTTTTTCCCTCTAAACAAAACACCTTGGCACGCGAAACGAACTGTTTTTCCGTAGTAAATCTGTGTCAGAAGGTGTGGTTTACCTGTTGCTTGCTCAAACCATGATTTACAATTTCGCCATGTCTCAAGGTCGCTAGATAAGGTCACATTGCCTCTGACGCGCCCAAGCCAATACCAGCCTTTATCTTCTATGGCTTTAAACCATGGCGTTCTAAAAATAGCATCAGATAAAATAATAGGCTGACAATCTGCAGGTAAACACTGTGCCAAGCTATCGAGTAAGTGTTGATGAGCCGCTTCGGTATTTAATTCGCTTTCAGGATACACTTTTTCATAGAGCGTTAACGCTCTTCCCCCCATTGGTATGCTTGCCCTGAGCACTTGAAATATTTCGCCGCCATTAATAGGTGACCAGTCAACGATAATAAGTGGGTGTTGTTGCTGGCCTACTAAGCATTCGGTCATATGCTCATAGAAACAAAGACGTTCTTGATGCAGGTTAGCATTACCAATCAAACGGTCTGCGCGTTTAATATCATGTTTTTTATCGGTATTAGAAAATGATTTTAATCCTCGGCCTAGGTAAGTGACAGTAACGCGCTGATCACGCAAGCCTGAGTTAACAAACGTAAAGACTGTATTTAAACGTGTTTTATGAATTTCAGGGTAGGCAATGGCAATATCTTTGTGTAATATTTCGGTGGCTTTCATGATTATGAGTGAGTTTTTTTATAGTGAAAAAATTTGATCACAAATAATCATGAGAGTCTACCATTAATTTTTATTTTGTGGGGATTCGTCAGCGCCAAATTTATATGCCCAGACGCAAACATTAAGGTAATAATATGTTTTTTAACCAATCTTTAAAAAATCAAATTGCTGATTTACAAAGTAAGCTTTCTGTTAGGGAGCAGGTTAAGCAAAGCTTAGACAGTGAAATGCTGGTATTAGAGCTTAATAAGCAAGGTGCTATTTTAAGACAAAATAAAAATTTTCAGCAGACGTTTGATTATGCAAACGATCTACTAATCAATAAAAATATTTTAGATTTTATACCTGAGAACGCTAGAAATAATCCAGATTATCATTCGTTCAAAAAAGCGATAACTAAGTCTGAGCACTTTGCAGGTGCTATTCAATTATTACACCAAGACGGAAAGCGAGATTGGTTACGTTGTATTTTGCACCCGATTAAAAATGAGCAAAATCAGCTTGAATATTTAACCATGCATTGCACGGTACTTACACAGATAATTGAAAGTTCAAGAGAAAATCAAGATCTAATTAAAGCGTTGCATCGCTCAACTGCGGTTATAGAGTTTGATATTAAAGGCATAGTGCTTGGCGTTAACGATAACTTTTTAAAGGGTATGGGTTATTCAAAACAAGAGGTTGTGGGTAAGCATCATGTTATGTTTTGTGATGAGCAAGAAGCAAACAGTAAAGAGTATCAAGCGTTTTGGCAACGATTACGCAGTGGTGAGTTTATTGCAAGTAGGTTTAAACGTGTAGACAAACAGGGTCATACGGTATGGTTGGAAGCGTCTTATAACCCTATTTTTAATGAAGCCAATGAGCTTTACAAAGTAGTTAAATTTGCTACCGTGATCACTGATCAGGTCGAGAGAGAGCTTGCCATAGAGCAAGCGGCGAGCATTGCCCATAGCACCTCTGTAGAAACCGATAATAACGCTGATAAAGGTGCTCTAGTAGTACAAAAAACAGTACAGGTAATGAATGAGTTATCAGTGCAGATGGAGCAAGCAGGTCAAGAAATTTCTGCGTTAGATAAACAATCGCAGCTTATCGCAAGCATAGTGCAAAGTATTAGTAGCATTGCTGATCAAACGAACTTATTAGCACTGAACGCAGCCATTGAGGCGGCACGTGCAGGGGAGCAAGGCCGTGGCTTTGCGGTGGTGGCCGATGAGGTACGTTTATTAGCTTCAAGAACCAGTAAGGCTACCGAAGAAATAGTGGATGTAGTTCAGCAAAACCAAAACTTAACCCAATCAACGGTTGCTGCAATAGAGCAAGGTAAAATTAAAGCGCAACAAGGACTTGAACTCTCCAAAGAATCTGGTGATGTAATGAGCGACATTAAAAAAGGGGCGCAACAGGTTGTTGATGCAGTTAGCCAATTTTCAAATCAATTAACCAGTAAAAACTAGTCCTTTTATTGGTTATGTTAAGAGAAAATTGATGATCTTGATCAAGGCTTCTCTTTTGACCACTCATTATACTTGCGCGCTTTATATTTCTTAACTATTCATGCAACTGGCTTGACCCCAGTTCGATGTATGGAGCGCACATGTCAACGGTTACTTCTTCAATCCCATTTATTCCAGAGTTACTTTGCCCTGCAGGCAGTTTAAAAAATATGCGTTTTGCCTTTGCCTATGGGGCTGATGCGGTGTATGCCGGCCAACCGCGTTATAGCTTACGAGTGCGCAATAACGAATTTGATCTTGAGACATTACAAATAGGTATTAACGAAGCCCATGCGCTGAATAAAAAGTTTTATGTGGTCTCTAATATTGCGCCGCATAATGCTAAAGTTAAATCGTATTTACGCGATATAGAGCCTGTTATTGCTATGGGGCCTGATGCGCTGATCATGTCAGATCCAGGTTTAATTATGCTCGTGCGAGAAAAGTGGCCTGATATGCCAATTCATTTATCGGTACAGGCGAATGCGGTAAATTATGCCAGCGTATTGTTTTGGGCAAAACAGGGCATTGAACGGGTAATTTTATCTCGCGAATTATCGCTTGAAGAAATAAGCGAAATCCGTACACTTTGCCCACACACTGAGCTAGAAGTGTTTGTGCATGGTGCGCTGTGTATGGCCTATTCAGGGCGTTGTTTACTCTCGGGTTATATTAATAAACGCGATCCTAACCAAGGCACCTGCACCAATGCGTGTCGTTGGGAGTACGATGTAAAACCGGGCGTAGAAAACGAAACCGGTGAAATGGTGCATAAAATTGACCCTAAAACGGTTATTCCTACGTTAGGTGAAGGTGCGCCGAGCAAGGATGTGTTTATGCTAGAAGAGCAAGGCCGCCCGGGAGAATACATGCCTGCATTTGAAGACGAGCACGGTACTTATATCATGAACTCAAAAGACTTACGCGCCGTGCAATACGTAGAGCAGTTAACAAAAATGGGCGTACATAGCCTTAAAATAGAAGGTCGTACCAAATCGTTTTATTATGTTGCGCGCACAGCACAAGTTTATCGCAAAGCCATAGATGACGCAGTAGAGGGGCACCCATTCGATGCCAACTTATTTAAAACGTTAGAAAATTTAGCACATCGTGGTTACACCGAAGGCTTTTTAAAACGCCACGCCCATCAAGATTATCAAAATTATGAGTACGGCCATTCCGTGTCAGATAAGCAGCAGTTTGTTGGTGAAGTACTTGGTCGTAGTGGCAGTGGTTTGGTTGAGATTGATGTTAAAAACAAATTCTGTGTAGGTCACTCATTAGAGCTGATGACCCCACAAGGTAATATTAGCTTTAACCTCGATTTTATGGAAAACAAAAAAGGCGAGGCAATTACCGATGCTAAAGGTTCAGGGCATATAGTAAAAATTCCACTGCCCGACACTATCGATTTAGAACACGCCATATTAATGCGTAATTTGGACGAAAACCAAGACACCCGCAATCCTTTCAAACAAGCGGTTTAACTACTAGTTAAATGCTTATTCATGGCGTACGTATTATCAAGCTGTTGCTCTATTAAGTTAATCGTTTGCTTATTTACGCCGAGTGCTTTAGCTGTGTTTTTAAAGTTGAAAATAATCTCTGCTATCTTATTTTGAGTTGGCGCTTTTGTTAAGTCGTAATGAGTTTGCCATAGAAGTAATAGCTGCCTGAATGAAATGAGCCCAGTAACTTCAAACTTTTTTATTGTGGAAGCGGGTACTGTGCTGTTTTTAGCTAATGGCTGAATGCGAATTGCCAGTTACAGTTTTTATTGATGAAGATCAACAAAGCAACACAGCATAAAATGCATAATTCACGGCTGTAATTTTATGCTAGCAGTACTAGATCCAATAAATGAGGTTAGAGAGTGGCTTTACTCATAAATAGTAAATGCATTAACTGTGATATGTGCGACCCTGAGTGCCCTAATGAAGCCATTTACATGGGCGCTAAAATCTATAAAATCGACCCCGCAAAATGCACCGAATGTGTTGGCCACTACGACAAACCTACCTGTGTGAGCGTATGCCCAATAGACTGCATTAAGCCCGATCCTCTAAATCGAGAAAGTATAGATCAATTAGCTGAAAAATATGTGAGATTAACGGGTTAGACTATAGTTATTGAATTAGCAATGGCTTAAAACGAGAGGCGCTGTCTCTCGTTTTAGTGGTGCTGACAACTGCTTTATAGGTGATTAAGTTGCGTTTCTTAAATCGTAAGGGCAACAAGTTTAACGGTGTTGAGCGGGGGGATATAAAGACCAGAGGGCATGCCAATGGCGCTAAGAATTAAAAATATACTGGTCCATCAAACCAACCATTTTACCGATTTCAGGCTTAGTGATTGTATCATTAGCGCCTAATTCAAGCGCCTTACCTCGGTTATCTTCACTCATAATGGATGAAAACATAATAATAGGCGTATTGTTAAAAAATTTATTTTCTCGCAAACGCTTTACTAAATGCATACCATCCATCCGTGGCATTTCAACGTCAGTAACAATAGCATTAACAATGCCATCAATTGAAGAGTTTTCTGCCTCGGTAATTCGTTGAATATCGTTCAGTTTTTCAAACGCTTCGCCCCCATCTTTACTAGTAATGACGTTGTACCCAGATGAGGTTAAGGTTTCTTGGATCATACTACGAATAAACGCAGAATCATCCACTACCATGATTGTTTTAGCATTACGTTTGCTGATCATTTTTTCATTTAAATCTACTGAACGATCAAGCTTAACATCATATTTTTCCATACTAAGCTCTGGGTTAATATCGGCAATTATTTTTTCAAAATCCAAAATCATGATCAGTTTGTGTTCTTTACGAACCACAGCAACAACACAGTCTTGCTCACCAGCTTCTAAAAATTGGCTGGGTGATTCAACGTCATTCCATGAAATACGGTGTATCCGGCTAACACTGTCGATTAAAAAGCCATTAGTCATTTTATTAAAGTCGGTAACAATTACGTATTTGTTATCAAGCGTTGTTGATGTTGGCACACCTAACCAACCAGCAAGGTCAACAAGAGGCGTTAGTATGTCTCGTGACGAAAATACGCCAATCATATGCGGTTGAGCATTAGGGTAGTCGGTAGTCTCTGGAACGCGGATCACCTCTCTCACTTTGGCAACATTAATCCCGTAATAGCACGTTTTGGTTTGGCCGTTAGCTAAAGATTTTTCTAAATGAAATTCAATAATTTCCAGCTCATTAGTGCCGCTTTCTAGTAAAATTTCGTTGTTTTTATTGCTCATAGTTATTCACATATATTTGGCAAATCATAGGTATCTTTGTTTAGTATATACGCTAGTGCAGAGCATGATCATATTTTTTTAAGGGACTTTTTAAATTATATTGATATTCTTGCCTAAGGCAGAGCACATGAACGCTGCACCAAAAAAACGCTGGTCGCACTTTTAAAGCAATGCCAAAAAATACAGAATACTTATTTAATTTATTTTTTAGGATGTATTTTTTGATTCCCTGATGACCTACAAACTTAACTAATAATAAGGATTACTGTGGTATTTGACATAAATGAAATAAAGCAACGCGTGGCCAGTAAAACGTACGATTTGGGCTATGGTTTGTATGCTGCAAACCATGTTAGCAAGTTACTTATTGTTGATAATAAAGCGATGGCGAGCGTGGCGGGGCAGTATAAATACAAAGTCAGCTTAGAAAACAGTGCTGGCGGGCAATGTTTGGCAAGCTGTACATGCCCTGCTGCCGACTATCAAGAAATATGCAAACACGCCGTTGCTGTGGCACTCAAAGTAAACAGTTTATCGGCAGCTGAATTCGCCGACGTAAACGCCAATGATGAAACAGCGCAAGACAATGAGCGTAGTGAATTAATGGCATGGTTTTTAGATAAATCAGTTAATGAACTTACCGATATAATCATGAGGTTTTTAGATGAGTCAGAGCATGAATACAGCAAATGGCTAATGATGATGTCAAACGATAAGCAGGCACTGGGCGCCAGCGAGCTAAGTAAACTGATCACCAAAGCGTTGCCTAAAGAGCCTGTGTGGGATTGGAATGAAGTGCGTGGCTATTTTGCTGAGGCAGAGTCATTGTTTGAAATGATATTCCCTGCAATAGAAAAACTGCCCGTTGATCAGCAATGGCAGCTAAACCTTAAAGCCTTGGTACGTTTAAATACAGTGCTTGAGCAAATAGATGATTCGGGCGGTTTTCGCTTTGAAATCGAAGGGCAACTTAACGAAAACCTGGGCGAACTGTTTAATCAACTGCCTTGGTCTGATGAGCAAAAAGCGCAGTGGATTTTTGAGCACTTTGCAGAGTATAAATACGATGTGTTTCCGAGTGTGCCAGAAGACTTTGATATAACACCCAGTGTAAATACCTTGTTTTTATCACAGTGTGCAACGGCAATAGAAAAACGCCTGCAAGTGGGCGTTGATTTTGATGACTGGAGACAAAAAAGCGCACTGCTGCGCCTTACCTCGGTATTAATAAAACAAGCGCAAATGCAAGATGATTGGCAAGAGCAACTGCGTTTAATTAAAATAACAGCCAATAATTCAGCAGATTATTTAAAAATAGTGGCGCTTTGCAAAGAACGTAATGACCTGTTAGATGCTGAATATTATTTAAAGCAAGCTTATCAACGCGCAAATACCCCCCATGAGCAGCTTGCATGTAAACGTGCTGAAATTGAAATTCGCCTTGAGTTATCAGAATTTAAGGCCGCATGGGCAATAGCGTGGCAGTTATTTGTTGATAACCCAAGTTTTAATGGCTTTAAAGATTTACAAGCGTTACAACAAAAAACCGGCGTTATTGACGCAGAGTTTACGCAAAAGGTAGAGCAATTATTGCTATCGCTATCAAGTCAAGGCACTCAGCTAAACCAAGGTATTCGTCGCTTTACTAATTACCCAAGCGAGTTACTGGATTTTTATATTGATCAAAATGACATTGACAAAGCACGTTCATGGGCTGCAAAACATGATGTTAAGTCGAGTCAATTGATAACGTTAGCTGGTTTAATTATGGCGCAATACCCACACGAGTCGATTGACTTGTATCACAAATCACTTAGCAAAATAATTGGACAAACCAACAATGACGCCTACCGTGAAGCAACTAATCTATTAATTAAAATAGAGAAAAATTTAAAAGACACAAATGCTGACTGCACGCCACTGTATAACATGATTACTACACTCATTAAGAATTTTAAACAAAAACGTAATATGATGAAGTTATTGCGTGACTATTTTCCGGATTGCTTTTAAAAAATAGTGATAGTAAACGACAAAGTAAATTTGTAGATTGGAATCACCGAAACGATATTAAATCGGCACTATCAAAGTAGAGCTTTTGGTGCTGGCTAAATTTAAATACCCGCCAATCAGCTGTGGTGAAGTATAAAAAGAAATATTTGAACAAGCGCAGAGTTTTAAAGCGAATAAGGAGTAATTAATATCTATCTTCATTCAGTGATAAGGGGTTATGTATCATAGGGTCAGGGTGTTACACTTATTTAGAAAATTTAAAATAAAGCCGTCTTAATTAAGTTTAATAGAGTTCAGTAGTCAGCAACACATAAAATGATAGCTAGTTAATACCTAGCAAGTTATTGTATTTTGATGAAACCTAAAATAGGACACTAAAAAAAATGAATAGCTTTTTTGCACTCCATAAAGATTATAAACTTGGCGGAGAGTTCATAACCGACATGGGTTATGGATTCAAATCTGAAAGCCCTGGAAACTGGTTTAAAGACAGTCCAAGTCAATCTAAAAATCCTAGAACCCCACCTTCCGAGGGGGATTTAGTGTATGTAATACAAAGACAAAAGCCTAAAAAACCTTACCAGTTAGTAGGCAAGTACAAAATTGTTGGCTTTACTCAAGGCAATTCGCAATCAACACGCGAAAAGACACATAGGGCAAAGCTTCAAAATTCGCTTGTCCCTCCAAAGCCAATCCTTTTAGATGATAAATTGCTAGAGAAAGTATTTAAAAAGGGTAACCAAGTTGAATACAACGTTCTTGAGAAGCATTTAAAAACCCAAAATGCATCTTTCAAGCATCCTTTAAGTCAAAATATATGCGATTTGCTCGACTGGATGCTAGCAATCAACAATCTGAAGCCTGAAAACTCAACTCAAAATGAGCATCCTGACGATGACGAGCAACATAGTGAAGAGAATGCATATAAAAACTCAGAGCAGAAAGTTCGTCAGGGACAAAATAAGTTCCGTAAAAATGTTGAAAAGGCTTGGAATTGTAAACAATGTGCAGTTACTAGAATTAATTTTGAGCCGTTGTTAATTGCATCGCATATTGTCAGGTTTAGCGATTGTAAGGAAGGTGAACACTGGGATGGTGCAAATGGAATGTTTCTAACTGCCCACCTTGACGCTTTATTTGATAAATACCTGATCACGTTTATTAATAAGTCAGAACGTTTCAAGATGATTTTTTCAAAACACGTAGATCGGCAAGCTTTAGAGAGCATAAATATTAAAGAAGATGATGAACTTAATGTTAAAGCATTAGGGACGTTAGAGTTACTGAGATTTAAGAAATACATGTTGGAGCATAATAAGCTTTTCTATGCTAGGGATAAATAAGGTGAAATTAAAATATTTAGTTTGATCTTTTACAGCTAAATGCCTTGCGATAGCGAAGTATAAACCTCATCCATTAAGTTAAAATATATCCACAATTTGAATTTTAATGGCAGTAATCTGTCAGGTCGAATCTGAAATATAGTTCTCTATTTCATCGTTGGTTACAAAAGTTAATGAAGTTCTATCTCACCTTTATATATTGAGTAAGGCATAATGAATTCACACCGCCATTTATCAATTTTAGAGCTTGTGCCAATATCGCCAAGCTCTATCTCGACCCTACAGCTGCAGCAAAAACTTGTTGAACGTGGGTTTGATCTTTCAACCCGCATGCTTCAACGTGATCTTCAATCATTATACGATCAAGGTTGTTTTGGCCTCGAAAAAGATACACGTAGTAAACCCTATGGTTGGTCTATTAACTCGCAGTGGCGAGGTGGTAACACAAAAGTAATGAGCGGTGAAGTGGCAGAACATTACTTGTTGTTGGAGCAGTTACTACCGCAATCTGTACCGGATGATGTTAAACAGTCTGTTCACCTTAAAACAGAACAGGCACTTAAACGTTTTAATGGTAATGTGCCTGATTGGCTTTCAACCTTGCCAAAGCCTTCCTTAAAAGTAAATATTGATACTCAGTTGGTTAAGCAAATTGAGCATGCGATTAAGCATAACCGTGCAGTGAGTGCCGAGCTTTATAGGGTGCTGTACGATGAGGCGCATTGGTTAAAGTTTACTGAATTGAGTTTTTATAACTTAGTTGAGCAAGGCGGTGTGTTAATGGTGCAGTTTATGGTGGGGTCGCTTCACGATAAGTGCTACCAGATGCCGGTTTACCGCATCCGCAATGTTCATATTCTGCAAAAGACACGACGAGAGCCAAGTGTTGAGCAGCTAAAATCGTTACGCAGTGCGATTAACAAAGGTATGTCGCAAAAAGCTATTGAGTTAGTAGTAAAAGTACCTATGCATTCTGCTGCTAACCAGGGGTTTATTGAGCTTGGCGAGCTGACCGATAAGCAATATTTTGACGATAAAAACGTATTACTCACCTACCAAACTATTGATACTGAGCAATTAACCGATGAGTTATTTAAATGTGCTCATTGGCTGGAAGTTATTAAACCTGAAAAATTGCGGCAACGCATTACCAGCAAGCTTAAAGCCGCGACTAAAAACTACTTCTAATTAATTTGAATAGTCTGGTTGCGTCAATTTTTGACGTACCTGTCTGTTATGCTGCTTTAAAAGTTAAGGAGGGGTTATGTTTCAATTAATTGAGCAGCAAGATGGTTTATCGATTGGTGTATTTGGTATTGGCGGGTGTGGTTGCAACACGCTCAACAGTATTTATGAGCAGCGAGAAAGTAAGCAAGCCAAGTTATTTAGTGTTAATACCGATAAAGTAGTACTAGAGCATACCCAAAGTGATGATGCCGTGCTTATCGGTGCAGAGCTCACCCATGGTTATGGCGCGGGCGCCGATCCTAAAATTGGCCTGCAGGCTGCTCAAGAGAGTAAAGAGCAACTTTTAGCATTAATAAGTAGTTGCGATATTTTATTGTGTGCAACAGGGCTTGGTGGTGGCACAGGCACTGGCGCAAGCCCATTTATAGCGCAGCTTGCGCGTGAGCAAAATAAGCCGGTTATATTTGTGGCAACAATGCCATTTAGTAGTGAAGGCCAATTTAGAAGCAATATAACGCAAGCGGGCTTAAATGAGCTTAAAGAGCATGCCAATGCGGTTATTACGCTGCCAAACGATCAACTTATTGAAGTATTAGGCAATGACGTGGGTTTATTTGACGCGTTTAAACACAGTAACCAAATACTGCATTCATTGATAAAATCGCTAATCGACATGCTGTGTTATCAAGGGTTAATAAATGTTGATTTAAACGACTTTGCTAAAATTATGGACTGCCAAGGCGATGCCGTTTTAGGTGTTGGCAAATGCGATGAAGAGAGCGAGCTTACTACTGCGCTCAATGGTGCGCTTAATAATCCGCTGGTTAATCAAGTAGATATGTCATCAAGCACAGGGGTCATTATACAAGTAAATTGCAAGGAAGAAATTTCACTGGGTAGTTATAATCTTATTACCGATACAGTGCGCCAGCAAGTAAGCCCTAATGCGCTAGTGATTTGTGGTGTCTCTAAAATTGAAAACTTAGCCAGCAATTATGAATTATTGATAATTGCGACAGGGGCGAGCGCAAAGATGGTAGTAGAACCGTTCAATAAAGCGTCTAGCAGCGAAACAGAACAATCGCCAGCAACCAGAGCTAAACCTCAAGCCTCTGATATTTTTGACATACCCGCGTTTATTCGCAATCAAGCTCCGCCACCCTGCGGGAAATAACGGTTATTCACTATTTGTACTTAAAGAGTTTTTAACTGTTGTTTTTAGAGTCTGAATAATTTTTTAAGCAAAAATAAGAAAAATAAGGGACAGGCATAAACTTTTAACCATGCCTAAGTGTTAGTGAATAAATATTTCTCCGTCTTAATAGACGACAAAAGCATGTGTATTTTATTTTAAAGTAGGGGTTAAGAGCATTATTTGCGTCTAAGTAGTTTTATAGTAAAACCACTTAAACGACTCTACTTCTGCCTGTTTGAGTTAATAAGATTAAAGCAGCCAATTTTTACTGACTTGTACTTTAAGTATGTTTCCTCGAAATTTAAAAATCATTAATCATTCTCTATTTATTGATAAAAACTGCTTGTGTACTTTAAGGAAATAACATGCCTGTCCCTTTTAGTTTCTTTCCACACCGAGGCGCTGCGTTAAACGCAGGATTTGGTATTGCCGTCTTTCCGCACCCAAAAAAATTAATAAAAAAGCTTGACGACGATCTCCATTTTTGATCTATTACTTATCTTTAAGTGGTGTAAAATTTATGGCGTCTTATTCAACAAAAAGTCTTGATCATTTAGGTTTAGTCGCAGGTATGAACAAAGAACTTGGTATTGCTAAGTTAATTGATCAATCACTCCCTGAGCAAAGCCCTGATAAGTTGATTTCTTATGGTCAACTTGTTGAAGCCATGATTTTAAATGGGCTTGGTTTTGTTGGCCGCACTCTGCATATGTATCCGCAATACTTTAAAGAGCGCCCCGTTGAGCGCCTTATTGGAGAAGGGATAAAAGCTGAGTACATTAATGATGATGCATTAGGTCGTTGCCTTGATAAACTGTATGACGCCGGTGTTTCCGGTATTTATCAAACCTTATCAGCCCACGTTGTAAAGCACTTAAACCTTCCTTGTGAAGGTATCAATTTAGACTCAACCAGTATTCATGTTGATGGTAAGTATGAGGATGATATTGATAGCCAAGCGATCAAACTTGTCAAAGGCTATAGTCGAGATCACCGCCCTGAGTTAAATCAAGTTATATTGAATTTGATCACAGAAAACAGAGCGGGGATCCCTATTTATATGCAAGCAGCCAGCGGTAATAGCAATGATAGCGAAGGCTTTAAACAGATTGTAAAACAGCATATAAGCAGTCTCAAAGCGGCACAGAATAGCCGTTACTTTATTGGCGATGCAGCGCTTTATACCGCAGAAACGATCCAATCACTTCACGAACAAGCGCAGCTTTTTATTTCCCGTGCGCCACAAAAATTAAAACAGGTTAAAGAAGCCATCAAGGCACAACATACACTCAATTTCGAGCAGATGGACAATGGGTATAGCGGCGCTTGGTTGACATCAGAATATGGAGAAGTCAAGCAGCGTTGGTTATTGCTAAAAAGTGAGCAAGCCAAAAATAGAGAGCAACATACGCTCACTAAGCGGATGGAAAAAGAAAGCAATGAAACGCTAAAATCCTTTAAGAAATTAAACAAACAAAAATTTGCGTGTCGTTTAGATGCAGAGCAAGCATTAAAAACGTGGCAAAAAGGGCATCCTGACAGTGAAGTATATGCGCATGAAATCATTGAGCAGGGCGTATTTAAACGCAGTGGTCGTCCAAAGCTAACGCAACAACCCGATAGTATTGAATATCAAATTACAGGCACAGTTTATTGGACACTAGCAGCGAGAAAAACGAGGTTACAAGACAAAGGCATGTTTATACTGGCGACGAATGATTTACGCGACTCGCTGTCGATGGAAAAAATGCTCAGTTTATACAAATCCCAACAAAGTGTTGAGAAAGGATTTCGATTTTTAAAGAGCCCTGACTTTTTAACCTCATCACTTTACTTGAAAAAACCAGAGCGGATAGAGGCACTGTTAATGATAATGACGTGCTGTTTAATGGTTTACGCCGCACTGGAGCATAAAATGAGGGCTGAGTTAAAAGCGCAGGAAGCTCATTTTCCCAACTTAAAATACAAGCCCTGTCAAAACCCAACAGCGCGTTGGGTATTTTTCTGTTTCCAGGGTATTCATGTGTTAACGCTAAGTGAAACACAGGAATTAGTATTGAATATAGAGCAGAGGAACAGGACAATCATTGATTGCATGGGCAGTATCTATCAAGAAATTTATTCCTGAAAGCGTTGCGGAATGTCGGGTATTGGTGTTTTTTTTGTAGGTCGGGATTCATCCCGTCATGTTGTCAGGCTGAAGCCAGACCTACAAGAGTAAGTTTTAGGCACTCCTGCCCGTATAAAGCCTACAGACACACAACATATTTACACATTTGAGCTAGCCGTATAAAAAAGGACAGGCATAAATTTTTAACATTACCTATCTTAGCGTTAATCAAATAAATATATTTTCGTGCTAATAGACGAAAAAAGCATGCGTATTTTATTTTGCATCGTATAAAAAAATGACAGTGACAAATTTTAGTATTGTGGCTTTAACGGGTTTTAATGCTGTGCGTATAGTTAATCGAGAGTGAAAATTACCTCTGATAATACTTGAGTAATTTACTCAGGTATTATACGATTTATACCTGAGTAAATTACTCAAGTATTTGGGGCGCATGTTGTCTGAGAATTTACGTATTTTGTATGCTTTGTTTTTAATAATTAATGTATTTAAATAAAACAAGGTAAAAGGGGTCGAAAGTATGAGTGAACAAATTGAACAGGTTCTGTCACAAAAATATGGTGCGGGCTTTGTGTCCGACATTGAGTCTGAAACATTTGCTGTTGGGTTAGATGAAGATGTTATAAAGCGTATTTCTGCTAACAAAGGTGAGCCAGAATGGATGCTGGAGTGGCGGCTACATGCTTATAAAAACTGGCTTAAAATGGAAGAGCCTGATTGGGCGCACCTTGAGTATCCTAAAATTGATTTTCAAGCCATTTCGTATTATTCAGCACCTAAAAGTATGAAAGATAAACCAAAGTCGCTTGATGAAGTTGATCCAGAGCTTTTGCGTACCTACGAAAAACTAGGGATCCCCCTTTACGAGCAACAAATGCTTGCGGGTGTTGCAGTGGATGCGGTGTTTGATTCGGTGTCGGTTGTTACTACCTTTAGAGAAAAGCTTGAAGAGGCTGGAGTGATTTTTTGCCCTATTTCAGAAGCGGTTCATCGTTTTCCCGAGCTGGTTAAAAAGTATTTAGGCAGCGTGGTGCCGCGCGCCGATAACTATTTTGCGGCGCTTAATAGCGCTGTGTTTACAGATGGCTCTTTTGTTTATATACCCAAAGGGGTGCGCTGCCCTATGGAGCTCTCTACTTACTTTAGAATTAACGAGCAAAACACAGGCCAATTTGAACGCACCTTAATTATTGCCGAAGAGCAAAGTTATGTGAGCTATCTAGAAGGGTGCACAGCGCCGCAACGTGATGAAAACCAGTTACATGCAGCCGTTGTTGAACTTGTAGCGCTTGATAATGCGCAAATAAAATATTCAACTGTGCAAAATTGGTACCCAGGTGATGAAAATGGTAAGGGGGGTATTTATAACTTTGTAACTAAGCGGGGTATTTGCCATACCAGTGCAAAAATTTCGTGGACACAAGTTGAGACAGGTTCAGCAATTACTTGGAAATACCCTAGTTGCATACTTAAAGGCGATAACAGCGTGGGTGAATTTTATTCTGTTGCTTTAACTCGTGCAAAACAGCAAGCCGATACTGGCACAAAAATGATTCATTTAGGTAAAAACACTAAATCGACCATTATTTCTAAAGGGATCAGTGCGGGTAATAGTAATAATGCCTACCGTGGATTAGTGCATATGGGTGCAAAAGCCGATGGCGCTCGCAATTTTACCGAGTGCGATTCGTTACTCATTGGCGATCGTTGCGGTGCGCATACGTTTCCCTATATCGAAAGTCGAAACCCTTCAGCCATTGTTGAACATGAAGCAACCACGTCAAAAGTCAGTGATGAGCAGCTTTTTTTATGTAAGCAGCGTGGTCTTGACGCAGAAAAAGCCGTTTCTATGATAGTGAATGGTTTTTGCAAAGAAGTGTTTAAAGAGTTGCCAATGGAGTTCGCTGTTGAAGCGGGTAAGTTACTTGAGATCAGTCTTGAAGGTTCAGTAGGATAAAATAATGCTTAAAATTAATAATTTACACGCAAATGTAGAAAACACAAATATTTTGAAAGGGTTGAACTTAAACATTAAACCAGGTGAAGTTCACGCTATTATGGGCCCAAATGGTGCAGGAAAAAGTACCCTTGGTTATGTATTGTCGGGGCGCGAAGGGTATGAAGTGTCAGCGGGGAGTGTAATTTTTAATGACGAAATGTTACTTGATATGGATATTGAAGAGCGAGCAAAAAAAGGCCTGTTTTTAGCATTTCAATACCCGGTTGAAATACCCGGGGTAAGTAATATGGAATTTATGAAAGAGTCGGTTAATGCAATGCGTAAGCAGCATAACCTTGAGCCACTAACGGCCACCGAATTTTTAAAAAAGGCAAAGCAGGCGTGTGCACAAGTACAGCTACCGCTAGATTTTTTAAAGCGCGGTGTTAATGAAGGTTTTTCTGGCGGTGAAAAAAAGCGCAACGAAATTATGCAAATGATTTTGCTTGAGCCTAAGTTATGTATTTTAGATGAATCTGACTCGGGTTTAGATATTGATGCGCTGCAAGTGGTTGCTAATGGAGTAAATAGCCAGCGTGATGGCAAGCGTAGTTTCATTGTAATTACTCACTATCAGCGATTACTTGATTTTATTGAGCCAGACTATGTGCATATTTTAGCCAACGGCAAAATTGTTAAAAGTGGTGATGCATCACTAGCGAAAGAAATTGAAAAACAAGGTTATGCATTTTTAGGGCTTGATAGCACTGAGGGAGAAACTGCATGAACCAATGGTTACAACAGGTAA
Source organism: Pseudoalteromonas sp. TAP-3C (assembly GCF_059888565.1). Taxonomy (NCBI): domain Bacteria; kingdom Pseudomonadati; phylum Pseudomonadota; class Gammaproteobacteria; order Alteromonadales; family Pseudoalteromonadaceae; genus Pseudoalteromonas; species Pseudoalteromonas sp. TAP-3C. The sequence continues at coordinate 201,701 of NZ_JCBFEM010000002.1, read as the reverse complement.
TACAGCATGCCAGCTGTGTTGATGATTGGTTAAGCCCGTTAAGGGAGCAATCATTAGCAAAATTACAAACAATGGATTGGCCACATCGGCGAATTGAGCGCTGGAAATATACCTCCTTAAATGCTTTTGAAGAACTTTCATTTAATCGTTGTGCACCAGTAAAAACAGCACCACCGAGTGAAATACAGGGATTAGATAGCATTGATTTGGTGTTTGTAAATGGTATTTTGCAAACATCTTTAATGCCTCAAACGTTACCTGAGGGGTTGCGTATTAGTGGTTTTTTAACCGCCTGCGAAGAACAGCAAAATGCGGCTAAAAGCGTGTTTAATAACATTAAACCAGCGCATCACTTTTTTGGCTTAGTAAATGATATATTGGCTCAAGACGGCGTTATTATTAATGTAGCAGCCAATAGTCAGATCACAAAAGCAATTCGCATAGTGTCTGTAAGTACCGCAGAACAAGGGGCTCATCAACGAGTTTTAGTGCGTGTAGGCGATAACGCTAAAGTTACAGTTATTGAACAAGAACAAGGCGATGCTAACAGTGTAAGTACTTGCTTTGCTGAGTTTGATGTTGGTCAACACGCTAACTTAGAGCATTATCGCCTTGCAATGCAAAGCGGTGAGGCAATTTATTTTGGCGGTTGTCATTTTAGTTTACAAGCGCATGCAAAGCTTAATTCGACCTTAATTGCCTATGGAAGCGAGCTTTCGCGTATAGATGTTGATATTGCTCATAATGGTCAGCATACAGAGGCAAAATTTAATACGGTGTATTTACTCGGCCAAGGTGAACATTTTGATTTACACAGCACCATTGAACATGCCATGCCTAACGGCACTACTGAGGAAAATGCGCGCGGCATTATTGGCGATAAAGCAAAAGCGGTTTTTAATGGGCGCATTCATATCCATCGCGATGCACAAAAAACCCTCGCTCAGTTAAACAACCGTAATTTATTGTTGTCGCGTCGGGGGCAGGTAAATACCAAGCCTGAACTTGAAATATATGCTGACGATGTACAATGCGCCCATGGTGCAACCATTGCCGAAATAGAAGAAGAAGCGTTGTATTATTTACGTTCTCGTGGGATTGCACGCGCTGAGGCATTGGTGATGTTAAACTTTGGTTTTATTCAACAGCTGATCAATAACATAGCCAATAAGCCAATAATGCAATGGCTTGAACCAAAGTTAAAATCTCGTTTTATGGAGATGCAAGTAAAATGACCAACAGTGCTTTAAATATAACGCAATTGCGGTCGCAATTTCCGATTTTGCAGCAGCAAGTGAACGGTTGCCCGCTTATTTATTTTGATAACGCAGCGACCACTCAAAAACCGCAAGCAGTGATTAACGCAATCACTGATTTTTATACTCATTGTAATGCTAATGTTCATCGTGGGGCGCATCATTTAAGCAACGAGGCGACTAATCGCTTTGAACGTGCTCGTGACACAGTCGCAAGCTTTATTCATGCTCCAAACCGTAATGAAGTTATTTGGACTAGTGGTACAACCGAAGGCATTAATATTGTTGCCAATGGCATAGCAAAGCAACTGAGCAAAGGCGACGAGGTGCTTATTACGCAAATGGAGCACCATGCTAATTTAGTGACTTGGCAACAAGCATGTGCCCAAAGTGGTGCAACACTTAAAATTGCCCCCATTGATGACGATGGCACACTAAATATTGATGCATTTGTTGGCATGTTATCAAGTAACACTAAGCTGGTGGCTTTTACGCACATTTCTAACGCACTTGGCACAATTAACCCGGTAAAAGTGCTTACTGAACATGCTAAAAAAGTAGGCGCATTAGTGCTTGTAGATGGCGCACAAGCCATTGCCCATGGCAATGTAAACGTACAAGATATTGGTTGTGATTTTTATGTTTTTTCTGCTCATAAGCTGTTTGGCCCAACAGGTGTGGGCGTATTATGGGGTAAAGAATCGGTATTAGAAAACTGGCCCGTGTGGCAAACTGGCGGCGAAATGATTGCCAGTGTTACTTATCAAACTGCTACGTGGGGAGCGTTACCTAATCGCTTAGAAGCGGGCACGCCTAATATTGCAGGTGCTATTGGTTTGGCTGCTGCTATTGAGTGGTTTAGCCAATTAGACTTAGCAGCAGTACAGCAACACGAGAGCGCATTATTAGCGTATGCAACTGAGCAAGCAGAAGCATTTAACGGCTTAACAATAATAGGTAATGCGCCTCAAAAAATTGCCGTGTTAAGCTTTGTACTGCAAGGATGTCATGCAACTGATATTGGTTTTTTACTTGATCAACAAGGTATTGCCATTCGCAGCGGCGAGCATTGCGCTCAGCCCCTTATGCAGCGCCTTGAATTGCCTGGAACTGCTCGGGCATCGTTTTCAATTTACAATACATTAGAGGAAATAGACGCATTTTTCATTGCGCTTAAAAAAGTACAAGAAATGTTGTCTTGAGGAAGTAAAATGAACGTAGAGATGTTTACACCAAAAAATAGCCAAGGTGCACCTATTACATTATCAGAGTCTGCAATAAAATATTTTGAGGGGAAATTAAAAAATAGCCCTGATCATTTATTGCGATTAAGTACTAAAGCAAGTGGTTGCACAGGTTATGCCTATGTATTAGATGTCGTTGCACAGCCACAAAAAGACGACACCCTAATTAAAGCAAGCGATACACTCACTTTAGCCGTTGCTTTAGACGCTATGGCGTTAGTTAAAGACACTGAAATTGATTACGTTAAAGAAGGCGTTAATGGGGTCATTAAATTTAATAACCCCAATGTAGTAAATGAATGCGGTTGCGGTGAAAGCTTTAATGTTAGCTAAAGCCAGTAACACCTTAGGCATTAAAAAGGGGTAGCAGATGCAGCAAAAAATAGTTGTTTTAACGCGTGAGTGTAAAGCGCGCCGAGTACCTAATGGTGACTTAGTGCTAATACCCCAAGGTGAATTTGTTAATATTAATCAAGACTTAGGCGGAAATTACACCGTGACGTGGCAAGGTAATATGTTACGTATAGATGGCACCGATGCTGATGCCTTAGGGCGTACACCACAAAAGCTTGATTTTCCTATTCCAGAGGATGGGCGTATTGATTATGACCAAATATTACAGGCATTAGAAACCATTTACGATCCTGAAATACCGATTAATTTGTTATCACTTGGGTTAATTTATAATGTGCTTATAGATCAAGACACCCACACAGTTAATATTGACATGACCCTAACAGCTCCTGGTTGTGGCATGGGGCCGGTATTAGTCGGTGATGTAGAATACAGGCTTGCAATGGTGCCAAATGTTAAAAAAGTGAGTGTTAGATTATTATTTGACCCACCTTGGTCCCGCGAAATGATGAGTGAAGAGGCACAGCTTGAAGCCGGTGTGTTCTTTTAATCCTTAAAATGAGAGTACCCGATGAATTTACCAACGCGTGATGACATTATTGACGATATGGCTTTTTTTGATGATTGGGAGCAGCGTTATCAATACATAATTGATCTTGGAAAAAGTATTGATCGCATTGATGAAAATCAAAAAACGCCTGAGAACTTAGTAAAAGGGTGTCAAAGTAAAGTGTGGCTAACAAGTCAGCTAAACGACAATCGACTGTCTTTTAAGGTAGACAGTGACGCTGTAATTGTTAACGGGTTACTTGCCCTTGTACTGGCGGTGTTTAATCATAAAACGGCTAGTGACATTTTAGCCGTAGATATTGATAGCTACTTTAAGCAACTCGATCTTGAACGACACATAACCCCCAGCAGAGGAAATGGATTAAAAGCCATTGTGGCTAAAATTCAGGCCATTGCTAATGCGCAGGTAAGTGGCTAAAGAGATAAAATAATAGCGGGTGCAACAGGAGTGTTTAATGAGAAGTAGTATTACAGAAACAGTAACCAGTATTCACCATTGGAATAAAACTTTATTTAGTTTTAAAACCACACGTAGCCCCTCATTCACGTTTGAAAACGGCCAATTTGTAATGATTGGTATGGAGGTAGATGGTAAACCATTACTGCGTGCCTATAGTATTGCCAGCGTTAATTATGAAGATGAACTTGAGTTTTTTAGTATAAAAGTACCCCATGGTGCGCTCACATCACGACTGCAGCACATGCAAGTGGGTGATCAGCTTATGCTTTCAACTCGCACCGCAGGTACTTTAGTGCCTGGCTATCTTACGCCCGCTAAGCACCTTTATTTACTGGCAACCGGCACTGGTTTAGCACCATTTATGAGCATTATTAAAGACCCCGATATTTATGAACAATACGAAAAAATAATTTTGGTGCACGCAGTGCGTTATATTTCAGAACTTGCCTACCAAGAGATAATTTGCAATGAGTTACCCAATAATGAATATTTTGGTGACTGGGTAACAGAAAAGCTAATTTATTACCCCATAGTAACGCGTGAAAAATTTGGCACGCCTGCGCACCAAAAACGAATTACGCACTTACTTATTAATGACGAATTAACTAACGAAATTGGTTTACCTGCACTCAATCCCATTTCAGACAGAGTTATGCTGTGCGGAAATCAAGCGATGATAGACGATACCATGGACATTTTAAATGGCCGTGGCTTTGTTAAAGCAACGTCACGCAAACAAGGTGATTATGTTATTGAGCATGCCTTTATTGAAAAATAAATGCGTTATAAATCGCTAGGTAATTACGTAGTGCTTTAAATTTAAACGATGAAAGGTTTTTTTATTCATGAATAAACCAGCAAAAATAGAACCCGGTGTAAAACTACGCGACGCCGAAAAAATGGCGCTAATACCGGTTAAAGTATTACCCACAGAAAAAACCGACATGTTACGCAAGCCCGAGTGGCTTAAGATCCGTTTGCCTAAGTCAACTGAGCGGATCGATAGCATAAAACAAGCTATGCGTAAACACGGCTTGCACTCGGTGTGTGAAGAAGCATCGTGCCCTAATTTATCAGAATGTTTTAACCACGGCACTGCTACTTTTATGATTTTAGGTGCTATTTGTACGCGTCGTTGTCCGTTTTGTGATGTTGCCCATGGTCGTCCATTAAAGCCTGATGCGGCAGAGCCTGAAAAGCTGGCACTGACCATAAAAGACATGAAGTTAAGCTACGTGGTGATCACCTCAGTAGACCGTGATGATTTACGTGACGGCGGTGCTCAGCACTTTGCTGATTGTATTCGCGAAATTCGCAAGCACAATCCAAAAATCACCATTGAGATATTAGTCCCCGATTTTCGTGGCCGTATGGATAAAGCACTCGAAATTTTAATTGCAACGCCACCCGATGTATTTAACCACAACCTAGAAACCGCACCGCGCTTATATAAACTTGCGCGCCCAGGTGCTGATTATAAATGGTCGCTTGAATTATTACGTCGCTTTAAAGAAGCGCACCCTGAGGTTAAAACCAAATCGGGGTTAATGGTGGGTTTAGGTGAAGAAATTAGCGAAATCGAAGCAGTGCTACGTGATTTACGCACTCATAACGTTGATATGCTAACCGTTGGCCAATATCTACAACCCTCTAAGCATCACTTACCCGTAAAACGTTACGTGCCAACGGCTGAGTTTGATGCACTAAAAACCTATGCAGATGAAATTGGCTTTACCCATGCGGCCTCTGGCCCGTTCGTACGCTCAAGTTACCATGCTGATCAGCAGGCGGCGGGTAAAGAGGTAAAATAACTTTTAATTTTAGGTGTTTAAGCCACTAAATAATGGCGAGTAATAGTTCAAAAGAAAGTGAATTACTCGCCAATAAATATGGTAAATAAAATAAATAAAAGGACAGGCATAAAAAGGTAAATAAAAGGACAGGCATAAATAAAATGGGACAGATAAAATATTTTGTAAAATCCTCAAACTAAACTACTGTTATTATATCCAGTTAAAATAATGGTTATTAGCATGACAAGAGCAAGAAAATGCCTCATTGATTTGGCTTCAACATCTTACTATCACTTAATTGCTCGGTGTGTAAGGCGAGCTTATTTGTGTGGTGACGACCCCTACACAGGTAAAAACTTTGACCACCGCAGATAAATAAAAGGACAGGCATAAATAAAATGGGACAGATAAAATATTTTGTAAAATCCTCAAACTAAACTACTGTTATTATATCCAGTTAAAATAATGGTTATTAGCATGACAAGAGCAAGAAAATGCCTCATTGATTTGGCTTCAACATCTTACTATCACTTAATTGCTCGGTGTGTAAGGCGAGCTTATTTGTGTGGTGACGACCCCTACACAGGTAAAAACTTTGACCACCGCAGGGCATGGCTTATTGAGCGGATTAAGCATTTAAGTACCATATTTGCCATAGAAATTGCCGCCTACGCTGTAATGAGTAACCACTATCACCTCGTTGTAAAAGTTAATCGCCCACATGCACTAAATTGGAGTGACGATGAAGTTATTACTCGTTGGTGTAAATTATATCGCGGCCACACTCTCGTTGACCAATATAAACAAGGTCAACCGTTAGATGCTATAAGCAGGCATCATTTTGACGAAATCATTGCAATATGGCGAGCACGGCTGTACGACATTAGCTGGTACATGAAAAACCTAAATGAGCATATTGCGCGTGAAGCAAACAAAGAAGATAACTGCACAGGTAAATACTGGGAAGGGCGATATAAATCGCAAGGGCTATTAGACCTTGTATCAATTATACGCTGCATGGCCAGGGCAAACGGGTGAAAAACATACAAGTACTTTTTGATCATTTGACCGATCCTAATGATCGTGGTTTATAATAGTCTTTGCCTGTACGAAACATGAAAGAAACGACTATCAGCCAAGCTTTTAATCAACTAACCGATCCAAGAAACTCTGCCAGTGTCCGCCATCCACTTATCAATATTCTGAGTATCACTATTTGCGCTATTATCAGCGGTTGCAATAATTTTAACGAGATAGAAGAATACGGAAAGTCAAAAGTAAAGTGGTTACGGAAATTTTTAGACCTGAAAAATGGTATTCCTAGTCATGACACTTTTAATGACGTACTCAATCGCCTCAACCCAACTGAATTTAACAGCGCATTTACCAAATGGGTCACTGAAATAAGTAAGAATAAAGAAGGAGTGATTGCTCTGGATGGTAAAGTAATGCGCCGTACATTAGATAAAGCCTCAGGTATGCCCGCAACTCATTTAGTCAGTGCATGGTCTGTTGAGAATAATTTTTGTTTAGGACAAGTTAAGGTTGCTGATAAATCGAATGAAATAACCGCTATCCCCATTTTGCTTGAGCTCCTTGACATAAAAGGAGCGACAATTACAACAGATGCCATGGGATGCCAGTATAAAATCGGTGAGCAAATAATCTCTAACGAGGGTAACTATGTGCTTGGACTTAAGGGGAATCAAGGGGAGATTTATGATGACGTTAAACTACATTTAGATACCCAGCTCAACACGCAATTTAAAAATATCCCACACAGCGTGCATCGTTCACTAAATGGTGATCACGGGCGAATAGAAAATAGAGAGGTTTGGTTAACGACAGAAGTAGATTGGCTGGTAGCACGACATCCACGATGGAAAAGCTTAAAAAGTATTGCCGTAATATGTTCAACACGAGAGGTAAATGGTGTAAGTTCGAATGAGCAGCGGTATTACCTTAGTAGCCATAAAGATAAAGATGCTGCATTTATTGCTGATGCTATCCGTAGTCATTGGCATGTGGAGAATAAATTACATTGGCAACTCGACGTTAGCTTTAATGAAGACCAAAACCGTTTACGCAGTGGGTATGCAGCTCAAAACATCGCGTTAATTAATAAAATAGCACTTAATCTATTGAAGAACGAAAAAAGTGCAAAGGTTGGAGTGAAAAGCAAGCGGTTGAAAGCGGGTTGGGATAATGTTTATATGATGAAAGTGCTAACCGTTGGGCTAACTGTATAAAATCAACCCGTTTGCCCTGGCTGCATGGCGTACGTAGACCTTAACCCTATCAGAGCAAAAGCCGCTAATAGCCTTGAAGACAGCGACTTCACTTCGATACAAGAACGTATTGTTCATTTTCAAGCACAACAAAATAATGACAACAACACAGATAACGTTTGTAAACAACAAGATAACTCTCCACATCTAGGTCAGCCTGCACAGTTAAAACCATTCGCAGGCAACCATATTGAACACACCATCCCCTTTGCTTTAATTGATTATTTAGCATTAGTCGACTGGAGTGGCAGGCATATAAATCCACAAAAAAAAGGGCATATTGATAACAGTATTCCCAAAATACTCGCAACCTTAGATTTAGACGAAGCGGTATGGTTGAATTCAATAAAACACTTTAGACGCAAATATTCACATTTTGCAGGCGCACCGCAGTGCTTAAAACAGCATGCAGCAAAAAATGACGTGAAATGGTACAAAGGCACAGGTTAAAACCAGCTATTTTAAGTATGTTCATTACTCAAACGCCCAGCATGCGCGGTTAGTTTTACCTGCCTGAAATTTGACTTTATCGCAGTAAAATTTTAATAACTGTGAGAATATTTGATAAACCATGTAATTTTTAAATGATGATTTATTATCAAGGAGATTAAAAAAGCTTATTTCTTGTGGCATAAAGTTATGCCTGTCCCATATCAATTTTCCTGTCCCATATCAAAAATATTAAAGTTATGCCTGTCCCATATCAAAAAAAATGTTATGCCTGTCCCATATCAAAAAAAATGTTATTAAATCCTGCTACTGATTAGAGGGGGTTTAATAAAAAATCAGGTAAGTGTTGTGTTATCCTTTATTTTATTAATTTACGTTTGGCTACTGTTTATTTGGTACTTAAACACAATAAAAGAAGAGTGTAGCAATGTTGAGTGTTTCTTTTGGGCCTTTGGTTATTTCTATTTCTCAGCTGATTATTTTTTTAGGGTTAGGTGTTTTTTGGGGGCTTACGTATTTATTAACTCGCCAACACCCATTACAAAAAGGGATTTTAGATACGGTATTTAAAGCGGTAGTGGTAGGCTTTTTAACGGCTCGGTTAGCGTTTGTGCTAACTATGTGGGATAGCTATCAAGGCAATTGGTGGCAGCTTATTAATATTAGTGATGGTGGTTTTATACCTTATTACGGCTGGCTCAGCGCTATAGTGGTGTTAGCGTTCTATGCACGAGGTAAAAAAGAGGTCATAAAAAGCTATGCTATTGCCGGGGTTGTTGGTTTTTGCTCAATGATTATTCCGAATTTTGCACTGTCTATTTATCAATCGGGTGTGCAGTTACCGCAATCGATTGTGCACAATATGCAAGGGCAGCAAGTTAACCTCCAAAACTTTAAAGGTAAGCCAGTGGTTATCAATTTTTGGGCGTCGTGGTGTCCGCCGTGTCGAAAAGAAATGCCCGTGCTACAGGCGGCTCAAAAAAACAACCCTGATATTAGCGTGGCGTTTGTCAATCAAGGTGAAGATTTACATACAGTGAGCGCATTCCTGGATGAACAACAACTTGACCTCAAACATGTGTTTTTTGACCAAAGTAGTAATGTGAGTCGTGAATCAGGTGCAGCTGGCCTGCCAACCACCTTGTTTTATAACAGTGACGGGGAGTTAGTCACCAGCCATATGGGCGAGCTTTCTCATGCCAGCTTGAACTATTATATTCAGGCTATTAGTGATAAAAAATAACGGCGTTTTGCCTGTTTAATCACGCCATTCCTTTTTTATGTCCTTTTATAAGCAGCTAAATAGCTTTGCTGCTTAACTTCCTGCTTTCATTAAATTGATTACTTATTGATAAAGTATTCAGTTATTTGTCAGTTTTTATTAACAAACTATTAAGTTTAGATATGTAAAATACAGCTACTTTTTTCGTATCAGCCCGCCTTGATACGCTCATCTTTAAGTATTAACTGTATTTTAAATGGAACTGTTAAAACTATGACCGCTCATCGGACAACCTACGCTTCACATCACTCACTTCCACTTTTTATTAAATCAACGCTGTGCGTGTCTATTTTATCTGTTATCAATCATGCATATGCTGATGAAGCAGCAGATAACGCACTAAAAAGCAACGACATGGAAGTCATTGAGGTGCGTGGTATTCGTTCCAGTATGGCGGCTAATTTAGATATAAAACGTTTATCAAGTTCAGTAGTTGATGCCATAACGGCAGAAGATATTGGTAAGTTTCCCGATAAAAACGTCGCTGATTCATTACAACGGGTGCCTGGTGTGGTTATTGACCGTGACGGAGGCGAAGGCTCATCGGTAAGTATTAGGGGGCTATCGTCTGAGCTGACCTTTTCTCAGCTAAATAGTAATTTTATTGCGTCATCGCCTGGTGAGCCATCTCGTTCGTTTGATTATGCATTACTGCCCTCAGCCATGATTGAAAGTGTGGAAGTGTATAAATCGCCAGAAGCGCGTTTAGATGAGGGTGGTGTAGGCGGCACCGTACTAATGCATAGCCGCAAACCGCTGAGTATGGAAGCAAACTCAGGGGTAATTAACATTGAAAGCACCTATGCGGATGTAACAAAAGAGTCGCAGCCGCAACTAACCGCACTTTACTCTTGGAAAAATGAAGCCGATACTTTTGGGGTGTTGTTTGGTTATACCTCACAAAAGCGTACTAATCGAACACTCTCGGGAGGCACCGATGCAAATATATGGCGCTTTGCCGGTGAAAACCCAGTTGATGTAAATGGCGAACCAGTTGCAAACAATAATCAGTGGGGCGCAATAACCGATGCCCAAGTCACTAGTTATAACGATGTTTGGTTTGCGCAAGTGGTTCGTGGCTCAATTGTTAATGAATTACGTGAACGAGAGGGGATACAGTTTAGCACACAGTGGCGCCCAACCAGCCGTATTGAAATTGGCTTTAACTATTTTGGTTTTTCGCTGGATAAAAACAGAACCGAGTCGGTACTAGATATACCCGAGTGGTCTTTAAATCCAGATTTTTTGACCGATGTAAGTGTGGATGAGTCAGGTAGTATTATTAATGCAATGCAATTTGATGCAGCTGCAAGTGGCGTAGAAAATGATATGCAATTGCCGTGGATGCGCGGCAGTTATGTACGTGAAGAGTCGACCTCAAACACCTTTGATTTTAATTTAACCTACGAAGGTGATTATTTTAAAGCCCGTTTTGTGGCAGGTAATACGCGCTCAGAAGGCGGGCCAAAAGAAAGTTGGGAAGCGGCGTATAAAAGTTCAAACGCCGGCGAAAATGAAAATTTTGTAGAAAACGTTTCGCAAACAGCGGGTTGGCAAATTAATGAAAACGACATCAGTTTAAACATAGGCCCAAATACGCTAGCTAACTTACTTAATGGCGTGGGAGGCGGTCGCGATCCGGGTTCGTCAAATTCAAGCTTTGTACGAAGTGAGCTAGAAGAAGATTACTACCAAGCAGATTTTGATATTTATACTGACTGGGGCATTTTAAGCACGATTAAAAGCGGAATAAAGTATCGAAAAGCCACATTACACCGAGAAACCGGTAATACCTTTTTTTTAGATCCTAATTTTAATATTGCAGCAGGAGAAGCCAGCGAGGGGGGAATTACTCGGTTTGATAGTTACCAGTGGAATAACGGTATGCCACTAGCACAAGACGTGTTTATTAACGAAGGTAACATTACTGGTGGTTTTAACATAAACCAAATGCCAGCGATTAATTGGGGTAAATACCGCGACATTATAACTAGCAACTATGTGCCGTATACACGCAAAGAAGATAACTTTATTTATGATATTGAAGAGCAAATAGCGGCGTTTTACTTGCAAGGTGACTTTGAATTTAATAGCGTACGCGGTAATTTAGGGGTACGTGTAGTACGCACTAAAACGATGAGTTCTTCTACCGATTTATACACATATTTACTAGATCATACCGACGATGAAACGGGCGAACCCGTGATCGCAAATGACAGGTTAATTGAAGATTACCAGTTGATCAGCCAAGAAAACACCGATACCCAAATTTTGCCAAGCCTTAATATTGCTTGGGATGCCAGCGACGATATTGTTGTGCGCGGTGCGGTTGCTAAAGTGATGTCACGACCTGATTATACTGACTTAGGCGCTCAACAGCGTATTAACTTTGTGTCTGATGAATGGGCAGACGACAGAGCTGAGTTTAATGAAATCCCCGGTTTTAGTGGCAGTGGTGGCAATAAAAACTTAAAGCCATTTGAATCAATACAAGCTGATTTATCAATTGAGTATTATTATAGTGAAGGTTCTGCCGTGGGATTAGCTTTGTTTCATAAAACGGTTGATAATTTTGTTGTGCCTCTAGTTATAGATTCTCAGCAATATTTTGCTGGCAAAGAGGGGATAGTTGAGACGGGCAATATTACCATTTCACCTTACAGTACGGTAGGTAATGGTACTGATGCCGTATCTAAAGGAGCGGAAGTATTTATACAGCATGCCTTTGATAGTGGTTTTGGTTTTTATGCAAACTACACTTATAACAAAACTAACAAAGCCGATGTAGAAGTGGATGGTAAAGAGTTTGGTAAATCACCACTAATAGGCAGTGCTAAGTATCAATACAATACCTCAATATATTATGAAGGAGATGCCTTTAATATTCGTGCTTCTTATAATAAACGCGGTGAAACTGTGTTAGGTTTAAATAGCGGCTTGAACGTATACCAAGATCCATACGAGCAAGTTGATGTAAATGCTTCAATTAATTTACTTGAGGATTTGAGTTTGACTGCCGCGGTTATTAATTTAACTAAATCAGAATCAGTAACGCGATTAGGTAACGATACAGACGCTCGACTATTAAACGCAAGTTACACTGGCAGACGTTATTATGCAGGTATAAATTACCGTTTTTAATTTGCATTATTCGTTTGCGTAACACATTTGTTTTGATATTTTAGCTTTTTGTTGTGAGTTATTACTTTATAATGACTGTCATAAAAATAATTTAAATGACAATAACAGGACTCAAATGAGTGATTTAACGACCATAGCTAATTTATCTATATTATTAGTTGAGCCTTCAGAGGTGCAGCAAAAGCTAATAAAAAAATCACTGGCTCAGTGTGGTGTTTTGCAAATTGAAACGGCAAACACTCAGTCCAATGCGCTTGCGGCTTTATCAAATTACCAGCCTGATTTAGTGATCAGCAGTATGTATTTTAGTGATGGCAGTGCTGACTCTTTATTACAAGCAATACGTGCTAATGATAAAACCGAGCATCAAGCGTTTATGTTGGTTTCGAGCGAGCGTAACAAAGCGCATTTAGAGCAGCTAAGGCAATCGGGTGTGTTGGCTATTTTGCCTAAGCCTTTTAGTGCCGATGAAATTACTAGAGCGCTTAAAGCCACGCTCGATATTATTAGCGAGCAGGAAATCGAGCTTGATCATTTTGACATCACTTTACTGCGCGTATTAGTGGTCGATGATAGCCGTTTTGCACGTAAGCATATAATACGTGTGCTTTTGGGTATGGGTATTCCTACTCCAGTGGAGGCTGAAGATGGTAAACAAGCGATTGAAATGCTTAATAACCAGTCATTTGACCTAATTGTTACAGACTATAATATGCCAGAAATGGACGGCAAAGAGCTTACCGAAACGGTAAGGAAATCGAATGCATATTCGCATATTCCCATACTTATGGTCAGCTCTGAGGCTAACGACACCCACTTAGCAAATATTGCCCAAGCTGGTGTAGATGCAATTTGTGACAAACCATTTGAACCCGCTACCGTACGCGATTTATTATTTAAAATTATGAGCTAATTTGTGACTGTTAAAGCACTTTTAAAGTGCTTTTGGGTAACGCAATGAAAAATTAAGTAACTTGGCGGCAGTTAAAGGCTTGCTCAAATAAAACCCCTGAGCAATATCACAGTTAAGCTCATCGAGTAAGTTTAACTGTTCTTTAGTTTCTACTCCCTCAGCAATTACTTTCATTTCTAAGCTGTGCGACATGGCAATGGCTGCCTTTACTAAATTACAGTCGGCCTTATTGTGTGTTATGCCATTAATAAAGCTACGATCAATTTTTAGCACATCAAAGGGATATTCTCTTAAATAGCTCAATGATGAATAGCCAGTACCAAAGTCATCCATTGATAGCTTTATGCCTAATTCATCAATTTGGATTAGCGCATCACGTATAGAAGCTTGGCCATTCATTAACACGCCTTCGGTAATTTCTAATTCTAAACACTCATTAGGTATATCATTTTTATTTAACGCATTCATGATTATATTTACCAGCTCGGGGTCTCTAAATTGACGCGGCGATAGATTAACAGCCATGATGTAGTTTTGATTGTTAATGGTTTGCCATTCATTTAAAAACCGTAAGGCGTGTTGAAGAACAAACACACCAATAGGCGCTATTAACCCGGTTTGCTCAGCAACAGGAATAAACTCATCGGGTGTGATGTCACCAAGCACTATGTTATGCCAACGCAGCAGGGCTTCTGCGCCCACAATAGTATTTGTTTTTATATCAATTTGTGGTTGGTAATATAGCTCAAATTCATTGCGCTCTAATGCGCCATGCATTTGATCTTCTATTTCAAAGCGACGGCGCATGGCTATATTCATTTGTTGGGTGAAAAAAGAGGACGTGTTTCGGCCTAAGGCTTTTGCTTGGTACATGGCGGTGTCGGCATTACGCAACAATACCGATGCAGAGGTCCCATCTTTTGGTGAAATTGCAATGCCAATACTTAATGTGAGTATTAAGTCTCTACCTTCTAGTTTAAAGGGCTTTCTAAACGCTTTGAGTAATCGCTCACCAATGACTAAGGCATCATTTTCATCGCTCAAACTTGATATTAAAACAATAAACTCATCACCGCCTAACCGACCTACGGTGTCATTTTTTTTAAGTGCACGTTTTAATCTATGCGCGGCCTCAATTAAGAGCTTGTCGCCTATCTCGTGCCCTAAAGAATCGTTAACTTTTTTAAAGTCATCAAGGTCTAAAAAAAACACCGCTGCTTTTTCATGGCTTTTATGCGCTTCATTCAATATTTGGGAAAGTCTATCAAGAGATAAAAAGCGATTAGGTAAATCGGTTAAGCTGTCAAAATGAGCTTGATGACGAATTAGCTCGGCGCTGCGGTATGATTCACTAATGTCGCGAATAATCACCATCACTTTGCTTTTTTTGGGTAATAAGCGAATTCTCGCTTCAAAATAACTTATTTCCTCAGGCATGCTTAACTCATACTCAAAGCTAGTCATATCATCATGCGTTATTGCTTTTTTTATGTGGAGTTGAAATTTTTCAGCTACCTTTTCAGGTAGTACATCACGCATTTTTTTACCGATAAATTGCTTAGGTGGTAAATATAAGTCATTTTCATCGCTGGCATGGTAATCAGTAATAGTGCCATCTTGCTCTAATACAAAAAATAAATCGGGAATAGCCTCAAATATCGTTTTTAGCATAGTGGCGCTAAAGGTAGCTTCTGCCTGTGCTGCACGCATATCTGATAGATCAATATCAATACAGTACATTTGTTTAATATTGTATTGATTAGTAAACATAACATGGCTTGAAAATACAACAATGCTGCTACCATTTTTATGATTTAGCGTCAGTTCTGCTGCTGGAATTTCAATGCCATGCTCAATCCAATCAGCGTGCGCCTTAATAACGTACTCTTTCATTGGCGCGGGAATAATTAAGTCTTCGAGTTTTTTGCCAATCGCGTCTTGGTGTGAGTAGCCATAAAGTATTTCACTGCCTTTATTCCAATAAATAACACGTCGTTGTTCATCGTAACCTTGTACTGAAACAGAATCGACTGCATCAAAAAGTTGATGCAGCGGATCATTAGTAACATATTGATGAGCTGGTATATTATTAGTTTTATTAGCTGGCATTTCGGCATGTTCATTTGTTGGGTATAGGTAGCTTATAGCATAGTCATAAAAGTGTGATTTATCATAGTACCCCCGCTCTTTATGAAAAATTCTACTGTTTGTTAGCGACAACTATGGACGTTAATCTGTTAATTATGATGGATAGATTACGCTATCCATCATTTTGCTATTTAGTGAGTCGGCATTAAATAGATTTCGCGCACGCTGTTGCGTTGATTGGCTTGTATTGCAAATAAAACCGCGTCGGCCACATCTTGTGGGTCGAGCTTATCTGGTTTTGCTTCATCAAAAAAAGGCGTATTTACCATACCCGGGGCAATCGTGGTACAGCGACCATGCCATGGCTTCATTTCTTCAGCCAAATTTTGACCAAAACCATGGGCAAACCATTTAGTCGCACCATAAATAGAGCCATCAATAGGACGCCGACCCGCTGCTGAACTTGTTAAAATAAAATGACCTTTGTTTGAACGCAAATGCGGTAAGGTCAGTTTGGCAGTCCATAACAGAGCTTTAATATTAAGATCGATCATGGCTGACCACTCATCGGGATCGCCATTCTCGGTGCCCGGTGATGACACCCCCATGCCAGCGTTAGCAAATGCCACATCTAATCGGCCAAATTTTTTAACACCTTCACTCACTACATTCTCAAGTTCATTAAATTGCGTAGCATCGGCTGCAACGCTAAATGCATTTTCGTGGCCTAGCTCATCAACCAATTTATTGAGTTTATCTTTACTGCGCGCTGTTAATATTACTTTGTGGCCATTATTGACCAATGTTTTAGCGGTTGCTTCCCCGATGCCACTTGAGGCGCCGGTGATTAAAATAACTTTTTCTGTTGCCATGGTTTATCTCCTTTTTTGGAATTCTGCCAAGCTTAAATAAAAGACTCACTTAAGTGAGTTATGGGTTATGTAGAATTAATTGAGTGACAGTGATGTCATTAAATGGGCTGCCAAGGTAATACATCACCTTGATGGAAAGTTATGTGCAATTGAATAGTATAAGCATAAAAACTTAACCTAGTTTGAATTTAGAAAGCTTGCGTTAAAAGTTTTAACGCAAGCTTTAAACCAAAACAATACAAAAATATTAAGCTTCGAGTTGAAACGGGTAAACTGATCCTAAACTAAGTAGCTGAGTTAGCTCATCAAGCGCCTGATAGCTTTGCGTTAATAGCGCTGGATCGGCAAAGTCGTTAGCACCGAGTTTATCGCGGTAATGGCGCGTAGCCCAATCACATAACTGGGTGTATTTTTCATCATTTAAAATAACTTCAGGGTTTACCGCCGCTAATTCGTGGCTATTGAGTGCCACGCGCAGGCGCAAACAAGCAGGCCCGCCGCCATTTTGCATACTTTGGCGTAAATCAAAAAACTGTACTTGGTTTATTGGGTTATCTGCAATTATTAGCTCTTCAATATACGCCTTTACAGCAGGGTTACGCTGGCTTTCTTGTGGTGCAACAAGCAACATAGCATCGTCACTTAGGCTCACCAATTGGCTGTTAAATAAATAGCTACTAACAGCATCTTGTATGCTGACTTTACTGGTAGGTACTTCAATAATATAAAGCTGTTTATTACCCACGTAGGCTTCGCGGATATCATCTAACGCTTGCGTTTGATTTAAAAATGCCTGCTGGTGGCATAACAAAACATTGGCATTACCCACGGCTATTACATCATTATGAAATACCCCTTGATCAATTACATCGGGATTTTGCTGTAACAATAGTTGGCTGGTATCTTTTATATTGTGTAATCGACAAATAGCCTCTGAGGCTTCCAGTGTTTGTCTTGCTGGAAACTTAACCGGTTTAACAAGCTGACTATTAAATGCACTTGCGCCAAACACAAATAATTCTAAACCCGTTTCGCCGTGACTGTCGCACAGACGTGTATGATTTGCAGCCCCCTCATCACCAAAAAAACCTTGCTCAGGTAAATGTGTATGGTGCGCAAAGTATTGTTCGTTATTAAACATTGCCTTTAATAAGCGTGTCGTGGTGTTGGGTTCTAAAGAGCGATGAAATTTATTATTTAGATTAGCTGCAGTGAAGTGGACTTTACCGTCATTTGTATCAGGAGAGGGAGATACCGTGGCTGCATTGGCTGTCCACATAGCAGAGGCCGAATAACAGGCGCGTAATAAAATAGGATCGGCTTTAAATGCTTTATTAATGACTTGTGCATCGTTGCCAGAAAACCCTAAACGCCGCAATACATTTAAATCAGGGCGAGCATGTGGGGCAAATACCCCTTGAGTGAGGCCTTTATCATGCATGGCTTTCATTTTAGCCAGTCCTTGCAACACAGCCTCTTGCGGGTTTGAGAAACTCGCCGCATTATTCAACGAGGCGACATTACCATAGGATAACCCTGCATAGTTGTGAGTAGGGCCGACTAAGCCGTCAAAGTTAACTTCTAAAGCATGCATACACGTTCCACTAAAACAATTAAATAGTCTTTTACAATACAACGCAATAGCTTAGCTTGCAAAGGCTGTTTAAAAATAGTTTAACCCTATACGCGCTCTTTTTCGCTGGTGGTATGTGTGCTTGTTGGCTCGTTTACTTGCCAAACGCTAATGTCTAAGCGCCATAAAAAATACAGTGAGTTGTAAAAATTAAACATAGCTTGTTCCTCGGTGTTACTAACGTCAATTAAAGAGTAGGAAGAAGTATGCCAATTGTTATTTGAATATTTTATTAATAATAATCAATGGGTTGATTTTTTATAGCGAAAACATACAAAAAATTAAGCACCAAATTAGGTATATCTAGGCTTTGTTTGCACTAAATTGGAAGCACCATACTGTACTTTTATTTATCAAGTTTTTTCATTTTCTGGAGGCGTAATTAAGTCGGCAACGATTAAATCAAGTAATTGCATAAGCTGTGTTGTTTGTGTGGTGTTTATGCCTTTAAATTGACAAAAAACACGTTCAGGAATAGTGGCAGCATGATTTTTTAAGGCGTGACCTTGCTGTGTTAATTGTATTAAACGCTTTCGTTTATCTTGTTGATCTTTCACTACTGCCAGCAGTGATTTGGCCGTCATTTTTTTTAGTATTTGTGTGAGTGCGCCGCCATCAATGGCGGTTTTTTCTATTAACTCGGCAATGGTAATTTGATCTTGCTCCCACAGCGCCATCATTACCACATATTGAGGGTAGGTTAAATTAATTTCAGCTAAGGGAGCTCTGTACGCCCGAGCTATGCCATTAGATGCCATATATAAACGATGGCATAGCTGATTTTCTAATTTTAGTTGCTCAAATGACATAGATTGCTCCGTTATAAAGTAAAAGCATTTTAGTTTGCGTGCAAAATATTTGCAATTAATATTTACCTGTATTATTATTTTGCGTGCAAACTAAATTAATGGCTAATTTTTAACTTTGGAGTTTATTATGAATGTATTACAAAATGTTGCCTACACAGCAAAAGCAACTGCAACGGGTGGCCGTGAAGGGTCTGCTAAATCAGACGATGGGCGTTTAGATTTAAACTTATCGACCCCAAAAGGATTAGGTGGTGATGACGGACAAGGCACTAACCCAGAGCAATTATTTGCAGCAGGTTATGCAGCCTGCTTTATTGGCGCACTTAAATTTGTAGCCGGTAGCGAAAAAATTGCTTTACCAAATGATACGTACATTAATTGTGAAGTATCTATTGGCGCAATTGAAGGCGGTTTTGGTATTGCAGTAAAGTTAGCAGTATCACTAGGGGATATGGATAAAGCCGCGGCGCAAGAGCTTGTTGATAAAGCGCACCAAGTATGTCCATACTCAAACGCAACACGCGGCAATATTGAAGTTGAGCTGTCGGTTATTTAAACCTAAAAAAGGTACGGTGAGTATGCAACTACTCCCGTGCTTTTTATTCGATAAATGTAAAATATACATCAATACCTGTATTGTTATTAATTTATTAAAAAAACCTATAGTATGTTATTTAAATTAGTCTAAACTCGAAGTAAATGAACATTTAAATAATGCAAGGTAGTTTTTAATGCGGGAAATAGCGTTAGCAAAAAAGTTATTATGGATAAGTGTTGGAAGTATACTTTTAACGGTTGTACTATTTTCAGCAATACTCTGGTCTAAACTCTCCTCAAGTAATGCAAATACTTCATCTGAGGCAGAAACTTTAATTGTAAGCGAAGTAGACGGTCGATTAACGGCAAATGCTGCCGCTTATGGTGAAAAAATTGCTGCATTTATCAATGAGGCTTATCGGATACCTTTTTCGCTTGGCAGTGTCCTAGCCGATGCTGACAAGTCTTCAATAGACAGATCGTCCGTTGTTGCGTTGAACCGCTCTTTATTAGAAAGCAACGATGTCATTTCCTCAATTTACTCGCAATTTGAAAAAAATGGCTTTGATGGTAAAGACAGTGACTTTACTCAAGGTTTTGATCACTCTGTTGCCGGTGCAGGTACTTTAGAAGTTTACTTTACTAAAAGCGCAAGCGGAGTTGTTGAGCAGCAAGTAGTTGAAGATGCAGCAGAAAAATACATTGATAACGTTAACGAATTTGGTTTACGTGAAGCTGAATGGTACTTGTGCGCAAGAGATAAGTTAAAACCATGTATTATGGAACCTTATTTGTATGAAATCACCCCTGGTTATTCTGAAATGATGACGTCGTTAGTGGTGCCTATTATCAAATCAGGTAAATTCGTTGGTGTATCGGGTGCTGACATTACTTTGCCCGTATTTCAAAAATTAACGGAAGAGCTTTCAAACGCACTTTATGATGGTAAAGCCAAAGTAACCTTATTAAGTCATTTAGGACTTATCGTTGGCAGCAGCCATTACAAGGCTAAGCTTGGGCGACCAATTAAAGAAGCGGTTAACGATAAAACATATGAATATTACGGAAAATTAAAAGGTACAACCGCAATCAACAAGCAAGGCGCTGAAATTATGGTGTCGTACCCCATAGAAATTAAGCTTGCTAATGTTGAATGGATGCTATTAATTGAAGTACCAAAAGAGCTGGCTTTTGAAGGGCCTATTCAATTAACGCAAGGAATGTCGAAGGCAGCAAAAGAATTGGGAGTTATTATATTAATCACCGGATCTGCGATTGCTGTACTGGCGTTTATTGTAATGAAATTGGTTGTAGGTAGTGTTGTTAAGCCCCTTAAACAAATTCAAGAACGAGTCGATAATTTAGCAAGCGCTGAGGGTGATTTAACCCAAATATTGCATGTTGATACGCATGCTGAATTAATTGCATTAGCCAAAGGCTTTAATCAATTTTTATCCAAACTGAGAGAGCTTATTAGTCAGCTCAAAGAGGTTTCATCTCAAACTAAACACCAAGGTGAGGTAACTTCTAATATTGCCACAGAGACTAATAATAATGTACAGGCACAGTTTAAAGAAATTGAAAGCGTGGTCACTGCAATGAATGAAATGAGTGCCACGGCACTTGAAGTGGCAAAAGCCTCTGAGCAATCAGCGCAACAAGTTGATGAAGTTAACACGTTGGTAATGAGTAGCGAGTCGAGTTTATCGTCTGCAATGACGCAAGTAAGAACCATGTCTGAGGAGATCAAAGAAGCTAATAATGCGGTAGAAAAAGTAGCATCTCGCAGTAACGATATTACACAAATTTTGGATGTGATCAGGACTATTTCAGAGCAAACTAATTTGTTAGCGCTCAATGCAGCAATTGAGGCTGCGCGTGCGGGTGAACATGGGCGAGGCTTTGCTGTTGTTGCTGATGAGGTAAGGGCGCTTGCATCTAAAACGCGTTCATCTACTGATGATATCAGTAGTTTAATCGACAGCTTACTATCAGAAGTAGGTAATGCCTCGACGGTTATTGAAAAAGGCGTGGTACGAGCTGAAACCGCAGTAAACGAAACTTCGACAGCGTTTGATGCACTGCACAGTGTAGTGATGAAAGTAGATGAAATAACGAATCAAATTACTCAAATTGCCACCGCAGCTGAAGAACAAAGTCTAGTGACTGAAGAAATAAATCGTAACTTAACCATTATTTCTGATGCCGCTTCAC
The DNA here is from genome assembly GCF_059888565.1 of Pseudoalteromonas sp. TAP-3C. Lineage (NCBI taxonomy): Bacteria > Pseudomonadati > Pseudomonadota > Gammaproteobacteria > Alteromonadales > Pseudoalteromonadaceae > Pseudoalteromonas > Pseudoalteromonas sp. TAP-3C. The sequence goes on along the minus strand of NZ_JCBFEM010000002.1, from coordinate 179,797 downwards.
AGCTTTCAGACCTATCTGCTCAAGCGGGGGATAGCAGTGAAGAACTTAATAAACTGGTCGCGCAACAAGACTCAGAACTTAATAAATTAAAAACTTAAAATAAAGATTAAAGCGATTTAAACCACGAAAAAGCGGCAACTTTATTTGCCGCTTTTTTATTAAATGTTCAAATATCACTAGCCATCTAATAAAACCGATCTTCCGCACCCATTTTAAGAATAAATCCGCTGATATTTTTCACCCAAGCAATCAACAATGGTTTGATTGCGCGGCTGCATATTCGCCACCATGGGTGGCTTATCAGGCCAATACATTATGATGATATGCTCGAAGCACTGGAACACCCAGCGTGCCGTGGGGCGTTGGCCCGGCTTGTATTTCATTGTGGGGAAGTAGCAGTTTTTCTCGACCAAGGTTTTGCGAATTTGATGCTCTAACCCCGCGTACACCATTAGGCAGCAAGTCATTACCATGAGTAACGCTTCAATGCGCTCAGGCTTTTTCAGGTAAATAGCGCTCGTAAGGAAGTCGGGACTTTTCAAGAATCGAAAGCCTTTTTCCACGTTTTGCTGCGCTTTGTACCTGCTCAGCAAGCTGGCCATATCAAGATGGTCGCTAACATCATTGGTGGCAATAATAAATAACCCCAGTTGTTGTAAAGCGGCTTTTCTGGATGCCAGTGGTGTGCATAATGCACCCGTAATCTGGTATTCGATACGCTCAGGTAACTGCCCTGCTTTAGGGCGTCCTGCGCCTTTATAAACAGCGACCTCGAGAACACTAGCATCCACATCACATACCGCTTGTTTACCTCGCCATTTTATAAGGGCGCTTTGTGCGTCATTTTGGCAAGCGAAGCGTTGTTGGCACAGTTTTTTAAAGCTTTTGCGGGCAACTTCTCCGGCTTTTAGCATACGCTTGTTCAGGTTATGCTGCTCTCGCTTATACGCCTGCTCACTGCGAATGAGTAGCCATTTTTGTTTCACCCCCCCGTATTCACTGTCATAACTCACGCCTTCATAGCCAGGTGAGATAGGGGTGAAATTCAAGTTAGGCGCTTGCTTAACAAGGGTTTTAGCTTCTTTGAGGGTTTGCGGTACCCGCGTAATGAACAGTTGGCCTTGAGTATGTAAATCTTTAATGGTTTCTTGCACATACAAGGCGGCATCGGCCACAAAGTAGCGGCTGGCTTGCGCGGCTTTTAAACTGCCAATATGTGCCTTTACAATCTGTTTAAAGCCTTCCATATCATTGCTGTTGCCACTGGCAGGCTTCATATAAACCGGAATGCCTGACTGGTTCTCACAGATAAGATTGAGTATCACTTGGTTGAGCTCAGGGCGATGGTCGCGCGAATAACCTTTCGCGATACGGATAGGTTTTGGTTCGTCATCATCAGGCTCGCTTGTCGCTTTGCCATCGTAATGAAAGCTTGTTGAATCAAGGTGTAAAGCTTCGGTTTGTAACCCTAATTTCTCTACCACCGCCTCACCCAATTGCTGATACAGCTTCGATACGCCGTATTCATATAAGGTGTCTAAACAGCGACCAAGCGCATCGTCGTTGATGTGCTCGGACTTTACGCCTTCACCAATTAATCTATCAAGCGGCTTGCCTTGAAAATACTCGCTGTACATATGCAGTGTGCGGCCAGTGAAACCTAGGCCGTTTAGCACCATAGCCAACACTAATTGACCACAACTGATGTTGCGCTCAGGCGCCACGCCACCGAGTGCGTTATCAATAATATCGACAAAACCTAGATCGTGACAAAATCCAGCAACTAAGCCGTGGTGTTCGAGTTTTTGGGCATAAGGGATAGACATAAATACGCGCTCTCAAAAGAGAGTAATAGATCAAATATGGGGATCGCCGTCAAGTGTTTTTTAACAAAATTCGATCAACCGCTCATTTAATGCCAGGGCAAACGGGTAAAAAACATACAAGTACTTTTTGATCATTTGACCGATCCTAATGATCGTGGTTTATAATAGTCTTTGCCTGTACAAAACATGAAAGAAACGACTATCAGCCAAGCTTTTAATCAACTAACCGATCCAAGAAACTCTGCCAGTGTCCGCCATCCACTTATTAATATTCTGAGTATCGCTATTTGCGCTATTATCAGCGGTTGCAATAATTTTAACGAGATAGAAGAATACGGAAAGTCAAAAGTAAAGTGGTTACGGAAATTTTTAGACCTGAAAAATGGTATTCCTAGTCATGACACTTTTAATGACGTACTCAATCGCCTCAACCCAACTGAATTTAATAGCGCATTTACCAAATGGGTCACTGAAATAAGTAAGAATAAAGAAGGAGTGATTGCTCTGGATGGTAAAGTAATGCGCCGTACATTAGATAAAGCCTCAGGTATGCCCGCAACTCACTTAGTCAGTGCATGGTCTGTTGAGAATAATTTTTGTTTAGGACAAGTTAAGGTTGCTGATAAATCGAATGAAATAACCGCTATCCCCATTTTGCTTGAGCTCCTTGACATAAAAGGAGCAACAATTACAACAGATGCCATGGGATGCCAGTATAAAATCGGTGAGCAAATAATCTCTAACGAGGGTAACTATGTGCTTGGACTTAAGGGGAATCAAGGGGAGATTTATGATGACGTTAAACTACATTTAGATACCCAGCTCAACACGCAATTTAAAAATATCCCACACAGCGTGCATCGTTCACTAAATGGTGATCACGGGCGAATAGAAAATAGAGAGGTTTGGTTAACGACAGAAGTAGATTGGTTGGTAGCACGACATCCACGATGGAAAAGCTTAAAAAGTATTGCCGTAATATGCTCAACACGAGAGGTAAATGGTGTAAGTTCGAATGAGAAGCGGTATTATCTTAGTAGCCATAAAGATAAAGACGCTGCATTTATTGCTGATGCTATCCGTAGTCATTGGCATGTGGAGAATAAATTACATTGGCAACTCGACGTTAGCTTTAATGAAGACCAAAACCGTTTACGCAGTGGGTATGCAGCTCAAAACATCGCGTTAATTAATAAAATAGCACTTAATCTATTGAAGAACGAAAAAAGTGCAAAGGTTGGAGTGAAAAGCAAGCGCTTGAAAGCGGGTTGGGATAATGTTTATATGATGAAAGTGCTAACCGTTGGGCTAACTGTATAAAATCAACCCGTTTGCCCTGCATTTAATGCTGACGAATCCCCACAAAATAAAAATTAATGGTAGACTCTCATGATTATTTGTGATCAAATTTTTTCACTATAAAAAAACTCACTCATAATCATGAAAGCCACCGAAATATTACACAAAGATATTGCCATTGCCTACCCTGAAATTCATAAAACACGTTTAAATACAGTCTTTACGTTTGTTAACTCAGGCTTGCGTGACCAGCGCGTTACTGTCACTTACCTAGGCCGCGGATTAAAATCATTTTCTAATACCGATAAAAAACATGATATTAAACGCGCAGACCGTTTGATTGGTAATGCTAACCTGCATCAAGAACGTCTTTGTTTCTATGAACATATGACCGAATGCTTAGTAGGCCAGCAACAACACCCACTTATTATCGTTGACTGGTCACCTATTAATGGCGGCGAAATATTTCAAGTGCTCAGGGCAAGCATACCAATGGGGGGAAGAGCGTTAACGCTCTATGAAAAAGTGTATCCTGAAAGCGAATTAAATACCGAAGCGGCTCATCAACACTTACTCGATAGCTTGGCACAGTGTTTACCTGCAGATTGTCAGCCTATTATTTTATCTGATGCTATTTTTAGAACGCCATGGTTTAAAGCCATAGAAGATAAAGGCTGGTATTGGCTTGGGCGCGTCAGAGGCAATGTGACCTTATCTAGCGACCTTGAGACATGGCGAAATTGTAAATCATGGTTTGAGCAAGCAACAGATAAACCACACCTTCTGACACAGATTTACTACGGAAAAACAGTTCGTTTCGCGTGCCAAGGTGTTTTGTTTAGAGGGAAAAACAAGGGACGTAAAAAAATCAAAAAACGGGGTGGGCAATCTCAATGTACAACGGTTAAATACCAACAACAAAAGGCCAAAGAGCCTTGGCTACTTGTGTTTAATTTACCTACACAATTTACAGATAAGCCTCAACGGATTGTGACTTTATATAAACAACGTATGCAAATAGAAGAAAGTTTCAGAGACACTAAGAATGCAAAACTTGGCATTAGTTTAGCCTTTGCAAATTCAAGAAGCGCAGAAAGGTTTGATAATTTATTGCTCATAGCGGCGTTAATGTTGTTTGTCTTATGGTGCATAGGGTACACCGTGTCGGCACAACAAGGGGATGCGGCATTACAAGCAGGGCAAACGGGTAAAAAACATACAAGTACTTTTTGATCATTTGACCGATCCTAATGATTGTGGTTTATAATAGTCTTTGCCTGTACAAAACATGAAAGAAACGACTATCAGCCAAGCTTTTAATCAACTAACCGATCCAAGAAACTCTGCCAGTGTCCGCCATCCACTTATTAATATTCTGAGTATCGCTATTTGCGCTATTATCAGCGGTTGCAATAATTTTAACGAGATAGAAGAATACGGAAAGTCAAAAGTAAAGTGGTTACGGAAATTTTTAGACCTGAAAAATGGTATTCCTAGTCATGACACTTTTAATGACGTACTCAATCGCCTCAACCCAACTGAATTTAATAGCGCATTTACCAAATGGGTCACTGAAATAAGTAAGAATAAAGAAGGAGTGATTGCTCTGGATGGTAAAGTAATGCGCCGTACATTAGATAAAGCCTCAGGTATGCCCGCAACTCACTTAGTCAGTGCATGGTCTGTTGAGAATAATTTTTGTTTAGGACAAGTTAAGGTTGCTGATAAATCGAATGAAATAACCGCTATCCCCATTTTGCTTGAGCTCCTTGACATAAAAGGAGCAACAATTACAACAGATGCCATGGGATGCCAGTATAAAATCGGTGAGCAAATAATCTCTAACGAGGGTAACTATGTGCTTGGACTTAAGGGGAATCAAGGGGAGATTTATGATGACGTTAAACTACATTTAGATACCCAGCTCAACACGCAATTTAAAAATATCCCACACAGCGTGCATCGTTCACTAAATGGTGATCACGGGCGAATAGAAAATAGAGAGGTTTGGTTAACGACAGAAGTAGATTGGTTGGTAGCACGACATCCACGATGGAAAAGCTTAAAAAGTATTGCCGTAATATGCTCAACACGAGAGGTAAATGGTGTAAGTTCGAATGAGAAGCGGTATTATCTTAGTAGCCATAAAGATAAAGACGCTGCATTTATTGCTGATGCTATCCGTAGTCATTGGCATGTGGAGAATAAATTACATTGGCAACTCGACGTTAGCTTTAATGAAGACCAAAACCGTTTACGCAGTGGGTATGCAGCTCAAAACATCGCGTTAATTAATAAAATAGCACTTAATCTATTGAAGAACGAAAAAAGTGCAAAGGTTGGAGTGAAAAGCAAGCGCTTGAAAGCGGGTTGGGATAATGTTTATATGATGAAAGTGCTAACCGTTGGGCTAACTGTATAAAATCAACCCGTTTGCCCTGGCATTACAAGCGAATACAGAGAAAAAACGACGAGTATTGTCCTATATTTATCTTGGCAAAGAAGTGGTTGATGATCCTAGGTATGAGCCTGATGGGCAGTTCATTATTTATGTGTATAGCCAGTTGTCACTTCTGACTATACAAATTGATAATTTAGGCTAAATTCGTGGGGATCTCTCAGCATTTAATGAACTAATTTAATTCAGATTTAGGGTGCGGAATGACAGATAAAACACCTTCTTTAATTAAATAAGTGTGAGCTTCATCGGTGTGGGGCTTAAATTTTTTCCAGCGGCCTATGGCTTTACTGTTAAGGGGTTGGCGTACTTGTATTTTACTTGCTGTTGATACCGGTGCGGTATTTAAATGAAAATCCAGGCATTGTGCTTGCCAAGGTAGTTCGCAAAATTTCAATATATCCTTTATTTGTTGCTCTGGTGCGGCGACCAGTTCTTCGTATTTGATGAATTTTATATTACTGTGTAGAGCGCGCATATGCTGCATAAGCTGATAAAAACGGCTGTAAAATTTAGCGGTGTCGAGTAAGTCTAGCGAATACGCATAATACGGGTTATTAATAGTAAATAGCTGGCGATAGTTACCAATACAGGTATCCATAGGGTCGCGAAGTAGGCAAATTATTTTGGCGTTTGGCAGTGCTTTAGTAATTAAATCGATATAAAAAAAGTTAAACGGCAGTTTATCAATAAAGTGTTTATGGCAGCCGGTTACAACACGGGTTGCTTCAAGGTAAGTGCTGCCAAGTTTTGCATAATCAAGTTGATAAGCCTGGTTTAATGTATCGGTGTCGAGCACGTGAGGGGTCTGTGTTTCGCTTAATTTTTTTACACTTAGGCCAAAGTCTTGCAGCTCGCCTGCTGATTGTACCTCGCTGTGGCTTGATAAAATTCGCTCAATTAATGTGGTGCCAGAGCGCGGCATACCTAATACAAAAATTGGCTCATTACTGGGGTTACCTACTGCTGTTTGGTTTTTGTACTTAACACTGAGCTGTTTAATGTGTGTAAATAACGTCTCAGATGCTTGGTTATCAAAGGGGCATTGCGCTAATTTTTCTGCTTTACCTTGCTGTAAAGCGTCAAAAGCCGCTGAAAACTTGGCTAGATCTTGGTATTCTTTTGCCAGTGCATGGCCTATATGCAATTTGGCATCAGGGTGGTTTACTTGCTTAAATACGTTTTTTAATCGCGCTATGTGGTTATTTTGCTCAGTGGCTTTAGTTAAATCGGCTAAGGCAAAATGACTTTGATGATGAAGCGGGTTCAGTGCAATGGCATTTTCAAACGCGTGCTGCGCCTTGTCAAACTGGCCTAAAAATTTAGCACATACCCCATAGTTATAATAAAGCTGCGGCTGAGCAGTATTACTCACCTCAGCTAAACTTAACGCGCATGTAAAGTAGTCAGCCGCTTGCTGATGTAAGCCCGCTTGGGTGAGCGCTACACCTAATGTATCGGCATCAAGCGCTTTACTAATATGTTCAAGCTTAACGCTGAGGGCAGTGTTTTTTGCTTTTTGTAAGTCGCCGCTAAGGGCGTAACATTTGGCAAGTTGCGCGGTATATTCAATCGATTGCGCAAAGCTTAATGCTTTTTCAATCAGCTTTATGGCTTTAACTATTTGGCCAACGTGTAAATTAACCATGGCGAGTAAAAAGTAACCATCAGCAAAGTCTGGCTTTTGTGTTACTAGCTCAACCAGTGTTTTATGCGCTTGCTGGATATTACCTTGGTTTAAGTTTTTTATAGCGCTTTGGTGACGTTGCTTTAAGTTTGGCTGCATGAATACTCTTATAAATAATGTGCTTATAAATAAAAAGGCTCAAATTAATTTGAGACTTTTTATTGTACTTAAACTAATAATTTAATTATATTTCAAACTTGTAATTAAATTTAATGCCTACAGTAAGTGGGCGGTTAATATAGTAACCATAGTTACGTTGTATTTCAGCACCATTGGCCGTAGTAATATCGGCATCTGAGCGACGCACGGAGGTAACCGCATATTTATTAAACATATTATCAACGTATAACGTGGTTGACCACGCATCGGCGGTTAATTTAGCAGATATATTACTTAAGCTATAACCGGGTAATACTTCACCATTATCACGTAGCCCTACCTTTGATATTACATCGCTTTGTGCTGTTAAACCGTAGTTAATATCTAGCATTTTGTCGCTAAATACTTCTGTTTGGTAGTTAATACCCATAGAGAACTGATGCTCTGGCGAGCCAGGTAAGCGGTCGCCATCTTTTGCGCCATCAGTGCCGTCGGCGTTAAATAAAAACGGCGCATCTGAGGTCAGCTCTGCTTTTGTATAGGCATACGTTGCATAGGCAGTAAACGAGTCTGATAAAATAGCGCGGGTAGCAATTTCAACGCCTTTCGCATTCGCGCTTCCTGCATTTGATAAATACGGTAATTGCCCCACCGTGGTTGCACCAGCAATTTGTGCATTGTCCCAATCAACATTAAATAACGCAGCATTAAAATGCAGTTGGCTTCTTAACCAAGTACTTTTAAAGCCTAGCTCATAGTTGGTGGTGGTGTCGGCTTCATACAGCATTTCATCAGGTGTACCACAGCCCGTTTGTTGATCCTCAGGTAGAGGTGTTGGACAAGGCACTAAGCCATTAGAGCCTCCAATTCTAAAGCCTTCACTAATGGTTGCATACGCCATTACAGAATCTGTAAATTGGTATTTAGCATTAAACTTAAAGAGATTACCGTTGTCACCGGCTTCGTTCTCTTCAAAGCTCACTGAAATTGCATCGGGTGCTGCACCTTCATATAGCGTGTTGGCTAATGGGAAATCAAATGCCGCTTTTGATTCTACGTCGTATTTGTAAAAACGCGCGCCAATGGTAATGTCGAGTTTGTCAGTGACTTGATAACCCACTTCACCAAACAGCGCAGATTCAGTCACTTTACTGCCTGTAATTTCTACATATTCTAAAGAGTCTGGTCTAAGTTGTGCGCCATCAAAGTTATCAACCGCAAACTGATCAAACCCTGGGGTAAACTCTCTACTTGATGCATCAGTATCGGTTTTATTATAAAAGCCACCAATAATCCAGCTTACGTCATTATCACTTTGTGAAACTAAACGCAGCTCTTGTGTGAAGGTGTCTTTTTCATCTATTTCACGCGTAAAGGCTGAAAACGAAGGAAACTCTTCGTAGCCATAGTCTAAGCGAATTAAAAGATCTGTTTGGTCGCGTTGACCGTCGGCGTCAAATTGTGAAATACCGGTGGCCGATACCAGCTCAGCAAAACCTAAGTCGGCTTTGAGTTCAAGGCTTAGTAATTGATCTTCTTTAACGCGAGGCTCTTCAAAACGGTATGCCGATTCATATTTAGCAATCTTATTGCTCAGACCATTATTCGTGTTGAGGCTATTGTGATGAACAATAGAACGACCTTCGGAGTCTTGCTTTTGGTAAAAGTAGTTGAGTGTCCCCTCAAATGATTCATTCGCCTTATAACGTAATGAAATACGCCCTGTAGTGGTGGTTTCGCCGTTGGCATCGTTGACTTGCTTGAGATTGTCATTAACTGCGGTTGCATCATTCCAATTGGGACCGGGCAATGATACGCCAGGATCGCGCACTACATAGTTGTAGTCAATAAACCCAGGATCTTCATAAATATTTAAGCTGGTGCGTACAGCCAGTTTGTCTTCAATTAATGGTAAGTTGAATATAAAGCCTGCTTCGCCACCCACAGAGTCACTTTCTTGAGTTTGAAAAACATCACCAAATACCTCACCGGATATAAAATCAAGCTCTGGCTCTTTAAGCATATAACGAATGGCACCGCCTAATGTACCAGCCCCGTATAATGTGCCTTGTGGCCCAATAAGCACCTCCACACGCTCTACATCAACTAAGCGCATGTCTACCGACACGGGGATTTCATTAATATAGGTGGCTACCGTGCCGCCGTCAGATGAAGGCCCTGATGAATTTGTATTTAATCCACGTACAATAATAGGCGAGCCAGAACGCCCCCCTTGATCAGTAATCGTTAAACCCGGAACCCAACGCGCAACATCCGCAAGCTCGCTGATGTTTTGATCTTTCATTACATCCGCATCAAGTGCAGTAATGTTAAGTGGCGCTGCTTGAATAGAGCCGCTTCGGCGTGTTGCTGTAACCTCAATAACTTCAAGCGATTTATTTTTTTCAATAACTTGCTCTTGTGCCACTGCATTACTGCTAAATAATACACCGCTCAGTGCGCTTGATACAGCCAAGGTTAACAGGCTTGGTTTAAACATAAAAATTGATCCCAGTTAGATTTAGTACGTTAATAAATGAGCGCTAATAGTATCAGGGAGTTTTGCTGATAGAAATAAAAATATGAATTTTAATTCACCTTTTTAGAATAAAAATATAAAGATGAGTTTAAGTATTTTACGCTGTATATTAAACAAACAAAGGTGCTGCTTTAAAATTAACAAAAATAATAATTGTGCTTAATAGAGATAAAAACTGGATAATGAATCGTTTAAAACGTCATTACTTATATTTTTATAAACACTATAAAAATGAATATTCTCCCCCATAACCTTTATAAATACATGTTTAATTATTGATAACACCGACAGCACAATTTAGCTGTGGCTGTGAGTCAGTTATACGAGGATATATAATGTCAAAGCTGTTTTCACCATTGTCACTTGGTAAATTAAGCCTAGAGAATAGAATTATTATTGCACCCATGTGCCAGTACTCGGCCAACAATGGCGCTGCAAGTGACTGGCATACCATTCATTTAGGGCAATTGAGTTTAAGCGGAGCGGGTTTACTTATTTTAGAAGCGACGGCCGTTAATCCCGAAGGGCGAATTAGCTACGCCGATTTAGGCTTATGGGATGATACAACCCAAGCTGCATTAGCAAAGAGTTTAACGGCGGTAAGACAATACAGTCCCATGCCTATTGGTATTCAATTAGCCCATGCAGGTCGAAAAGCCTCAACCGATAAACCATGGGATGGCGGTGAGGTACTTATGCCCGATCATCTCAATGGTTGGCAAACGGTTGCGCCATCAGCCATTGCCTACGATGAAAGCAGCCCCATTCCTAAAGCGATGAACCAAGATGATATCGATTCGCTCATAAGTGACTTTGTTAATGCGACAAAACGCGCTGACGAGTTGGGACTTGATTTAATTGAAATACATGGCGCGCATGGTTATTTGCTACACCAGTTTTTATCGCCGCTGGCAAACAAACGTGATGATCAATACGGTGGTAGTCTAGAAAATAGAATGCGATTATTACTCGATGTATTTAAAGCTGTAAGAGGGGTATTTCCGAGCAACAAAGCGGTGGGTGTGCGTATCTCAGCAACAGATTGGGTTGATGGTGGTTGGGATTTACCGCAATCAATTGAACTGGCAAAATCGCTTGATGCGTTAGGGTGTGACTTTATTCATGTAAGCACTGCGGGTTTAAGCCCTTTGCAAGATATACCTGTTGCTAAGGATTTTCAGGTGCCGTTTGCAACCGCCATTAAACAGGTTGTAAATATGCCAGTGATAGCGGTGGGCTTAATTACCGAGGCGCGGCAAGCTGAAAATATTATTAGTGATGAACGTGCTGATGGTGTCGCTTTAGCGCGAGGTATTTTATACAACCCACATTGGCCTTGGCATGCTGCGGCAGAGTTGGGCGCGCAAGTACAAGCACCAAAGCAATATTTACGCTCAAGCCCTCATGGCCAGCCATCCCCTATAAAATAGTGAATAACTTCACTTTAAAACCCAAGCAAATAGCTTGGGTTTTGTATGTCCCAGGAGCTAAATATTTTATTAAATATTAAGCAGGAACTGGCTGTTTTTTACCGTTTGACGCTGAGCTACCCACCGAGGCAATAATTACCAGTAAAATAGCCAGCCATTGCCAAATAGTTAGCAGCTCTCCTAAAATAATAAGCCCAGCCAATGCGGCAACGGCAGGCTCCAAGCTCATTACAATACTAAACCCTTGAGACGACATATTACGTAGGGTGATCATTTCTAAAGTGTAAGGCAGGGCACTTGAAAGCACTGCAATTGCAATACCTAACGGAATAATATCCCAAGTAAATGCGGCGCTTTGCGATATGCCGCCATAAGGTACAAGTACAATAGCCGCGATGGTTATGCCCATAGCAACCGTTGCACCACCGGAGCTTTGGCTACCGGTTTTTTTACCAAATAAAATATAGCCAGCCCAACAAGCACCGGCTGCAAGGGCGAGCACAACACCAACAGGGTCTAAACTTTCTTGGCCTTTCATATCGGGTAATAGCAGTAATATGCCGGTTACTGCGCAGGCTACCCAAAATAAATCACGTTTTCTGCGAGAAGAAAACAAAGCAACCGCTAATGGGCCGGTAAATTCAAGTGCAACACCAATACCTAATGGAATACGTTCAATGGCGTAATAGAATAAAATATTCATGCCGCCTAAGCTTAAACCATAAATTAAAATAGGTAAGCGTTGGCTTGCAACAGGAAAGTGTTTCCATGGTTTAAAAATCAAACACAAAATAGCTGCGGAAAACCCTAAACGTAACGCGGTTGTCCCCTCAGGCCCAACAATAGGAAAAAGCTGTTTTGCAATAGATGCGCCCGACTGGATAGTGATCATAGCAAGTAAAACGCATATAACAGCGAGTAAAAAAGGAGGAATAGTCCGTTGCATTACAGTCCTTAAAGAAGCGCAAAATTAGTACGCAAAGATTCTACGCTTTTTTGAGGATTAGAGCTAAATTTTTTAGTGACTGCGATCATTAAGTAAGGCGTATTACATAAACAATAATTAACTTAACTTAAACTTGTTTATTTGCACATTTAAGCTCACGGCTACTTGTGCCAGCTCTTTAGATGACAAGGAGATTTGCTCGGTTTGTCCTTGTGACTCTAAACTATCATTTTGAATACTGGTAAGGCGCTGTGCAATGTCTTCAGTTACTTGCGATTGCTCCTCAGATGCCGAAGCAATAGTACGGTTAAGATCAGAAATGGTTTTTACTTGCTGGCTAATTTCTTCTAACATAGTGCCCACTTGTTCTGAATTGGCAACTGCGTGTTTTACGCTTTCATCGCTACTTCTAATCCTGTTTGTAACCGCATTGCTTGCCGACTGTAAGCTTTCAATTTTGTCCTGAATTTCAATCGTCGATTTTTGTGTTCGGCTAGCTAATGTTCTTACTTCATCAGCAACTACCGCAAATCCTCGTCCTTGCTCACCTGCGCGTGCGGCTTCAATTGCTGCGTTTAAAGCAAGTAAATTTGTTTGCTCAGCAATATTACTGATTACGTTTAGAATGGCTGTTACTTCAACTACTGATTTTTCAAGGTCAGTTAAATGAACAATTGATTCAGATAAAATTCGCGCAACATCTTCAACTGATTTAATACCTTGGTGCACTACACTGATCCCTTGTTGTGTTTTATCATCAGCTTCTTGGGCGATGTTAGCAGCATCGCTGCAGCTTCTAGATACTTCTTTCACTGCGGTAGAGTTTTCATAGACTGAGCTTGAAATTACCTCAATTGCATGGCTTTGTTGATCGTTAAGTCGTTTTGCTTTATCGGATATTTCATCAAGTTCTGTGGCTGAAGATTGCGCTTGATCTGATTGCTTTTTAATCTGTGTAAGTAAGCTTGATAAACGGGTAATCATAGTATTAAAGCTTTCTGAAAGCATAGATATTTCGTCTTTACCAGTAAACTCAATCGACTTTGATAAATCGCCGCTGGCAATACGCTGAGCCTCATCAACTAAATGAGAGGTTGTGCGTATAACACGCCTTTCTAGCTGGAGGTAGCAAATAATTAAAATAGCAATAATCGTTGCAACTAAAAATAAACTCACATAGCTGAGATTTTCTACATAATTATTATTGTTGTTAACGAGGTTTATGTTTTTTTCATCGACAGACTTCAAAAATTTAGCCACAGGCTGTTTTATTTTTTTCGCTTCGTTAATGTAATCCATATTAGTTAATAAGTTAACGGCTTCAAGCCACTGATTTAGTTGTTGATCATTTAGCTCCAAAGAATTTAAACCAATAAAGGGCTCTACCATTTTAAAAGCTTGAACTTCAGTGTTTACTAAATTAACTGATAATTCGTTAGACTCAGCTAATAACGCTAAATCTTCATTGTCAATATTGTATTCTTTTAAGCGCTCAATATAAGAAAGTGAACGACCGTCCAACCAAGATTGCTTTCCATTTCGTTGTTCAACGAGTTCAAAGTATTGTTTTTTATATAACCCATCAAGCGTAACCACATGTTGTCGAGCAAGATTAGTCAGTAATGTTGAATTTGTTTCTGCAAGGCGAGCCAAATGGCTTAAATCATAACGTTGTTGAGCAACTTCTTCACTTTCTAATAATCCTTGTTTAAGTAATATAATAATTATTAATAAACCAACAGCAATAATAGTTGCTGATGCAAATACGGCTCTAAGCATTAATCGAATAGTCAAGAAAACCTCCACACAAAACTCATATTAAGCAAGGGGGACCAGCATTAAACGGCTGTTATTTTGCAGTAATATATATTAACTTTAAGTTAATTATAGGATATTTTTTTAATGTGGGTGATTTTTTAATTAAATAATTTTTAATTATCGGTTCTTGTCTATTTATGAGTAATAGATAACCACTATGAAAGCAATTAAAAAGCATGCAAGAGGGTATTATTAAGCCATTAAATCTGCGGGGTACACAACGCCGAGTTGCTTGCGTGCCGCATCAAGTACCTGCATTACCTCTACACATAGCTGATGTGTATTAACACTCGACTCGCGCTGATTGTGTTTAATTGTATTCATAAAATGGCAAAGTTCATATTTCATAAAGTGCTTATCAAAATCATCGCTTATGATTTTTCGTTGACCATTGTTAGCAATAAACTCTATTTTTTTAAGCTGTGACACAGCTTCTATTCTAATACGCCCTAATTCACCTTGTATCTCGGTTATATTTTCGCCTTGCGATATTTTGGAGTAACTAATTACTGCTTGCTTATCTGCGTAATTTAACAGTACATCGCCAGCGCCATCTACACCACTTTGAAGTATTACACCACTGGCCTGAACGCTAACAGGTGCTCCCCACAGCGCGATTACTAAATAAAGTGGATAAATACCCAAATCTACCAAAGCGCCATTGGCAAATTCAGGTAAAAAGGTATTAGGGCGCTCACCATTTTTATATTTATCGTAACGAGATGAGTATTGACTAAATTGACCAATAAACTTGCGCGGTGTGCCTATTTTATTTAACGCTTTTTGCAGGCGCGCAAAATTAGGAAGGTGTGTGGTCATCATCGCTTCCATATAGAGGCGATTATTTTTTTCTGCAGCGGTTAATATGGCTGCTAACTCTTGGCTATTTGCCGCTGCAGGTTTTTCACCTAATACGTGTTTTCCTGCATTTAAACAGGTTGTTGCATAGCTTTTATGCAAACTATTTGGTGCTGCAATGTAAACTGCATCTACGAGCTCATCTTGGCAAACGGCATCAATTGAGGTGAAAATTTTAGCATTTGTATTAGTAGGGTGATTAGCTAAAAAGCGCTCGGCGCTGCTCACTTGGCGAGAACAAACACCATATAAATTAAAATTATTAAGGGTATTTGCAGCTTTAAGTAACGTATCGCTTATAAAATTGGTACCCACAATTACAAAATTCATGTTTAGCCTTTACGTATTTTGATCAGGGATGTAGTTTAACAATATTTGTGACAAAAATATTTAATAACGAAGATGAGTCGTTATTTTAGCGATAAGTGTATTATGCTTTTAGCTTGGTTTTTATTTTCTGTTTTATGTTCAGAGGTACGCGTGTGAACACCACGTCATTTGATTACATTGTTATAGGCGCAGGGAGTGCGGGTTGTGTGCTGGCATCGCGATTATCTGAAGATAAAAATGTCAGTGTGTGCTTAATTGAAGCCGGTGGCAGCGACAAAAGCGCCATGGTACAAATGCCTGCAGGCGTAGCCGCTAGCGTACCTTATGGCATCAACAGCTGGCATTATAATACGGTGCCACAAAAAGAGTTGAATAACCGCTGCGGGTTTATGCCTCGTGGTAAAGTGCTCGGTGGCTCAAGCTCTATTAATGCCATGGTGTATATTCGTGGTAATAAGCACGACTACAACAGCTGGGCTGCTATGGGAAATACTGGCTGGGATTATACCAGCCTACTCCCTTATTTTATTAAAGCCGAAAATAATAAAACATTCATTAATAGCTCATTGCATGGGGTTAACGGCCCATTACATGTACAAGATTTAAGCAAGCCAAGCCCGGTTAATCAACTATTTTTAAAAGCATGCCAACAACAAAGCGTACCGCTTAATAGCGATATAAACGCCGAGCAACAACAAGGAGCGCGGCTAGCGCAAGTGACTCAGCATAATGGAGAACGATGCAGTGCGGCTAAAGCCTATTTAACCCCACACTTAAACCGAAAAAACCTAACGGTACTTACCAAGGTACACGTTAATAAAGTGCTTTTTTGTGACAAAGTGGCGACGGGCGTTGCTCTCACTGTTAATAATAAACCCATTGTACTTAACGCAAATAAAGAGGTTATTTTGAGTGCAGGGGCTATTAATTCCCCGCAAATTTTAATGCTTTCAGGTATTGGTTCCGCTGAGCAACTAACACAGCATAATATTGAAGTGATTAACGAGTTAAACGGAGTAGGCGAGAACCTGCACGATCACTTAACGGTCGTCCCTTTGTACAGAGCTAAATACTCTAAAGGCACTTTTGGTATAAGTGGCAGTGGTGCGCTCAATATTACTAAAGGCTGTGTTGATTGGTTTACAAGCCGAACAGGCTGTTTAACCAGTAATTTTGCAGAATCACATGCATTTATTTGTTTATTCGCTAACTCAGCTGTGCCCGACGTACAGCTTGAGTTTGTTATTGGGCTGGTGGATGATCATAGTCGAAAACTGCACACCGGCCATGGTTACAGTATCCACTGTAGTATTATGCAACCTAAAAGCCGTGGCACAATTCGTTTAGCTGATGCCAACCCATTAAGTGCGCCACTCATAGATCCAAATTATTTAGGTCACCCCGATGATTTAAAGGTGATGCTCGCGGGGCTTAAAAAAACGCTGCAGATAATGCAAAGTGAAGCGTTTGATGATATCAGAGGCAAAATGATTTATCCGCTGGATATAAACAATGATGCACAACTTATTGAATATATTAGGCAAACGGCAGAAACTGAGTATCACCCCGTAGGCACCTGTAAAATGGGGCAAGACGCTATGGCGGTTGTTGATAGCCAATTGCGAGTTTATGGGGTTAAAAATTTGCGTGTCGTAGATGCCTCAATTATGCCGCGCATTATCACTGGTAACACCAATGCTGGCGTAATAGCCATTGCAGAAAAAGCGGCTGATTTAATTAAACAGCAGGCGTGTTGCCATTAAGCGAGCTGATAAAAGTCACTTAGCCATGAGTGCCAGTCTTGTTCAAGTTTAAGCATTTGCTGGTGTTTTTTAGCGGCTAAATGCTTACTTTTATCCTCTTTTGCTAAAAAAGGCCCCACACGGCAAAGTTGGCAATAATTATCTGTTAAGTAGTGAGGAAAGGTTAAAATATTAGCCAGTTCAGGTAAAGGTTTTTCACTAAATACGTAAGTAATGCCGCGGGTGTCTTTAACGTGTTTATCGCGGTCGACATTACGAATTTTATAGCCATTGAAACCACTGATATCGAAAGGCATTTGCCCTTGATAGTCAGCGTTTAAATGCGTGTTTAAACTGCCTTCAATATTCCACTGACGGTACGGTTTTACATCTTTTGAAGTGATATAGCATAGCCCTGCGCCTTGGGGGTTTAAGGCAAACTCATTGGCGTATTTTATAAATTGATGCAGCAGCGCACGGTTAAGTACGTTCATGCTGGTGTTTTGGGTATGTTGTTCAAACGCCTCACGACCCACAAACGCAGGAATAAGCGGGAACTGAAAAATCACCACATCAAAGCTGTTTAGGTGCTCGGCTAATTGTTGCCAACATTGCGGGTTAGTCACATCAAAGCCATTGAACACCTCAACGCTCTGCGCCTTTAAAAATTCGAGTGCATTATCTGGGTATTTATGCTCAATCTGCGTTTTATCATCATAGGTAGATGCCACTAGTTTTTGTGGGTTTATATGACGATAAAGCGCCCCCGAAAATGATAAATCGCCATCGCCTACGGTGAGTATGTTCCAGTTTGGGTTTAAGTACATAGTGACTAAATGTTTTTATTTTCAACATGAATGTTACTGTCTTGCGAGGCTGATTGGTGCAAGCGGTACATAGCTAAACGGGTTTTTAACCCTTCAATGGCGAGTTGTTTCAAAATAAGGTTAAAAGTAATTAAAATAGCAAAAACAATGTGAATAGGGCCATAAGTAAAACCAGCGTCAGGATTATAAATAGATAAACCAAACAGCATTAGTAACACAACCATAAAAATTTCAATTAATTGATTTGAATAAAATGAAAGGCGCCCTTCGCTTTTATGATCTTTTTTTATGCTTATGGCGCAAAAAAACGGGATGACTTTAATTTTAAACGCGGCGTTTTTTTCAGTGAAATTTTCACCTAGGTCAGTAAGCTGTTGGCGCAATTGGTCTATCATGGTGTGTCCTCTAAATACAGTGCGCGGATGTTACCCTATTACAGACCAATGGTTAAGTAATGGCAGCTTATTTAGGGTAAATACTCATGCCTATAATAAGAATATGACACACAAACACCACAGAGGTGAGCACAAAGCGCATTTTTTGATAGTCTTTATGGTAACCCTGCCATTGAATGGTTAGCTTTTCAAAAATTAGCACTAACCAAAAGCTGACCGCTAACCACGCGAGCATCCACTCGGTTGGTAAAAACGACAAAAATGGCACCGGGATCACCGGGATTACCGCCTTAATCGCAGCGGCAAAACTTTGCTGGCCCGCATGCCATAAATTACCCGCCATAAAAGCTAAAATAGCGATGCTGTAAAAGGTAAAAAACTCTAAATTTACGCTGTTGGCACCAAACATCAGTGGCCAGCCCACACAGCCTAAAAACGGTAATAAGCCCAAGTAGCCCAGTTGAATGTGATTGACAAATTTTTCCATGTGGCGGTTACCTTTGCGTGGGTTAGATAATTTAACGTTTGTATTGTAACAAGGATAGACAATGTTTTGTTACTAAATTAAGTGATTGCTACTTGTGCTCTGTATACATTAACGCGTTAGTTTAAAAACACGATCATAGACGCATCCAATCTTAAAAAGCGATTGTTTTAATCTAAACAATCAATTTTATTTATTTACTCAACAGGCTTATTGTATCAATCAAGCAGACGCACACAGCGTTAACGTTTACATACACTAAACAAAAATGAGGAATACTATGAGCACTTCATTGATTAACACAAAATTACAACCTTTCAATGCAACAGCTTACCACAATGGTGACTTTGTAGAACTCACTGAAAAAGACGTATTAGGTAAGTGGTCTATCTTTTTCTTTTACCCTGCAGATTTCACATTTGTATGCCCGACTGAGCTAGGAGACCTTGCAGAATATTACGCACAGCTTCAAGAAATGGGCGTAGAGGTTTACTCGGTATCAACAGATACACACTTTACCCACAAAGCATGGCATGACACGTCAGACACTATTGGTAAAATTACTTACCCAATGATTGGCAATCCAACAGGGCGTATTACCCGCAACTTTGGGGTAATGATTGAAGATGACGGGTTAGCACTTCGCGGTACATTTGTAATGAACCCAGAGGGCGAAATCAAAATTGTTGAAACCCACGATTTAGGCATTGGTCGTAGCGCTAAAGAACTAGTTCGTAAAGTACAAGCTGCGCAATACATTGCAACGCATGACGGTGAAGTTTGCCCTGCATCTTGGCAGCCAGGTGAAGACACACTAGCACCTTCACTAGACCTAGTTGGTAAAATTTAAAGCTTATCAACACCTAAATTTAGAGTAGCACATGACTCTAATACCAGTGAGCCTGTATAGGTTCACTGGGGATTTTCCCACGCCATCATACTTTTCTAAAATTCGCACATGCACTGATGGCATGGGAACTCTGCTGTTTTATTTTTCCTTAAGGGGCTAAGCCATGTTAGATAACAACATAAAGAACCAACTAAAAAGCCATTTTGAATCGCTGACTCAGCCTGTTGAGCTGCTTATTGCCTTGGATGACAGCAAAAAATCAACAGAAGTAGAAAACTTAGCCAATGATTTAGCGTCGCTAAGTGACAAATTAAGCGTTAGTAATAACCCAGATTCAACGGCGCGCCGACCTTCTATGGTGGTGCACTCACCTGAAAAAAATACGCATATCACCTTTGCTGGGGTTCCTATGGGCCATGAATTTACCAGTTTAGTGCTGGCGCTATTACATACAGGCGGGCATCCAAGCAAAGCCAATAAAGACGACATTGAACAAATACAATCACTACAGCAAGAACTAAACTTTGAAGTGTATATTAGTTTAAGCTGCCAAACGTGTCCGCAAGTCGTCCAAGCGCTCAATACAATGGCTGCTACAAACAGCAAAATAAATGCAACCATGATAGACGGTGCCTTGTTTCAAGAGGAAGTCGAGCAACGAAATATTTTAGCGGTACCGGCGGTTTATTTAAATGGTGAGCTATTTAGCCAAGGTGCCATGAGCTTAACGGATATTTTAAATAAAGTAGATAGCAAAGGCGCAGAGCGCCAAGCTGCATCACTTAACGAAAAATCGCTATTTGATGTATTGGTTGTTGGCGGGGGGCCTGCGGGCGCATCAGCAGCCATTTATTCAGCGCGTAAAGGTTTAAATACTGGGGTTGTTGCCGACAGATTTGGTGGGCAAGTGGCTGATACATTAGCCATTGAAAACTTTATCTCGGTTAAAGCAACCGAGGGGCCAAAAATGGTGGCTCAACTTGAAGAGCACGTCAAACAGTACGATGTTGATGTTATGCATAACCAACGTGCTGTGGCGCTTACAAAAGGAAGTAATGGCTATGGCATTACCTTAGAAAACGGCGCGGTATTAAAAGCTAAATCACTGGTACTGGCAACCGGCGCTCGCTGGCGTGAAATGAACGTACCGGGTGAGCAGCAATACAAAGGCCATGGTGTTGCATATTGCCCACATTGTGATGGCCCTTTGTTTAAAGGTAAACCGGTCGCCGTCATTGGTGGCGGTAACTCGGGTATTGAGGCCGCAATAGATTTAGCCAACATAGTTGAGCATGTAACGGTACTAGAATTTGCCGATACCTTACGTGCCGATGACGTACTTATTCGCAAAGCAAAAAGCTTAACTAATATTACCATTATTAAAAATGCACAAACCACCGAAGTGCTAGGAGATGGCAAAAAAGTAACGGGGTTAAACTACACCGATCGTATTTCAGGACACACTAAAGCGCTAACCTTAGCTGGAATATTTGTACAAATTGGCTTAATACCCAATACCGAATGGTTAAAAGACAGCGACCTAGAATTAAGCAAATTTGGTGAAATATTGATTGATCCTAAAGGGGCAACCTCATTGCCGGGTGTTTATGGTGCAGGGGATGCAACCAATACGCCATTTAAGCAAATTATTATTGCTATGGGGGCGGGGGCAACCGCAAGCCTAGGTGCGTTTGATTACTTAATTCGTCATAGTGAACAAGTAAACGAAAACGAACATGCAGCATAATTTTTCCCTTGATTAGATAGCTCACACCCATGGCTGTCGCTTTAAAGCCGCTCTCTCCAAAGGCGGCTTTTTTTTGTTTACTTTAGCCGAGTGATACCAACTAAAATACAGACTGCGCCACCAATAAAGCCAAACCATGCCTCCATTGGGGTTTCGCCGTTTAATGCACGGGTAACTTGAGAAGATGCAGATTCATAAACGTCATAACCCCACATTGCCAGCGCAATACCAATAACAATAAGTACAATACCTATAATTTTATTTATCATCATAATCCTCTGTGTTCATTGAAACTAAGTTTGGTTTAGTTAAATGGCTTCTACCCACATAACACCCACCTCTTTTTTTACTACTTTAACATGAGTACCCGCAGGTAAAGGCTGATTACTTTTTAATTTCCAGTTAATACCTGAGTAAGAGTAAGTGCTTAAACCGTGCTCGTTAACATCGTCCACTAAAATAAAATCAAGTTCAGCAAAGTCACTGTGTACGCCTTTTTTATCTACCTTATTTTGCATGCGTTTTAATGGTTTCCATAAAAACACAGCAAACCCCGCAGTAATAAGTGTGTTACTCCATAAAGCGGTGGTTAAAGAGTCATCTAGCATGTTGAAGTTCATCATTAAGCCGCTGGCAAATAAAGACATACCTAAAAATAACAATATAAAGGTAGACATACCCAATACAGCCACTTCAACTATTAGCGCTAACACACCTAAAATCATCAATGTTTGCGCCATGTTATTCGTAATGAACTCCATACTTTGCTCCAAATTAACCTTTTTGTTTAGTGTTTAAGGTATTAATAATCGACATAGCTTGTGCCACCATCGAGCTGGCATCGGTGCCGTTGTCGGGGAGTAAAACAACCGACGACTCTTTGGCAATGGCTTGTTTGGCGGCAATGGCTTTTGTTGCAAGGTCTAACTGAATTGCTTTTTGACCTTGCTCAGTATCAGCGGCTTCACCGACTTTACGCAGTGCATCAGCTTGTGCTTGTGCAACAGCAGTAATGGCTTGAGCTTCACCTTCAGCTCGTAGTATTTGTTCGGCTTTTTCGGCTTCTGCAGCAAGGACTTGTGCTTGTTTTTTACCTTCGGCAACATTAATGTTTGCTTGGCGGTCACCTTCAGATTCTAAAATTTGCGCGCGTTTAACACGCTCGGCCTTCATTTGCGCTTCCATCGCTTCCATTACTGACTGCGGTGGCACAATATCTTTAATTTCGTAGCGCAGTACTTGTATACCCCAAGGCTCGGCCGCTTGGTTAATAGAAGTTACAATATTAGTATTGAGTACATCACGCTCTTCAAAGGTTTTATCCAGCTCCATTTTACCGAGCTCAGAACGCATGGTGGTTTGTGAAAGCTGAGTTACCGCAAACACATAATCGTCAACGCCATAGGTGGCTTTGTATGGGTCAAGTACCCGAAAATACAAAACTCCATCAACAGAAAGTGAAATATTATCCTTGGTAATAGCCGATTGCGATGGCACATCTTGGGCTTGTTCTTTTAAGCTGCGGTCAGCGGCAATACGGTCAATAAAAGGCACAATAAAATTTAAGCCGGCTTCTTTGGTTGATTGGTATTTACCAAAACGCTCAATAAGCCATGCTCGGTTTTGTGGTACAAATTTAACGCTACTTTTTAGCAGCACTAAAACAAAAATCAGTAAAAATGCTTCAACGGTAAAAATAACGTTGAGAATTTGCGCGATGGGATCCATGTATGTTCTCCTTTAATAATGGCCAGTACGGCGGCGGTTACGTATTTTTACTCTTTTAAATAACGTAACACGATTAGATTACCATTGAAGTTAAACAATTTCCTAGCAAAATAATAGTGATAAACGCCGTTGAAAAATTTCCCGTACTAAGGCTCATTATTTTTATATATGCCCGTGATATACTTTCGTTTTGACTTTATATTAGGCTAAATATGAGCGCTGACACTACGTTTTTACAAAGCGTAAAACATAAAACTGACAAAAAAATCAGCTCTGAACTCGAACGTTTATGGCAACGCATAGAAAAACACACCAAACGCAACGAAAATTTTGAGATTAAAAAGCACCATTTGTTTACACAATTTCAGCACCAAGTTGAACCATTTGAGCATACACAAGCACATATGCTGGCAAAGCAAATCACCCATTTAAGTCAGTTTATTGCGCGTAAAAGCTTATCTGAGCAACAACGTAACGAGCTTGTATATTGGATTAAAGAAGATTTAGACTACCTACACCAGCATCCATTTAGTGGGCCATTAAATGTAAGTGCAGTAGACGAGGAGTTTCAATCACAGCTTAATAAATACAATCAAGCAACTATTAACGCCATAGCACCAGAAGAATTAAATGTATTGCGCACCCTGCTACAACAAGACTTTCCGGGTCTTGAACTAACCGACGAGC
Source organism: Pseudoalteromonas sp. TAP-3C (assembly GCF_059888565.1). Lineage (NCBI taxonomy): Bacteria > Pseudomonadati > Pseudomonadota > Gammaproteobacteria > Alteromonadales > Pseudoalteromonadaceae > Pseudoalteromonas > Pseudoalteromonas sp. TAP-3C. The sequence goes on along the minus strand of NZ_JCBFEM010000002.1, from coordinate 156,047 downwards.
AACTACGAGAAATAGCGCTTGAGCCAGAAAAAATTTATCAACATATTGATGAGCAAGGGTTTGCAGATAATGCTGAAGACAACCAAAGCGAACACGAATCTAGTTACCAGAGCATTGACGATGAAGACGGGGATGGTGCTTACGACCGATATGAGCAGTATGATCGTGACGAAATTAAACAGCAAAAAACAGACGCTAACCTAGAAAAGCTATTTAAAAGTTCGCAGTTAAACAAAATGTATAAACGCCTGGCGTCAAAACTTCACCCTGATAAAGAGCCCGATCCCGCCAAAAAAGCACAAAAACACCAATTAATGCAACAGCTTGGGCATGCACGTAAAACAAAAGACAGCTTTACTTTACTCCAGCTTTATATAACGCATATTGACGACGATGTAGATTTTGACGAGCAAACAAAGGCAAATTTAGTGCCGTTATTACAAAATAAAATAGCGCAGCTTAATGCACTCCATCGCCAGCAAAAAGAAAATAATGACGACCAAACCCTAGTGTGGAAAAAGTTTAATGGCCGCAGTAAAGCACAAATTAAACATCACTTTGACAGCCACATAGCTGCCTTAAATAACGAATGTGATGAAATTGCACAGCGACTAAGCTATTGCACCACAGTGAAAGCACTCAAAGAAGAGCTAAACGAGCGCATTCAAAACAAACGCCACGCACCATTATCATTGCAAGAGGCATTAAATAGCATGTTTAATTTTTAAGTATGACTCAACAATGACGTGAATGTACTTGTAAAATATCGGGTTTCTGGTAATTTAAACAACAATAAAAACAATGCAGGGAACGCATGACTTTGCAATTAGACTACATTACCAAACGCCGTTTTCACTTTCTTGAACTCATTATTTACTGGGAAGGGCGTTTAACCACTAATCACTTACAAACGCATTTTGCTATTAGCCGCTCTAGCGCCTCACATATTATTCAAGAGTATTTAGTGTTTTACCCAAAGAGCCTTAGTTATAATGGCTCAATTAAAGGCTACGAAGCCAGTATACATTTTAATCCATGCCAAACAGAACTTGACTTAAATACCTATTTAAAACTTGCGCATCAAAGTGAAAGTGCCTATTTATATCAGCACTTTACGTGGATAAGCTCACCACTTGCGGACATACAACCCGTTAAAATAAGAGGCGTTTTACAAGCACTTAATCAACAAAAGCGTGTGGATGTAGGGTATGCCTCGGTATCGAGTCCTGACTTTGAATCACGCATAATAAGCCCACACAATCTGGTATTTGATGGTATGCGCTGGCATGTACGCGCCTATTGTGAAAAAAATCGCGACTTTCGCGATTTTGTACTAACCCGCTTTAGTGGCGATTTTGAATTTGAAGGCCCGATTAAATATGACCAAAGTTACGACACATTGTGGCACACCCAACTTGATGTGGTTATAGAGCCCGATCCACGTTTAACCCCAGAGCGCGCCCATATTATTGCCCTTGATCATCAAATGAGTAAACAGCCTAATGGCCGTTACCAACGTGTAATTAACGTACGCGCCGCGTTATTACTGTATCTTTTAAAACAACTACACCTAGATAGTTACCATGCAAAACCCGAAGCCCAACAAATCATACTCAGCCCTGAGTGCTTACAGACCCTAACCCCTTTTATGGCTTGGTAAATTTAATATGCGCAAAAGCACGACAGGTGATAAATGTACAGTGTTGTTGAATTAATCTAGCAAGCGTAGAGTTTGATAAAACCCGTTAAGGAATAGAGTGATGGATGATTTTAGCCCCAGTGATTTAAAAGCAATACTGCATTCAAAACGCGCCAACATGTATTACTTAGAGTATTGCCGTGTAATGCAAAAAGACGGCCGAGTGCTGTACCTTACAGAAGCTAAGCAAGAAAACCAGTACTTTAATATCCCGATTGCCAACACCACGGTTTTATTACTCGGTAATGGTACATCTATAACCCAAGCGGCTATGCGCATGTTGGCCCAAGCAGGTGTATTGGTAGGCTTTGCTGGTGGCGGTGGCACGCCATTGTATATGGCATGCGAAGTAGAATGGTTTACCCCACAAAGTGAATATCGCCCCACCGAATACTTACACGGCTGGTTGCAGTTTTGGTTTGACGATACCAAGCGTTTAACTGCTGGTAAACTTTTCCAGCAACAACGCATTCAATTTATTGAAAAAGTCTGGCAAAAAGACCGCGAGCTAAAAAATCAAGGATTCGACTTTAACAGCGAGCAAATACAAACTGCACTCAAGACCTTTCATACTCGTACTGACGCGGCTAGTAAGCAATCAGACTTATTACTTAGCGAAGCGCAATTAACCAAACTGTTGTACAAATACGCCGCCAACAACACCAATAGCCAAGGTTTTACCCGTCAACATCAACCAGACAAAAACAGCACCGATAAAGCTAACGACTTTTTAAACCACGGCAATTACTTAGCTTATGGCTTAGCCGCCAGCTGTTTATGGGTGTTAGGTATACCGCATGGTTTTGCCGTAATGCATGGTAAAACCAGACGCGGCGCATTAGTGTTCGACGTTGCTGACTTAATAAAAGACGCATTAGTACTACCTTGGGCATTTATTTGCGCCAAAGAAAACGCCACTGAACAAGAATTCCGCCAGCAAGTACTACAAGCGTTTACCGACCACAAAGCCCTCGATTTAATGTTCGACACCGTTAAAAACATCGCCCTCGCCGATGAATTAGGAGTGGACGAACATGCGTAACCCTATTGTAGGTGGTGCTTTAGCGCGTCAAGACCAAGGAGGTTGTTTTTTAGCGTATTTTAAATTTATTGTAGGTCATGCTTTAGCGCGACAAGTCGTAAAAGGCGTATCACTATGATGGTCACATTCGTTTCACAATGCGAAAAAAACGCCCTGAAAAAAACACGCCGCGTACTCGACGCATTCGCCAATCGCATAGGCGACAACACCTGGCAAACCTTAATCACCGAAGACGGCCTACTCACCGTTAAAAAAATGCTACGCAAAACCGCCAGCAAAAGCACCGCCGTGAGTTGTCATTGGATCCGCTCGCGCTCAAGGAGTGAATTAATATGGGTGGTGGGGAATAGGAATAAATTTAATGAACAAGGCATAGTGCCAGTGAATATAACAGAAAAAGAGGTTTTTATGGATGTTGTAACAGACAAACCCAAACAAGGTGTGTTGTATGCCAACACCCATTTACAGCCATTAAGCGAACATTTGTTTGCTGTCGGTTATGTTGCCGAGCAGCTACATCGCAAATTATTTCCTGAAAGTACACAGTTTTCGATTGTAAACTTTATTGCTGGTTGTTTACATGACTTAGGGAAAATCGACCCCAAGTTCCAAGAGTGGGTTACTAACCCCAAGAAGAAGGAATTTGTAGCAGAAGACGGTCAACACATTGATGACGCTAAATTTAGCTTTGATAAACACCCTAGGCACAATGAGGTGTCTTTATTGCTGCATCAATTACTTGATAGTTCAGAGCTAAAAGTACTGAACCCTAGCAATAAACGCTCTGTGAAACATGCAATTTACTGGCATCATGCTAAGCCATATCGTAAAGAGAAAAGTGGTTTTGAATCTTACAAAGACATCTGTAAAAAGCTCATAGCAAACCAGAAGGGAGTTGGTTTAACTGATATTGTTATGCAAGCACACACACTGCTTAAGCAAGTTATTGGTATAGATAAGAAATATCGAAACTTAAGTAATAGCCTGCTTGAAAAAACTTTTATCACTGAAATTGCAGAAGAATTAGAGGCGAATCTTCCTGATGCACCACCTTTACCGAGCTACAAAGAGTATGAGTTAGAAGAGTCGGTATCGGCCAATAATATTAATGTAAAAGTTAACGCTTTGAATAATATTGCACGTGCTTGTTTGATCACCGCTGATCGTAAAGTCTCTGCTTTAAGTGCGACAGAGTTACATACGGCCATTTTTGAGCGTAACTTAAACGATATCGTTACTGAGTTACTTGACGTTGAGTCTACTCTTTGTAGCGATATCGATACGTGTCTCAGTACATTTTTTCCTAATAGTGAGCGTAGTAAAAAACAAAGTGACATTGCTAAAGAACTGACTACCGCCGAAGATGTTGCAGTACTCGCTGGGGCCGCTGGCTGCGGTAAAACTAAAATTGCTTTGGAGTGGGCAAAACTACAAGGTGCAAAACGCATCATTTGGGTATGTCCCCGCGTACAAGTCTGCCAAGGTTTATTTTATGAACTAACTTCAGAGCAATATCTACCAAATAGTACCATTGAAATTAATACCGGTGAGTTTAAATTCCATAATCTGTGGGATAATCCAATTCCTGATGACGAAAATTTTTCTGGTGATATCGTTATCACTACTATAGATCAAATTTTGGGCGCAGTGATCAGCCACACTAAGGCCAATACGCTTATCGATTTTTTAAACGTGCATGTGGTATTCGATGAATTTCATGAGTACGTGAATATGGCATCGTTTAATTTGTTGTTTGCAGAGCTAATAGCGGCTAAAAAAATACAGCAGCAACAGGCTAAGACCTTATTAGTGTCGGCAACGCCACATTACGTTTTTGTTGAAGAGTTATTGAACATTCATTCAGACGATATCAAAGTCATGCCATCGTTCAATCAAAGCCAGTATCGACTCGATTTTAAAGTATTTGATGATAGCAAACTTGATAATGCTAACCCGTTATTTGTCCCACAAAGTGATTGTACCTTTGTGATCAGTAATATGGCGTTAACCGCACAAAATAGCTTTATCGCTAATCAACACACTGAAAATGCTGTGCTGTTGCATTCAAAGTTTATTAAAAGTGATAAACGTAAATGGTTTGCTGAGGTGTACGAGGCATACAAACGTGGTGGCACTAGCAAGTATGAGGTTCTGCGAAGTGGCCCAATTGTGCAGGCATCGCTTAATATCAGTTGTGATTATATGGTAGCCGAAATCACCAGTGCTGAAGATAGCTTACAGCGGTTAGGGCGGCTAGACCGTTTTGGCGAAAATAGTGATGTAAACATTTATACCTTAGCAGTGCCTGAATCCATCGCCAACGGAAAAGGCAAAAGCCCAGCATCAGGTTTTTTAGGAAAAATGTATGTACTGAGTTCAGTGCGGGCGTGGTATCAGTTTTTACAAAACGAGCTTGTCGATAAAACGTTTACTTTGCCAGAAATTTATCAACTTTATTTTAATTTTCATCATACTGAGCGTGATCGAAGTTTTATAGAGAGTGATCTAGTAGCAGTACTTAAAAATAGTGTGCAACAAATTAATGCAAAAGTGATTGATCCCATCACTGTACCACCGAGGAAAAATAAAGATAAAAAACGTGGCAAAATTAGCAAAGTATCGTTACGTGGTGATAATCGTTTTGTACAACTGGCACTAATTAATTTAACTAATTCAGTACCGCAATTCTTAGAGGAGTATGCTTATTCAATGCCACTAGATGATGACAGCAATATTGATAACCTCACATATCCCACCAGAGCTATTTGTGGTTACGAGCAAAGCGACAAAGACTTACTATCTCACATGTTTAAAAAGCACCACAATATTATGGGAGGGTTGGGTAAGTCATTCACAGATAAAATTTTACTCAATGAAGCGAGGGATCCTGAATCACCTATTTATTTAAGCTACACCACTAACGACCTGCTAGCAGTGGGGGGCGAAAGTGCCCGACATCCACACGCTATTTATTACGCTGTGTGCGACAAACAACCCATAGGCGCAATGTCTATCAAACAAATTAATCAAACCACAGAAGATGAGGAATAAATCATGAAAAAAGTAACCGGAATTAAAAGTGTTGATTTCAAAATTAAAGCATTGGGTCATGGCGTAGTGAATTGGAATGGCCCAACTACTTTAACTGGCGATAACGGAAAAACAGTAGACAACCATACGTTGCCAAAATTGAGGGGTTATTCAAATTTAACAGGAAAAATAAAAGACGAGACAGGTTATAAATACAAAAAAGAGGCGACCGATATAGATTTTAAAAAAACGCCTTTATACATCAGTCAAAACTGTATTCGCCATCACTTATTTAAAGAGCAAGCTTTTGATCTACATTTTGCAGGAGAAAAAAACTTAGAAAAAGTATTAGCCTCTATTACAGGCCTTGTTCGTGGCTATGTTGTGCCTTCAAGTCAATGTAAAAGAACTAGCCCATTATTATTAGAAGACTTCGTTGATCAATTAGGAAATGGTAACTTTGAGCAGTTTGGTCAGGCAGGTGAGCGAGATAGTTCATCGTTTTTTTCTAAAACCACGTTTGGCGATACTGAATATATTTCCTATGGCTCTATTAGCATTGAGCAATTGCAGTTTATTTCACTCGATAAAAAGTTCGACCGTGCCAGCATGATTATTAAAGAAGGCCAAGGTGAAGAAGTTGCAAAATCAGTGCAAAGCTTTATCAAAGAACTCAATCCATCGTTAAATCCAATCGCGACTTTTCACAGTAATTATGTTCGTAAAGGTACTATTTTTGAAGAAGGTGAGTGCGGAATTTTGCTTAATGACGATGCAATACAAGCAATTATTGAGCATACATTGTCGCGCATTGCCGATTTAAGTATTCGTCAAGCCAAAGGTTACATGTATGTCGATGAGATAACCGTCGATTATAACGATAGTCATAAAATGATGCGTATTAAGCGTGATGAGTCAGAAATCGTTAGTGAACCACAATCGCAATATGGCCAATATTTTTACGCGAAATAGGTGGCGATATGAAAATAACGATTGATTATGATTCATGCTGGCGTAATTCGTTTTTAGGAGGCTCAAATAATGAGCCATTACCTAAAAAAGGCAGGGAATTTTTAGGCTCTATGACCAACCTTAAAAAAGAGGGAAATTTTAAAGTTCGCGACAATACATTAGATACAGTTATGGGGTTATTAAATCGCTTAATTGGCGATCAACGAAAGTTGTATCAAGCGCGCAGTAAAATGTATGAAAGTGCTTATTATTTTGAAAATTTAGAGAGTAAAGTAACTTTTGTAGATAAGCCTCATTTTACAAATGAGATGACCTTTATTCGAAACATGAATGGCAGCACTGATCAGAATTCATTTACGGGAATGATTAAAGTAACTGATCCTGTTTTTACGTCTGATTATTCAGAAGAGTTTTGGGGGGTGTTAAATCTAGATATGCCAAAGCTATGCAGTTTTATAGTTGATAAGACAATGATTGAAGAAAATATTCAACTTGATCCAATTAGCATTATTAGCCGCCTTGAATTTTTGAATAAAGAAAAACCTCAAGAAAATGAAAGTGTTGTTGCTAGTGCAGTGAATACTTTAAAGTTACTTTTTCCTGATATTGACTATTTTAATAAAAAAGGACAAGTAATGACCATTAGCCTTTATTGCTCTGCTTTATATTTACAATTAGTTCGGCTAGAGAAAAAGTATGTTATGTCTACTGCAAAAACTAAAGCGGGTGGCATAAGCGGTATCTCAAAACGAGGTTTTACTAAAAAGGATTTTATGGACCGATTCACAACAGGACCAAAAAAAACAATATGGGGTAATCCTTTTATTAAAAAAGAAAAGATAAAGGGACAAGGAGAAGTAACATCAATGATGACTAAAGCCAGTGGGCAACTAGAAATTATCATTGATGTTGAACGTGATAAAGCGCTCGAAATTAAAACACTCATTGAAAATGCCGGCGTGTCGAGCTTTTACTTAGGCAAAAAAGGGCTTGCCTATGTATCAAATATTCGAGTTTAGGAGAAATTATGGATTCTTACATTGAGTTACGTTTGCAGCCTGATGCCGAAATGCGTGAGGCAGAACTCAGCAGCAAAGTATTTACTAAATTCCACAAAGCGTTAGTGGCATTAAACACTAATGAAATTGGTATTAGCTTTCCACAAGCAAATGTGAAGTTAGGACGGCTGTTTCGTATTCATGGAAATGCAAGCTTATTGCATGATTTACAAGGTTTAAACTGGCTAGGGCCTTTGCTTGGTTATTGTCAATTAAGTAATATTTTGCCCGTCCCTGAACAAACGCAATACCGCATTATTTCTCAAAAGAGAAGTAATATGAGTTCAGCTAAGTTAAGGCGCCTAATAACCAGAGGCAGTATAAACAAAGACGGTGAAAAACGTTACAAGGTAAAAATGCTAAGCCAAGGGTTTGACAATCCGTATTTAGATCTGTTTAGTAGTTCAACAGGGCAAATACATCGCAAATTTTTTGTGTTGAGTGACATTCAAGCGGATTCAGTTAATGGTCAATTTGATTGTTACGGGTTAAGCAAAACCGCTACCGTACCTTGGTTTTAACCCTTTATTTTTGCTCTTTAAAAATATGATATAAAAACAATAAGTTACAATAGGTCGTTTTTTATAAGGTAAAATTAGCATATTTACCCTAACAACCTGTTGTAACTTATTTTTTTGCTGATAAACTGTTGTTCACTGCCGCACAGGCAGCTTAGAAAACCTAGTGCTTGCACAGGAACGCGCCGAAAAAGTTCACTGCCGCACAGGCAGCTTAGAAAAGTATTCAAAGCGATTTAACCACCTTTATACAGTTCACTGCCGCACAGGCAGCTTAGAAACAAACGAAGCGGTGAACGTCCAAGCGTCAGACAGTTCACTGCCGCACAGGCAGCTTAGAAAATTAATAGTAACGTTCATTTTAGCGTCTTTTTGTTCACTGCCGCACAGGCAGCTTAGAAATCAACTTGGTCGTTTGTTGCATCACTGGCTGCGTTCACTGCCGCACAGGCAGCTTAGAAAAGTAGAGGGCGACGTAAACATTGTATGGACCAGTTCACTGCCGCACAGGCAGCTTAGAAATTAGAACTTCTTTCGGATGCGGCCTTTGTGTTGTTCACTGCCGCACAGGCAGCTTAGAAATTAAAAGCGGGGTGACTGTTATTAACAGCAATGTTCACTGCCGCACAGGCAGCTTAGAAATTGCGCGGCGGCTGTGAGCTGTTCGACATTGAGTTCACTGCCGCACAGGCAGCTTAGAAATTGTGAAAACTCTTTTCTAAACTTTTTTAGCTGTTCACTGCCGCACAGGCAGCTTAGAAATTGCTCGTCAATAACAACTGTATTGCTAATAAGTTCACTGCCGCACAGGCAGCTTAGAAACAAAACAAAAAGGCCGCGATTAAGCGGCCTTTGTTCACTGCCGCACAGGCAGCTTAGAAATTTCAGCGCTTGCAAAAAGTACCGCGCTACAAGTTCACTGCCGCACAGGCAGCTTAGAAAGTTTGGGCCGTTTTGGCGAACCGTTGAAGCGTGTTCACTGCCGCACAGGCAGCTTAGAAAATTAGTGGCGAAACCATTTTTAACAATGAAGTGTTCACTGCCGCACAGGCAGCTTAGAAATTAACGCGCAATTCGGTGATTATTTTTTGCATGTTCACTGCCGCACAGGCAGCTTAGAAAGAAAAATGGCCGCACCGCTTGAAGCGCTAGACGTTCACTGCCGCACAGGCAGCTTAGAAAGAAACACAAGGCGCAATTGCATCTCTTGAAATGTTCACTGCCGCACAGGCAGCTTAGAAAGACCATGCGAACACTTGCCACAGTAGTTTTATGTTCACTGCCGCACAGGCAGCTTAGAAAATTTCCCACTCGTGATTAAAGTCTTTTTCTGAGTTCACTGCCGCACAGGCAGCTTAGAAAAAATATGGCTTTGCGAACTTCGATTAGTTGCGGTTCACTGCCGCACAGGCAGCTTAGAAATATTTTCATATGTTTTGTAATTTTGCGTTAAAGTTCACTGCCGCACAGGCAGCTTAGAAATTACTTGATACATAGAAATAAAGTGTCGATATGTTCACTGCCGCACAGGCAGCTTAGAAATCAAATACGCCTTCCCAAAATTGACGACGATCGTTCACTGCCGCACAGGCAGCTTAGAAAGAATTAAACAGAGGGCGAACCGACCCCAGACAGTTCACTGCCGCACAGGCAGCTTAGAAATTACACAGAATTAAACAGTCCTTAGTTATGGAGTTCACTGCCGCACAGGCAGCTTAGAAATTATCAACTACCTTGTAATTACTATCTAACTTGTTCACTGCCGCACAGGCAGCTTAGAAATCCCAACGATACCAATACTAAAACACGTTTCAGTTCACTGCCGCACAGGCAGCTTAGAAATGTATAACAATTTATTTTATAAATGTATCTAAGTTCACTGCCGCACAGGCAGCTTAGAAAACACAGTTCTTCACCGAACTGTTGCAGGGACAGTTCACTGCCGCACAGGCAGCTTAGAAATTGATAATGATGGGGCAGGACAGCAGACAACAGTTCACTGCCGCACAGGCAGCTTAGAAAACGGGCAGAACAGCAGAAGAACCCAACCCCAAGTTCACTGCCGCACAGGCAGCTTAGAAATATCAAATCCTATAAATCTACCATCGCCGCTTGTTCACTGCCGCACAGGCAGCTTAGAAAGCAAGAACAGCACTTTGTATTTGAAACACTAAGTTCACTGCCGCACAGGCAGCTTAGAAAGACAATCAGGCGATGGGTAGTAGCTACAGCGGGTTCACTGCCGCACAGGCAGCTTAGAAATCTTTGATAGCGTACTCATTGGCCTGTTCAAAGTTCACTGCCGCACAGGCAGCTTAGAAATTTAAGCGCATACTGAAATATTAAAGGATAACGTTCACTGCCGCACAGGCAGCTTAGAAAAACCTTCCACTCGAACGCTTGTAGCTAAATTTGTTCACTGCCGCACAGGCAGCTTAGAAATGTGTTAAGTTGTTTTCTCGGCCTTGCTCTTTGTTCACTGCCGCACAGGCAGCTTAGAAATCAAAGAAGTTCTTAAAAGCAGTTTGTTGGTTGTTCACTGCCGCACAGGCAGCTTAGAAATGTAAGCTTGTTAAAGTACACAGCATCGCTTTGTTCACTGCCGCACAGGCAGCTTAGAAATTCGTTTTAAATTTTTCTTGGTATGGTCTTAACTTCACCGCCGAGCAGGCGGCTTAGAAAATCGTCACACTCAAAGCGGTTTTTAACAACTCCTTCACCGCCGAGCAGGCGGCTTAGAAAAAAAGCCGCAAACGGAGAGTGGCTTGGTTTACCTTCACCGCCGAGCAGGCGGCTTAGAAATAGCAGGTTTGATGTCCACGACCCCGCAAAAACTTCACCGCCGAGCAGGCGGCTTAGAAAAAATCAAAGTCAGCTAAAGAGGCAGCAGAGAACTTCACCGCCGAGCAGGCGGCTTAGAAAATAATGAATCTATTAGCCTCTTTGGTTTTACCCTTCACCGCCGAGCAGGCGGCTTAGAAAAACGAAGAACCATTCTTCATAGCTGCTGTCGACTTCACCGCCGAGCAGGCGGCTTAGAAAATGTTAAAAAACGGAATATCTCGATCTAAGCTCTTCACCGCCGAGCAGGCGGCTTAGAAATTCACGTATTGTGAAATACTCAGCCCCATAAGCTTCACCGCCGAACAGGCGGCTTAGAAACGTAAAATAACTAGTAGCCACACGTTTATCACCTTCACCGCCGAACAGGCGGCTTAGAAATATTAATTTTCAAGTGGGAAACCCTTATATATCTTCACCGCCGAACAGGCGGCTTAGAAACGTTTCGCCCTCAAAAGTCACATAGTGCAACCCTTCACCGCCGAACAGGCGGCTTAGAAAGTTAATCTGGTTATCTTACCCGTGACAGATATCTTCACCGCCGAACAGGCGGCTTAGAAAGTCAAATTTAGTTATCCAATCCTCACCAACCTCTTCACCGCCGAACAGGCGGCTTAGAAAATTCGGTAACGACCACGGCCTGTTGCGCTTTCCTTCACCGCCGAACAGGCGGCTTAGAAAGTCAACGGGTGGTTTACGAACAGAACATGACCCTTCACCGCCGAACAGGCGGCTTAGAAAAGCTTGCAATTCGACCTCGGCCAGTGCGACATCTTCACCGCCGAACAGGCGGCTTAGAAAAAGTGCAAGGTAAAAAAGACGATTGGATCAGGCTTCACCGCCGAACAGGCGGCTTAGAAAGTTTGCGTCACTTGTTTTTAGCAACAACATTGCTTCACCGCCGAACAGGCGGCTTAGAAAGCTGAGTTGATAAAAGAGTTACCATTGATAATCTTCACCGCCGAACAGGCGGCTTAGAAAAAAGTACCCCACATTGTCGTAACCTTGTAGGTCTTCACCGCCGAACAGGCGGCTTAGAAAGAAAGCCTAAACAACACTATAGGGCTTTACTGCTTCACCGCCGAACAGGCGGCTTAGAAAAGATAGCTAAAGTTGAAGATGGTGTAAATGAGCTTCACCGCCGAACAGGCGGCTTAGAAACAGCTAAAACTCATAAGATATTTATTCATAAACTTCACCGCCGAACAGGCGGCTTAGAAAACAACGTAGCACTCTAAGTGCTTAGGCTAATCCTTCACCGCCGAACAGGCGGCTTAGAAATAAATCAAAATTGCTGATCACTTCATTGTTAACTTCACCGCCGAGCAGGCGGCTTAGAAAAAGCGCTTGAGATCTATCTTGATTGGTACGAACTTCACCGCCGAGCAGGCGGCTTAGAAAGCAATTGAAGGGCACGCCAGCCCTACACTTACCTTCACCGCCGAGCAGGCGGCTTAGAAACAAAAAGGAAAACACCATGCACCCACAAAACAACTTCACCGCCGAACAGGCGGCTTAGAAAAAGCATTTTTAGCGCGTAAATGTGGCGAGCTTCTTCACCGCCGAACAGGCGGCTTAGAAATTGGGGCGTTGTCGAGTGCATAGAGCAATGCGCTTCACCGCCGAGTAGGCGGCTTAGAAATGTAGCAATAAAACCGCGTTTGTGCATTTTGCCTTCACCGCCGAGCAGGCGGCTTAGAAAATAAACTCGGCTGTGCTTGCCATCCATGCACGCTTCACCGCCGAACAGGCGGCTTAGAAAATATAACCCGACGTTCTCCCCCCTGAAACGCTCTTCACCGCCGAACAGGCGGCTTAGAAAATTTCCATCACCATCCACTGTTACCCGTACATCTTCACCGCCGAACAGGCGGCTTAGAAAATTGGTGCGCAAGCAACAACAGCCGGCATTGCCTTCACCGCCGAACAGGCGGCTTAGAAATCGTATATTGCAAAAAAATGAATACCGTCTTCCTTCACCGCCGAACAGGCGGCTTAGAAATCTGCGCATTTGCTCAATGGCCATATCAAAAACTTCACCGCCGAACAGGCGGCTTAGGTGATGAGTGACCGAAACGAAGTTTCGCAGCGCGAAGAAGTGAGGTCATGGATGACCGATGTGACCAAGCTCCATGGATGGATTGTTAACACCGTGGTTTATTTGAAATTCAGTTCACTGCCGCACATTACACACTAAACGCGCTAAAGCACAACCTACAGGTTATATGTGTATAAAAGCATCGATTTATAAGTTATCGCGCCAGCAAGCTTGGCGCCTACAAGCAAAGGCAGCTTAGGTGATGAGGGAGTGACAAAAATATCGGGAATATTTTTGAACTGCGAAGCAGGCCTTTATGGCGAAGGGCAGGACGCCCAAAGTAAACGACTTACCGAATAAACAGTGCAGCGCGAAGAAGTGAGGTCATGGATGACCGATGTGACCACGCTCCATGGATGGATTCAAACGCCAGTGTTAATTTAAACAACCAGTTCACTGCCGCACATTACACACTAAACGCGCTAAAGCACGACCTACAAGCACAGGCAGCTTAGGTGATGAGTGACCTAAACGACTTACCGAATAAAGAGTGCAGCGCGAAGAAGTGAGGTCATGGATGACCGATGTGACCAAGCTCCATGGATGGATTGTTAACACCGTGGTTTATTTGAAATTAAGTTCACTGCTGCATTACACACTAAACGCGCTAAAGCACGACCTACAGCTTAAATACACGTATTTGATTGCGATTGGCATTTTTTGCTTGATAGAGCGCTTTATCGGCGTTGTTTATTATTTCATCGGCATGAGTTGTTGCGTTTGGTATGCAGCTGTAGCACCCAAAGCTTAAGGTTAGGTATGAGGCGACTGGGGAATGGTCATGGGTTAGGTTTAAAGTTGTGATTGTTTGTTTAACTAGCTTTGCAAATTCAGTGCAATGACTTTCATCAACCAAGGGGAGTATGATGGCAAATTCTTCTCCGCCGTAACGTGCGACTAGGTCGCCTTCGCGTTTGCATGATTTTTTTAGTGCTTTTGCTACCACTTTAAGTATCTCGTCGCCTTGCTGATGGCCATAGTAGTCGTTGTAAGGTTTAAAAAAATCAATATCGCACATGATAAGGCTTAAGGGTTTGTTTTGGCGAGCGCAGCGTTTAATTTCACTGTTAAGTGTTGAATCAAAAAAGCGTCGATTTGCAATATTAGTGAGTGCGTCTGTATTTGCCAGTTGATTCAGCTTTTTATTTGCCTTGATCAGTTGTTGCTGTGCGTCATGCAATTTGTTTTTGTAATTTATGTTTTTTAGTGCGTTATTAATAATTTCACCTACCAACTTTATTCTGATCAAGTCAATGTCGCTCCATGGGCGTTTATGGTTTACGCAGTCACAGCCAATAAATCCTACCAGTTCTTTATCAAAACGCAGGCCAATACATAACACCGATTGAATGTTTTGCGCTTCAAACTCGGCTTTTTCAGCTTGGGCTTGCGGCGGTAGTTGTGCTACGTCATTCACTTGGAATACATGGGTTAAATTCATTACCTCAAAAAAGTACGGCAGTTCCGCTTTAGGTACATTTTGTAATCTGTCTTTGTAGCTTGCTATGCCTGTATTAACCCATTCATGGGTATTGGTTAGGGTATTTTTATCGGTATTAAATTCAAATAAGTAGCTTCTGTCGGCTTTGCACACTGTGCCAATGGCTTTTAAGGCAAAATCAATTTGTTGATCTATGTTGTCATTTTGAATATCGATAAGTTCAGTGGAAATTTCAGAAATTATCTTATCAAAGTCATATTCGTCGTCGTTGCTGGTATTGTCATGTTCTAAAGTGATCATGATCAGATCATCACACACGGAGCGTGTTATGGTTAAAAGGGTCGTGTTATGTTTGTTTTTAAATACAACAGGCGAGCGGGTATCTGCTAAAAATAGCTGTTGAATATTAATCGGCTTTTTAGTTTGCCAATTGAGTAAAGTAATATCATCAAACGCTGATTTTGTTATACGTTCATTTTTATTTTCAATGTGAAGCAGAGATTTAGCGTGGGGGGTTACTACATAATTGTCTGCGCATTTATCATAAATAATAACCGCTAACGACATATTATTAAAAACGTGGCAAATTATTTTTGTTACATCATGGCCCACTGATCTCTCCAAGTAAAATATCAATGCAGATTATATTTATGAATTAATTATTATTTTTATATCAGATTAGTTATTTTTAGTACAGATTTTTGTATTTTACTAAGTTTTTAGTGTGTTTATTTGCTGTTCATATTACAATTGTGACTGTATATCATTACGCATTTCCCAATTTGCTTTATTGCAAAAGCTTAATTTGTTTTAGTAAAGGCTTTTTATATTTCATGACAGAAATAACCACGCATCATGCTTCTCGTCGCCGTTTGTTAATTGCACTTGCAATTACTTGTTCATTTATGGTTATTCAATTAATAGGTGCTTATTACGCCAACTCATTGGCGGTTCTTGCTGATGCAGGGCACTTATTTGTCCATAATAGCTCGTTATTTATTGCTTTAATCGCCTCTAGTTTTGCTATTCATTTAGCGAAAACGTATAACGATGGCCACCAAAAAGCGGAACTTATTGGTGGGCTTATCAACGGTGTGTTGTATTTAGCCATTAGTCTTATTATTTTGTATGAAGGTGCAGATCGATTCATCGAACATAACCAAGGCCATAGCCATGAAATTAATAGTTATTTGATGTCTGTTATTGCTGCGATTGGTTTTTTATTTCATGGTGCAGCGGCCTGGGTACTTTATAAAGGCCGTAGGGCCAGTATTAATGTATATGCGGTATTTTTACACTCGTTTTTTGATTTAATTTCAACGGTATCTACGTTTGTTGCCGGTGTTTTAATTTACGTTACCGGGTGGAATATAATTGATATTTTATCAAGTATGTTAATCGCTTCTTTTGTGTTGTTTACTGGTATTAAGGTAATTATTAGCTGTATAAAAGGACTGCGTTTAAACAAAGCTAAATTACCTGAAGTTGCTGATATTGAAACGGAGATAGCAACTATGGAGCATGTGGCTAATGTACATAATGTGACGGTTGTTCGTAAAAATAAACAGGTCATAGTGGGTGCTCATGTGGTGCTAAAGCAACACTGCACAATAGAAAAGCACGATGAAGAATGCCGGTTAAAAGTAATAAAACTACTTGCAGACAAATTTAATGTTGGCGAAAGTGTGTTACAAATTGAAAGTTATGAATGTAAGCACATACATTAGCGCACTCGTTCACTGGCTGTTATTAAGCTTGTTTTAAGCAGGCTTATATTAAATCAATAATTTTTTTAAAGCATTCAGGGCTGAGCAAATCGCTGGCGCTCATAGGGTGAGCGAAGTAGTAACCTTGTAGCTTATAGCAACCTATATTTTGTAAAAACTCGAGTTGCGCTCGCGTTTCTACGCCCTCAGCAATACAGTATAGTTCTAAGTTTTCGGCTAGTGAGTAAATCGTTTTAATAATTGATTCATCGCCCTTGTCTATGCCAATACTACTGACAAAGCTTTGATCTATTTTTATAACGCTAATCGGAAATTGACTTAAATAGGTGAGCGATGAATAACCTGTACCAAAATCATCAAGAAACAGTTTAAATCCTGCCGTTTGCAAACTTTTTAGCTGTTTAGCCGCTTTGTTTTTGTCTTCTAGTAGGGTGTTTTCTGTAATTTCTAAGCGTATTTGTTGTGGTTTAATATTTGCTTTTTCAAGTATGGTGCTAAGTCTCTGGGTTATATTCGCTTTTAAAATATGCTTAGGTGATACATTTAATGATATGTAAAACTGTGGGTTAACGCTCAAAATAGGGTCCAGATCAGAAATTGCACGCTGTAATGCTTGCTCAGTTAACATATCAATCAAACCGGTTTCTTCAGCAATGGGAATAAACGAAGCGGGGGAAATGTGTTTGCCTTGATTTTCCCAGCGCATTAGTAATTCTACCCCACAGATTGTTTTATCCTTGGTATTAACAATGGGTTGGTAGTGATTAAAAAATTGATTATCTTTAGCTGCGTCTTTTAAGTCGTTTTCAAGAATAAGCTTTTGTTTAATTTGTTCATTCATTTTTTCATTAAAAAATTGAAACCCGTTTCTACCTGCTTGCTTAGCATGCATCATGGCAATATCTGCATTGCGGATCAGTGCATCAGTAGATGTTGCATCGTAGGGATACATTGCAATGCCAATACTGGCTGATATACTAATAGAAAAGTCTTCAATAATAACTTTACTAGCCAGTTCACTACTCATTTCATTAAGCGTGTGGTGCAAAGAGGCCATTGAGGCGATGTTTTCAATTAGCACTAAAAATTCATCGCCGCTTTGACGACCAAAGCTTGCCCCATCACCTAGATATTGGCTTACTCGCTCAGTAATATTACACAGTAGCTTGTCACCTACCGCATGGCCAAACGAATCGTTTACCGGTTTAAATTTATCTAAATCGATGAAAATAACCGCACATTGTGAGTTATCTTCTGCTGCTTTTATAATTGCACTTTCAATTTTTTTATTCATCAGGCTGCGATTAGGTAGCCCCGTTAATGCATCATAGTTAGCAAGGTAGCGTAGCTCGTTCTCAGCACGTTTTTGTTCGGTTAAATCGGTAATAACAATAACATAATAACTTACTTCATCTTTTTCATTGGCAACGGCTGTGGCACTTATATTAATAGGATGCTGTTTAGCTTTTGTGGTATTTACATTTGCATTAGTACGCCAGTTTTCTTTTGGTTTAAGTGCTTTTAATGTGTGGGCAAATTCTTCACACTTCTCTTGCCCGATGGCTTTGATAAATAGCGCTGAGGTAACGCTCTTTTGTTTATCATTATCTGAAAAAACTTCCATAAAACTATTATTAGCAGACACAGGTTTTAGGTTTTCATCTAAAATGAGTAAATAGTCATTTATTTGGCTAAATGCCTCACCTAATATTTTTGCTTGCTGCTCGTTTGCCAATTGCTCGGTGATATTTGTAAAAATACCAGAGACATAAAGCGGCTCTTGAGTGTCTTTGTTAAAAATCGTTTGACCTAAATCTTGAAACCATAACCAATGCCTATTTTTATCGCGAAGGCGGTAGGTTGCTTGCCAATGTTTTTGGTTTGGTTGCTGTAAATAGGCCTCCCATTTACGCTGAAACCGATGGCGGTCATCTGGGTGCATAATATTAAAAAATTGGCTTATATCGGTACGATCAGGTAGATTTTCATACCCGAGCTCTAATCCTCTCAGTGTATTTATTGTGTTGTTGGTAAAATTATAATCCCACACACCGCTTTTGTTACTTTTAAGGGCTAAGTCTGTTTGCGTTTTAGAATGAACCGCTTCACGATGAGCCTTTTCAATAGCAATTTTACGACTGCGGTATTGCCAAAACAGTAAAAACAACACAACAAATGCACTAATAAGGTAGGCAGCATAGGCAATAGGTGACTGCCATGGTGAGTAGGCAACATTGAGCTTTAACAGAGTGGGGTTGCTTACTTCGCTGCCGTCTTTTCTATTTGCAGTGACAATTAACGAATAATCACCAGGCGGTAGCTTTGTAAAGAAAACACGATTAGCCTTTAAGTTTTCATAACTTAAAGACGTAGGACCTAACAGCGTTACTTTGTAATAGGTGTTGTTGATATTTTGATAGTCAAAACTAGAAAAACGCACCATGAGCCCCATATCATCATGATTTAGCATTAATGAAGTTTTTAAATACTGTTTAGGAAAATAATCAAGCTCTCTGGAAAATAAACTAATATTGGTAATGGTTAAGGTGTTTTCTAACTCAGTGTTTTTATTTTTCGAAAATTCATTGGGGTCGAATAATAGTGCACCGTTGTGGCTGCCTAAAATAAGTTTGCCATTAGTTAGTTTTGTACCAGCGATTGCGCCAAATTTATTGTTATTTAAGCCGTTTTTTACGGTGTAAGTGGCTATTTCCAGCGTATCTAAATTAAGTTGGTAGAGGCCATTGTCACTACTAACCCATAAAAAACCATGATCATCTGCAAGCAATTTGTATATAGAATCGGTGTTTAATGCATTTTTTGAATTAAAATGATGCTTTATTTGGTATGTTGCAGGGTCAACGCCAATCAGTCCATTTTCAGTAGTGGCTAGCCACAATGTATTGCGTGTCGTATCAAAATATAAATTTTCAACAGTGTAATTTAATAATTTGTTTTCTTTATCTGATTGAAAAAGTGTAGTGAGTTTGCCTGTTTTTTCATTGTATCGGTACAGTGCTTTTGTAGTGCTTAAAAATAAATCGTCTGGGTAAATACTTTGCGAGCGATGAAATGTGTAACTTAGGAATGGATCTATTTTTTCTTTTAAGCCTTTAATTACCCTATTTGATCCCGTTTTGCCGTTAAAAATATAAAAATTCTCACCTTTTATATAGGCAAAAGTGTCTGGGGCTATCTCGGCAAAACCATAAGTGCTGCCATCATTTAAGCTATGTTTTTCAATATCTTTATTTTCTATTATTTTGCCAGTTTTAGTATCAAATAGCGCTAAACCGTCAAACCTAGCCAGCCATAAATAATTAACACCTGCAAAAGAAGAGGGAAAAATATCAAAAACAGCAAATTGTGCATAAGCTGCTTTTGTGTCCGCCGATTGCAGATAAGCTTTGCAATTACTATAATTTTGGTCGCAATAAGTAATACCGTTATCGGTTCCTAACCACAATCCGCCGGACTGTTCTTGGTGAATAGTGTTAACAATATTGTTTTTTGGTAACGTTATATGTTTAAATTTTTTAGCTTGCGCATTCCATGTAAAAACGCCATGTGTTCTAGATGCAAGCCATAACAAGCCAGATTTATCTAGTAGTAAATCGTTAATTGTATTTTCACTTAAATTAAATTTACTATCTTGAAAATTCAAAATAAATTCTATCTGCTTGGTATGGCGATGATACTGATACAGCCCACTTTCACTTGCGATAAACTCCCCTTGAGGGGTATTAATGTAATCCCAAATATTTAGATTTTTTATCAGTACAGTAATAGCTGATGTATCAATCTGCGCGTTTTGCTTAAAAGGTGCAAGGTACATGCCTTCAACCGTGCCAATAAGTAAGCCTTGATCGTCGTCAATCTGTAAAAACTTTACATCATTATTATCTCTGGTGAGCTTATCATCATTATGCAGTTTAACAGGCACAGGTATGTTTTTACCTGTATCAACTATAAAGAGGCCAATATTAGTACCAATGTATAAATCGCCTTGGTGTAAGGCTAGTGCGCGGATATAGCTGTCTTTATCACTCATTGAGAATTCAAGTGTGAGCTTTTTAGTACTTTTATTAAAAGAAAATACGTGTTCATCAATTGCAAAATAAAATTGTTTTTTTAGTTCCACTATTGCTGCTATGGGAGAGAATTTTTGTTGCTCTGTATCTAATTGCCCTGAATAAATTTGCTCAACTTTTAATGTGTGGGGGTCAACCAAAAACGCACCTGATAAGTTAGTTGATACGACTATTTTGCCACTGTGTGTGGTGTAAAGGCCAAAAATATAATGTTTGTCTAAATCAAACCCACCACTAAAAGGCGTTACTTCGTAACCATCAAAGCGTTTTAATCCTTGAGCCGTTGCAATCCATATAAAACCAATGTCATCTTGAATTGATTTGATAACATAGCTTTGAGATAGTTTTTCATCATTGGAAATATGTTGTAATTGTTGTGTGTAGTTTTGTGATGCAAATGTATGGTCTACATATAAAAGTAAAAATAAGCAAAGAGTAACGTTTTTAAAAAGCACCCACAAAACTCCTTTGAGAAGCTATATAAATTGAAATTATTAATCGTGATACTATCATGAGTTTAATATAAAAATTACAAAAAAACATAAACTGTTAATTGTTTGTGATTTTTGCTTTTTTATTTATAGTAGCTAGCGCTAGAAGGAGTCGCTATGAATCACTTTACTGACTTAGATCTGACGAATCCCCACAAAATAAAAATTAATGGTAGACTCTCATGATTATTTGTGATCAAATTTTTTCACTATAAAAAAACTCACTCATAATCATGAAAGCCACCGAAATATTACACAAAGATATTGCCATTGCCTACCCTGAAATTCATAAAACACGTTTAAATACAGTCTTTACGTTTGTTAACTCAGGCTTGCGTGACCAGCGCGTTACTGTCACTTACCTAGGCCGCGGATTAAAATCATTTTCTAATACCGATAAAAAACATGATATTAAACGCGCAGACCGTTTGATTGGTAATGCTAACCTGCATCAAGAACGTCTTTGTTTCTATGAACATATGACCGAATGCTTAGTAGGCCAGCAACAACACCCACTTATTATCGTTGACTGGTCACCTATTAATGGCGGCGAAATATTTCAAGTGCTCAGGGCAAGCATACCAATGGGGGGAAGAGCGTTAACGCTCTATGAAAAAGTGTATCCTGAAAGCGAATTAAATACCGAAGCGGCTCATCAACACTTACTCGATAGCTTGGCACAGTGTTTACCTGCAGATTGTCAGCCTATTATTTTATCTGATGCTATTTTTAGAACGCCATGGTTTAAAGCCATAGAAGATAAAGGCTGGTATTGGCTTGGGCGCGTCAGAGGCAATGTGACCTTATCTAGCGACCTTGAGACATGGCGAAATTGTAAATCATGGTTTGAGCAAGCAACAGATAAACCACACCTTCTGACACAGATTTACTACGGAAAAACAGTTCGTTTCGCGTGCCAAGGTGTTTTGTTTAGAGGGAAAAACAAGGGACGTAAAAAAATCAAAAAACGGGGTGGGCAATCTCAATGTACAACGGTTAAATACCAACAACAAAAGGCCAAAGAGCCTTGGCTACTTGTGTTTAATTTACCTACACAATTTACAGATAAGCCTCAACGGATTGTGACTTTATATAAACAACGTATGCAAATAGAAGAAAGTTTCAGAGACACTAAGAATGCAAAACTTGGCATTAGTTTAGCCTTTGCAAATTCAAGAAGCGCAGAAAGGTTTGATAATTTATTGCTCATAGCGGCGTTAATGTTGTTTGTCTTATGGTGCATAGGGTACACCGTGTCGGCACAACAAGGGGATGCGGCATTACAAGCGAATACAGAGAAAAAACGACGAGTATTGTCCTATATTTATCTTGGCAAAGAAGTGGTTGATGATCCTAGGTATGAGCCTGATGGGCAGTTCATTATTTATGTGTATAGCCAGTTGTCACTTCTGACTATACAAATTGATAATTTAGGCTAAATTCGTGGGGATCTCTCAGGACTTAGATATTGAAAATAGCCTTTTTTTAATTATTGATTTACAGAGTAAACTTGCCCCAGCAATTTATAACTATGACGCATTATTAACGTGTACCTTACAGTTAAGTCGTGCAAGTGTACTTTTAGGCATTCCAGCGTTGATCACTGAGCAATACACAAAAGGATTAGGCGAAACCGACTCACAAATTAAAAAATGTTTACCTAATGCAGACTATTTCGAAAAAATGTACTTTAGCGCCTGTCAAGAAAAGGGGTTTTTGGCGCAGCTTAAGGGTTACAAACGTTCGCAAATAATAGTAGTAGGTGCAGAAGCGCATGTGTGTGTACTGCAAACCTGTTTAGACTTACTAAAGCAAAATTTTAACGTTATTATTGCAAGTGATGCAGTAGGGGCGAGGGATACTAATAATAAAGCGATTGCAATTGAGCAACTGCGTCAAGCGGGGGCGACTATTTCATCGATAGAGGCAATTATTTTTCAATGGACAAAAAAAGCGGGAACGTCTATTTTTAAAGAGATATTAAAAATTATTAAGTAGTACAGGCAATAAATATACTTAAATTAAACAAAAAGCGTTAACTTAACGTATGTACACGTTAGGTTAATTATCTACTTGGTACTTTTTTAGTGCAAGTATATTAAATTATAAAAATTAGTTAAGGGTGCTATGTCTAGTGTAAGCCGATTGTTTACAATCATATTTTGTTTATTGTTCGTTGAATCTATTGGCATAGGCCTTTATTTTGATACGTTAAAAGAGGGGCTTCTTATTGGCTTGCCATTAAGTTTGTTTCCCATTTGGTTATTAAAAACTCAGCCAGAGAGCAAAATTACCCCGCACGTTGTTGCCGCCGCTATTATGATGTTTTCATTTTTGCATATTCAACAAGCGTATGGCTTGATTGAGGTGCATTTTGAAATATTTATTTTCTTAGCCATGCTAATTATGTTTGTTCAATGGCAAGTGTTTATTACTGCTATTGCATTTGTTGCTATTCACCATTTATCTTTTTATTATTTGCAAACACAAAACACAGGTTTTTATGTATTTGACCCAGATCGGCTTGCGTTTACTACGGTGCTTATTCATGCGGCCTACGCCATTGTTGAAGCCATTGTTGCCGGGTTTATTGCAATAACATTACAACGAGAGCGCCAAGCTGGCTTGTCGTTAGGTTATGCGACTAATCAAATAATGCAAGACCCAAACCAAATTAAGCTTTCTGTGCGGGCTAGTGATACTAATAGTGATGCAGTCACTGGTTTTAATACTTTGCTTGATTACCTGTCAGATGTGATTAAACAAGTACAAACGCAGTCTGATTCACTCAAAAATAACTCAAAAGAGTTAATAGATGTTCACGGCGATTTAACCAATAGTGCCAAGCTGCGTGATGCACAAACAGACGATATTGCAAGTTCAGGTTCGCAAGTTGCGCATGGCTTTAAACTGGTTGAACAAGAAAGTGATTTATTAAAGCAGCAAGTAAGTAGCATTACTGAGTCGGCGAATACAGCGCTGCAAGAAGTATTACAAACAGACAGTAAGAGTAAAGAGTTGCTTATTTTGTTAACGCAAACTGAGGAGCAATTGAGCCACCTGGTTGCTGCTGGTGATGTAATTACAAATTTACTAAATGAGATTTCAGGTATTGCTGATCAAACTAATCTATTGGCATTAAATGCTGCTATAGAGGCGGCAAGAGCCGGTGAGCATGGCCGTGGTTTTGCTGTTGTTGCAGATGAGGTTCGTTCACTGGCTAATAATAGCCAAGCGACTACGGCTAAAATCGCATCCACGTTAACAGATTTGGTTAATAATAGTCGTACTTCCACACAATCAATGAATCAATGTGTTGATTTTGTTGTCGATTTAACAAAAATTAGTACGACTATGAAAGAAAATATTTCGACAATGAGTGAACAAATTCAAGCTGTATCAAATAGCAGTTATTCCGTGGCTCAGGTTGTGGCTGAACAAGCAGGGAATACGCAGCAAATAGCAATAAGTACAGATGAGATGCGTCAGCGTCAACATGAAGATGGCAAAATTGTTGAGCAACTCACTGCAAAAGTGCAAATGATTGATGTAAGTATTGATGTATTAGAGCAAAGTATTGCGAAATTTAAATAAGTCGGGTTATTTTACGTATACGCTAATAGGAATTTGGCTGTTATTTGTTGTGTCATTACTTGTTTATTTTCAACTTGGGCAACTTAAGCCTTTTGATGAAAATAAGATGTTGAAACAACAAAATTGGTTTTCGCAGTTTAAAGAGCAAATACTATGGCAAAACCAAGACAGCGCTCAACTTTTTATTATTACTGAAAATAACTGTGGCTGCACCAGACAAGCGGGGCCGCACCTATCGGCTTTGCAACGCTTTGCTTTAAACCACGGCGTTACAGTGCAAAAATTTAAATTAAATAATGAATTGAAAGCGCTGATCCCAGCCACACCGGCTGCGGTTTTAATTGATCAAAACGGTGAGTTTGTTTATGCGGGGCCATTATCTGAAGGGCTTGCTTGCTCGCAAGGCAGTGGTTTTGTTGAAACAGTGATCAGTAATTTACACGCTGGCTTTAATTCATCACTGTTAATAGCCGACACAAAAGGCTGTTATTGTATTAGTAAAACGTAAAAAACGCTTACCTAATTTCGATAAGCGTTTTTTTAAGCATTACATAGTGACTAAACCGTAAATACCTAATAGTACAAATACCGTGGCGGCAATAGCTCTGACCGTGTTTAACGGAATGCGTTTAAGTAATGCCTTGCCTGCATAAATAACGGGTACGTTAGCAATAAGCATCCCTACTGTTGTGCCAATGGTTACCCACAGTACCGATTGATATTGTGCGCCCAGTAGTACGGTTGCAATTTGCGTTTTGTCGCCAATTTCTGCAATAAAAAACAAAATAAGCGCCACTAAAAACGCCCCATAGCGGTCGTATTTATGGCTTACGTCTTCATCTTTATCGGGAACGAGTAGCCATAAGCCAACAACAATAAAGCTTATATTAACCACCCAAGGTAAGTATTGAACCGCAAAATTTCCGCTAAGCCAATCACCAAACCAGGCAGATAAACCATGGTTGATAAGAGTCGCAGCAAGAATGCCTAAAATAAGCGCTATTTTATTGTGAAAGCGTGCTGCTAGTAAAAGCGATAAAAGTTGAGTTTTGTCGCCAATTTCAGCAAGGGCCACAGTGACGGTAGAGGTTAAAAAAATATCCATTAAAATTATCTTCAGGCGGGAATACTAAACCAAGGCAAACAGCTATCTCCCGCCATGAGGATAGTGTCTACCTAGGTCTCGCCGATAACGCTTGCTACAACATTACAAACTTACCATGCACGTGAGGTGCAATTATGTTGATAAGTTTACTCATTACTGAGCGGGCTACTCCCCTAAGAGGGTGCGGAGTATTCCACAAAATTAACAGCGGGTAAATATCAAAAGACGACTTTTTAATTAGAGGGTATTAAATGTTTTCGTTCTCGTGGTAGGCGAATTGATATAACGGCGGTTAAAATAATAAACACCGTTGATATTCCAAGACACGCAGCAAGCCCGTATTGTTGATACACCCAACCCGATAAAACCGTGCCAATTAATCGCCCCATCGCGTTTGCCATATAATAAAAGCCAACATCGAGGGAAACCCCATCTTTACCTGCATAACTAACAATTAGGTAGCTGTGCAAAGAGGAATTTATTGCAAATAAAGCGCCAAAAACCAGCAGTCCCGCAATTAACATAAACTGTACATGCCATTGGTAATAAAGTGATAGCGCAATAACGGCAGGCGTTGTTGCAAGTGCTATCGCCCATAGCATGGCATGACGACCATCAGGTTTAGCGTTTTTACTGTTACCAGTAAGTTTTGGCGCAAAACCTTGTACTATGCCATAACCAATGACCCAAATAGCCAAAAAGCCACCTACATACCAGTGCTGCCAATTAAATACGGTGGCAAGGTAAACGGGCAGAGCAACCACAAACCACACATCCCTGGCGCCAAATAAAAACATTCTTGCTGCAGAGAGGGTATTTACCGACTTACTTTTAGATAAAATATCAGTAAATTTGGGTTTGTATTTAGCTTTTCCTAAATCTTTGTTAAGTGTTATTAGGCTAATGATCCAAACTAACGTTAGCATGCATGCCATAACCAAAATAGCACCTTGAAAGCCAAGTAAGCTAAGTAAACCGCCTCCTAAGAAAAAGCCAACGCCTTTGAGTGCATTTTTTGAACCGGTTAAAATAGCCACCCATTTGTATAATTGCCCTTGGGTATCGTCGGGCACCAGTAATTTAATTGAGCTTTTTGCGCTCATTTTATTGAGATCTTTGGCTATGCCTGACATGGCTTGCGCCGCCATTACCCAGGGTATAAATAGTAGCTCAGAGGGCACTAATAACATGGCCAAAGCAATAATTTGCAAAAACAAGCCAATGTTCATGGTTTTGTTTAAGCCAAGTTTTGCTCCCAACCAACCACCAATAAGGTTAGTAATGACGCCAAAAAGCTCATAAAAAATAAACAGCATGGCAATTTTTAGCGGGCTGTAACCTAAGCCGTAAAAATACAGCACAACCAACATGCGTAATGCGCCATCGGTTAAAGTGAATGCCCAGTAATTTCCTGTCACTATCATGTACTGACGGATTTGTGGTGTTAGTTGTGCTAGCCACTGCATAATAGTTTATTCCTTATCTGAGCGGCCAACTAAACGCATTAGCTCTGCTGTACGGTTAGCATAACCCCACTCATTATCGTACCAGGCGTACAATTTTACTTGTGTACCATTTACCACCATAGTTGATAACGCATCTATAATGCTAGAGCGCGGATCGGTTTTGTAATCAATTGAAACTAGTGGGCGCTCTTCATAACCAAGAATATCTTTAAGCTCATTATCTGCCGCTTCTTTAAGTAATTGATTAACTTCGGTTTCGTTGGTCGCACGGCTAACCTCAAACACGCAGTCGGTTAATGATGCATTTGCTAATGGGATGCGCACTGCATGGCCGTTAAGCTTACCTTTTAGCTCTGGGAATATATGGGTAATTGCGGTGGCAGATCCTGTGGTGGTTGGAATTAAACTCATGCCACAAGCGCGTGCACGGCGTAAATCTTTATGCGGTGCATCTAAAATAGTTTGGGTGTTGGTAATGTCGTGAATAGTGGTCATTGAGCCATGAACAATGCCCAATTTTTCATGGATCACTTTTACCACTGGCGCTAAGCAATTTGTGGTGCATGATGCTGCTGTAACAATTGGGTGCGCGGCTTTATCGTATAAATGCTGGTTTACTCCCATTACTACATTAAGCACACCTTCTTCTTTAATAGGGGCTGTGACTACAACGCGTTTTACACCTTGGTCTAAATAGGCTTGCAGTGCACTTTTTGATTTCATTTTGCCACTGGCTTCAATAACCACATCACAACCAGACCAGTCAGTGTCTGCAATATTTTTATTTTGTGTACACAGCACTTGTTTGCCATCGATAAGCATGGTTGATTGATTAGCGGTGGCTTCGTGGTGCCAACGGCCATGCACAGAGTCAAAAGTGAGCAGATGAGCTAAAGTGACTGCATCACCAGCGGGATCGTTTATTTGTATAATGTCTACATCGTCCCAATCAAATGCTACGCGCAATGACAAGCGTCCTATACGGCCAAAGCCATTAATACCTACTTTAATAGTCATAACTACCTCAAATTGAATAATGTGTTTTTAAAAAATGAATATGGGGTGCCAAGGTTAATGCCTTTGGCCGAATACTTTGAATTAAGCTGTGTACTTGTTGCCAAGGGTGCCCTAATTCGAGTAACAACATGGCCGCGACTAACCCAGTACGACCGCTGCCGCCACGACAGTGAATAACCAGGGTTTGTTGTGCCTGAATGCGTGCTAATAGTTCACTTTTTACTGTTGCAAATGCAGTAAAAAAAGGCTGCTCTGGCGCGTGATCATCTTCAATGGGTAATTGATACCACGTCATATTTTGCTGAGCTACTTGCTCACCAAGAGCTGTTACACCCAACGCTTTTATTTCTTGATCCGGTAGTAAACTTAACACCGCAGTAGCGCCTGCAGACTTTAAGCTTGCTAACGATGTTGTTAAGTCTGCCTCTTTTGTGCCAGGGCAGGGTGTAAAAATAAATGCTGCGCCATTGTCTAGTTTTAATATGTCAAAAGGGTGGTTCATAATGAGTCTCTAATTATTAATTCGTTACTTAAATTGGATTACTAAACCAATGACGGGTACGATTGGCAAACCACACTAAGCTGAGCATAACCGGTACTTCAACTAATACCCCAACAACTGTTGCCAGTGCAGCACCTGAGTGTAATCCAAATAACGAAATAGCCACGGCCACAGCTAGCTCAAAAAAGTTTGATGACCCTATCATGCCAGCAGGCGCGGCAACATTGTGCGGTAAGCGCATTTTAATGGCGATAAAATACGTAATCGCAAAAATAGCATAGGTTTGAATTAACAAAGGAATAGCAATTAATACAATGGCTTGTGGGTTAGCAATAATTGTTTGCGCTTGAAAACCAAACAGTAAAGTGACTGTTGAAAGTAAGCCAATGATTGACCAGGGTTTAAGGGTTGAAAGTAAACCCTCTATTGCTTGATGATCTGATTTTTTATCAACCCGTTTGCGAGTTATAACACCTGCTACCAAAGGTAATAATACATACAACCCGACTGAAAGCAGGAGTGTATCCCACGGTACAGTGATGTCGGTAATACCCAGTAAAAAACCAGCAATCGGGGCAAAAGCAAATATCATAATAATGTCGTTTACCGATACTTGCACTAAGGTGTAATTGGCATCGCCTTTAGTTAACTGACTCCACACAAATACCATGGCGGTACAAGGCGCAACACCGAGTAAAATCATACCGGCTATGTACTCAGTGGCTGTTTGCGGGTCGACCCAATCGGCAAAAATGCCTTTAAAAAATAACCAGCCCAAAAATGCCATAGTAAAAGGCTTGACCAACCAGTTAATAACCAAAGTAAGAATGAGCCCTTTAGGTTTAGCACCAACATCTTTTAACGATGAAAAATCTATCTGAACCATCATGGGGTAAATCATCAGCCAAATTAACACCGCCACAACTAAGTTTACATGGGCAAACTCAAGGGCAGCAATAACGGCAAAAAAATCAGGAATAATATTACCAAGCAAAACCCCGATAACAATGGCTAAGCCAACCCAAACACTTAAGTAACGTTCAAATATTCCCATATTATTTTCCTTTTTTAATGGTTGATTTTTATGCGCAGCATGATTGCGCGCGCTCTGGACGGTTGCCCATTTTTTCCAGCTCGCTTAGGTTATCTGTAATGAAATCGGTGTTGTATTGTAGTGTGTCAGATAAAACAGTGTGAACCCACGTTGGTAACGTTTTATTTATACTATAAAAAACCCATTGGCCTTGGCGTCTGTCGGTAAGTAATCCACAACTACGTAGTTGCGCTAAATGCCGAGAAACTTTTGGTTGCTGTTCGTTTAAAGCGTTCATTAACTCACAGACACACAATTCGCCCTGTGCAGCAATAAGTAGCATGCACCTCAGCCGCGTTTCATCAGCGAGGCATTTATAAAATTGTAATGGGTTCATCAATTTGTTCCTATGCTTAATAATTAAAAACACACCTGTGCATTTTTTAATAAAGTAACATGTGAAAATATGAATATGCGAATTATCATATATCTATAAAAGCATATACTCAAGTAAAAATAGTGTGCTGTAAATTTGCATAAAAGAGTTATTGACAAAAAATAAATTTAACAGCAATATCGTTATTCGACGATTAACGATATTAAATGGTTTTACGGTGAATTTTAAAGATCAAAATGACATTGCTTTAGTTACAAAAGCATTAGCACATCCTGCTAGAGTTAAAATTGTACAATTATTACTAAGCCGAACTTCTTGTGTTGGTGGTGAAATCACTTCAGAGGTTGGGTTGGCACAATCGACGGTGTCTGAGCATTTACGAATTTTAAAGTCAGCTGGAATTGTGGTTGGCGAGATAGAACATCCGCGAGTATGTTATTCGTTAAACGTTACCCCTTTATTACCGTTAATTGCGCTATTGCAACAGGTTTCAAGCAAAGCCAATAAAGACGATGGTTTGTGCTGTGCGCTTGAAAATAAATTTGAGGATAAACACCAATGAGTAATGACTTAGCAAATATTAGCCCCGAGCTATTTACTATACCAAATAATAATGAGCTGTTTGCAAACAAGGCCAGTGAGCATAAACCGCGTATATTATTACTGTATGGATCGTTAAGAGCGCGCTCTTTTAGTCGCTTGGTTACCCAAGAGGCGGCTCGGATATTAGAAGCCATGGGCGCCGAAACAAAAATTTTTGACCCTGCTGGTTTACCTTTACCAGACAGTGAAGAGGCGTCTCACCCTAAAGTTGCCCAATTGCGAGAATTAGTGCAATGGAGTGAAGGTATGGTGTGGTGCTCGCCTGAAAAACACGGTGCCATGACAGGCATAATGAAATCGCAAATCGATTGGATCCCATTAGCACTGGGAGCGCTTAGGCCAACACAAGGTAAAACGTTGGCGGTAATGCAAGTATGTGGTGGCTCACAGTCATTCAATACAGTAAACCAACTACGTGTATTAGGACGATGGATGCGCATGCTGACCATTCCTAATCAATCGTCGGTTGCAAAAGCCTTTTTAGAATTTGATGATAACGACACAATGAAACCTTCTTCTTATTACGACCGCATTGTTGATGTTATGGAGGAGCTAGTGAAATTTACATTACTGGTGCGCGATCGCAAAGAGTATTTAGTTGATCGCTATTCAGAGCGAAAAGAATCTGCTGATGCTTTATCAAAAAGAGTTAACCAACGTGCCATTTAAGGGGTATTTATGAAAAACATTTTGTTTCTTTGTGTAGCCAATTCTGCGCGCAGTCAAATGGCAGAGGGCATTGCTCGCCATATTTTAGGCCCAGATATAAAAGTGGGCAGTGCCGGGTCAAAACCAGCGGTTTTAAATTCGCATGCAGTTACTGTGTTATCAGAAATAGGCATTGATATTAGCCATCACAGTGCTAAATCGGTGGATGACATTGATACACAAACGATTGATACAGTTATTACGTTATGCGCAGATGAAGTGTGTCCGGTTTTTTTAGGCCATGTAAAGCGTTTTCACTGGCCTTTTGCTGATCCGGGGGCGGTTAACTTAGCGGATGAGCAAGTATTAAATAAATTTAGAGAGGTTCGTGATCAGCTTTTTGCCCGTATTCAAGTGCTCGCAGCATTAATTAACTGCCCGCAAGGTATTGAATCTAATGAGTTTCATGGCAGTATTCGGGTTAGTGATTTGGCTAAAAGTAGCGCGAGATAAAGGCCAGCTTAACACCGTAACTATGTTTGAGAGCTTTACTGAACACGGTGTTGTATGGCCAGATGGCAGCAAAGAGCACATAGATGCGATTATATGGTGCACTGGCTTTAAAGCTGAGCTTAAACATTTAACGGAACTGGAGGTACTTGAACCAAACGGCACCGTGGCTGTTTGTGATGGCCAAGCGAAAAAAGAACCGCGCTTGTGGTTATTTGGTTATGGAGATTGGGCAAGCCCCGGATCAGCCACGTTAATTGGTGCAGGGCGCAGTGCTCGTGAAAACGTTGCCAAGCTTATTGAGTTTTTAAAACAACATAGCTAATTATAATTTGTAAATTATACTATTGTTTGTTTACATAGTGTTTATAAATGTAAATTATTCATAGTAGGAGGCTTCTTGACTGAACTCATCGCCCAATCGCCATTTATTGAGATGACGGTGTTGCTAGTATTAGCCGCATTAGTGGGTTTTATTGGCATTTTGTTAAGACAGCCATTAATTATAGCGTTTATTGCGGTTGGGTTGCTTTCTGGCCCCTCTGCGCTTGATCTTGTGCACTCTGAAGATAAAATCGAACTACTCTCAGACTTAGGCATTGCCGTACTGCTTTTTCTAGTGGGGATTAAACTTGATGTAAAGTTAATCAAGTCGATTGGCGAGGTTTCTGTTTTAACTGGGCTTGGGCAAGTATTATTTACCTCAGTATTTGGTTATTTTATTGGCTTAATGATTGGGCTTGATCATATTAGCAGTGTTTATGTGGCTGTTGCACTGACGTTTTCTTCCACAATTATTATTGTTAAGTTGTTGTCAGATAAGCGAGAAATAGACTCGTTACATGGCCAAGTTGCCCTTGGTTTTTTAATTGTGCAAGATCTTGTGGTTGTTTTTGCAATGATTGCTTTAGCGGCCATAGGCATGGGCTCTGATGACAGTGGTCATAGTGGCTCATTTTATAATGTGGCACTATCGGGCATTGGTTTATTGTTGTTTGTGGTGGTTTTTGTCAAATACTTGGCTACTCCCTTAACCGAACGACTAGCTAAAACCCCAGAGCTGTTAGTTATTTATGCCATAGCCCAAGCCGCTTTATTTGCCGCCATAGGTGAGGTAATAGGTTTAGGTATGGAAGTGGGTGGGTTACTCGCAGGGGTTGCGTTAGCCTCTACACCTTATCGTGAAACTATTGCAGCTAAACTAGGGCCTTTACGTGACTTTTTATTATTGTTCTTTTTTATTGCCTTAGGCTCGGCTTTAGACTTATCGCAACTTGGCGCGCATACAACTGGTGCACTTATCTTCTCGTTGTTTGTACTCATAGGCAATCCGATTATTGTATTGGCCATTATGGGAGCGATGGGGTATCGCAAAAGAACCGGTTTTTTAGCAGGCTTAACAGTGGCACAAATTAGTGAGTTCTCATTAATATTTATTGCCATGGGAGTCAGCCTTGGGCATTTAAAAGCGGATATTCTTGGTTTAGTCACCTTAGTGGGTATTATCACAATTGCACTGTCTACTTACATGATAACCTATTCGCATCAACTATATGCTTTGTTTGAGCCTTTGATTACTATTTTTGAAAGAAAAAATACCCCGCGTGAACAAACAACAGATCATGAAGGTGAGCGCTATACGGTTATTATTTTTGGTTTAGGCCGTTTAGGCACTGCAATTGCGTTACAATTAAAAAGCAAAGGCATCAGTGTGTTGGGAATTGATTTTAACCCAACAGCCATTAAACAATGGCAAACGTTAGGTTTAGAGGCGACATACGGGGACGTAACCGATGCTGAATTTGTAAACGAACTACCACTTAACCATGCTAAATGGGTGGTCTCGTCAATCCCGCAACATCATACTGGACTTACTCTAGAAGATACTCGAAAAACAATTATTCAAATTACTCGTTCGGCGGGGTTTATCGGTAAACTTGCAATGCTGTCACAGAGTAAGCAAGAAACCGCAGAGTTTGAAATGCTCGGCGTTGCTTTGGTGTTAGAGCCTTTTCAAGATGCGTCACAAAGAGCGGTTGAATTATTAATTGAGCGATTATAACTTTTCCACTTTTGCTGCTGCGTAAAATAGCGCTGAGATACTCAAGGAATAGCCATGAACAGATTTAAAAATATACTGTATGTTATTAGTGATGATGACAACCCTCAGGCTTTAGCGCGTGCAGTATTAGGCAATACCGCAGAAACGGTATTATCGCAATTAGACTGCGCAGTATTAGCGGTTAAACCAGATGGTTTTATTTCAACAATAAAAAATCATTAATTCGGTATATATTTTGCATTTAACACATTGGCTACTCACTGAATATTAGGCGCATAAAATGACAATAGAAGATATACCTGTTGCAGCACTAAAAATTGTTGACGATGTTTTATCTAGTAATGAGCTGTTTGCTTTATTGCCAGAGCCTTTACAAGCGCAATTGTCAGTAATGGCTAATCAACTTCATTTAAACAGTGCTCAACTACCTAAAACCATAGAGCTATGTGTACAGCAGCATATTTATTCAGTGAGTTTCAAAAAAAGCGTACAGAGCAACTCGACCGTTTGCTGCGTTTATAATAGTTGTGAAAATGAGCAATATTCAATTGATGACTTGGTATTTAATCACAGCGGTGAAGCGATTATGATCACCGATGAAGATGATAATATTATCAGGGTTAACGATGCATTTATATTATTGTTCGGCTACTCGCATGATTATGTATTAATTCGTAGACCGACTTTTTTAAGAAATGGCCTTAATCAAAGGCAATTAATTTGTGAGGCGTTTAAAAAAATAAAAAAAGAGGGACATTGGAGCGGTGAAATTATGATCCGTAAAGCATCTGGCGAGACCATTCATACTTGGCAGTCTACCACAAGAATTATGCAACGCGGCGAAAATGAAGGGTTTATTACAATATTTTCTGATATTAGCAATCATATTTCACAGCGTGATAAGTTTCGTTTTTTAGCTTATCACGACCATTTAACAGGCTTACCTAATAGATTATTACTTGAAGATCGTTTTAACCAAGTAGTTAAACACTTTAAGCGAACAGAAAAAATGCAAACTAACACGTTAAGTATTGTGTTTGTTGATTTAAACCAATTTAAAGAACTTAACGATGAACTTGGCCACCAAGCGGGTGATGAGGCACTGAAGATAGTTGCAAGTGTATTTCAGCAAACTCTGCGTGAAGATGATACCGCGGCAAGGCTTGGGGGGACGAATTTGTGTTACTGCTGGAACATTTTAACACCTTAAAAGATGTACATAAGCTTACCTGCAGAATAGCCAACGTATTGGCAGATAAAGTTGCTAAAAGCAATTTCCCCCAAATGAAAATTGATTTTTCATATGGGGCTGCATTTTACCCTAAGGATGGTAAAACGCTCGATACTTTAATTGCAGTGGCAGATAAAAAAATGTACAAAATGAAAAATTATAAGTCCTGATTTAATGATTTATCTTTGTCCTTTTTGTGCATTTCATAAAGCTTTGCTTCTTTTGCAAAGGCATAAGATGCACCTATCATTGCTTTAATAAAGCCCCTTACACCAAATAAAAACAACCTGCCAAGTATATATTCTTTAAAGAAAAAAACAGGAAATGCAAATAGCAGCTTAGCTAATGAATATGCTTTACCAGATTCAAATTTTTCTTGTGCTCTGAGCGACGAATATGTGTTAATTTTATCAAGCAGCGTATCAATGTTATTGTATCCAAAGTGATAAAAATGGCTTTTTGAATAATATTCTTGCCCTTTAACAGTGGCACTTTCATGGACCTTTTTTTGTTTATTAAAAAATGCTAAAGATTTTTTGTAAGCCCTTAAGTTATTCTTTTTCTTAACCGATTCTTTTGGAAACTTATCAATAAACATATCAATTCGCTTTAAACGAAAAGACGAGTAACGGGGGTTATTAATCACACTTTCTAGCTCTTTTAAGGCATCTTCAGTCATCACCTCATCACCATCTAAGTTTAAAACCCATTCATGCTGACATAACTCGAGGGCAAATTGCTTTTGTTTGGCATAACCTTGCCATGGGTGATGAACAACATTAGCGCCTAGCTTTGTTGCTATTTCTTGGGTGCCATCCGTGCTGCCACAATCAACGACTATGATTTCGTCACATGCGGCCACGCTTTTTATAGCGTCAGCAATATATGCCGATTCATTTAGTGTTACAAAAAAAACACTAATAGGTAATTTTTTCATTATTGTCTCATATTATAAATTTATGAAAAATTACTCGCTTTGTAACAAAGCGAGTAACTGGATATAAATAGGCTACATAAAAAAGCGAGTATTTAAGTATAAGTGGGTAAATATACCTGCAAAATAGCCCAATAAAATAACCGGTGCCCATTTTAAATGGCTATTAAAGGTATAAATACCTCTGGCTTGGCCCATTAGCGCAACGCCTGCCGCTGACCCAATAGACAAGATACTGCCGCCTATTCCTGCGGTTAAGGTGATCAGTAACCACTGGCCATGAGACATGTCAGGCATCATTTGTAATACTGCAAACATCACGGGGATGTTATCAACCACGGCCGACATTAAACCTAATACAATATTTGCTCCGGTAACAGACCAGCCCGTGTAAAGCATATCTGATAGTAAAGCTAAGTAACCAATAAAACCTAAACCACCTACACAAACAACAATACCGTAAAAAAACAGTAAGGTGTCCCATTCGGCGCGCGACACTCGGCTAAATACATCAAAAGGCACCACATTACCTAAGCGGCTTAACCGTTGTTTATCACCTTGTTGCTCGGCCATGGCGCGTTTTCGGGCAAGTGAACCAGGCAGGGTCATACGTAAAAAGTAGCCAAAAAATTGTAAGTAACCTAAGCCCATCATCATACCTACCACAGGCGGTAAGCCAAATGCGGTTTTAAGTACCACTGCGGTCAAAATAGTGAGTAAAAACAAGCATAAAATACGCAGTGCGCCGCGTTTTAGCTCAACCTCTTCATCGTTTGACTTAGGATGCTTATTATTAATGTACAATGACATGATAAACGCAGGAATAATATAGCTTACCAAGGCAGGTAAAAATAGAGAGAAAAACTCAGTAAATTCAACTACGTCTGCTTGCCATACCATTAGCGTGGTAATATCGCCAAAAGGACTGAATGCACCGCCGGCGTTTGCAGCCACTACAATATTGACACAGGCCATGGCAATAAAGCGGTTGTCGTTGGCAGCCACTTTCATTACTACAGCACACAGTAATAAGGCGGTGGTTAAGTTATCAGCCACGGGGGAGATAAAAAACGCCATCACACCACTTATCCAAAATAACTGTTTATAACTAAAGCCACGCTCAACTAACCAAGCTCGTAGGCCGTCAAATAAGCGCCGCTCTTCAAGGGCGTTAATGTAGGTCATAGCAACCAATAAAAATAACAACAGCTCAGAAAATTCAAGCAGAGCATGGCGAAATGCCGCCGTGCTTAGCTCAGACATGCCTTGTGCTGAGTATTGCCATGCAATTAAGGTCCAAATTAGGCCTGCGGCAACCAATACCGGTTTAGACTTACGTAAATGAATTTTTTCTTCAAGGATGACAAAAATATAGGCAATAATAAAAATAGCGATACATAGCAACCCAACAGGGTGCATAATTAAATCGATTGCGGCGTCGCCAGCATACACTTGCGGGCTAAAACCACACATTATTAACACAAGGCACTGCAAAATTTTGTTCATTGTTTTTCCTATTGTTGTATTGTCAATGAAAAATGATTACTGAAAGTGTTTCATCAGCGCAAACGCATTTTGCTCAAAGTTATTACCTATGTAATAAGTTAATTGAGTCCCCTGAATGCAGCCAGATGTCTGAAGTTTTTGTTGCTCATTCGCCACTAAACCAGCAAAACCAGTCTCGATCACCTTGTGGCTTTGTTCACAATGCATCCTTATGATTCTCGTGTGTAGCCGTTAACAACACCATTTTTACTAAGTACCCACTGCCATAATTGTAAATCTCTGGCTCTAAATGCCCCTGCGCAACTTAATAAATAGTAGGTCCACATTCGATAAAACTGCTCATTATAATGGTTACTTAGTTGCGGCCAGTGTTCATTAAAGTTGTTAAACCATGCCATTAGCGTTTTGTCGTAATCGGGGCCAAAATTATGTAAATCTTCAACAACAAAATGTGGCTCTGCGGCAGCAACAAATTGCGACATGTTAGGAATATAACCGTTTGGAAATATATACTTATCTATCCAAGGGTCGGTTTTAACGGTTTTTGCGTGTTTACCTATAGTGTGCAATAAAAACAAACCATCTTCTTTTAAGCAGCGCTCTGCCACTTCAAAATACGTGTCAAAGTTTTTATAACCTACGTGTTCAAACATACCTACGCTAACAATACGGTTATATTGCCCCTCTAAAGAGCGATAATCTTGTAAAGCAAATTCAAGGGGCAAGTGCGCGTATTTTTCTTTGATCCAAGCCACTTGCTCTTTTGATACTGTACAGCCCGTACATTTTACTCCGTAGTGCTCTGCCGCGTAGCTAATTAAACTGCCCCAACCACAGCCAATGTCAAGTAGGGTCATACCAGGCTCTAATTTAAGTTTACGGCAAATTAAGTCGAGTTTGTTGATTTGGGTTTGTTCGAGCGAGTCGGCTTCTTTCCAATACCCACATGTGTAGGTCATGCGCGAGTCGAGCATGGCCTCGAAAAGGTCGTTGCCCAAGTCGTAATGTTGTTCGCCAACTTCAAAAGCTCGATTAGTTTTTTGTAAGTTAAATAACCGCGCTTTTATGGCGTGGGGTAGTAGTTTAAGCGGGTTTAAATTGTTACCAATATCAGCCCTTATTAACTTATAAAAAACCTCATCTAATTGTTCTGCATCCCATAAGCCATGCATATAGCTTTCGCCAAATCCAAGTGTGCTTTTTTCAAATACAGTGTGAGCGAAGTGGTTATTATTTTTAACGATTATATCGTTATGTTGTTCTGATCCTATTACTACCTCAGCCGATGCTGCAAGTTCGGCAAGTAAATTAAACTGTTTCATTTTGCGCCTTATTAAGTAATTTAATTAAAGTAAGCCCAGCAAGCTGGGCTTAAATGATTAAAAGTAAGACTATTTAATAATCAATACTGAAGATTGACTATTTGCTATTAGTTTTAAGGTGTTACTACCCACAAAAAACTGCCTAACCTTAGAGTGTGCAAATGCACCCATTACAGTTAAATCAACGTTGAGTTCTTGTTGTTTAGCAAGCAAGGAGTCGGCAATATTACCCTCTTCTATAAAGTGAGGGGTAATTGAAGCAAACTCTGACTCTAAACGGCTTAGTTCTTTGTTAAACGCCTCTTTAGTGGCATGGTTACTATTACCTACCATGGCTAAATGACAGTGGCAATTAGCCAGTAACTTGGTTTCAAGTAAACGCTCAATAGCTAGGCTTGCTTGCTGTCTGCCATCGTAGGCCAGTAAAAACGATTTTGGTTGTTTAAACTCGCCAACAGTTAGCAATAATGAGCTTTCAATAACCCTCAGCGCACTTTCAATGTGTGAGCCTACTAAGTTATCACCCACTTGATGATCTTCACCGCTGCGACCCATTACATAGCAACGAATAGACTCTTGAATACTCGCTAATGTTTTATTGACATCACCAAAGCGCTCCAGTGTTTCGGCGTTTATGGTTGCAGGTAACGATTGCTGTAATTGCTCAAGCAGTGCTTTACTGTGCGCTTTAAGTAATTTACTTTTTTGCGCGTCGTTCTCAGCAAGCTCTAGTAATAAGCTTTCGTTAGCGCCTAAACCAATGTTACCGGCTAAATTAATATCAGCAGAGCGGTCTCTTTCAATACTGTGCAGTAATACCAAAGGGGCTGATAAGCTTTGCGATAACCAAGCGCCCGCCTGGCACACAGAGTGCGCCATAATTGAGCCATCTACACATGCTATTATTTTTTTCATTGTGTTCTCCTTAGTGGCCTGCCATCATTTTTTCTACGGCAGCAGGGTCGTCATGAATGGCAAATTTATCAACCACGGTTTGGGTTGCGCTATTCATACCTTTTATTGTCACATCAGCGCCTTCACGGCGTAATTTAATAATGGCTTTATCAAGCGCGCCTACGCCGCTTATATCCCAAAAATGAGCGTGCGTTAAATCAATAGTGACATTGTCGGCTGCGTCTTTAAAATCAAACGAGTCTACAAATTTATCGGCGGTAGCAAAAAATACTTGGCCGGTCACTGTGTAAGTTTTATCACCATTAGATGCCTCAGATTGTACAACCATAAAGCGGCTAATTTTATTAGCAAAGAATACTGCTGATAGTAATACCCCAACAAATACGCCTATGGCTAAGTTATGAGTGGCAACCACAACCACAACCGTGGCAACCATTACAATATTGGTTGAAAGCGGGTGATTTTTAATATCGCGAATAGAGCCCCATGCAAAAGTACCTATTGACACCATGATCATCACAGCAACCAGCGCCGCCATAGGGATAAGTTTTAACCACTCGCCTAAAAACACCACCATAATTAATAAAAACACACCGGCGGCAAAAGTAGATAAGCGGCCACGACCACCCGATTTAATATTAATAATAGACTGACCTATCATTGCACAACCGGCCATACCACCGAGTAAACCAGAGCCAATGTTGGCAATACCTTGGCCTTTACACTCGCGGTTTTTATCACTTTTAGTATCGGTAAGGTCATCAACGATAGTGGCTGTCATCATCGATTCAAGCAAACCTACCACCATCAGCCCCAAAGAATACGGTAAAATAATCAGTAAAGTGTCTAAATTAAGGGGGACATCTGGCCATAAAAAGATAGGCAGGGTATCGGGTAGTTCGCCCATGTCACCCACAGTGCGAATATCTAGCCCCATACTCATTGCGATTGCGGTTAAAACCACAATACACACCAACGGTGAAGGAATTGTTTTACCCACTAGCGGCAAATAAGGAAATAAGTAAATAATTGCTAGACCACCTAGGGTCATAGCATAAACATGCCATGTTACGTTAGTGAGCTCGGGTAATTGTGCCATAAAAATAAGAATGGCAAGTGCGTTAACGAATCCGGTGACTACCGAGCGCGACACAAAGCGCATTAAGTTACCAAGCTTGATATAACCTGCAATAATTTGCAGCACACCGGTAAGCAGCGTAGCAGCGAGTAAGTATTCCAGACCATGATCTTTAACTAGTGTTACCATTAATAAGGCCATGGCACCGGTTGCTGCTGAGATCATACCTGAACGTCCGCCAACAAAAGCAATTACAACGGCAATACAGAATGATGCATACAGACCCACTTTAGGGTCAACACCAGCAATAATAGAAAAAGCAATCGCCTCAGGTATAAGCGCTAAGGCAACCACAATACCGGCTAATAAGTCTCCCCTAATATTGGAAAACCAATCTAATTTTATTTTTTCGAGCATAGATAACCTTTTAAATAGTTTTAATAGCAACACAAGTGAGCACAATGAGTGAGTAAAAAACATTGTTTCAAAGTATTAGCAATTGTGATTAAGTAATATTTTTTTGGCAAAAAGCCTACCGTGTAAACGGCATAGAATGTGTCACGTGAGGTGACTTTGGGGGAGCGGGCGCCTAGGGTGGCGTAATACGCAAAGCGTGTTTCCTTAAAGCTAGAGTAATTAAAAACAGCATTTTACTTTTATTTACTTTTATTTACAAGTCAATGGCTAATAAACTTAAAGTTGCAAATCGGCAAGCGCACAGGGTTTACCAAATAAATAGCCCTGATAAGTATTACAACCCATACTGTGTAGTAAAGCCCGTTGTGCTTCATTTTCAACGCCTTCAGCGATCACCTCAAGATTCATGGCACTTGCTAGCGTAATAACAGCCTGAGCAATCGCTTTATCGTTACTGTTATTGATAATATCTTTCACAAAACCTTGATCAATTTTTAGTTGATTTAAAGGAAGCTTTTTAAGGTAAGCCAGTGAAGAGTAACCTGTGCCAAAATCATCAATTGAGAATGTGACGCCATGTTGTTGCAGTTCTTTCATTTTAGCATTTACATCGGGTACATTGCTGGCTAAAAGTGTTTCAGTTATTTCTAGTTTTAATCGTTTCGCATTTGCCCCAGTATTATTTAAGGCATTAAGAACGACCTGCACAAAATCTTTTTTACTAAATTGTACAACACTGATATTCACCGCAATACTAAGCGCGGCTTTAGCGGGCTCTGTTGACCAGCGTGCTAAGGTTTTACACGCTTGTTTTAATACCCACTCACCCAAAGGCACAATAAGGCTTATTTCCTCGGTCAGTGGAATAAATTTAGCAGGTGAAATCATGCCTTTATCAGGATGAAGCCAGCGTAGTAGTGCTTCAACACCGATAACTTGGCCATGCTGATTAACCTGTTTTTGATAAAACAACACAAATTGATTATTATGAAAAGCTTCATACAAGTCATGGACTAAAGTTGCTCTTATGCTTACGGCAACCTGCATTTGTGGGTCAAAAAACTGTACGCCATTGCGGCCGGCTTCTTTCGCTTTATACATAGCCATATCGGCTTGTTTTAGTAACTCTTCTTTAGAAATGTCAGCATTATTAAACATAGTTACCCCAATGCTGGCAGAAGTATTATAAGTTACTTCCTCAAGGTTAAACTCTTGGGTTAAGCGATTAATTATTTTTTGTGAAAATGATTCAACTTGGTTTGCTGCGGTTTGTTTGTCATTATTAAGACCTTCAAGTACGACAACAAATTCATCTCCACCTAAACGTGATACGGTATCAACCTGCCTGACAGATTGTGTGAGTCGTTCAGCGACCTGACATAACAGCGCATCCCCCATATCGTGACCTGCACTGTCATTTAAATCTTTAAAATTGTCTAAATCAAGAAACAATAATGCACCGTAACTGTTATTTCGAGAACAGTGGGCAATAGTGCTTTGTAGTTTATTTAATAGTAAGCGGCGATTTGGTAACTGTGTTAATGAATCATAAAAGGCTAATTGGTGTATTTCTTGTTCGCGTTCTTTACGTTGGGTAATGTCTCTAACAATACCAATATAATTAACCTCTTCGGTCATTTTTAGTTCTACAACGCTAAGCTCGATAGGAAAAAGTGTGCCGTTTTTATGCCGTGCGTCGAGCTCACGTATACGACCAGTAATATTACTAATGCCATTATTTATATAGTTTGATAAATAGCTATCATGATGCTTGCTATGAGGAGAGGCCATTAACATACTGATATTTTTACCGATAATTTCATCGCACTGGTAACCAAAAATATCTTCTGCGCCATTGTTAAATGTTAATACTTTACTTTTGCTATCAATTCTAATCACGCCATCAAGCATACTTTCGACAATGGCTTGCATCTGCCTTGACTTATCATCTAGTGAGCTTTCAGCTTTTATTTGATCATTAATATCAAAGTGAGTACCTAATAACCACTCAGCATAGCCATTGCTGCTTCGCGATGATACCCGCCCTCGTGTGTTTATCCACACCCATTCGCCATTTTTATGTTTCATTCGTATATTAGCTTCATAGGTAGGGGTAAGCCCATGTGTGTGTTTTTCAATTTCTGCCAGACAATAAGCCAAATCGTCAGGGTGCGTGAGGTTTTCCCATGTACTGCGAGTTGTTGGCATTAACTCGCTGAGCTCGTAGCCTAATAATGCCGCCCATTTATCGTTTATTACCAGCTGATTGTTTTGTAAATTAAGACGCCAAGTACCAATTGTATTTGCATCAATAACCGCCTTAAGTAAGTTAGAGTTACTAAGGATGGTTTCTTCATCTTGTTTTTCTTTGGTAATGTCTGTTTCTATTGCGATGTAGCCGCTGAGCATGCCTTGATCATCTAATAGTGGGTTGCAGGCTATTCTTACCCAGTATGGTTTTTTTGATTTTGAATAATTTAGCACATCTACGTTAAAGCTTTCTGTTTTAGAAAGTGCCTGCGCCATGTTTTTAACCGTTTCGGGGTCGGTGTCTTTGCCTTGTAATAATTGGCCCGGTTTTTTACCGACCATCTCTTTTATGTTGTAGCCGCTGATAGTGGTAAAAGCCTCATTTACCCAGGTAACTAAGCCGTTAACATCGGTTATCACCACCCCATTTGTGGTTTGCCTTGCAACCTCTGAAAGACGACGCATTTGTGCATGAGCCATTATTTGTTGAGTGATATTGCGGATAATAATGAGTACTTCATCATCATCAATTTTTTTATAGCGTGCCTCAAATGATTTATTTAATTCCTTAAAGGTATAGTTATGATGAATCACCTCATCAGTTTCAAAGGCCTGTTTTACATTATCAATAAGTTGATGGCTTAAGGGATTATCAAGTATATCGCTTATACTATGTCCTAAAATTTCATGATTGGGTTTGAGTAAATCAGGGTGCTCATTACACACTAAAAAACGAAAGTGACGGTCAACTACAAATACCATATCAGGCAGTGTCGCCAATATTGATGATGTTCTTTTGCTGTCAGATAATAATTTTTTTTGTAGCTCATCGTGATCTAAATTAGCAATTTCATGCTCAACCATGTCTGCAAAGTCACGTAACGCTTGCGCTTCATCATTTGATAATACGCGGGGAGTGGGGTCAATAAGGCATAGAGTGCCAATAGCTTGTCCGCCTGGTTCATGCACAGGGGCGCCAGCGTAAAAACGAATTTTGGGTTCGGCTATTACTAACGGGTTGTCAAAAAAGCGAGCATCCTTTGTGGCATCAGCAACAATAAATACACCTGATTGTAAAATTGCATGGCCACAAAATGAAATATCACGAGCTGTTTCACAAGCGCCAAGCCCATGTTTAGATTTAAACCATTGCCTATCGCTATCAATTAAAGAAATTAAACAAGTTGTTACATTAAAATAGCGAGCTGCAAGACCAGTAATACGATCAAAACGTGTCTCAGCAGGCGAATCAAGTAGT
The DNA here is from genome assembly GCF_059888565.1 of Pseudoalteromonas sp. TAP-3C. NCBI lineage: Bacteria > Pseudomonadati > Pseudomonadota > Gammaproteobacteria > Alteromonadales > Pseudoalteromonadaceae > Pseudoalteromonas > Pseudoalteromonas sp. TAP-3C. The sequence goes on along the minus strand of NZ_JCBFEM010000002.1, from coordinate 111,191 downwards.
GCAGTTCTTTTAAGGGCTAATAAGCGTGAAGCTTCATTTACAGGGTAGCCAGGTGCATCCAAATTTAATCTCTCCTAAATGAACTGTTTTACGGTTAGGTATAATAACGCGGGCAAAAAATTACAGTGCCAGTACATACTGCAGTATAGCAGCCAGTATGTACTGATATGTCATTCCTTATAAAGAACTATCCAATAACAGAAAACACGAGCCAAATATTGTAAGCACAAAAGGCAATGAGTAAGCCGGCCCCCTCTAGTCGATTAATACGCCCTGCTCGACGAAATCCGTAGGCCATAAATAATAACGCTAACGTCATTCCCATCATAACAGGCCAATCACGCAATAATACATCAGCAGATAAGCTTGTCATGGGTGAAATAACACCAGCAATACCGACTACGGCTAATAAATTAAACATGTTAGAACCGACGACATTACCAATGGCAATGTCATGTTCTCCTTTTTTAACCGCGATGATAGATGCTGCCAACTCAGGCAGTGATGTACCCAATGCAACTATTGTTAAACCTATAATTAAATCGCTTACACCAAGAGATTCTGCAATACTCACAGCCCCCCAAACCAATACTCGAGAACTTATAATGAGCAACACAAGACCCAACACTAACCAAAAAACGGCTTTTTTAATTGGCATAGCATGTTCTATCAGTTCTTGATCCATTTCGCTTTCTAAGGCATCACCTTTGCCTTTCATTGCCGAAAAAATACTCCAACCAATCAATAGAAAAAAACCGATTAATAAAAGCACCGACTCAAAACGTGTTAATCCACCATCCCAAAGAAAGTAACCTAATGCTAAGCCAATTAGTAATAATAAAGGAATTTCTTTTTTTACAATTTTTGATTGCACCAAAATTGGCGTAATAATCGCTGTTAGTCCAAGGATTAAGCCGGTATTAACAATGTTTGAACCTAATGCGTTTCCTAATGCTAAGTCTGGATTACCATCAATTGCAGCCATTGCCGAAACCACCATTTCAGGTGCCGATGTACCAAAACCAACAATAACCATCCCTATAAGTAACGATGGCATGCCTGCATATTTAGCTGTAGCTGCAGCACCTTCAACAAAACGGTCGGCGCTCCAAACTAATAATATAAAACCACCTAAAATGGCTAAAATTGCGAGTGTCATAAGGTTACCTTAAATTTTAAATAACAAAAATGTTAATGCTTAACGATATTCAATAGATTATTTTTATGTCTAGATATCATTTAGCTGCTTTATAAATAATTAATAGTCAGTACAGCCTCATATTCTGACATTGTTTACGTAGGAAAAATATAATAACAGTGATTTAAAAAACATGAAGACGAGATTAATTTATTGCATCAAGGAAAGGGCGAATTGCAACGTAATACTTTTTGTTACTGATTGTAATAACACCGTAATCCTTTTAGACTGGGTTAATATTGGTCTAAAAAATAAATGAGTGTATGCAATTTAACGTAACAAAAAGTGCTGCGAATATATTTTACAGTGCGATCATTTATTTTCATTTTATTGTTTTTATTTTAGGCATTGTTGAGTTGGTATTTTTTAAATATCAATTGATGGAAGTGATTAGCCCTCTGACAGCAATAAACGCGTTATTAATGACTATTATTTTATCAAACTTACAGCGGCTTAATTTAAAGACCAAGTCAAAAAAATATAAAGTGTCACTGATTATTGCAGGGTGTTTGTGCGTTTTGTTGCTGCAGCTGTCATTTTGGTTTCATATGCAGCATAGCTTTCATATTAGGCTGATTGATTCTAACCCATTTACTTTATCTTTATCCCCGGTTTTTTTGTTTACCTTTGTTGCAGCAATTTTAGTTAAAGCGTCTTATAAAAATATTCAAATAACTGAAATGAAGAAGATCAAAATAATCGCTTTCATTTTTGTTTTTATCAGACATTGATTAGACCAAATTCATAAACTTTTATTTAATGTTAGGTTAAAAAAATCCTAAGTTTGCTGTAATTTGATACAATAACACCTCAACTTCGAGGTGTTTATGAACTTAAAAATCAAACGGTTAGATCATCATGGTATTGTTTCAGGTGTCATTGCAGACTTAAAAATAGTGTCCCTTTTAGACCAATATTTACCTCAAGATGAAAAGCAAGAAATTACCCCAGGTGAAGCGGTTAAAGGCATGATTATGAACGGCCTTGGGTTTGCCAATCGTCCTTTATCTCTCAGTCCTCAGTTTTTTACTAATTTGCCTCTTGAACATTTGTTCCGTAAAGGTGTTCAAGCATCGCATTTTAATCGTCATAAATTGGGAAGAACCCTCGACCAATGCTTTGATTTTGGTTGTGAAAGCTTATTTTCACTCGTCTCAGAGCAAGCATGTCAACTTGAACAGGTTGATCGTACATTTGAATCATTAGATACAACGAGTCATTCTCTTACTGGTGAATATGCCGTTGACGAAGAAAATACCGATGAAAATATAATAAGAATCACGCACGGCTATAGCAAAGCTCATCGTCCTGATTTGAAACAAGTAGTACAAGAAATTATCGTTAGCCAAGATGGTGGTGTGCCACTTGCGTGTAAAAACTGGGATGGCAATAGTGCTGATACCGCTATTTTTGAAGCACGCAGCAAAGCCCTTGTTAATGAGTTCAAGAAAAGCAAGACCCCGAAATTTCTTGTCGCTGATTGTAAATTATATCATCAAAATAACGCCGAGTTTTTATCTAAGATTCAATTTATAACACTCATTCCTTCGACAATTTCGCTCGAGAAATCCTCCATCTCAACCGCTATTAAAAATAACAGTTGGATAAAAATTGATGATAACTATCACTATGTTGTTAATAATGTTGAGCACATGGGAATAAATCAGCGATGGATGGTTGTTTACTCAAATGCAGCAAATAACCGTGCAGTAAAAAGCATCGCTCGACAAGTCGAGCGTGCGCATACCCAGATTAAAAAAGCCCTTTATCACCTACAAGCACAGCGGTTTGCATGTCAAACCGATGCACAACGTGAACTTAATAAGTTAACGAAAAAATTTAAATATCATAAAGTGGCAACGATGCAGTTCAATGAACATAAAGTATACGAAGGGAAAGGCCGACCTAAAAAAGGTGCGCCAGTGAAATGTATAGAATGGCAAATAAGCGCAGAGATTGAAGAGAATGGCACTGCAATTAAAAAGGCAATAGAGCAAAAGTCATGCTTTGTATTAGCAACAAATGCAGATGAAAAAGACCTAAGTCCAGAAGATTTACTCACACATTACAAAGCACAGTCTGAAGTAGAAAAAGGCTTTAGATTTTTAAAAGATCCGTTATTTTTTGTCTCATCATTATTTATAAAAAAGCCAAGCCGAATAGATGCACTGTTGATGATAATGACACTCTCTTTATTAGTATATTCAATAGCTCAAAGACGATTAAGGGCGAACATGGAGAAAGTAAAAGCAACCATTCCAAACCAAATTAATCAGCCAATAGAAAGACCCACATTAAGGTGGATATTTCAATGTTTTGAAGGTATCAATTTAGTTCAGCATGGAGATAAAACCTACTTAGATGGGTTTAATGAGCTACGAGAAAAAATAATAAGATTCATTGGCGGTCACGCTATGCATTTATATAAAATAGAAAAAGTGGTATAGGGGTCTGATCAATGTCTGTTTTATTGGCGTGGCTGTTTGGCATCAAGCTTCACTAAGTGTAGTAAAAAACCAAGAGGCTAATGCCAGATCAAAAGTTTCTTTAATAGAGATAATGATCAATAAATCGATAGAAACACATCAAAAAGCACTCTCTAGAATTAAAGCAAGAGTTGATGGTGCGAGTATTGATGACTTTAGGCGCCTTGTTCGCATAGACCAAAAAACCTATACGGCTGATTATAGTATAATAAAAGGTGTTTTAGTGCTTGATAGTGGGCTTAATTTTGTAACCGGTAATGCCTTTTCAAAGAATTTTTATTCGCAAGGCATGTTAGAAAAGCCGACAATACAAGCGTGGCTAACACAAAATAAAAATGATATTCAGTTTGCGGCAAATTCATTAACTTTAGACTCAGATACACCCATCATTATGCTTTTAGCGTCGATTGAATTAGTTGATAAGCAGCAGTTTTATATATTAAATTTATTAAATATCAATCTATTACTAGAAAAAAGCTATCTAGAATACTTAAGTCAATACGATACTTATTTAGAGTTAGGGCCAAATATCTATTTTTCGGTAGATAAGAGCAATGAAAATAAGACAAGCCTTATTGAATTAAGTAAAGGCTATAATCACTTCATCACTCAAAAAATAAATATTATGGATTTGGTTGAACCGATCTTCCGCACCCATTTTAAGAATAAATCCGCTGATATTTTTCACCCAAGCAATCAACAATGGTTTGATTGCGCGGTTGCATATTCGCCACTATGGGTGGTTTATCTGGTATGTACATGATGATGATATGCTCGAAGCACTGGAACACCCAGCGTGCTGTGGGGCGTTGGCCCGGCTTGTATTTCATCGTGGGGAAGTAGCAGTCTTTCTCCACCAAGGTTTTACGGATTTGGTGCTCTAACCCCGCGTACACCATTAGGCAGCAAGTCATTACCATGAGTAACGCTTCAATGCGCTCAGGCTTTTTCAGGTAAATAGCGCTCGTAAGGAAGTCGGGACTTTTCAAGAATCGAAAGCCTTTTTCCACGTTTTGCTGCGCTTTGTACCTGCTCAGCAAGCTGGCCATATCAAGATGGTCGCTAACATCATTGGTGGCAATAATAAATAACCCCAGTTGTTGTAAAGCGGCTTTTCTGGATGCCAGTGGTGTGCATAATGCACCCGTAATCTGGTATTCGATACGCTCAGGTAACTGCCCTGCTTTAGGGCGTCCTGCTCCCTTAAAAATGGCTACTTCAACAACATTTGCATCCACATCACATACCGCTTGTTTACCTCGCCATTTTATAAGGGCGCTTTGTGCGTCATTTTGGCAAGCGAAGCGTTGTTGGCACAGTTTTTTAAAGCTTTTGCGGGCAACTTCTCCGGCTTTTAGCATACGCTTGTTCAGGTTATGCTGCTCTCGCTTATACGCCTGCTCACTGCGAATGAGTAGCCATTTTTGTTTCACCCCCCCGTATTCACTGTCATAACTCACGCCTTCATAGCCTGGTGAGATAGGGGTGAAATTCAAGTTAGGCGCTTGCTTAACAAGGGTTTTAGCTTCTTTGAGGGTTTGCGGTACCCGCGTAATGAACAGTTGGCCTTGAGTATGTAAATCTACAATCGTTTCTTGCACATACAAGGCGGCATCGGCCACCAAATAGCGGCTGGCTTGCGCGGCTTTTAAACTGCCAATATGCGCCTTTACAATCTGTTTAAAGCCTTCCATGTCATTACTGTTGCCACTGGCAGGCTTCATATAAACCGGTATGCCGGATTGGTTCTCACAGATAAGATTGAGTATCACTTGGTTGAGCTCAGGGCGATGGTCGCGCGAATAACCTTTAGCGATACGGATAGATTTTGGTTCACCATCATCAGGCTCGCTTGTCGCTTTGCCATCGTAATGAAAGCTTGTTGAATCAAGGTGTAAAGCTTCGGTTTGTAACCCTAATTTCTCTACCACCGCCTCACCCAATTGCTGATACAGCTTCGATACGCCGTATTCATATAAGGTGTCTAAACAGCGACCAAGCGCATCGTCGTTGATGTGCTCGGACTTTACGCCTTCACCAATTAATCTATCAAGCGGCTTGCCTTGAAAATACTCGCTGTACATATGCAGTGTGCGGCCAGTGAAACCTAGGCCGTTTAGCACCATAGCCAACACTAATTGACCACAACTGATGTTGCGCTCAGGCGCCACGCCACCGAGTGCGTTATCAATAATATCGACAAAACCTAGATCGTGACAAAATCCAGCAACTAAGCCGTGGTGTTCGAGTTTTTGGGCATAAGGGATAGACATAAATACGCGCTCTCAAAAGAGAGTAATAGATCAAATATGGGGATCGCCGTCAAGTGTTTTTTAACAAAATTCGATCAACCGCTCATTTAATGAACTAATTTAATTCAGATTTAGGGTGCGGAATGACAGGTTGAACACAATGTTTACAGCTTTATCGATGATTATACAAGCATACATATAGATACGATAATTGATCAGTCAATACTTTGGCTTACTTTCATGTTTATATTTATTTTTATTCAAGTTGCTGATTCTTCAAGAGTTATCAAGTTCAGAGCAAGGCATGACGAGCTAACCGGGTTGCTTAAATTAACGGCTTTAGAAGTTGAATTTTTAAAAGTAAGGTCTAAAAAACAAAACAGTCATTTTTCAACCGTTATTTTGAGATTGGATTTTTTTGACGTCATCCACAACGCGTTAGGTTATAAAATAAGTGATGCATTGATCAAAAGTGTATCAGACAGACTGTATCAAAGCATGAATGACTTAGCGCTAATAGCTAAGGGAGCGGATGATAGTTTTGTTTTATATTTTTTTGATACCTCTTCTGAACTATTAGAACAAAAAGTTGAGTCATTAATAATGGCGCTTTCACACGTTCACTTTATTGATGATCAGGCGTTTAACCTTACTGCAAGTGCTGGGGTTGTGAGTTATAAACAGTTAGATTCATTCGATATGCAATTAAATATTCAGCAAGCAAATATCGCACTTGAAAAGGCCAAGCAGCTTGGAGGTAATCAAGTTCAGTTTTATCAGCAGTTTATGGAAGATAAGCACAATGAAACTGTCACCATAAGAAATAACCTACAAAGTGCGCTTAATAATAATGCCTTAGACGTTTTTTATCAGCCGGTGCATTGTTTAACTCAAAATATCATTACAGGTGTCGAGGCATTAGTTCGATGGCGAGACGGTGATAAGTGGATCTCACCGGCGAAATTTATACCGGTTGCTGAAACAACAGGGCAAATAATCCAAGTAGGTGAACAAGTGCTAAATAGGGTGATTGAAGATATAAAAAAATACCCTCAACTACAAAATATTACTGTTGCTGTTAATTTTTCAACCAAGCAAATTATCAAAGATAATTTTTCACGTAATTTACTTGCCTTGTTAGCTCAGCATAACATCACATATAAAAATTTTACCGTAGAGGTTACAGAGTCATCTTTTCAGGAGAAAACAAGCATAGAGGAAAAACTAATTGAATTAATTGATTCCGGGCTTAATGTAGCGATAGACGACTTTGGAACGGGCTATTCGAGCTTGTCATACCTTGCCCATCAGCCAGCAAATATTATTAAGATAGATCGTGAATTTACTATTGACGCTAACGTAAATACTAAAGAGCAAAAGCTGTTAGACACCATCATTAAAGCGTGTTTTGACTTAGAAAAAAAAGTAATAGTTGAAGGCGTTGAAGATGAAAGGTTAATTAAACATTTAACTAAATTCAAAGGGGTAAGGGTTCAAGGGTACTTTTTCTCAAAACCGTTACCTATAGATCAATTGATAGACTATATAAAAATACAAAAAAACTGCAATTTTGATTAAAAACCAATTGATAACTATTTTCGTTTAGATTAGTATGTACTTACTAAATGTAATTGAGAGTTGTTTGTATTCATGTATATTTGTCTTTGTCACGGCGTGACCGATAAAAAAATTGAGCAAACCATCGACGATGGTGCTACTACCATGCGCGAGCTAACTAAAGAACTTAAAGTAGGCAGCCAATGTGGTAAGTGTTGTTGTTGCACTAAAAAAATTCTCAATCGTAAACTGATTCAAATTGCAGATGTCACTGAGCAGGTTGCTTAGTAAGTGAAATTATAGCTATAAAAAAGCAGCCTTAGCTGCTTTTTTTATTTGTTGCTCTACAGTTGTGACTGTAAATAATTTTCAAGACCGGTGTTTTTTATCAGCAGTTGCTGAGTCTCAAGCCAATCAATTTGTTCTTCTTGTTCATTTAAAATGTTATCGAGCGTTTCACGGCTGATATAATCTTTTTTACTTTCAGCTAACTTGATAGCCGAGCGAAGCTCGTCAACCGTATCTAGTTCAAAGCTCATATTAGCAGCAATCATCTCTTCGCTGTTTTCGCCAATGCGTAAGCGACCTAAATCTTGCAAGTTTGGTAAGCCTTCTAAAAATAAAATTCGCTCAATTAAACGATCGGTGTTTTTCATCTTTTGTATTGATACTTTATAATCGGCTTTGTCTAGTTTACTAAAACCGAAGTCTTTAAACATGCGAGCATGTAAAAAATACTGATTAATACCAACAAGCTCATTCGCTAAAATTTTGTTTAGCGCTGCAATAACGTCTTTATCGCCTTTCATAATATCAGTCCTTATTCGCCCATTTGCGCTTGATGATAGTTTTGAGTACCAATCTTGTCGATCAGGCCAAGCTGTTGCTCTAACCAGTAAACATGGTCTTCTTCGGTATCAAACAGTAGCTTTTCTAAAATTTCACGCGATTGGTAATCTTGTTGCTGTTCACAAATAGCAATGACGTCTTTTACACATGCAACAACTTCTAATTCGAGTGTTAAGTCGTTTTTCATCATGCTTTTAACATCGTTACCAATCAATAAGTCACGGCGTTTGGTCATATTGGGTATGCCCTCTAAAAAAAGGATACGTTTAATTAACCAATCAGCGTGGTCTTTTTCTTCTTCCATTTCATGATTAAGGCGCTCGTAAAGTTTATTTAAGCCCCAATCATCGTACATGCGTGAGTGGATAAAATACTGATCAATGGCAGCTAATTCATTCGCTAACAATGTATTGAAGGCGTCGATTACTTTTTGATTACCTTTCATGATGGCTTACCTTAAAAATTCTAATTATCACTAGTCTAGTGCAATAGTACAAAATTGCAAGTATTTTGCTTATAAATCATATGGTTAATATTGAGTTTGATTATCGTTTAAGTTTGTATTGCGGGTTAATTTATTGACATGTAGTTATTTGTATTTAAGTTTAAAGGTTAAACTAAGAAAGGCTCGTTCATTACACAGCGCAATGAACGAGTTTAATGATGCTTAAAATTTATATTTAACGCCAACTGTTGCTGTTGTTCCTAACCCTTTGATGTTATAGCCGCCATATGTGTATGATTGCGCACGAGCAGGGAAGTAATCTTCGTTAAATAAGTTTTCGATACCTGCAAACCCTTGCCAGTTATCAGCAAATTGATATTGGCCAGTTAAGTTAAAAATATTATAACTTTCAACAGGGCCTTGATCGCCCACATATTTGCCCTCGTCATTTGCTGCAAAGCGTTTTCTGTCGCCGACATACAGGTAACTTAATGTCAGTGACATAGCATCGCTAGGTCGCCAGTTTAGGTTAGCAGTCGCTTTTGGTGGGCTGATCTGTTTAGAACCTAAATAAACATCGGCTGCGGTGTTTTTACCTTCAACATAGCTATACGTTGCCAGTAATTTCAGGTTTGCAGAAATTGTGTAATCTACCAGTGTTTCGTAGCCCCAAATTTCTTGTGGTGCTCGCACTGGTTCATAGACGCCGGTCACTTCATTAAATTTATTGGTTGTACCAAGTTCAGAAGTACTACGGTAGGCGGCAACTTCAAAACGTATATTATCAAATTGTGAATTAAAACCAATTTCGTAGTTGTCGATGATCGAGGCTTGTGTTTGGATCTGTCCGATATCATTCACCGTGGCGGCGCGCAGCAAGCGACCAATATCTGAAATATCAGAGCCTTGTGAGTAGCTTAAAAATGGGCTGAATTTTTCATCAAGATTGTACTTAATCCCGATATTATAGGTTGTAGCATCGTAATCAATGGTGTCACCTTTAACGTTAATAGGCACTGAGCACTGAGTTGGCGTTTTACATAGTTTAAGTGTGCGGTAATCGTCTACAGTTAAATCAATGCTTTCTTGGCGAACACCGGCTTTGACGATAAGGTCATCAGCAATCACCCACTTGGTTTGTAAAAAGCCAGCAACACTTTGCATATCCATCTCTGGCACCCAGATACGGCCATCAGCAAGTGGCTGGGAAGTCACATCGGTTAATGCATCGATACCATAAATAAATGAAGCTTCGACAGAGTTAAAGTCTATTTGGCTATTAAACGTGGCACGGGCGCCTTTTTTCTCTGATCTGATAATTGACTGGCCTCCTTCGTAGCCTTCGTCTAGGTTGGCTAGATTAGGGGAGAAGAAAAACACGTTTTCTATATCTTGCATATAAAGATCTAAGGTCATTTGAGTGTTTTCAAATAACGCGTAATCGGTGTACTTTAAGGTGATATTTTCGTTACCTTCGGGACCTTGCGGTTTACCTTGTTTTTGTAATTCAGGTGGTACATGGATTGCGTAGGTTTTTTCGCCTAAGCTGATATCGCCAGCAACATCGCCTAGGTCGGTTTTTTGCTGTGAACTGAAGTAGTTATAAGTAAATTGTAGTTGTTTTTCGTCATCAAAATCATAGCCTAATTTAGTAAAGTAGTTTTGTGTAACTGCATCAGATAAACCATATTGTAAACCAAGTATATCGCCCTGGGCATCGCGTTGTACGCCATTTTCTTCATAGCTGGCGGTTACCAAATAGCTAAATTTGTCAGCTTGGCCATTAATGGCTGCTGATAGCCTTGTACCTGCACTTTCTTCAAGTTTTACCGCATTAAAGCGACTCGATAAACTTATTTCACCTGCGGTTTTACCATCACTTTTTGCTTGTTTAGTGATGTAATTAATAATACCGCCTGATGCACCGTTACCGTAAATAGAGGTGGCTCCTTTGATCACCTCAATGCGACCGATGGCACTTGGGTCGAGGCTCTTTATACCTAAAGAGCCATTACGCAGTGGGGTTGATTGCGGCACGCCGTCAATCATTATAAGTGGAGCACGACCACGCAGTGTTTGCCCGGTATTGCTCGAACTACCTGTATCGGGAGCAAGGCCTGGCACCATTTGCGCAAGCAAGCTTTGTAGCTCAGGATTTACTTTTAAATGCTCTTCGATTTGCTGTTGATTGATAATAGTAATTGATGCAGGAACCTCATCAATGCTTTCAAAAATACGGCTACCAGAGACAATCACACGCTCCATTTGTGCATCGGTTAACTGGTCTTTATTGATTGCTTCATCGGCAAAAGTGGCCGTGCTTACAGCGAGGGCTAATAAAGTGAAAGAGGTTTTAAACATGAAGATCCTTTACGACTATGTAATTATGAAACATTGCTATTTTTATTAGCGCAATAATAAGTGTAAAGAAGTGTAAAGGCAAGGTTATTGATAGTTATTATCAATTGCGTTTTTATTATTGTTTATTGAAAAAAGTTAAACATCAACATTATGCTTACAATTGGTGCGATTAATTTTAGGATCTAAAATAGGAAAAATAAGGCAACGTTATTTGTTTAAAACATGGGTTGTCACAAGGCAAAAAGTATATTTACATCGAGTCAGGAACGGCAGTTATCTATAATGACGTTTATACCAAAAGTAACCCCCGTTAATAGTAAAAAAAGCAGGTAGTAGTACAATTAATAGCCATAACATTTGCACCAGAAAACCGGCATAATCGCCAATATGAAATGTGTATCCGTCTTTCCGCACCCAAAAAAATTAATAAAAAAGCTTGACGACGATCTCCATTTTTGATCTATTACTTATCTTTAAGTGGTGTAAAATTTATGGCGTCTTATTCAACAAAAAGTCTTGATCATTTAGGTTTAGTCGCAGGTATGAACAAAGAACTTGGTATTGCTAAGTTAATTGATCAATCACTCCCTGAGCAAAGCCCTGATAAGTTGATTTCTTATGGTCAACTTGTTGAAGCCATGATTTTAAATGGGCTTGGTTTTGTTGGCCGCACTCTGCATATGTATCCGCAATACTTTAAAGAGCGCCCCGTTGAGCGCCTTATTGGAGAAGGGATAAAAGCTGAGCACATTAATGATGATGCATTAGGTCGTTGCCTTGATAAACTGTATGACGCCGGTGTTTCCGGTATTTATCAAACCTTATCAGCCCACGTTGTAAAGCACTTAAACCTTCCTTGTGAAGGTATCAATTTAGACTCAACCAGTATTCATGTTGATGGTAAGTATGAGGATGATATTGATAGCCAAGCGATCAAACTTGTCAAAGGCTATAGTCGAGATCACCGCCCTGAGTTAAATCAAGTTATATTGAATTTGATCACAGAAAACAGAGCGGGGATCCCTATTTATATGCAAGCAGCCAGCGGTAATAGCAATGATAGCGAAGGCTTTAAACAGATTGTAAAACAGCATATAAGCAGTCTCAAAGCGGCACAGAATAGCCGTTACTTTATTGGCGATGCAGCGCTTTATACCGCAGAAACGATCCAATCACTTCACGAACAAGCGCAGCTTTTTATTTCCCGTGCGCCACAAAAATTAAAACAGGTTAAAGAAGCAATCAAGGCACAACATACACTCGATTTCGAGCAGATGGACAATGGGTATAGCGGCAGGGCAAACGGGTAAAAAACATACAAGTACTTTTTGATCATTTGACCGATCCTAATGATCGTGGTTTATAATAGTCTTTGCCTGTACAAAACATGAAAGAAACGACTATCAGCCAAGCTTTTAATCAACTAACCGATCCAAGAAACTCTGCCAGTGTCCGCCATCCACTTATTAATATTCTGAGTATCGCTATTTGCGCTATTATCAGCGGTTGCAATAATTTTAACGAGATAGAAGAATACGGAAAGTCAAAAGTAAAGTGGTTACGGAAATTTTTAGACCTGAAAAATGGTATTCCTAGTCATGACACTTTTAATGACGTACTCAATCGCCTCAACCCAACTGAATTTAATAGCGCATTTACCAAATGGGTCACTGAAATAAGTAAGAATAAAGAAGGAGTGATTGCTCTGGATGGTAAAGTAATGCGCCGTACATTAGATAAAGCCTCAGGTATGCCCGCAACTCACTTAGTCAGTGCATGGTCTGTTGAGAATAATTTTTGTTTAGGACAAGTTAAGGTTGCTGATAAATCGAATGAAATAACCGCTATCCCCATTTTGCTTGAGCTCCTTGACATAAAAGGAGCAACAATTACAACAGATGCCATGGGATGCCAGTATAAAATCGGTGAGCAAATAATCTCTAACGAGGGTAACTATGTGCTTGGACTTAAGGGGAATCAAGGGGAGATTTATGATGACGTTAAACTACATTTAGATACCCAGCTCAACACGCAATTTAAAAATATCCCACACAGCGTGCATCGTTCACTAAATGGTGATCACGGGCGAATAGAAAATAGAGAGGTTTGGTTAACGACAGAAGTAGATTGGTTGGTAGCACGACATCCACGATGGAAAAGCTTAAAAAGTATTGCCGTAATATGCTCAACACGAGAGGTAAATGGTGTAAGTTCGAATGAGAAGCGGTATTATCTTAGTAGCCATAAAGATAAAGACGCTGCATTTATTGCTGATGCTATCCGTAGTCATTGGCATGTGGAGAATAAATTACATTGGCAACTCGACGTTAGCTTTAATGAAGACCAAAACCGTTTACGCAGTGGGTATGCAGCTCAAAACATCGCGTTAATTAATAAAATAGCACTTAATCTATTGAAGAACGAAAAAAGTGCAAAGGTTGGAGTGAAAAGCAAGCGCTTGAAAGCGGGTTGGGATAATGTTTATATGATGAAAGTGCTAACCGTTGGGCTAACTGTATAAAATCAACCCGTTTGCCCTGGGTATAGCGGCGCTTGGTTGACATCAGAATATGGAGAAGTCAAGCAGCGTTGGTTATTGCTCAAAAGTGAGCAAGCCAAAAATAGAGAGCAACATACGCTCACTAAGCGGATGGAAAAAGAAAGCAATGAAACGCTAAAATCCTTTAAGAAATTAAACAAACAAAAATTTGCGTGTCGTTTAGATGCAGAGCAAGCACTAAAAACGTGGCAAAAAGGGCATCCTGACAGTGAAGTATATGCGCATGAAATCATTGAGCAGGGCGTATTTAAACGCAGTGGTCGTCCAAAGCTAACACAACAACCCGATAGTATTGAATATCAAATTACAGGCACAGTTTATTGGACACTAGCAGCGAGAAAAACGAGGTTACAAGACAAAGGCATGTTTATACTGGCGACGAATGATTTACGCGACTCGCTGTCGATGGAAAAAATGCTCAGTTTATACAAATCCCAACAAAGTGTTGAGAAAGGATTTCGATTTTTAAAGAGCCCTGACTTTTTAACCTCATCACTTTACTTGAAAAAACCAGAGCGGATAGAGGCACTGTTAATGATAATGACGTGCTGTTTAATGGTTTACGCCGCACTGGAGCATAAAATGAGGGCTGAGTTAAAAGCGCAAGAAGCTCATTTTCCCAACTTAAAATACAAGCCCTGTCAAAACCCAACAGCGCGATGGGTATTTTTCTGTTTCCAGGGTATTCATGTGTTAACGCTAAGTGAAACACAGGAATTAGTATTGAATATAGAGCAGAGGAACAGGACAATCATTGATTGCATGGGCAGTATCTATCAAGAAATTTATTCCTGAAAGCGTTGCGGAATGTCGGGTGTATTTAAAGTTCCACGCGCGAGTTGTGAGATTGGCCTTTGAGGCATCGTAAGATTGCAGGACTTGACCGGTGTATTGATCGGCCCATACCCAATTATAGGCATGACTTTCATCAGGATTTCTTACTCTTAGGGCAACTGGCTCGCTGGCTTTTTTAGGCAAATAGATACGAAATAATACAGCCTCAGGAAATACGGCTAATGCGTTTTGTATAGCCACTGCAAAGTTATCGCCATTGTTTATATTTGGCACTTCGAGTACCGGCGCTGTAGGGCGTGTCTCTACATTATTTTGTGTTACAAATTCAAGCACTGCTTTGGTTTGTGCTTGCCAATTAAATGCCATACCAGTAAAGGCTATTAAAATAAGCGGGATAAATACATGCCAATGACGGTATGGAGTTGGTAAAGCAAAATACGTAGTTTAGCTTTTGGCTTGATCACCAGTCGTTTTAAGCGGTTTTCGTTAGTATTAAATGAGTACGACGTAGCCACAGCTTTAACAACACAGATATCTTATGATATTTATAAAAATATAGATGCGATGATGAATAAGAACGCGAGCTGTTTTCAATAAAAATTCGATTAAATGCAATTATTAACTAGCAGTATGGTTTGTTATTGTGGCTGTTTATATTCAATAACACATTGCTCAATGGCAAATTCATGCTATTTTTAGCCCCAGCGTGAAAGGTCAACACCGCCGTCGCAACATCAATTACCAATGCCAATGCTGCCACTCACACTACAATCCAGCCATCGATTGGGGTAGGATTAAAATAGCTTTCTATTGCCTCGATAATTAAAAAACCACCAATAATAATGAGTGTGGTGCTGTTTAATAATGTGGCTAAAATTTCTGCGCGTTTATAGCCAAAGTGATAGTGGTCGTTAGCTTGATTAAAACCAAGGCTTTACGAACGGTATTTTACTTTGGTGCAAGCATAATTATCCCTGCGCCAACTAAAATAAATAGAACCCCTGCAACATCCCACAAATTTGGGCGAATGCCATCAATCCCCCATAACCACAATATAGCCACAGATACATAAACACCGCCATAAGCGGCATAGACACGACCTGCCGCAGTAGGGTGAAGCGATAACAACCAATAATTTCAGCGATAGCAGTTATTACGAATAAACCAAAGGTGTAAGGGATAGACATATAAAAGACTCGTATTAATGTGGGTCAGTAAAATTAGGCGCGGATTGATCTCGACAAATTTCTTCGGCTAACTCAATTTCAATCGTAGTGTGAGCCAATTCATATGTTTTCAGAGTTGATTGAATAGCAGTTTTTAGTTGTGTGTAACCCTTTAAGTTATCTGCTAACGTCGTTTTAACATGAGCTGTCAGTACATGCTGTTCCCCGTCAAGTGACCAAAGATGTAAATGATGTATACTATCAATTTCATTCAGTTCTTTTAGTGATTTACGGATATTAATCAACAGTTCATTATCCGGCACTGCCTGAATGAACAATCGCCCAGTGACCCAAAGATTACGCAGCACATTAAACAGAATAAACAATGTGAAGCCAATAGACAGCAGTGGATCGAGGATTGGCCAGTCGACAAACTGCATAACCGTTGCCACAATTAACACCGCAACCCAACCTAAAACGTCTTCTAACAAATGCCAGTTGAGAATTTTTTCATTCAAGGTATTACCGCCACTAAGTCGGTATGCGGCAAAACCATTCACGAGCACACCCAGTACAGCAAGCGCTATCATACCTTCAGTGTGAGGCATAACCGGGTCAGCCAAACGAGGAATAGCGGTAATCAACACCCAAACAGAGCCAGCAATAAGTACAAGGCCGTTGAGCAGCGCACCAAGCAGTGACAACCGACGATAGCCATAGGTGTATTCTGTATTTGCAGGTTTTTTACCTAACTTGTTAAGCAGCCAAGCACTGCCAATTGATAAACTGTCGCCGAGATCATGGACGGCATCAGCCATGATGGCTGTGCTATTAGTTAACCAGCCACCGATAAATTCGATAATTGTAAAACTCAGATTAAGAAAAAATGCCATTGCGATACGTTTAGAGCTAAGATCTTGATGGCCTGAATGATCATGTTTATGCACAGGTTTTCTCCACTTTTTAGCGATAAATATGCCCGTCACTTTCAAATTATAAGTGACGGGCAAAACGGTTTATTTCATATCTTTTATTTTTCCTTTTGAGAACCACTCAAATAGAACTGGCAACACAAAAAGCGTTAAAAATGTGGCTGTCACCAGACCACCTACAATCACACTCGCTAACGGTTTTTGGATCTCAGCGCCAACCCCATCAGAGAATAGCATAGGGAGCAAGCCAAGTGCCGATGTAATGGCAGTCATTAATACCGGTCTCAATCGTGAAACTGCGCCATCGAACACCGCATCACGTACTGCTAAGCCGTCCGAAACTCGCTGATTGATACTTTCTACCATGACGACACCATTTAACACTGCGACCCCAAATAAGGTAATAAAGCCAACGGAACTGGGTACGGACAAATACTGGCCAGATAACCATAGCGAAAATACTCCACCAATAACGGCAAGCGGCACATTAACCAAAATTAACATGGCTTGGCCGACTGACGCAAAGGCGAAATAAAGTAATAAGGCGATCAGTCCTAACGATACCGGGACCACTAGCGATAAACGCTTTTGTGCGCGCTGCTGATTCTCAAACTGACCACCAATCTCAATAGAGTAACCAGCGGGCAATTCTATCTTTTGAGCTATTCCTTGGCGAATATCGGCAACTACGCTGCCCATATCCCGTCCCTGAACGTTAGCTTGAATAACAACGCGGCGCTGCACATCATCACGGCGAACTTGTGGCGGGCCAGAGGCAATGCTCACCTCTGCTACATCACCAAGACGCACCCAAGCGCCAGAAGGAGCTTGTAATCTCAAATCAGCGATGCTTTGACGATCTTTGCGAAAACGCTCAGCAAGTCGTACATAAATGTCATAACGCTCATTACCATTGATGATTTGGCCTGCGCTGCCGCCGCCCAGACCTTCACGCACTAGCTCCATTACATCGCCTACGGCCAAACCATAACGAGACAAAGCACGGCGATCCGGTTTTATCACTAATTGCGACTCGCCAGCGATTTGCTCCATAGCTACATCGCGAGCACCATCAATCTCTTTTACTACATTCTCAATTTCTTGACCTTTTTCGGCTAACATAGCAAGGTCAGGGCCAAACAATTTGATAGCTAATTGCGCTTTTACCCCTGACAATAACTCATCAACACGGGTCGCGATAGGTTGTGAGAAGTTGAGTAAGAGCCCAGGATGTTGTTCGAGTTTTTGCTCCATTAGTGATTGTAGTTCATAGCGATTATCTGCACTGGTCCATTCAGGTACTGGTTTAAGGCCAATATATACCTCAATATTGTTAACCGGCTCTGGATCGCCACCTATTTCAGCACGACCAATGCGAGACAAAGCGTAGGTCACCTCCGGAAACTCCATCAACATAGCTTCTAATTTAGGCGCCACTTCTAATGCCGTATCTAAACTGGAGGATGGCGCGAGTGTCACACGTAAATTAATCGTACCCTCTTCTAACTCCGGTACAAACTCGGTACCTAAGCGTGGCAGTACTAAGGCCGCAGCAACCACCAAGATAGCAGCAATACCAATAACGACTTTGCTATGTTCCATTGCCCAGCGAAGTCCTTTGCGATAGAGTATATCCAGTGGCTTTAAAATAAAACTCTCCCGCTGGCGAATGCCTTTGCGGAACATGTATGTAGCTAATGCAGGGACAATAATAAGTGCTACAAATACAGCTGATACTATCGCAAGCATGATACTGATCGCCATCGGCTGAAACAGCTTTGCTTCAACGCCCTCAAAACTAAATATGGGCATAAACACCACGAGAATAATAGCGGTTGCAAAAAAGATGGGGCGTGCCACTTCTTTGCCTGCTTCTTGTAGGCGCAAGGCTATACCGTGGCTATCATGTACCGCGTCAGTCGGGTCTTTGTCATCACTGTCTACCAATGCCTGCCTTTGACCGTCATGTAACGCATCAGGGTGAGACAAGTGTTTAAACATGTTTTCCACCATCACCACAGAGCCGTCCACCAACATACCAATGGCTACGGCGATACCGCCTAGAGACATTAAATTAGCTGATAGTCCAAACCATGCCATAACCATCAGCGCAATACCAATTGAAATAGGTATTGAGATCAATACCAAAAATGTAGCACGCAGGTTCATCAGAAATAGCGCAAGAATAACCACGATAAAAAGAAAAGCCAGTATCAAGGCATTGATGACTGTTTCTACGGCTTGAGTAATGAGATCAGCTTGATCATAAAACGCCTCAAAACGCACGCCTTCCGGTAATGCCTGGTTAATTCGTTCGATGCGTGCATTTACGCCATCGATAGTGGTCTTTGTGTTGGCGCCCATACGTTTGAGTACGATGCCAGAAACTACTTCGCCGAGATTTTCCACCTTGCCTTCAGCATCCTTACGGGTCATGGTTACCGCACCTTGACGGATCTCGCTGCCAAGTGCTACTTGTGCCACATCAGCTACCGTAACAGTAGTACCGTCAACGGTTTTTAACGGCACTTGGCGGATCTCCTCCAAGCCTTTTTTACCATTATCTAACCAGCCGGTACCACGGATCACCAATTGCTCTTGCCCGCGATTCATATACCAGCCGCCAACATTGGTGTTATTACGCTCTAGTGCATCTATTACTTGATCCTGAGTCAGACCATAAGCTAGTAAACGCGATGGATTCAAATTAACCTGATATTGTCTGACGTCTCCACCAAAAGAAAGTACATCGGTTACCCCCTCCACCGGAAGCAATAATAATTTTACTACCCAATCGTTCAGACTGCGCAGACTCATCGCATCATATCCAGAATCAGGCTCTGCCACCAATAGATACTGGTAAACTTGACCTAATCCAGAGGTGTTAGGGCCCATTGCTGGTGTACCAACCCCCTCTGGAATGAGTTCTTTAGCAGCTTGAAGCCGCTCAAATACCAGCTGCCGAGCAAAGTAAATATCGGTACCTTCTTTAAATACCACCGTAACGCCAGATAGGCCTGTTTTCGAGATCGAGCGAACTTCCTCCACATCTGGCAAAGCGTACATAACCGCTTCTACGGGATAAGTAATTAACTGCTCTACCTCTTCAGCAGCCAGCCCAGGCGCTTCCGTATTTATCGACACTTGTACATTTGTTACATCTGGGAATGCATCCAAATTGAGTTTTGGGATAATAAAAACAGCGCTTATTATCAAAGTTACCAGCGCTAATACCACTAGCAGTCGATTGAAAATAGCCCAATCAATAATTTTATTAAACATGAGTTCTCCTAATACTTAATGATTGTGCGGGTTGAAACCGCCTTTGGCTATTTGCGAAGCAACAAAGAAAGCACCTTGAGTAACGATCTTCATGCCTGGTTCAATACCGCTGATTTCTCGCAATGTGCCTAGTGGACGGCCAAGTTCTACTTCAACAGGCATAAACTCACCAGGGTGATCCTCGACAAAAACCGTCCAATCACCATCGGCACCGCGCATTAATGCGGTTTCAGGTACAGCAAATACAGGATTTTCTGTGCGAAAGCGAAAGAACACCTCAGCAAACTGCCCAGAGTGTAACTGGTGCTCTGGGTTATTTATCATTAAACGCACCGTTCGCGTACGGGTGACCGGATCTATAGTGTGCGCTTCTTGAGTAACAACGCCATTAATGCGTGAATCACCGACAACGACATTTGCTTGCGTTCCCGCATCTAGCGTAAGGGTAAGATCAGCTGGTAAATGTGCCTCTACCCAAAGTTGGCTTTCGTCAGCGAGAGTAATTAAGGGGGCGCCTGCCTCAATGCGTTGACCCTGTTCAAAATCATCGCTAAGCACGGCACCAGCTATCTCAGCATACAAAGTATATTCGCCCATGGTTTTAAACTGTTTAGATTCAAGCTCAGAGTCAGTCATGCCATAAGCTAGCAATGTTGCCTTAGATGCCTCAAAATTACTCTTTGCGCTAATATAACGCTGATCACCGACTGTTTTACGTCCAAGCTGTTGTACTCTTTGCCATTCAGGCTTAGCCGTTTGGTATTGCGCTTGTGCCTGTGCCATTCTTTCACTAAATAATGTGACTAATGGCTGACCCTGTTTGACATGGTCGCCTAAGGCTACATGACGTCGCAACACCACAGAAGGCACTCGTGGTGATACTCTATAACTGGTATAACCATTAAAAAGAATCTCTCCTGGTGCATAAAGCTGATAATCAACTACTTTAGCTGTAAGCACTGCTACTTGAATATCTGCTAGTGTCATCTGCGCAGTGTTCAATGAGGTAGAAGCGGTTTCTTCTTCGTTACCATGCTCATCTTCATCACTATGCTCGCCATGTTCACCGTTCTCACCTACTTTGACCTCATGCTCGTCATCGTTATGTTTTTCGGTAGTTTTATGCTCATCGTGACCGTCGTGTTCTTGATGGTTTTCTTTGCGATGCTCGTCATGTTTATCGTCAACATTATGGGATTTTACAACAGTTGATTGCTCTTTTACCTGCTCTAGCGAAGATGATTGGCCATAACTTGCGGTTACCGTGCCAAGGCCAGCAATTAAAATTGCTATTAATGTTTTATTCATATTCATTCTCTTATTCTCAATATGTTTGTGCTGTTATGGGCATAGTTGCAGTTGTCAAAGCACCTGATTGCAACAACACTTCGGTAAGTGCTAAACGTGTTTGCTTCTGCAGTTCGATGCCTGCTATCAAGCTTTCAGCACGTTGATTTAAGGCTAATAAATAATCTGTAGTAGATAGATCGCCACTGCGCCACTGACTTTCGAGCAATTGAGCACTGTTTTCGACTCGTCCTTCTACCAAAGATTGCCAACGTTGATATTGTTGTTGATAGCGTTGCCAAGCAGCTTGCGCAGCCTGCCAGCCAAAACGTTGCTTGCGATAAACAGCTTGAAAGCGCGCTTCTGCCTCTAGTGCCGTTTGCGTGGCAGCACGAGTTTCTGCGCTGAAGGTGTTACGTACGTTCAGCGGAATTGAAAATGTCAAACCGACTGCGCTTTCGTTGCCATCACGTCCCGCGTTAACGCCAAATGTCGGAGCTGCTTTTGCCGCACGTCGTGTAGCTTCAACCTCTTGCTGTAATGACATCCAACGAGCATGTGCACTGGCCACAGTTGGATGGGTTAACAACTCTTCATTAGTGACAGAGGTAGTACCGGATGGCCAAAAATCCTCGGGAATACCGCCTTTTTCAGGGGACCATTGCGGCAGTAACTCTCGAACCTGTATTTCAGCCTTTTGCAAGTTAGCTTCTATATTCGCCACCTGTACTAGTTGTTGTGCTAATGACAGAAACGTTAATTCGGCATCGATACTGCCAAGATCGCCGGCCTGTTGGCGTTTTTCAACTAGGTTTAACAGGGCGTCAAGTTGCTGTTGTTGCTCCTGTGCGATGATAGCGGCACGATTGGCGGCATGCCAGTCAGTGAGTGCGGCTAATGCTTGTGCAGTTTTCTCCATTAATTGCTGATGGTAAAACGCTTTGGCCGCCGAGCGTAAAAATACCGCCTGCTGACCTCTTGCGCCTTGTCTGTCCCACCAATCAATAGTTTGTTGAATACTCGCTCGATAGTTATTATTGTCACCATTACGTTCAAGTTCGGTTGACAACTCAGGGTTGTAAAGCGGTTGTTCTAATGCCTCAGCGCTCGCATTCGAGCTTTGCCATTGCTCTCTCGCTGCGGTTATTTCTGGGTGCTGTTGCAATTGAGACTGCAACCAGGCGCTCCAATCAGGTGATTTCGCGTAGCTAACTGCGGGCAAGAACAGCATCACTGTAACTAATAAAGTTTTTCGAGAGAAATAAATGCTTTCCATAAATAGACTCCTAGCATTTTCTGCAAAGTGGGGTGAATAATTGTTCAACAGAGCGTGCAAAATATTTGGCATAGCCATAACTAATCGCGACAGCAATCCACTCGACTGTTTGTATTATTGAATTGGTGTGTTTTTCGAAAACCAAACGAAAATGCGACTCTAGGTTTTCAACATTGAAGATTGTTATCTCAGACAACTTATTCCCTACCTGTACGGAATAAAAGTGTATGAGATCTATAATAAGTCTTGATAAAACTAATTTCATTTTTTCATTTTTTCACTTTAAACTAAGTAAGACGTAACGGCAGTAACCTGAGATTACAGCAGTTGATATTTTGCTTTCTTTTTCTTACGTGTTTTAAGCGATAGGAGGGCGAAATGGGTTGGCGGGGATACCTGAGAGTATATTTTTTCGATAAAGACTATAATGTTGTTCTAAATAAATATCATGGCTAAGTAAGGAGCTTATTTTTACTAACGATGCATGCCCATGGCAATGTCCGCTATTATGACAATCAAACTGAGGCTGTACTGTTTGCTCGGGGGATACTACTGATTGATTAAAATCGTTAATGTCTGACACTTGTGGGTCTTTAAATACCAGATTATCCGTTGAGTGTTGCTGAAATTGGTAATCATGCGCGGTCACTTCAACCGATTGTAAACAAATCAGTGAAGCGAGAAGCATAACTATACAACAACGAATATTCATTTATAAATTAGAGCCTACAGTTTTTTAACTACCCTAGTAAGTCTAACACAATATAATTTAAAGTAAACTTTTAAAAAGCTAGATTTATTTAAATCAACACGGCTAGCGCATTTTCTACTCTATTGGCTATATTACAATGACCATACTTGCTAAACTAAAGGCCACTATTTTAGGCTTAATCTAATATCACCATGCAAGTATTGTTATACGACAACCTCAATGAAAACAAAATAAGCGGCTTGGCCAAATTCAAACAGGCCATGGCGGATGACGACTTTGCCCGTACCGACGTTAAAAAAGTGGGCAACAATCTCTACCGTGCCAAACTGAATGCTAAAGCACGGTTGATTTTTTCCATTTACCAATACCAAGATATCTGTTGTTGTTTGGTGTTGGAATACCTGCCCAACCATGAATATGAAAAGTCGCGTTTTTTGCTTGGTAGCGGTCACATTGATGAAAACAAATTGCCTCAGATTAAATTTAGCGAGGTGACAGCGCAGCCCGTTGTCTATCTTAATTCGGCGAGAAGCCATTTTTATTTTCTCGATAAAGTACTTTCGTTTGACGAGCAACAACAGGCGATTTACGACACCCCTGCACCGGTAGTGATCATCGGCTCAGCGGGCAGTGGTAAAACCGCTTTAACCCTAGAAAAAATGAAACAAGCGATCGGTGATGTATTATATGTCAGTCACTCCGCTTTTTTGGTGCAAAATGCCCGAGATCTTTATTATGCCAACGGCTACAGT
This sequence comes from Pseudoalteromonas sp. TAP-3C, assembly GCF_059888565.1. NCBI lineage: Bacteria > Pseudomonadati > Pseudomonadota > Gammaproteobacteria > Alteromonadales > Pseudoalteromonadaceae > Pseudoalteromonas > Pseudoalteromonas sp. TAP-3C. Next base: position 87,281 of record NZ_JCBFEM010000002.1, on the reverse strand, counting down.
AATGAAGATCAAGAAGAAGTTGATTTCTTATCTTTTACTGAATACCTTGAAAGCATTCACGTTCCTCAAGGCCGGGAAGTGACTCGCCGTGATTTCGAACGCTGGTTTTCGCGTCAAAATAGCAAAAACCTCCAGGCCCATAAAATCTTTGAAGAGTTTAGAGGCGTGTTGACTGGGCCATCAATGAATGAACCTTGGTTAAGTCAGCAAAGTTATTTGCAGCTAGGGGTTAGGCAATCATTGATAGCGCTTGAGCAACGCCCGATTGTGTATAGTCTGTTCGAAAAATACTTGGACTTTCTCAAAGACCATCAATTGTTCGATGGCAATATCATTAGCCAGCAATATTTAGCCAAGGTCACTGCCCGCTATGATTTTGTGGTGGTGGATGAGGTGCAAGATATCACCAATACCCAGTTGATGTTGATCTTAAAATCCTTGCGTCAACCGGGGCAATTTATGCTCTGTGGTGACGCCAACCAGATAGTACACCCGAACTTTTTCTCTTGGTCGAAGCTTAAAAGTCTATTCTTTGATCAGTACGACTTACAATCAGGCGATAGGGCCTTACGTATATTGCAAGCCAATTACCGCAACTCGCCTTTGGTTGCCGCTGTGGCTAATCGGGTACTCAAGCTCAAACATGCCCGATTTGGCTCCGTTGACAAAGAAAGTAATTATCTAATGAACAGTGTTGGCGGACAAAGCGGACAGTTGCAACTGTTGGCCGACACTGACAAAGTACGTCGCCAACTGAATGACAGTACCGGCCGTTCGACTAAGTTTGCCGTGGTGGTGATGCACGTCGAACAAAAAAAGGCGGCCCAGCAGGTATTTAATACGCCTTTGGTGTTCTCTATTCAAGAGGCCAAAGGATTGGAATATGATAGCATCATCTTGTTTAATTTTATTAGCGACGAGCAACAAGTATTCAACGATATTGCCTCCGGTGTCGAGATCGCCGATTTAGAAGTCGACGAGTTAAAATATGCCCGTGCTAAAAGCAAAACCGATAAGTCGCTCGAAGCCTACAAATTTTACATTAACGCGCTTTACGTTGCGCTGACCCGTGCTGTCAACAACCTATATATTGTTGAGGCACAATTACAACACCCGATATTGTCATTGCTTGATTTATCCCGCTTTACCGGTGATTTAAATTTGCAAAAGCAAGAGTCTTCATTAGAACAATGGCAGCAAGAAGCGCACAAGTTGGCCATGCAGGGCAAGCAAGAACAGGCGGACGACATTCGTCAGCGAATACTCAAAGAAAAACAAGTCCCTTGGCAACCGAACGACCGGGCAGCGGTGGCTGAGCTTAAAGTACAAGCATTCGAAAAAGGCAATAAAAAGGCCCAGTTGTTGCTGATGGAATACAGCTTAATGCACCAGTATCAGGGTTATTTTACCGCCCTTGAAAGGGCGGAGTTTGTCGCCGCATTAAAGGCTCGCAAACACAGCGATAAGGCGATTAAGGCCATTTATAAAAATCACTTTATGTTGTATGACTTGAAACAGCCCAACGGCATGTTGCGTGAGATCAACAAATATGGGGTCGATCACCGAACGTTGTTCAATTTAACACCGCTGATGACCGCCGCATTTGTTGGTAACTTGCCAGTGGTTGAAGTGATTTGTGACTCAGGGGCCGACACCACCTTGATGGCAGATAATGGCTTGAATGCTTGGCAAATGTTGCTGGCTCGCCTGCTGTTATCGCCCGGTGAAATTTCTCAAGTCAGCCAGCTTTATCGTTTGTTGGCACCTAAAGCGATTGCTGTACAAGTGGATGAGCGGTTGGAAAAAATCGACGAGAACAATATGTGTGGTTTTCTGATCAATGTTTTTTTCAGCTTGTGGCATACACACTTACCGAATACGGTTGCTGATTCACAAGGGGCGATCACCGCAGCCGCATTGGCTAAAATGCTGGCGACCTTACCCGATAATGTACTATCGCCGATGAAAAAGCAGCGTAACTATATCAGCCGTTATCTGTCGGAAAATGAAGTAGACCGAGACAATCCGAAAAATCGTAAGCTGTTTAAGCGCTATAAACGTGGCCATTATGTCCTCAATCCTCAGATCAAGATCCGCCAAGCACAGACGTGGTATCCGCTACATCAATTACTACATTTTGACGGTTGGTCTTATCGCTTCCCTGATTATATGTATCAACCACGCCAACACCCGTGGGATACCGGTTATGACTTTGACAGAGTTGCTAGGGTGTATGACGCTAGACTAGCTGCGTTTAAAGCATGGATTGAGCCGTTTGTTTAATGAATAAATTTAATTCAAAATAGGGGGCGGAATGACAGACAAAAAAGAGAACTTATGACAGACCAAAAAAGGATTACCTTAAGAGATGCGCAGCCTTCGGATGCTGCTACTATTTTGCATTTTATTACCGAGTTGGCAATTTATGAAAAAGAGCCTAATGCAGTAAAAACCAATGAACAAGCAATTTTAGATACACTGTTTTGCGACGGTGCAACAGCACACAGTTTACTATGTTTACAAAATGATGAGCCAATAGGCTTTGCTGTGTATTTTTACAATTACTCGACTTGGCTTGGCAAGAATGGCCTGTATCTTGAAGACTTATATGTCAGCCCTGATAACCGTGGTAATGGTGCGGGTAAAGCGATTATGAAAGAATTGGCAAGCAGAGCTATTAGTAAAGATTGCGGCCGTTTTGAGTGGGTGGTACTTGATTGGAATAAGCCCGCGATTGATTTTTATAATAGCATGGGAGCAGAACCACAAAACGAATGGATTATTTATCGATTAACAGGGCAAGCATTGCTTGATTTTGCAGATAAATAAAACTTAAAGGTAATATAAATAAAAATCATTTGCATTAAGATTTTTTGGTGTGTAAATTAAACACATCAATTAATCTGTGCAGGTGATTTTTATGACACAGCTTCAGTGTACCGCGGTCGCAGAACTTCCATGTGTTGATCAGGCTCTGAGTCCTTGGCAAGCTAATATTATGGCTGGTAATTACGCTTTTGAACGAGGCGCTTTACTCGAAGCTAGAGATAAATACACAATCGCACACACTTTGGCCTCACATCTTTTAAGCCAATTTAGCCAAGCTAAAATATGTCAATCGGTGATCACTGCGATTGAACATTGCTGCCCAGCATTGGTTGTTGCGGCGCACAATCTAGCTGACACTTACCGCGCAATGAATCAAACAGGGCAAGCCTGTCAGTGGTTATGCGATGTACACATCACCTTGAGTCACTTAATTGGGCATCCATGCACGACGGTACGCACTGTGGTGGTTCATCATCACCACAAAACCTACCTTGAATTAGTACAGTTTGCCAAAGTGCATAACCATCTCCCCCATTTGATTGACAGAATAAATCAGACATTAAGTTATATACCCGATCAAAAATCTACATTGCATTAAGCAATCAACCCTATGTCCTTAAGGAACAATTATGGCGTTTACATTACCCCCATTACCGTATGAGTACGATGCATTAGAGCCACACCTTGACGCTAAAACCATGGAAATACACCATACATTGCATCATCAAACGTATATCAATAAAGCCAATGCGGCACTTCAGAGCAGTAACTACGCCAATACCGATGTCGATGAGTTACTACGTAATATTGAGTCACTGCCAAGTGAACTGCAAAAAGTAGTGCAAGAACACGGTGGCGGCCATGCAAACCATTCATTATTTTGGACAGTAATGAGTCCTGATGGTGGCCAACCAGCAGGCGAGTTATTAACCGTAATAAATGAGCAACTTGGCGGCTTTGACAGTTTTAAAGACGCATTTACCGCGGCTGCAGTGAGTCGCTTTGGCAGTGGCTGGGCGTGGTTAAGTGTTAATAAAGATAACCAGCTTGTGGTAGAAAGTAGTTTAAATCAAGACAGTCCATTAATGCACGGTAACACGCCGATTTTAGGTTTAGATGTGTGGGAGCATGCTTATTACCTGAAATACCAAAACCGCCGTCCTGAATATATTGCCGCTTTTTATAATGTTATTAATTGGGCTGAGGTTGAGCGTCGTTATTTAGCTGCTATCAGTTAATCAATCAGCAAATAAAGGTTGAGTACCGAAAATGGCTAGTAAACTGTGTTTTTTCACGTACTCTATTAGCAGATGTATAGTTAAGAGCACCTTATGGATACTAGCCATTGGCAACTTGCCAGACAAAGCCGCGACCATCGTTTTGATGGACTGTTTTTTATTGCCGTTAAAAGCACCGGTATTTATTGTCGACCAATTTGTCCTGCCCCTACCGCAAAAGAGCAAAACGTAGAATACTTTCAATATGCCCACAATGCTGCGCAGGCTGGGTTTCGCCCGTGTATTCGTTGTCGTCCTGATAGTGCTCCTGGCAGTAGCGCATGGCAAGGCAGTAAAACCACAGCGCTGCGAGCCAAACAGCTGATAGACAGTGATTTAACAAAGCAGCAAAGCTGTGAACGGTTAGCTGAGCGACTAGGCGTGAGTAGCCGCTATTTAAGGCAGCTTTTTCAGCAACATTTTGGTATCTCAGTGACTCAGTATCGGTTATTTAACCAGTGTCATTTTGCTAAAAAATTATTACAAGAAACCAGCTTGCCGGTGTCCCAAGTGGCATTTGCAGCGGGCTTTAACAGTATTCGCCGTTTTAATGATGCGTTTTTAAAGCAGCTGAATATTGCGCCCTCAGCGCTTCGAAGCGCGAAACATCAAACCGATCTGGGGTTGACCTTAATTTTGTCTTTTCGTCCGCCTTATAATTGGCAAGCACTGCATCGGTTTTTAGCTAAACGCTTAATACAGCCAATAGAATGGTTAACTCAAAACAGTTATGGTCGTACCTTTACTTATAAATCATGTCGAGGTCGTTTCCATGCTGAATTTATTGCAGAAAAAAATCATTTTCGGGTTAAAATCGATATAGATAACACGCAACATCTACAGCCGGTTATTAATAATATTCGCCGTGTACTTGATTTAGATGCCGATACGCATCTAATAGAGGCGCATTTAACCGAACACATTAACAAAGCATTTCCACTGACTAAAGGGTTGAGGTTACCAGGCATTTGGTCAACCTTTGAAGCAGGTATTCGCGCTGTGTTAGGCCAACAAGTGAGTGTAACTGCGGCGCATAACCTAGTGACTAAATTGGTAGGAGAGCTTGGAGAAAAGCAAGCCGGGCAGGTGTACTTTCCAACACCTGAAATAGTGGCAGGCAGTGATTTAGCTTTTTTTAAAATGCCACAGGCACGTAAAAATGCTCTGCATAACCTCGCTGAATTTTGTGCTACTCATCCCGAGGAGGATGATTTAGATTCATGGCTTACTTTAAAAGGGATTGGCCCTTGGACGGTTAATTACGCCAAACTGCGCGGTCAAAGTCAGCCCGATATTTTACTTGATGGTGACTTAGGGGTTAAAAAAGCCCAAGCGGCTGCGAGCCCTTTTGAGCCTGCGCATTGTGCGCCATTTCGATCTTATTTGACGTTTCAACTTTGGCAGCAATTATGATAATTCAAACTAGTTTACCTAGCCCGATTGACGATATTATTATTCAGGCAACCGAGAACGGTATTAGTTATGTGGGGTTTTATCCACCGGCCAGTTATACTAATACACCTCTAATTGAGGTGACTAATCCGCATATTTTAGCGTGTATAACGCAACTTAATGAATACTTGGCTCATACTCGAACTGAGTTTGATGTAACACTAGATACTTGCGGCACGCCATTTCAGCAAAGTGTATGGCAGGCATTATGTAACGTACCCTATGCAAAAGTGGCGACCTATAAAGATATTGCTATACAAATAAATAACCCAAAAGCAGTGAGAGCGGTAGGGGCTGCCAGTGGTAAAAACCCCATTAGTATTATTGTGCCATGCCATCGTATTATTGGCGCAAATAACAAGCTGACAGGTTATGCTGGTGGTCTTGATCGTAAGCAATGGCTACTAGAGCATGAAGCAATAGCTAAATAATGCATCTAAATTGGTATTTTTAGCACTTTAGGGTAGCATAAGCGCACTTTTTATTTGAAGGCATAGCCATGGCGCAATTATACTTTTATTACTCTGCAATGAATGCAGGTAAATCAACCACCTTATTGCAATCAGCGTTTAATTATAAAGAACGCGGTATGGAGCCGGTGATCCTCACCGCGGCCATCGATGATAGAGCCGGAGTGGGTAAAGTATCATCACGTATTGGCTTACAAGCAGATGCGCACATTTACGATGCCGATAAAGACATATTTGAGCTAATTAAGCGACTTAATAGTGATAAAAAGCGCCACTGTGTGCTGGTTGATGAATGTCAGTTTTTATCAAAAGACCAAGTTATGCAGTTAACCGATGTAGTGGATGAGTTAGGCATTCCGGTATTGTGTTATGGCCTGAGAAACGACTTTAGAGGTGAATTGTTTAGCGGCTCGCAATATTTACTTGCCTGGGCCGATAAGTTAATAGAGCTTAAAACAGTGTGTCATTGTGGGCGTAAAGCAAATCATGTACTGCGCAGCGATGAAAACGGCGATGCCATAACAGATGGTGATCAAGTAGAAATTGGCGGCAACGACCGTTATGAATCGGTGTGCCGCAAGCATTATAAAGCGGCATTAAATATGGGCCGTTAACGCCTTTACAAACGCATTTATATCTTCTTGTGTAATACCCAAATGGGTTATTAGCCTAAGCTGCTTACTTGAGCTAATAAGAATACCTTGTACTTTTAAATTGGCTGCGAGTGTTGTGATATTTATGCTGTCATTAAACGTAGCGTAAACCATATTTGTGGTGTTGTTCATGTTTACGTCAAAGCCCGAAATTTCATTTAGCTGCTGCGCTAAATAACGCGCATTAGCGTGGTCATCGACTAAACGTTGAGTGTTATTTTCTAAAGCGTATTGCCCCGCAGCAGCTAGCATACCCGCTTGGCGCATACCGCCGCCAAGCACTTTTCGCCAGCGTCTTGCTTTGGCTATTAACTGCTCAGAACCTAATAATAATGCAAGCAGGTTTGTTTGTGTACCTGAGCTACAAAATAATGCATCTTCTACATTAAAGCGCAGCCTAGCATAGGCTTCTAATTTATTAACACTTTCATCATCACCGTATACATCATCACCCACAGGTGCATTGTACATAATATCTCGCATGTGATTGCAAGGTTTGGTCACTGTATCTGAGCGAAAATCTATCATGAGGTATCCTAATGGTTTTTATATGAATTCATCACAAATTTGTTCACGGGTCGTTTTGTCAAAGTAGCTCCATGCAATAAAGCGACTGACTTTTTGCCCTTGCGCCATTTCAACAATTTTAAATTCACTAATAGGGTGTTGTTTTAGCTGAGCTTGTAAAGCTGCCAGCGTTTCTTTTTTAGAAACCAACGAGGTAAACCAAATTACTTGCTCGCTAAACTGAGCGCTTTCTTTGATCATGTTAGAAATAAAAGCCAGCTCACCACCTTCACACCATAGCTCATTGCTTTGCCCGCCAAAGTTGAGTGTTTTAGAGGGGGCTTTGCCTAAATTTTTCCATTTACGCTCACTGCCTTTATTGGCTTCTTCTGCACTGGCATGAAATGGCGGGTTGCACATCGTTAGGTGATACAAGTCTTTAGCATTAATTACCCCTTTAAAAATATGGGCCGCATTTTTTTGTTGTTTCAGGGTTATTTTTAAATCATTAAACTGAGCGAGTTGTTTGGCTATTTTTATTGCTGTAGGGTTGATGTCGCTGCCAGTAAAGTGCCATTGATATTCGTTACTGCCCGTTAGCGGATAAACCAAGTTAGCGCCAGTGCCTATATCAAGGACTTTAATTTGCCGGCCTGTAGGGATAACTTGTTGATTATCGTCGCTGAGTAAGTCAGCTAAATAATGAATGTAATCTACTCTGCCAGGAATTGGCGGGCATAAGTTGTGCTCAGGAATATCCCAAAAGTTAATCTTGTAATGAGTTTTTAATAGCGCCTGATTTAAGGTTTTAACAGCTAAATTATTACTAAAATCGATACTTTGATTACCTGCAGGGGTTGTAACTAAAAATGCTGTTAACGCCGGCGTTTGCGAGGTAAGCAACTTAAAATCGTAACCATTTTTATGTTGATTGCGTGGGTGTAACTTAGCGCTAGCTGATTTTGCTTTCATGAGGCCTTTTTAACAACAGAAATAAAAACTCATAGTAACAAATACAGATAGAAAAAGTGCATAATTAATCACGAATGATTAGTACGTCCTAGTCAATACTGGTAGGATGAGTTGATAGCAATTATAAGGAATTCGCTTTGGCAGTTATTCAGCAGTCTGTTTTTATTAATTTAGATGACCATCAAACACTTCATTTACGACGTATTGCTAATCAACAGCAAAGCGGCCCTGTGGTGTTATTAATTCATGGTGCCATAGAAAATGGCAAAATATTTTATACCCATAGTAATAAGGGACTCGCGCCTTTTTTGGCACAGCATGGGTATTGCTGTTATGTGGCCGATTTACGCGGTCGTGGTAACAGTAAACCTGCTATTAGTAAGCAAGCTCGTTATGGACAGACTGAAGCCATCGTTGAAGACATTCCCGCTTTTATCAAACAAATTGAGCAACAAGAGGGCAAAAAGCCTGACTTTTTAGTTGCCCATTCTTGGGGAGGAGTATTACTTAATAGTGTATTTGCCCGCTTTCCTGCGCTGATCAACGATATAAAAGCGTGTGTGTATTTTGGCTCAAAGCGTTCGCTATTTAATAACCACCCTAAAAAATTATTTCAGGCTAATTTAATGTGGTATTTTATGGCGCCTTTACTTGCGAAGAAACACGGTTACTTACCGGCAAAACGCTTGAAGTGGGGCAGTGATAATGAAACTCAAAAGTCGCATTACCAAAGTATGCAGTGGGCTAAGCAAAACCCATGGATAGACTCTGATGATGGCTTTAACTACGCGAAAACATTGGCAAATCTAGCACTTCCTCCTACTTTACACATTGCGGCGGTAAAAGATAAAGCCTTGGCGCAACCTATCGATATTCAAAGGTTTATGGATGAGTCGGGCGCTGGGGTGCAAAAAATGCAAATATATGGTCGCCGCTATGGGCATAAAATAGATTACGATCATATTAATATGCTTACTCACCCACACGCACGTCAAGAGCAGTTTATGGATGTACTTAACTGGTTTGAGACGGCGTTAATAGACTAAGAAAAGCATCTTTATAACGTTGCCATTTATCAATGCTTTGATTATTTACAGGCTCCCTTATGGCATGTTTACTGAGCGTTGTGACCGGCGCTTTATTTTTATAAAATGCTAAACAGTTTGGTTCAAAGTCACAGCCGATAAATTTAAGTAAGGCAGTCAATTGCGCTTGTGGATTATTAACTAATTCTTCATAACTTAAGTTATAAATAGCTAACCGATCAAATTGTTGCCAATGTTGCATCAGCTTTTCATAAAGCTGGTGATACAGTGCAAATTCATTTAAGTCACAAAAATAAGGTTCATTTTCAGCAAAATAGTTTGTAAACACTGAAAAAGCGGTGGCATGAAAGTCGCGACTCAAATTAATAAATTTAGCGTTGGGAAATAAAATATAAATTAACCCCAAGCTCTGATAATTACTCGGTAGTTTATTAATGACAAATGGGCAGTTACCTTTAACTGTATCTAACGTGTTTAAATAAATCCTCCGCGCTTGATTAATTAAAGGAGCGCTTAATTTAGCTAGGCATTGAGGGTAGTTTAAGCCTGTTTTATATTCTAAATAAGCGACTACCTGATCACTAATACAAGTATTTTCACCAAGCGTTGAGCATTGACTGTGCCCTGCCAACATTTGCTCTAATAATGTTGAACCGCTGCGAGGCATGCCGATAATAAACACGGGTGTAACGGGGGATTCTGCTTTTAGGCTGGCTAAATTAAGTATACTGCTATTGTTATACTCAATGAGTTGTTCATAAAACGCAACTAACTCCTTAGTATTAAATTCACTGAGTTTGTGTTGCTGCTGATTGGCAATCACAAAATAGTTAAACGCTTGGTTGGTATCGTCTAACGTGTCGTAACTTTTAGCTAAAGCGTAGTAGCAGACCATTTTTAAACGCACGTTGTTTGTTTGCGTTAAAAAGTGGTGCAGTTGATCAATATAATTATTCGCTTTATCAAAGCGCCCTAATTGTACCAATTCAAATAAAATATAGGCCGTGACTGGCGCTATTCCAAGCTTTAATGCCTGTTCAAGCGTGGAATGAGCTTTATCAAGCTCGCCAAAGGTTAAATAGTGCTGAGCCAAATAATAGTGAGTGTCGGGGTTATCTGTAGCAATGCTGTTTGCATATTCCAGCACTTTTAACGCATCATCGAAGGAGTTTACCGCATTAAAAGCATCACTTAGTGCATACAAAGGTTCTAAAGCATAGGGGAGATGCTGACACGCTCGTTGAAGTAGATATACAGCGGCATCAAACTGCTTTAAACGCAGTGCTATTTTACCTAGGCCAAACAGGGCGTCGCCATTGTCAGGCTCTGCCTGTAAAAGCGTTTTGTAATGAAACTCAGCGTCTCTTAGCTTGTTTTGCGATAGTAACTGTTCCGCTTTTTTTAGTAGCATAATACAATGAATATTTTTTTATTTACTATAACCTTAAAACGGTGAGTGTAAAGGTCATTTTTAAGGGTAATAAAAAAGCGAAATGCATCATACATTTCGCCTTTGTGTATTGTTAATACATGTTAAAACGTATAAGTTGCTTTAGCATAGTAAAAGCCACCATTAATACCAAATGGTGATGTTTCGTAGTACTTACCGCCCCAATTGTTATTTGGTGCGACTGTAAAATCAAGCTTCTCAGCTTCTTGATCCAGTAAGTTTTGTGCACCTAATGAGAAGCTAATCGAATCATTCATAAAGTAGGTTACTTCAACATCTAATGTCACTGCCGCGTCAGCTGTTTTAGCTGTTTCATCATAATCTACGTGAACACCTTGGTATTCGCCAAAGTAATTAAGGCGGGTAAATGCTGAGAAGCTTTCCCATTGTTGTGCCCAGCTAAGTGTTCCACGGTGATTGGGTAAGTCATTTTCAAGGCGACTTACTTTAAATGCACCGGTGATATCACTTGAGCGTGTTACTTCAGTTTCGTTCCAGTTGTAAGCTAAGCTAAATGTAGAGCTGCCACTGAACAATTCGGCAGAGTAGTTAGCCACTAAATCAACACCTTGTGTTGTGGTGTCAAAGTCATTAGTAAAAAAGCTTACTTGCGCTAGGTTTTGTACGTTAGGTACACCCGCAGCTTCAAGTGTGTCTTTGTCTGCTTGGCTAAGTTCGATTTTATCTGATTGGCTAATACGATCATCAACTTTAATATTGTAGTAATCAACCGTTAAAAATAAATCGCCAATAGTGTATACCGCACCAAATGTATAGCTTTGTGATTCTTCTGGTTCAAGCTCCGTACCACCTAGCTGTACGGCAATAGGGTTTGTTGGTGGTAATAATGCAGAGTCAACCAGTACACCACTGCTTAGGTTAGTTTGTACGTTACTTACATTGGCTTGGCCTACGGTAGGTGCACGGAAACCTGTGCTAATAGAGCCGCGAACGTTTAAATCTTCAGTTAAGTGGTATTGACCCATTAACTTATAGTTGGTTGCCGTTCCAAATGAGTCGTAATCTTCAAAGCGTACTGCTAAGCCCATTAAAAATTCTTCAGTAAATGGCGCCTCAATATCTACATAAGCTGCGTAGTTTCGACGGTCGTACTCGCCAGCATCTGAGGGTTTAAAACCAGGAAACCCGTTAGAGCCAATGCTAAAGCCTTGAGAGGTTAACGGCCCTGCAATGAATGAAGCTTCATCACCGGAGACAACAGTAAATGTTTCTTCATGCCATTCCAAACCACCGGCAATATTAACATCGTAAGCAAAACCAAAATCAAACCCTTTAGAAATATCAAAATTAAAGTTTTTTTCTAATTGTTCGTATTTGCCTGGACTAAAGTCACGCGGGCTGTCAGGACCCAATGAAGCATTAATGGTGTCGTAAATAAAGTAACGTGACTCGTTGTAGCCCACTGTACCGCTCAAGTCATAATAGGCGCCTTCTAAAAAGCCCCCAGTAAACTCGCCTTTGGTACCGATAGTTAATGATGTATCGGTGATATTACCACCAAAATTTGGTGTAAAACCGCCTGGTAGCATTTCGTTAAATGCAAAACAATCAGGATTATTCGCCACACCGTTGATGTAGTCAGGGTTATCAAGAACATTATCATCAATGAAAATAGTAGGGCAGTTGCCGCTCATGTCGCCAGTTAAGTCGCCAACTAACAAGGTTTCACCACCATCATTTGAGTAAGCTCCCGGGCGAGTATGTGGGTTACGGTAATAAAAACCACCGCGTACATCACGCTCTGAGTAGTTACCAAACATATAAAATTGTGAATCGTTAGTAAGTGCTAAACCAACATTACCAAAAATTGAAATATCGTCGTCTACCTCTGGTGCGCCCCAAACTTGGGTGATAGATGGAATATCGGGTACTCCATCTCTAATTAGTTGTGCGGCATCATAGCGTTGTACCGAGCGACTGGTTGCATCGGCGGTTTTATATTGAAAGCTTAAGTTTGCAAACCCATCATCGGTAAATGGTAAGCCCACATTACCTGAAATTTGTGTGGTGTCGCCGTCACCTTCGTAATATTCACCCTTACGAACCTCAAGTGAGCCGCCTTCAGAGGCATCTTTTAATTGAAAGTTTAATACCCCAGCGATTGCATCCGAACCGTATTGTGCAGCAGCGCCATCACGCAGTACTTCAACTTGTTTAAGTGCAATACTTGGAATAACTGAAATGTCAGCACCTTGAGCGCCATCGTTAATGCCACCACCTAAAAAGGCAATAACAGACGCGCGGTGACGACGTTTTCCGTTTAATAGAATGAGTGTACTGTCTGAAGGTAGTCCGCGTAAGTTAGCTGGGCGCACCAAAGAAGCCGCATCACTGATTGGCATTGAATGTACATTTAAAGAAGGGATAGCCCCTTTTAACAGCTCTAGCATGTCAGTATTACCTGATTTGCTTAGCTCTTCACCACCAATAATATCAATAGGCACTGGAGAATCACCAATAGAACGAGGCGCTGAACGCGTACCTACTACGGCAATTTTTTCTACATTTTTATTTACTTTAATTTCTGTTGAATCTTCTTGAGCGATTGCCGAGCCAGAAACAAACAAGCCTGCGGCTGTTGTAGTTAGAGCAAATTTTATGGCTTGTTGAAGCGCATTACTTTTTAATTTCATTCTAAATATCCCCAGTTAGAATTGATTTATAGTGTCTTTATTTAAAGACTTTTTATTGTGGACGGTTCACATTCAATGGGGAGTAAGTATTACTCATTGACTCCTCAAAGCTTAACTAATTAAGCCCACATCCTGTGAGTCCTCAACACAGACTATAGATAAAAAACCTAAATAGGGCAATGGCTAATTAACCACTATTTAACAACTTGAAACAAATGGTTTATCTAAATATAACGCGGGGTTAATTGTAAGTAAGGCAGGGAAAGAGATTAAAAGCAGGCTTTAATACATAGTTGTTAACTAAATAAGCTATTTTAGTTATTTTCTATTATTGAATTAAACTGAGTTGTTATTGATATTTTCACTATGGTGTTTTTTCCATTGTGCACGTTTTTCTTTGTATTCATCCCATACACATGGGCAACAACTACCGCCACCACAACACTCATCAGGCTTTGGTCTTTGTGGTTTAGTGTTCGGTATGTTTTTTTGCATTTTTTAATTAAAACTGTGGAAAATGATATTAAGAATAAATGATTAAATAAAGAGTGTAAATTATTCTTTGTGAACCTTGCCTGCTGTGTGAGAATGTAGCTTATGCGAATATATAAAGTTATACATCGTGCGCCCTGGCGGGTTGCTAAAATAAGTAAAAAACGGCAGCAACTGCGCTTTCGCCGTGCAATGGTTGCGCTTAAAATAGCACTTGCCCAAGAAAAGCAAGAAACCAAAGAAATGCTTTTAATATATAGACGTTATACCCAAGGAAAAACAACTAAGATAGAGCTAAAACGTGCTAATGAGCAGTTTGTTGACATTTTAAAGGGGCTGGGTTTAGGCGTTTTTGCGTTATTACCATTTGCGCCGTTAACTATTCCATTGGTTGTTAAGCTTGGTCAGTTAGTTGGGGTTGATGTACTGCCAAGTTCATTTAATATGAATAAGCCGATTAAAGAAATCGACGAAGAAATAGCTCAACAAAATCAAAAGCCAAATTCGACGCCTTCTACAAAAAAGTAATATTTTATTGCCGAATTAGTTATACCTTTTAATAATGCTTATTGTTATGCTAGGACATCATTTTCTATTATGTGAGTCATTTAATGAGCACTTTACTTCATCATACCTCTTCAGGAATTCCTTTATCATTCATCGTTAAAAATGAATTATCAGATTGGCTTAGCCAACAACCAAGCTTTATAAAGCAATGGCTTGCAAATACAGATTTTGAAAAATCAGGGTTAGCGCTCGTTCCAAACCCAGAAACCGGTGAATTAAGCCACGTATTTTGTATTATGCAAACGGCTAATGATTTTTGGGCCGCGGGTGAGCTTGCCAGCAAATTACCTATTGGCTGCTATCAAATTCAAGGTGATGAGTCACGAGTCTCTGATCTTGCACTAGGGTTTGTACTCGGCGGGTATGAATTTAGCGAATATAAACAAAAGGCCACGGCTAAAGCCCAGCTCGGTATTGCTGATAAAACATTATACGAACAAGTAAAACAACAAGCCGATGCTATTAATCTGGCTCGCGATTTAGTTAATACACCTGCGGCCGATATGATGCCGCAACATTTATCGCAAGTAATGAGTGATTTAGCAGATACATTCGATGGTGAGTTTACCCAGTGGATAGGCGATGAGTTGTTAGAGCAAAACTACCCAACTATTCACATGGTTGGCCGTGCCAGTGAAAATAAACCACGGTTACTCGATTTAAAATGGGGAGCGGTTGATGCGCCACAAATTACTTTGGTTGGTAAAGGCGTGTGTTTTGACTCGGGTGGACTTGATTTAAAACCAAGTTCAGGCATGCGTAATATGAAAAAAGACATGGGTGGGGCAGCACATGTTATTGCGCTTGCACAACTTATTATGGCTGCTAATTTGCCAATTCGTCTTCGTGTATTAGTCCCTGCTGTTGAAAATGCTGTTTCGCGTAACGCATTTCGCCCAGGCGATGTAGTAAAAACCCGCAAAGGCATTATGGTCGAAATAGATAACACCGATGCTGAAGGGCGCTTGGTATTATGTGATGCATTAAGTGAAGCGCAAAACGATGATCCTGAGTTAATTATTGATTTTGCTACTTTAACAGGGGCATGTCGTGTTGCTTTAGGCACTGAGCTACCTGGGTTTTTCTCAACTGATCGCGATGTAGCGAATGCTATTATGGATTCAGGTTTGCAGGTAAATGACCCCGTTTGGCAATTACCATTATTTGAGCAATACAAACCATTTCTCAAAAGCGATGTGGCTGATATGACAAACTGCGCGAGCACACCATTTGGTGGTGCAATAACTGCTGCGCTTTATTTAAAAGAGTTTGTTGAACCAACCACGCCGTGGGTTCACTTTGATGTCATGGCATGGAATTTACGTGCTTTACCAGGGCGCCCTGTTGGTGGTGAAGCATTGGGTATTCGTGCTGTGTTTACTTACCTGCAAAATCGATTTAATTAACCACGAGAAAACCACCTGAGCTATATGAGTTAAAACGCATATAGCTCAAGGGGTAAACCATCAGGATCGGCAAAAAAAGTGAATTTTTTGCCGGTTATTTCATCAGTTCTTATGTTTTCTACGTCAATTCCATGCGACTCTAAATACTTTTTACTTTTTACTGTTTTCTACACTTTTAACCTTGAATGCGAGATGTCTTAGTCCTTGTGCCTCGGGATAGCTTGGCCTGTCAGGCGCACTGTTAAATGAAAATAGTTCTAATTGGCTGCCATCAGGCAAGGCAAGGTCGAGCTTGTAGGATTGACGCGCTGCTCGATAATGTTCATTAATAATTGCGAGCTTTAATATTTGGCTATAAAAATATTTAGAGCGTGGGTAGTTACTGCAAATAATGGCTACGTGGTGAATGCCTAGTAACTGCATAAAAGTGTCCTTAAAAAAGAAAAAGCGCACTTTAGCAGTGCGCTTTTGTTATACGTTTATTCGTTTCTATTTAGCTAGGCTCTGCGTCTTTACACGCTTTAACCGCAGGCGCAACAAGTTCTAAACCGGTTTTATCACATGTTGGAAGTTGTGCATCACTGATTGCAATAGGTGTTACGCGTTCGCCCCATTTTATGTAACTTGCTGCCCACGTAAGTCCTGCCCCAAATGCAGCCGACATAATATTTGAATGGGGTTTAATTAAACCTTGTTCAACCGCTTCGCACAGTGCAATAGCAATGGTGGCGGCAGATGTATTACCGTACTTATCAATGTTCACCATTACTTTGTCATCTTCAACTTTTAAACGATTTTGAATAGCGTGAATAATACGAAGGTTGGCTTGATGCGGAACCAGCACATCAATATCGTCTAACTTCAGATTAGCTTGTTCGAGCACGTCGTCACAGGCTTCACTCATACCTTTAACGGCACGTTTAAATATTTCACGGCCTTCAAATAAAAGATCAGAGGGGCCAATTGGCTCATATTTATTCAAATTACTACCAAAATTAGTAATGTGTAAAATATCACGATCTTCGCTGTCACAGCCGGTTTTAGTACCGAGTAAACCGGCGGGTGTTTCAGCGGCTTCAAGCACAACCGCGCCTGCGCCATCACCAAATAATACCGCGCTATCACGACGTGCCCAGTTTACATACCACGTCATACGCTCAGCTGCAATGACCACCGCTTTTTTTATCATTCCCGCTTGAATTTGCGCTGTGGCTGCTTGTAATGCATATAAAAAGCCAGAGCACGCAGCGTTAGTGTCCATTGCGGCAGCCCCAGTAGCACCTATGTTTTTTTGCACCAGTGACGCCGTATTGGCTACCACTGTTGACGGTGTACAGGTTGCTAAAATAACTAAATCGATATCTTTTGCGTCTATGCCTGCACACGCAATGGCATGCCTTGCAGCCACACTAGCAAGCTCGGCGGTGCTTACATGGCTCACTCTACGCGACTTGATACCTGTTCGTGTGGTGATCCACTCATCGGTGGTATCAACAATTTTGCTTATTTCGTCGTTGCTGATGCTTGCTGGTGGAATGCATTTACCCCAACCTGTGATATGTGCGTAAGGCATAGTGTGTTCTCTTAAAAGTGGTATGACGTGCTCATCTAATTGGGACGTTATATCAAAAATTGGTCATTAACACTAGTTTATAGCATGCTTAGCACTGTAATTACTGCTATTTTACGGATTTTTATTGCATTTTATTATAAAAGTAAACTGATTGATTTTGTTGTGTTAACAAAGTGGTAGTTAAAAAGAGTTGTTTTTTACAATTTAACTGTTCGCTCTCAAAATATTGTGAAATAGCTATTATGTTGATGGTGAGATTGCTTGAGTGCGGCTACTATGAGGCGTTTATTGTGCAAGATAAAACAAAGCATTATTTATAATGGATACCAAAGCAATGTTTATTCAGTTAAGCGAACTTTATTGTGTTAATTAAAACCGACCCTGCAATTAGCCGATTATTAATGCTGCGCAGTGGTGCCATTGCTGTGCAGCTTATTGCGGTACTCAGTGTTTATTTTTTACTGGATCACCAAATTGCACTTATGCCATTGCTCGGTGTGATTACGCTTGAGGCGGTTTTTCAGTTAGTAAGTGTGTTTGCTTACAGGCATGTAAGCCAAGCAAAGCCTGCTGGTATGCTAATGCAACTCACCGCTGACGTAGTTTTTTTAACTATTTTGTTGTCTTTAAGTGGTGGTGCAACTAACGCATTTGTATCGTTATTATTATTGCCGATTATGATAGCGGCGATTACTTTGAGCGCTCGTGGGCTTGCTTATATTGCTGTGTTAGCTATTGCCGCCTACAGCCTGTTATTAATTAAAATGCCCGAACACAGCATGCACCAAATGGATATGAGCGGTCATTTTATTGGTATGTGGGTTAATTTTGTTATAAGTGCCTGCGTAATTGCGTTGGTTATTGGTGCTATGAACCGTGCCTTACAGCAACGTGAGCGCACGATTGCTCAGGTTAGAGAAAAGCAATTGCGCAGTGAACAGCTGGTTACCCTTGATGGCGCAGCGGTGCAAATTACCCATCAATTAGCAACGCCAATTGCTAATTTACAATTATTGTTTGAAGAGCTATTAGAAGAGCACCCGAGCAATGACATTGTTCGGCACATGCAGGCGCCTTTGTTGCAATGCCGCGTCCAACTTGATGACTTTAGAAAGCTCTCAATGCAGTTACGAAATAAAAATACGCAAACGCCTATCGAGGCTAGGCAGCTACAAGTACAAATAAATGATGCGTTACTATTACAGTACCCTAATCAACAAATAAATTGGCTTAACGAGGCACCTAAAGCCAGATTAAAAAGTGATGCCATGCTGTTACCTGCTATTTTAAACTTATTACAAAATGCAGTATTTGCTAACGAAAAAAATGCTCAAATGCAGTTAGATCTAAGTTGGCAACAACCGCATACGCACAGTATTGCTTTAATTATTCGGGATTTTGGCGCTGGTTTTTCATCTTCGCAATTAGCGCAGTTAGGCGGGCAACTTATGCCAAGCGAGCAAGGAATGGGGGTCGCTGTGATGTTATCAAATGTTACGTTTGAGCGCTTAAATGGCTCGTTAACTGTTTACAATCACCCTGAGGGTGGGGCGGTAGCAAAGATACAAATGCCGCTTTTAACGACAGAGCATAAATCATGAAACTGCTCATTATTGAAGATGATATACACCTTGCTACAACCTTATCGCGGCGCTTAACTAAACACAGTTTTAACTGCGAGATCACCCATAACCAAACTGACGCATTATTTAAGGCTCGTCAGCAGCAACCTGATTGTATTTTATTGGATATGAAATTAGCCGATGA
Source organism: Pseudoalteromonas sp. TAP-3C (assembly GCF_059888565.1). NCBI lineage: Bacteria > Pseudomonadati > Pseudomonadota > Gammaproteobacteria > Alteromonadales > Pseudoalteromonadaceae > Pseudoalteromonas > Pseudoalteromonas sp. TAP-3C. The sequence goes on along the minus strand of NZ_JCBFEM010000002.1, from coordinate 68,166 downwards.
GAATGGATTAGCACTTATTGCACCACTGCGACACTTATTACCCAGTACACATATTGTATTGCTCACCGGCTTTGCAAGTATAGCAACAGCAGTAGAGGCGATGCGTTTGGGCGCTAATAACTATTTAACTAAGCCTGTAGATATGGCAAGCTTGTTAAAGGCACTTAAAATACAGCCTGCCAATACAGCCGTGGCTGAAATTATAGAAGAGGTGATGTCGCCAGAGCGCCTAGAGTGGGAACATATTCAGCACGTACTGCACAGCAATAACGGTAATGTGTCTATGACTGCCAGACAGCTGAATATGCATAGGCGGACGCTACAGCGAAAATTACAAAAAAAGCCAGTGCAGCATTAGGAGATTGTAGTGATTGATACAACCGCATTAATACAAAGCCAAAAAATTATACTCTTTGATGCCCAGTGCAAGCTTTGCAGTGCGTGGTGCAACTTTATTATAGCTCACGACCCGACTATAAAATTTAAATTATGTAGCGTTCAATCGCCAGCAGGGCAAACGCTACTTGCTCAATTTGGTTTTTCCACCACCGATTTTACTTCGATGGTTTATATAGAAGCACAAAAACCATATACCCGCAGCCAAGCCGTTTTTCGAGTGTTTAGCCAGTTAGGGTATCCGTGGAAGTTGCTTAGCGTATTTAAGCTATTACCACGAAGGCTGACTGATTGGTTTTATAACAAAGTGGCTAAAAACCGTTATACATTATTTGGTAGATACCAATACTGTCGAATTCCTCAACAAAAAGATGAAGAACACTTCTTATAACCACATTTTTAGCAAGTGCTGGATCACTTAGGCTGTGCTAAAATCGCGGCGTTTAAATTTAAGTATTAAAAGGCACTTACATGGCAAATACCGCGCACGCACTGCATATTTTAGTAAAACATAAAGAAATTGCAGAAGACATCATCAAGCAATTGGCTAAAGGCGTAAAGTTTCAAACCTTAGCTAAAAAGTATTCGTCATGTCCATCGGGTAAAAAAGGCGGAGACTTAGGTGAGTTTAGACGCGGTCAAATGGTACCGCAGTTTGATAAGGTGGCTTTTAGTGGCGCAATTTTAGAGCCGCATTTAGTAAAAACCAAATTTGGTTGGCATGTGATAAAAGTACTGTATCGTACATAAAGTAACGAAACATTAATTTAAAAAATTAATAATGTTAGGCGGTAAAATACAGCCTAACAATGTGAGACTAGTTATTTTGCTTTGCTTCTTCTTCACTTATTTGCTTTAGTGCTTGAATAAACGATTCACTCGGTTGCCCACCGGTAAGTGCGTATTTATCTGAGTGTAAAATGTCTCGGGCTGTGTTTTTATCAAGGCCGACTGCTTCTACGATATCCAGTAATGTATCTTCTTGAGTTGAGGAAATAATACTGATATACCCCCTAATTTAAATCATCTCTATGTACTTATTGTGATATTGTATTAATTTGCCGCTTTACTTTGTTGCATAGAATTAACATAATAAACAAAATAAAAACATTTAATATATGGATATAATAAAAAAGGATTTTAAATATGAAAAAATTATCAGCTTTATCATTGGCTACATTGCTCTCAGTAAATAGTTATGCTGCAATGGACTGCAATATCGAAATTGAGAGTCAAAAGTGTAATAGACAAACGCACTGAATTTATGTTTTCTCTATTTTCTCCGAAGAAATCTGCTACTGATTTAGAGGGCTTAATGACGTTTGATTATGATAGTAATAACGTAATAAACAATTTGGATCCAATTTTTGAAAAGTTATTTATTTGGAATGACAAAAACGAAGATGGATTGCAGACATATGACGAGATTAATAGCTTAAGTAGCCTCGGAATTAACTTGTATTTTACTGAAAAAGAACTAAAAAGTGCTATAAACTTTAAACTCGATAGTGAAATTGATCAAATATTTAAATTTAAGTCACTTACACATGAGGGGAACGCATATAGCATACGAATGAAAGTGAGATTAAATTAATGCTAAAAGAAATGACATTGACTTTTGATCTTAAAAAGCTTTTGCGTCTGCACCGTTGGACTCTAGCGGTAGTCGTCTATATCTTAATAGTGTGGTTTACTACGCCTGATACTTGGTCTCATGAAGCGACCTACTTTAGAGCAGTAACAATGCGTCAATTATCAATTATTCTCGTACCGGTATTTATTATTTATTTTCTCGTTGATTTTTTTAATCATAAACCGATTATTGTCGATTTAAATGAGCAAACATTGATTCGTGGTAGAGAAGTTATAGATATAAGTAAAGCTGACCATATCACGATTATTGAAAAGCCCGTGATTAAATCAATTGAGATACATTTTTCTAAACATGGTTATTCTTTAGTTAAGATACCAGGGTGGTTTATTGAAGATGTCACACTGACTAGCTTGAATTTCTATCACTATGCTAAAAATACAGATAAAAAATTTAGTATATCCAGAAAAAGAACGAGTCCGTTAAAAGGCAGCATTATTTAATTTGCACCATAGGGAGATTTAATTTTGAAGTATCTAACTGTTAAGCATCTATAGAGTGGGCGTTCAAAATTCAGTGTCAGATTAAATTTTTAAATATTGATCACGCTGCTTAAACGCTTCTTAACAAAATGCTAACTGAGATAAATAAAGGCTGCAATGATGTGCAGCCTTTTTTGGTTTTAAACTTTATTTTTTAAGTGTTTTGCTTTGCTTCTTCTTCGCTTATTTGCTTAAGTGCTTGAATAAACGATTCACTTGGTTGCCCACCGGTAAGTGCGTATTTATCATTTATAATGAACGTTGGCACTGAGGTAATGCCCATTTGTTTCAAGTCATTTTGCGCTTGGCGAACGGCTTGTACGTATTTATCTGAGTGTAAAATATCTCGGGCTGTGTTTTTATCAAGGCCGACTGCTTCTACGATATCCAGTAATGTATCTTCTTGATTTAAATATTTTAAATCGGTGAAGTGTGCGTCAAAAAATGCCAGTTTTAACTCGGTTTGCTTGCCTTCTTCGCGGGCCCACATGAGTAAGCGGTGTAAATCAAAGCTGTTGATCATGATGCGTTTACCGTCAAAATTAAAGGTAAAACCAGCTCGTTCCCCCGCATCTGCCATGTTTTCACGATTTCGCGCGCTGTCTTCTTCGGTTAAGCTGTATTTTTGCTGCAAGTGTTCGTTTAACTCTTGGCCTTCGGAGGGCATATCTGGATTAAGCTCAAAAGGGTGCCAGGTAATGTTTGCGCTCATTTCGTCTTTTAGCTCGGCCAAAGCGGTTTCTAAGTTTTTATACCCGATTACACACCATGGGCACATTACGTCGGAAACGATATCAATTTTAAAATTAGTCATGTTTATCCTTTTGAGCATTGTGTCTAATAAAACATATTGGGATGATTTGTTATTAATCAATATAGCATACAAAAAGAGCCGCTAAGGTGGTGCTCTTTATTCAATTTCTTATCATATTAGCTAGTTAGGCCAAACGGGTCGTCTATGCTGTGACTAGGTTGGGTAAACCAGCGCGGACCGTCGTCTGTCATGTAGAAGTGATCTTCTAATCTCACACCAAATTCATCAGGTATCACTAGCATGGGCTCATTACTAAAACACATGCCTGTAGCAAGTGGGGTTTTATCACCGCCCACTAAATAAGGCCATTCGTGAATATCTAAACCAATTCCATGGCCGGTACGGTGTGGGCAACCCGGTGTTTGATATTCAGGCCCTAAGCCTTGTGCGGCTAGGTAATTGCGAGCGGCTTCATCGACCGATTCACAGGTTTTGCCAATAGCGGCTTGATTAAAGGCAGCGAGTTGTGCCGCTTTTTCAAAATCCCAAAATAGGCGTTGACGGCTGGTTGCTTCGCCAAACACATAAGTACGGGTGATATCAGAGAGGTAATCGTGTACTTTACAGCCAGTATCGATAAGCACCATGTCGCCTTTTTTCAAAATTTGCGGATCTTTTACACCATGTGGGAATGAGGTGGCAAGTCCAAACAACACAATGCAAAAATAATTTCCCGGCGCACCTACTTTTTGATGCGCTTTTTTTATAAACGCTTCTACCTCAACAGTACTGATCCCTTCATAAAGCATACTGGCGGTGGCTTTATGAACCGCTAAAGTCATATTCATGGCGCATTGCATTAAGGCTATTTCGTTGGCTGATTTATGCATCCTACAATGTGCAGTGACAGGTTGTGCGTTAACAAGTTTTAGGCTAGAACTGGCTTTATTAATGCCATCAAAAATAAAAAATTGTGCGCTTTCATCGATACCAACCGTTGCAGTATCACTAATATTTAGTTGTTGAAGTACACTAACACACAGCTCAAAAGGGTTTTCATGCTCTTGCCAGCCGTGTATTGGGCCATCAATCACCTTAAAGCCATTAAGCGAGCCAATTTCAAAATGTGGCGCAATGTATTGCACCTTACCAACAGCAGGTAAAATAGCCCCGACAAGTCGCTCACTGGCGTACCATTTCATACCTGTAAAGTAGGTTAAGTTGCTACCTGCGTTTAAATAAATGGCATCAATATTATTAGCTTGCATATAGGCTTGCGCTTTGGCCATACGCACTAAATATTCATCCGCTTTAATAGGCGCTACTGAGTGTGTCATATTGCTTAAACTAGCAAGTGCTTGTTCGGGGGGGTGAGTACCAATACCAACTGTGGTCATTTTTTTCTCCTACAAAATTTTTTACAGTGTGTAGGCTTTATGGTTTTAATTCAAATTAATTGCGATTAGCGGGCAGGCGTTTTGAGGGAGAAAATAATAATTGAGCTGCCAAGTGAATGTGTCTAAAAACACTTGGCAGCAGTTAGGCTACTTTTTTGCATAGGGTAAGCGGCTGAGTTTATTTGCTGTGTGGTAGCTATCTAATCCTGTTACGGCAACGGTATCAATGGCTTGTAAGTCTAAAAAACCATCGCTTTGCAGTGCTGTTTCATCGACATAAACATCGATTATTTCACCAATAACCAGTTCTGTGCCGTTCACAGCCAAATGCTGGTTTTCTACAAATTTTACCGCGTATTTTAGTCGGCTTTGCGCTACAAATGGGGCATTAAAATCATTCAAGTATTCTTTATTAAGACTTGTTGCCTCAAACTCGCACTCATCTTTGGCATAACGGGCAGAAGTTTGATGGGCTTGTTGATATATGTCGCTATTAACTTGGTTAATTGTGTAAACGCCTGTTTCGATAATATTTTCAAACGTATGCCTAGGTACGCTGTGCGGGCGCATTATTATGCCAACCAGCGGTGGGTGAGCGCCTAAATGAATGACTGAGCTGACAATGCAAAGGTTGGTGTTGCCATGCCCATCTTGTGTACCAATTAAGTTTGCACTTTTAAAACCAGACAGTGAGTTAATAAAATGTGTGCGCGTGTGTTTTTCAAGTGCGGCTATGCGCTCTTTAGAAAAATGCATGTGTTGAGTCCTTACCATTTTATGGTGTTGCCTTGCCAATCTAGGTAGGCAGGTTCGCCGTTAAGTTCTAATTGTGGGTTATTGTATGTGAGTTCAAATAATTGTTGTGCTACAAATTCGGGGGTGAACAGTTTATCTGCAGGCACATTTTTTTGAAATGGTTTCGAGAGTTTAGTGTCTGTGGTGCCCGGGTGAAATAAAACAAGTTTGGTATTTTTGGCACGACGAGCAAGCTCAATGGCAGCTGTTTTAAAGAGCATGTTAAGTGCCGACTTAGAAGCACGGTAAGTGTACCAGCCGCCTATTTTGTTATCGTTTATGCTACCAACGCGGGCACTTAAGGCTGTAATAGTGCAATGCGTTTTATGGTTGAGTAGGGGCATTACGCTCTGTAAACACAACAGTGGAACCAGTGTATTAGAATGCAAAAGCTGCATAAAATATTCGCTGTTGATTTCTTCTAGCTTTTTCTCCGGCATAAACTGGCTATTGTGTAAAATGCCATTAAATATAATCACTTGAGCCAGCTCTATCGGCTGAGATTTTAACCATTGGGTAAATTCATCAAGGCTTTTCGCTGAATAGTCACTCTGAAAATAGGTTATGTTGTCATCGCCTTGATTTAACGTCGATGAGCTGACACACAATATATTAATTTGCTCTGTTTGTTGGTTTAAGTGGTTAACATAGGCTTGTGCGATGGCGCTACTGGCGCCAAATAAAATCACGGTTTTCATTTTTCATCCTTTGATTTGATTTTGCATTGACCATTATTACACTGCGCGTTAGGCATCAAAAAACGGCTAATATGGTGACGATATTTTGCAAAGAAAGTATAGGCATGATCGGCAAAAAAACGAATAACCGGTAAACGAATTATTTTTAGCCAGCGATATTTGCCCACGGTGCGCCACGCTTGATAAGTTACGTCTAAACCATAAATCATTTGCCCTGAAGCCGTTTGAGCGTGCAATAGGTTCATGGCTTTTTGTTTATCGATGGTAGGATAGCGAGTGCTAAAGTCGTTAGCATTTAAGTCTTCTAAGCTGATTTTATGATCAACATCAGCGCGTTTTAAGTGTTGCATTTCTGCATTGCACAGTGGGCAATTACCATCGTAAAAAATGATCATGTTATCGCTTTGTATTTATTTTACATATGCCTTTTTACGACATGCCAGTGTAAATCGATCTATTAAATAAGTGAACATAATGATATTAATAGTGCTGGATTTAATAAAGGAGAGATAGAAATGAGTGAACAATATGCCGCTTTGCGAGGTAATGTAAATTTACTTGGGCAATTATTAGGGCAAACGATTAAAGATGCCCAAGGCCAAGCAATTTTAGATAAAGTTGAAGAAATTCGGGCTTTATCAAAATCCTCCCGCAGTGGCAATGAAGCCGATCGTCAAGCGCTTATAGATGTACTGCATGCGCTCAGTGACGAGGAGCTTTTACCGGTTGCCCGTTCATTTAATCATTTTTTAAATTTAGCGAATGTTGCAGAGCAGTTTCATACCGTATCACGTTTTAATGATGTTGGTTTTTGCCAACTAAATCCTCTCACTCAAACATTAAAAACGTTAGCAGCAAAGGCTGAACAAGGTCAGCTTAATCATAACCACTTAGCCGACACCCTCTCAAAACTCCACATAAATTTAGTGTTAACAGCTCACCCAACTGAGGTGACTCGCCGCACTATTATTAATAAACATGTTGAACTAAGCGATTGTTTGGCGTCATTTGAACGCACTGATAACCTTGAACAAGAGCGCGAAGCTATTCTTAACCGTATTGCGCAGCTAATTAGCCAAGCGTGGCATACTGATGACATTCGTCGTTCACGGCCAAGCCCCGTTGATGAGGCAAAATGGGGTTATGCGGTAATTGAAAATAGTTTATGGGATGCCGTGCCGCGGTTTTTAAGAGAGTTTAGCCAGCAGGTTAAACAGCATTTGAGCTTAGCATTGCCCACTAATTACAGCCCAATAGAATTTACCTCATGGATGGGCGGCGATCGCGACGGTAACCCGTTTGTTACCGCACAAGTCACTGAGCAAGTGCTTGATCATGGCCGCTGGATGGCGTTGGATTTATACCAGCGTGATTTAGAAACGCTATGTGCTGAACTTTCTATGTCTGATGCTAGCGATGAGCTAATTAAATTGGCAGGGCAAGCGTTTGAACCTTATCGTGCCGTTCTAAAAAATATTAAAAATCAAGTAGCCGAAACCGTAATGCATTTAAGCGCTAAAATTAAAAATAAGCGCTCCGACTCGCAAGACTTAATTACCGATATTAACCAAATTAAGCATCCCATTGAGGTGTGTTATCGTTCATTGTTAAAGTGCAATATGCAGGTGGTGGCCGATGGCTTATTGCTTGATACGATCCACAGAATAAATAGCTTTGGCCTGCGTTTGGCAAAACTGGATGTACGTCAAGATTCGTCAAGGCACAGTGATGTGTTTTCTGAATTGACTCGTTATTTAGGGATTGGTGACTACAGCCAATGGCAAGAGCAAGACAAGCAAGCATTCTTACTGACTGAACTTAATTCACGTCGCCCACTTATTCCCAAGCATTGGCAACCTAGCCCTGAGGTACAAGAAGTACTCGATACCTTTGATGTTATTGCGCAGCAAGATGCAAAAACATTTGGCTTATACATTATTTCTATGGCGCGAACGGCATCAGATATTTTAGCAGTGCAACTTTTACTCAAAGAGTCTGGTTGTGGCTTTGAGTTACCGGTTGCGCCGTTATTTGAAACGTTAGATGATTTAAATGATGGGCATAATGTCATTGCCACATTATTAGATAACGAGTGGTATCGTGGGCATATTAAAAATACCCAAAATGTGATGATTGGTTATTCAGACTCAGCGAAAGACGCAGGCATGATGGCCGCTGGCTGGGCACAATATGAAGCCATGGATAAACTGGTGCAATTAGCAGATGAACGCGGTATTGAGCTTGTTTTATTTCATGGCCGAGGTGGCACGGTTGGCCGTGGTGGTGCGCCTGCAGCGCAAGCCTTGCATTCACAGCCACCAGGATCGTTAAAAGGCGGATTAAGGGTAACAGAGCAAGGCGAAATGATCCGCTTTAAATTTGGCTTACCCAATGTGGCATTACAAAGCTTAAACATATACGCGGGTGCGGTGCTACAAAGTAACCTATTGCCACCGCCAGAGCCTAAAGCACAATGGCGCGAAGTGATGGCCTTAATCAGCGATGTGTCGTGCGAACATTATCGTAATGTGGTGCGCCATGATGAAAACTTTGTACCTTATTTTAGAATGGCGACGCCTGAGTTAGAGCTATCAAAGTTGCCATTAGGCTCAAGGCCAGCTAAACGCAATCCAAACGGGGGAGTGGAGAGCTTACGAGCTATTCCCTGGATTTTTGCCTGGAGCCAAAATCGCTTAATGTTACCTGCTTGGTTAGGTGCATTAAGTGGGCTTAGAGCGGCGCTTGAAAAGTACGGTATTGACACTTTAAGTGAGATGAGCTTGCAATGGCCATTTTTTAGAGCACGTTTAGAAATGCTAGAAATGGTATTTAGTAAAGCAGATAGTTGGTTAAGCGAGCATTACGATAATGCGCTGGTGGAAGACATGTACAAGCCTTTAGGTGTTGCCTTACGTGAAGAGCTTGGCGAGGCCATTACGCTAGTGCAATCATTAAGCCCGCAAAAAAGCTTATTAGCCGATCAACCTTGGATCAAGGAGTCTATCGGGCTTAGAAACCCATATACCGATCCGCTTAATGTTTTACAAGTGGAGTTATTACGCCGTTCTCGTGGCGATGATAAGGGCAATGAAAGCGATATAGATAATGCCTTGATGATCACTATGACGGGAATTGCAGCCGGAATGCGCAATACAGGTTAATCCGTAATGGGTTAAATTTAAAAGGGAGCAGGCGACATGTTCCCTTTTTTTACGTTAAATGGGCTGGTATTTAGTTTGTCAACCTTTTACACTACCTGGCCATTGAACAATTAAAAACTATTATGGCTTCAGCAACTTTTAAAGTGCAACATAATACAGCACTTAGCAATTCACACATTTCATTAAACGTAGTGCAAACGCAAGCCCTACGCAGTCAATTAAAAACTCAACGCGGTATTTTATACTCAAACGATATTACATCGCTTTGCACCCTGCTTAATGTGAACGACGATGCATTATTGCAAGGCTTAATCCCGCTGGCTGCTGAGTTTGCGGTTGCACCTATTTCTCAATTTCATGTCGGGGCAATTGTAAAAGCACAAGATGCACAGGGTAATGTTAATTTTTATTTTGGTGCTAATGCAGAATTTGCTCATCAAGCACTGAGCTTGGTGGTGCATGGCGAGCAATCGGCAATTAATAATGCATGGTTAAATGGTGCTAAAAAAGTGCTAAAAATAGCGATTAGCGATGCACCATGTGGGTATTGTCGTCAATTTATGAATGAACTGGCAGATGCCAAAGAGCTGGATATTTTACTGCCAAGCCAACAATTTAAGTTAGCAGAGCTATTACCGCATTCATTTGGGCCAACGGATTTAGGCAATGAGCACAGCTTATTTAATCCGGCTGAGCACACTAAGCGCTTCGAGGGGGCTGAGGTTGATAATAAGCTGAAGAGTTATGCTTTGTCGGCTTATGTGCCTTATAGTCAAAATTACAGTGCGGTTAAAATTAGTACCTTTGAACAGGGTGATTTTTACGGCAGTTATGCTGAAAATGCAGCATACAGCCCAAGTTTATCGCCATTACAAAGTGCACTGAGCCAGCTATTTTTAGCCGGTTTGAGCTTTGATAAGCAGACTATAAAATCGATTACGTTATTAGAAACGGCTGGTCATGAAAATCAGGCAGAGGTAGCAAAAGCAGTGTTGGCAAGCTTTGAGGGCTTACCAACACTTGAAGTAATAAGCGCTTTACTAAGCGAGTAATACTTTAGCGGCTTCAAGTACCACGGCGACTGATTTTTTTTCAATTTCGCCGTGGTCTACATTTGGAATTTCTTGGCGAGTTCTGTTAACTAACACACCCGCAACACAGGCAGCTTGCAGACCAAGTGCGGCGCACATAGTAAATAAAGTAGCCGATTCCATTTCATAGTTCATTACGCCCAATTTTTGCCATTCTTCACAGCTACCTTGTAATGACTTAGGCACATAGCCGGAATGTGTATCGTAACGCTCTTGCCCAGGGTAGAAGGTATCGCTTGAAGCGGTAATACCAATGTGAAAATCAATATTTAGATTTTCACAGGCTTTTACCATTGCTTGAGTGGCAAAAAAGTCTGAAACTGCAGGGTAGCACAGCGGTGCAAAATGCTGACTCGCGCCATCTAAACGCACCGAAGCTTGGCTAATTAAAATATCGCCTTCATTAATGTGTGGCTGAATAGCGCCTGTTGTACCAATGCGAAGAAAGCGTCGTACGCCAAGTTGCGCCAGCTCTTCAACTGCAATTGAGGTTGAAGGACCGCCAATACCGGTTGAACAAATCACAACAGAGTGGCCATTTAACTGACCTAAGTAAACATGAAACTCACGTGTTTGAGCAAGGCAGGTTGGATTATCTAAGAACTGTGAAATACGTGCGGCACGATCTGGATCGCCTGGTACAATAGCCAGTTTTGCACCTTTTAAATCATCAATACACAGTCCTAAGTGAAATACCTTTTCCATAACTAAGCCTTTTTTAATAAGAATTGTTGTCAATTTACCATGATTACTATAAACCTAAACTAAGTACAGGACGGATGTCCGTATTGATTTATTCATCAACTCTGAATATTCAATCAATGACTAAAATTGCTAACAAAATGAGCTAGTTGACTTGTTTGCTGAGACACTATATTGATACCTCAGAGCCAATCAATAGCTAGCCTAAAAAGCCGTTAGCTAAATTTTAAATTTTTTATATTCATAAGGTTAGTAACTAGGTTTTGTTTTTCTTTGTTACTAACTTAAGCTAGCAAAATACAACGTTCAGGGATTTTTGTAACCACATACAATTAATTTTTAATTTATTCAGCGTTCGATATTTTGCATAACTACTCAATATATACAAACTATTCAGATTGAAAAAGGGTTTACAATGAACACACAATTTCACGCATTTAAAGAGAAAGTTGAACACTGTTTGTGTGCACCTGGCGATGGTGTATTCACAGTAAATACTGCGAAAGATCGCAAAGCTGCACTGAGAAATAAATTATACGGACAAACTGAAAATGTTGATGTTTTATGGCGTGACTCGCTCAATGAGTTACCTAATTCACCTTACAAAGCAGTAATGTTAGGCATTAGCTCTGACTGTGGTGGCGGCATTTTACGTGGCGCAAACTGGGGGCCTTTATTTTTACGATCAGCTTTAATTGACCAACAAACACAGTGCCGCTCATTTGATTTAGGCGATGTACGCGTAATACCGCACTTATTACACGATAAGTACTTAAACGAAGCCACTATTTCTAACTGTCAAAAAGCGCTTTATGGCGATGCTAAGAGCGCGCACTTTGTAAGTCCACTGTCGATCACCGAGGATGTATGTGACAGTTTTTACGCAACCTTTCAAGATAAAGGCATTTTTGGTATTGGTGGCGATCACTCTATTAGTTACCCGTTGACAAAAGCGTATTTAAAAGCAAAACGCAGCCAAGGCAAACGCACGGCTATCATTCACTTTGATGCCCACACTGATTTGCTGGTCGAGCGTTTAGGCATCGATTTATGTTTTGGCTCTTGGTGCACCCATATTTTAGAGTTTTTACCTGCACCACATCACTTAATTCAATTTGGTATTCGCTCAAGCGGCAAACCAAAATCACATTGGGAAAGTACTTTTGGGGTTAAACAGCACTGGGCTGCTGAAATTATTGAGCGTGGCGCAGCCGCTGTTGCTGCCGATACAATTGCACAATTAAAGGCAGACAAAGTTGATGAGGTGTATGTGAGCTTTGATATTGACGCCTTAGATGAAGAGTTTGCATCAGCAACTGGCACACCAGAAGGTAATGGTTTAACGCCGCAACATGCTTTGGATATTTTATCGGCGATTGCAGATGAATTTCCTATTACCGGTGCTGATATGATGGAAATAGCCCCATTTACAGACAGCTCGTTAGTGGGGCAATCAAGCTCTGAGACCACACTAAGAGAAGGTGCTAAAATTTCTGCATTTCTGATTGGTGCAATGAATCGTTAGTCTTATTTTCTAAATTGGCTATATGCGAATAATCCGCTATATTGAATTTGCATTTACAAAAGAGTAACATTTGTAATAGGTAATGTTTTAAATTTTATACAGTGGATTATTGTGATTAGATGGTCTTTATTCTTATTAATTATTGTAAGTTCACAGTGTGTGGCCAAACTTACTGTTGTTACAGAAAACTTTGCGCCACTACAGTATCTTGACAACAATAATAATTTAGTGGGTGATGCTGCCGACAAAGTTCGGTTGGTACTTGATAGTGCTTCAATTGATTACACTATCTCGGTAAACGATTGGAGCGTGGCCTATAACATGGCGCTCAGAGATGAAAATACCTGTATATTTTCAATTTCTCGCTCACCTGAACGTGAAAATAATTTTATTTGGTTGGCTGAGCTTGCCCAATTTAAGACTAATTTTTACTCAGTAAAATCAAAAAATATCTCTTTAACTGACTTAGAGCAGGCTAAACAATACCGTATTGCGGTTTTAAAAGATAATTACAGTCATCAATATTTGCTGTCTAAAGGGTTTAAAGAAAACGAAAACTTAATGCTTTTTAGTAATTTTGATAATATTTTCACTATACTTAAAACGCGAAGCTCGAGTATTGATTTGGTGGTGATACCCGCAGAGCGAATTAAATTTGAGCAACCTCATTTATTATACAATTTAGATTTAGTCGCCTTGATGCCAATAAATAACCACCAAGCTCCCTTATACTTTGCTTGTAATAAAAATTTACCAGTTGAAGTTCAACAACAAATTAGTGATGCCTTTTCTTTACATGAGTCTCATCTTTAAATATAAATTGCCCCGTTTATAAAAGCGGTTATAATCCAGCTGCTTTTGGGTATAAGAGCGCTTTTTTGGAGTTATAAATGGGTGATTTAATCGGGATTGCATTATTAATCTTGATCAGTGCGTTATTTGCGATGTCAGAGATTTCGATTGCTGCTTCACGCAAAATAAAATTAAGGGTAATGGCCGATGAGGGAAATGTTAAAGCGCTGGCAGTATTAAAACTGCAAGAGCAGCCCGGGGCTTTTTTTGCCATGATCCAAATCACCCTCAATGCCATTGCTATACTAGGCGGAATTGTTGGTGAGCAGGCACTGTCGCCTTACATGCAAGAAATACTGCAACTGTTTTATCAAGGCCCCTTGCTTGGGCAAATTAGCTTTATACTTTCGTTTTTAATTATTACTTCATTATTTATTTTATTTGCTGATTTGCTGCCAAAGCGTTTAGCAATGATTTTACCTGAGGCTGTTGCTGTTCGTGTTGTGACTATAATGCGTTGGGTAACCTTTGCATTGACGCCACTGGTGCTGTTTTTTAACGGGTTAACCAATATTGTGTTACGTGTATTTAAAGTACCCAGTGAGCGCGAGGATATTGTGACCACTGAAGACATTGTTGCCATGATGGATGCAGGGGCGGAATATGGTAGTTTACAACAACAAGAGTATGATTTAATTGGTAATGTTTTTGATTTAGAGGCACGCTTTTTATCGAGTGTAATGTCTCCACGAGATCAAATTGTGTATTTTGATATAAATGAGTCAAGTAAAGATATTGCCAATAAAATAATAGATCATCCCCACAATCACTTTTTAGTGTGCAATGGTAATTTAGATAAATTAATTGGTTCGGTAGAATCAAAAGATATTTTACGCCAAGTGTTAAAAGGCGATGCTGCAAACATAAATAATGAGATGCTTGAAAACGATATTTTTTATCTGCCAGAAACCTTAAGTTTATCTGAGGCATTAAATGCGTTTAAAACAGCTGTTCACCCTTTTGCGGTAGTGGTTAATGAATATGCGTTAGTGGTTGGGATTGTTACCGTAAAAGATTTGATGAAAGGCTTTATGGGCGATTTAATTACGCATCAAAGTGATGAATTAATTATTGAACGCGACAGTAACTCATGGCTTGTGGATGGTTTAACGCCGATTGTTGAGTTGGCAAAAGTGTTAAACATTGACGAGTTTCCTGATCAAAATCACTATGAAACAGTGGCGGGGTATTTAATTTTCACCATGAAGCATATTCCTAAACGGGCAGAATTTGTTTTATTTGCTGGCTTTAAATTTGAAGTCGTGGATGTAGAAGGGATTCGTATAGAGCAATTGTTAGTCTCTAGAATTGTTACTGAAAATGAATAACGACCAATAAATACTGTTATTGGCCGCATTACTTCGCTGTTTTGGTCTTCATTTGTAAAATTGTGTAAATGTTATTCAGTGGCTATTTTTAATTGCTGTAGTTTAGTTTAGAATGATCGTTCATTCTAAACTAAAAGGTATTTACCATGCAGCGCTCCCGCATCGTTTTTTTTATATTTTCAGCCCTCGTTGGTTCTGTTGCTTTAAGTGGCTGTGATCAGGTAACTGAGCAACCTAATGCTTCAGCGCCTGCAGCTATCCCTGTTGGTGTGGTTACATTAAACAGCCAAGCTATTACGCTTAGAAAAGAATTACCAGGGCGCGTTAGTGCGTTTCAAATTGCACAAATTCGTCCTCAAGTCAGTGGCATTGTCCAGTCGCGATTATTTGATGAAGGTAAGCGGGTTGAGCAAGGTCAAGCACTGTATCAAATAAATCCTGATATTTTTGAAGCTGAACTTGCAGCCAGTAAAGCTGCTGTAGCACGTGCGCGAGCGAGTATTGCAAGTAGTAAATCAAAAGCGTCGCGTTTTAAAGAGCTACTAAAAATTAAAGCCGTTAGTCAGCAGGACTTTGATGAAGCAGAGGCCGCATATAAACAGGCATCGGCTGAATTACTCACAGCAAAAGCGCAATTGCAACGCGCGCAAATCAATCTTGATTATAGTCATGTTTCTTCACCGATTAGTGGCCAAATTAGTAAATCAAACGTCACAGTAGGTGCGTTAGTAAGCGCAGCTCAAACATTGGAATTAGCAACGGTGACTCAACTTGATCCCATTTATGTCGATTTAACCCAATCAAGTAACGAGTTAACTAAGCTTAAAAGAGCAATGGCCTCGGGCTCATTAGAGGTTGATTCAACAGCGCAAAGTGATGTTGAACTTATTATGGAAGATGGCACAGTGTATCAACATAAAGGTACATTACAATTTTCTGAAGTAACCGTTGATCCAAGTACGGGCTCGGTCACCTTACGCGCTAAATTTCCAAACCCTGAAAAATTATTACTTCCAGGCATGTACGTGCGAGCACACGTTGTTGAAGGTGTTAAGTCAAACGCAATATTAGCGCCACAACGCGGGGTTAGTCGAAATAGCAAAGGAGAGCCTACTGCCATGGTTGTTGGCAAAAATAATACCGTTGAAAGTCGAATATTAGAGGTAGGGCGTACTTTGGGTGCTAATTGGTTAGTCACTAATGGTTTAAGTGATGGCGATCAGCTTATTGTGGAAGGGTTACAAAAAATTCGTCCAGGTGCTTTAGTTACTGCGACACCCGCGCAGTCGTCAGCAAATAACAGCCAATAACGGAGAGTCTTATGTCACGATTTTTTATCGATAGGCCTATTTTTGCATGGGTACTGGCTATTGTGGTAATGCTTGCGGGTATTTTGGCTATAAAAAGTTTACCCATTGCACAATTTCCTTCTATTGCGCCACCTTCTATAACCATTACAGCATCTTACCCTGGTGCATCAGCACGTACTTTAGAAGATACAGTGACCCAAGTCATTGAGCAAAAAATGAAAGGACTTGACGGCTTACTTTATATGTCCTCGACTTCTGAATCCAGTGGTACAAGCACACTGACCCTGTCATTTAACGCTGATACCGATCCGGATATTGCGCAGGTTCAAGTACAAAATAAATTAGCGACGGCTACCCCACTATTGCCTGAAGCAGTACAAAGACAAGGTGTTGTGGTTGCCAAATCAGCACGTAATTTTTTAATGGTGTACGCGTTTGTATCTAAAGACGGCAGCATGAGCAATATCGATATTGGTGATTATGTTGCTTCAAATGTGCAAGATATCGTTTCACGTGTGGATGGCGTTGGCGAGGTTCAGTTATTTGGTTCTCAATATGCCATGCGAATTTGGCTCGATCCAGCTAAGTTAGAAAGTTATAAACTGACTCCTGCGGATATAAATGCTTCTATTATTGCGCAAAATGCTCAAGTCTCAGCCGGTCAACTTGGCGGTATGCCTGCAATTGATGGACAACAATTAAATGCCACAGTAACAGCACAAAGCCGATTAAAGACGCCAGAACAGTTTGAAAATATTTTAGTTAAAACAAATACCAATGGTTCTTTGGTGCGACTTAAAGACGTTGCAAAAGTAGAACTTGGCGGTGAAAATTATGGTGTTGTAGCACGTTATAATGGCCAGCCCGCATCAGGAATTGGCATTAAATTAGCCAGTGGTGCCAACGCACTTGATACGGCTGAGGGGGTTAAAAAAGCCATTGAAGAATTAAGTCCTCTTTTTCCTGAAGGACTCGATGCAGAAATACCTTATGACACAACCCCTTTTGTTGCCCTATCAATAGAAAAAGTAGTTCATACGCTTATAGAAGCCGTAGTTTTAGTATTTGTGGTTATGTATTTATTTTTACAAAACTTTAGGGCAACCATTATCCCAACAATTGCAGTGCCTGTGGTTTTACTAGGTACCTTTGGTATTTTATTTGTGTTTGGTTATTCAATAAATACCTTAACCATGTTTGCGATGGTGTTAGCGATTGGCCTGTTAGTTGATGATGCCATAGTGGTGGTTGAAAACGTTGAACGTTTAATGACCGAAGAAAAACTCTCAGCGGTTGAAGCAACCCGTAAATCGATGGATGAAATAAAAGGCGCACTGGTAGGTATTGCCATGGTGTTGTCGGCTGTATTTATCCCTATGGCTTTCTTTAGCGGCTCAACAGGGGTTATTTATCGTCAGTTTTCTATTACTTTGGTTTCAGCAATGGGACTGTCGGTATTGGTGGCGCTTGTTTTAACCCCCGCGTTATGTGCTACGTTATTAAAACCTAGTCATGTACATAATAATAGCAACCTAATAGGGCGTTTTTTCTCCGGCTTTAACCGTGGATTTGATAAAACGAATAAAGGCGCTCAAGGGCTCGTTGGTCGAATGATCAAACAAGCCAAGCGCTATTTACTTAGTTATGCACTAATTGTTGGTGGCATGATATATATATTTTCAAGCCTTCCTGCCGCCTTTTTACCTGATGAAGACCAAGGTATTTTATTCAATCAAGTGTCGTTACCAGCAGGGTCTACTACACAGCAAACATTGGGTGTTGTTGAAAAAGTAGAAAAGCACTTTTTGAACGATCAAAGTGAAGCAGTCAATGGTATTTTTACCGTAACAGGTTTTAGTTTTGCAGGCTCTGGCCAAAACTCAGCGATAGCCTTTGTTAATTTAAAACATTGGGATGAACGCCAGCGTGATGATTTATCCGTACAGGGTGTTGCAGGTAAAGCTATGGGGTATTTTTCTACGATTAAGGAAGCATTTGTTTTTGCATTCCCGCCGCCTGCTATTTTAGAGCTGGGTACAGCGAATGGCTTTAATCTTTTTTTACAAGACCGTGTTGGTTTAGGTCATGATGAATTATTAAAAGCACGTAACCAGTTATTAGGTATGGCGAGCCAAAGTCCAATATTGGCAGGGGTTCGTCCTAATGGTCAAGAAGATATGCCTGAATTACAGCTAGACATTGATCTTGCCAAAGCAGAAGCATTTCAAGTATCGCAAGAGACTATTAATAATACACTTTCTACCGCATGGGGAAGCCGCTACGTAAACGACTTTATTGATCGTGGGCGGGTTAAAAAAGTGTATCTACAAGGCCAAGCTGATTCACGCATGGTACCTGAGGATTTAAATAAATGGTATGTGCGCAATAGAAGTGGAGATATGGTGCCATTTTCAGCGTTTGCGAGTTCTTATTGGTCTTATGACTCTCCACGTTTGGAGCGCTATAACGGTTTTTCAGCTATGGAAATTCAAGGAAATGCTGCACCCGGTTACAGTACTGGCGAGGCAATGGATGAAATGGAACGTTTAGTTGGGCAATTAACCCCCGGTATTGGTTCACAGTGGACGGGTATTTCATTTCAAGAACGCTCAAGCAGTGGCCAAGCGCCGTTATTGTATGGCCTTTCGTTATTATTTGTATTTTTATGTTTAGCGGCACTTTATGAAAGCTGGTCAGTCCCCTTTGCTGTGATGTTAATTGTACCGCTGGGTATATTAGGTGCAGTTATCGCTGCATTTATGGGGGGATTATCAAACGATATATACCTGCAAGTGGGATTATTAACCACCATAGGACTCGCCTCTAAAAATGCGATTTTAATTGTTGAGTTTGCCAATCATAAAATGGATGAAGGCTTGAGTTTAGCCGACTCGGCTATTGCCGCTGTACGTCTTCGCTTGCGCCCAATTTTAATGACCTCTATGGCATTTGTGTGTGGTGTACTGCCATTGGCTATTGCCTCAAGTGCCGGCTCGGGTGCACAAAATGCATTAGGTATTTCAATTATTGGGGGAACACTTGCCGCCTCATCATTGGTTGTTATTTTTGTGCCTCTGTTTTTTGTGTTAGTGCATCGGCTATTTTTTGGAAAAGCCCAAAAGGCGTTAAAGGATTGAGTGAATTAGTGCGTGTAAATCCCGTTTAAAAAACAGGGGTATGCGTAGTTTAAGTTGTACCCGTTTAACCTTCACTTATTGTATTTAGATGAGTGAAGGTTAAACACGTCGAGTCGAATGACTCGATAATGGAGTTGCAAATGAATGCTAAAAATAAAAAACACCTTGATCCGGTGCAAGCACAAGCGCGTCGTCAGCAAGTATTAACTGCTGCGGCTGATTGCTTTCGTCGAAAGGGCTATCATGGCGCAGGTATGGCGGAAATTTCAAAAACGGCAGGGATGAGTGCTGGCCATATTTACAATTACTTTGATAGTAAAGAAGCAATTATAGAAAGTATTATTGAAAAAGATATGGAGGAAATGTTTTCAATATTTAAAGAGTTTGAGGAGCAACCAGGTGATATTTTAACGGTGTTACTTGATGGTCTACATCATGGTGTGCAACGTCATATGGACACAGGCGCGTGCGTTGTTGATTTAGACATGATGGCAGAGGCCAGTAGGAACGAAAAAGTCGCTTCATTACTGCGTGAGGCTGACACGCAAGCGCGTAATAGAATGCGTGATTTATTAGTCAGTAAAAGTAGTTTAATAAAATCACACTCAGAGCAAGAATTAGAAAGTAGAATAAATGTCATTTTTTCGGTGATGGCAGGATTAATATTACGAAAAATGCTTTTCCCAGAATTAACCGAAGAAACGGTACTTATTGCACTGCGCCCAGCGATGAAAACATTATTGATGCCATTTGATAATTAATGGCTTAAGTTATTGTGTAACCATGAATATTTGACTTATATTATTGTAAAGATGAAAGAGTTATAGGGTTTTCAAACTGCGCTAATTTAAATGTAATAACGAGCGCTCTTGATGTTAGAAATAGCAATATTAACAGAGTGTTATGTTTAAATAGGCGATATTAATAGCAGGGCGTAATTATAATAAAACATGGTAAGTTGCTTTTGGCGTATTACTTGCAATCTTATAAGTATGTAAGCGCTAATACTGCGCTACCAACTAAAAGGAGAGAACATGTGGGCTGCAATAAGTTATCTTGTAACGGCATTCGTTTTTATAGTATTGGGATTAAACGTTAACTCTATTTACTTTGCAGTTGCATTTTTTTGGACCGCGCTTTCACTGTTATTAGTCAGCGGGGCTTATTTTTTTAATGCGGGGAAAGTGTTTAGAAAACGCGAAAATGGCATTATTCCCTTCTATATTCGCTGGGCATTTGTGCCTTTTTTACTCGGTGTACAAATTTATAATGCCTGGTCACGCAAACGCGACAAAGTACCGCCTATTCAACAAATTAACGATAATTTATTTTTAGCCTGTCGTTTGTTTCCCTCTGATATAGATACATTAAAAGAAAATGGTATTACCGCTATATTGGATGTTACCTGTGAGTTTGATGGCCTTGAATGGACATCAACCCAAGAGAACATGAACTATTTAAATATCCCAGTCCTTGATCACAGTGTGCCTACGCACTCACAGTTAAACCAAGCTATTAACTGGATACATCATCATATTAAAAATGACCGTCGTGTTGTGGTGCACTGTGCATTAGGCCGTGGACGTTCGGTGTTTGTTATGGCAGCGTATTTGTTGAGTCAAAATAAAGAGGCTGATGTACATGATATTCTTGCTCAAATAAAAGAAACACGTCAAACAGCCAATCTTAATAAGCGCCAACTTCGCCACCTTGTAAAACGTCATCGTAATGGCAAGTTGCTAATAAAAAACAAAGCATACTTAATTGCCAATCCGGTGGCGGGCACAAAACTATGGTCTGAGAAGGAGCATTTAATTGTTGCACGCTTGTCTGCTTATTATGATTTAATTATTTTAAAAACTACGGTAGATAAAAATGGTACCATGCTGGCGAAACACGCCATTGAAAACAATCCCGATATTATAATTGCTTGTGGTGGAGATGGGACTATTACAGAAGTGGCAAGTGTATTAGTCGATACTGAATGTCGTTTAGGCATTATACCGCTAGGTACTGCTAATGCGCTTGCGCATGTATTGATGGGAATTAAGTCTAAATTTATTCCTGTTGAGCAAGCATGCGACTTAATTATTGACGGTCAAACAAACCTGATAGACACCGCCTACTGTAATGGCGAGCTAATGATTTTGTTGTTAGGCATAGGGTTTGAGCATGCAATGATCGAAAAAGCAGACCGCGAGTCTAAAAATAAATCAGGGCAGCTTGCGTATTTAAATGGTTTTTTACAATCATTTAGTGAGCACAAAGCGCAACAGCTGATGGTTAAATTAGATAACAATGAGCCACAGGTTATTAACACTAATAGCCTTATTGTGGCTAATGCCGCGCCATTTACAACACTTTTGGCACAAGGTGGCGGACAACCGGATCACTGTGACGGTTTATTAAACGTCAATTGGTTAACACCTAATAAAGAAAATAGTACCACGATATTAAGTATTGCTGAGCTAATGTTTAGCAGCATTACACAAACGCATTTAGCAATTAATTCACATTATACCAATGCAAAACGCGTTGAAATTAGCGCAGATGAGACGCTAAATTACGTTATTGATGGTGAAATAAAATCGGCAGATAAAATCGTGGTTAATATTAATCCGGCTTCACTTAATGTTATAAGCCAAGAGCAAAACTAATTTATAAAAAATGGCGTAAATGCTACGCCATTACTTTTTAATTGATGGCCATACAAAACCTGAGGTGTCAGGTTGAGAAGACGCTGCTTGTTTTGGTTTATTTCTGGGTTTATGTAGAGGCTTATTATTGATGGTATGAATATAAAGTGCCTCTACTTTATCTCGTGCCCATGGGGTTTTGCGTAAAAACTTTAAGCTTGATTTAATACTTGGCGAATCAGTAAAACATTTTATATTTACTTGTTCACCCATTGTTTTAAAGCCCAAACGTTGTTCAAGTTCAACAAGAATTTGCTCTAAAGTTACCCCATGTAGCGGGTTTTTTGGTTGATTATTCATAGTCACACTGCTTTTTTAAACTGTATGTATCATACCGTATTTTGCCACACCTTAATAGTTTGTCGAAAGCGGCTGTTACAAGGTTTACTAACCCTTATCAATTAACGCTAATGGTTGAGGGTTTTTTTGGGTAAATAAGATTACCTTGCTTATCAAGCTTCAACCAGATTAATTGACTGTTGTTATGCTGAGGGTACTTTGCCGCGCAAGCTAAGGTAATTGAATGAACTTGCAGTAACGCACCTTCGCTGTAACGTTTATCGTCATACCAACATTCGCTATGGGTGTTAATAAGTTGAGTAGCATCAACCACGGGGCGTGTTTTTATAGTACTAGCGCCGCTTATCGCACAAAAACACAAACTTATAATACAGATAGACAAATTAAAACAATAACGCATCAATAACCTCACACCGGATATGTTTAAAATAAGTATACTTAGCAAAAAAACATGCTAGGGTAGGTGATAAGTAAAACACAGAACAATAAAAAGGTGAACACCTATGCAATTTGATCAAACCATGATTGACGAATTTACACTGTTAGCAAAATTTCCACGCGAGAGCAAAATGAAAGGCATTAAACTCCATTCAGATGCTGAACCTGCTTTATTGAGTGCTGCACAGCGTTTATTTGATAAAGGAATTATAGACAGCCCAGATGGCGGTTATTTAACTGATCTGGGCTTAGATTTAATTGAGCATGTGACTGTTATACACAGTGCACTAAAAAGTTAACTGTTTGCATCAGGTTGATTTTCTGGCGCTGCATCAATAAAGGCAGTCAGCTCATTGCAACGCGCGTAGATGGCTGCGATTTTCGGATATGCAGTCATATCTACTTTAAAGCGAATAGCATTAAATACTTGCGGCACTAAACACACATCCGCTAGGGTGGGTAAATCGCCTGCGCAAAATGAGTTTTTACTATCAAGCATACATTCTACTTTTTCAAACCCCACCTCAACCCAGTGCCGGTACCATTTATTTTTTGCCTCATCGTCTACCCCTAGCTCAGCACTTAAATACTTAAGTACGCGTAAGTTATCAATAGGGTGAATATCGCAGGCAATGGCATAACTTAAATTACGAATATGTGCTTTTTGCCAAGCATTGCCCTGTAGTAATGGTGTTTGCGGATATTGCTCTTCAAGGTACTCTAAAATAGCTAAAGATTGTCCTAACACACCGTCATCGGTTTCCAGCGCTGGCAATAACCCCTGCGGGTTTTTATCCAAGTATTCATGTGCTTGTTGTTCTGATTTTAATAAGTTAACGGGCACCAGCTGATGATCAATATTTTTTAAATTAAGTGCTATGCGCACACGATACGCTGCAGATGAGCGAAAATAACTATAAAGCTTCATGATTTAATTATCCTTTTGGTCCACTGTAGTGTTTTTTAATAGTACGCCAGCAGTCGGTGTAGTTTGGTTGACGCTCTTTGCCCTCTAATGCGTATTTAGTCGGTGATATTACATAACGAGATTCAAACATAAACGCGAGAGTATTTTCGTAGCGTTGTGGTTCTAAATCAGCATTGGATGCTTTTTCGAACACATCCGCTTCTGGACCATGCGGCGACATACAATTATGTAAACTCATACCGCCAGGGATAAACCCATGCTCTTTAGCATCGTATACGCCTTCAATTAAGCCCATAAATTCACTCATAATATTACGGTGGTAATAAGGCGGGCGAAAGGTGTTTTCAGCCACCATCCAACGTGGTGGAAAAATAGCAAAATCGATATTGGCAACGCCTTCAGTACCTGATGGTGAAGTGAGTACAGTAAAGATTGACGGATCGGGATGATCAAAGCTCACTGTGTTCATCACATTAAAACGGGCTAGATCGTATTTATAGGGTGCGCTATTACCTGTCCAAGCCACCACATCAAGGGGGGAGTGGCCAATATCACAGCGGAACATATTACCGTTAAACTTAGCAATTAGCTCAAACTCGCCTTCAATGTCTTCAAACGCAGCAACCGGGTATTGAAAGTCACGATCATTAGCGTAGCCGTTGGCGCCTACTGGGCCACGCTCAGCAAGCACATAAGCATGGCCGTAGTTTTCACAAATATACCCACGGGCTGTATCAGTTAATAGTTGCACCTGAAATTTAATCCCACGCGGAATGACCGCAATTTCACCGGCTTTTATGGTTAAGTGGCCACATTCTGTTTTTAATAATAATTCGCCTTGTTGCGGTACAAATAACATTTCGCCATCGGCATTATAAAAAAAGCGATCAGTCATCGATTTATTCGCGACATAAACATGAATGCCAATACCGGTTTGACCATTGGCATTGCCATTTGCTGCCATGGTGATCAAACCATCAATAAAATCGGTTGGCGTGGTTGGAATATCAATCGGGTCCCAACGTAGCATAGTTGGCGGCGTTGGCACTTCGGTAATTGGGGCGGTGCGAATTAAACCGTTATCAATGGCGCTATAGTCACCTTGCACAACTGAGGGGCGAAGTCGGTACATCCACGTACGACGATTATCGGCGCGCGGGGCGGTAAATGCGGTGGTACTAAATTGCTCTGCATATAAATCGTATTTTACTTTTTGCGGACTAAACTGCCCAATCGGTAATGCACCCGGTAAAGCTTCGGTTTCAAATTCATTACCAAAGCCGGTCATGTAGTTTAATTGTGTCGTCATTACTGACTCCTGTAAAAGTGGGGGAGTGTTTTATTGTTGTTATTTACGTTAAGATACTCTCATGTGAGACTAATATCAAATCGAGTAGCGGCTTTAACTGTACATAAATATGCACAGTTCGCTATGACGTACACAATCAGAAGCTATATACAATGAAAATAGATTTAACCACATTTTTGCCTTATCAATTAACCCATCTTGCAACACAAGTAAGCAATGATTTTGCGAGCGTTTATAACAAAGAGTTTGATTTAACTATCCCACAATGGCGAATACTGGCAAATTTAGCGCAATACGGGCAAAGCACTGCAAGGCAATTATGCAGTCAAGCTGATATGGATAAATCAACGGTATCAAGGGCGGTAAAAACGCTTATAGATAAAGGTTTTATTTGCAGCAAAATAGATGAAAATGATAAGCGCGCTGTGTTGTTAATGCTTAATAAAAGCGGCGAGGCCTTGTATAAAAAAATAACACCACAAGCATTACAGTGGGAGCAAGCGTTATTGAGCTGTCTTTCAAATGATGAGCAACAGCAGTTAATTACTATTTTTGAGAAGTTAAAAAACAAATTACAGCCATAAAAAAGCCCACAAAGTGGGCTTTTAAATACACTAATTTAATAAATCAAATTAGAACGTGTAACGAACACCTACACGCATTTCCCATAATGACGCACCAGTTTGTACTGAAGTGTTTGCGTTATTACCGTTAAAGCCTGAGTATACGTAACGACCTTGGTCATCTAAAGATGTTGAGATCATGCTAGCACCTACGAAAGGACCTTTCTTAAGTACGCCCCAATCATCGTTCAACATATTAGTTAAGTTATCGATTACGAAGAATGCTTCACCTTTATGGCCATCCATAAAGCCAGGTACTTCTTGCGTAATTTTAAAGTTAAATTTAACGAACCAATCAGAATTCTGTTGGTTCCGACCTGTGATTTCACCACGTTTAAGGCCTTCAGATGCGATAAAGTCGTTAAACTCATTAATTTCATCTGCACTCATGTCGTAGATAACGTTAGGATCATTTTCAAGAGGTACGTATAACAACTGGCGGCTACCATTTGCATTGCTATCACCCCAAATTTCATCGCTATTATCAAATGTGAAACTATAAGGTAGCCCCTTATATGCTTCACCGTATAAATTAAAACGAGTTTCAAAGCCATCCACAAACTCATGCTTATAACCAAGCGTCATGGTAAAGCGATGCGGAATTTCATAATCTGAAGAACCTACGCCAGGGTTACCCGGATTTGTTGTTGCTAGGTTGCCATAATTTGAACTTGCTACAGAGCTGGTCATTGGGTTAATGTCATCTGAATCTATGTATGCATATCCAAAACTAAAGTTAACACCGTTATCATACATTTTACTGATAGCTGCGGAAATTACAGATGAATCGCCACCATTAGCATTAGTCAATAAAAGCTCGCCATCACGGCCTTCAATTGATTCATAAATTGGGCGTCCATCAAAAGTGGTTTTGCCACTGTTTTGAAGTGCAATATCACGCATTACTGCAGCGTCATTTTTCTTAGAATATAAGTAATCTAATGAGATGACATACTCGTCGTCAGTTGTGTATGTTGTACCTAAAGAATACTTCCACTCTGAAGGAATTTCAAAATCAGGGTCAACAGCATTCGCAGTTGCATCACCTACACCAATTTCAGTATTAGCTACTTTATCAAACATTTCCTGAGGTACTTCAAAACCAGGCTTACCATTATTTACATTTGGTGTATTAAATAAATCGATGCCGCGTATTTGAGTACTGATATTTGTTATACCGTCATTAGAGTATGAATTAGAAAGCCATACGTTCGGATTACCACCTGAAAATAAGCCCAAGCCTGCACGTACTTCAATCTCGTCAGTTGCATACCACTGAAAACCAACGCGTGGTTGCAATAAATCAATACCATCAAAGGTTGCTTGGTTACTGAAACCATAACGGTTAGTGAAGTTTTGGTTAAAGTTAGGAACATCATCGCTAGTATACTTATCATAACGTAAACCAAATGTGATATTCGCATCTAGGTCGGTAAATGCATATTCATCCTGAACATAAAACGTATGTTGAGCATACTCAAAAATTGCTGCTGCATCGTTTGGATTATTTGTACTCGCCGCATTGTTATAGTAAATACGTGCAGCTTGTCCAGCTTCAAAATCGTCAATGTTGTTAAAACGCCATTCACCTTGAGTATGTTGAACAAATAAGTTAAAAACGGACAGCTCTTCAAATTCATAACCAGCAGTAATAGTGTGTTGGTCTAGGTAATAAGTACCCGCAACTTTAAATGTGGTTGTATCATAATTTAAATCGTTAGATTGGCGAGAATCATCAGGGCCTATGTATACTGTACCGCCATTAGCAGTGCGAATTTGCATTTCACCAAAGCTGCTTGCAGCATCTAAAGACTGAACAGTTGCATCTAACTCTGATTTACCTAAACGAATCTCAGTAGAAAATTCATCTGACCAATCAGAGTAAACAGAACCTATAATTGACGTAAACTCAGCACTTTGATTAAAAAAATGGTTAGATAAAGAAAGGCGTGTAGAACCGGTGTCAGATTGAGAAATTGTATTACCATCGTTGTAGTTATAAATTAAGTTAGCACGGTGATCTTCATTGATGTTCCAATCTAATTTCACTAAGATTTTTTCATCTTCAACAGGCATACTTGATGGCATACCACCTGCGTCATAACCATAAACTGATTGAGAAATACTTTGAATACGAGCAATATCTTCAGATGTAACGCTGCCGCTGCTTAAGCCGTCATAGTTGAACTGCTGTACACCCTCAAGTTTTTCGTATGAAGTGAATAAGAACAACGTGTCTTCAACTAGAGGTAAGCCAACATTGAAACCATAACGCTTTTCAGTGTAGTTACCGTTATCAACGTTATCACCTTCAATCTTATCGCCTTTCATCGAATCGTTAGTGTAATCGTAGAATACACCACCATGAATATCGTTACCGCCAGTTTTAGTTACTGCATTAATGTTACATGAGGTAAAACCGCCATACTGAACATCAAAAGGGGCAAGTTCAGCTGAAACCTGTTCAATCGAATCGAAAGAGAAAGGGGCGCGGATAGTTGGGTAACCATTTGAGCTTAAGCCAAAGTTGTCGTTCATACGAACGCCGTCAAGAGTTAAGCTGTTATAGCGTGGGTTGCCACCGCCACAGTTGATAGAGCCACGGCTATCATCAATTGTGATACGCGGGTCAATACGAATAATGTCTTTTAAATCACGGTTAATAGCGGGTTGATTTTCAAGATCTGTTAATGTGAATGTAGACGCAGGACCTGTTCCACCAGACATAGCGCTAATTGGTGAACCTGTAACGACTATTTGTTCAACATCAGAAATATTTTCAAGCGAAGCATTAACAGGGTAGTCGTTACCAATATTCAAAATAATATTATTGAACTCTTGGTCAGCATAAATGTCTGAATCTACAATGACTCTGTAAGGACCGCCAACACGCAGGCCTTTAGCAGTGAAGTAACCCGCGTCATTGGCTTCTGTTGTTTTAACTGAGCCTGAAGGTACGTGTAAAATAGTAATTTTAGTGCCTGCAGCAGGGTTACCGTTAGGTCCTTTTATTTGGCCTTTAATTGCAGAGGTTGTTTCGTTTGCAATTGCTGCACCACTTACACCAACACATGCTGCTATAGCAAGTGATAGGGCTGTTTTGCGAAGTTGAAATTTCATTTTATTTTCCCGTGTAGTTAAATAAACTTTTAATAGCTTTTTTATTTTAATTTTGGATTAAGAGACCGCAAAATACACTTAACCCAAAACACTTGCACAGTGTACCTCATTTGTTTGTTACAAATAAAATACAACTGTAACTTTTTTATTATAAAACACTTTATTTTTGAGTTTTAGTATTTTATTTGTGTCTCAATATTTTAGTGTACTAATAGTAAGTAGTTTTTATGACAAACAGATGAAAGGCTATTTTTTATATAAAAAAACCCATTACAAATGTGTAATGGGTTTTTAAGTTTATCTATTATTGATGTGTAAGCTAGGTGTTAAAATTTATAGCTCACACCAATTTTGGCTTGCCATGCTGAAGATGACGTAATTTGGGTGTGATTTCTCACATCTGCACCCTTATAGCTGTTATTAATAATATAACGGCCTTCATCGTCTAATCCGCCAAAGTCATAGATTGTTTGGTTTGTGTATCTTAAGTTTTTCTCTATACCCCAATCGCTGTTTAACAAGTTAGCAAAGTTATCAATCATAAGGTACAGCTCACCACTGTGGCCTTTTGCAAACCCTGGGATTGCTTGTTTAATACTAACATCCATAGTGGTAACCCAAGGTTGGGTTGCGGTATTTTTAGCTAAAATACCGCCACGCTGAGAAACACCAATGCGATTTAAGCGCTCTTCTAACTGCTCCCACGTCATTTTTGAAGCATTCCAATTTACATTGCTATCATCTGCACCTGTTGGGATATAGGGTAAATAAGCCGCATTTGTAAATAACGAGTTGGTATCCCCAAGATCACTATTTTTATGCATATTCATTGTATAGCTAAATGGGCGGCCTGAACGACGCTCAAAGTAAAGATTAAATTTAGTCGCATAGCCTGCAATAAACTCAGTGCTGTAACCTAAGTTAATTTTAAAACTGTGTTCAACTTCATAAAAACCGCGTGCAGCCACATCGTGATTACGATTAGCGGTAATATTGTGTTTATAGTTACCCTCTGCTTGTGACGCCGACCCAACAGACGATTCTGTTACATCCTGATGCGCATAACTGGCAGATATAAATAAGCCGTTATCCCACTCTTTAGCAATACCGGTAGAGGCAATAATAGAGCGGCCATCGTCTGATGAGTTAGTCATGGCTATATCAACATTGTCTTTTAATGTACCGCTATAAATGGTTTCATTAATAACACGCTCGCCATCAGCAGCAACGCCGATTGGTTTGATTGAAATATTATGCCACACCGCTTCGTTTTCTTTTTTATGGTAGGCAATTTCAGCCTGCCATTTAAAGCCGTCACCTAATAATGCCGAGTCAAACTCGTATTCAAAACCAACTTGAGCACGAATACTTGAAGGTAATTTAAAGTTAGGGTCGATGTGTGCGGTGCTTCCTGCACCTTTTTGCAATGAGTTTTTAATTTCATCTGGCACTTGAGTGATATCCGCTTGATTATTAGCGTAGTAATCGTTAATAACACTCTGCGGTGCGTCTACTAAAGTAATACCATCCATTTGAAACGAGTTGTTGTACCAAACATTGGGGATACCACCTTGAAAACGACCAATGCCACCATTAATAGTTAACGCTTCTGTGGCATAGTATTTAAAACCAACCCGTGGCAAAATAATATCTAATCCATCTAAGTTTTCTTGATTGCTAAAGCCATGAGTTGCTAAAAAGTTTTCGTTAAGTGTGGGTTTATCGTTTGATGATAAGCGCTCATAACGTACGCCCGCTGTTACTTCTAAGTCATCAACGACATAGAAAGTGTCTTCCACATATAATGCAAATTGATTACGTGTTGCATCGTAAGCGGTATCAGCAGCATTGTTAGTGTAGGCATTTGTATATGAAAACTCAGAACGACCAATTTCGCGATTTGCAAAATTATCTAAGCTGTCAAATCGCCACGTGCCTAATGAGTTTTGTGCAAATAAGTTATACAAACGCAGCGATTCATATTGAGCACCAAAATTTATTTCATGCTCGTCCATTAGGTAGGTTGCATCTAATGTGAGTGTTAAGTTTTCAGTTTCAGAGCGGTTTGCATGGCGGTATTGATCAGTACCAAAACTATAAGAAGGGCCATTTCTGCCATCTTCATTAACACTAATACTGCCTAAGTTAGAGCGGGTATCACTGTCAGAGGTGACATCTTTATACGCTATACCAATTTTAGTTGAAAAGTATTCATTCCAGTCAGAGTAAAGCTTAGCAGCAAAGTTATTAAATTTTGTCACATAGGCATAGGTGTTCGATTTTAATATAATGTTATTGCCACCGGTACTGAAGTTACGCTCATCTTGGTCATCTTGCCATTGGTAGGTAAAATCAAGACGGTGATCGTCACTGGCATTCCAGCTTAGCTTAACCAATAATGTTTTATTGGTGTCTTCGGGGGCACCGGCTAATGTGTCAGTTAGGCCATATTCGTTATTTAAAATAGAAATAAAACGATCGTAATTTTGTTGTGTGGTATTAAACTCATTAGACGCACCAGAATCTTTAAATCCATAGTCTAAATCAAGTTCACTTGACCATTGTGCGTAGTTTACAAAGTAAAATAGTTCGTTTTCAACAACGGCACCACCAACATTAAAGCCAAGTCTTTGTTCAGTTTGAGTGGGTTCAACATCATTGACTGTATAAGCTTTGTAGCCTAACTCATCTACACCATCTTGATTAATTCTTTTAAGATCCCCGGCCATGTCTGGGGTTGATGTTTCGTAAAAACCAGAAAACTTAAATTCATTAGTCCCTGATTTTGTTACTGCGTTAATGGTGCCCCCACCAAAGTTACCTTTAGCAGCCGAAAACGGTGACACGTCAACAGATACTTGCTCTATTGCGTCAAGTGAAACAGGAGGTTGAGAGGTCGGGTAGCCACCAAACTGCAACCCAAAGTCATCATTTTGGCCAATGCCGTCTACGGTTAAGCCGTTGGTGCGCGGATTGCTACCTGCAAAGGTAAGCTCGCCATTGCCGTTAATGCTCGCAAGTGGGTTTAAACGCGCAATATCTTTAATGTCGCGGTTAAAGCTGGGCATATTACTGATAGTATCTTCACCAAAGGTGCTGCTTGAACCGCCAGATTGCTGAATGATTTTATAACCAGAGACTTGAATTTTTTCAATATTTTGCGCTTCTAACTGCGAATTTAAACGATACGTTTCGCCAAGATTTAAGAAAATATTTTCCAAGGTCGTATCGGTAAAGTCATCAGAGTCAATAATGACAGTGTAAGGCCCACCCACACGCAAACCATTAGCAACAAACGTTCCATTGTCATTGGTGGTTAATTCACTAATGGTACCTGTTGGTAAATGCACCACTTTTATCTTAACGTTTGCAGCATTTGCACCAGAAGGGGTGGTTATTTTACCTCGCATCCCTGATGACGTATCAGCAGCAAGTGCGCTTGTTGAAACACCCAGCGCTAAAATTATCGCACCAGTTAATTTCGAAAAACGAAGCTTGGTCATAATATTGAATTCCCGTGTGTAGGTTAGTTAAATTTAATGTGTGATATGTAATTCGGTTTGTTGTAATGCATTTTTTAATTTCGTTGCAGTCGGATCAAAAAGTGCATTAAGAACCCCAGCTAAGCGAATACCAGCTTGTTGAAGGCGTTTATTAACAATCGGTTTGTTGTCATAAACATAGCTGTAACTTATTTTTTCATCGGTTGATTTGTATAGGTGGAGTGCTAAGTTATGCGATTCTTCAAGCCAGTTTGCTGGGGTGCTTTGTAAATATTCGTCAATTAGTTCACTGTTGGTGGTATTTATAAATTGCGCATACTCAGTAAATGATAAGTTTTCATTTTCAATAAGTTTTGTATCCCATAAACTATGCAAATTGGTGGGTTGATTAAAAAAAGACACCTCAATTTTATTACCCCCTCTATCTTCACTTCGCCCGACATGAAACGGTTGATGGCTGTCGCCGACTAAATGAACTAAAAAGCGCAAACTAAATTGTTTTTCAGCTAAACTCGCCTTTTCGTTTTTTAAAACATTGATTGAGTAATGCATGCCCTCAAGGATGTTTGTTACCGACTCTTTGCTGTGTGTGTGGTCGTGGTTAAAATTAAATGTTTTGTTTTCATCAGCATTAATGTAGTGCCAACGCGATGATTTTTTTTGCCAAAATTCGCCTGGTGCAGAGCGCATTTCATCCGGCCAAGTGGAGATTTGAGCCAGTGATTGTGTTTCTAATAATGGTGCGATGGCTATTTTGGTTGGCTCACTAATGTGTGACTGTGCGATTTGACCAACAATACGGTGCCCATTTTGACCCCAAGCATAAACGTCTTTGCTTGCAAAAAGCGCACTAATCAAAACAGTTGCCGACATTATGTATTTTACATTTTTACGCATTTGGGTTTCCTGTAGATACGTTACGGATATTTGTGAGGTCAATTGTCCTTGTTTTTACTGTTATTAAAAAGGACTCAAGAAGATTCATGTTTTCTTATTTAAAAGTAAACAATATCAATTGGTTATTCATAACAAGTAAAATTACTTGTTGTAATAAGTAATAAAAATTGTTCAAATAACCCATTGTTATTATTTCGGTAGTTTTTTTTGAATATTAAAAAGTTAATGTTGCATAAAACAGCCATTGTTATATTTATGTTTACTGCCTTGGTGTTTAGTTGGTTTAGCGGCCAAGTGGTTGTTAGTAGTAAACATGTAGACTTTCCAGTAATGATAGAAACGTCAGCGCAATGTTTTACAGCGGCAAAGGCGAATAACAACCGACTTATTATTTTTACACCATCGAGAAAAGTTGCCAAATTGCTTACTGACACGTTATGTTCCGACAGTGTGGTTGCTAAGCAATATGGCTCTGTTGTTGGTTACTGGGGTTATAGAACGGTTGATAGCTTAGAATTTGTAGGAAAAGGAATTGCAGATTTAATCCTAGCAAAAAATAATATTATGGACGCATTTAATGCTCAATCGACTTACAATTATCAGCCTATTGTTGGATTTTCTGACTACACTGCATTTTTTATCTCCGCAAAAGAAAAACCTAAAATCACCAAACACTACTTTTTAGACAAAAAAATAGGCTTGTTGGATTATCCTACTAGTCGTTCGGGGCATATATTACCCAAGCAGATATTTAAAGAGTTGGGAATTAATTTAGCCAATCTAAATATAACCTATGCAAGTTCGCACAATGAATTACGTGACTTATTGGCAAATGGAAAAGTAGATATTATTGCCTCTTTTTGGAAGGAGAGTGATACTAAGCAACTGTCTAAAAATTATATTGCACCGATAAGTAGTAATGTGTCAGGTACACGTTGGTATTTTAAAATGCAGCATAACAATACTGATTTACTCTGTGCGGTTCAGTCTCACTTACTTAATATGTCTAAAGAGCAGTCGTATCAATATTACCAAAATATAGAACCATTCTGGTTATGTGATTCTTATCCCGTTACCTTTAAAGGGGCGCAATATGAGTAAATTTATATGGCTACTTTATTCGGTTGCGTTATTTTTAATTTTTTCATTGGTTTTTTATTTTTCAACTATTCAGAAGCAAACGCACATTACCACGCTTAAAATAACAGAAATAGAAAAACAGATTGCTTTGGATCTTCCTTTATTGGACTTATCCAATGAGTTGCTTAAGCACTCGGGAAATAAAGCCGCGGTGCTTAGTTATATTCAAAAATTCAATACGGTTATCAAAGACACGGGCATAGAAGTAATTGCGATAGAGCCACAATATACATTTAACTACTCGTTAAAGGCTGATCAATTTATACGTAAGCTAAATAGTAACCATGGGGTTGTGTTAATTGTTTTAAGTTTAAATCAACCTTATTTCACAGTAAATATTGTGTTAGTGCATATAATATTATTAGGCTTAAGTGCGTTAATCGGATTTACTATCAGGCAGGCGTATTTAGTTGAAAATAAAAAGTTGATTACATTACACAGTCATAATCATTTGACCGCAAAACCTGTGTCGCTTGTTATTAATCTTAATAGTAAAACACTGTCTAGTCAGTTAGCGCCTGAGCAGCAGGTGTCGCTTGCCAATAAACCGTTATGTTTTTATTTGGCATTAGTTGAGTATTGCATTGAAAATTCAAAGGTAAAACTCAGTCATCAGCAGCATGTACCCGAGGAATTAATTGAACTGGCGAATAAATATTTTCTTCGTTTAGTTGAGCTTGGCCACACAATTCGAAAACGCCCAAACTTTAATAATAGTTTAGAAAAAACACTCAGTGAAATACGCACCGCGTTAGATGAAGTGTTAAGTGACTACCCAGAATATAAAGATATTTACTATCCGCCAAAAGCTTTTGGTGAGGGGTCGCGTTCACGAATGCACAGCTATGGTTTAGTAAATATAGCAAAGGGAAATGTAGAAATAGTAGGAAAGTAAATAGACTCTACTTTCCTACTCTTTGAGGTTATTTGGGTTCGAAATCAGCCGCGTTAATGGGGCTATGCTCTGTGAAAAATCGTTTTAATGCTTGTGAGTCGGTTTCATCGGTGCTGACGAAGCCTTTTTCTTGAGTGATATTTGGGTAACTATCGCCTCCAGAGGCACTGTATGCATTAATACTCATACGATATGTTTTGTTTACATCAAGCGGTTGATTGGCTATTAATACATTTTTTACCCGATCTTTTTCAAGCTCAAACGTAATATTATGGTATTGCATATAAGCCCCCGAATCGGGTGGAAATCGGCTTACCACGTTTAAATAATCTAAAATGTCGTTACCTGTAAAATCGATATAAGCAATGCGATTTTTAAAAGGTTGAACTTTTAGTATATCTTTGTAGCTAACGTCACCTGCATTAATGCTATCGCGAACACCGCCACCACTAATAATACCAAAGTCGGCACCTACACTATTCATTTGTGCTTGAATAATAACGCGAGCAAGATTTGTTTGCTCAAAGCGCACTTTGTTCCTGTCGCCTTCGAGTCGTTGGTTAACGTAACCAATTTTCCCTTCAATTTGTTTAGCCCCTTTGTCTTGATAAGCGGCTAGGAATGTTTGTAGTGCAGGATCTGGTTTTATATACTCTGCCGCAAGCGCTGTTTTAATACTGCCATCTTGCTGCTTTTTATCTACATATAAATTAACCGGTAATAGTTGATAACTAAGCAGTGATAATTGACCGTTTTCTAATTTAAACTCCGCTTTACCTACATATTTTCCCCATTCGTGGGCTTGCATTATCCATGTTCCATTTTGCTGATCAGGTTTACAGGCTAAACCTGGCACAAAATTCTCATCGCTCACATTTTTTGCCGCCATACACACCGGCTCTTGTGAGTGACCGCCAATAATTATGTCAAGGGCGCGGGTAGGCAATGAGCGGGCTAAAGTAACGTCGCCAGGGGCATTTATTCCATAATTGGCATCGACATAATGGCCCATGTGGGTAACTGCAATTGTTATATCAGGCTTATATTTTGTGTTTATTTTTTGGCTAAGTGAAGCGGTTACTTCAACGGGATCTTTAAAGTCTAAATGTTTAATATATTGAGGATTACCAATTTTAGCGGTATCAGTGGTTGTTAAACCAATTACAGCAATAGTTAACTCACCTTTATTAAATATTTTATAGGGTTTAAAAAGTGCTTCGCCCGTTCGCTTGTCAAAAATATTGGCTGATAGCATAGGAAAGTTGGCCCATTGCTGCTGTTGTTTTAATACGGTTAATGGGTTGTCAAACTCATGATTGCCAAGTGCCATTGCGTCATAACCAATTTTTGACATGCCTTTAAAATCGGGCTCTGCAAACTGTAGATCAGACTCAGGAATGCCGGTATTAATATCGCCACCAGAAAGTAATAACAGGTGATGGCCTTTTGTTTTTGCTTCAGAGCGTAACTGATCGATTAAAGTTTTACGCGCTGCCATTCCATACTCGCCTTTTTCGTTGTGCCAAAAGCGTCCATGGTTATCATTGGTATGAAGAATAGTTAAATATTGTGCTGTAGGTTTATCAACAGAGTCGCTGGCACAGCCATATAAACCAATAAAAAAAACCAGAAAAATAAGAGTACGCATAAAATACCTATCAATTAACAAAACCCAGTATAGTAGGCGGCTAGTTTAAACTAGTTTGAAGTTAAAAAAACGTACTTCTTCATGTTTTTTCAGACAGTGAAGCTTCACGTTGCTGTTCGACTACTCGCCTTCTGCGTGCAAGTTCATCGCGTGCATACTGAGATTTTTGATGGTTAATCTCTACCATCCAAATTAAAAAACTCACAGGTAGGTCGGTGTACGATTCCCCTTGGTGCAATCCAAAGTCACAAATAGTCGTGTTGTTTGTCATTATTATTTACTCCTATTAATGTTTGTTTGATGATAACAAAAAATGCGCAATTAATAATTAAACAGCTAGTCCAGTTTAAAATTAAAATGTAAACAGTTGTAACGTTAATGTAATCACTTTGGTGTGATTTGTAGCGTTAGTTGCTCCTATATCGATTTATAATATGAAAAACACTACTCTGTAGCCCTAACTCTAATGACAATAAAAAATAGGAACAGTGATGAAGAAGATTATCTTAGCGTCAATTTTAACGGCAGTCAGTTTTTCAAGCGTAGCAACAATCGTCGAAATACAAACCAGTCAAGGAACTATCGAAATTAACTTGTTTGATCAACAAACACCTAAAACAGTAGAAAATTTCTTGAGTTATGTTGACGATGCAGCATATAACCAAACAGTAATACATCGCTCCATTGACACGTTTATTATTCAAGGAGTGGGTTTTACGTTTTCTGATAAAATGGATCCAATTACCACCAAGCCTGCGGTTATTAACGAACCTGTGTATTCAAATGTAAAAGGCACCATTGCCATGGCAAAGCAGGAAGGGAATAAAAACAGTGCGACCAGCCAATGGTTTTTTAACATGAGCGATAATAGTCAAAATCTAGATTTACAAAATGGTGGGTTTACGGTTTTTGGGCAAGTAAGCGCACAAAGCCAAGTAACCTTAGATAAAATTGCGGCATTAGTGCATTGTTCACAAGTGCCAGTCGTTGGTATTACTAAAGAGCAATGTTCAGATGAAGGTGTGGTCATTAGTAATCAAAACTTGGTGTCAATTCAAAGTGTAGTGGTGCTTGATGACGATCCTAATTCAGCACAAAGCTTAGCACCGATTGAAAATACATTAATTGACAACGTAGACGTTACCCCTCCACAAAACGCTGATTCAAGTGGCAGTATGGCGTGGCTTTTAGCTGTACTATTTTTAGTAGCACCTAGGTTAAAACGCACAAAATAAGCCATTAAAAGTAACGGCGAATGTCTAAATCCGCCGTTTTTTTTATCTGTAAAAAATGCCCACAACTAATAACGCCCACATTACAAATACAGATAAACACCCCAACAAAAACACCCTAAAACGCACTCTTAAATGATTACGACCAAGATGGATAATACTGTGGATGATCCGCGTGAACACAAATAAGCACGCCAATATAGCGACAGCAACAGTTGCCATATTTAGTTGCAACGCAAGTAAACATCCGCCGTAAAAAAGCACAGGTATTTCAAATTGATTAGTAAAGTTACGATCAGCAACCCTTACATCGTCGCCGGCCTTTTCAAGGTGCATAGCGGCAAAATCGCTTAACTGTATGTGTTTGTTTTTAGCCGCTGCAAACCGACGTTTTCCCATCACTATCATTACAATTAATGAAAGTACTACTTGAGCAAACATGGCCATTATTATCATTTTTTCCATCATTTTCCTTATTATTTTCTTTGAGTATTCGATTGTTATTCACAATGTGTTACATATTTAAATGTTAATTAGTAGCATAGTTTTAATTTATAATGGTAGTTTATAGCTGATTTAACCCTTTTTATCACCTTAAGTGCGTATTTAACACAATGGATAAAACTAAAATGAAACACATCATCGGCTTAAGTGCGATTGCACTGGCAATATTAAGTGGCTGCTCAAATACCGCGTCACTGTCTCAATCATCATCAACATCTCTTTTATCACCAACACTCGTTGTCAGCCCTAATGACAGCCGTGAGTACAAAACACTAACACTTGCTAATGATATTGAAGTGATTTTAGTCTCAGATCCGCGTGCTGAAAAATCAGCGGCCTCATTAAGTGTAGGTGTAGGCCTGTTACACGACCCAATGAGTCAACAAGGTATGGCGCATTACCTAGAACATATGTTGTTTTTGGGCACAGAACGTTACCCTGATACCAAAGGGTACTCTGATTTTATGACTAAAAATGGCGGGGCGCATAATGCCTATACTTGGCTCGATATTACTAATTACATGTTTAAAGTTAATAACGATGCGTTTGATGAAGGATTAGACCGCTTTTCTGACTTTTTTAAAGCCCCTAAGCTTTACCCTGAATACACAGACAAAGAGAAAAATGCAGTTAATGCTGAATGGTCAATGCGTCGTGAAATGGATTTTTTTGGTCAGTTTAAACTTGCCCGTAAAATGATGGGTGACCACCCCGCTAATCGGTTTTTAATTGGTAACCTTGAAACACTAGGGGATAAAGAAGGCAGTTCACTCCATACAGAAACGGTGGAATTTTATAATAAATACTATTCTTCAAATATTATGAAGGTCGCGCTTATTTCTAATCTACCGATTGCAGAAATGCAGAAAAAAGCACAAAAATACTTTGCAGATATTGAAAATAAAAACATTGAAAAGCCTAAAGTATCGGCCACGTTAGATTTTGATAATGCCGGCGGAAAACGTGTTTTTTATTCACCCAATGAAGATGTTAAACAACTACAACTCGACTTTACAATCACTAATAACCAATCTGAATTTGCAGTTAAGCCCAACCGTTTTGTTGCTTATTTACTTAGTAATGAGATGCCAGGTAGCCCAGCACAAATACTACGCGATAAAGGCTGGGTATCGCAATTATCAGCCTCGGCTTCACCAAATCAATACGGTAACTATGGCTCGTTAAATGTAAATTTAGAGCTGACTGATGAAGGGATGAAAAACCGTGAGTCAATCGTAGCGACTATTATGCAATACATCGATTTAATAAAACGAGAAGGCGTTGATAGTAAGTATTTTAATGAAATTCGTACTTCTTTAAATAATCAATTTAAATTTCTAGAAAAAGGCGATGAATTTAACTACGTCAGTGCGCTTACTCAGAGTATGCAAGACTACCCGTTAAATCATGCGATTAATGCGCCATACCATTATGCCCAGTTTGATGCTGATGCGGTTAATAATGTGTTGAAACAGCTTAACGCAGAGACCTTACGTGTTTGGTATATTTCGCAACAAGAAGACACAGATTCACAATTACATTTTTATGATGGTAAATACCGAATTAGTGACATAAGTGCTGAAGAAATTGCCAGCTGGGATACGCCAAGTAAGTTTAATTTAGCCTTACCCAGTGTCAATAACTTATTACCAGAGAGTTTTGCAATTAAAACGCAAGCATTTGAGCAGCAGAAACACCCTGAACTTAGTTATGATAAAAACGGAGTTAAAATTTGGCGCCAAGCAAGTCAACAATTTGCAGAGCAACCAAAAGGTTTAATTGAGGTTTACATCAATACACAAACCGGCTTGCAAGATATTAACTCAACGGTACTTTATTCAGTATGGGCTGACTTATATAACACTGAGCTAAGTCAGTTGCGAACTGAAGCAGCCATTGCCGGTATGAATATTAATTTAAGCCCAAGTAATGGGTTGGTGTTATCGTTAAGTGGTTTTACTGATAAGCAAGACGTTTTATTAAAACAAGCCTTAGCAGGATTCGATAACGACATTTCTGCACAGGCATTTGAGCAAGCGATTGACCGCTATCAACGTGATTTACTAAACCAGCAAAAACAGTTTCCGTACGCCCAAGCATTTGCTGAATATTCAAAACTGACTCGTACGGGTAACTTTGACACTGATGCGCTTATTAAGGCTGCAAAATCACTGACAATAGCTGACTTACAAGCGTTAAAACAAAGCACATTAGCAAATAATAACGTACGTGTATTTAGCTATGGTAACTATAACCAACAAGATATTGATGCGGTTGCTGCTGAGTTAACGGCTATTTTACCGAGTAATCATACTGAAACTGAGTTTGCGCGCAGTCAAGCGTGGTTACCGCAACTAGGCGAAGCGCGCGTGTTACATAAAGACATTGATGTAGCAGATGTAGCGGTAGTGGATATGACCATTCATCCAATACCTGGTTATAAACAAAAAGCACAGGCGGCGGTTTTACAAGGGCACTTCAGAACAATTGCATTTGATAAAATGCGCACA
The DNA here is from genome assembly GCF_059888565.1 of Pseudoalteromonas sp. TAP-3C. Classification (NCBI taxonomy): domain Bacteria; kingdom Pseudomonadati; phylum Pseudomonadota; class Gammaproteobacteria; order Alteromonadales; family Pseudoalteromonadaceae; genus Pseudoalteromonas; species Pseudoalteromonas sp. TAP-3C. The sequence continues at coordinate 27,144 of NZ_JCBFEM010000002.1, read as the reverse complement.
GAGGAGCAATTAGCTTATGCTGTTGGCGCATTGGCGCGTCCTATTGAGGATTACTCGGGTTTAGGCTTATTTATTCAAACACCAGTGAAAGGCCCAAAAGAGATTCAAGCACGTTTTGATAAGTTCAAAAAAGAATATGCTGTTGAACTTAAAAATATGACAGAGGAGACGTTCGCGCAGCTTAAAAATGCAACGTTAGTGTCGTTAAAAGAACAGCCAAAGAATTTAAACGATGAAATGAGCCCGCTCATTAACGACTGGTATCGTGAAAATTTCGATTTTGACTCAAAAGAGAGGTTAATTGCAGAAGTAGAAAAAGTCACGCTTGCTGATATTAAAGACTATTACCAGCAAACAATGTTAAACCCACAAGCTGCACGCTTAAATGTGCAGTTACGCGGCAGTAAGTTTAGTGATAGTGAATTTGCTGATTTACCAAACCAAACGAAAGTGACCCATTTAGATGCGTACTACAACAGCATCAAAGTGCAAAAGTAAATTAAACGTGTTTGGCAATTAACACTCACCCCCAGTCAACGTTGACTGGGGGTTGATAGCTATTGCAGTCGTGACTTTTCGATCTCTTGCGCAACATTAAGATTAACTTTATGCCAAATAGCTTCAAGCGAAGTGACTAAAGCATCATAGCCATCCTCTTCTATAGCTTCAATAACTGAAAAATTGTGGACGCTTATCAATTGCCTCCCTGTATCTGGGTCTGTGTAATAGAGGCGCCACAGTCCTGAAATATCCGCGTTACCTTGTATATCGCCATTAAAGTGATGTAGCTCGTACTCTAATTCATAAAATGTTTGTTGCTTTTGATTAGTGATCACTGGCAAGCCTTTAATAACCATCCAGTTTGTCATGCTATCAAACAAGGTTTGTTGTGCACTTGTTGTTAGCATCACATCGGGAGATTCACCCCATAGATGATAATTAGCAGCATGAACCTGATTACTATCTACCTTCATCGCAATGCCACGATTATTTAGTGCGCCTCTGAGTGTCACTGTTTGTATTCTTAACTGCGCATAAGTGTCATTTACATTGCGTGAAGTCACCGAAATAGGTTGCTCAAATTGATAATATTGAATAGCCGTTTGTATAGCTGAGCTACATCCATTAACAAGCAAAAGCACCAAGGCTATTAAAAAAAGGCGTTTCATTATTGCTTCCTTGGTTGTGGATCTGCGGGTAATGACTTATCGAAAATAAGCATATTGGGTTGCTCATTTAAACTTTGGGTAAACGGCTGAAACTCTTCTGTCAAACGTTTAACTTCTTGCAGCGTTTGTTGTAATTGATGGTGTAACTGTGATCCAGCTTGGTAACTGGCCATCGTTTTATCAAACTGACGCATGGCTATTTCAAATTGCTCCATGCTTTTAGTCATTTTTTCAAAGTTGCGATTAAAATCAACCGCTAAATTTTGTGCACCTGGTTTACTCAACAAAGTACGCATCTCACTGGCCAGTAATTGATACTCGGTAAAGGTCGTTTGCATTTTTGCCAAGCTGTCTTCAATTTGTAATTTATTAACTTTATTAAGCACATCGGATACTTGGTCGGCAAGTACGGTTATGCCGCTTGATACGCTTGGGAATACATCGTATTGAGCAAGCTTTTTCAGCTCGCTTTTTGGGGTGTCAGTATAAAAGTCAAAATCAACGTAAACCGCACCGGTCAGTAAGTTACCTGGTTTAAGTGATGCTCTCATACCATTTTTAATCCATTCTTCAACGCTTGTTTGCCAATACTTTTTTGCTACAACATTGTTATGGTACAAACGACCAAATTCAATTTTAATTAGCACCGGCACGGCGGTATTTTTAGCTCTAAAGTGAGCGGGTTTACCATCAATAATGACATTCGCGGGTGCCTCTACTACCGTGCCTACACGTGTTCCACGATATTCTACTGGGGCTCCTACACGTAACCCGCGAATTGATTGCTCAAATTCAATAAGGTAATAATCAAAGTCATAAAATCGCTCTTCCAGCGCCTTTTTGTAACTTTGGCTTAATGAAAAAGTATGCCCCATGTTAGCTAAATCGCCAGGTGCTTGGCGCTCTGGTAACCCAACAGAAATCCCCCCTTTTAATAATTTACTTAACGACCCGGTGTTAATATTTATGCCATCGGCAGAGAGATCAAATTCAATCCCCGAGTTTACCCAAAAAATAGAATTCAAAGTGATCAAGTTTTCATAAGGTGCTTTAATAAAAATACCGTATTGCATTGATTGATTTTTCCAATCAAAGCTTGCCGTTTCTATTTGGCCTATTTTGTAGTTTTTAAAAAATATTCCGGTACCTACATCCAGCACTTCTGCATTGTAACTAAGCAATTTAAAGCGCCCACCTTGCACATCTTTACCAATAAGAGCAGGCTCTTCTTGAAGGGTGAATTGTTTTTTTAATTGTTTACTTTCCCCTGGTGAAAGCTCTAAATAAACGCCTGAAAGTAATGTGTTCATACCACTAATACCGGTTTCATCTATGCGGGGTTTTACCACCCAAATACTGGCATCATCCGTGAGCAAGCTATCATAGTTTTTATCTATTTGTGCTCGTGCAATAACACTGTCTTGACTGTCGGATAGGCGTAGGTGATCAATTTGACCGATTTTAACACTACGTACTTTTATTTCTGTTTTACCAGCAATAATCCCCTCGGCTTGAGGCATCGTAATGTAAATGGTTTGCCCTTTATTTAATTGATACTGATAAAGCATCCAAATACCCACAATTAAGGCAACAACTGGAATGATCCAAATCGCAGAAATAGATGTTTTGTGTACTACGTTGGCTGTTTTAGTCATGCTTTAATCTCTGGGTTATTATTTTTAGGTGAATCCCACAGCAAGCGAGGGTCGAACGCGTGTGCGGCCATCATTTGGCACAATACCATAACAGTAAAAAAGACAATCCCTAATCCCGGTATGACTGACATTAAGTTCCCTAGTTGCACAAGTGCAACTAATATAGCCACAACAAACACATCTATCATAGACCATTTCCCAATAAATTCAGTAAGTTGATACACTTTCGTGTAACCTTTTGTATGCAGATTGGCAGGTTTTGTAACCATAAAACATAAAAAACTTAATATAAGCACTTTGGCTAACGGTACCACGACGCTGGCAACAAATATAATAAGTGCAATGGGATAAGAGCCGCTATGCCACAATGTAATAACACCAGAGATAAGCGTTGCGGGCATCTCCTCCCCAAGGCTGACAGTGTACATAATTGGCAAAAGGTTTGCGGGGATATAACAAATTAGCGAAGTAATTAGCCATGCGGCTGCTTTTTGTACACTATGAGGGTTTCTTAAATAAGTTTTACTGTGGCAGCGGGGACAGGTGGCATCAACACTTAGTTGATGACAAACATGACAGGCTTTTATATTGTCATCGATTGCTCTATCAGCGTCGGTCATATTTTGAAGTCTAATAGCAGGACTTATTTGTGACCACAGCCGAGCGCGATTTAAGCGCGTTAACGCACTAACATAAAAAATAACAAATCCCGCATACGCAAAAAAACTAATACCAAAACTAACCTCTGCTAATGACATTATTTTTACCATGCTGACTAAAACGCCAATTAAAAAAATTTCTGACATGATCCATGGTTCTAATGTTAAGGTGAATTTTAATAACTTTCTCGCATAGGTTTGCGGGAGTGCTTTTAATAGTCCTAAATGCAAAGGGATCAAAATGATCAGTAAACTCATGGGTAAAATAATAATACTAATATCAATAAAAAGCCCAAGCAAGTCACTGTCATAATTAAATAAAATGCGCGCAGCATCTGGTAAAGTGATTGTTTGAGTAATGCCATTGCTACTAAAAGAAATAAAAGGGTAAAACATACTACTGAGCAACATTAACAATGCACTTAAACTCAGTGCAACTATTTCTGTGTCATGATCAATATTTATGCCGCGCACTTTATGGCTACATCGCGGACATAACGCGACTTGTTTAGCGCTAATATCAGGAATCTCAATAATAAGATCACAGCTTGGGCAGGCAGTTTGCAAATTAATAGCTTATGATTAAATCAAGTGTTTAAAGTTTGCTATAGTTGTTAGCTAAATACAAACACTATGGCTAAATTATTCAAAATATAATCATAAAAACAGCCTCAATAAAAACGGATTAGGAGATGGTGTGAAACTTGTGTTTTTACTGATAGCAGTATGTTTAAGTAGTAATAGTCGTGCTTTCACTGAGGATAAAAGCCAAGGGCCGGTTATTATTGCTGCTAACCCAACCGTTGTGCCTTATGTAGTTAGTGAGAATAACTCAGGTATTCAACTCGACATTGTCAAAGCAGCGCTTAGCAATCAAAATATAAATGACGTTGCTGTACATTATATGTCGAATCAGCGTGCAGATGCCTCATTAAACCAAGGCCATGCTGATATTGCATTAAACTATTCGGGTAGTTTAATGGCTGGAATATACCGAAGTCAGTCAGTTATTAATTATGAAAACGTGGTGGTAAGTCTTAAAAAAAGCAAATTCAGTATTAATTCTATTTACGATTTGACAACTAAAAGTGTGTTAGCGTTTCAAAATGCGCCAGCTTATTTACCCAAAGAGTTTGGCCACAACGTAGAAAACTTGAGAGGTTATGAAGAGGTACTTAATCAAAAGGCCCAAATACACCATTTAATGACAGGATGGGTCGATACCATTATCCTTGATAGACGTATATTTTTTTATTATTTAAAAGAATATCAAAAAACGCATACCACTGAAGATGTTGTGATCCACACTATTTTTCCGCCCGCACCAAGACCTGCGTATTTTAATGATGATTTACTCAGGCAACGATTTGATAAAGGATTGGCAAACATAATTCAAAACGGGGAATATCAGACGATTATACTGAACTTAGATAAACAGTATAGCGAGCCTGATATCATCCGCTTTCAATAATTTTTAATCAAATAATGCGACTGTTTGTCGAGTTAATGCAATAAGTTCACCTGATTGTGACCAGATACAGCCATCTTCAAGGCCATAACCATCTTTACAGTGATGCGTTATTGCTTCGAATCCTAACCATTCACCCGGCGCTAAATTAGGCGCTTGAACAAATTCTAAATACCACGACATGCTACTGGCTGGTGCCGGTTGCTTGAACATTTGCAGTAATGTTGGCGGCCATGCATCAGTTAGCGCGATAACATGCGCTTCTGTAATGTGTTCAGGTGTGTGTTTAAAACGCATCCAGCCACCTAGATGAGAGGTTTCAGCGTGACTAAATGGCATAGCCCCTTGTTGCGGGCATAAATCAACATGCTGAAAAAATTCTGGCATTTGCCCGGGCACAAAGCCCAGACACTGACGTTCGTTGACAGGGTGTAAGGTTAGCGACTTTGATACCGGTACATTAATTGATGAATGACGGTTTTTAGCAAAGCAGGCTTGCACAATAACACATACGGCATCATCTTGAATTGCTTTGGCGAGCACCTGGGTGCTGCTTTTTCCTTCTCGTAGTATTTCTACCGATAACGAAAATGGCTGTTCAGCTAATAAAGGCCCTACAAAATTTGTACTTAAAGAAAGCAGCCTTCTTGATGAATCTACTTTATTGCGCATTGCTTGATAAAGTAGCGCAGCAGAGAGCCCGCCAAACGCTGTACGCCCCTGGCACCAGTTAGTCGGGAACGTCATCGTATTCGCTAATTTTTCGGTTTCTTGGCTGATATTGGCTGCTTGTTGCAGTAATTGTTCAAAGTGCATGAATAATGTCCTTTTAGTATTATTTAGAGAATTTATATCACACGTAAACTCATCAGACCAGATAATAAAATAGCCGCTAGATAGACAAAAGTGAGCAATCCTTACTGTTTTTAGGGTTATTTAGTAAATAAACTAAAAAAAATGAATTTTTTTTCATTTTTACAGTTGAATTAAGTTTGTGGCATCCCTATTAACTAGTCATCGAACGTATTAACGAATTAAGAAGTTGGAGAAAGTTCATGGGTAGAATTATTGGAATTGATTTAGGTACTACTAACTCTTGTGTTGCAGTACTTGATGGTGGTAAAGCACGTGTTATTGAAAATGCAGAAGGCGATCGTACAACGCCGTCTATCATTGCATACACGCAAGACGGTGAAACGTTAGTTGGTCAACCTGCAAAACGTCAAGCGGTAACTAACCCAACAAACACATTATTTGCAATTAAACGTTTAATTGGTCGTCGTTTTGAAGACGAAGAAGTACAACGTGACATTGGCATCATGCCTTTTAAAATTATCAAAGCTGATAATGGCGATGCATGGGTAGAAGCGGGTGGCGAGAAACGCGCTGCACCACAAATTTCTGCTGAAGTGTTGAAAAAAATGAAGAAAACAGCGGAAGACTTCTTAGGTGAAGAAGTAACTGAAGCGGTGATCACCGTACCGGCATACTTTAACGATTCACAACGTCAAGCAACTAAAGATGCGGGTCGTATTGCCGGTCTCGAAGTAAAACGTATCATCAACGAGCCAACAGCCGCGGCACTTGCTTACGGTATGGATAAAAATCGTGGTGAGAACGTAATAGCGGTATATGACTTAGGGGGTGGTACTTTCGATTTATCAATCATTGAAATTGATGAAGTTGAAGGCGAGCACACCTTTGAAGTACTTGCCACTAACGGTGACACGCACTTAGGTGGTGAAGATTTCGATAACCGTGTTATCAACTACTTAGTTGCTGAGTTTAAGAAAGACCAAGGTATCGATTTACAAACTGACCCGCTTGCAATGCAACGCGTTAAAGAAGCCGCCGAGAAAGCAAAAATTGAGCTTTCATCAGCACAATCTACAGAAGTAAACCTTCCGTATATAACGGCTGATGCGTCAGGTCCTAAGCACATGAACGTGAAACTAACACGTGCTAAGCTTGAGTCACTGGTTGAAGACTTAATAACTAAGTCAATTGAGCCGCTTAAACGCGCACTTGCCGATGCTGACCTAACGGTGAACGATATCAACGATATCATTCTTGTAGGTGGTCAAACGCGTATGCCACTTGTTCAAAAAACAGTAGCAGAGTTCTTTGGTAAAGAGCCACGTAAAGATGTTAACCCTGATGAAGCGGTAGCTGTGGGTGCTGCAATTCAAGGTGGTGTACTTGCAGGCGATGTGAAAGACGTACTGTTACTAGACGTATCACCATTATCTCTAGGTATTGAGACGATGGGGTCAGTAATGACTGCACTGATTGAGAAAAATACCACGATCCCTACTAAGAAATCGCAAACATTCTCAACGGCAGAAGATAATCAATCTGCGGTAACCATTCACGTGTTACAAGGTGAGCGTAAACGTTCAAGCGACAACAAATCGCTAGGTCAATTTAACCTAGAAGGTATTCGCCCAGCACAACGTGGTACTCCACAAATTGAAGTAACATTTGATGTAGATGCCGATGGTATCTTACACGTGTCTGCTAAAGATAAAGACACAGGTAAAGAGCAAAAAATTACTATTCAAGCGTCTTCAGGTTTAAGTGATGAAGAAGTTGAAAAAATGGTTCGCGATGCAGAAGCCCATGCCGAAGACGATAAAAAGTTTGAAGAGCTAGTGGCTTCACGTAACCAAGCTGATGCACTTGTTCACGGTACACGTAAGCAAATTGAAGAAGCGGGTGATGCACTGCCAAGCGAAGACAAAGACGCGATTGAAGCGGCTGTTGTTGACCTAGAAGCAGCCATTAAGAGCGACGACAAAGCAGAAATTGAAGCTAAAACACAAGCACTGGCTGAAAAGTCGCAAAAACTGATGGAAATTGCTCAAGCTAAAGCACAACAAACCGGTGGTGACGCTGGTGAACAACAAAAGTCTGCAAAGCAAGACGACGATGTTGTTGATGCAGAGTTTGAAGAAGTTAAAGACGACAAGTAATTGTTACTAACGCTTCTCACTAACTTAAAACACCATGACTACCTTGTGTGTTTAAGTTAGGATGAACACCTGAGGCGCGTAGGCTAAAGCTTAACGCGCCTTTTGCATGTAAGCGATGCAAGTAAAGTGCTTTAAAAATTCAATGATAAATCGATATGATTTATCGGTTTGTCCAGCAGCAATTGCTGCGTATACAAAAGAGTAGTGTGATAAACATGTCAAAACGCGATTATTACGAAGCCCTCGGCGTAAGCAAAGATGCGAGTGAGCGAGACATAAAAAAAGCGTATAAGCGCTTAGCGATGAAATATCATCCCGATCGTACCGCCGGTGATAAAGACCTTGAAACTAAGTTTAAAGAAGTAAAGGACGCTTACGAAATACTAACCGATTCGCAAAAGCGTCAAATGTATGACCAATACGGCCATGCGGCCTTCGAACAAGGCGGTGGCGGTGGTCACGGTGGTTTTGGCGGCGGTCAAGGTGATTTTGGTGATATTTTTGGTGACGTATTTGGTGATATTTTTGGCGGCGGCGGTGGCCGACGTCAATCACGCCAACAACGGGGTTCAGATTTACGTTACAACATGGACTTAAGCTTAGAAGAAGCGGTTCGTGGTAAAGACGTCGAAATTAAAGTGCCTACATGGGTAAGCTGTGAGCCGTGTGATGGCAGTGGAGCTAAAGCAGGCTCTAAGCCAAAAACATGTACAACTTGTCATGGTGCAGGCCAAGTGCAAATGCGCCAAGGTTTTTTTGCCGTACAACAAACGTGTCCTACCTGTCATGGACAAGGTCAAATCATTTCAGATCCTTGTAATAAATGTCATGGTCAAGGCCGTGTAGAGAAAACCAAAACGTTATCGGTAAAAATCCCAGCAGGCGTTGATACGGGCGACCGTATTCGCTTATCTGGTGAAGGTGAAGCCGGGATGCACGGCGCGCCAGCTGGTGATTTGTATGTACAAGTGTCTGTTCGTGAACACAAAATATTTGTTCGTGAAGCAAATAATTTATACTGTGAAGTACCTATTAGTTTTACCACAGCGGGTCTTGGCGGCGAAATTGAAGTACCAACATTAGATGGGCGCGCTAAGCTCAAAATACCATCAGAAACACAAACGGGTAAAATGTTCCGTATGCGTGGAAAAGGTGTTAAATCAGTACGCAGTGGTGCACAAGGCGATTTAATTTGTAAGGTTGTGATTGAAACGCCAGTTAATTTAAACGAACGTCAACGTGACTTACTTAAAGAACTAGATGAAAGTATGGGCAAAGACAGCTCAAAAAACCGCCCAAAAGAGCAAGGCTTTTTTGATGGTGTTAAAAAGTTTTTTGATGATTTGACTAAGTAATTAATAGCCTTAATTAGTTAAAAACGGCGCTTTTTTAAGCGCCGTTTTTTTGTTTGCCCAGCGAAGCTGGCAAACCCGTCAGGTTGAAAGAAATCTGAATCACCCTGACTAAGGGGAAGATAATCTGAATGGCAAGGGCGTCACTGGCCAACGGTGGGGTCTGAAGGAAGCCATAAGAAGTTAGAGGTACACAACTAACCGTAACCTGTTTCGGCAGCATTGGTGGGTCAGCGTGCAAAATAGCGCAACGCCCTATACTTAGTCAGACCAATGCTGTGCTTGAGGGTGGAATTTCTAACAGGGAGCCAGTTCAGTAACTGGGGAAGCCTGGCATCTAAACTTAGTGTAAATAAGTGGCCTAAACTCAAGGGGAAACCCAAGGTTTAACGTCGGTGTGAGGTGGCAGATGAACCCGTAGTAGTGAGTAAGGCTAGGCCGATGAAAGCCAGTAATGGTGTGGAGGGCAAAACCAAGCCGACTATCAGCAGCGTGTCTGATAGGGTCAATTTAAATCAAAAGTTTTAATTGATTGCGAAGGGGGGAAGTATTCTTTAAGAGTATGAAAATCAGGAATATCGACGTATAGGCTCACATGTATTTCGACGGAAATAGGCAAGAGATGACGGCTAAGCAGGAATGTGGACGCTGAGAATTAAAGGCCGAGCACGGGAGTAATGATTGACCACTTAGGCAGATTGCCACTGGGCTAGCACACCTAATGTCATCATGAAGGACACCACTATACATCAATGTGAAACGACAGACATACCGCAAGCAAAGGCAATTGATGACAGTTTACTACAGCTTGTATGGGCAATTATTAGATATTAATAACCTGTACAAGGGATTCAAAAAAGTGAAAGCAGCAAAAGGAGCCGCCGGAATAGATGGGCAGTCCATAGCCGCGTTCGCCTTGAATTTAGAAGAAAACTTGAAACAACTGCAACGAGAACTGCAAAGCAAGCAGTATCGCGCGCAGCCGGTCAAACGGATAGAAATACCGAAAGACGATGGCGGCGTGAGATTGCTGGGCATTCCAACAGTTCGCGATCGCATAGTACAACAAGCGCTATTGAACATTCTCCAACCGATCTTCGACATCGACTTTCACCCATCAAGTTATGGGTACAGGCCGAAACGAAGCTGCCATGATGCCATCAGCAAAGCCACGGTATTTATTCGTAAATATCAGCGTGAGTGGGTGGTTGATATGGATCTGTCGAAGTGCTTTGACCTGTTAGATCACGATTTAATTATTAGCAGCGTCAAACGTAAAGTGACAGACGGTAGCATTTTAAAGCTGCTCAATCAGTTTTTAAAAAGTGGGGTAATGATAGGCAATCATTGGGAAGCGAGTGAGGTAGGGAGTCCACAAGGAGGGGTTATCAGTCCATTGTTGGCGAATATCTACCTAGATGCGTTCGATCAAGAAATGAAAAAGCGAAATCACAGAATAGTGAGGTACGCCGACGATATTTTGATCTTATGCTGCACAGAAAAAGCAGCGAAACATGCACTCACTGTAGCAACCCAGATACTGGAGAAAGACTTGAAGTTAACAGTCAACCAAAAGAAAACCCACATAGCGCATAGCAGTGAAGGGGTAAAATTTTTGGGAGTGGAGATAGGGTGTAATTGGACATGGATCCAAGGGTCAAAACTCAAAGGCTTCAAACAAAAAGTTAAACGATTAACAAAACGAAATAGCGGCATGAACTTAGTTGAAATAATAAAAAGACTAAACCCAGTGGTGCGTGGTTTTGTAAATTATTTCAGTATAGCCAATTGTAAACGAGCATTAACTCAGCTTGCGGGGTGGTTAAGACGCCGATTAAGGGCCATTCAGTTAAGGTTGTGGAAAAATCCAGCGAGATTGCATAAACGACTAAAACAATTAGGGAAAAAGCCGCCATTTAAGTTTATAAAAATGAACTCATGGCGAAACTCCCTAAGTCCATTATCGAGTGTAGCAATGCCAAACCAATGGTTTGAAGAGCTAGGTTTATATTCAATGGAAAAAGTAAGTACAGGATGGCTTGCTCAATCGGCGTTTAGTAAATAAGCCGAAGGGATAGAAGAATACAGGAGCCGTATACGAGGTCCGTACGTACGGTTCTGTGAGAGGGATGAGGCAAAAGCCTCACCCTACTCGATGTTTAATATGCTAAATTGTACGAGAATTTATTGAGGACTTTATCAGATGACCCCAGCGATAGAACAGTTAAAAAAATCCCAGATTAAATTTGACATACTCAGCTATAAGCACGATGTAAACAATACAAATTATGGCCTTGAGGCAGTTGAAAAGCTCAATCTTAATAGTGCACAAGTATTTAAAACGCTGGTTTTAGAAACCTCAGAACAGCAGTTTGTTGTTGCGGTTACCCCTGTTGCGCAGCAAGTTAACTTAAAACAATTTGCAAAGCTTTGCGCAGTAAAAAAAGTAATGATGGCAGATTCGCAAAAAGTACAGGCAAGTACGGGTTATATTTTAGGTGGGGTAAGTCCACTTGGGCAAAAAAAACGCTTAAAGACTTACTTGCACAGCAGCGCCTATAATTTTCAATATATTTATGTGAGCGCCGGAAAGCGCGGGCTCGAAGTAAAGTTATCACCTAATGATTTAATCGCCTTAACCGCCTCTATTTGTGGAGAGTTTTAATGATTGATAAGCTCAAACATAGTTACTCAATTATGGCTAAGTATTAAATGGCAAAACCCAATAAAAAAGGGCCTACAAAAACGGTCGATATATTTTGTTCTGCGTGTAAGGCGCCGCTATTCAAATATCGTAAAGGTGGCAAAGGCGCTTTAGTTAAATGCTTTTTAGAAAGAATAACGCAAGATCATACCCATACTGAATGTGTCTGCCCTGGCTGTGAGCGTCCTTTTGCACGCCCTGCAACAATAAGAGGCACAGCTGCTTATAAAATGATTGGTGGCAAAGTTATCTTTAAATAATATGCGCATTTCGTATGGGGCGGACATAAGCCCTTGTCTACTTTTTTTTCACTGCTAAACTTCGTTGGTTTTGCTGTTTCAATGATTGAAAAAAACCCTCCCCACGGATTGGGCCAGTCAGTTGGGTTTTAAAATGGAAAAGGATAGACGTGTGATCGCACTTTTATTTGATATTATTGGTATGAGTGGCACTTTTTTAGTGGTAGGTTCGTTTTTTTTACTGCAACTAAATAAAGTGTCTCCTAAAAGTTTAGTGTATAACATGATGAATTTAAGTGGTGCTATTTTGTTGCTCATTAGTCTTTGTTATAACTTTAACTTAGCCAGCTTTGTGATTGAAATATTCTGGATTGCAGCCTCATTAATTGGCTTGTATAAATACTTTAAAGACAAGTCAGCGCCTGTAAAAGCTTAAATTAAGCTTTTACAGCCTCCTCTTGCGGAGATTAAACCGTGGAATGTCTCTATTTCACGGCTTTTTAGTACAATTGTTAACAAAAAGTTTCTTCTGCAAAAGGGTTTAAATAGATACAATAGAGGCTATCACTTATTGTTGACATCTTAGGTGTCATAGGCGTTTATGTTCTCCATTCCTAAAAAAATTATTTTTGCTTTCATACTGTTAGTGCTTTTATTAGTGGTCGTATTTTCATTTGGCCGCGCTTATGATTTAGGCCAAGCTAAAATTCAAGCTGAGCAACAAGTTATTCAATTAAATAATTATATTGATAATGAATTGGCACGATTTTCAGCTATTCCTCAGCTACTCATTGAAAATAATTTATTGATTCGCTTTACCAATAACGAGTCACAACACTTTAATGCAATTAATAATTATCTTGCTGATATTCAAAAGGCCAGTGGTGCCTCAGATGTATATATACTTGATATACATGGCGATGTTATTGCCAGTAGTAACTGGCAAACCGATTATACGTTTTTAGGCAGTAACTTTGCATTTAGGCCTTATTTTAAACAAGCCTTTGCCGGCGAAAAAGTGGCTTACTTTGCGCTTGGTCAGCGTTCAGAAGAGCGCGGTATTTACTTTTCTCAAGCTATTTACTTAGATGGCAAAGCAATAGGTGTGGTGGTATTAAAAATAAATGTGGCTAAATTTGAAAGCGACCGTTCGTTATTAAACACCTCAAAAGGAAGCCATTTTTATTTGCAGCTTGCGGATAGTATTATTGCCATGTCAGATGAGCCAAACTGGCGTCTAAATACTTTTACAGAGCTTGATATTATAGCGCGGCGTGATATTAAACAGCGCCGTGCATATTTAGATCACCAAGCTGTACAAATTAAGCAACAGCGTTACAAAAGCCAAGGCATAGAGCAATTTAAAATAGCTAAAAATGAATATGTTGCTGCTTCAAGGCCACTGACTCATCTTAATGCCACCATGACGGTATTGGTTGATATTTCAAGCATGAACGCGTTGCAATTACCACGAATGTTATGGTTAGTTTTATTTTATTGGGTGGTTATTGTTATCGGATATAGCTTACTGGCACGCTTTGCAGGTTACAAAAAGTTGCTCTATTCTCGCCATAGCCTAGAGCTTGAAGTGTTAGATCGCACGCAAGCACTTGAAAAAGCCCAAATAGCATTAGTGCAGTCAGCAAAGTTAGCCACAATAGGGCAATTAAGTGCGGGTATTAATCATGAAATAAACCAACCGCTTAGTGCAATGAATAACTATTTGGCCAGCGCTAAAATTTTCTTAAAAAAGGGTAAGCTCAATGCATTAAGCGAAAACTTACTCATTATTGAAAATTTGGTAGAGCGGGTGCATAAAATAGTCGCGCAGCTCAAACATTTTAGTAAACCGGCGACCATGCAATTACGACCTCACCCATTATCGGCATTACTGAATAATGCGTTGATGATCACCAATCCACAACTTAAGCAAGACGATGTAACAGTGAACGTGCCACAGTTCAATGAAGAGATCAGGGTATGGGTGGATGCGCTTAAATTTGAGCAAGTACTGGTTAATGTTATAACTAATGCGTCACACGCAATGAAAGACGAACCCAAAAGAGAGCTCAGCTTTGATGTAGAGTGCTTTGAGGAACGCGTTAAGCTTTCCATATTAGACAGTGGCCCAGGTATTGAACATCATGTATTGGGATCTATTTTTGAACCGTTTTATAGTACCAAATCCAATAACGGGTTAGGGCTGGGTTTATCAATATCAAAACAGATTATTGACTCATTCAATGGTTACTTAACGGCTCATAATCGCACTGAAGGCGGTGCGCAATTTATTATTAGTCTATCAACGACTGAGGCGCCTCAAAATGATTGATGCTAGTGTATGTAAGCAGATTATTGTTATTGATGATGAAGCGCTGATCCGTGATTCACTCAATCAATTATTAACACTGGAAGGGTATGAGGTGCAGTGTTTTAGTGATGCAGCTGCTGCACTGAGCCGTTTGAGTCGAAATTTTTGTGGCATTGTACTCAGTGATATAAATATGCCTAAAATGGACGGTTTAACGTTTATTGAGCAAGTAAAAGCATTTGATAGTGAACTGCCGGTCATATTTTTAACCGGTTATGCTGATGTTTCTGTTGCGGTAAAAGCGATGCAATTGGGCGCGTATGATTTATTTGAAAAACCACTGAACGAAAATTTATTAGATTGTATCGCTAGGGCATGTGATAAACGTGGTTTAGTGATGGAAAACAGAGCGTTGAAACGGGCGGTAGAAAAAACCTCAGCGCCGGGTGTGCGTATTTTAGGCGATACCCTTAAAATGCAGCACATGATGAACCTACTCAATACAGTGATTGATACCCCAGCGGATGTATTGATTGAAGGTGAAACTGGCACAGGTAAAGAATTAGTTGCCCGCTATTTACACGATCATAGTCATCGTTCTAGCTGCCAGTTTGTCGCTATTAATTGTGGTGCAGTGCCAGAGCAGTTAATAGAAAGCGAGCTGTTTGGCGCTATTAGTGGTGCTTACACTGGCGCCACGCACGATCGCAAAGGTAAATTTGAGTTTGCACAAGGTGGAACGGTATTTTTAGATGAAATAGAAAGTACTCCTTTGTCGTTACAAGTTAAATTATTGCGGGTACTTGAAGAGCGAAAAGTAACCCCTGTTGGCGCTAATAAAACCATTGAGCTTAATATTCGTATTGTTGCGGCAACTAAGGTAGATTTACTGTCGCTGGTAGCAAAAGGTGAGTTTAGAGCCGATTTATATTACCGATTAAGTTTAGTTAAAGTCAGCATTCCCGCACTCAGAGACAGAAAAGCCGATATTCCACTGCTGTTTAAGCATTTTAGTTCCATTGCTGCCACGCGTTTTCATAAACCATTAAGCGCACTTAATATTGAATTACAACAACGCTTACTTGCCCATGATTGGCCTGGTAATGTTCGGGAATTAAGAAATCAAGCGGAACGAGCGGTATTACTTGGCCCCGACTTGGCTTTTGCTCAAAGTGATCCAAGCAGCAGTGGTGCACTGTCACTTGATTTAAGCTTGGTTGAAAAAGTGAGTTTTTATGAGCAGTCATTAATTGAAGAAGCGCTAGAACTTAATCATGGTAGTATCAAAAATACCATGGCAACACTGCAAATTGCGCGCAAAACCCTCTACGACAAAATGAGTAAATATAATCTTAATCGCGATATGTTCACCGATTAATGGGTGGGAATGGTGATATTAGGTGTTTTTAGTGTGTGGATAACCACACATTTAATGGCGATTTTATAGACTTGTATTTTTTAATCTATTGAAATTGTTGTTTTTTATTAATTGGTCATGTTTTTGCTATGTAGTGATAGACAACAAGTAGCATCACATAATTAGGACACATAATGAAAAACAATTTATTTCAAGGTTCAGTACTTGCTGCGTTATGCAGTGCTGCCACGTTACCTGTAACAGCGTTTGCTGCAAATTATACTGTGTATGGTAAAGCCGAAGTACAAATAGCCAACACCGATACCGGCATAATGCGTTACGCAGATGAAGGCACGCAAATTGATGCCCCTTTCTCGCGTATTGGTATTAAAGGTGACCATACATTAAATGCTGACGAATCCCCACAAAATAAAAATTAATGGTAGACTCTCATGATTATTTGTGATCAAATTTTTTCACTATAAAAAAACTCACTCATAATCATGAAAGCCACCGAAATATTACACAAAGATATTGCCATTGCCTACCCTGAAATTCATAAAACACGTTTAAATACAGTCTTTACGTTTGTTAACTCAGGCTTGCGTGACCAGCGCGTTACTGTCACTTACCTAGGCCGCGGATTAAAATCATTTTCTAATACCGATAAAAAACATGATATTAAACGCGCAGACCGTTTGATTGGTAATGCTAACCTGCATCAAGAACGTCTTTGTTTCTATGAACATATGACCGAATGCTTAGTAGGCCAGCAACAACACCCACTTATTATCGTTGACTGGTCACCTATTAATGGCGGCGAAATATTTCAAGTGCTCAGGGCAAGCATACCAATGGGGGGAAGAGCGTTAACGCTCTATGAAAAAGTGTATCCTGAAAGCGAATTAAATACCGAAGCGGCTCATCAACACTTACTCGATAGCTTGGCACAGTGTTTACCTGCAGATTGTCAGCCTATTATTTTATCTGATGCTATTTTTAGAACGCCATGGTTTAAAGCCATAGAAGATAAAGGCTGGTATTGGCTTGGGCGCGTCAGAGGCAATGTGACCTTATCTAGCGACCTTGAGACATGGCGAAATTGTAAATCATGGTTTGAGCAAGCAACAGATAAACCACACCTTCTGACACAGATTTACTACGGAAAAACAGTTCGTTTCGCGTGCCAAGGTGTTTTGTTTAGAGGGAAAAACAAGGGACGTAAAAAAATCAAAAAACGGGGTGGGCAATCTCAATGTACAACGGTTAAATACCAACAACAAAAGGCCAAAGAGCCTTGGCTACTTGTGTTTAATTTACCTACACAATTTACAGATAAGCCTCAACGGATTGTGACTTTATATAAACAACGTATGCAAATAGAAGAAAGTTTCAGAGACACTAAGAATGCAAAACTTGGCATTAGTTTAGCCTTTGCAAATTCAAGAAGCGCAGAAAGGTTTGATAATTTATTGCTCATAGCGGCGTTAATGTTGTTTGTCTTATGGTGCATAGGGTACACCGTGTCGGCACAACAAGGGGATGCGGCATTACAAGCGAATACAGAGAAAAAACGACGAGTATTGTCCTATATTTATCTTGGCAAAGAAGTGGTTGATGATCCTAGGTATGAGCCTGATGGGCAGTTCATTATTTATGTGTATAGCCAGTTGTCACTTCTGACTATACAAATTGATAATTTAGGCTAAATTCGTGGGGATCTCTCAGCATTAAATGCGTATTTTACTGCGGTATTTAAATACGAAGTTCAAGTAAAAGGTTTTGAACACGACGACACCGATGAGCCTTTTGCGGCACGTAATACTTACCTTGGCTTAAAAGGCGCATTCGGTGAAGTGGTGGTTGGACGAAACGACACCCACTTTAAATACTCAGAAGGTAAGCTTGATAACTTTAACGAAACCCAAGCGGATATTTCACAACTTATTGCAGGGCAAGATCGTTTAGGCGATACCATTACTTATACCTCTAAATACTGGCATAATGTGCAGTTTTCATTTACTTATGCGCCAAAAGATGACAACAAAGATAACGAGGCAGGATTTGCTGCGACCTTCATTTATGGTGACCGTAATTTAAATAATACCCCCTATTCTATTTCAATCAGCCATGTTGATTCGCTTAATAACATTAAAGCAAGTCGAATCGCGGGTGTGTATAAATTTGAAAAATTACAACTAGGGGCGTTGTATCAGCATTCAGAATCAATAGACGGCGGTAAATCTGGTAACGGCTATGTACTAAGCGCAAACTACACACTAGACAAGTGGGTACCTAAAGTACAATTTGCAAAAGATGACTCAAAACTACGTCAAGCATCAGAAGCCACGCAGTGGACAACAGGTGTTGACTATGTGTTTGACAAACAAACGACAGCGTACCTTTTATACACAGATCTTGACCTAGAAGAAAATGCTGATAACAGTGTTGCGCTTGGTCTTAAATATAAATTTTAAGGGCTGATAAAATGACAAAACGTATTTTAGAAAATAACGCGAATAAAAAACCGTTTATGCAATGGTTGTTATTGTTACTCGGCCCATGTGTAATGCTACTTACTTGCTTAGTTGAGCCGCCAGTAGGGATGTCAGTGGCTGCATTTAAAACCGCAGGCTTGGCATTTTGGATGGCGTCGTGGTGGGTCAGTGAAGTAGTGCCTATCCCTGCTACTGCGTTACTCCCTTTAGTGATTTCGCCGATTGTTGATATAGCAGCCATTAAAAGTGTTGCAGCACCGTATGCGCATCCGCTGATTTTTTTATTTTTAGGGGGCTTTTTAATCTCAATTGCGATGGAGCGATGGGGCTTACACAAGCGTATTGCATTAACAACCATGCTTTATGCAGGTAAAAAACCAAGCTTACAAATTTTAGCGATGATGTTAGTGACTGCATTTTTATCTATGTGGATGTCTAACACGGCCACAGCAGTAATGATGCTTCCTATTGCAATGTCTATTACCCATTTAGTTAAAAGCTCCGATATAAGTAATGAGGGCTTTGGTAAAGCACTTTTATTGTCGATTGCTTATGGCGCAAGTATTGGTGGCATTGCCACTTTAATTGGTACGCCCCCCAATGCATTAATGGCCGCATACCTATCTGATAGCTACCAGATTGAAATTGGTTTTGCAAAATGGATGATTGTTGGTGTGCCATTAGCGTTCACTATGTTACTCATCAGCTGGGTTTGGTTGACTAAATTTGCTTACAAGGTAGATGCAAATATGCACGCGAGCAAGCGTATCGACACAAAAGCGGTATTCTCCTCACAGTTAAAAGACTTAGGTCCAATGCAGCGTGCTGAGAAAGGGGTAATGTGCATATTTGTGTTTGCAGCAATTTGTTGGATATTTAGACCGTTATTGGGCGATGTAACAGGGCTTGAAATTTCAGATACCGGTATTGCAATTACAGCGGCATTATTATTGTTTGTACTACCAGCCAATAAAGGCAGTGATGAGCGTATTTTAGATTGGGAAAGTGCCGCTAAAGTGCCTTGGGGTGTATTACTTTTGTTTGGTGGCGGATTAACGCTCGCCTCGCAAATAAAATCATCAGGATTAGCCGATTACATTGCCAATATGATTGAGGGTGCCAGTACCATTCCATTAGTGATGAGCATTCTGGTGGTAGTAACGCTGATTACTTTTTTAACTGAAATTACCAGTAACACCGCAACAGCAGCAGGTTTTTTACCCTTGTTAGGCCCTGTTGCAGAGTCAGTGACCGGCAGCCCGTTAGTGTGGGTTATTCCAGCCGCTCTTGCGTGTAGTTGTGCCTTTATGATACCCGTTGCAACACCACCCAATGCCATTGTGTTTGGCTCGGGTGAAATTAAAATGAAAGACATGATCCATGCAGGCTTTGTGCTCAATATTGTTGCGATTGTTTTAATTACCCTAGCGACAATGACTATTGCTGCTGAGGTTTTTGGCTTTTAATGATTACCCTTTAATAAACAAGTAAAACAGATAACCGCTGCACACGAACGCCGTGCATCGGTGTGTGCCAACCTACCATTTTGAGTGTTTTTACCGCGTTATTTAATGCGCTGTAAATTCGCTCTATATTGCTCGTATAACAGAACAAGGTTATAGTCTTGAAAACGTTATAAACTGGGTAGCCTATTTTGATCACTGACACATTAACTACAGGGTCTTTGCGCTTGCAATTTGATGAACTAAAGCATGTTTTTGAAGACTCCCCTTATTTACCCATTGAGCAACGGCTTGCTTTACTAAAGAAGGTACGAGCGAACATTGTGGCAGTTGAACAAGAGCTGATAGCGGCGGTATCTAAAGATTTTGGTTATAGAACGGCGTTTGATACCTTAGTGGGTGACATTTTACCCACCATGCAGGCTCTTGCGCATAGTATCAAAAGACTGCCTCGGTGGTCTAAATCTAGCAAGCGCAGTGCGGGTTTGAGCTTGTGGCCTTCAAAAGTGAGTGTGACCTACCAACCTATTGGCGTTGTGGGTGTGATTGCCCCGTGGAATTATCCTATTCAACTGGCCATTGTGCCCGTTATTACTGCGATTGCAACGGGGAACAGGGTTATGTTAAAGCTCAGTGAGTTTACCCCCAATACCAATGCTGTTATTGAAAAAGTATTCGCAGGTGAATTAAGTCAGCATTGCACAATTGTTCAAGGTGATAGCCATGTGGCCAGTGAGTTTTCATCATTGCCGTTTGCACATTTACTATTTACAGGCTCAACAGCGGTTGGCAAATTGGTTATGAGTGCTGCCAGTAAAAATTTAACCCCGGTTACGCTCGAACTTGGGGGGAAATCACCCGTTATTGTGTTAGAAAAAGCAGATGTTAATAAAGCAGCGCGTGCTTTATTATTTGGAAAAATGGCCAATGCTGGGCAAATATGTGTTGCGCCTGACTACGTGTTTGTTGCTAAGGCATTGGAGCATCAACTTATTAAAGCGCTTTGTACGCTGTATAAAAAACACTACAAACAAGGTGTAGAAGGCAAAAATCTTACCTCTATTATAAGCCCCGCGCATTATCAACGTTTGTTAGGTTATTTAGAGCAAGCGCAAGAGTTAGGCGCTAAAGTAATTAAACCGCTTGAGAATAACCAGCAAGACGGCGAAAAACATCGCATGGGGCTGCACATTGTGTCGCATGTAAGTGATGACATGCAATTAATGCAAGAAGAACTATTTGGGCCCATTTTACCTATTATGAGTTACGACAAATTAGATGATGTGCTTAATTATATTCGACTACGCGAACATCCATTAGCGGTTTATATTTTAGGGCAAGACAAGCAAGCACAACAGTACATAATCAATCAAACACTTAGCGGCACCGTTGCTGTAAACGACACTTTAATACAAGTAGCTGCCGATGATGTGCCTTTTGGTGGCGTGGGGCATTCAGGAATGGGGCATTATCATGGCAAAGAAGGCTTTTTAACCTTTAGCCATGCTAAAAATACTTTAGTGTCAGGCTCGTTTAATCCGCGTATGGGGTTATTACTCAAACAAAATAAATTACTTATTAAAGTGCTAAAGTGGCTTTATGTAAAATAGCTGCTAAACAGCGCTTAGAACAAAAAAGCTGAATGAATCACTTCATTCAGCTTTTATAATAGCTAACTTAAAACATGCGCCCTTCGCCAGCATAAGTACCCGCTAAAATTTTAGTGTAAATAGCATCGGCTTTTTCTTTTGCCTCAGCGACTTCTTTAGGGAGCATACTTCTTTCATCAAGTTTGCGGCTATGGCTTGCCTGCATATTACCGTTATACTCGGCGATGGTATTCCAAATATATGACATTTTTAGATTTTTAGGTGCTCCTAAACCTTCAAAATGCATAAGCGCTAAATTAAATTGCGCTAAGGTATAATTATTCGCGGCTGCTTTTTCATACCATGTGCGAGCTGTTTTATAATCTCGGCTAACGCCATCACCATTGGCGTACATAACACCTAAGTTATATTGCGCTGCGGGAAGGTTTTTATTGGCTGCTTTTTCAAATAAGCTGATAGCCATTTGCTTATCTAATTTTACGCCATTGCCTTCGTCATATAACACGGCGAGGGCAAACATTGAGTCTACGTGATTTTTTTTCACCGCTTGTTGGTAAAGCTCTGCTGCCTTATAGTAATCGCGTGTTACACCATGGCCGCCTTCGTACAGCTTAGCTAATTCGTAAATACCAGGGGCATAACCTTTGTCAGCAAGGTAGTTAAACTCTTCTAACGCTTCTTCAAATTGACCTGCGTTGGCCGCAATTTTTCCCTCTTCTAGGCCAGCATGGGCAAGAGGAGTCGCGAGCATAATGCCGGCCAGTAGCAGCGCTTTAAAATTAGACTGTGACATAAGCATGCCTCCAAATTAGTTGTCGTTCTGTGTAAATGCCATAAAAGTAAAGCTTACCTAATATAGAGATAAGTAAAAATTATGAGCTAAATTATCAACGCCAACGTTTATAACCTAAGTATACAAACGTATTAACAAGTAGTTTTAATTATAGCTTAAAAATTCTAAATTTAAGCACATAGCCATGATATAAATTGCGTTAACGTTTGATTCTATAGAAAAATGAAAAAAATAAAAGCGAGCAATAGCTTACATAATTACTTATGATGATTTTTGGCAGCTAAAGCATCATAAAACGGGGTCTGTTCATGTTTAATCATTTAAAAAATA
The DNA here is from genome assembly GCF_059888565.1 of Pseudoalteromonas sp. TAP-3C. NCBI lineage: Bacteria > Pseudomonadati > Pseudomonadota > Gammaproteobacteria > Alteromonadales > Pseudoalteromonadaceae > Pseudoalteromonas > Pseudoalteromonas sp. TAP-3C. Next base: position 4,564 of record NZ_JCBFEM010000002.1, on the reverse strand, counting down.
TAAAATTAAGCAAAATTATTTTCATGGCGAGTTTATTGTTTATTGCCAGTTGTTCCACGTCATTTGCTTATAATAATATTGGCTGGCTATCTTCTTTTTGGATTGATGATTATATTGACTTAAATAAAAGCCAATCAGAACAGTTAAAAGTGATTATTAACAACACCCGAGATTGGCACCGTGAGGTTGAGTTACCAAAGTACAAAGCCGATTTGCTCGATTTAAGACAGTTGCTTAATAACCAAGCAGATACAGCGCAGCTGATGGAAAAAATAACCCAAGTAAAGCAGCACTGGCAAAACTTGCTGTTACACACCAGTGAGCCTTTGATTGAATTGGCGATGACCTTAACTCCATCACAACGTAGTGAAATGGTAGAAAACATACGCAACAAAATTAATGATGAAATCCAAGAACATGCTTCTTTGACTGAGGCTCAGCATCAACAGGCACGCTTAGAAAGGCAACGAGACTATTACCAGCAGTGGTTGGGTAAACTCACCTCAGAGCAACAAAATTTAGTGTCTCAAGCCAATAGTGCGCACATCAGCACAACAACGTTGTGGCATGAATATAAATTAACTCGATTAGCTGCACTTGAGCAGATTTTTAGCCAGCAAACACCAAGCGATGCTCAATTTGCGCAGCAGTTACGCATTATCATTACAGAGCGGGAGCGATTTATGAGTGCTGAACTTCTGGAGAAAAATGAGAAAAACTTAAAAGCCTATGCGCAGTTACTGCTGAAATTAAACAACACCTTAAGCGCTAAACAGCTAGCGAACATAGATAAAGAATTTGCTGATTTAGTGGGTACTGTTAATGAATTGATTATGGAATAAACGTTTTGCTAATTCTTTTAGCTTATTTTTTCTGAATTTTTTAAGCTTAAAATTGTGATTTTTGCATTTCAGGGGTAATATAAGCTATCAAAAATATTTTAAGTTTTCCATGGATATAGCTGCACTTAATAGTACAAAAACGCTACGTAAGCACGTACTTAAATGGATGTGCGTTTGCTTTGGCTATTTGTCGTTGGTATTTGCTATTTTTAATATAGTTTTAAATGACTTTTATATTTTAGGGGGCCTTGAAATTGGGTTCTCTTTGTTGTGTTTGTATATATTTCAGCAGTCTAAAAAGCATAATACTGCAAGCTGGCATGCAATCACGTTAAGCGTGACGATTACCTTTATAATTTTTGTAGGTACTTATTTAGCCCCTCTTAAAAATGGTTTGTTTATATGGACCTTCGCTTTACCCATTCTATATTATTTATTACTTGGTAGGCGTTTCGGGCTTATTTTGTCTGCTGTTTTGCTAGTGTTGCAAGGCACTGTGTTATTTCAAAAGTTATCTCCATCCTTGTTTTCGCCAACTAACTTGGGGTTAAATTTATTATTTATTTATATAACTATTTGGGCCATTTCCCATGTTTTTGAAGGCAATAGGGCTGATTTTTCAAAACGTTTGAAAAACTTAGCTTTGCTAGATCCGCTAACAGGGGCGGGTAACCGATTATCTATGAAACATTATTTTGAAATTGAGTTAAAAGATAAATCACAGCTCTATTTATTTTTACTCGATCTCGATTATTTTAAACAAATTAACGATAAATATGGGCACGAGGTGGGCGATAAAGTGCTTATTGAACTAACCACATTATTACGCGTTACGTTTGCTAAAGGCTATGTATTTAGGGTGGGAGGTGAAGAGTTTTCTCTAATGAGCGCTTTTGATAGCCCTAAAAGCGCACTCGCTATGGCTGAAAAATTAAGGCAGGCCATACAAAATAAACAAATTAATGCCAATGGTGAGTTAATAAATTTAACAGCCAGTATTGGTGTAGTGCAGTATCAACAACAAAGCCTTAGTGAATTAATCAATGTGGCAGATAAACAGCTTTACAAAGCCAAAGCTATTGGCCGTAACGAGGTCTGTACTGATATTTTAGCGCTGGCCTAAATGTTAAAAGCGACTCAATACATTTGGTCAAAATCAGGAATGCTGTTTTCCCAAATAGGTCTTTCTTTGCCAATGTATTCACGTACGGCATCAAAAAAGAGTCGTGTTCTTACCGGTAAATCTCTATGTGGGTATACAGCATACATGGCACTGTGCTCCATTAATTTAAGATCGGTGAGTAAAGGCACGAGCTCTCCATCAATCACTTCTTTGTCTAAAATAAATGCGGGTGCTAAAAAGTAGGTGGTGCCAGAAAGGGTTTTCATTAGCAGCGCTTCTGCATCATTGGCTCTAAACACACTTTTAATTTTTTGCTCGCACTGCTCACCCCGGTGATTATAGTAACTGATCCCCTCTACACGCAGTGAACTACTGGCATAGCTGGCCGCAGGTAATTGTGCTAAATCAGTAATACTGGTTGGTACACCATAGGTTTCAATAAATGTAGGTGACGCTAAAAGTAATAAGCGATTACGCGCAATTTTTCGCGCAATTAATGATGAGTCTTTCGGCTCGCCAACTCTAAATGCTAAATCAAACCCTTCGGATACAATATCGACAAGCCGATCATCTAAGCGTAGCTCTACTTCCACTTGTGGAAAGCGTTTTTGAAAATCGTTGATCACGGGTTGCAAATAGCGTCGACCTATTAAAGTAGATGACGTTATTTTTAATACACCTTGGGGTTCTAAATGGTAATTCTCAGCCATACGCAGTGTGTCACTGAGCAAACGTCGCAGCTCGCCCGCTTTTTTTATCATTTCAGCACCGGCTGCAGTGAGCGAAAATGAACGTGTGGTTCTATTTAGCAGCCTTACCCCTAACTCATCCTCTAAACGGCTAATTTGTTTGGAGATCACTGAGCGATCAATATTTCGTATTTCAGCGGCTTTAGCAAATGATCCTTGCTCTACTACTTCAAGCAGCATCAGTAGTCGACTTGTTGTATCCATTATTTCACCAGAGCGTCTCTTTGATGCCATTTTGGCACTAATGAATTTAAAAATCTATTGTTTTTGTCATCAAGTATGTTCCGTATTATGCAATGCTAAATTAAAAGGAGCGTCGTTATGAACAAACACTTAATTGTGACAGCTTTGTCTGTTGCATTAATTACACTAGCTGGTTGTGCCGAACAAAACACAGCGCAATCAGCACCCACGCAGCAACACCAAGCAATTGATGTAGCCGAAGTCTTGGTTAAGCCAGTTCAAAGTTGGCATACCTATACAACGCGCTTAGAATCACCGCAAAAAGTGGCATTAATGCCACGTGTGTCAGGCATTATTGAGCGTATTGAATTTAAAGAAGGGGATGCTGTAAAGCAAGGCGATGTGTTGTTTCGTTTAGACGAGCGTTCGTTTGCAGCAACGGTTGCCAGTTTACACGCGCAGGTTAACAGTGCACAAGCGGCACTTGAACAAGCAAAAAGCGAAGCATCACGTGCAGTACGTTTAACACAGCGTAAAGCAATTTCCACTGAACAAGCACAAGCGCGTACCTCAACGCTACGCCAGCGTGAAGCACAACTTGCAGCACTGCAAGCACAGCTTAGGGCTGCTGAGCTTGATTTAGAGTTTACCTCAGTGGTTTCTCCTATTGATGGCGTGATTTCTCGCGCTAATATTACCAAAGGGAACAACGTACTTGCAGGGCAAAGTGTGCTTACTTCAATTGTCTCGAATGATAAAATGTACGCGTACTTTGATGTAGATGAACGTACTTGGAATAGCGCATTTGATGAAGTTACAGCAGCAAGTAAACAGCCTGTTGTGATGCAAAAAATAGGGCAAAACGATTTTAACTACAGCGGCCATATCAACTTTATTGATAACCAAATTAATGCATCTACAGGTACCTTACGTGTGCGTGCGGTGTTTGACGATCGTAGTAGTCAATTGCGTTCGGGCTCATTTGCGCGCATTAAGCTAGCCGCCAATGCAATACGCGAAACCGTCATTATTCCAGATAGAGCCATAGGCACCGATTTAAAAAATCGCTTTGTACTGACAGTAGGTGAAAATAATGTGCTGCAGTATAAGCTGGTTACTGTAGGTGAACGTTATGGCGCGTTACGTGCCATAACATCAGGCCTTAAACAGGGCGATGTTATTGCAGTAAATGGCCCTGCGCGCGTAGGGCCTGGTATGCCAATATCACCTAATAAGGTTGCAATTAATACTCAAGGCGTGGCATTTACCTTAACGGCGAACCCTGCCGATTTAGTTGCTAAGCAATAAGGTTATTAAATGAAATTTTCACACTTTTTTATTCAACGCCCTATTTTTGCGGCTATGCTGTCGCTGATTATTTTGATTGCGGGTGGCATTTCTTTATTTCAGTTGCCAGTCAGTGAATACCCAGAAGTGGTGCCACCAACCGTGGTGGTAACAGCCAGTTACCCAGGTGCTAACCCGACGGTTATAGCTCAAACGGTAGCAACGCCACTGGAGCAAGAAATAAATGGCACCGAAAACATGCTGTATATGTTTTCACAGGCCACCAGTGATGGGCGTATGACGCTCACGGTAACCTTTGCTTTAGGCACTGATTTAGACCGTGCCCAAGTACAAGTGCAAAACCGAGTGAATAGCGCGTT
>NZ_CM187618.1:2477500-3411714 GCF_059888565.1 Pseudoalteromonas sp. TAP-3C | reverse complement strand
TCGCATTATAGGGAGATCCAAAAACAGATCAACCCTTTTTTGAAGAAAACTTAAAAATAACGGCTGTTCGAACAAAATTACAACTAAACGCTTATTTTAAACACTAAGTACTATGATAAAAAGCGGTTTGCTTAGCTTACTTTGAGTTTCCAACCGCACTTTTTCTGATATTTAATCTCTTGGTTTAGCTCACTTGCCATTAACGGATGACTTTTTAACCAATCATTTTCAAATTGAATCGCTAACTCTTCATTTTCAGCAATTATCTTAAAGTTAGGTAAGACATCATCTTGTCGACGCATAGATAAAATAACAGCGATACGTAATAGTCTTACAATATATGCTGTCATCGTGCTATTAACACCTAGGTGATCTAAGCATCCTTTTTGAAGATCTGAACGATGACAATTCGCAATCGCAACGATCGCTTTATGCTCTGATTGTGAAAAACCGGGCATATCGGTATTCTTTAAAATATAGCCAGTATGTTTGTGATACTGCTTATACTCTATTAACAATCCAATTTCATGGAGTTGCGCAGCCGCATGCAATAGCGGCAATCCACCTAATGCTTTAATAGGCCAATACTCATTAACCTCATTGGCTAAAAGCAGTGCTAAGCTAGAAACCCGTAACGCTTGCTTTTGATCAACATGATAACGATTCATAAAGCCATCAATAGTTCGTTTACGAATGTCGGTATTATGCAGCTCTGGTAGCATACTGTACAAAACACCTTCACGTAATGCACCACCCGCAAGGCCCATCTGCTCTATTTCAAGTGACTCGAATAAGGCAATTAAAATAGCAAGTCCAGATACAAACACTAAACGGCGTTCTTCGCTTAATCCGGGTAAATCGAGTTCAGCTATAGCTTTATAAGCAATAGATTGTTGTTTAATGGTGTATAGCTTTTCCAGAGTAAGCATTTCATTTAAATTTTGTGCCACCATAATTTCTTGAATAGCTTGAACTGTACCTGACGCACCTGAGGCAAGTTGCCAACCAGTCGCTTTAAACTCGGGCGCTATTTCATCAATAACACACCGTGCTGCTTTTATGGCAGCATTAAAGTTTGCTTCATTTAACTGGCAATCTTTAAAATAACGCTCCAAGTAGGTTACACATCCAATATTAAGGCTTTTATAATGGCGTGCTTCGAAGCCTTGGCCAATGACAACCTCGGTACTCGCACCACCAATATCAATAACTAACTGTTTACCTGTGCATGAAGAAGTGTGCGCAACACCTTTGTAAATAGTTCGCGCTTCAAGTTCACCACTAATAACATTAACTTTATGCCCTAATATTTCTTCAGCACGCAGCTTAAAGTCGTTGGCGTTGGTTGCTAGGCGAAGTGTTGCAGTGGCAACAATGGTGATGTTTTGCGTGGGAATATCTTGCAAGCGCTCCGCAAACAAGGCTAAGCACTCCCAACCTCGTTGCATTGCCTCTAGACTTAATAAGTTATTATCATCAAGCCCTGCTGCGAGTCTTACTTTGCGTTTAACACGACCTATTGTTTGCAGGCCACCAGCCATTGACTTGGCAATAAGCATATGAAAGCTATTTGAGCCCAAATCAATAACTGCATAAACATTTTTTTGCGGTTTAAGTTGCCCCACCGTTCAAAAACCTCTAGTTACAAATACAATGAAACTACGGTCAGTTAAGACCGTCCTTTTTGGTAACCATTATTTGGGCGACGTCCGTTGTTATTACTACGATTACGTGGACCTGTAGAAAAATTACGTTTTCTGTGAATAGTTGGCTTAGTTAAATCATCTAGCAACGCACTTTTATCATAATGTGATAAAGGAATGCTGTGCTCGATGTACTCTTCAATTTCATGAAGATTATAAGCATACTGCTCACACGCAAAGCTAATTGCATGGCCTGAAGCGCCTGCGCGGGCTGTACGACCAATACGATGCACATAATCTTCACAATCATCGGGCAAGTCAAAGTTAAATACATGACTTACCTCTGGAATATGTAAACCACGCGCTGCGACATCAGTGGCGACTAAAAAGTCTAGTTCGCCTTTACTAAATTGTTCAAGTATTGATTGGCGTTTCTTTTGATTTACATCGCCAGTAAGCATACCCACTCGATGCCCATCCGCTTTTAACCACGCATAAACAGTTTCACAACTGTGTTTAGTATTTGCAAAAACAATGGCTTTCTCTGGCCATTCTTCTTCAATTAAGGTTAATAACAGCTTAATTTTATCCTCTTGTGAAGGATGAAATAGCTCTTCTTGAATGCGTTTACCCGTTTTTACATCGGGCTCTATTTGCACATGCTCTGGATTAGTCATGTGTTCAAACGCAAGCTCTTGTACACGGTACGACAGTGTTGCAGAGAATAGTAAATTTAAACGTTCTGAGGTATCTGGCATACGACTGAACATATAACGAATATCTTTAATAAAGCCTAAATCGAACATGCGATCAGCTTCATCTAGCACGACTACCTCAATTTCATTAAGGGTGTAACAGCCTTGCTTGTACAAGTCGATAAGCCGGCCTGTAGTACCAATTAAAATATCAACGCCTTTTTCTAGTTGTGCACGTTGTTTTTCGTAATCTTCGCCACCATATACTAAACCTAAGTTAAGATTACAGTGCGGCGCTAAAATTTTTGCATCTTTGTGTATCTGAATCGCAAGCTCCCGAGTAGGGGCCATGATCAGGGCTTTTGGGTGTTTACTAGGTGCTTTGCTAGATTGTAATAACCGATGGCATGTGGCAGTTAAAAACGCCAGTGTTTTGCCTGTACCCGTTTGTGCTTGGCCCGCAATATCGCGCCCTTCACAAATAAAAGGTAGGCATTTAGCTTGAATGGGTGTGCAATATTCAAACCCATTTTCGGTTAAACCGGCGACCACTTCCGGTGCAATAGCAAAGTCTGAAAACTTTTTATCGGTCAAATGTGTCTTAGTCATAGCGTTTAAGCATAACGTTTAAACTTGCAATAAGAAACAAGAGTGTTTAAATACGCACTAAATATTTCGCCTAACTAAACCGGAGAGCGCAATGAGCGAGAAAATAATCCAAATTACCGACGATAGCTTTGAAGCTGATGTATTACAATCAGATAAACCTGTACTAGTAGACTTTTGGGCTGAATGGTGCGGACCATGTAAAATGATCGCCCCAATTCTAAGCGAAGTTGCTGAAGAATTTGATGGCCGTGTGACTATTACAAAATTAAATATCGACCAAAATGCGGGCACCCCACCTAAATTTGGTATTCGTGGTATCCCTACACTTCTACTTTTTAAAGATGGTCAAGTGGCTGCAACTAAAGTTGGCGCACTATCAAAAACACAATTAGTTGAGTTTTTAGACAGCAACATTTAAGTCAGTGTGGACGTAAAAAAGGGCATTTGGCCCTTTTTTTCAATTTATTTTACATAAACACTGGACGCTGAGGTAATCACCTGCTAGTTTATAAAGCCAACTAATCCTTAGTTATATTCAACAAACCTCACTCAACAATCTAATAAAGCGATTCTGAGTATGACAACTGTAATAAAGAACCCACCAATATGCATTTACGCGAATTAAAAGACAAGTCCATAAAAGAGCTTGTAAACTTAGCTGAGTCCATGGGGCTCGAAAACGTAGCCCGCTTAAGAAAGCAAGACATCATTTTTGCTATTCTTAAAAACCACGCCAAAAGCGGAGAAAATATCTTCGGTGGTGGTGTACTAGAAATTTTGCAAGATGGTTTTGGCTTTTTAAGATCATCAGAAGCTTCTTATTTAGCTGGCCCAGATGATATTTACGTATCTCCGAGTCAAATTCGCCGTTTTAGTATGCGTACTGGCGATTCTATTTCAGGTCTAATTCGCCCGCCAAAAGACGGCGAGCGTTACTTTGCCTTACTTAAAGTAAACGAAGTTAACTTTGATAAACCTGAAAACTCTCGCACTAAAATCCTTTTTGAAAATCTAACCCCATTGCATGCAAACGAACGTTTTCGCATGGAACGTGGTAACGGCAGTAAAGAAGATATTACGGCGCGCGTTTTAGATTTGGCATCACCTATTGGCCGAGGTCAACGTGGTCTGTTAGTAGCACCGCCAAAAGCGGGTAAAACAATGTTGCTACAAAATATTGCCCAATCAATCACGCATAATCATCCTGATGCAACATTAATGGTTTTACTTATTGATGAACGCCCAGAAGAAGTAACTGAGATGCAACGCCTGGTAAAAGGTGAAGTAATTGCATCCACGTTCGATGAACCCGCTTCTCGTCACGTGCAAGTTGCAGAAATGGTTATCGAAAAAGCAAAACGCTTGGTTGAACATAAAAAAGACGTTGTTATTTTGCTTGATTCAATTACCCGCTTAGCGCGAGCTTATAACACCGTTATCCCATCATCTGGGAAAGTATTAACGGGTGGTGTTGATGCTAATGCACTGCATAAGCCTAAGCGTTTTTTTGGTGCTGCACGTAACGTTGAAGAAGGCGGCAGCTTAACCATTATTGCAACAGCACTTATCGACACGGGCTCAAAAATGGATGAAGTTATCTATGAAGAGTTTAAAGGGACAGGTAACATGGAATTACACTTAAACCGTAAAATTGCGGAAAGACGTGTTTTCCCAGCTATCGACTTTAACCGTTCAGGTACTCGTCGTGAAGAGTTGCTAACCAAACCTGATGAGCTTCAAAAGCTGTGGATTTTACGTAAAATAGTCCATGACATGTCAGAAATTGATGCGATGGAGTTTTTAATCGATAAACTATCAATGAGTAAAACCAATGATGAGTTTTTCGATTCAATGAAACGCCAATAAGCATATACTCAATTCACCTCTAGGTAGCTTGAGTATAAGTAAAAAAGACACTAATCAGTGTCTTTTTTACTTTAACTGCATTGTTTAAATAATCGCTGTAAGTTAGATACCTGTGAAGTTATCTGTGACTTATTAATTTGTGGCCGCAACAATTCATCATCTAATGCTTTTGCCGCGAATGCTATTTCGTGTAATCCAAACATTTGCGCAGCACCTAAAACCCGATGACTATCTTTTTGCAGCGCCTTATAATCTTCGGCTTTAAAATGCTGTTCAATAAGCTCACTTTCTACAGACAAACTTTGTTTAAAACTAGTTATTAAATCACTCATATCAACATCTATGTTTTCAGTCGATAATTCATCGCTTTGAAAGCTCAAGTATTTAGTTAAAACAGCATAGAAAGATTCTTTATCTATTGGCTTTGCTAAATAATCACTAAACCCAAGTGATAAATAATGATCAATTTCATGGCTCATCGCATTGGCAGTTAATGCTAAAATAGGTTGCGTATAACCACACTTTTTAAGTAGTTCAAACGCGGCAATACCATCCATTACTGGCATTTGAATATCTAAAAGTACCAGATCAGGGTATAATTTTAAGCTTTGCTCTACCGCTTGTTCACCATTTTCAACGGCAATAACTTCGAGCCCAATAGAGTGTAAATAGCGGCTGATCAGTTTACGATTATCACTGTGATCTTCAGCAAGTACCACTTTGCCCGATAATAATCTATGTTCATTATCCAGCTTAACGTGCACGTCATCATGACAAATTTGCTCTGCTACCTGAATGCATGGCAAATAAAATGAAAACTCACTGCCTTTTTTATATTCACTCTGCACACTTATATAGCCACCCATCATTGCTGCTAGCTGCTGTGATAGGCTCAAACCTAACCCTGTACCACCAAAACGCCGACTGATACTGTTGTCGGCTTGGCTGAAACATTCAAAGATAAATTTAAGCTGCGATGAACTCATGCCAATGCCAGTATCTTTAATTAAAAAAAGTAATCCTTGCGGTGTTTTACTCACACTGATTGTCACTTGGCCCTTGTGAGTAAACTTAATGGCATTGGCACATAAATTAATAAGAATTTGTTTTACTCGGGTTGCATCTAGTCGCGTAAAGTAGTTATCGTCTAATTGACAATCTAAAACTAGCGACAATCCTTTCGACTTTGTTTGAGCACAGAACATAGCATGAATATCATCTATCAGCTGCACCATATCAAAACAGGTAATGTTAAGTTCTAGCCGATTTGCTTCGATTTTACTCAAATCCAACACATCATTAATAAGGCTTTTTAAATGCTCACTTTGACGTTGGATCACCCTAAGCTCATCTTGTAATTTTTCAGGCTCGTATAAACCACTAATCAGGTCGTCCGTTTGTGCCAAAATAGCCGTTAACGGGGTTCTAATTTCATGACTAATATTTGCCAAAAACTGACTTTTAACCTCATTGGCTTCACGCAGCTCCTGTGCAACACTTTGTAGTTCTTTGGTACGTTGCTCTACTTGCTCGGTTAGCTTTAACTTCGCTTGTTTTTCTGTGCGGCGCTTATAAACAGCAGTCACTGTAATTAAAATGAGTATCGCCACTATCGCTAATAAAAATGTAAGCTGTGATCGCTTTGCTATTTGCAACTCTTGTAAATATTGTTGTTGTTTTAATTGTTTGATTTCCTGGTTTAACTGTTTGGATTCAAACTGGATTTGAAACTGACTCACCGCTTTTGATGCTTCTTGAGTATTCACGCTGCGCTGATAATCAACATACTGCTGATGCAAATCAAAAGATCTTTCATAATCACCTAAGCTGGCATAAATTAGTGCCTCAATCCCTAACCCATCTTTTATCCGCATGCCATTATTATACTCTTTAGCTAGAGTAATTGAGCGCTCAGAGGTTTCCTTAGCATTTTGTGTATCGCCTTGAACAAATTGTACAGCCGATAACACATGCAAAGCAGCCGCTAATAATGATTTATTACCCGCCTCTAACGCAAACTGTTGACCTGCATTTGCATGATATAAGGCTACATCAAATTTATTTAATTTAAGATTAATAGAAGCTAAATTAGTGTGCTTAGTAGAAAGCTGAAAGGCATTATTAATACTTTGATAATACCGAAGAGCAAGCTGGTTATAATGTAATGCAAGTTGATATTGCCTGGACTCAGTGTACGCTACCCCCATATTGCCATAAACTTGGGCAACACCATCTTCATCGCCAAGCTCTTGAAAAACTTTTAAAACCTCACGGTACATCTCCAAAGCAGAGTCATAGCGAGAAAGTCGAATATAGATGCCAGCAATATTATGTAATATATCAGCCTTATCTTGTGCACTTCCCTCTTTCTCATAAATGACTTTTGCTTGCTGATAGTAATCGAGCGCCAACTCCATGTTATACATATCAAAATAGGCTAACCCTATATTACTGAGTAAGTTTGCTTGTTTGATTGGGCTTTTAAGCATAACGGCTAAATTTAAAGCACGATTATAATCAACCACTGCTTGCTGCACTAAACCTTGATAATAAAGTACCACGCCTTGCATTTTAACTGCGCGAAAATGCAATTTTGGCAACTCCCTTACCGTGCTATTGGCCTCTAGTAACTTGAAATACTTTAGTGCGTTTACTAAATCATTTTCAGAAAATGCTAATTCAGCTAAATCACTATAGATAGCAACTCGCTGAGAGTTAGGAAGATCAGCGCTAGACAATATATTGGTTGCTAGGCGATGTTTTTCAGACCATGTTTGCTCAAGACTAAATTGATCAAATAAACGGCTCTGATCATTTGATAAAGCGTAATTTGATACACTACTCAATACTGCCATAAGGCCAATAAAGCAGCTATGCTTTAACAAAGTCAGCATAAAATATCCTTAAATCCTTACTAGCTATGAAAATAATTTCCAAAAATTGGAAAACATTTAATTTAAACCGAGTTAAACAGAGGCACTCACGCCAACCTTTTGGGGTTTAATGTTACTTGGGTGTATGATAATTTATTTAAGATACACTAATTATTAGATTGTAAACAATGCTTAACCCACTGATAGATGAGATTTTTGAACTATTAATGAATAAAAAAGTGTGGATGGTTCATACTTTAGCATCTGAATTAAAGCAACGTGGGCTAATAGATACATTAGCCGCTGATCCTGAACGCGATTTGTTTAAGCGTAATTTTTTAATTATGAATGCACTTTATCAGTTGCAACAACAAGTCATGCCAAAACAGCAACTTCTAGTTAAAAGTCTACACATTGAGCTGGTGAGCGACCCCAACAATAATCAGCTAAGCCCTAATGATCCTTTGCGTGAGTATTACCTAAATTGGCAAAATTTTGAGACATCCACGGCAGAAGTTAAGACCTTATTAGATAGCTTTTGGCAACGCTTTAATAAACCAAAACAAAATGAAGTACCTCTAAACGCACAGCAACAACAGCAATTGCTGGCTAGGTGGCAATTAACACAACCATTTACATTAAAAGCATTACAGAAACGTTGGCGACAACTCGCTGTGCAACATCATCCAGATAAACAAGGAGGAGATAACGAAGTGTTTAGACAATTAAAAATAGAGTATGAGCAACTCAAAGCAAATTGCTCATCTTAAATATAAAATTAGCGCGTCAGACGACGAGCGCGAATTTTACGTCCTTTAATATTGCCTTCGGTTAATTTACGCAGTGCTGGCTTAGATGAATTACGCTCTACAGCAACAAACGCAACGTTATCAAGTACATTAATTTTACCTACTTGACGCCCTGCAATACCGTCTTTTCCGGTTAGTGCGCCTAAAATATCACCCGCGCGTACTTTTTGCTTTTTACCCGCGTCAATCATCAATGTCACCATTTCAGGTTTGTAAGGTGGTTTATCAAGTAAATTATACGATGGCATAGGCTCAGGTATAAAATCACGCTCATAATGATCACCTATTTGAGCCACTTTAAATTGCTCAGCATCACCATAAATTGAACACGCAATGCCCTTTTTGCCCGCTCGTCCTGTTCGCCCAACACGGTGAACATGCGTTTGTGGATCGTGGGCCAAGTGATAGTTAATCACCATGTCCATATCATCAACATCTAAGCCGCGCGCGGCAACATCGGTAGCCACTAAAATAGAGGCGCTCTTATTTGAAAAATGAATCAAGGTGCGCTCTCTATCTCGCTGCTCTAAATCACCGTGCAACGCAACAGCACTAAAGCCTTCGTCAGCTAAATCGTCACATACTTGCTGCGTTTCTACTTTGGTATTACAAAAAACAATACAGCTTTGCGGCGTAAATTTAAGTAATAGTAATTTAAGGGTTGGATAACGCTGTTTGTTATTATCCATTTTATAGAAGTATTGCTTAATAGTGCTTTGTTCTTGTTGCTCTTCTACTTTAATCATTTCGGGATTGCTCAAAACACGTTTTGCAATCGCTTCAATTGATTTTGGAAAAGTAGCACTAAATAGCAAAGTTTGACGATTTGTTGGTATACGCTCAATTATGGCATCGAGTGTATCTTGAAAACCCATATCCAGCATTTGATCGGCTTCATCAAGTACCAGTGTTTCAACATCATCTAAACGCAATGTGCCTTTGCGAATATGGTCGTCCACTCGCCCGGGTGTACCCACGATAATATGCGCACCATGTTCAAGCGATCCAATTTGTGGACCAATTGATACTCCACCACATAACGTTAATATTTTAATATTATGAATACCACGTGCTAATTTACGCATTTCAACCGCCACCTGCTCTGCAAGCTCACGGGTTGGGCACAGCACTAACGACTGAATACGAAAGCGTTTTACATTTAGTTTGGCTAAAACGCCCAGACTAAATGCCGCTGTTTTACCTGAGCCTGTTTTAGCTTGGGCAATAATATCTTTGCCACTTAAAACTGGTGGTAGGCTTTGCGCCTGTACAGGAGTCATTTGGGTGTAGCCAAGGGTCGATAAATTATCAACTAACCCAGAAGGTAAGGCCAACGATGAAAAAGCAGTTGCAGTCACAGTAAATTCCATAGCAAAAAAATAACTTGAGAAAAGTCTCAATAAATATGCAGCTAATAATAGCAGAATTAACAATTAGCAACCATTAACAACGCACTTTTAGCAAGCACCTCTGCAAATGTATTTGCCAACACCGCAAATATAGAGCGTATTGAAGTAAAAGGCAGTAATAAAACAAAAATATACCCGTGTTGATGTTGGCGCAACATACGCACTAAGGTAAGTAATACAGATATTAACCTGCGTTTAAACATTGAAAACTTATTCGATTAAAACAACCATTAAACCAAAAGCACTTACTACAGAGTAACTGACATAATTACTTACAGTTTGCTGCTTTAACTAATACGCTCATTGTTTTAACTTAAAAAGAATTAAAACAGGGAGCGTATTTTCATGCTACTTTTCAATACCAGTCAGTCTTTTCCTCATTTTACACAAATACAGTGCTGTCCTAATTGCAAAAGTAACAGCTATCACTTGGTTAACCAAAGCCGTTTTTTGCGCTTTACTATTTTTCCCGTATTTCCACTAAAACTGAGTTATAAACGCGAATGCTATGAATGTGGGCATTGTGAGCCTATAAGCATTAAAAAACTACCCCTGTTCGAAAAGCTAAGCCTACCCAAATACTGTATTGGATTAGTTTTATTACTGTGGGTATTATTATTTTTTTATCAAAAACACCTTAATGCTGAGGCGCTAAAACAAAGTTATTTAACCAACCCCAAAGCCTATGATACCTATTTAGTAAAAGCCGATAAATTCACTCATGAACCGTGGACACTGACTAATTTAAAAGTAGCGCAAGTGCTGAGCTTTGATCAGCAATTTATAACGTTTCAAGTAAGTAATTATAGCTATAAGCGCAGCAGCGCCATAACCACAGCAATGCGTGCAAGTTTATTAGTGCAGAGAGATTACTTTTCATCTAAAACCATCACCCTACCTCGTAATGAAATAAAACGCTTATACAAGGATGACATTATATTCGACGTACTGCGCCCCTATGCAAATAGTTTATATGGTGGATTTGTGATGTTTCCGCCACAACCAAAACCTTTATATAAAGGAGTAAAGCTCGATAAAAATAATCAACAAGGAATTATGTACCACAAAGATGGGCAATACGATGAGGCGCTAGAAAGCTTTACACTTGCAGCGCAAACAGGTTCTCAATGGGGACAACTAAATCTGGCGCAAATGTATCGCGATGGGCAAGGCACAGAGAAAAACGCCCCACAAGCTATTTATTGGTATAAAAAAGCCATTGCTCAAGGTAATAGCAAAGCTAAGCTTGAGCTTGAGCAATTATGTAAAAGTGCACAGTGTGAATAACGTAAAATAGCGCGATTACGCCGCGCTACGATGGGTTTTAAAGAGCTTTGTATAGGTTATATGCATAACAACAATAACCAAGCCCGCAACTACACCAAGTAAGCCATCAAATACTAAAGGAGCTAGCATCTCACCTGCCCCACCTAAGGTTGACTGCGCGTAATGTGTGATATCAATCTGTGTATGATGCAGTAACTCAACACCATGCACTAAAATTCCACCCCCCACTAAAAACATGGCGATTGTACCTGCAAAGGCTAAAAACTGCATAAGTCGGGGAGCTGCTGCAAGTAGGCCTTTACCCAGTAATTCTTTAAATTTATTTGCAGAGAGTTTTGATTGGTTAAGTAAATACAATCCAGCATCATCAAGTTTTACAATCCCAGCTACCAATCCATAAACACCAATTGTCATGATGATGGCAATAACACTTAGCACCAGTGCTTGATTCATTAACGTAGCCCCAGCCACAATACCTAAGGTAATTACAATAATTTCAGCGGAAAGAATAAAGTCAGTACGAATAGCACCTTTTACTTTTTGCTTTTCATATTCAACTAAATCTAACTTTTCATCATCATCTATCGTTTCCTCATGGTGAGGTAAAAAGCGAGCAAATACTTTTTCAGCGCCTTCAAAACATAAAAATAAACCACCTATCATTAAAAGTGGCGTAATTAACCAAGGCAACCACACACTAATTAATAACGCAGCCGGGACTAATATCGCTTTATTTAAAAACGACCCTTTTGCCACCGCCCATACTACCGGCAGTTCCCTATCGGCAGTGACCCCTGTAACTTGCTGCGCATTGAGCGCCAAGTCATCTCCCAGTACCCCTGCCGTTTTTTTAGTCGCAACTTTACTCATGGTCGCAATATCATCAAGTAAGGTCGTTATATCATCAAGTAATGTTAAAAGGTTAGTGCCAGCCATGATATTCCCTAGCTAAAGATAAGAGCTCAAACATAACGTAAAGCCTTATTTTCACCAACGGTTAATTTAGCTATGCCAATAATTAATGGTAAAAGTATCACTGCACAATCAATTAACCATTAACTAACACCAAGTTAAAAACACTGCTACAATAATCAAAGTTTTACTGCCTTAATATTGTTGATAAAGTTATGCGCTCTCTTGCTATTAAACATAAAATAATTTTAGCCTTTTCATCCATTGGGTTGTTAATGCTTACTAGCAGTTTGTTTTTTTACTGGTCGTTAAATCAAATTAGCACAACTAACTCGCGCATAGAAACACTCGCCGTTCCGGTACAACAAGCGAGTAAAGATCTTCGCTTGTCACTACTTTCTATCACTAAATTTAACGCCATTGCATACAGCCAGACCACTCTTAATTTAATGCAACAAAATAAAAACCAAGCCCAGGCTGAGCAAACACAGTTTTTTGGTAAGTTAGAAATACTAAAAGAACAAGTAGCTGAACAACAAGGTATGCAAACACTGCTTATTGCCATTAATAATAACTTTACCCAGCTAAGTACAATAAGCGACGAAATGTTGGCCGCAAAAGAGCAGCAATTTAAAGCACAAAATACCACTGCAATACTCACAAATACGTTTAACGAACAGCTTCGCGAACTCAGTAATCGCTTGCTTGATATAGAGCTTATAAACGTAACAGCTGATCAACAATCGCTTTTAAACTCCCTATTTGGTACTGCGACTCGAATTGACGATTTATTATTTACTTTAAACAATAATGTAAAAGGCATTGGACAGATTATTACCTCAGAAAATATAAATGCCCATCAACAAGATACCTCTTTTTTACTTGATAATATTAAATCTAATCTTAGCTACTTAGAGCAACAAGCTACCCCAATTGCAAGTAAACTCGATGCCAATGAGCTTACAGCTAGGTTTAATGATTTAAGTAATTTGTTAAATAATTCAGAGGGGCTTTATGCTCAGCAAAATAAAGCACTTGATAGCAAAGCAAAAGTTAATCAGCGATTTGAAAGCTTTCAAAAAGCCTTTATTACCATTGAAAACCAGTTAATTAAACTCAATAAGCTTGCTGATACGCGCTTTAATACCCTACAAGAAAGTGCAAAATCGGCAATTAATACCGGCACTAGCTTAGTGATTACACTTGCTTTTGTTTTAATTATGTTATTAATTATTATTTCGGTATTTACCACGAACGCCATGTTAAAACCGCTTAAAAAGGTAAATAAAGAGCTTGCACGCATAGCCTCGGGCGACTTTTCAAAGCGAAGTAAACCGCACAGTAAAGACGAATTTGGTACCTTACTGCATAATACTAATAAACTATGTGATGACTTAACTCACCTAATAAAAGCGATTAGTAACGATGCCTACGAACTAGATAATTCAGCCATTCAAACCAGTGAAAAAGGCCAACAAATGACCATAGTTGCTAAGCAACAACTGGAACGCAGTGCACAAGCAACCACATTAGCGCAGCAAATGCTACAAAGCTCACAAGCCGTATACGAGCAAGCGCAGAGCACCTCTGATGAAATTACCAATGCTTCTCAATTTGCAAATGATGTTAACGCCATTGCAAACAACAATAGCCAGAGTATTGAAGCACTTTTAAGCCGCTTAGATAAAGCAGTCAGCAGCACCGAAGAGCTTGCACAATACACCCAACTGATTGGTGCCATTGTCGATACCATTAGCAGTATTGCAGAGCAAACTAATCTACTGGCGCTTAATGCGGCCATTGAAGCTGCAAGAGCCGGTGAACATGGTCGAGGGTTTGCCGTAGTTGCCGACGAAGTTCGATCGCTCGCGGCCCGCACACAAAGCTCTACCAGCGAAATTACTACCATGATCAACACACTGCAGCAACATACTCAAACAACCCAAACTGAAATAAATGATGGTCAACAACAGGCTAAGCATTGCGTTGAAAACAGCACTGAACTAAATAGTGCCGTTGAGCGTATTAAAAGCACGTTGGTGTCGGTAAATACAATGAGTAAAGAAATTGCCCATGCCTCGCATGAGCAACTTGAAAATAGCACCGATATCCAGCAAATAATGGCTAAGGTAACCGATCAAGCCACCTTAAATGCCAACAATGCAGCGACCCTAGCAAGCGAAAGTGAGGACGTTAATCAACTTGCACACTCTTTAAAAGGTGCAGTAGAACGCTTTAAGTTTTAAGTGTAAATAATGACTTAGCTTGCATGAACTGGGTATAATACTTTTAACTTTTTGCTAAGTAACGGCCCACAATGAAATACAAAGATCTACGCGATTTTATCGATTTACTTGAAAAACGAGGCGAATTAAAACGCATCAGCCAAGAAATCGACCCGTACCTTGAAATGACCGAAATTGCCGACCGTACACTGCGTGCTAAAGGCCCTGCCTTATTATTTGAAAACCCTAAAGGGTATAATATACCTGTTTTAGCAAACTTATTTGGTACACCTAAGCGTGTAGCAATGGGCATGGGCCAAGAAGATGTCAGTGAGTTGCGTGAAGTCGGTAAGTTACTGGCCTTTTTAAAGGAGCCTGAGCCACCTAAAGGCATTAAAGAGGCGCTAGGGCAAATTCCGGTATTTAAGCAAGTACTCAATATGCCTGCCAAAGAAGTTAAAAAAGCGCTATGCCAACAAGTGATTTTACAAGGTGACGAGGTTGATTTAACTAAACTCCCTATTCAACATTGTTGGCCTGGTGATGCGGCACCTTTAATTACTTGGGGCTTGACCGTTACCAAGGGGCCTTATAAAAAACGTCAAAACTTAGGGATTTATCGTCAGCAGTTACTTGGTAAAAACAAAATTATTATGCGTTGGCTATCGCATCGTGGTGGCGCGCTTGATTTTCAAGAGTGGTGTAAAGAACACCCTGGCGAACCCTACCCTGTTTCGGTAGCATTAGGAGCAGATCCGGCCACTATTTTAGGCGCTGTTACCCCTGTTCCTGATACATTAAGTGAATATGCATTTGCGGGATTACTACGCGGTAGCAGAACGGAAGTAGTAAAGTCGGTTTCTAACGATTTACAAGTGCCTGCAAACGCCGAAATTGTCCTTGAAGGTCATATTATGCCAGGAGAAGTGGCACCTGAAGGCCCGTATGGCGATCATACCGGTTACTACAATGAAGTAGATGACTTTCCAGTAATGACGGTCACCCACATGACCCATCGTAAAAACCCTATTTACCACAGCACATTTACAGGCCGCCCACCAGACGAGCCTGCTATTTTAGGTGTTGCATTAAACGAAGTATTCGTGCCAATTTTGCAAAAACAGTTCCCAGAAATCGTTGATTTTTATTTACCGCCAGAAGGCTGCTCGTACCGCATGGCCGTAGTGACAATGAAAAAACAATACCCGGGGCATGCTAAACGCGTAATGATGGGGGTATGGTCGTTCTTGCGCCAATTTATGTACACAAAATTTGTTATTGTTTGCGATGATGATATAAACGCACGAGACTGGAACGATGTAATATGGGCTATTACCACCCGAATGGATCCTGCGCGCGACACCACCTTAATTGAAAACACGCCAATAGATTATTTAGACTTTGCATCGCCTGTCTCTGGCCTTGGCTCAAAAATGGGCATGGATGCAACCAATAAATGGCCTGGCGAAACAACCCGTGAATGGGGCGAGCCGATTGTAATGAACCAAGCCACTAAAGATCGTGTTGATGAACTTTGGGATAGCTTAGATATTCTTTAACGGCGATGCTTTAGGCTATAAACTCACTCTGCGGATATGCTACTATTGCTCAAATAAAGTGCTTATCCGCTAATTTAAGGTAAAACATGCAAACATTACATGCTGAAGTTGTCTCTATTAACCCACTAACCGAATTTGTTCACAAAGTCATTTTAAAACCCGCACAAAGCGTTACTTTTGAAGCTGGTCAATATTTACAAGTTGTGCTAGGCGAGAAAGACAAGCGTGCTTTTTCAATTGCTAGCCGCCCTTCACAATGTGATGAGCTAGAACTCCATATTGGCGCATCTGCAGTTGATTCATATGCAATGCAAACTTTAGAGCATCTTCGCCAAGCCCATGCTGAGAAAACTCAGGTGTTGATTGAAGCCGGCTTAGGCATTTCACAGTTGCGCCTCCAATGCGAACGACCAATTATTTTACTCGCTGGCGGCACTGGGTTTTCATACGCAAAATCTATGGCTGATCATTTAAGTGAAATCGGTTGTGAGCGTCCGGTATTGTTCTATTGGGGTGTGCGTGAAGAGTCAGCCTTGTATGCCCATACTGAAATGCAAACATGGGCCGATAGCCGTGAAAACTTTACTTTTATACCAGTAGTGGAAAACCCAACAGCTAGCTGGACAGGCCACACAGGCTACGTACATAAAGCCGTCATGAGCGATATAGTGTCTCTTGCTCCATACGATATTTATATGGCAGGGCGTTTTGACATGATAGGTATTGTACGCGATGATTTCCTAGCACATGGTGCAATACGCGAAAACATGTATGCCGACGCCTTCGCGTTTATCAAGTAACTGAAAAAATATAGAGTATTTAAAGCGCTAAATAGCGCTTTTTTATATTGACTTACCCCGACTAAATATACAAATCCCATACATTAAAGTTATACTCAATTTACTTAATAAATATAATCAGTGCCATTTTATGACTTCAGCAATTGAGCAGCGTATCGTGACTTTTTTACTTAAACAGCTTGAAGGCATAAAGCTGATCTATTTATTTGGCTCGCACAGTAAAGGAACAGCCAACAAAAATAGTGATATTGATATCGCTATTATGTCACTACAACCTTTAGATAATGTCCTGCGTTTTAATATTGCTCAACAACTTGCAATAGAGCTAGATAGTGATATTGATCTCGTTGACTTAAATTCCGCGTCAACTGTATTGCAGATGCAAGTTATAACCTCTGGTAAAAAATTATTTGGTGAATCTGCATTTGATATTGCATACGCCGCGCAAATTTACAGTATGTATGGTCGCCTGCAAGAAGACAGACAAGCAATTGTTGATGATTTCATAAATGAGTATAACTAATATTAATAACCATCTCTCAGACTTTGAAATATATAGTAAAGAAGTTGCCCAGCAAACATTAATTTAAAGCTGCGATTGTTATTACCTATCAGCATAATCAGCATAAACAATTTCCTAAAATTCAATATATAAACCATACTTTGTATAGAACAACGAGCGGGAGAGACCCAGATGCTAAATACAAAAGTAAAAGATTTTATGCAACACAAGTTGCCTCATATCACCCCGAATACAGAAATGACCACTGCTATTGCAGAACTACAAAAATTTAAACTGCTTGGTGCACCGGTATTTGACGATAATAAGCTGCTAGTTGGCTTTATTTCTGAGCAAGAGCTGCTAAGACCCCTAATGCAAAGTAGTTATTTTTGTGACGGTATGGTTAAAGTATCGCAATTAATGCAAACCGAGGTTGTGACTGTGGGTGCGGATACGAATATTATGGAACTTGCAGAACAAATGAAGCCAGGTAAACCAAAAAATTACCCAGTGGTTGATGGTGCTGTGGTGGTTGGTATGATCAGCCGAGGCGATATATTAAAAGCACTTTATAACAATTATGTGAGCTGTAAAACGCACATATAAATAAAAAATGCCACTGTGGTAAGTGGCATTTTTAATAATTTAAACAATTAACGCAGTGCAACTTTGGCTTTAAGCGCTTGTTTATCTGCGTCAGTTAAATACGCAATTTCAAGTGCATTAGCTTGGGCTTTTTCCATATCGGCTTGTGATAAACCAGCTTTTGGCGCGGCAATTGTGTATTCGTACTCAATTTCAATCCCTTCAACGGCTGGGTCATCGGTATTAATGCTGGCTAAAATTCCATGGTCTAAAAACTGTTTAAGTGGGTGTTTAGTTAAATCGTTTACTGTACTGGTTTGAATGTTACTGGTTAAGCACGATTCAATACCAATGCGGTTATCGCGTAAATAATCCATTAGTTTTGGATCTTCAATCGCTTTAACGCCATGGCCTATTCTGCTTGCGCCCAGCTCGTTTAATGCTTGCCAAATACTTGATGCACCTAAGGCTTCGCCGGCATGTACAGTAACCGCTAAATAGGCATCACGTACTTGTTTAAAATGATCAACAAATAATTCACCAGGGAAACCAATTTCATCACCAGCTAAATCAACCGCCACTAAGTTATTTTTAAAGGCAAGCAATGCATCCAGCTCTTGCTGACACGTTTTAACCCCGTAAGTACGAGACAAAATACCAATTAGGTTGGCTTTAATATCAGTGTCCTTTGTTGCACTTTGAATACCATCCACCACGGCTTCAACTACGCCTTGCGGGTGTAACCCTTGGCTTTGAGCCATGTAATAAGGGCTAAAACGAAGTTCAACGTAATCAAGCCCTTGCGCTTGGGCATCTTCAATGTTTTCTATGGCAATTCGTTTACAGGCATCGTAGTCACCCAATACGTTGACCCCCCAATCAAGCTTTTGTAAAAATGCCATTAGGTTTGGCTCAGGATCAATAACTTGAACATGGGGAGTAAGTGCTTCAACATTGTTTGCTGGCAACCTAATATTAAATTGTCGACCAAGTTCTAGTATGGTTTGCGCACGTACATTCCCATCTAAATGACGGTGAATATCTAGCAAAGGTATTTTTCTATTGATCATAATAGCTACTCGGTTGAATTAAAATTGCGCGAATGATACGCAGGTATCGCCATATTTCAAGTGTAGAATAGTTAAATGAGCGCTTTAAGGTCTTATGTCTGCCTTTTATGGAAAAAATGACCTAATGTGGCAAATAAAACCACAGCATTTTGAATAACGTATCGGCATCAATAGGCTTTGTAAGGTAATTATCCATACCTGCATTAAGCGCTTTTTTAATATCTTCTTCATGTGCATTAGCTGATAGTGCGATAATGGGTAAATCTAAATACCCTAACTCACTACGAATTACTTGTGTCGCTTTTAAACCATCCATTTTAGGCATTTGTACATCCATTAATACGAGGTCGTACTTATGCTCACTTAACATTTTTAAAGCTTCAAGCCCATCATTGGCAATATCTACAACTCCTTGTTTTGTTTCTAAAATAGAATGAGCGACGTGTTGATTTAACGGGTTATCTTCAACGAGTAAAAGCCGGTAGTTTGTAAGTGAAATATTACTTATATCCACTTTATCGAACTGTTCTAGGTAGTGCTTTACTTTTGGTAGCGGTGAATGAAGCGGTAGACTAAAAGTAAATGTTGAACCATGCCCTTCACAACTTTTTAAATCGATTGACCCTCCCATAAGCTCAACTAATTTTTTACAAATACTCAAGCCCAAACCTGTGCCACCGTATTGGCGTGATGTTGAGTTATCTACTTGAGAAAATGGGTTAAATAACTGTTTTTGCGCTTTTTCACTAATTCCTATACCCGTATCATTAACGCTAAAATAGGTCATTTTAGATGATTGCCAAATTTTTAATCTTACAGAACCTTCAGGGGTAAATTTAACCGCATTGTTAAGTAAGTTAAGCAATACTTGTTTTAAACGGATTGGATCGGTGTTAATAACCAAAACAGTGTCATGCTCATAGTCTAACTGAAGCGATAAAGACTTACTGCTTGCTTCAAACTGCATTAAGCCTATTACCTCTTGCGCTAAAGACTTCAAATCAACAGACTCTTGTATTAATTCTAACTTGCCTGCTTCTATTTTCGAAAAGTCGAGTACATCATTAACCACTCTTAATAATACACTCACAGCGCTATCCGCTTGCTCAATATAGGTTCTTGCCTGCTGCCAATTGTTTTGCTGCAGCGCTAAATAGTGCATTCCTTTAATGCCATTTATCGGTGTTCGTATTTCATGGCTCATATTAGCTAAAAACTGGCTTTTAATTTCACTCGCTTCATCGGCTTTTTGCTTTTCTTTTCGTAGAATCAACGTTTGTTTCGCTACTTGTTCACGTATGCGAATATTCGTAGAGACCACTGAAATTAAAAACATAATGAGTAACCAAACAAATAGCATGCCTACAATCTGTGCCAACCAATAGATTAACCATGTTGATTCAGCCTTTGGCAGATATAAGTCGACTTGCCATAAACGATGACCAATTAAAAGTTGATATGTTTTTAATAACTTCATTGATTGATGTTCTGCAAAATAAAGTTCTTGCTGGCTTTTCTCTGCATTTATATCGGTAAAGCTAATAGCAACTTGCCCACTTGCATCAAATGATAATGACTTCGAAAGTTTATTTAAACTCACCAGTGCAATCACAAATCCCTTAAAATCGCCCTCAATAGCGGGCTCGGCAAATACTGGAAAAATAAATAACACATCAAATTCGTCATTTTCAGGTATCAGCTTTACGGGTTCACTTAACACTAGCTGATTTAGCACTCTAGCCTTATTGAGAGCATCATACATATGTGTATTTGAGCCAAGATCAAAGCCTATAATATGCTGCATATCTTTAAAGGAATAAATATACTTTATTGGGTAGTAAACATCCCTAGAGCGTGCTTTTTGCCATTGACCATTGGCCGATTTTTGTTTTATAGGTACGGACTCATCCCATTCAGAAAGCGTATTAATACCGCTTTTATTAATTTTAGGCGCCCATTTAAGTGCTAAAATTTCATCATTAAAGCTTAGCTGTTTAGAGGTAAATTGATTAAACTCATCAACACCAACATGCTCATTAGTTGCCATAAAGGCCGCGAGTAAAGACAAATGAGCAGCCACTTTATCTAACTTTTGATTAATTGCGTTTTGTGTCACGAGTAGTTTAGCTTCTTGTTTTTGAATGTCTTTTTGTTTTTTAACACTCGCCGCACCATAAAAACTAACACTAAGAATGGCGTAAATAAGCAATGCGGGCAAAATAACTTGCAGTCGATGACGCAGCAGAGAATAATTAAACGCAGCCAACACTAAAGGAGTAAAAACAAGTACACCAATACTATCGCCCACCCACCAAGTAATAAAAGTGCTGAGCACCTCAGATAGACTAATTAAATTATTAAAAACTAATAAACTTGTACCTGTAGCCGCTGCAATCACACAGCATAAAGGACCACCAACTATTAGGCTTTGTATACTTAGTTTAAGTGAAGATAAATTCGGAGGTGACTTTATGACTTTGGTAATAACAAATGCAGCCAGCCATGCCTGAAAAAAAGCAGCAATGCTAACCCCAAGAGCTTGAAGTAATACGGGCCAATTTAAAATATCAGCGGCGCTGTCTAAATGAATTAAATTAACACAAACAGCACCGACAAAAATCCCCACATATGCGCGTTGTTTCCACAATAGAAAGCTTGCTAGCGCAATACCTGCCGGAGGCCATGAGGCAACGGCATAACCATCAACGGCAAATAAAAGATTACTTAAATAACCGCTAAAAAAATAAGCGCACGCAAGGCTAAATGAGAGTGTAAATGCATTTTTCATAGCCTTCGCTCCTGCGCTTTTGCTTATTTATTGATTTATAAAATATAATCCATTATTGGGAGAGCACAAGTGCCTTGTCTAATTGTGCGCTGTGCTTATAGCTTAGTATAGCTTGTTGTCGATATTGTGACTTATTATCGCTATTGAGCGCTTTGTCAAACACACGGGCAGCTAAATCATAGTCACCTTGTGCATTAGCTAAACATGCCAACGCTAATAATAATGCGTTATTATGTTCATCTTTTTTAAGTCGTTCTTGAATGCTTGATTGTAGTTTATAAGCATTACCTGGCGCAGCTTCACTTAAAATGTTGGCCAGCTCATTGTAATGCTTAGTGTGCTTGAGTAATTTAATTAACTCACTTTCAATACTTGCCAACTGCCCTGTTTTGGCCATTTGAGTTAAATACGCAGAATGCGCGTGCACTTGTAATTTTTTACCCAATTGCTCGTATTTAACTGTTAACTCATCACTTGCCCAAGAGGCAAAGTAAGCTAAAAACACTTGCTGCCACTGCACATCACTCAAGGCATTTTTACGTAATAAGCGCGGTAAAAAATCTTCAAGTAGTGTAAAGTGTTGTTGTTGCACTAACACTTCGGTGTACAGTTTTAGATCAAGTACCGTGGCTTTTTTAGATTCAGCAGCAACGCGTATTTGCGGTTCAATAACACGACTATCGCCACTGGCTAACCATAACTTAGCCGCTTTGAGCTGTTGCTCAGGGCTTATTTCAAACAAATATTCAAGCGCTTTATTGGGTTGATTATTTGCCAGCGCCGCTTTTGCAAGTAACGCTAAACGTATATCGTCAAATTTATCTGGCACGCTATTGCTCGATAGCGCATTTTCTACTTGCTCAAAATCATCGTTGATAACACTCCACAATGCTTGCTCTATAGCGGCATGTTTGCGCTCTTGGCTACGTGCAAAAAAACTATGCTTGGTATTTCTATAAATAGATAAACAGTAACGCACTAACTTATACATTAAATACAAGGCTGCTGCGCTCAGTGCCGCCATAATACAAAACGAAACAATCGTGCCCTCTATAGTGGTGTTATTAAATGAAATAAGCACATACCCTTTTTCATCTAACACAAAGGGGGTGATCGCCAGCACCAATACAATAGCGACAATGAAAATAATCAGTCCTATCATTGTGCCCACTCCTTGACTTGCTCAGTACTTTGCAATGTCACTTCAGGGTTAAAGTTAAGTGGCTCTTTTTCAAGGTTTGCTAAGGTTTGTAATACCACTTTTGTCGTGGCATCATCTTGCTTAAAGTATTCATTAAGCAAACGTTTTATATCATTTAACGCGTTAAAATAAACACTTGCCTGCTTACTAAGTAGGGCGTCTTGCGCCTGAGTAATCGTAAGTTTTATGCGTTGGGTAATTAAATGGCGCTCTCTATCGGTCAATAGCGGCTCAATTAATATGCCATCGTGATGACGAATAGTGATAAAACTATCAACTATTTTATTCCAACTATTACGGATGTTTTGCTGCCAATCACTCATATCTTCAGATAGCGCATTTTCATCGCTTATAACCGCTTCCTCTGGCAAATTAACCGCATTAAATACCAAGTTATCAATATTATTTTTTACACTATTTAATTGTAAATAAATAGCTTCTACTGCAACGGGTTTAATGGCATCGAGCATTTGTATATCTTGAGTAATTGCTTGGCGCAACTCAAGCGTACCAGGATGATCGCTTAATAATGAATTTAAACGCTTAAGCACCGCACTCGTGCCCGCATAATCTTGCTCTGCCCACAGTTTAAACTCAGCCATACGTTGTAAGCTGGTTACTTCTTGTGGATTTAATATATTGCCACTTTGTTGTACTTTTTGCAGCGCGGCTTTTAATGCTTGTTGGTTTTTTACAGCGTTTTCATTGAGTGCCATAGCAATTTGATCTTCGCTATTAATTAACGCTTGTTGCAAATTCAGCTGCTCAGATTTTAGCGTTTGCAACTCTTGTTGGAGTACTTTATTTTGTTCAGTTAGTGTATTAACCGCTAGGCTCTGTACTTTACCGGCATTCAGTTTTTGATAAAATTCATAACCCACACCGCCGGCAACAAGCAACGAAATCACCAACGCAAGGCTGCCCACTTTACTCACTTTTTGAGGATTATTTTGCTTTTGATTATTCGCTTTTACGGGGTCACTCTTAGCGGTATTGGAGGTGTTATTTGCTGTTGGCTGTGGCGTTTTTTCTACTTTTGACGTTACTGACTGTTCGCTCATTTTGCTACCTTGCTGATTTATGCAGGTAAACATAGCGTGATCGCTCGCTCCTGCGGCAGTATGTATATGTGTCGAATTTATTTTTTGCTGTTGTAAATAAGCGCCAATGCGCTCACTTGCAACATAAAACTCGCACCGTTGTAACCATGTTAATTGTGCCGCCGTAGAGGTATTAAATATAGCATCAACTGCGGCATTACTTGTAATGACTATACCGTGTACATTTTGGCTTTGCCAGTGGTCTATCCAGTTAGCGGATTGTTGTTCAACTGGCTCGCGCTGATACACCACACAATTATTTAAAAAGGCACCGCGCTGTTTTAAGGTTTGTGCGATTTCAGGTCGCCCGCCAACCCCTTTAACTAACACAATATTAATGCCATCAACCTCAGCTAACGACTTAAGCGCCAGTAACCCATCAGAGTCATGTTGTTTTGGCAGTGCGGCACGTACCCCAAACACTTCGTAAATAGTATCGGCTGTTTGTTGACCCACCCCATAAAACTGCGCCTTGGTATTAATTGCCGGTTTAAGTGCGCTCAGTGCATGCACTGCATCTTGTGAAACAAAAATAATTTTGTCGGCATTAAGCAGTGGGGTTAGCTCAACGCTTGCTGGCGTTAAATACGTTATTTTTAAAACAGGAAATAAAGACGCTTGATAACCCGCCTGCTCAAGTTGCTGTGCAAGGGCTGCGCCTTTTCCTTCGGGCCGAGTTATCAAGATATGTTTCATTATGCGTCTCGATATACGTCGGCAAGGATTTTATCGGCACCTTGTGCTAAAAGTTTTTTAGCCAGCTCTATGCCTAATTTTTCCGCATCATCAACGTGCCCGCTAATTTCATCGCGTAAAATTTCGCTGCCATCAATCGCGCCCACTAAACCACGTAAATGCACTTGCTCACCATCAACCAATGCATAGGCACCAATAGGCACTTGGCAGCCCCCTTCTAAGTGGCGGTTCATTGCGCGCTCGGCATTAACACGAATACGTGTTTCACTGTGCTCCAGCGGTGCTAATAAGGCTTTAGTGACTTCATCATCTATACGGCATTCAATACCTACAGCACCTTGGCCATTAGCAGGTAGAGACACTTCGGGTTCAATAAAGTCACGAATACGTTCGCTCATTTCTAAACGAATTAGCCCAGCCGCTGCGAGTATAATGGCATCGTATTGGCCGCTGTCTAGCTTAGCTAAACGTGTGTTTACATTGCCTCGTAAGTCACGGATTTCTAAGTCAGGGCGCAACGCTCTAATTTGGCATTGGCGACGTAAGCTTGAGGTGCCAACAATCGCGCCTTGCGGTAACGCATCAATATTGGCAAAATTATTTGATACAAATGCATCACGTGGGTCTTCACGCTCACAAATAACGTGCAACTCTAAATCATCTGGAAATTCTACAGGAACATCTTTCATTGAATGCACTGCAATGTCTGCTCGCCCATCAAGCATGGCTTGCTCAAGCTCTTTTACAAACAAGCCTTTACCGCCAATTTTAGCCAGTGGCGTATCTAAAATAATGTCTCCTTGAGTCGACATTGGCACCAGCTCTACACGTACGTCATTATGAAAATGCTCTAGCTGTGCTTTTACAAATCCAGCTTGCCACAGTGCCAATGCACTTTTACGAGTGGCAATGCGAACTAACTTTGTTTTTTCAGTCATAAAATATCCATTAATAATTATTAGATTTAATCAGCTAAAACTCTAAATTCTTTTTGCGCAATCAGTAGTCCGTGTTCATCAACCACATCAACGCGCCATTGCCCCACTTGGGAGTCCATAATATTTTTAGTTGAGTACGTTCTATAGCGCACAGATGTGATTTCAAGCGCAACCTCCGCCATGACCTCACCTTCAAATAACCACACATGTTTAACTTGCTGACCTTGTAAATTTTTAAGCTCACTAAAAAATGACAGCGACCCTTCAAACTGATTTAAACGGACATCGGCAGCAAATACATTGGTTGGTTCACGATCATTGACACTGCGCGTCAGTACCGCACGACTGATAGTGGCTGTATCTATTTTTGCTCCAATGGCGACACTCGCAACCTGTGCTGAAGCAGCAAATTGTTTTTGCTCAGCCGGTTTTATACTGGCAGTTTTGGTTTCAGGCACTTGAGTATGCATTGCCGCAATAGCTACTTTTTCAGGTGCAGCAGTGATTGTTGGCTCTACTTCTTGCTCAATAATACTTTGTTGAACTTCAAGCTCTGGTAATACTTGTTCAGTAATCGGAGCTAATTTTTGCTCACCTGAGGAAAGGGTTTCAAAATCGGCAATTGTGGCTGTATTTACCGGTTTTTCATCAGCATCCGTTGCTTTTTCACTCTCTGCTGATGCTACATCATCGCTTAGCGATATCATTGCCGTTGGTTGCACAGTTAAATCGAGCTGCTCATTAAGATGCGGCGCTCCTTGTTCAGCATTCACAGCGCTAGACAGGCCGTAAATAATCGCTGCAGAGATCATAATCACCAACATAGAAATACTCACAATCCGACGCCAATGCCAATCATAGCTCACGCTGGGTTCGCTAACTTGTGGTTCACGTTTTACATTTGCTGTTATTACTATTTTTTGACTCATTTTGACCCTCAGCGGCTGCTAAACTAACTTAGGCGAGACATTAACCATTGGCGCACAGCGTGTAACTCTTGAGTACAAACCTCGTGCCCCATTGGGTATTCTTGCCAGCTTACATCCATGTTATGCGATGATAATACGTCAAACGCACTTCTACCCGCGCTATGCGGCACAACGCCATCTTGGCTACCATGAGCCATAAATATATTTAACTGTGTTTGCTTTGCTTCCTCTGCCAATTTATGCGGCACACACATATAGGTTGATAGCGCCATCACACCCGCAAGCTTGTACGCTAAACGCGGGGCTAAATGAAGCGATATCACCCCACCTTGTGAAAACCCCGCTAAAATGATTTTGTTAGCCGGTATGCCGCCCGCAATTTCTTGGGTTATTAGTTGCTCAACTTTTGCTGCAGACTCCCTAACCCCTTGTTCATCTGCACGTTTGTCTAAATCCATCGATTTAATGTCATACCATGAGCGCATTTGCATACCGCCGTTAATTGTAACGGCCTGCATAGGCGCATGCGGAAATACAAAGCGCACCCCTAATTCACTGGGCAAGTCAAGTTGCGGGGCAACCGGTGCAAAGCCATCACCTGAGTCACCCAAGCCATGTAACCAAATAACCGTGGCTTTATGTAAACCTTGCGCTGGATACTCTACAAACTCTAAACTCATAGCGATGATTGCCACTTAATTTCTTGACCCGCTTGACGTGTTGACGCTTCATTAATGAAGCGCCAAAACTCGGCGCCAGAGCGATTATCAATCCATTGACCATCACGCATTTCAAAATGATGGCCATTAAATTTTGTTGCCACCCACACTTGGTGCAAAGGTGCTTGCTTATTAATCACAATTTTACTGCGATCTAGAAAAATAATTTCTAAAATACCTTGAGCCGATTCATAATCTAAATCGGCTTCACAATCATCAATTTGTTCTTCAATAGTGAACATAAGCGCTTCTGCTAATTGGTGATATTCGTGATCAGTCATGGTTATTTCCTTTACAGGCGAGGTGCCTAAATAATGGTGCATGTTTGTACAGCTAGTGTAACAGGAATAAAATCATCCGCGAATAGCTGCATTTTTTAGATATTCTGTTACTCTGCGATTATAAAGCCAGCAACCGTATTAATCTAATGAAAGCGACATATACCTTACAATTAAAACAACTATTAATCGGCACTATTTTGTTGTGTGCGTTAGCTGGCTGTGGCCAAAGCGGCGCGCTGTACTTACCAGAGCAGCCTGCTGAACAAACTCAGCCAACAAACACCCCTAATAAGCAAACACCCGTCGAGCAACAACAGGAGCAGTAAATGGATTTTTTTAATTATAAAAACAATCAACTATTTGCTGAAGATGTCAGCGTAGCAACCATAGCCCAACATTATGGTACACCGTGTTATGTGTATTCAAGAGCCACCCTTGAACGCCATTACTTAGCGTTTGCTAATGCAGCTAAAGATCATAAAAGCCTAGTTTGCTACGCCGTTAAAGCAAATTCAAATATTGCAGTATTAAACATACTGGCAAGACTCGGCGCGGGTTTTGATATTGTTTCTAAAGGAGAGCTCGCACGTGTTATTAAAGCCGGAGGGGCTGCCAATAAAGTGGTGTTTTCTGGGGTTGCCAAAACCGCTGACGAAATTGCTTATGCGTTAGAGCTAGGTATTAAGTGTTTTAATGTTGAGTCAATCTCAGAACTGGAACGCATTTCAGAAGTGGCTTGCGAGCTTAATTTAAACGCACCAATCTCTATTCGCGTTAACCCTGATATTGATGCTAAAACACACCCGTATATTTCCACTGGGCTTAAAGAAAATAAATTTGGTATTAGTATTGAAACTGCGTTGAGTGTTTATCAACATGCGGCAGCATTACCAAACTTAGATATTGTGGGTGTTGATTGCCATATTGGCTCACAGCTTACCCAAACCAAACCGTTTTTAGAGGCGCTAGATAAACTACTGGTATTAATTGATGAGTTAAAAAATACAGGCATTGAACTGAGCCATTTAGATATTGGCGGAGGGCTTGGGGTAACTTACGATAATGAGCAACCACCACACCCAAGTGAATATGCAGCCCAAGTAACGGCTCGGCTTGTCAATTACCGCCATCTCGAACTAATTTTTGAACCTGGCCGTGCCATTGCTGCTAATGCCGGTATTTTAGTGACTCAAGTTGAGTTTATTAAGCAAAATCAAGACAAGTATTTTGCGATTGTTGATGCGGGTATGAACGACATGTTAAGGCCGTCACTGTATCAAGCATGGCAAAAAATCATTCCGGTCTCTGTGCGTGATGATGAAACCCCGACCCATAATTATGATGTGGTTGGGCCGGTGTGTGAAACAGGTGACTTTTTAGGTAAAGATCGCCCTTTAGCACTAAAACAAGGGGATTTATTAGTACAACGTAGCGCAGGAGCCTATGGTTTTACTATGAGTTCAAATTATAACTCACGTCCACGAGTTGCCGAAATAATGGTCGATGGTGAACAACATCATCTTATTCGCCAGCGCGAAACCATCGAAAGCCTATACCAAGGTGAGAAAATTTTACCATAAACGTTTTTGTTACCTAGCTGCTCTGTGGCATGATTGGCACAGAGCAAAACCGAATTAGAGCGCTATGTTAGTTAATTTTTCCAAAATGCACGGCTTAGGTAACGACTTTGTGGTGATTGATAATATTACACAAAACGTTTTCTTATCTCGTGATCAAATCAAAAAGCTGGCCGATCGCCATTTCGGCATTGGGTTTGACCAATTACTCATGGTTGAAGCCCCTTACTCACCCGAACTCGATTTTCATTATCGTATTTTTAACGCTGACGGCCACGAAGTTGAACAATGTGGTAATGGTGCCCGTTGCTTTGCCCGCTTTGTGCGCATGAAAGGCTTAACCAATAAACATAAGATTAGCGTTTCAACCAAATCTGGTAACCTCACCCTGTATATTGAAAAAGATGGCCAAGTGACCGTTAATATGGGGCACCCTAATTTTGAGCCGAGTAAAATCCCGCTCAAAGCAACCAAGCGTGAGCTTACCTATATTATTCGCGCACACGAACACACTGTATTTAGTGGCGCCGTATCTATGGGCAACCCTCACTGCGTAATGGAAGTAGACGACATTGAAACTGCGCAGGTTGATATACTTGGTCCATTACTTGAAAACCATGAACGTTTTCCACAGCGCGCCAATATTGGCTTTATGCAGGTTATTTCTCAAGAACATATAAAACTCAGAGTGTGGGAGCGTGGCGTAAACGAAACGCTGGCCTGCGGTACGGGCGCGTGTGCCGCTATGGTGGTTGGCTTCATCCAAAACAAACTCACCAGCACAGTGCAGGTTGATTTACCTGGTGGTAGCTTACAAGTTCGCTGGAGTGGCGAAGGCCATCCTGTGCGTATGACCGGCCCTGCCGAACATGTATTTGATGGACAAGTTGCTCTATGAGTGAATTAACTAAACAGCAAGTAATAGATTACTTACAGCAATACCCCGATTTTTTAGTGCAGCATCCAACGCTATTAGGACAACTTGAGTTAAAACAGCAAGTTCAAGGTGCGACTTCGTTAGTACATATTCAGCAGCGCCAACTACGTGAACATAATACTCAGTTAAAAAATCAAATCGAGACAATGACTAAACATGCGATTCAAAATGAGCTTGTGTATCGTTTGTTCAGCCAATGCCATCGCCAGCTGTGGAGCAATTACGATTTTAATACTCTGGCGAGTAACTTACGCAATATCATTTGCATGAGCCCAACGATTAATGAGTGTAGGTTAGTTCGTTACAATAGTGTTTATGAAGAACTCGTGCAACATCGTCTCTCAGATAGTAATCATTATTTAGGCCGCGTAAATCAGCAAGAAAGCGATTTACTCTTTAACAATGAGACCCAATCAAGTGCACTTTATTTAATTGGTGAACCCAGTAATCCTTATGCCATTTTGGCGTTTGGTAGCCATGATGAAAACCACTTTGAGCCCTCACAAGATAACTTATTTGTATTAGATTTTGTACGCTCATTACAAATACGGTTACTGGAACTAGCATGAGCGACAACGCGCCAAATATAAGCGACTTAAGCGATAGCTGGCGTACACCCATCATGTTGTTTAGTGATTACCTAAAATTTGAGCGCCAGTACTCGGCGCACACAGTTAATCAATATGTTAGCCAATTAGGCTTTGCCGCCTTGTATTTTAATAAGCTATGCGACACTTGGTTTGCGGTACAAAGTGAGCATATTCGCCGCTACAGTATGGCACTGCGCGCAAAACAATTAAGTGGCAGAACAATCAGCTTAAAGCTAAGCTGCATTCGCAGTTTATATAAATTTTTAAAAGCAAAAAATATTGCTGAGCAAGCGCATTACCACAATCCTGCACAAGGAATAAAAGGCCCTAAATTTGCCAAGCCTTTACCTAAAAATCTTGATGTTGACCAAATGGCCCGCTTACTCGAAATACCCGATGACGATCCACTTGCCATCCGTGATAAAGCCATGATGGAACTGATGTATTCATCAGGATTGCGCATTAGTGAGTTAGTGGGTGCCAACATACAAGATATAAGCCCCAGCAATGGGGAAATACTAGTACGCGGTAAAGGCGCAAAAGAGCGCCTAATACCGGTAGGCTCAAAGGCGCTTGCGGCATTAAAAAATTGGTTAGCAATTCGCCCACTATTTGTTGGTTTAGATGAACACGCGGTATTTTTAAGTAGTAAAAAAAACCGTATTTCTGTGCGTCAAGTGCGTTTACGTATGCAGCAATGGGGCATTAAGCAAGGTATAAGTTCACAGGTGCACCCGCATAAGTTACGCCACTCATTTGCATCGCATATTTTGGAATCGTCTGGCGATTTACGCGCAGTACAAGAGCTACTTGGCCACAGCAGCTTATCAGCTACCCAAGTTTATACACATTTAGATTTTCAGCACTTGGCTAAGGTGTACGACAACACCCATCCACGAGCTAAAAAACGAACCGATTAGGATAGTAATCATGATCCGATTTAATCGCGCAATTTCTCCTTTTTCTGTACTAAGTTTTGACCTAGACGACACCTTGTACGACAACCGCCCTATAATAACAGCGGCGGTCAACGCGCAAAATGATTACTTAAATACCTTGCCTGGCTATAAAAAACAGGGGCCGCAGTTTTGGCAGCAATACCGTGAAATAGCAGCTTTGCAGCAACCAGCGCTCATTGATGATGTAACCCAATGGCGTAAACATACTTTGTGTTTAGTTTTGTCTGAGCTTGGTTATAATGACGATGAAATTGAGCACCATGCAAACTGTGCCTATCAGGCATTTGCTGATGCGCGAAGTAATATTAAGGTCGACAAAGACGTGCTGAGTCTGCTCGATAAATTAAATAAACATTACAGGTTAATCGCCATTACTAACGGCAATGTTGATATTGAACGATTTAACTTAAAAGGTAAGTTTGAGTTAGTACTGCAAGCAGGCTTACACGGTAAAGCAAAACCCCACCCGACCATGTTTGATCAAGCGGCAATACAATTAGGCATTAAAAACAGCGATATTTTACACATTGGCGATAGCCTAGATAGTGATGTGCAAGGCGCTAATAACGCCGGCTGCCAGTCTGTATGGTTAAATAATCAAGCACAGGCTTGTGCCTACAAAGGGCTGGCTGACATTGAAATAACCAACATCCATGCATTAACTCATTTAATTGGCAAATTGTAATCTATACTTGGTTAGTTATTAACTTAACGACATACCACAACAACAAGGATAACGCATGACACTTACCGACTATTTAACCACGCTCGCGAATGAACCTAAAAGCATCAGTTTTGCTGATACCATGGCCGTCATTGATGCGCATTATGCTTTTAGTGCCTGTAATTTTAGTAACCATGGACTATTAAGCTCTGCGAGTGAAAATAATGGTTCATGTAAAATTTTTGCGTTTGCCAAGCTAAACGGTCTTAGCAAACAAAATACCTTGGATTGCTTTGGTCAGTTTTATCGTGAGGACGTATTAAACCACCCAGATGCGCACGATCATATGAATATTCGCACCTTCATGTTGGCTCCCGAAACAACCCCATTTTTAGGTATTAGTTTTGACGGCACGCCGTTAATGGCAAAGTAATAAAACTCAGAGTTGCGTTATTGAGCCGCTACTAGCGGTTTTTCCATAAAGTAGCGAGTGCCATGGAGTGGGTAATTATTAAGTTGGTATTTAACTTGATAACCGCGCTTTTCGTAGAAAGGTTTTGCTTGAAAATCTAAGGTGTCGAGCTGGGCTTGAACGGCCCCAAGTTCAATTGCCGCCTTTTCAAGTGACGTTAATAACGAATTAGCTAAGCCATTTCCACGTACAGATTCATCACACCATAACCAGCTTATTAGCAGCCAGTTACCAAAAACATGACCACTTATACCGGCAATTAATTGACCTTGTTTATCGAGGTATTTAAATCCAAGCGCTTGACGTTCTGCGTCAAAGTGAAGAGCATTAAATTCAAGCATGCTAGAACGCAGTGCTTGGTTTAAATGCTCAGAATTATCAGAGTGTAATAGGTGCATTGGGCTATCCCAAATAGACCTATGTTAGCAAAGTATAGATGTTAATACAGGTTGTTTTGCCCAAAAGGAACTTCCAACATATTACTGGAAATTTTTTCGGGTTGCCCACACATCTCATCATAAGCGCTAGTATGCCTGAGCATCATTTGTACGTAGGCGATGTCTTCAAATCGCTTTTGAATATGCAGTGGGCTGCGCGCCTTAACAAATTCGCCATCACTTTCTTGTACGTAATATTCAACGTTATTGATAACCACAGACACTTGGTACAAGGCCATTTCCAGTGAATGAACCACCACTTTTTGTAATGGTTGATGTTTTTTTAATTCTGAAAACTGAATACCCATATTAACCTGCCCAATGTTAAATTAACTGTCCAAGTAATCAATACGCAGCTTTGCTATAATCGCGATCAATATTTTTTTGTTTGTTAATTACACGGCATTATGAATACAAAAATTCGACTCGCTAAATATATTGCTCATGCCGGTATTTGCTCACGTAAGCAGGCCTCGCGTTTAATTGATGAAGGTGTGGTAACTGTAAACAATCGCCCAGCGAATCATATAGATCACGTTGATGACCAAGACACAATAATAGTGAACGAAAAAGAAATTAAAGGCCCAGCCGATTTAGTCTACTTTGCCTACCACAAACCAGTCGGGATTGACTGCAAACTCAATCAACATGACTCAAGCAGCCTTATTCATCATCTACCACAATTAACACGGGTATATCCTATTGGTCGCCTTGATAAAGACTCCCGTGGTTTACTTATTTTGACCAACGATGGGGATTTTTGTAATCAGCTGATCCATCCTCACTTCCACCAGC
Source organism: Pseudoalteromonas sp. TAP-3C (assembly GCF_059888565.1). Taxonomy (NCBI): domain Bacteria; kingdom Pseudomonadati; phylum Pseudomonadota; class Gammaproteobacteria; order Alteromonadales; family Pseudoalteromonadaceae; genus Pseudoalteromonas; species Pseudoalteromonas sp. TAP-3C. The sequence goes on along the minus strand of NZ_CM187618.1, from coordinate 3,377,787 downwards.
CTAAACATTATTTAGTCACCGTAGATAAACCTTTAAATAAGACCTTTTGTGCAGAAATGGCAGCAGGCGTTCCAGTCGACAAGCAAATGACCTTACCGTGTGAAGTAACTAAAATAACCGATAATCAGTTTAGTATTATTTTAAAACAAGGACTCAACAGGCAAATTCGTAAAATGGCGCATTACTGTGGCTATACAGTCATTGACTTACACCGCGTACAAATAGGTGAATTGGCATTAAATAACTTAAACTTACCAGAAAACCACTTTATAAAAATCAATAAAACCGACGTTATAAACTGACGGCGATCATGCCAATAGCAGTTCCCATTCCCACCAGCCAAGTTATCGAGCGAATAATATCGAGATTTAAGTAATAAAAAACACAAAATAAAATACGCGCAACAATGTGCGTCATCGCTAATGTCTCGGTTACTGCATTTACATTATTTGTGCCCAACACTGCCGCAAGCGCGACTGCAAACACCGCTAACGATTCAAAACAATTTTGATGCGCAGCCAATGCCCGCGCACCTAGCCCTGTAAGTTGGGTTTGTTGTTGGCGCGGGTGTTTATTATCGTATCCACCAAGCTTATTCATTGCCATCATCGCGGGAATTCTTGCAACATAAGGCATGATCACTGCTATTAAGGCGCAAACCAATAAAGTTGTCATTATGTTTCTCTCATTGATATTGATGATTTAAAATAGCATAGTGAGTACGAAAAAGCCGCCGAATATAAGTAACATACATTTGACGACCAACAGTATACTCATACTACCTCACGATACAGAACTCAGCGTTTCACAAAGGCATAATATCAAGGCGTTACTTTGTAACAATGGCAGCGCCTTTTAAAAAATAGCAGCAATGAAAGCGAGTGCGTCTGGGTGGCAAATTATCGCCGATGATGAATATTCATTATACCCTCTTACTATTCGCTTTAGCGTCATAGTATTGCTAAATTAACACTTTTTTCTTTTGAGTGATTTATGATGATTTGGATTTTGCTCACTATTTTTGCCGCATTTATGCAGTCATGGCGTAATGCGCTACAAAGCAAATTAAGCACTCATGTAAGCATTGCTGGCGTTACACTCGCCCGCTTTATTGTCGCAAGCCCTATTGCTGCACTCTATTTATATACGCTTTATTATTACCACGATGCACCTCTCCCTTCATTTAACTCTTTATTTATTAGCTATATTATTGGCGCCAGCGTGGTGCAAATTATTGCTACAGGGCTCATGGTAAAGTTGTTTAAAATGAATAATTTTGCTGTAGGTGCTGGCCTTGCTAAAAGCGAAGCACTTATGGCGGCTATATTAGGGTTACTATTTTTTGGTTCGGCGCTTTCATTTTTAGGTTGGATTGGTGTATTTATTGGCGCACTCGCTGTATTGCTATTAAGCGGCATTGCTAATGTAAAACATTTTAACCTAAAAACAGCATTAACTGGACTTGCCTGTGGCACCTCGTTTGCGTTGTCATCGTCATGGATCCGCGAAGCGAGCTTAAGCTCGGGTATCGACTTTCCTTATGCGCCAGCTTGGGTGCTATTACTCATTATTAGCTTACAAACACTGATGTTATGTATATATATTGCTTTGAAAGAACGCCATACCTTTAAGGTTATGTACCAGTATAAAAGAATGACCAGTGCAGTGAGTGTATTTAGCTGCTTGGGGTCGATTGGTTGGTTTAGCGCCATGAGCGTAGAGCATGTCGCCTATGTAAAAACGCTCGGTCAAGTAGAAGTATTTTTTACCATGTTAATCTCGATTTTATGGCTAAAACAGCCGTTAAAACGCCAAGACAGCGCAGGGCTATTATTGATTGCAGTGGCTGCTATATTGGTTATGCTGCCGAGCAGCTAAAAAAACGCAGGTATAAAACCTGCGCTTTTTTTATAACAATTAATGACTAATTTTTAAGGTGATCACACCACATATAATCATTAATACGCCGGCAATACGGCCAAACGTAGCGGCATCGCTATAAAATAATATGCCGACTAAAAACGTCCCCGCAGCGCCAATGCCTGTCCATACTGCATAAGACGTTCCCATGGATATTTGCTTTTGCGCCAACCACAACATAAAGCCACTGGCCACCATAAACATAATTGCAATTGCAATCCCCTGCCATCGAGTATCTGGGTTTTGTGATATTTTTAAGCCTATTGGCCAACCAATTTCAAGCAACCCAGCGATAATTAAGTACATCCACGCCATTAAACATCTCTCTTTTTCAAGATCACTTCGTATAAATCACTGCGGCGATCTTTTAAATTACGCACAGTACCTTCACTGTGAAGTATTTTTAATTTATCCATATCCAAGTCGCTAAATAATAACATTTCGGTATTAGTGGTTGCCTCATTTAGTGTGGCATCGTGTGGAAATGAAAAATCCGATGGTGTAAGTACAGCCGATTGTGAGTACTGTACGTCTAGGCTTTCTACCTCAGGTAAATTACCTACAGAGCCGGCAATAACCACATAACATTCGTTTTCAATAGCGCGCGCTTGAGCACAGTGCCTTACCCGTAAATAACTATTTTTAGTATCAGTCCAAAATGGTACAAATAAAATATCGAGGCCTTGCGTTGCCAAAATGCGCGATAACTCGGGAAATTCAACATCGTAACAAATTTGAATACCCACGCGCCCCGCATCGGTTTCGAATACCGCTATTTTATCACCCCCTTGAATCACCCAGTCATTTTGCTCATGGGGTGTGATGTGAATTTTACGTTGTTCGTCTATTTTGCCACTGCGATGACATAAGTAACTGACGTTATAAATTTTGTCGTCTTCAGCAAGTGGCATTGAACCGGTAATAATATTTGCGTTGTACTCTATTGCCATTCGTGACATTGCATTTTTAAATGTTTCCGTGTGCTCGGCTAAATAACGAATAGCTTCGGTTTGATTGTTTTGCTCGATTAGCCCCATCAATGGTGCATTAAAAAACTCGGGAAACAATATAAAGTCGCTTTTATAATCAGACACGGTATCAACAAAGTATTCAACTTGCTTTAGCATTTCTTCAACCGATTCAACACAGCGCATTTGCCATTGCACCGCCCCAACCCGCACAATAGATTTAGTTGATTCAATAACAGTATCTGTTGGTTCAAACATAATGTTATTCCACTCAAGCAGCGTGGCATAACCTACCGACTCCTGATCTTCAGGTAAGTATTTTTTCAATAATCGCTTAACCTGAAAACCGTTAGCTAGTTGAAAGCTTAGTATGGGATCGTACAGCTCTTTTTGATTCACCTTAGCAATGTATTCCATCGGGGTCATTTCACTGCTGTGATTATAATAACGTGGAATACGTCCACCGGCTAAAATGGCACGTAAGTTATACTGACGACACAACTCTTTACGTGCATCATAAAGACGACGCCCTAAACGCATACCTCGGTACTTTTCGCTTATGGCTACATCTAAACCGTACAGTGCATCCCCTGCTGTATCGCTAAATACACGGTCGTGGCCGTCGGCAATATCTTCATAAGTATGAGGGTTTGAAAAACGCGCATAATCAACTTGTACACTCAAAGCTAAGCCCACCAGCAAACCGTCATCCACAATCCCTATTTGCCCTTCAGGAAACTGATCGATGAGTCTAAAAATAGTGTGGCTTGGCCATGCGCCGCCTAAGTCGGGATATGCTTCATCCATCAAGGTTTTAATTTGTGGGTATTGTTCTCGAGTTAAATTACAAATTTCAAGATGGGTTTTTTCTGCCGTCATACACAACTCCTGGGGCATGTAAAAATCAAAAAAGCTGAACACATGCTCAGCTTTATTATTGGTTTATGTTTTTCGTTCGCATTGTACGCTATTTTAAGTTGCGATAAAAAAGCGCGGTTACGCACTCTTTAGGTAACCAGTTAGCATATTCAAGGCCAAGTTCTAACAATGGGTCTGCTTTAAGCATAACATCTTTGCTTATTTAGCTCACGCTGTGTTCAACGTTAGTCGCTCGAGACGATTTCAATAAACTATTATTAGCATATATTCATAATCGTTCTATTAAAAACATGCTCAATAGCGGGTAAAGGGTGAAATAAACATCAAAATCCACGATAATGCTCAGTCCATGTATTGTGCAGACCTAGTTGAGATCAAAATGACTGAAAAAACATTTATTAAAGGTAAAGACCGCGATTTAGAATCGTCTATCTCTACCATGCAAAACAAGCTAAAAGCGCTGAATATTAATATTGAAGAAGCACTGTGGCTTAACCCTGTAGCAAACTGTTATTCAGTTCATATAAAAGATAGCGACTGCGGTGTGATGTTTACTAACGGTAAAGGGGCCACTGATAAAGCCTCAATCGCCTCTGCGTTAGGGGAATATTTTGAGCGTTTAAGCTGTAACTATTTTTTTGCTGACTTTTACTTAGGCGAAGAGTTTGCTAATGGTGACTTTACCCATTACCCGAATGAAAAATGGTTTAAAGTAGAAGACGATGAAATACCCCAAGGCATTATGGATGAAAGCTTATGGGATTATTTTGACCCAGAGCGCGAATTAACCGCGTCACACCTTTATGACTTTAATTCTGGCAATTTTGAGCGTGGTATTTGCACTGTGCCATATACACGTCAACGTGATAATCAAGATATTTATATTCCAGTAAATGTAATTGGTAATATTTTTGTATCCAATGGCATGAGTGCTGGTAATACGAAATTTGAAGCCCGCGTTCAGGGATTATCTGAAGTATTTGAACGTGCTATTAAAAACCGTATTATAGCCGAAGGTATTAGTTTACCAATCGTGCCTGAAGAGGTGGTAAAACAATACCCTAAAATTCATGAGGCCTGTGAAGAGCTTCGCAGCCATGGCTTTCATTTACGTATTGCAGATGCCTCACTTGGTGGTAAATACCCAGTAATGAGCGTCACGCTTATAAACCCTGTTGATGGGTCAGTGTTTGCCTCTTTTGGTGCGCATCCTTCATTTGAAGTGGCACTAGAGCGCACCGTTACTGAACTACTACAAGGCCGTCGCTTAGATCAACTAGACGTATTCCAACCTGCTACATTTGATAATGACGAAGTCGCCACGCCTGAAAACATTGAATTGCACTTTATTGATTCAAGCGGTTTAATTTCACATGACTTTTTCCGCGCTGAAGCAGACTTTGAATTTGTACACTGGGACTTTAGTGGCTCCACTGAGCAAGAATATAACTTCTGTACAGATTTAATTCATAGCATGGGCCACGATATCTACATAATGGATTACACCCACTTAAACGTGTATGCATGTCGTATTTTAGTGCCGGGCATGTCTGATATCTATCCAGTAGATGAGCTAATTTGGCGCAATAATAATGAAGGGGCTAAATTTCGCGAAGACTTCTTATCGCTTGATCAATACGATAGCGAGCAATGGATGGAAATCTACAACAACCTCGAAGAAGCAGGCCACAGTGATATTACACGCGCGGCTGAATTCATTGGCTTAGCAACCGATGCTGACACCCCTTGGCACACACTGCGTATTGGTGAACTTAAAGCACACTTATGCTTAGCGGCGGGTAATGAAGAGGCGATTGACTGGGTTGATTGGATTTTGCATACCGGTCAAGTAAACGAAGACGCCATGCGCCACTTTCGTTGCTTAAAAGCGATATTAGAGATTAAGTACGATGACGAGCGCGAATATGCAAGCTATCAAGATGCACTTGGGCTTATGTTTGGCGCTAATAATGTAACACTTGCCATTGAAATTGCTGAAGGGCGCAAATTATTTAACGGCTTAACTTTCCCTGGTTTATCACTTGATAGCTTTAAAAAACACGCAGCCTTACTTGATGGCTACCGCAAATTACATGTGGCAAAGCAGCAACACTGGGCACGCGAAGTAAGCGACTCATAATAGTTCTAAACGTTTAATTACCAAAATAAAATGGCGCATACTTAATTGCGCCATTTTTGTTTAGTTGAACTATGCATGCCAAATAATAATGAACTATTCGCTGAAATTGACGAACTAAAAGCTCAAAATAAACAAATAAAAGAGTAGATAGGGCTTTAATTATGAAATGTGACATCACATAATAACCATTCTTTAATTGGGCATTAAAATTTTTTAATTTAAGGAGCGAGCTATGCGCGCCGAAATTATGGCTGAAATGAAAGTTCAGCCTAGTATTGATGTAAACGCGGAAATGAAACGTCGCGTAGATTTTATTAAAGCCCGTTTAAAAGCAGCATACGCGACCTCACTGGTGCTAGGTATTAGTGGTGGCGTAGACTCATCAACCTGTGGCCGACTATGTCAAATAGCGATTAATGAGCTAAATCAGGAACAACCAGATACACAGTATCAGTTTATTGCGGTGCGCCTACCTTATGGCATTCAAACTGATGAAAACGAAGCGCAGATGGCTGTTGATTTTATTCAGCCAAGTCAGCGGATGACAGTAAATATTCAGCCAGCAACCGATGCACTGCATGAGCAGACAATGGCGACCTTAGCAGGCAATAACCAGCCACTGCCAACGCAAGATAAAATTGACTTTATTAAAGGCAATGTTAAAGCACGCCAACGCATGGTCGTGCAATATGAAATAGCAGGGTTTTGCCAAGGTTTAGTGGTGGGTACCGATCATAGTGCCGAAAATATTACTGGCTTTTACACCAAGTTTGGTGATGGTGCCTGCGACCTAGCGCCTTTATTTGGCCTTTCAAAACGCCAAGTACGCGCACTCGCAACAGCATTAGGTGCTCCTTCGCTGCTAGTTGAAAAAGCACCCACTGCAGATTTAGAAAGTGAACGCCCAGGCCTGACTGACGAAGAGGCGCTTGGCTTAAGCTATGAGCAAATTGATGACTTTTTAGAGGGTAAGCCCGTTTCAAAACATGTTGAGCAAACACTGATTGCTATTTATCAGCGAACTCAACATAAGCGCCAGCCTATTCCAACCATTTATGATACTTTTTAAATCAATACTATAAGTGTAATTTAACTGATCGAGCCGTATATATATTACGTAAAATAAGCGTAAAAATGAACGGCTCAAATTTAACTATTAGCCGTAATGCTTGCCAACAGAGAGTTTACTATTTTATGACACCCCCTATTTTAATTACGGGTGCGGGACAGCGTATAGGCCTTGCCCTTGCACAGCACTTTATAGCCCAAGGGCAAGCGGTCATTATCACTTATCGCACCCGCCATGCGGCTGTTGACTCTCTAGAGCTGCAAGGGGTTACCTGCATTTATGCTGATTTCAGTACTGATGCAGGTATCAATGCCTTTATTACATTACTTAAACAACAGACAGAATCACTCAAGGCAATTATTCACAATGCATCTAGCTGGGATTGTGAGGCGAACAACTCTCAATTTGAGCAGTTGTTTGATAATATGATGCGTATTCATGCAAAAACGCCTTATTTAGTAAACTTACATTGCACTGATTTACTGCTGAACTATCAAAACAAATTTAATCTACCAGCTGATATTATTCATCTCACTGATTATGTAGTGGAAACAGGCAGCCCTAAACACCTTGCTTATGCTGCCAGTAAGGCCGCGTTAGATAATTTAACCAAATCATTTAGCGCTAAATTTGCACCAAAAATAAAAGTAAACGCTGTCGCTCCATCGCTCATTATTTTTAATCAGCATGACGATGCGCAATATCGAGAGAAAACATTAAAAAAATCATTAATGGGCATAGAACCTGGATGCCAAGAAATTATCAATAGTATTGACCTACTACTTAATAGCCGTTACATCACAGGCCGCGCTTTACCTGTTGATGGTGGTCGCCACCTAAAGTAAGTCACTTAAACGAGCAGAGAAACTTATGCATAACGAATTAAAAGAAAGCTACCAAAAAATTATAACCGCAGTGGGTGAAGATGCCGAGCGCGAAGGATTGCTAGACACGCCTAAACGTGCAGCAAAAGCAATGGAGTACCTTACTCAAGGGTATCGTCAAACGCTTAACGAAATCACTAACAACGCAGTGTTCACCTCTGACGCTGATGACATGGTGTTAATACAAGATATAGAGCTTTACTCTATGTGTGAACATCATTTATTGCCTTTTATTGGCCGTTGCCATATTGCTTATATTCCTGATGGTAAAGTGTTGGGCTTATCTAAGTTTGCCCGTATTGTTGATATGTTCTCACGTCGTTTTCAAATTCAAGAGCAACTTACCCATCAAATTGCCAAAGCAGTAGAAGAAGTTACTGGCGCAAAAGGTGTGGGCGTGATTGTTGAAGCAAAACATATGTGTATGATGATGCGCGGGGTGGAAAAGCAAAACTCAAGTATGCGCACTTCCGTAATGCTAGGCAACTTTAGAGCCGACTCAAAAACGCGTAATGAGTTTTTACAGCTGATTAAAGGGTAATGTATGGCAAACGCAATTATCAATGTAACTAATTTACGGCTGCGCACGTTTATTGGCTTTAACCCTGATGAACGTGAAAAAAAGCAAGATGTGGTGATCAATTTAGAAATTCACTACCCCGCTGTTAAAGCCTGCGAAACAGATGAAGTGGATCAAGCACTTAACTATAAAGTAATCACTAAAGAGGTTATTAGCTTAGTAGAACAAGGCCACTTTTTATTGTTGGAAAAGCTAGTTGCTGAAATTCTTGCTGTTTGCCACTCTCATCCTAGCGTGAACTATGCCAAAGCACGCGTAGATAAACCCCATGCACTGCGCTTTGCCGACTCAGTTTCACTGACTCTCGACTGGCACAAATAACCCAACGGCGAGGGCTACCACCAGTAAATAGCGTAGCCCTTTACCAATTGTTACCAGAATTAAAAACGTACTAAAACGAACTTTAAAAACGCCACCAATAACAGTTAATGGGTCACCTATTATTGGCAGCCATGCAAACAATAAGCTATATACGCCATATTTATTAAATTGTTTTTGGGCTTTTTTAAGTCCTTTTTCGGATACAGGAAACCATTTTTTATCTTTAAAACGTAACGCCTGTGTCCCGAGCCAATAGTTAACACAACTGCCCAGTACGTTACCTAAGGTTGCTGCAAACCAAATTAACCATAAATTAGCGTTACCTTGCATGATAATGCCCGCCATTAACACTTCTGAAGAGCTAGGTAATAATGTAGCCGAAATAAAGGCGGTAAAAAATAAGGTGATATACAGCATGATGCCCTTTTGGCTAACAAATAAACCCAGCAATTAGCTAGGTTTAAGCACTTTATTTAGCTTAAATAACAAGGTGGTTACTTTATCAGGTTGAAACTAAAGGGGTAGTTAAATTCCTTACCATCGTTAGCTTTAACGCTGGCAATAATAATCATCACAAACGAAAAAATGACCACTATTGGTAATAATATTAAACCAATCACAGCAAAAACAAGTAAAAAGCAAACGAAGTAGGCAATAGCCATAGTGATCTGAAAATTAAGCGCTTTTTTGCCATGTATATCAACAATTGGCATCTCATCTTTTTTAATTAGCCAAATAATAAGCGGGCCTAATATTGAACCAAATGGCACAATAAACCCTGCCAATGCACTTAAGTGACACAACATAGCCCATGTTCTACCGTCTTTGCTAATAATTTGAACCTCTTGATTTTCTTCCATTACATGCTTCCTGTTGTTCTAAGCAATATAGATTATTACTATTTTAGCCCAATGCCAAGCAGCTTAAGTATGTAGCAGTATAAACAAAAAAAGCGCAGCATAAAGCTACGCTTGCTATGTAATCACTTACTATTATTTATTTATACCGGCTAAATCAAGCATAAATGCGTAATTGAGAGCGGCATCTTCTAAGCGCTTAAAGCGGCCTGATGCACCACCATGCCCCGCTTCCATATCAATTTTAAATAATAGTTTATTATCATCAGTTTTATAGTCACGAAGCTTGGCTACCCACTTTGCAGGCTCAAAGTATTGCACCTGTGAATCATGTAAGCCCGTTGTCACTAACATATTAGGGTAATCTTGTTTACTCACTTGATCATACGGTGAATACGATAGCATGTAATCATAGTACTCTTTTTCATTTGGATTACCCCACTCGCCGTATTCGTTGGTTGTTAGCGGAATACTTTCATCTAACATGGTGGTTACTACATCAACAAACGGCACCTGCGCAACCATGCCTTTATAAAGTTCAGGTGCTTGGTTTGCCACCGCCCCCATTAACAAGCCGCCGGCACTGCCACCTTGAGCAAATATTTGCCCCTTAGCGCCATACCCGTGTTCAACTAATGATTTAGTACTGAGAGATCCCCACGAATTTAGCCTAAATTATCAATTTGTATAGTCAGAAGTGACAACTGGCTATACACATAAATAATGAACTGCCCATCAGGCTCATACCTAGGATCATCAACCACTTCTTTGCCAAGATAAATATAGGACAATACTCGTCGTTTTTTCTCTGTATTCGCTTGTAATGCCGCATCCCCTTGTTGTGCCGACACGGTGTACCCTATGCACCATAAGACAAACAACATTAACGCCGCTATGAGCAATAAATTATCAAACCTTTCTGCGCTTCTTGAATTTGCAAAGGCTAAACTAATGCCAAGTTTTGCATTCTTAGTGTCTCTGAAACTTTCTTCTATTTGCATACGTTGTTTATATAAAGTCACAATCCGTTGAGGCTTATCTGTAAATTGTGTAGGTAAATTAAACACAAGTAGCCAAGGCTCTTTGGCCTTTTGTTGTTGGTATTTAACCGTTGTACATTGAGATTGCCCACCCCGTTTTTTGATTTTTTTACGTCCCTTGTTTTTCCCTCTAAACAAAACACCTTGGCACGCGAAACGAACTGTTTTTCCGTAGTAAATCTGTGTCAGAAGGTGTGGTTTATCTGTTGCTTGCTCAAACCATGATTTACAATTTCGCCATGTCTCAAGGTCGCTAGATAAGGTCACATTGCCTCTGACGCGCCCAAGCCAATACCAGCCTTTATCTTCTATGGCTTTAAACCATGGCGTTCTAAAAATAGCATCAGATAAAATAATAGGCTGACAATCTGCAGGTAAACACTGTGCCAAGCTATCGAGTAAGTGTTGATGAGCCGCTTCGGTATTTAATTCGCTTTCAGGATACACTTTTTCATAGAGCGTTAACGCTCTTCCCCCCATTGGTATGCTTGCCCTGAGCACTTGAAATATTTCGCCGCCATTAATAGGTGACCAGTCAACGATAATAAGTGGGTGTTGTTGCTGGCCTACTAAGCATTCGGTCATATGTTCATAGAAACAAAGACGTTCTTGATGCAGGTTAGCATTACCAATCAAACGGTCTGCGCGTTTAATATCATGTTTTTTATCGGTATTAGAAAATGATTTTAATCCGCGGCCTAGGTAAGTGACAGTAACGCGCTGGTCACGCAAGCCTGAGTTAACAAACGTAAAGACTGTATTTAAACGTGTTTTATGAATTTCAGGGTAGGCAATGGCAATATCTTTGTGTAATATTTCGGTGGCTTTCATGATTATGAGTGAGTTTTTTTATAGTGAAAAAATTTGATCACAAATAATCATGAGAGTCTACCATTAATTTTTATTTTGTGGGGATTCGTCAGGATTTAGTAACATCAACAAAATCGTTAAAGGTATTCTTTTTAGTCAGTAATTTACCTGCATCATACCAAGGGCGGCCCAGCATTTGCGAACCACGAATATGCGCAATGGCAAATACAAAGCCTCGGTCAAGTAAGCTTAAACGCGCACTAGAAAATGTAGGATCCATTGTTGCACCATAGGAGCCGTATGCGTATTGCAGCAACGGGTTAGTGCCATCTTTTTTAAACATGTCTTTACGATAGACTAAGCTAACAGGGACTTTTACTCCATCACGAGCTGTTACAAACAGTCGCTCAGATGCGTAGTTGTCAGCACTGAAATCACCCAATACTTTTTGCTGCTTGAGTAATGTTTTATCACCCGTAGCTAAGTTAACATCGTACGATGAGCCCGGCGTTGTCATGCTAGTATAATAAACACGCAACGTATCACTGTTTATTTCATTATTACCGTAAGCACTGACAGTGTAAGCACTGTCGTTAAAACTTAGCGGTAATTCTTTACCTGTTTTTAAGTGACGAGCAATCAATGTTGATTGCCCCATTTCTCGCTGCTGATAAACCAAATAGTCGTTAAATAAATCAATCCCTTCGAGTTTTACATCATCGCGAGCAGGGATCACCGTTTGCCAGTTCGCTTTATTATGCACCTGCTCTTGCGTCGCTTTCATTAGCTGAAAGTTTACGGCATTTAAATTAGTCACAATGTAATAGGTGTCTTTGAGCTTAGCTATGCTGTACTCATGATTTGCTTGGCGTTCAACCAAACGTTTTGGCACTGCTTTTGGTTCGTCTGCGTTAATTAACGACACGCCTGAAGCATTAGTGCTGCTGTGCCATATGTATATTTGTGAACCATCTTTACTTTTACTAATTCCCGTATAATAGCTACTGTCGGCTTCTTCATAAACAAGCTCATCTTCTGACTGAGACGTCCCTAAAGTATGACGAAACACTTGATAACCGAGTAACGTTTGTGAGTCTTTTTTAATGTAATACAAGGTCGTATTATCATTAGCCCAAACAACACTGCCGCTGGTGCCTTCTAAAGTATCTGCTAATAATTTTCCTGAACTTAAATCTTTCACTTTAATGGTGTAAACACGGCGGCTCAATGTGTCTTCACCGTAAGCCATTAATTGCGTATTTGGACTGACATTTAAACCACTCACCGCAAAATAGTCATGGCCTTTAGCCAATTCATTTACATCTAAAATAACTTGAGAATTGGTGCCTGAAAAATCATCGCTGCGTAAATAGGTTGGGTATTCATTGTCACCACGAGTTTGAGAAAAATAATAAAACGTTCCTTTTTTAACTGGCACAGAATCATCATCTTTTTGAATGCGTCCTTTAAGCTCTGCAAATAATGACGCTTGCAACGCTTTTGTGTGCGCAAGCATTGCATCGGTATAAGTATTTTCAGCCTCTAGGTAACTAATAACCTCAGGATCTTTTCGCTCATCATCACGCATCCAGTAATAATTATCTGTGCGAGTATCACCATGTATCATCATTTCATGTGGTATTTTTTTAGCCATTGGTGGTATTACTGAGGCTTGAGAAGCCGCACTTTTAGTCACCGCTAATTGCTCTACGTCAGGCGTTTGATTACATCCCCCTAAAATAGCTAACGATATAAAGGTAAGAATAAATGGAGTATGTTTCATTAGATTAAAATCTCTGTTGTTTTTATTTTTATCAAATATACCGAATATTTAATACTTCGGGAATTTAGTTTGTGAAGCTATGTAAAAAGGGAGCCGAAGCTCCCTTTAATTAACATATAAGAGATTAAATTACTTTTGCTTACGGCGACGCATAAATGCAAATGGCGCCACTAATAATGTTAACCAAGCTAGTGAACCTGAAGAGCTTTTCTTAACAGGCTCTGGTGTTACAACCGGTGGTGGTACTACTTTTGTGATACTGATAGTAACCGTCGCAGGCTCTGATACATTACCACGCACATCAATGGCAACAACGTCTATTTCAGCCGATGTATCACCCGCTAATAAAGTGGTATCTGCAACCACAATTTGACCTTCAGCATCAACAGCAAAGCCAAGGTTTGTATTTGATTGTACGTAGTACTCTGAAACAGCTAAATCCAACGCTGACTCTTCAATAGTAAACGTACCAACAACCGTTCCGTTCGCTGCATCTTCAGAAACACTAAATTCACCACCAACAAGCTTTGGCGCTTCAACAGCAGGGAGCTCTAAGTCTTCACTGGCCATTACTTTAATAATGTTAGTGCCTGAATCTTGCGATAGTGCAAAAGGTCCACTTGCAGAAACAACCGCTTTCTCACCTGGTTTGATTGAAGTAATAGCTTCACCCGTTTCAAGCGAAGTAATTTGCACAGCAGGCTGTACACCAAACACTGTTGAACCTGTTACGCTGTCTGTTTCACTGAAAACACCCGTTTGATAGCCAGGATAACCTACAGATACCTTAAAGTTCATTGGCTCATCAATAAGCGACTCATCGATATTCATTAGCTCAGAGCAACCAGAGAATGTAATTGTATCTTCACCCGCTGAATGATAAAGCGGAGTTACCCACATTAATGAATCATTACCTGCACCATCTGTGGTACCAATAACCGTTCGGCTTCGTCCAGGAAATGCTGTTGTACGGCCTCTATCGTTATAGTTTTGCATTAACTGATCGGATACACCGTCATTATCAGTGTCAATTTCCAATCTGTAACCTGCTTGGAAGGTATGCGTTAGCGGGTCACGTAATTGAATTGAAGAAGTAATAAATATACCCGAATCACAAACTTCAGAGTTAAATGCTGAAAAGGTAGTAGAAAGAATATTAAACTCAGCATCTTCAATTGATTTTTCAGTACCTGTTGCAATTATGCTCTCAGCTTGCGGTGTAATCTCTGTTTGACCCGTATTTTCAATAACCAATGCAACTTCGTTATTAACAATTTCAGGTGAGTAACTCAGCTCAGTCGCAGCTTTTGGCATGGCGTGATATACAAGGTGTAAATCGTGGTCGCTATCTGTAGATGTATCATTAAATACTAATGCACCATCAAACTCAACAGATGTTAGCGCTGCGCTTCTTGCTGCAATTTCTTCGGCGCTAAATGGGTTTTCTAGCTCCCATGCAGGTAGTTTACTTGGATCAACCGTCATCGTAATATCAAAATTAATCACTTGACCGGCAGGAACAGTTATAGAGTCAGGGAAATCCCAGCTAACCGCACCTGTATCGATGTCATTTTGATAACGCGCTTCGGTTCGAAGATTGTAAGTTTTTGCATCTGCAGAAAAGTTTTTAACGGTTACGGTTTTAGTAATTGAACCCGTTTCCGCTAGGCTCACTAAACCATAAGAAAGAGCTGCTTGCTTAGTATTAAACTCACCATTGTGAACCCATGCTGCAACTGGTAAATTAACTGCCTTCGCCACATCAACTAAACCCGCTCCTATCATACTAATAGGTGCAAGCTCTGAATCAGGGTTAATAGCGAGTGGCTCATTGGTTACGTTTAAATTAGCCGCATTCATAATAGTTGCTTTAATCTCAAACGCGTTGCGATCTGGGTGTGCTTCACGAATCATTGCAACAGCACCGGCTGTAATTGGGCCAGAAAAAGAGGTGCCCGATACTGGGGTTGTGCCTGTTTGTGTACCTGCAGCAGCCACATCAATACTTGTGCCTGGCGCTGTAATTTCTGGTTTTAATAAACCATCCATTGAAGGACCACGAGATGAGAATGTTGCAACCGCTCCTATTGTCTCTTTAAATTCAACGCTAATATTAAATGTAGCCGGACCACCTGCCGCTAACTGTGCCTTTAAAGCCTCACCTGCCGCAAAATTAATACCTACATTTTTAATAGTAACGGCTGCATCAAAACCACCCATAGATGCAGGTGTACCATCATCGACGTTGTTAGCAATCATTACAAATTCAGCACCATTAGCCTGAGCATGTAAGACTTTATCCGTAAAGTCACATGCACCTCGGTCAATTAATACTGCTTTACCAGTAAAATCTACTTCCGCAGCGAACGCATCACAACCATTCTGATTTGCTTCAGGGTAAACTAAGTCAATATCGGCACCCGAAATAGTATATGCCTCTTGAGGACCAAAACCTGATGGCTGAATGTTACCTTCAACACCCGCAACAGTACCTGTTGCAACACCAATTTCAGTTGTTGGATGAGTCATAGCGCCAACAGATAGTGCATTAGGTGTTGTGCTTGGGCCACCAATACGGAATGGGTTATCACCATCATTACCAGCAGAAATAACCATATTTACACCTAATTCAACCGCACGTTGAATTAAATATTGTGTACCACCGCCAGTGTAAGTGTCACCAAACTCACCACCCAATGACATGTTCATCACATCAACACGGTCTGAAATATCACCGTCGCCATTAGGATCCATTGCAGCTTCAAGAGCCGCCGCTTGTGCATCGCCAGGACAACCGCCGCCACATACTGAATATGCGTATAATTCAACCTCGGGTGCAATACCATTTACTGAGTTTGCAGAAGATGTACCGTGGTTTGTTGGATCGCCTGTTGATGGCGAATTAGCGGCATCATTTTCAATTGGATCCGCATCATCACGAATAAAGTCATAACCGCCTTGCACAATACCTTGTGGCCATGAAACGGATGTAGGGTCAGACTGCGCTGCTAAATATGCTGCAACAGTGCCTTCACCACCAAATGCTTTGTGTGTGTAATCGATACCGGTGTCAAGTACTGCAACACGTTGACCTTTACCGCTTACAATACCATCAGTAATAAGTGGTTTAGCATTAATATAATCAGCGCTTGCTGCAACATGCAGTTCACGGTCAAACATAGGCAACACTTTAGCAACGCGCGGATCTTTTGCTATTTCGGCCAAAGCCTCTGGTGTAGCCTGAACAATTAAGGTAGGCGCTAATATTTTAGTATTGCCTATTACTTTTGCATTAAAATCTAAGTTACTTAGTTCTACAGCCATCGTATTTTGTAACTGCTCAACTTGTGCTGTTATTTCTCTATTACTTGATACCTGATAAGTACCGGCTGCAACCGCATCAACAGCTGTATTTGCTCTTAAAACAATCATATGTGAAGAAGGTGCTTTTTTTTCAGCTACAAGCTCATTTACTCGCTCTGCTTGTTTATGGTTAATTGTCGCGTTTGGTAAAGTCACTGCATTGGCAAGCGTTGCCACAAATGCACTTGATACAGCGGTAGCGATTGCTGTTCTTTTAATTATATTTTTAGACATTGTTTCCCCTAGGATAGGTTATGTATTATTGTAATGATTAATTTTTATTTAATAATGCTGGCTAATATAAATCGTTAACCTTTGCTTAAGCAACGTTATTGCTACATTTAAGTTACAAAAAAGATAGGGGCTATCAAGAAAACCTATTAAGCAGTTGATTTTAAAATTAAAATCAACAAATGATAAATTGTAAAAGTTTGTAAATAAAAGATTTTGAGAAAATAATGAACAACGACGTAATTAATATTTTAACCATGGCTAAGGTCATCCAAACAGCGGTTGCACCCGTTTTTTTAATTACCGGTATTGCCGCAACACTGGGGGTTTTATCAAACCGTTTAGCACGTATTACAGACAGAGCAAGACAACTAGAGCGTAAATTAAAAGTCAGTACGGATGAAGAGTTTAACTTATCTTTGACTACCGAGCTGAGAGCTCTGCTTAAACGTTCTCGCTTTATACACATTGCATTTAGCTTAAGTGTGCTCAGCGCGCTGCTAGTATGTGCCGTAGTTATGTTGTTGTTTTTATCACACATTCAGTCAATAAATTTAGGTGTCACCATTGGCAGCTGTTTTGTCGGCGCCATGGCATTGCTGATTTGCGCGTTTATGTCACTACTAGGCGAGGTATTTTTAGCAACCCGCAGCATGCGCCGAGGGATGATATTTGCTGATATTGATATAAACGATTAAGCCGAATATCTGAGCTTAATTTAAAAACTAACTAATATACAAAGATAATCAAATAACCGTTACAGGAGTAAGATAGAGTGAAATTAAAGCAAATATTTATTGGGGCATTACTGTCAACATGCGCGCTAAGCGTATCTGCAAATTCGGCATTTAAAGAGCCAAGTGATGCAATTAAATACCGCCAAGCTGCATTTTCTATGCTTTCAGTACAAATTGGCGACATGGGCGCCATGATGAAAGGCAAAATACCGTTTGATGCTGAACAATTTAAACAACGTGCAAACAATGCCGCAGCACTTGCAAAAATGCCATGGGAAGCATTTTATACAGGTACCGACAAAGGTGATACATCGGCATTACCGGCTGTATGGTCAGAAAACGATACCTTTATGAAAAAAGCGACGGCATTTCAACAATATGCTGATGAACTAGCTATTGCAGCTCAATCTGGCGATAAAGCAATTATTGGTAAAGCATTTGGCGCATGGGCTAAAGGCTGCAAAGATTGCCACACGCAATTTAAAGACTAATAACACTGTGTATTAAATAAAAATGGCGCTGCATTAGCGCCATTTTTTAACTCAATAAATAACGTAAATGCTCACTTCCCCACGTAGTCATTAATATAACCAGTAAAATAATAAAAATACCCCATGCAAGCCATGGCGACTTGGTATTTGGCTCTGAGCTTTGCGTTGTTAGTGTTTTATTGCCGGTGATCATGGCTTTAACTAAAGGCTTGCCCTTTATCTTATAAGCAATAATAGCCACAACGTGTAAAATAATCGCATAAAACAAAATATCAAAATTGCTACGGTGTAACCAATTGGTAAAATCAATGGTATCACTCGATACATACTGTGCTAATGGGCCGTCAGTTAAAATGCCATCACTGCTCATCAGGCCACTAACTAACTGGGTAATAATTAATACAAAAAAGAGCAACACCATATAACTACCAGACGCAGAATGACCCACATCATCTAGTTTATCGCCCCTAAAATAAGTAAATACCGTTTTAGGGGAATACAGTAATGCTTTTATTTTAGCGGTTTTGCTGCCTATGAGGCCCCATATAACCCGCGTTGAGATAAGCGCTAAAGTAAAAAAACCTGCTAAAAAATGAAGCTCTATCATGCCCTCTTCTATACTAAAATAAAGTACGGCAATACTCAGCACTAATAACCAATGAAAGCTTCTTAAAAAACCATCCCATACTTTTACTTTGAACATTGCACCTTCCCTAAAAAAAACAGTATCATCTAAAACGCTAACTATTTTAGCATTTTAAGGTATCCTAATGAGTCTTTCTACCGTCACACAGAGTAAAACACATGCAGTCAATTAAAAAACCATTATTAAAAGGCTTTTTAGATATGTTGCCATTGTGCTTGGCGGTTATCCCTTGGGGCATCTTATGTGGCTCATTAGCCATACAAAATGGCTTTAGCCCGTTTGAAACTCAAGCCATGTCGCTACTGGTATTTGCAGGTTCAGCGCAACTGGTTGCGATTGAGTTGATAGCAGGCAACACGCCACTACTCACTATTTTGTTTACTACATTTATTATTAGCTCTCGCCATTTTTTATATGGTTTGGCAGTACGCCATAAAGTAATTGAACAGCCCATGCGCTGGCGCTTACCTGTCAGCTTTGTGTTGACCGATGAGCTATTTGCCTTTTCGCACCACCCTCGCGCCTATCGTACTAAAACGCGTTTAATTTACGCACTGAGCGCAGGTTTTAGCTTTTATATTGCGTGGAATATTTGGACTCTTATCGGTATTATTGCCGGTACTATGCTGCCAGATCTCACCAATTTAGGGCTCGATTTTGCAATTGCTGCAACCTTTATTGCTTTAGTGATCCCAGGAATAAAAAACTTAGCCACACTTGTCACTGTTATCGTAGCAGGCATAAGTGCCACCCTATTTAAAAGTACAGGCTTTGAGCTGTGGTTAGTATGCTCAGCGCTATTAGCAATGAGCGCAGGCTATACTGTTACCAGAATAACAAAAAATAAGGACGCCAAGTAATGATGATAACTATTTTACTTATGGCGTGTATTACTTTTTTTACCCGCTATTTATTTTTACATCGCGCTCTACCATTTAAAGTAGGGCCTAAAATGCAGCAATTTTTAAGCTTCAGTGCGCCCGCTGTTTTAACCGCTATTTGGGTGCCAATTGTATTTATAAATGACGAAGGCATTAATCTAAACTGGCAAAATCCTTACCTTAGTGCAGCGATAGTGGCGATTATAGTTGCTTATAAAACGCATAATATTTATCTAACTACACTGGCTGGCATGGGGCTATTTTTAGTTTTAAATTAACAAAAAAGTAATGGCGGTGTTCGCTATTTAAAATCTGTATTACCCGGATTTTTAACACGAAAAATTAAGTGGAACTTTACCAAGTTTTTGATTGCCGCAGACGGCGCACCAATTAAACGCTACGCACCTTTTACTAAACCTGAAAAGCTGGAAAAAGTGATTAAAAAAGCATTGCTGGCCGCTAAAGTTTGCGACTAAAAATTATAAAGAGGCTTAAAGCCTCTTTATTACCAACTATATAAAACCAATATGTTGGTATCAATTTATACTAGCTCAATCAATGTAATCGTTTAAGTCATCTTCACCTAGGTTTTTACGCAAACGTTTTTGCTCCAGGTAATCCTCTAACTTTCTTTTTACCTTTTGCTTTTTCTTGTCGTGTTGATTACGCCCGACCATTTCGTATTCGTCTTCAACAAAATCATCATCTAGCGCATCATAACTAAATGTCTTACCCACAACCCACTCCATAAAGTGTTTGAGACCAATCACGGATACTTGTATCGCGATAATTGGTGAAATTAAAATGTTCGACATAAATTTACTGTACAAATTTACGTCAAAATAAAGCCACATCGCTATCTTAAATAGTCTCTGTGTCAGTATTGTGAATAAGTAGCGCTAAATTTGAATTGTGGAAAGTGAGAGTTTTTTATCGTATCGATAAATTTTACTTATTAGTATTTAATTATTGGTTATTTTGACCAAATTTTAGCTTTTTAAATGACTGTGCTTTCAGCTTCAAAGCACCTTTAAAACCACAACTCACTGTTTTTAAATACTAAAAACTATTGGCACCAAATTTGTTATAAGTTAATTATCATCAACAAAAAACAGAGAATAAACATGAAAGAATTATTATTAGTTAGCGCAATTATGTGCAGCCCCGTCGTAATGGCTCATAACGATAACAGCGCCTCAATTTCATTTAGTAACGACGAGTGTAAAGTTGAGTTTAAAAATGATGTACGCATCAAGCCAAATGAATTGGAAATTTTTACAAACGCTGATCAGCGTATGTTATTTACTACCCAAGGTAAGTTGTCCATCAATGGCGAACACATAGCATTAAATAGTACACAGCACCAAGCATTGCTCGACTACACCGATAATTTACGCGCAAAATTACCTGAGGTAGCTAATATTGCACTTGATGGAGTTAAAATTGCAGGCGTTGCATTAAAAGAAGTCGCCAATGCATTTAATATTGATGGTCTCGATAACATTTCAACTTTAATGGACGATATTCAACAAGAAGTAGAGGGTACATTTTATCAGCAGGGTGCATTTGTAATGGGCCAGCAAAGCTTTACTCAGTTTGGTGAAAACTTTGAACAGCAGTTTGAACAACAAATAGAAACGGCCGTTGAGTCGGCCGTGATGCAATCAATGGGCAGCATTTTAGTGGCCTTAGGCTCTGAGCTAATGGGTTCAGGTGGCGACATGCAAGCGTTTGAAGAGCGCATGGAAAATATGGGTACACAAATAGAAGAAAAAGTAGCGCACCATACAAAAAAACTTGAGCAACGTGCAAATACACTGTGTGATGACTTTGTTGAAATCGCACAACAAGAAACCCAACTTGCTGCACAAGTGCCTGCATTAAAAGGCTATGAGTTATTCACTATAAAACAGCAGCACTAATAGAATAATACGCTACATTGACATTAATCTCCCTTTGCGGCATGTGCTTTTAAGCTATGCCGCATTTTGCGTTTTTACCCCCACCAGCACCATTTAACTCAAATAATAGTATGTTGAGCGGATCTGCTCTTGCTGTGCAGAGCCATTTTGTGGCTTTATAGTAAAAAATAAAATCTTCACTTGTCTTATATGGCTTAAAATATCGTACGAGCTAATGTTTATAAGCCCTAATTGCAACCCATTAAAACCACCTCTTTTAAGTTTTATATCCCTGAGGCGGTTCAATCCCCAGTTAGAAGCGCTTAAATACGCTACTAACTCCAAAGTGCCTAGTAACCTAGGCACTTTTTTTATAATTTAAACACTCCGCAACACTATTTTTTATAATTTATTTAATGCTCTTCTCTGACAAATAATTAACCAGCTATAAATAGCATGTTAAATCTTTGAGCAAAGCAAAATAAAACCTAATAAATACAAAATAATTTAATCTGAATAACTATTCAAAAAATTCTTTTTATAAACAAATTAAAATTAAAATAATCGAAAAACACCCATATAAAAGCAATATAGCCAATTATTAAAATGAATAAATATACAATTTTAAAAAAATAGTCATTAATATAGTAAGTTAAAAAACCTTTCGGATTAAAAAAACTAATACTTCACCAGTAATTTTTATCGCTTTATTTTTAACCAGCCCACGGGCAAAATGTACATGTTTTCAACAGACACAACCTTGGAGCGAATACAATGACCCCAATTAATACATTAAATCAAACAGCCACAACTCACGTTGCAGTTAAACCAACTAATCGCAAAGCGAAAATGTTAGCTAAACTTAACCGTTACGGAAAAAAATTAGCACTTGGCAGTGCCATTCAATACAAATAATCACCAACCATGATTTTTGTATTGTTGCAGCAAACACCCAACCACTGAAGAACATCCCTTCTTTAGCTCCACTTGTTTGCTGCAAACCCCTTCAGAGTTACAAAATCATCTTAAACTTCCATAATTTATAAAAAAAACCTTATTTACGCTCGCTTTTTAAGCAAACGATCTTTTTGCTATTTACACAGGCAACTCTCCTAAGTATTATCCTGCATCACGACGTGGAGAGATGGCAGAGTGGTCGAATGCACCGGTCTTGAAAACCGGCAGGGGTTTATAGCCCCTCTAGGGTTCAAATCCCTATCTCTCCACCACTTATTTGTATTAATTGGTTTTTTCCGATTGATAGCATGCTGAATAATGCGTCGGAGAGGTGTCCGAGTGGCCGAAGGAGCTCCCCTGCTAAGGGAGTATAGAGTTTGTAGCTCTATCGAGGGTTCGAATCCCTCCCTCTCCACCATTACTAATTATAAGCCACTTAGTTGTGGTTTTTTTGTGCCTAAAATTTAGCGCACGTTAATAAATTAAACAAATTGTAAGCTCTTACAACTTAGTGCATTATAAATGGCACTTTAAACCAGCTTAGGTTTAACCATGGCAAAGCGACTATTACTACTGTGTTGTTTGAGTACCTGCAGTGTTAACGCTGCAAATGAAGTGACCGTTTATAAATGCATCATTAAAGGAGTAGCTACTTTTAGTCAAACCCCTTGTGCAAAAGACGCTCAAGTGATCACACTTACAAACGTCAACATCATGCAAACGAATACATCACATGAAAACACACAACTTGCCGATACTTCTGTTGCAGACTATCTTGAAGTGCAGCAAATAGAGCGCGATATTAAGCAGCTTGAACTTAAAATTAAACAATACCAACAACAATACACAGAAAAAAAACAGCAAATCGATTACATTACCCAAGATAAAGCAAATCGCTTAGGGGCCCGCTCAATTGCAGATGCGATTGCCACTGAAACGGCGGCACTTAAACAAAAATTTGATCCGCAAATAAAGCAAGCGCAACAGCAAATAACAGCACTTATTCAAAAAAAGCAACAGCTTAGTCAGCAGCCTTAAGCACATTTTTTACGGTATCTATTAAGGTTTGTATTTCTGACGACGTATTATAAATATGCGGTGAAACACGCATACCAAGTTTTCGCACATCTACGCTTATTTTTGTGGCTTCTAGGGCTGCTAATACAATCTGCTGATGCTCAGCAAAATCTAAAATAGCGGTACCGCTACATTGCTCTTTAGCGCTAGGTGATATTAAAAAAGCGCCCAATTGCTGCTGAATTAACTCAAGTAACATCAAGTTGTGCAATCTCACTTGCTCAACGCCAAATTCAACAATGGATTCAATACTATGAGCGGCAATAATATAAGGAAGTACCGAGGGCGTACCGCCCCAAAACTTAAGCGCTTTAGGGTGATATTCAAAATGCGAAATATCAAACTCAAAGGGGTTTTGATGTGAAAACCAGCCAACATCTTTTGGTTCGCACTGTGTTATTTGCTTTGGATTTACCCATAAATAAGCAGCTCCAGGACCGCCGCATAGCCACTTAACACTTGAGCCAATCATAAAATCAGCATTTAACATCGTTAAATCTAATGGGATCACACCTGCAGATTGCGCCACATCAATAATTGAGAGTGTATTCGTGACTTTACTCAGCGCCACAATATCGCTTATGGGCGCTTGCACCCCGGTATTTGAATAAACATGGCTAACAAATACCCCATCAATCTCTGAAGTTAAATAACGCTGCCATACTTGTATATCACTCAAGTCTTCATCCTCAGGGATGTAGCGTATTTTTGCACAGTCAGGCAGTGCTTTTTGCATTACAAACCCCATACTGGGAAAATCAGCCTGCGCCATTAATACCGTACACTGTGGTTTATTAAATATAGGGTGTGACATCACCAATTTAGTTAAACCACTGGATAAATTAACCTGAGGGCAAAATTGCTCACTGGGAGCATTAAACAGCTGCCCTAATGCATCAGTAAACTGCGTAACAGCAGGCAGCCACTGTTGCCATGGCTCTTTTACACTTTCTTGCCAAGGAGTAAAAAAGTGTTCAGTGGCATTTTCTAAGCTCGTTTTTAATGGGCGGCCAACAGAGTGGCTTAATAAATAACAACCCTGTGGCATACAAAAATCATTTTTAGCCATATTAATTAATCCACTGTTTTAGCGTGTTTAAATCATCAAAACGCGTATTAATATCGTCACGCTTAGCCGCTGCGCGCCTATCTCTTAACTTAGCTAATGAATCGAGCAGTACCGGTAAAGGAGGTCCACTGGCGGTTACTTTACTCATATGCTGTTGCTGCATGTGCTGTGATGGCTGAGCAATAAACTTTTCTACCAGCTGATTATGATGACCGATAGCGGTGTTGCCATGTAATTTACACACTTGAATAAATAGTTTGCCATTTTTTTTAAACCACGCTGTGTGTTTATATTGCTCAGCCTCTAAAAAGTCATCCATTAAGCTTTGCATACGCATGGCTTCACGCAGTATTTGTTGATCCTCTGGCATCATATATAAAAACTTATCCACCAGCATTTGTGAGTAACTCGGCTCATTGGCACTGCAAAGCCCTAGCAGCATATCGATAACATTAATACCGGCAAAATCGCCTGCATTTGCACCACGATAAACTTCTTTTCCTACTCTGTATGGCTTGTAATACGGGCGCACGCAATTAAAAAAGCGCTTGGTGTCTAGTTGTGTGTACAAGGCATTATTCGACGCTATTACATCCATTAATGCCTTTTTAACCACCTCAAGTAGTTCGGCTGTAACGGGGTGAGAAATACCCAAGGGCAATATCTTTAATAACGCATCGCTCGAGCGCTTATACGCTAAAATGCCTTGGGTGTTGTAATCTAAAAAAAGGGCTTCATCATCAAGATTTGTAAAGCGTTTATAGGTACCATTAATGGCTTTATTATGGGTGGTTAAATGCGCGGTGGCAAAACGAGGCGTTACTCCAATAGAAGCGCCAATGTGCATAGCAAGTGCCGATGCCTCTATCAACGGTGAAGTACTTTCTCTGCTTGGCTCTGTAATTTCATGCCGACGACAAGCCGCCATAAACAAACCAACATTACCAAGCAAATCGAATGCACTATCAAACCCCTCATCAGTATTACCCTCGGCCAATAAATTACTGATAAATGCATTGCCCTGCTCTTTCAATGCCTGCTTTAAATTATCACCCACGCCTTCTACATTCGCCTTATCGGCTTGTTGCCAATATAACTGCTCTAATTGAGAGTTTAAGATAACAAACTCAGATCTAATCCAACCATCAAACTCAGTAGTGTAAGAACTCATGACTATATCCTGTTATTATTATTTGTTAACAAAGCGCTCAGCCAGTAATAGTATTGTTAATCAATATCTTGCAAAAACACTTAAACGCGATAAGCTCATAGACTTTCTACCTTAGCACTGAAAGAACAAATGAAAAACACGCCGCGTATTTTAATAACAACTCTTTTACCCTTTAAACTCAACATATAAATTAGGCCTGTCATTATGAGTTACTTTTCACACCAATGGTTTAATAGCATCGATCAAATTGATGCAACACAGTGGCACTGTTTTTTTGGCAATGAACCTTTTACTCAGCATGCTTTTTTATATGCATTAGAGCAAAGCCAATGCGTAAGCGCTCAAACAGGTTGGCAACCCCATCACTTAGCTATTTATGAGGACGATATACTCATTGCGCTTGCCCCAGGTTATTTAAAAGAACACTCCTATGGAGAATATGTATTTGATTGGGCATGGGCTGAGGCTTATGAAAATAATGGCCTAGATTATTACCCTAAATGGTTATGCGCAATTCCCTTTAGCCCCATTGAAGGGCAAAGAATAAGTATTGCGCATAGCAACCCAAAGTTAGTGTATCAATACATAACAGAGCAACTTAATATTCACAGTAAAGAACAAGCATGGTCAGGCTGGCACGTAAACTTTTGCGATAAAACGCAAGCCACAGCGCTTAATGATGCAGGTGCCATGCTAAGAACCGGCGTGCAGTTTCAATGGTTCAACAACAACTTTAAAGATTTTGACGACTTTCTAAAAACCTTTAATGCCCGTAAACGCAAAGCCGTCAAAAAAGAACGCGCTAAAATTACAGAGCAAAACATCAGTATTGAATGGCTTAAAGGCGAGCAAATTACCACCGCCACTATGGAGCTTTTTTGTGAGTTTTATCAACGAACTTACTTGAAACGTTCGGGCCATTTAGGCTATTTAAACAGTGAGTTTTTTGGTTTGTTACAGGCTTTAATGGCTGACAAATTACTCATTATGCTAGCCAAAAAAAACCAACAAGTGATTGCTGCAACATTAAGCTTAATTGGCGAAAACACTCTTTATGGCCGCTATTGGGGTGCCAGTGAAGACGTTGATTCACTTCACTTTGAGCTGTGTTATTACCAAGGAATTGAATACGCGATTAAGCATAATATTCACTGTGTTAATGCTGGCGCACAAGGGGAGCATAAAATAGCACGTGGTTTTCAACCTGTTACCACTTTCTCAACCCATCACATTATTCATCCTGAGTTTAATAATGCGATTAGCGACTACTTAAAACGCGAACGCCAGCATATACATATTTATAAACAGCAATGCACTACACTATTGCCGTTTAAAAACGAGTAATTGATTATTAGCTGGCATGGCATTATCACTCACCAACGAAAGCCCCGCATCTTTAGCTAGTTGCGCAACCGCTTCAAAATCGCGAATACCACTGAGAGGATCGCGACTTTGCAATAAACTATTAAACTCGTTATTACTGGAACTAGTAAATTCCCCTTTATATTTAAAAGGCCCATACACACATACAATTCCTTGCCCGTTCAAATGCAGTTTTACCGCGGCAAAAAAACGCGTAATTAATTCCCAGCTCACTATGTGAAAGGTATTTGCTGTATAAATTGCATCAACCTTGCCCACTGGCCAAGCCTCGTTAAGATCAAGCAATAAAGGCGAATGCAAATTTGCAAGTTGCACCTCGTCATGCCACAGCTTTATTCCTTGATGGTTAACCTCACGATCGCTGGTATACCATTGTAAATGTGGTAATTGTTGGGCAAAAAAAACACTGTGCTGACCAGTCCCTGAGCCTATTTCGAGTACCGATGCTGCATTTTTCAAAGTAGGTTTTAACACTTCAAATATGGGTTTTTTATTATTTTCACAGGCTTGCGAGAATGGTTTGGTCATGTTGATGCACCTAAATTACAAATCAATGCACAGTAGTAGAACAAATTTCAGCTATTTTGTCGTGAATAAATTAACCATGAAAGTAAATATGAAACAGGCCACATTTTCATTTTTGACTATACCGTTGTAAATAACAATAACAGCACCATATCTTTTTATATTGCGCAGTTTAATGTCGCACATTCTCTTTTTAGGAGTACTCATGAGTAACTTTAGAACAGAATCAGATAGCATGGGCACACTCAACGTCCCTAAAGATGCACTTTATAAAGCACAAACCCAACGCGCCATTAATAACTTTACGATTAGCAGCCTCACTATGCCTCAGCAGTTTATTATTGCCTTAGCATATATAAAGCAAGCAGCTGCGCTAGCTAATCTAAAATTAGGCCATTTAGATAAAACCAAGGCAAACGCAATCGACCATGCCTGCCAAGAAATTATTGATGGCAAGCATTATGAGCACTTCCCCGTTGATGTTTTTCAAACTGGCTCAGGCACTAGCTCAAATATGAATGCTAATGAGGTCATTGCAAGTTTAGCCTCAAAACACGCCAACCAAGCTATTCACCCAAACGACGATGTAAATATGGGGCAAAGCTCGAATGACGTCATTCCCACGGCCATTGCTTTAAGTAGCGCAATAAGCGTTAAGAAAAAATTACTGCCCGCATTAGCAAACTTAATAGACGCCTTAGAGCAAAAAAAAGCAGACATTGGCCATATAGTCAAAACCGGACGCACACATTTAATGGATGCCATGCCAGTGACCTTTGAGCAAACACTCAGCGCATGGCAATCGCAGGTAATGCATGCAGCCAGCGGTATTGAAGATGCTTTAAAGCGTGTATGCAAGCTAGCACAAGGTGGTACAGCAGTAGGAACGGGTATTAATGCCGACCCGCAATTTGCAGCGCTATTTGCTCAAACACTAAGTGAAAAGGTAGAGATTCAATTTACCCCCAGTGATAACTTTTTTTATAATATTGGCTCGCAAGACGCGATTGTTGCTTTATCTGGGCAATTGAAAGTCTATGGCGTTGCGCAAATGAAAATAGCCAACGATTTACGTTGGATGAACTCAGGGCCGCTCGCAGGACTTGCCGAGATAGAGCTTGAAGCATTACAACCCGGATCATCAATTATGCCAGGCAAAGTAAACCCGGTGATCCCAGAAGCTGCGGCAATGGCTAGTGCGCAAGTAATCGGTAACGACGCAACAATTACAGTAGCAGGCCAAGCTGGTAACTTTGAGCTTAACGTAATGCTCCCGGTAATTGCTTATAATATTCTGCAAAGTACAGAAATACTTGCTAACAGCGCGCAGGCATTAGCAGATAAAGCAATTGCTAGCTTTAAAGTTAATCAAACCCAAATTGACAAAGCATTAACTAAAAACCCAATTTTAGTGACGGCACTCAACCCTGTGATTGGCTATGAAAAAGCAGCAAACATTGCCAAACAGGCTTACCAACAAGCCCGCCCAATTATTGATGTAGCTGAGCAAGAAACCGGGCTATCTCGCTCAGAGTTAGAAAAACTACTTAACCCAGCTAAATTAACCCAAGGTGGATTAATGTAAAATAACGCTTTAATATATTGATAGTAGAGTTTTTATTGCCGTAATAAATGCACCGTGTATGATAGTGATGAATAATTCATCACTCTTGGGAACGACCATGCGTACTTTATTACTCGCTCTACTTTTACCGCTTTGTTTAACAGCGTGCCTAGAAACAACCTCAACTAAAGCTGAACAAACTAAAACTAATGCGGCAGAAAATACCTCTACACCTATTTCGCAGCAAACGCTACCACAAACAAAAGTGGAGCATAAAGGCGCACAGCAATTACCTATTGATGCTACAAAAGAGGTGTCACTTGATGATATTAAGGCGGCAAAAAACAAACTAAACAGCCTCATAGCTGATAAGCAATGTGCAACTAGCTCGCAGTGTAAAGTAAATGCAGTTGGTAGCCGTGCCTGTGGTGGACCAAGTGATTATATTGTGTACTCTACTCAAAGTGCATCGCAAGAACAGGTATCAGCTTTAAGTGATACCATTACTTTGCTTGAAAGCACTTTCAATGCGCAAAAAGGGATGATCAGTATTTGCCAACATTTAACTGCACCCAATACTCAGTGTGTTGAAAATAAATGTGTTAAACTTGAAGGCTCTGCGGTAAGTGTATTTTAAGGATTCGATTATGAGTGGTTTGTTATCCGTAATTAAATTATTAGCAGTCGGCGCTACTATGAGTATGCTGCTTAGCGGTTGCAGCAGTACACTAACACCAAGTGCAACCCAAAACGCTAACGTCTCGGCTTTAAACACCCAGCTAAGCGAGCTTATAAATAACAAAAGCTGCACGGCGAGTTATCAATGTAAGGTGTTAGGTGTGGGCTCTCGTGCCTGTGGGGGGCCCAGTAAGTATGTTGTATATTCAACATTAAACAACTCTCAAGAGCACACCGAGCAATTAGCGCAAAAAATAACTCAACAAGAGCAACAAAATAATGCACAACGTGGAGTAAATGAGTGCTCGCCAGTGCTTGAAGTACACTCTTTGTGTATTGATAACCAATGTAAAACCGTTAATTACCGGTAGCAGCTGGTTTCGGTGTTAATAAAATAATGATATTAACACCGAAATAATCACCACCATAAAAATACACACGCCGGCCTTAAAAATGTATTCCAGTGGCATTTTTTTCTGTACCCAATAAGCATATATAAAACGCACAAAGTAACTTGCCGCCGTGCCAAATAAAGCAAACATAAGTAAGTAAGCAATCAATATAATATTCACAGCAGCACTTCTTTAGAAAATAATAACCCCAGTGTAAGTATTTTGCATAAAGAAGGCAAAAAGCTTACTTAGCCTTTTTTGTATGCTTAATGAGTAGCTCTGCCACCTGTTGCTTTACCGCTCTTTTATCATCTACTGCAACTGCAAATCGGCTAGCCAATTGCGCTATTTCGTCATCATTTAAATTAAATGATAATCGTTGTCGTGTTTTTTTTGACTTTACATCTAAACCTAAGATTTTGCGGATCATATCCGATGGCGTGAGCTCTTGATCAATGGCTTGTTTTTTTATCGACTTTTGCACTTCACTGCTAAGGTCAAATGCCATTTGCGTCGCTCTTACGGCTTGCTCTTGGCGTAACCACTTATCTTTAGCATCGCTCACTGCGCATCTCCAGGAAACAGATCGACTATATCAGTGATAGGGCGAGTTAAAGTAAGTGACACTTCCGTTTCCCCACCGTCCCAAATTTCAATATTAAGACCATGGCTTTCATCACTTGATTCGAGGCAGATCATTTCACACGGCTCACCACCTTCTTGCTCATACTGAGGCAGTGCTTGATTACGATAATCTTTATTATGGAAATAACACACAAACGGGGTTTCAGTTTGTTGGTAGCTGTTACCTAAAAACTGCATATAACGTTCTGGAGTATTTTTCACTTCAATAAAAGTTAACTGTTCTTCATCAAAAATACGCGCAAATTCATCAAGGGTGAAAATTTCGTCCACTTCATCGCGCTGAATTTTTATTGAAAAATTAGCCCACTCTTCACCATCACTGCGCTCAATTTGCAAAAATATAACTTTACCAGCATCACTTTCAAGTACTAGCTCATAGTCAGCACTATGCTGATATTGATACGTTTGTACATCCGTAACACGCAGCGTTTGCCCTTTTAGCCAACTTGGGTAAGCAAACGAATCAATTACGGTAAACATATCACCGACTCTCAGTTCACTTGGATGATTTAATTGACGTTCAGGGACTTTTTTTGATTTAAAGAAGTTAAACATAGACTGCCTCATAAGCAAAAAAGGTAACCAAACATTGCTCGGTTACCTTTTTAATAATCGTAATATCGCGTTAGCCGTTTTGCTTAGCTTTAATACGCGCTAGAATATCTGCACTTTTTGGACTGCTGTCACCAATTCCGGCTTCAGCCATTTTTGCTTTTAAGTCATCGCCGTTAACATCAGCCTCAAGCTCTTTGGCAGCTCCTAGCTGATCACTACGATCTTGCTGACGTTGCTTAATACGCTCAAGTGACTGACGAGCCGATGTCATAGATGAGCTATTGGTGTTCAACGTGCTATTTACAGCCATAGTTGCTTGCTGAACACTTTCTGTGGTTTTAACCATAGTAAGCTGACGCTGGTTCTCTTTAATTGATTTTTCAGCATCTTTTACTTGCTGCTTTAAAGTTACAATATGGTTGCTAAAGCCCGCTAATACTTGTTCGTTTTCAGCCTTTTCAGCTTCAAAATCACCAATTTTCTCAGCAATTTCTAACGCTAACGCCTCATTACCTTTTTCAAGTGCTTGGCCTGCATACGCTTCGTGCTCTGCAATTGATGCATCTACCGCGCTGATTTTACGCTTGGTTTGCATTTCTTTAGCCATTACTTCTGTTAAGCTTTTTTTAGCGCGGTGCAGTGCATTTTGTGCATCGGCGATTTCTTGCTCAAAAATGCGAATACCATTGGCATCCACAATTGCTTCGCCTGCTTCACGCGCGCCACCACGTACTGCTGTAAATAATTTTTTTAAAATACTCATAATCTTAACTCCACGTAAAATAGCTAGCTATTAATCGTTTAAATAAATGGTTACGGCTTCTAGTGCATCTATAGCGTTATCAGCTAATGTCACTAGTTCGTGGGTAACATCATCTAATGATGAATTTACCGACAGTGCACCAAAAATCGCATATTTATTATCGATCTTAGCAAATGCACTCAGTGGAATTGGCACGTTTAAACGTAATAATGTTTCGTTTAACTCGTTGCGTAATTCACTCTTTACTTCATCTTCGTCAAACAAGTAGCTAATACATAGTAGCTGCTCTTGTGTTTGCGTAACAAAAATTGGAAGCTCGTCATTTCCATCAACAATGACTTGTAAAACATCTTGCTCACCTGGATTGGCAATCAAGAAAGACTCAAAGTTAGCACCCTCAGTTTCAAAAGACGCTAATTTTATTGAAAGTTCATTTAATTCCATGTCTCTGCCTTCTTGTCGTTTGACATATTATGTCTGAGTTAAGATTCGCACAGCTGACATATTATGTCAACCATGTTTTATTAATTTTTATACAATTCACTTTCTTCTTGCCAAGCTGCTCGGTAATAGTCATATAAGCGACCAGTTCCTAGTCTATTGATTTCAATGTCGTTCACTTGTTCAAAATAGTTATTAGGAAATGCAAAACTCGCTAATAAATAGTTTTTACTAATCCACCGAGATGGCACTGGCATATCAGTTATATTGTTAATACGTGCACTAGCTGATTGCCCCATTTTAGTAGCAATAGTCCACCCCCACTGACCAAACGAAGGAATATTTTGCTGATACTGCTCTACATGATCAAAACCCGCAGCCTTCACCGTTTTAGCAATACTTAAAAATGCCTTTTTAGCATGAAAAGGTGATGTTGACTGTACCGCCATAGCCCCGTCAGGCGCCAATAATTGGCGTACATGATTATAAAAGTAATCACTGTACATCTTATTTAAATCGGGGTGATTTGGATCTGGCAAATCAATTAAAATAGTATCGAACTGCTTAGACTGATCCAATAATTTTTCAACTTCTAAAAATGCATCGCCCACAATAATATTTGCTCGCGGGTCATGCATCGATTCATTATTGAGTGCTAAAAGCCGCTGACTAATATCCTCAGGAGCTTTGTATTGGCTGTCTTTATGGCCAAATAAATTCAGTAGCTGCCCATCTAAGTCAATTAAAGTAACTTCTTCAACTGGCCACTTTAATACATCACGCATAGCCAGTCCGTCACCGCCACCAATAATCAAAATACGATCATGTCGATTAGATGCCAGCATCGCCGGATAAACGAGCATTGAGTGGTATATTTGCTCGTCAATACTGGAAAACTGCAAGCGACCATTTAAATATAAATCAGTGATTGGCTGTGGCTGGTTTTTACTCAAGCGTTCAGTTAACACAACATGTTGATACTTCGTCGCTTGAGAATAAATAACCTTATCTTTGTAAAGTACGTTGCTTAGGTTATCCATCCAGTTACTACCAAACTGCAAAATGAAAGCAAATAAAACCAGCAGTAATATATGGCAAACCAGTAGCAACTTAGCAAAACGTACATGGCTATGGTAGCGCCATAAAAAGGCAAGCCCAGCAATAATATTAAATAATGCAGTCCAAGCGGCGGCTTGCATTATTGGCATTGCTAACATAATACTCACCCAAATTGCTGCACCAATACCAGCACCAATATAATCGGCGCCGTAAATAGTACCGGCGTTGTTTTCTAAAAAACGCCCATAAACATGCTGGCGGATTCGTGCAATAAGCGGAATTTCCATACCAATAAACAAGCCAAGCACAAAGCCGAATACATAAGGTAAAAACCGTGACCACGTTTGCAACTTTTGAAATACAAAGCCATTGAGTATTACATCTGGAGGTAAATTAAAGATATTTGAGAACAAATGAGGGAGTGAATAACTCACGGCAATAATACTGGCAATAGCTAAAATACTGCCCATGCCAATTAAGGCAACAATACTCTCAAGCCATGCAAATGCAGTAAAAGCATCTTTGAACCATCGCGCTAAAAACGCACCAATCCCCATCGCCACTATCATTATTCCGATCATGGTATATATGGCACTTTCAACAGAGCCTAGTACTCTGCCAGCATAATGAGAAAGTAAGTATTCGTAAATAAGGCCACACCCAGCGAGTACGGCCATAACTGTAATAAGTAATATATCATGCCCAAGTAAATTAAATTTACTTGGGGAAGCTTGAGTTGATGACACGTGATTATGCACCCAGTAGTGTGGCCATAGTGATCCCGACAGCAAATGACACAGCGGCAGAAATAGCGGCAACACCTACGTTTTTTTGACGATTCACTTCATCTGAAATATTACAGCCAGAAAGAATGATTTTAATAGTCACTAAGTGCAATAAAATGAAAGCAACCAGACAAATAACAGCGCTTAGCGCCCAGTAAAGTAAACTTGCATTAATGTTATCGGCTACATAAGGGGCAATACCTGTTGCAGCAGTCATTGCTAATGCGCTACCAATTAAAAAGCCTGCATAACGAATGCCTACGGCTAAATTACCATCAACAATAGCTTGTTGTAGGCAGTCGCCCCCTTTATTTGTGCGCTTAAATAACTGTACTCGGTATTGGCTTACTAAAAGCAATACCACACTACCAATCACAAACGCGGCAATAACAATAGGAATGCCATGCCAGCCCTCTGTAGCGACCCATAAAAGTGCAGAACGAATCACCACAGCAACACTTACTACATGGCCAAAATCAATAATTGATGCAGTAACATTACCTTTGACTATTTCGCTATGTAGACTCACTTTACGCAGTGCAACTTTGTCTTGGAAAAAATGGCCCAGCTTTATAAGTAAAATAGCCAATGCACCATAACCTAACATTAATAGCGCTTCTTTTTGTAACGTGGCAGCAAACGCCCCACTACTAACACCCATCAATACAATCGCAAGCGCAACCAAACCAGCGGCAAAACTGATTCCAAATGCAAAGTTATCACGCTCTGTAATTTCATCATTGGCGTGTAAATTAGACACCCAGCCTTTGATGTACTTTAAGCTAACAAAAAGTAAGATGATGATTGCAAAATCCACTGCCAATGCCTGCAAAGACCACATAGTTATTCCATTAAATTCATACATATTATTCTAACTCCAACGTTATTCTTTACTTACCACGACTCACGCCACGCGAGGTTCTGCTACTGCTGTTACGAACCGACCCTGAATTATTACTGTAACTACTTGCTCTTGAGTAACTGCTGCGACTCTTAGGCGGTGTGTAACTGCTACGACTTAAACCTGATGCACCGGCCTTTTTACTCGCATAAGGGCTAGTAAATTGCTTGCCTTGGCGTTGATAAGTTTGTCGTGTGCGTGCATCGAGAGCACTCTGGCTTTTTATTTGTTTAGGGCTTGAGTAACGCTCTCGGCCGTAGTCGTTATAGTAACTATATTTTCTACCTCTACTCCAACCACCATAATCGACACGGCCAACTACATCACCAAGCATCCGGTACATACCATACCATTGCCAAAAACTGATGCCATTGCTATTGGTTTGCCAATTCCCGTAATTAGGGTTACCTACCATTTGGTTACCAACACCTTGCCCTTCAGCTTGTTGGCTTATAGCACCAACTCGTGCCAAAGAACCATTCGACATATCTGCAAGCATATTAATGGGATCGGTTAAGGCATCAGAAAATAACGTCGGCTTTGCCGCTTCACGCAATAAATCAATATTGTATAACGTATCTTCATAAGGAGGGATTAAGTAATTACCCTTAATATCATCAAGACGTTTGGTTAAACCACTATAGAGTGCTCCCTGACGTGTGGCATCAAGACTCACTACATCAACAACCTTACTTAGATCAGGTTGCTGTTGTTTAAGGATACGACTGTATTCTTTAAGAATAGTCGCATTACGTATACTGCCATTATCAAGCGCTTTACCAAGCTGAGTAAGCTCGACATCGGCCTTTTTAATAGACTCTTGAATTGTTTGTTGTAGTTGCTCTTCTTTAGATTGACAACCAATCAGAGCTGTAAACAAACAAAACAGGCTGAGAAGTTTCCAAGCTTTTATATTCGACATTCATGTCACCTGATTTACTAAATTAACCTCACTAGTTTTACACAAGACAGTTATTAAACCAACAATGAAATTGCAACAAGATGATGATTTAGGAACTACTTCAGAGGTGTAAGGTAAATGGCTAAGATCAGTAAAGAGCCACAATGCAAATAGGATACTATCATTGTGTCGGGGCGGCCTTGTGCGAGGCTCGCCGTCGCGCTGTTTTGTTTGATGTATAGGAATACAAATGCCGTGGAGCACAGGATGTGCAAGAGCAGCCACTACTGAGTTCGGCATGGGCTCTTGGCTATTTTTATTAAATCCTAGACGGCAAAAAACCCGCTACATTGCTGCAACGGGTTTCTCTTATTTGGAGCCTGGTAATGTCGTAGTGCCCACAGCGGTAGAGAGTCACATAGCAAATGGGATACTATCATTGGTCGGGGCTCGCCTTCGAGCTGTTTTGTTTGATGTATAGGAATACAAATGCCGTGGAGCACAGGATGTGCAAGAGCGGCCACTACTGAGTTCGGCATGGGCTCTTGGCTATTTTTATTAAATCACAAACAACAAAAAACCCGCTACATTGCTGTAACGGGTTTCTCTTATTTGGAGCCTGGTAATGTCCTACTTTCACATAGCAAATGCTACACTATCATCGGCGCTGTTTCGTTTCACTACTGAGTTCGGCATGGGGTCAGGTGGGTCCAAAACGCTATTGTCACCAAGCAAATTTGGTATTAATCCGCTCTTTCGAGCCAATTAATTAAAATTTGAAAATGCTGATAATTGTTTTCTTACCGCTGAAAGCTTATCGCTTGCAGCTGCTAGTAAATCTACTTTAGTTATATTAACTTCTGCGCTTGTTTCACTATCACATAAAACGCGTTTGGCGTTGTATGGTTAAGCCTCACGGGTAATTAGTACAAGTTAGCTTAACATGTCACCATGCTTCCACACCTTGCCTATCAACGTTGTAGTCTTCAACGGCCCTTCAGAGACTTTAAAAGTCTAGTGAGAACTCATCTCGAGGCCTGCTTCGCGCTTAGATGCTTTCAGCGCTTATCAGTTCCGAACGTAGCTACCGGGCAATGCCATTGGCATGACAACCCGAACACCAGCGGTTCGTTCACTCCGGTCCTCTCGTACTAGGAGCAACCCCTCTCAATTCTCAAACGCCCACGGCAGATAGGGACCGAACTGTCTCACGACGTTCTAAACCCAGCTCGCGTACCACTTTAAATGGCGAACAGCCATACCCTTGGGACCGACTTCAGCCCCAGGATGTGATGAGCCGACATCGAGGTGCCAAACACCGCCGTCGATATGAACTCTTGGGCGGTATCAGCCTGTTATCCCCGGAGTACCTTTTATCCGTTGAGCGATGGCCCTTCCATTCAGAACCACCGGATCACTATGACCTACTTTCGTACCTGCTCGACGTGTCTGTCTCGCAGTTAAGCTGGCTTCTACCATTACACTAACCGTACGATGTCCGACCGTACTTAGCCAACCTTCGTGCTCCTCCGTTACTCTTTGGGAGGAGACCGCCCCAGTCAAACTACCCACCAGGCACTGTCCGTAACCCCGATTCAGGGGCCAACGTTAGAACATCAAAACTACAAGGGTGGTATTTCAAGGTCGACTCCAACAAAACTAGCGTCTCATCTTCTAAGTCTCCCACCTATCCTACACATGTAGGTTCAATGTTCAGTGCCAAGCTGTAGTAAAGGTTCACGGGGTCTTTCCGTCTAGCCGCGGGTACACAGCATCTTCACTGCGATTTCAATTTCACTGAGTCTCGGGTGGAGACAGCGTGGCCATGGTTACACCATTCGTGCAGGTCGGAACTTACCCGACAAGGAATTTCGCTACCTTAGGACCGTTATAGTTACGGCCGCCGTTTACCGGGGCTTCGATCAAGAGCTTCTCCGAAGATAACCCCATCAATTAACCTTCCGGCACCGGGCAGGTGTCACACCGTATACGTCATCTTGCGATTTTGCACAGTGCTGTGTTTTTAATAAACAGTCCCAGCCACCTGGTCACTGCGGCTCCAATTAGCTCAGGGAGCAAGTCCCGTCACCCATCGGAGCGTACCTTCTCCCGAAGTTACGGTACGATTTTGCCTAGTTCCTTCACCCGAGTTCTCTCAAGCGCCTTAGTATTCTCTACCTGACCACCTGTGTCGGTTTGGGGTACGATTCGGTATAATCTGAAGCTTAGAGGCTTTTCCTGGAAGTATGGCATCAGCAACTTCATCACCTTAGTGACTCGTCTCGTGTCTCAGGTTTAATGTTTGTCCGGATTTACCTAAACAAACGCCCTACTCACTTTCACATGGACTACCAACGCCATGCTTGCTTAGCCTGCTCCGTCCCCCCATCGCAATTATACCAAGTACGGAAATATTAATCCGTTTCCCATCGACTACGCCTTTCGGCCTCGCCTTAGGGGTCGACTTACCCTACCCTGATTAACATGGGATAGGAACCCTTGGTCTTCCGGCGTGCGGGTTTTTCACCCGCATTATCGTTACTCATGTCAGCATTCGCACTTCTGATACGTCCAGCATGCCTCCCGGCACACCTTCAACCGCTTACAGAACGCTCCCCTACCACTTGAGCATACCCCGAAACTATCTCTATCATCATCGACTCACGTTTAGGTGACGCTTGAACGCTGGGCGCTTCGCGCTGTCAACGTTAATCAAAATAGCTTGGGTGGTATGCTCAAATCCGCAGCTTCGGTGCATAGTTTAGCCCCGTTACATCTTCCGCGCAGACCGACTCGACCAGTGAGCTATTACGCTTTCTTTAAAGGATGGCTGCTTCTAAGCCAACCTCCTGGCTGTCTGGGCCTTTCCACATCGTTTCCCACTTAACTATGACTTGGGGACCTTAGCTGGCGGTCTGGGTTGTTTCCCTCTTCACGACGGACGTTAGCACCCGCCGTGTGTCTCCCGGATAGTACTTTACGGTATTCGGAGTTTGCAAAGGGTTGGTAAGTCGGGATGACCCCCTAGCCTTAACAGTGCTCTACCCCCGTAAGTATTCGTCCGAGGCTCTACCTAAATAGATTTCGGGGAGAACCAGCTATCTCCCGGTTTGATTAGCCTTTCACTCCTAACCACAGGTCATCCCCTAACTTTTCAACGTTAGTGGGTTCGGTCCTCCAATTGATGTTACTCAATCTTCAACCTGCCCATGGCTAGATCACCGGGTTTCGGGTCTATACCTTGCAACTATTCGCCCAGTTAAGACTCGGTTTCCCTACGGCTTCCCTAATCGGTTAACCTCGCTACAAAATATAAGTCGCTGACCCATTATACAAAAGGTACGCAGTCACCTAACAAGTAGGCTCCTACTGCTTGTACGTACACGGTTTCAGGTTCTATTTCACTCCCCTCACAGGGGTTCTTTTCGCCTTTCCCTCACGGTACTGGTTCACTATCGGTCAGTTGGGAGTATTTAGCCTTAGATGATGGTCCACCTATATTCAGTCAAAGTTTCACGTGCTCCGACCTACTCGATTTCACTTAAAATGCGTTTTCATGTACGGGACTATCACCCTGTATCGTGGCGCTTTCCAGCGACCTTCCATTAACACATAATAAGCTTAAGGGCTGTTCCGATTTCGCTCGCCGCTACTCTCGGAATCTCGGTTGATTTCTTTTCCTACGGGTACTTAGATGTTTCAGTTCTCCGCGTTCGCCTCGTTAACCTATGTATTCAGTTAACGATACCTGCAAGCAGGTGGGTTTCCCCATTCGGAAATCCTAGTCTCAAGTGCTTTTTACTAGCTTGACTAGGCTTATCGCAAGTTAATACGTCCTTCATCGCCTCCAACTGCCAAGGCATCCACCGTGTACGCTTAGTCACTTAACCATACAACCCAAACGGGTCTTTGTTGTGTGACAGTTTAACTTCGCCAGAAGTTAATATTGAATACTAAAGTAGATACCAATCAACAAACGAAACGTTCATTAAATGGCACTGAATGATACTGCTATCATTCTTTTTTACTTTTGAAAACTCTGTACAAATAACAATGTTATTCATACGAATTTTATTATCAGCTTTTCCAAATTTTTAAAGAGCAGAGAATCAAAAACTTCTCAAAATTAAACACACTTTATTCTCAGGTGATGTTGCTACCCGATGAAGAATATTTATTTTTAAGAAGTAAAGTGGTGGAGCTAAGCAGGATCGAACTGCTGACCTCCTGCGTGCAAGGCAGGCGCTCTCCCAGCTGAGCTATAGCCCCACATATGCTGGTCTTACTGTTTGTATACCGACTTTGTTTCCAGACAAGGCATGGTACAACGACGTTTAGTTCACTAAACGAGGCGTGCCATAACGAAGTATGGGAGCAAAGTGGTGGGTCTGAGTAGATTTGAACTACCGACCTCACCCTTATCAGGGGTGCGCTCTAACCAGCTGAGCTACAGACCCAAACAATAAGTGTTGTTCTCTTTACAATTAACAATCATCTGTGTGGACACTACGAACAAATAAGTTCTAAATCGTATAAGGAGGTGATCCAGCCCCAGGTTCCCCTAGGGCTACCTTGTTACGACTTCACCCCAGTCATGAATCACTCCGTGGTAAACGTCCTCCCTAAGGTTAGACTATCTACTTCTGGAGCAACCCACTCCCATGGTGTGACGGGCGGTGTGTACAAGGCCCGGGAACGTATTCACCGCGTCATTCTGATACGCGATTACTAGCGATTCCGACTTCATGGAGTCGAGTTGCAGACTCCAATCCGGACTACGACGCACTTTAAGTGATTCGCTTACCTTCGCAGGTTCGCAGCACTCTGTATGCGCCATTGTAGCACGTGTGTAGCCCTACACGTAAGGGCCATGATGACTTGACGTCGTCCCCACCTTCCTCCGGTTTATCACCGGCAGTCTCCTTAGAGTTCTCAGCATTACCTGCTAGCAACTAAGGATAGGGGTTGCGCTCGTTGCGGGACTTAACCCAACATCTCACAACACGAGCTGACGACAGCCATGCAGCACCTGTATCTCAATTCCCGAAGGCACAGCAAAATCTCTTTCGCCTTTTGAGTATGTCAAGTGTAGGTAAGGTTCTTCGCGTTGCATCGAATTAAACCACATGCTCCACCGCTTGTGCGGGCCCCCGTCAATTCATTTGAGTTTTAACCTTGCGGCCGTACTCCCCAGGCGGTCTACTTAATGCGTTAGCTTTGAAAAACAAGTCCGAGGACCCGAGCTTCTAGTAGACATCGTTTACGGCGTGGACTACCAGGGTATCTAATCCTGTTTGCTCCCCACGCTTTCGTACATGAGCGTCAGTGTTGACCCAGGTGGCTGCCTTCGCCATCGGTATTCCTTCAGATCTCTACGCATTTCACCGCTACACCTGAAATTCTACCACCCTCTATCACACTCTAGTTTGCCAGTTCGAAATGCAGTTCCCAGGTTGAGCCCGGGGCTTTCACATCTCGCTTAACAAACCGCCTGCGTACGCTTTACGCCCAGTAATTCCGATTAACGCTCGCACCCTCCGTATTACCGCGGCTGCTGGCACGGAGTTAGCCGGTGCTTCTTCTGTCAGTAACGTCACAGATGTGAGGTATTAACTCACACCCTTTCCTCCTGACTGAAAGTGCTTTACAACCCGAAGGCCTTCTTCACACACGCGGCATGGCTGCATCAGGCTTGCGCCCATTGTGCAATATTCCCCACTGCTGCCTCCCGTAGGAGTCTGGGCCGTGTCTCAGTCCCAGTGTGGCTGATCATCCTCTCAAACCAGCTAGGGATCGTCGCCTTGGTGAGCCATTACCTCACCAACTAGCTAATCCCACTTGGGCCAATCTAAAGGCGAGAGCCGAAGCCCCCTTTGGTCCGTAGACATTATGCGGTATTAGCAGTCGTTTCCAACTGTTGTCCCCCACCTCAAGGCATGTTCCCAAGCATTACTCACCCGTCCGCCGCTCGTCAGCAAAGTAGCAAGCTACTTTCTGTTACCGCTCGACTTGCATGTGTTAGGCCTGCCGCCAGCGTTCAATCTGAGCCATGATCAAACTCTTCAATTAAAAGTTTTTTCTTCCCACTCAATTAAGATATGAGACTGCTCAATGAATTCTGAATTTATTTAATATCTTTCGATATTGAATTGACTGTGCCGAAGCAACTTATAAATAAGTTACTTCTGTTGGTCACTCAGTTTCTCTTTCGAGAAAACACATTGAGACTCTAAATTTTTTGCCTTACTTAGTAAACTAAGCTTGGCTGTTAGAACTCAATCTGTACGAGTGCCCACACAGATGATTGCTTTATATTGTTAAAGAACGTTGCGACGTTGTCGCTAGGGATGCGTATATTACATCCTTTATTTTTCGAGTCAACACTTAATTTTAAACTTTCTTGCGATGATTTAAACTTAAGTTTTACTTAACTCTCTGATTAGCTTGTGCCTTGCTATGCGTTGTCTGCTGCGCATGGCCTCTGCCGTCTCAGTGGGGTCGCATTATAGGGAGAACAGATTTTTACGCAAGTACTTTTTAAAGAAAAACTAAAAAAACACGCTGTTCGGTCAGTATCTGAGCTAAAACAGATAAAACAGCTAGTTTTATAATCAAATCAGGCTTTGCTGGTACTTAAATAAGCGCTACTGTTACACTGAACTATTCACATTGTTTAATTTAAAGGTGCATATATGGCAATACGTTCTTATAAAGGAATAACTCCTGCGTTTAATGATTCTGTTTATATAGACGAGTCGTCGGTATTAGTCGGTGATATCACCCTAGGTGATGATAGTAGTGTATGGCCACTAGTTGCTGCCCGTGGTGATGTTAACCATATTCGTATCGGTAAGCGTACTAATATACAAGATGGCAGTGTTTTACATTTATCAAGGGCGACTAAAAGCAATCCTGAGGGTTACCCGCTTATTATCGGTGATGATGTTACCGTAGGTCATAAGGTAATGCTGCATGGCTGCGTTTTAGGTAACCGTATACTCGTGGGCATGGGCGCCATTATTATGGATAACGTGATTGTAGAAGACGAGGTGATTATTGGTGGTGGTGCTTTAGTACCTCCTAATAAGCGTTTAGAGTCAGGCTATTTATATGTAGGTAGTCCAGCGAAACAAGCCCGCCCTTTAACAGAGCAAGAGCTGAGCTTTTTAAAAGTGTCTGCCGATAATTATGTGCAGCTTAAAGATGAATACTTAGCCGAAGACGCGAATTAACCACAGCTTTTTTGCTTAATTAAGTAAGTAAACTCACTTCTATTTGCCCTGCCGAGTTATAGCTTTCGTCTTCGATTAGCTGCTCGGCACGTTCTTCATAATCAAAACGGTATTGCTCAAAATAACGGGTTGCATGACTCTCATCGGCTAAATTTAAACTACTGACAGCAATTATACACTCAACAAGCATGCCATTAACTTGTGCGAAAAACACTAATTGATGTGTTGGCTCTCTAAATTCGAGTCGGTCTATAAACTGTATTGCTTGATTCACTTAAGTACTCCCTGCTTTAGTGCAGTAACAACGGGAACAATGTCCGGCATTTTATTTCGCCATACATAATAAGCTTGTGCGGCTTGGCCTACTAACATGCCACTGCCATCTAATAGCTTAGCCGCTTTATTGTGTTCGCTCACCCAATTCATAAATAGCGTATTTTGCGTTGCATAAAAC
Organism: Pseudoalteromonas sp. TAP-3C; assembly: GCF_059888565.1. Classification (NCBI taxonomy): domain Bacteria; kingdom Pseudomonadati; phylum Pseudomonadota; class Gammaproteobacteria; order Alteromonadales; family Pseudoalteromonadaceae; genus Pseudoalteromonas; species Pseudoalteromonas sp. TAP-3C. The sequence continues at coordinate 3,333,734 of NZ_CM187618.1, read as the reverse complement.
ATATCGTAAGCCATTTCACATGCGCTTAAATGCTTAGAGCTTAGTGCAGGTAATTCATTATTCATACTGCTCGAGGTTGAATTTATAACCAACTGATAATCAACTTGAGGAAGTTCGTCAAAACCATACCCCGAAACATTGCCGTGCCCGATAAAAAGTTTTGCCAATGTTTGGGCTTTATGTGCCGTACGATTAACTATAATGATTTCTTTAGGCTGTTGCTCGAGTAAAGGTAAAATAACACCACGAGCAGCGCCACCCGCACCAATGATGAGCAGGCGTTTACCTGTTATTGTTATTTTATTCGCTAGTAAATCATTCACAAAACCTATGCCATCGGTGTTATCACCGAGTAAGGTACCATCATCGCGCTTTTTAAGGGTGTTTACTGCGCCTGCAAGTTTAGCCACTGGGGTTAGTTCATCGGCTAAAGCAAATGCCTGCTCTTTAAAAGGAACAGTGACATTTGCACCTTTGCCCCCTTGCTCAAAAAAAGTAGCGACTGTTTTTTCAAACTCATCGATAGGTGCTAAGATTGCGCTATAGTCGATTTGCTCTCCCAATGACTTAGCAAACTGCTGATGTATGCTGGGAGATTTTGAATGTTTGATTGGATTTCCAAAAACCGCATATTTGTCCATTTTAAACAACCTCTTCGCAGTTTTAGTACTGCCTATTAACGATGATAAAATTATGATTAAAAGATTCTTTTCAAGATCAAAGCCGTCTAAAACTACACAAGCACCTACGCCAGATAAAACCCCGTATGAAATCATCGGCGGAGAAGCGCCCACTCGTGCAATTGCTAATAGATTCTACAACATAATGGCCAGTGATGAATACGCTAAACCATTATATGATATGCATCCTCAACCATTAGATAGAATTCGCCAAGTATTTTTTGAGTTTTTATCGGGTTGGCTTGGTGGCCCAGACTTATTTGTAGAAAAACACGGCCACCCGATGCTGCGCAAACGCCACCTGCCGTTTCCTATTGATCAAGATTTACGTGATCAGTGGATGTATTGCATGAATAAAGCCTTAGACATAGAAATTGATAACCCCGTGTTACGCGAAGGGTTACGCCAGTCACTAGCCCAGCTTGCCAGCCATATGATTAACCAGCATTGATCTATCTCGTTTTTTAACTAGGGTTATTTGCGCTAAGTCAAAACCTGCTTTTCTAAAATAGAGATAATACCCTATCAAATAGTTAGAAAAGCGTGGCGCGTGTGAAATCAATCCAACATAAAATTTATGCTTTGTTAGCGTTAACCGGCATTATTGTACTCATAGCCAGTATTTTTAGTAGTGCGAGCCAACAGCGCACACTTGCACAAGATACGGTGGCAGAAAATATCAAGCTACTTGCCGACAATTACTTCGACTCAATAAACACCATGATGCTAACCGGTACAATGGCTAACCGTGAGCTCTTGAGTCAAAAGCTGCGTAAACATCCTAATATTGAAGACGCCCATATTATTCGCTCTGACATAGTCAATAAGCTGTATGGACCAGGCAATAAAAACCAAACAGCGAGTAATAATAGCGAACGCGACGCGCTGCAAGGTAAAGAAAGCTTATTTATAGAGCAAAGCAATAATAATCGCAGCATGACCTACTTACGCCCTATGTTTGCTAGCACAGACTACAAAGGTACAAACTGCTTAGGCTGCCATCAAGCGCAAGAAGGCGATGTACTGGGCGTGGTAAAAATTAGCTATTCCTTAGCTGATATTGATAGTGAGGTAACTTACAACACATTAATAACCACCAGCCTACTTTCTACTATTTTTATTATTGCCTTTGTGCTGCTTGGAATAGTGTTTAGAAAAATATTTATAGTGCGGCTTAAAAAGCTTGGCCATGCAATGCACTTAGCTACTACCAATAAAGATTTAACCTTACGCATTGAAGATAATGCCGAAGATGAACTGGGCTGGCTTGCCACTAGTTTTAACCAAATGATTGCCACATTTAAAGATAATATTACTCAGGTGTCTCACTCTTCAAAAGTATTAATCCACTCAGCAGAGAAAATTTATACCTCGGCCGATACCACTGAGCGCGCTATTTTAGAGCAAAAGAAAAGCACCGACTCGGTAGCCGCAGCAATTAATGAACTAGAAGGCTCATCAAACGAAGTAAGAAACACCACTCAGTTTGCCCAAGAAAAGTCTGAAAATAGTAACGAACTAGCACAGCAAAGTATGCAGGTCGCAGAGCAAACAGAGCTCAGTATAAATCAGTTAGCAGAAGATGTACGCCAAGCAGCACGCCAAGTTAGCCAACTACAAGAGCAAACCCTAGAAGTGGGTAAAGTGCTCGAGGTGATCAGCAGTATTGCAGAGCAAACAAACCTGTTAGCACTTAATGCCGCTATTGAAGCCGCTCGTGCAGGAGAAGCTGGCCGAGGCTTTGCCGTTGTTGCTGATGAAGTGCGTACCTTAGCCACGCGTACTCATGCATCAACCGATGAAATTCGCCGCACAATTGATAAGCTGCAATCAGAAGCAGCGCAAACCGTTAAAACCATGGGGGAATCCTGTGCAGAGGCAGACGAAAGAGCGCAACAAGTACAACAAGTTGCACAGGCTTTAAAAGATATTTCTGGGCAAATGAACGAAATAAATGAGCTCAATATTCAAATAGCCGATGCAACGCAGCAACAAAACCTAGCCGCCGAAGAAATAAATAGGAGCGTAATTGGTATCAGCGATAATGCAGAGCAATCGTTAGTGGATGCGGATGATAATCAAAAAGTCAGTGAAGAGTTACTCACTCTAGCTCGCTCACTAGATGAGCAGGTACGCAGTTTTAAACTTAAACAATAATCTTAAAAGCCAGTCAATTAATAGTTTATTGACTGGCGAACAATTTCTAGGCCAGAGCTAACCAATCACGTGGCTTTAAGAAATCGTTATATAGTAATGCCTCTGCGCTGTCTGCGGCTGGTGTATAGTTGTATTCCCAGCGTGCCAAAGGGGGCATCGACATTAAAATAGATTCTGTGCGACCACCGCTTTGTAAACCAAACAATGTGCCACGGTCCCAGACTAAATTAAACTCAACATAACGACCACGGCGGTATAATTGGAAGTCGCGTTGCTGCTCGGTATATTCATCATTTTTACGACGCTCAATAATAGGAACGTAAGCATCTAAAAAGCCATTACCCACCGATTGCATAAATGCAAAACTTTGTTCAAAGCCTAACTCATTTAAGTCATCAAAAAACAAGCCGCCCACACCACGCGTTTCATCACGATGTTTTAAATAAAAGTATTCATCACACCATTTTTTATATTTTGGATATACATCATCGCCAAATGGCTGACACACATCGTGCGCAACTTGGTGCCAGTGCACAACATCTTCGAGTACTGGGTAAAATGGGGTTAAATCAAAACCACCGCCAAACCACCAAATAGGCTCTTCACCTTCTTTTTCAGCAATAAAAAATCGTACATTGGCATGGCTTGTTGGTACATGCGGGTTTTTAGGATGAATTACCAACGACACACCACATGCATGAAAACTTCGCCCAGCAAGCTCTGGCCTGTGCGCAGTAGCAGAGCCTGGCATTGAGGCACCAAATACATGCGAATAATTAACCCCGCCTTGCTCAATCACATTACCATTGGTTATAACGCGAGTACGACCACCGCCGCCCTCTTCTCGCTGCCAGCTGTCTTCAACAAACTGTGCTTTTCCATCAGCCGCTTCTAAACCTTGGCAAATGGTATCTTGCAAAGCCATAAAGTAGGCTTTTACTTGTTTTAATAATTCGCTTTGCATATTAACCTCTGAATACATTGCCGGTCATGGCATCTTTAATGGTACTAGGTTGCGTATTACCGCCTAATGGTTGATCAACATAAAAACTAACCTGCTGTGCAAACTGCTGCTGCGCTTCAACAATACTTGTTAGCGTTGCTTGACCGGTTAAGTTAGCACTTGTTGATACTATTGGTTTACCAAACTGTTGGCATAAATGCTTTACCGTTGGGTGATTTGTTACCCTAACCGCAATAGTATCAAACTGTCCTGTTAACCACTTTGGCGTAGACTTCGCAGCAGGCATTACCCAAGTGAGTGCACCTGGCCAACTTGAAAAAATATAGGCGCGTTTGTCCATGGGCAGCTTAGCGTCATCGACATATTTTAATAATTGACCGTAATTGTCAGCAATTAAAATAAGCCCCTTTTCAACTGGGCGTTGTTTAATACTCAATAAACGTTCCACCGTCTGCTGATTGTCAGGATCGCAACCAAGGCCATAAACAGCTTCGGTCGGGTATAAAATAACATCACCATTTTCTAAGCTTGTTATTGCCGCTGATAAAGAAGAAAAATCAGACAAAATTGTCTCCAGAAATATTTACGTTATTCTGTGGCTGCAAATTTATGCATACAGCTTTTTTGTGGGCATTGTAACACAACCCCACTTGCAGTTTTTTTCTCAGTAACAATAGGCCAGTCACATTCTGGGCAAGCCTTGGCTACTGGCTTGTGGTTTAACGTGTATTTACAGCTTGGGTAACCGTCGCAGGAATAAAATACTTTGCCAAATTTATTACTGCGTGAAACTAAATGCCCCTTTTTACACTTAGGGCAACCAACCACAGGCTCTTCACTTGGCTTATCGGTATTTTCACTAGCAATATAATGGCACTCAGGATACCCAGTACAGCCAATAAACATACCGTAGCGGCCGTTTTTCACCACCAGCGGTTTGCTACATTCAGGACACTCGCTATCCTCAAGTACTTTAATCTCATTACTATCATGATGGGCAAGCGGGCGAATATAATCGCATTTAGGGTAGCTAGCGCAGCCTAAAAAGGGACCCGACTTACTATTACGAATAACGAGTTCTGAACCACATTGCGGGCATATCTCATATTCTTTTTCTAAGGCATGTTTATTCGCCGAGAAAAGTGAATGATCGATTTTACTCATGTAAATCCTAGTGGTTGGTGAATTTTCGCCTAATATACCCAAAACCTCTAAAGATACAAGGTATGGTAGAAGGTTTGTTTGTCCTTAAAACTTAATGCAACACCTCGCCGGGTATATCAAAAATCAGATCCTCCATTTGCGCATATGCCTGCTGAGAATCAGGAGCATTAAATAACACCATAAGAATTAACCATTTTAAATCTTCTAGTGTGATTACTGAGTTATCAAGCGCGGCCAGACGATCCATCACCATCTCACGAGTGGTACTATTAATTACTCCAGTTTGTTCAACAAACATTAAAAAACCACGGCATTCGGTATCGAGCACTTGGCACTCACTGTCGGTAAAAATACGCACTACGTGCTGTGGACTTGCTAATAAATAAGGCGACTCATCAGTGTATTGCAGTGCGGCAAGCTGATCTAACCAATCAATGGCTTTATTAATTTCGGGTTTGTTAAACCCGGCGCGCAGTAACTCATCAGTAAGTTTGTTTTGCTCAACAAATACATCGCTTTCACTGTGAACATAATTTTCGAATAGATACATGAGAATATCAAACATATTATCCTCCAGTGCTTAATTTAATGTAGCCGTCTAATACCCGTTCTATTTGATCGTCTAATTCTAAATCAAGCAATCGCGCTTGTACTTTATCAATTGGCCACTGCACTCGACGCATAATGTCGTCAACACTGGTCACCTCAAAACCAATACTGTTAAGCACCTCGCATTCTGAGGGTGTTGTATTGGTTAACTCTTTATAGTTTAGACCAGAAGGGTATGAAAAGTTCATCTCATCGAGAATATCAGTGACGTTTTCCACCAGCTTAGCACCCTGCTTAATTAAAAAGTGACTGGCTTGTGCCAAGGGGTTTTTAATAGAACCGGGCACTGCAAAAACCTCTTTATTTTGCTCAAGCGCATAACGTACCGTAATGAGTGAGCCACTTTTAATCTCGGCCTCAACAATTAAAACGCCTAAAGCAAGCCCTGAAATAATACGATTACGCCTTGGGAAATTATGCGCATTGGCGGCGGTGCCTGGTAAAAATTCACTCACTAACAAGCCTTTTGCTAATACTTGCTCTGTGAGTAACTTGTGGCGTTTAGGGTAATAAACATCAACCCCAGTACCCAGTACGGCAATCGTTTTACCATTTCCTGCCAGTGCCCCTTTATGAGCGGCTCCATCAATCCCTCGAGCCATCCCAGAAGTAACCGTTATACCCGCAAGCGTTAGCTGATGCGCAAACTCAGCGGCTATTTCAAGCCCCGTGGTGGTTGCATTTCGACTACCAACAATTGCAATTTGTGGTGAAGACAGCAAGCTGATATCTCCTTTGCAAAAAAGTAATAATGGCGCACTGGCTATTTGTTTTAGATGTTCTGGGTAAGCGGAGTCAAAAATACTGATAACAATAATATTGTATTGGCTAATCAGCTGCTCATAATGCGCAACTTGCTGCCAATTAGTGTTAAGTAAATTACTAGCTTGGTTAGCCGTTAAACCTAAGGTAACCAATTGAGTGTGAGGTAAAGAAAACAGCGACTCTAAGCTGAGTTGCTTAGCAAGGGCTAGTAACGTTTTAACTCCTAACCCTTTGCACAAGTAAAAGGCAAGCCAATGGCTTAGCTTACCATTTGATTGATCCATGTTCCCTCCTAGAACACCGACTCGCTACTTAATGAATTACTGCCATATCTCCAATGCGAATTGGGTGCTGGTTTTTAGTGATAAGTGCATAACTAACTTTGTCATACACTTTAAAAATAATTATTTCACCAACTTTTTCTGCTGGCATTTTCCAAGCAACGCTATTTTCATCATTTTCGGTGCCAAACAACTCACTAGTAGCCGATACCAGTTTTTCTAAACGGCTCGAATCTTCGGTATAACGCGGACCTCTGGCACCATCAATCACTTTAGGTGATTGGCGTTCAATATCCAGTACATGACCCACTTCAACTTGCTGCTCTGAGCCTAAGTTTAGCACCACCACATCCATCGTGCTAAATTCTCTCACTTCACGAGGTGAGGCTATTACATGGCCCTGTATTGGCTGAGTTGGACGATGCATATTAAAATACACTGGCAACATCTGCCCTTCCATTGCAGGTAATAAAAAATCTCCTTGTTTAATTTCACGTTTTACTGATTCAACTCTTACTGAGGCAGGCTCGCCATTGGCCATACCACCCGCCCTAAACGCACGTGCCATGCCCATATAAGACGCACGAATAGCTAACTCTTCACCCGTATTAGGGTCGGTATAAGGCGCGCCTTTATGATAAATAGCGTATGCCTGATGGCGCTTTAAGTTACCTTTTACATATAAAATATGGTCAATAGTTTGGGTTTTAGTGTTTTCGTTTGCACCCAAGATGTAAGGCTTTTCTTTTATGGTATCGCTATTAATAGCTTGCTCAAATGATAAATACGGTTTGATCACCTCAAGCGGTAATGTAGTAATAGCGTCTTTCCCTTTTGGTGTAATTCGCCCCGTAGGTGATAGCTTTCGATACGCTTTATTAATGACTAAACGGGGATTACCGTCTGTATCGTAAATTAATGCTAACGCATCACCTGGGTAAATAAGATGAGGATTGTCTATTTGCGGGTTCATTTGCCACAGCTCAGGCCATAGCCACGGCTCGTTTAAATATATTGCTGAAATACCCCAAAGCGTGTCGCCTTTTTTTACAACATATTGTTCAGGCGCATTTTTTTTTATAGTTAATACATCTGCTAGCACAGGAAAAGTAGCACCTAATGCAAGGATTATTGCAATTAATGGAGATTTCATTGAGCTTCCTCATAGTGTTTTTTTATTATTATCAACCAAAACCTGTTAAAGGGGAACGTGAATGGCTAAAATAAGGACATACAATACCCTAAATTAAAGCATAAGTGTAAAAGGTAACTATGGCTAGGCTAGAAGTTTTAAGATTCCCAGATGAACGTTTACGTACGATCGCAAAAGAAGTCACTGTAGTAGACGATAAAATACGTGAAATTGTCAAAGATATGTTAGAAACCATGTACGATGAAAATGGTATTGGACTTGCTGCAACCCAAGTTAACATTCATCAGCGTATTGTGGTGATCGATGTATCAGAAGAGCGCGACCAACCACTGGTACTTATCAACCCGCAAATTATCAAAAAAGATGGCTCAACCGTGAGCGAAGAAGGCTGTTTATCTGTTCCTAATTCGTATGCAAACGTTGACCGTGCTGAGACCGTAACCGTTGCTGCACTCAACGAAGAAGGTACAGAGTTTGTTTTTGATGCTGACGAATTACTCGCTATTTGCATTCAGCATGAGCTTGATCATCTTCAAGGTAAATTGTTTATTGATTATTTATCTCCATTAAAGCGCCAACGCATTCGTAAAAAGCTTGAAAAAGAAGCGAAGTTAGCTGCGCAATAAGCACCTTAGTAAATAATTAGGAAACTCAGTGACACAACCATTACGCATTATATTTGCCGGTACGCCGGACTTTGCTGCACGCCATCTGCAAGCACTCATAAATAGTGAACACCACATAGTGGGGGTTTACAGCCAACCAGATCGTCCAGCGGGTCGCGGAAAAAAACTAAAAGCAAGTGAAGTAAAAGCGCTCGCACTAAAACATGATTTACCCGTTTTTCAACCGCAATCACTCAAAACAGATGAGGCACTTGAGGAATTAAACAGCCTCAATGCCGATATCATGATTGTGGTTGCCTACGGTTTAATTTTACCTAAAGCCATTTTAGCTGCCCCACGTTTAGGGTGTTTAAATGTGCATGGGTCTATTTTACCGCGCTGGCGTGGTGCCGCGCCGATTCAACGCGCTATTTGGGCAGGCGATCAGCAAACCGGTGTAACCATAATGCAAATGGATGAAGGGCTAGATACTGGCGATATGCTGCATATTAGCCGCTGCCCTATTGATAATACTGAAACCAGTGCAAGTTTATACACTAAGCTTGCAGAACTGGGACCTGATGCACTAATAAATACTATAAATCGTTTAGCCAACGGTGATATAACACCTATGCCACAAAATGATGCCGATGCCAATTACGCTAAAAAGCTCTCTAAAGACGAAGCTAATATTGATTGGTCAATGGATGCCGAGCAAATTGAGCGTAATATTCGTGCCTTTAACCCATGGCCAGTATGCTTTACCCAAATGCGTGGTAATACGGTAAAAATATACCAAGCAAATGTGGTTGAACAATCAGGCGCAGCGGGCACTGTATTAGCAAGTGATAAAAACGGTATCGTTGTGGCCTGTGGTAAACACGCTTTATCTATTAGTGAATTACAACCACAAGGCAAAAAGCCAATGGCAATTAATGATTTTTTAAACGGCCGTAGCGATTGGGTCACACCCGCCACCGTATTAGGCGAACATAATGAGTAATGTAAGCAATGTCAGAGCGCTCGCCGCTGAAACTTTATATAACGTGGTTGATAAAGGCGCATCGCTTAATCAAGAACTCCCTTTTGCAAGCCAAGGCTTATCACCTAAAGATAAAGCTTTACTGCAGCAAATTTGCTACGGGGTATTACGTTACTTACCTAGCCTAGAAAATTATTGCCAGCATTTAGTAGAGCAACCACTTAAAGGTAAGCGCCGCATTTTTCAGTTTTTGTTGTATGTTGGCATTTACCAACTACAACACATGCGTGTACCGCCGCATGCAGCAATTAGCGAAACTGTAAACGCGTTACAACAATTACGCGCTCTTGGTTTAAAAGGGCTTATTAACGCCATTTTACGAAGCTTTCAACGTCAACAAGTTGAACTTGAAGAAAAAGCCAAACATATTCCGGTGTGCCTATATAACCACCCAAACTGGTTTATAAAGCAAGTAAAACAAGCCTACCCAGATAACTGGGAAGACATTTTAGAAGCAAATCAGCAGCAAGCGCCAATGTGGCTGCGAGTGAATCAATCACAGTTTAGTACGCAACAATACAGCGAAATGCTAACCGCTAACGATATTGAACATACGCTTAATCCAGACTTTATTGATGGCATTAAACTAAGTAAACCCCGCGATGTATTTTCACTTCCTGAATTTGATACCGGTGCCTGCTCAGTGCAAGATGCGGCAGCGCAGCTTGCTGCACGCTACCTAGACCCACAAAATGGTGATGTCATACTCGACGCCTGTGCAGCGCCTGGTGGTAAAACCTGTCATATTTTAGAGCTTGCCGATACTGATGTGCTTGCCCTAGATAGCGATGCCACACGGCTAGAGCGTGTTAAACAAAACTTAGAACGCATTGGTTTGGCCGCCGACTTACAATGTGGTGATGCATCGCAACCTCACACTTGGTGGGATGAAGAACAGTTTGATCGTATTTTGTTAGATGTTCCCTGCTCTGCAACCGGCGTAATTCGTCGTCACCCAGATATTAAATGGTTACGTCGCGCTTCCGATATTAACGACTTATCGACCCTCCAAGGCGATATACTTGATAGTATTTGGCCATTATTAAAACCAGGCGGTACATTAGTGTATGCAACGTGTTCGGTACTTCCACAAGAAAACCAACAACAAGTTGCTAAATTTTTAGCTAATAACGACGATGTAGAACACATTCCTCTACACAGCGAAGACACTAAAACCACACCAGGCTTGCAGTTATTACCGGGTGAGAGTGACGGTTTTTACTACGCTAAATTAGTTAAAAAAGCCTAGGCAATACATTTAGCTACTTCAGTTTAGAGGTAGCTAATATTTTGATGTAATTAGTATTAATAATACGGGTTCATAATGAAAATAATCATACTCGGTGCTGGGCAAGTTGGCGGCACACTCGCAGAAAACCTAGTGGGTGAACAAAACGAAATAACCGTAGTTGATACCGACGGTAACCGCTTGCGCGAACTGCAAGATAAATACGATTTACAAGGTGTTGCAGGCCATGGCGCTCACCCTGATGTGTTAAGCCGGGCCGGGGCTGAAGACGCAGATATGATTATTGCCGTAACCAGCTCTGATGAAGTCAACATGGTGGCATGTCAGGTTGCCTACAGTATTTTTAATACGCCCACCAAAATTGCCCGTATTCGCTCTGAACAGTATTTAAAATACCGCGAAAAATTATTCCATAATAATGATTTACCTGTTGACCATTACATTGCTCCAGAAGCACTCGTTACTAAGTATATTCGCCGCTTAATAGATTACCCTGGTGCATTGCAGGTGCTGCAATTTGCTGACGGCATGCTCTCTCTGGTGGCTGTAAAAGCGTATTATGGTGGTTTGCTGGTTGGCTATGCCCTATCCACTCTAAAACAACATATCCCCAATGTGGAGACCCGTGTAGCCGCTATTTACCGCCAAGGTAAGGCGATAAAACCGTTAGGCACCACAGTAATAGAAGCCGACGATGAAGTATTTTTTATTGCCGCGACCAAGCATATTCGTGCAGTAATGAACGAGCTACAAAAGCTGGAACGCTCATACAAAAAAATTATGATCGCTGGTGGCGGTAATATTGGTGCAGGCCTTGCCCGATCACTGGAAAAAAACCACAGTGTTAAATTATTAGAGCGCAGTAAAGAGCGAGCAGAGCAACTTTCTGAAATGCTCGATAACACCGTTATATTTTGTGGCGACGCCTCCGATCAGGAACTCCTTTCAGAGGAACACATTGAACAGGTTGATGTGTTTATTGCTGTTACCAACGATGATGAAGTGAATATTATGTCGGCCATGCTAGCAAAACGCATGGGGGCACAAAAAACCATGGTGCTTATTCAACGAGGCGCCTATGTTGACTTAGTTCAAGGTGGCGAAATTGATATTGCAATTTCACCCCAGCAAGCAACTATTTCTGCGTTACTAACTCACGTACGCCGTGGCGATATTGTAAACGTGTATTCGTTGCGTAAAGGGGCGGCAGAAGCCATAGAAGCAGTTGCCCATGGTGATGAAAACACATCTAAAGTAGTGGGTCGCGCTATTGCTGATATTAAATTACCAGCAGGTACGACCATTGGCGCCATCGTACGTAATGACGATGTGCTCATTGCCCACGACGATACAATTATTTTATCAGGGGATCACGTGATTATGTTCTTAATTGATAAAAAACACATTAACGTGGTTGAAAAGTTATTCCAAGTAAGCGCAATCTTCTTATAAGCAAGCCCTCTCCTTTTTATACACAGTAATTTTGTAGGTAAAAAGGAGAATAACCAAATCTAAATGAAAATCATTATCAAAACCATTTACTAATAAAGAAAAATCCTTTAGTCTCTCCTTGCGCGATTATCAAGCAGAAACATCTACTGATGTGAAAAGTTAATTTCACGTTTTTAAATAAAAATGGATTTCAAATGATACACCTACTCTCAAAGAAAACGTCCCTGATAACTCATTCCACCCTAGTTGGCATTTTACTCTCAACAGTTTCGACTCAGCCGCTCGCCAATACGAACAAAGAGATCGAAAGATTGACCGTTATTGGAGAGCAGACAAAAGGCTATAAAGTTAATTCCATGAGCTCTGCAACAGGCCTTGAGCTAACGCACCTGCAAACGCCGCAATCAGCCATAGCCATTACCAGCGACTTTATGGCAGAGCAACAATTAAACACCACAATTGAAGCGATAACCAGTGTAACGGGCATTAATGCTCGAGAAGCTGATAATGGTAAGTTTTCTATTTCAGCTCGGGGCATTAGTGTCACCAGTATACTTTATGATGGCATAGCAACCACCTATGATACTCGCTTTAATTATGGCGATAACCTAACCGATACCGCAATTTATGATCGTATTGAAATAGTTAGAGGGGCTACGGGGTTAATGCTAGGCGCAGGTAATCCTTCTGCAGCAATTAATTTGATACGTAAACGCCCGACAGTAAATACTCAAGTAAACTTTAGCGCTTCACTAGGCTCATGGGACTACTATCGTACGATGATAGATGTGTCGGGGAGCGTAAATGATAGTAAAAGTATAAGGGGACGAGCCGTTATTGCTTATCAAGACAAACACTCTTATCAAGATCGCTTTTCGCAAACTAGTCGCACATTATATGGCATTATTGAAGCTGATCTTTCCAACAGCACCTTGATGACTCTTGCTGTTGATAATCAATCGACAACCCCTAAAGGAACAATGTCGGGTGGTTTGCCTATTTTTTATAGTGATGGCTCCCGTACAGTTTATGACAGAGGCGCTTCAACAGCTCAAGATTGGGCGTCTTCTCAAACCGATGCGCTTAATGCATTTATTCGCCTTGAGCATTACTTTAACGCTAATTGGCAGCTAACCGCTAATTATGTCTATGCTGATAACGACCTAGACTATGATGTGTTTTGGGTAAAAGGAGAACCAGATCCTATAAATAACCTAGGAATGATACCGGGCTCCATAAACTATATTGATGCAAACAGAACGCAGGATACCTATGAGGTCGAACTCAATGGTCGGTTTAATTGGCTAGGTCAAAGCCATCAACTTTTACTTGGTTATAATAACCAAGAACAACAGTTTTCGACCCCTTATTATGCTAGTCAACAAAGTGACTATATTATTGGCGACTTTACTGACTCTGATTACAGCTTTGCGAAACCAACGTGGCAGTCAGAAGCAGCTTACGGCTCTTATGGTACAACTAAACAAGATGCGCTTTATATCGCCACACAATTAAATGTAACTGATGCTTGGTCTTTAATTGTTGGAAGCCGGTTAAATCAATGGCAAACCAATCAAGATAATTTTGGTAGCATGCATGATTATAAAATTAGTGATGAACTAACTAATTACTTTGGAGCGACTTACGAACTAACACAGAGCTGGGCTTTGTATGCTAATTACACTGATATTTTTACACCACAAAGTCGCGTTGATAAACGCGGTAACTATTTAGATCCCATTAAGGGCAAAAACTATGAGCTTGGTATAAAAGCATCTGTACTTGATGAACGTTTAGACATTTCAGTCTCAGGATTTAAAATTTATCAAGATAATATAGGCGAATACACAGGAGACACTATTGCTGAAACACTTCAGGCTATCTACCAACCCGTTGACGGCACATTAACTAAAGGCTACGAGCTAGAAATCAATGGGAAATTAACCGATCACTGGAACGCTTATTTTGGCTATACCCATAGTAAAGGCGAAAAGCCTGATAACACGGTGTTAAATACCACAAACCCAAAAGATCAATTTAAACTTTTTACTAGCTATCAACTGGCAGGTGTATTCAATACTTTAAAAGTTGGCGGAGGCTATCGCTGGCAAAGCAGTAGTTATGATGAAGTTAAAAACCCTATTTATGGTCCCGTTGAAGTGAACCAGCCCAGCTATGGCATTGCAAGCCTAATGGCAAATTATCAAATGAATGAGCAATTATCAGTTAGCCTAAATATCGATAACTTATTTGATAAGCATTATTACAGTCAAATAGGGTTCTATAACCAATATCGTTATGGCAAGCCAAGAAGTTTCTCTCTTCAACTTAAATATGATCTATAGAACAAATAAAAAAAAGCCGCTGACTATTAAGCGGCTTTAGTGGAGTATGATGGGTTAATACTTATTGTACTCTTGCAAACTCTTCTTTAGAAAGTTCACCATTTCCATCGGTATCTAAATCATCAAAAATGTTCATTAGTTGTTTGTTTGCGGCTGCTTCCTGCTGGCTAATTACACCATCGCCATTACTATCAAAAGAGGCAAAGTCTACTGCTGCGTAAGCCGCTGATGATGACGCTAATACTAAAATCGCAAGTGTTGTGTTTAATGCTTTCATAATAAGTCTCCTATAAGAGGGAAATCCTTTTCTGAACTTCCTGTAAAACGAAAAAATCAAAAATTAAAAGTTTGCAAATTCAGCTTTAGAAAGCTCACCATTACCATCAGTATCAAGCTCAGTAAATGCGGCAGTTAAATCAGCGTTTACAGCGGCTTCGCTTTGGCTAATAGCGCCGTTACCATCAATATCAAGCGTGTCAAAGTCGCTCGCTGCAAACGCGGCTGATGAAGAAGCCAATGCGATAAGTGCTAACGTTTTATTAATGCTTTTCATAATCAATCTTCCTTCAAAGTTTATGTTTTGTGCGATTAAGTGTTTTACTTTAAATCACGTTTCGTTCAATACAGCCTGACTATTACAACTTCGATGCCAACAATTAAAAGACTTTAACTTTCAATAACTTAATGTAGAGCTGGCTTTGAATAGCGTTATTTTATTCGCTATTTTGTTGCTTTTTAGCAACAGCAGAACAGGCAATAAAATTAAAACAATAAAAATCATAGGGTTGAGTTTAAGGAAAACACCACACAGTCGGTGAGCAACCGCTAAAAAAGAGGATTAAATAAACAAAAAGGAGGAGGAATTGAGTTTAATTTTGTTATAAACAAAAAATTAGAATAAAAAAACAGCTTTAACCCACTGTTTTTAATTGATTTATAAAATAAATTAAAAAAGACTTTTAAAAATAACAACACAACACCGCTATTTGTTGCAAAAGAGCGAAAATGTCAGGGCTTATCGACCTTTTAGGATTGTAATATATTCAACTTGGAAAAATAACGGGCCCTAAACTATTTCAACTTCAAGCGCTAGGGTCAATAAAATGCTCGCCCATCAGCGTTTTCATTTGCTCTTCATGCTTTGTATTTTCATCAAAAACGACAATGCAACGCATACCTTTAATATTATCGAGCTGTTGGGTTGTTTTAATATCAAACATAACACCCGTTAACGAAATATCCTTTATAACGTTATCCACGCCAAAATGTTGGAGTAAATAACACGAGTAAGGTAAATATTTCTAAACGGCCAAATACCATTGCTACGGTTAATATCCATTTTGCAGCATCGGTAATAGCACCATAATGAGAAGCGACATCACCCAAACCTGGACCCAAATTATTTAAACAGGCAGCTGTTGCTGAGAATGCTGTTATATTGTCTAATCCGGTGCCCATTAACGCTAACATAATAATAATAAAGACTAGCGCATAAGCAGAAAAAAAGCCCCACACCGCTTCAACTACTTTGTCGGGTAAAGCTTTACGCCCGAGCTTTATTGAATATATAGCTCGAGGATGGACTAAGCGATTTAGCTCTCGCACCCCTTGCAGGTAAAGCAAAAACACCCGTACTACTTTCATACCACCGCCGGTTGAACCCGCACAGCCACCAATAAAGCTCGAAAAAATAAGTAAAATAGGTAAAAACAACGGCCAAGCAGAAAAGTTATCTGTGGCAAATCCTGCGGTACTGCTTATAGATACCGCTTGAAACAATGCCTGATCGAGGGTTTCATCGCCATTGGCATAAACATCATGAGACGATAAAACGGTAAAGCAAATTACCACCAGCGCGAGCTGAATACATAGGAACACTTTAAATTCAGGATCGCGAATGTAGACACTAATATTACGACTCGCTACAGCCGCATAATGCAGTGAAAAGTTAATGGCGGCGATAATTAAAAAGAACACACAAATAAAGTTAATTACAGGGCTATCAAAATGCCCTATAGACGCGTCATATGTTGAAAAACCACCAATAGCCACCGTAGAAAAAGCATGACAAATTGCATCAAACCAGTTCATACCAGCGCTCCAATACGCCAAAGTACAAGCAAGGGTGATAGATACGTAAATATACCAAAGGTGCTTTGCAGTATCGGCTATACGTGGGGTCATTTTAGAGTCTTTTACGGGGCCCGGAATTTCAGCTCGGTACAACTGCATGCCACCTACGCCAAGCATTGGTAGGATTGCTACCGCTAATACAATGATCCCCATCCCACCAAACCACTGTAATTGCTGGCGATAAAACAATACCGATTTAGGCAAGTACTCAATGCCAGTAAGCACAGTAGCCCCGGTGGTGGTTAAGCCAGAAAAGGCTTCAAATACGGCATCGGCTAAAGAGAGGTTGGGTTCTTGTAAAAAGATCAGCGGTAACGACGCAAACGCCCCTAGTACCAGCCAAAATAAAACCACAATTAAAAAGCCTTCGCGCGCTTTTAGGTCGCCATTTTCATGCCTATTAGGGTAATAAGCCATTAAGCCAATAATAACGCTAAATATAAAGGCCAAAACAAACGGCACCCCTCCACCATCTTTATAAATTAAAGACACGAGTGCTGGTGGCACCATGGTAATACTAAATAGCGCGACCAGTTGGCCAAGAATTTTTATGATGGTACGAAATTGCATTGAGCGTATCGCTTTTTTATTAGTAAATTAAAGTAACTACTTTATGACTCGAAATTTAACCTTTACCCACTAAACGGGATGAGTGTAAGATTATTACTGTTTGATTATTAACTCAACTGCGCCGTGACTTAAATCAAAAATATCTTTGATTGCTTGCTGCACCTGGCGACTATCGATGGTAATAATCCACTCGATATTTGCAGTAAACTGCTTGTCAATATTAAGTACCTGAAAGTTGGTTTTTAAATGCTGCTCTATTACGCCTTGCATGTTGTATTCACTAAAACCTACCAGCTCAACACTTGGCACTTTTACCATAGTTTGTAATTTTGCTAAGGCATTGTTAAGCGAACCACCATAGGCGCGCACCAGCCCGCCTGTACCAAGTTTTATCCCACCAAAATAACGTGTTACCACGGCGGTCACTTCACCTAAGCCTGAGCCCACTAACACATTGAGCATAGGTTTACCTGCCGTGCCATTTGGTTCGCCATCGTCAGAAAAACCATAAACATGGCTACCGCCTGGGTTACCTGCAACATGTGCCCAGCAATTGTGGCGTGCATCACTGTATTTTTCTTCAATATTTTTAATAAACGCTTTTGCTGAGTTTAAATCGGGCGTGTGACCTATATGCACAATAAAGGTACTTTTTTTAATTTCTTCTTGATGAAACACAGCTTCGGCTGGGTATTTATATTCAGACATAGCGCTTACTTAGGCTTTAATTAAAAAAATGGGGCCAAAAGGCCCCTTTATATGCGTTTATTTTAGCGCGTATTGGTTAACTCGTCTTTATAAGGATTTAGTCGAGTAATAAATTACGCGTCATATTTTCTAGGCTATCTTCGTGAACAATAATATTATCCTCGATACGAATGCCGCCAAATGGTTTAAACGCTTCGACTTTTTCCCAATTAATAAACTGCTTATTGTCTGTTTGTGCTAAATCGCCCAATAAAGAGTCAATAAAGTACAAACCTGGCTCAATAGTAAATACTTGGTTTTTCTCAATTAAGCGAGTGCAACGTAAAAATGGATGGCCTTCTGGTGGCGCTTGATGCGCGCCTGTTTCGTCACGCATAAAGCCACCCACATCGTGAACCTGTGCACCTAAGTGATGCCCTAACCCATGAGGGAAGAAAGTTGAGGTGATTTGACGCTCAACAATTTCAGCAGCAGGTAGCTTAACAATATCAAAATCACTTAATAGCTGAGCAATACGGTTATGACAATCAATATGCAGATCGCCATACAGTACACCCGGTTTTAAGCTTTTTCCTAACTCAATTTGATGGGCTGTCATAGCGTTAACTAAATCAGCAAACTCACCTTGCTTTTTAAAGTCGTAGGTACGGGTAATATCAGCAGCGTAACCATTAAAATTAGCGCCCGCATCAATTAAAAACGAATTATGTGCTTGCGGTGCTTTTGGCTCAAAATGGGTGTAGTGCAAAATAGCGCAGTTTTCGTTAAGTGCCACAATATTACCATAAGGCATTTCATTTTCGCTTTGACGCGTTGCCATTAAGTAAGCTTGCTGAATATCGAACTCGCTACCACCATTAAAAAACGTATCACGCGCGGCTTTGTGGCCATCAACCGCAATAAGGTTAGCATTACGTAAGCACTCAAGTTCATACTGGGTTTTATAAGCACGGTGGTAATGAATGTAGTTAAGTACCGGCTCAGGGTTCATAATATTAAAACCAAGCGCTTGTGCTACTTCGAGGTATTCACCAATGTAGGCAAATTTAGCTTTATCGTAAGGAAGTAGCTTTTCAACCTGATCAGGTTGTAATAATAATTCAATATCAAAGTATTCAGCCCAAAAATCTCTTGGTTCATCAGGTACTTTGTGCCAAAAATCAATTGGTCGGTAAAAAATAAGCTTTGGTTTATCACTGCCGTTAACCACAATCCAGCAATGCGGATTATCTATAACCGGTAACCATGCTTTAAAATGAGGGTTAACTTTAAACGGGTAATACATATCATCTAAAAATTGGCGCTTAGCTTGGCCTGAATGAATGACTAATCCTTCTAACCCTTCTTGTTCACAAATAATGCGTGTGCGCTGCTGTAATGTTGCAATGTGTTCAGCAAATAATACGGCTAATTTTTCCATAATAAACCCATCTATTAAATTTAACTTGTTTTGAGTTTACCACTTATACACAAAGCGCTCAAAAAAGAGAGGCAATTAACCTGTAAAGCCTCCCTCTAGGGTGTAGCACTATTTTTACTACCCACCCATTTTCATCTCAAGTATTGGCGTAAATAAATTACCTTCACGACCAAGACGAGTGTGATAAACCTGTCGATACGCATATACATTTTTTACATAGTCTCGGGTCTCTGCATAAGGAATAAGCTCAACCCAGAGTTCAGCCGGCATTGCTTGCTCAGGCAGCCAACGTTTAATTCTATGATAACCTGCATTGTAAGATGCAGTGGCAAGCACCTCATTCCCCTGGTTCTTCTTTCTTAAATATTGTAAGTATCGGGTCCCGAGCCGAATGTTTGTGTTTGGTTGATACAAACGATAGTTAGACACATTGCCCTTGTTAATATATTTTGCCGTACTTGGTAATAACTGCATTAACCCTAATGCATTAGCTCGTGATCGCGCAGTGGGTGAAAACGAGCTTTCGCGACGAGCAATGGCAATACTCCAGGTAAAATCAATTTTACTGCGTTTACTATAACGCTCAAACATATCTTGAAACGCAAAGGGAAAACGTAAATCAACATAATCCCATGCTTTTATTTTTGCCAAGGTAAATATCGTACTATCAAACCAGTCAAGCTCTGCGGCTAAAATTGAAGCCGCTAGTTTTTCATTATCATCAGAGGTATTGGTTAAATAATTCCATTCACGACGAGCCGCCGTAAAACGCTTCAGCTCATATAATGCTTTGGCACGCTTAAAACCTGGTGCATTACTTACTTTGTTAAGCAGTCGCTTACTAACATTGACTGCTTGCTCATTTAAATCTACCGGCAAACCTAAGCGTGCGGCAGCTAAAAAGCCATAATAATCTCGGTTAGCGGCCACGTTAGTCCAAATAGCCTTGGCTTTTTTATGCTCAGCACGTTTTTCATAACTATAGGCGAGCCAATATTGCTGCCCTAAACTGAGATTTTTTTTCCCCGTAAAAAATGCAGCAATCCCTTCCCAATCTTGCGTTTTAAGCATATTAGCTAACTGCCATTGCATTAATTTTTGGTCTTGACGCTCTTTAGGCACTTTATTTAGATAAAAACTTGCTTGGCTATGGCCACTAGAGGCTAGTGAAAGTGCAAAAGTATAATATACGTCTGCTTTTTCATCATCGGAATAGTCAAACATACTCTCAATTTTTTGCCATGCTTTTAATGCCAACTCCTTATCACGCCAAATTAAACGTTTGATACCATAAAGCGCTATCTCTCCTTCTTTGGCGGTTTTGCGTTTATAGCGGTAAAGGCCTGCGGCAGCACTGGGGTCGCGTCTTACTTTTGAATATAAATCGGCTAGGTAGCGCTCATTAGCTGGTAACAATGTTTTTAAATAGGGCAATAAGCTATAAGACCCGCCTTGTGCAGCTAAAGTAATGCGCTGCCAAACAACATCGTCCGTTAAATACCCATCTTGACGCCAGCGTTTAAACAGCTCATCACATTCACTTGGCTGTGACTCTCCTACCGTCCATAAATCGGTAACTTGGTTAAATATAGCTTGTTCAGGCGCCCCTAAATTAAGCTGATAAATTAATTGAGTACAAGTTAACGCACTGTCCGATGTCTCACGATAATTTTTTATGAACGCCGCTTTGTTCTTTTTTCTTTTTAAGTAAGTTAGCCACGCTTTTCGCACTGGCCATTCCAATGGCGTATGCTCATAAATAGTGAGAAAATTTTCTATCTCTGTTTGGTACTTTAAACTGGGGTAACGTTGCCAATAAGCTTTTTCAACATACGGCTTAAGCGGATGAGATAGCGAGTCTACTGCCTCTTTAAAGTTTTGATAATTGCCATAACGTGCCTGTTTTTCGGCATCTAAAAATGCAGCATTGTCGTTATTAGCATAGGCAGAGGAAAACGAGAGTAATAAAGTCGCTGCCGCTACACTTAATACATATTTTTTCATAATGTCCTTCAGGGCATAGTAACCTTAGAGGCTGACTTAGGTGTGGTTAAGAGTAGATAAACGACCGCGTTTATACCGCAACCCTATTTACGTTGATAAAACTCACGTTAACTACCAAAACAGCACCATAAAATAAATAAAACTTTCAAATCCACCTTAACATCAAATCAGCTATATTTTAACCAGCTGTTTGTAACCGAGATAAATTTTTCGTTGCATTTTTAATTTAAAGCAAGCACACTGGACTGAATATGAACTCATCGTACCAGTCTTAGTTCATCAACTAGGGAGAATAATAAATGTTATATAAAAGCGATTCCTTTGAAGTTAGCTTCGTGAAGGAAAACATCGCCGAGTTTAAGTTTTGTGCTACAGGTTCTGTAAACACATTATCTCAACAAACTCTTTCAGATTGTGCGGCAGCATTAAAAGAATTAGCCGCGAATACTGATATCAAAGGCATGATTTTTACCAGTGATAAAGAGCACTTTATTATTGGTGCCGATATCTTCGAATTTTTACCTACTTTTACTAAACCTGAAACAGAATTAGTAACGTGGATCAAAAACGCAACTGACGTTTTTGATGCAATTGAAGACTTACCATTCCCAACACTGAGTGTTATAAACGGCTTGGCGCTTGGCGGAGGGTGTGAGTGGGCACTTGCTACCGATTATCGTGTTGCAAGCGATACAGCAAAAATGGGCTTGCCTGAAGTTAAGTTAGGCATTATGCCTGGTTTTGGTGGTACAGTGCGCCTTCCGCGCATTATTGGTGCCGATAACGCGATGATGTGGATCACCACAGGTAACGAAAATCGCGCTACTGACGCCCTTAAAGTGGGCGCGTTTGACGCAGTAGTTAGTGCTAACAAACTTCAAGAGTCTAGCATTGCAACGCTAGAATTAGCGATTGCTGGTAAACTAGATTGGCGCGCAAAACGCGACATAAAGCTACAACCGCTTAAATTAAATCGGGTTGAGCAAGGTATGAGCTTTGCAATGGCAGAAGGTATGGTAATGGGTAAAACCAAAGGCCACTATCCTGCTCCAATTATGGCCGTTCGCACTATTAAAGCAGCAGCAAATTGTACCCGCGCCGACGCAATGGCGATTGAAAATGCCAACTTTGCAAAACTTGCACGCACCAGCGAAGCAGCCGCTCAAACAGGTATATTTTTAGCGGATCAATACATTAAAGGTAAAGCTCGCAAGTTTGCTAAACACAGCGATGTAGAAATTAAACAAGCCGCAGTATTAGGCGCAGGTATTATGGGCGGCGGTATTGCATACCAGTCTGCTTATAAAGGTACACCTATCATAATGAAAGACATTCAACAGGATGCGCTTGATTTAGGTATGGGTGAAGCATCTAAGCTATTAGGTGCAAAAGTGAAGCGCGGCCACATGCCAATGGAAAAAATGCTCGCAACACTTAGCAAAATTAAACCAACGCTTAACGATGCAGACCTACAAAATGCCAACATTATTGTTGAAGCGGTAGTAGAAAATCCTAAAGTGAAGCAAGCGGTACTTGCTGATCTTGAAAAGAATATGCCAGAAGGCACAGTGCTAACGTCAAACACGTCAACAATTTGTATTGACCTACTTGCCGAGGCGTTGGAAAAACCAGAAAATTTCTGTGGTATGCACTTTTTCAACCCAGTACCAAAAATGCCATTAGTGGAAATTATCCGTGGTGCAAAAACCTCAGATAAAACCATTAACGCCGTGTTTGATTACGCTCTTAAACTAGGTAAGTCACCGATTGTTGTAAACGATTGTCCTGGCTTTTTTGTAAACCGCGTTTTATTCCCATACTTTGCAGGCTTTAGCAAATTAGTGGTTGAAGGCGCTAACTTTGCAAAAGTAGATAAAGTAATGGAAAACGTATTTGGTTGGCCTATGGGCCCGGCTTACCTACTAGATGTTGTAGGTATTGATACCGCTTTCCATTGTACTGGTGTGATGGCTGACGGTTTCCCTGAGCGTATGGCACGTGCAGAAAAAGACCCTGTAACTGTTTTTGCTAACGAAAAACGTTTTGGTCAAAAGAACAAAGCAGGTTTTTACAAGTATGAAACAGATCGTCGCGGTCGTCTTAAAAAGTCGCATGATGAAACAGCGATTGAGCTACTTGCACCAATTACAGACGCACCAAAAGAATTTGATAAACAAGAAATCATTGACCGTTGTATGATACCGATGATCAACGAAGTGCTGCTTTGCTTACAAGAAGGCATTATTGCTTCACCTCAAGAAGCTGATATGGCGCTTGTATACGGTGTTGGTTTCCCTCCATTTAGAGGCGGCGCGTTCCGTTACTTAGATCAAACAGGGTTAGCTAACTTTGTGGCAACTGCCGACAAATACGCTCACCTAGGTGCGATTTACCAAGTATCAGAGCAAACTCGCAAGTGGGCTGAAGAAGGCCGTGTTTTCTATAAGGTGGAAGGTTAATATCATGAATAATCCAGTAATTGTAGATTGTATCCGCACACCAATGGGTCGCTCAAAAGGCGGCGTATTTAAAAACAAACGTGCGGAAGATTTAAGCGCTCATTTAATGAAAGGCTTATTAGAACGTAATCCGGCAGTTGACCCTGCGTCAATTGACGATATTTATTGGGGCTGTGTACAGCAAACACTAGAGCAAGGCTTTAACGTTGCTCGTAATGCCTCTCTTCTTGCCGGCATTCCACACTCAGTGCCAGCAACCACAGTTAACCGTTTATGTGGCTCGTCAATGCAAGCATTGCATGACGCTGCTCGCGCTATTATGACTGGCGCTGGCGACACTTACCTAATTGGTGGTGTTGAGCACATGGGTCACGTACCTATGACGCACGGTAACGATTTTCACCCAGGCTTAGCAACATCAATTGCACAGGCTGCGGGCTCTATGGGCTTAACCGCTGAATACCTAGCAACACTTCATGGCATTAGCCGTGAGCAACAAGATGAGTTTGCTTACCGCTCTCATCAACGTGCTCACGCAGCCACGGTTGAAGGCCGTTTCCGCCGCGAAATTTTAGCAATGGAAGGTCACGATGCTGACGGTTCACTTATCCTAGTTGAAGATGATGAAGTAATTCGCCCAGAAACAACGGTTGAAGGTTTATCTCAACTTCGCCCAGTATTTAACCCTGCATCAGGCACGGTGACAGCGGGTACATCTTCAGCACTTTCTGACGGCGCATCAGCTATGTTAGTGATGAGCGAAGAAAAAGCAAAAGAATTGGGCTTACCAATTCGCGCGCGTATTCGCGCTATGGCCGTTGCCGGTTGCGATCCATCAATTATGGGTTACGGCCCAGTACCAGCAACTAAAAAAGCATTGGCACAAGCTGGCATTACTATTGATGATATTGACGTTGCTGAACTTAACGAAGCTTTTGCAGCGCAATCATTACCCGTACTTAAAGATTTGGGTTTAGCCGATGTGGTTGACGAAAAAGTGAATTTAAATGGCGGCGCTATCGCACTGGGTCATCCGCTGGGTTGTTCAGGCTCACGTATCAGCACCTCACTTATTCATTTAATGGAAGATAAAAACGCAAAATACGGTTTAGCGACTATGTGTATTGGTTTAGGCCAAGGCATCGCAACTGTATTTGAACGTGTTCAAGACTAATTAGTGTTGAATATGTAAAACCAGCTTGGTGATTAAAAAGGCGAACTAGCGCAAGTTAGTTCGCCTTTTTTATGCCACCAGCAATGGGGATTTTCTGCGGTTTATATTGTGTGATCGGGTGTAGTAAATTATTTTTAATAAAGCCGATTGATTTACACTCAGCAAAACAGTTAACCAACCGGCTGAATTACGCTAAACTATCCAACCTAACCAAGCCACGACTATTTTTACAGGTAATTTTATGAGCTTTGATAACCCCGATCACCGATTAGATGCCATCGGCCTGCGCTGCCCAGAGCCTGTAATGATGATACGCGCTGCTATTCGTAAAATGAGCGACGGTGAAACACTGCTAATTATTGCAGACGACCCCTCAACCACCCGTGATATACCCAGCTTTTGTACCTTTATGGATCACACGCTAGTGGCCAAAGAAGTTGAAGAATCACCGTATAGGTATGTGGTGAAGAAAGGGTTGTAGTGAATGTAATTTATATGATTCTCTAAATCTTGCTCATCCCGTATTTTGTGCTCCCAATAACGCCGCTGCCAAATTCCCCGCTCACCTTTTGCTATTCGACTATTGTTACAGAACTCTGTTGGGGAAAGTTTTCGAGAGAATCCTGACTTGATGAGTCGCCAACGCATTGCATAATTATCATCGTCTTTAGGTAATTGCCAAATAGCGTGGAGGTGATCGGGCATGATAACTATCGCAATAGTTTTAACTGGATGCTTTTTCACAACTTTTAAATAAACACGACGTAATAATTCTATATGCTCAACGAGCAATGGCCGAGTTCTATCTTCTAAATTTACCGTAAAAAAGTAACATGCGCCGGATTCTAACACTCGTCTATAACGCATGAGGACTTGCCTAAATAATTAAAAAGAAGCTAAAAGTATAGACGGGTTTTAAGAGTACATGTTGGGTTTCGTTTCACTCAACCCAACCTACGGAAATTTACTTCTTAGTTATTGTCACTTTCGGTTGATCATAGTCACTAAAATCAATACTCACGATATAGGTGCCTTTTATAGCTGGCGTATAGCTAAAGTAGTTATAAATGGTATTACAGTCGGCACGGGTTGATTGACCAAGTGTTAAGCTTTGCCCTGCTGGCTGTGAATCGCTGTAACCACAATTAAAACCTTCACTAAAATCTGCATCGGCTATTTTAAATTCGTACACTTTACTTGGGGTCGAAAACTTCACTTGTGCTTGGTAAAGCGCAGGGCCAACTTGTTGAAATTTGTATTGAGGTTCTGCATCCCATAATGTGAAGTCCCCTCTTAAATAAATGGTGCGATCTAACTCAGTTTGAGGTAACACATCATTAATTGAAATTTGGCTGGTACAGGCACTCAGTAAACCAACCAGTGTTAACGTTAAAATTCGTTTCATTGGGGTCATTTTTTATATCCTTTGCATACAGTGAATACTAAAAAGCCAGCATTATGCTGGCTTTTTAAATAGCTATTAGCTGTTATTTTTGTAGTACAGAAATATCTGCAATTTCTAAAAACAAACCACTTAGCTGACTTAAAAGCGCAAGACGATTTTGCTTAACCGCTTCATCGTCGGCCATTACCATGACATTGTCAAAAAAGTTATCAACACTGTCACGAATGCCTGCTAGTTGGCTTAATGCCTCTTGGTAGTTTCCGTCGCTATATAGTGGCGCTAAGTCAATGGCAAATTTTGCCACTTGAGAAGCCAGTACTTTTTCTGCGTCATCAGTTAATAAACGCTGATCAACATCACCTTGCGTAGTAATATTGTTTTTAGCCAGAATATTACTTACACGCTTATTAGCCCCTGCAAGCGATTCTGCGGCGTCTAATGTACGAAAATGACTTACGGCTTTAACACGGCGTTCGAAGTCTACAGGCTTCGTTGGGCGTCGCGCAAGCACGGCTTGAATTACATCGACTTCAATACCTTCATCTTGATACCAAGCACGGAAGCGCCCTAGCATAAAGTCAAACACATCGGTTGATACATTTAGATTAGTCAGCTTTTCGCCAAACAAGGTTTGCGACTTAGCAACCAGGTCTAAAATATCAAGCGGTAGCTGTTTTTCTACCATAATACGCAGTGCACCAATGGCCGCACGACGAAGTGCAAATGGGTCTTTATCACCTTTTGGTGCTTGGCCTATACCAAAAATACCCACCAGCGTGTCAAACTTATCTGCAATAGCAACTGCGCAGCTGATCAAATTAGTTGGTAAGTTGTCACCGGCAAAACGAGGCATGTATTGCTCGTTTTGTGCTACTGCGACTTCCTCTGCTTCACCATCGTGACGAGCGTAATGCATTCCCATTACACCTTGTACGTCGGTAAACTCCATTACCATTTCGGTCATTAAATCGGTTTTACTTAATAAGCCAGCACGCGCTGCTAGTGCTTTGTCGGCACCAAGTTGCTCTGCAATGTAACCAGCCAATTCACTAATACGCTGTGACTTATCTTTAAGCGTACCAAGTTGTTTTTGGAACAATACACTATCAAGAGATTCTAAACGGCTTTCAAGGGTTTTCTTTTTATCGGTTTCAAAGAAGAACTGCGCATCAGCTAAACGCGGGCGCACGACTTTTTCGTTACCAGAAATAACCACACTGGGATCTTTACTTTCGATGTTAGAAACAAACAAAAACTTATTTAAAAGTTTGCCGTCTTGGCCTAATAACGGGAAGTATTTCTGATCGTCCTTCATGGTATAAATTAGTGCTTCAGCAGGTACATCTAAAAATGCTTCTTCAAATGTAGCTGTTAACGTTACTGGCCATTCTACCAGTGAGGTAACTTCTTCAAGTAAATCTTCATCCATAGCTACAACGGCATTAACTGCTTTCGCTGCGTCTTCTATTTGCGCGCGAATTTGTGCTTTACGCTGTTCGTAGTCAGCTATAACGTAAGCTGATTTAAGTACGTCAAACACATCATCAGCATGGTTAATGCTAATTTTTTCTGGATGATGAAAACGATGGCCTTGTAGTTGATTGCTCACTTGCTTACCGAGTATCTCACCTTCTATTAGTTCACTACCGAATAAAATAGTTACCGTATGCACTGGGCGAATAAATTGTGTTTTATTTGCGCCCCAACGCATTGGTTTAGGAATAGGTAACTTAGCGAGTGCTTTGCTTATAGCGTCAGTCATTAACGTTTTGGTTTCTTGCCCTGCTACTTTAGCAATGTGCAATAACCATGCGCCTTTATCGGTTTCGAGTGTTTGCGCATCTTTTACTTCAATTCCACAACCACGTGCCCAACCCATAGCGGCTTTAGTTGGGTTGCCCTCAGCGTCAAATGCCGCTTTAGTTGCTGGGCCGCGTTTTTCAACTTCTTTGTCTTGTTGTTTAGCGTCAAGTGCTTTTACTTGTAAACCTAAACGACGAGGCGACGCATACCAGCTAACACCTTGGTGACCTAGTTCTAAGCTTTCTAATTCTGCTGTTAAATTTGCAGCAAAGGCTTCGGCTAATTTACGAAGTGCTTTTGGTGGCAACTCTTCGGTGCCAATTTCTACTAATAAATTTTCTGCTGACATGCTTACTTATCCTTACACAGCGGGAAACCGAGTGCTTCACGTGCATCGTAATAACTTTGTGCACACGCTTTTGATAACGCACGAACGCGTAAAATATAACGTTGACGCTCGGTGACTGAAATAGCATGACGTGCGTCTAATAAGTTAAACGCATGCGATGCTTTCATTACTTGCTCATAAGCAGGCAGTGGTAAGTTTGCTTCAATTAACTTTTGGCTTTCTGCTTCGCACTTATCAAACTGTGCAAATAAGTCTTCTACGTTTGCATGTTCAAAGTTATAGGTTGATTGCTCAACTTCATTTTGATGGAACACGTCACCGTAAGTTACGCGTCCAAATGGGCCATCTGCCCATACTAGGTCGTAAATGCTATCTACGCCTTGAATATACATTGCTAAACGCTCTAGGCCGTAAGTAATTTCACCCGTTACCGGTGAGCATTCTAAACCGCCCACCTGCTGGAAGTAAGTAAACTGCGTTACCTCCATGCCATTTAACCAAATTTCCCAACCTAGGCCCCACGCACCTAATGTAGGTGACTCCCAGTTATCTTCTACAAAGCGCACTTCGTCAGTTAGGGTATCAATACCTACAGCAGCTAAAGAACCTAAGTAAAGCTCTTGAATATTGTCTGGTGATGGCTTTAACACAACTTGGAATTGGTAGTAATGTTGTAAACGGTTTGGGTTCTCACCGTAACGACCATCGGTAGGACGACGACACGGTTGAACGTATGCGCTCGACATTGGCTCTGGGCCAATTGATTTTAAAAATGTTTGCGGGTGAAATGTCCCTGCGCCCACTTCCATGTCAAGTGGTTGAATAATGACACAGCCTTGCTGTGCCCAATAATCCTGTAAAGCCAGGATCAAACCTTGAAAGGTTTTAACGTCATATTTTTGCATATTTGGCTTTTTACTATCTGAGAAGTAGCGTGAAAATTACCCTCAGTATACCTTGTGCACACTCAGGTTTTAAGCAGTTTGTGCAATTGAAAAAATAAAAAAGGAGCCTAAGGCTCCTTTTATGTAATTACACTAATTTAATTATACGTCTAAATTAACCACACGCAGTGCATTAGCTTCTATAAACTCACGACGAGGCTCAACTTGATCGCCCATTAAGGTGGCAAATAATTGATCTGCAGCAACAGCATCTTCAATCGTTACTTGCAACATGCGGCGTGCGCTTGGATCCATGGTGGTTTCCCACAGTTGGTTTGGATTCATTTCACCCAATCCTTTATAGCGTTGAATATAGATCCCACGCTTAGATTCTGCGATCATCCATTCTAATGCATCCACAAAGTTATCAACAGGTTTTGTTTTTTCTCCACGTTGGATATAAGCACCCTCGGTGATGATGTTTGCTATATTTTTACCTGTTACAGCAATACGTTGGTAGTCTTTTGAGGTAATAAAGTCATAATGAAGTACATGCGCTTTATCCACACCATGCTGACGAATATTCACAACCGGATAATATAAATTACGCTCTGTATCATGCTCAGTTCCTGCATGGAAAATTGTAGCATCTTCATCACGTACTATTAAGTCATCAACCAGTTCTTTAGTCCAAGCAATGACCTTAGCTTCATCTAAAAGGTGTTCTTTTTTCAGTTCACTTTGGTAAATCAAACGATTCATAACCGTGTTTGGATATTTACGCTTTAAACGCTCAATAACTTTAACGGTATTTTGATAATCATGAACAATCGCTTCTAATGCATCACCATCAACGGCTTCAGCATTTTCACCTGTATATAAAGCAGCATTGCTAAGTGCTAAAGAAGTTAAGTAATCAACTAAAGCAGGATCGTCTTTTATATAACGCTCTTGCTTGCCTTTTTTCACTTTATAAAGTGGTGGCTGAGCAATATAAATATAACCGCGCTCAACAATTTCAGGCATTTGACGATAGAAAAATGTCAGTAGCAAAGTACGAATATGTGAACCATCGACGTCCGCATCGGTCATGATAATAATACGATGATAACGTAATTTTTCAGGATTATATTCGTCACGACCAATACCACAACCTAAAGCAGTAATTAGCGTTGCCACTTCTTGTGAAGACAGCATTTTATCAAAACGTGCTTTTTCTACGTTTAAAATTTTACCTTTAAGCGGGAGAATTGCTTGGTTTTTACGATTACGACCCTGCTTGGCTGAGCCGCCAGCTGAGTCACCCTCCACTATGTATAGTTCAGATTGTGCGGGATCTTTCTCTTGGCAATCGGCTAATTTACCTGGTAAACCAGCTAAATCCATAGCACCTTTACGGCGTGTCATTTCACGGGCTTTACGCGCTGCCTCACGCGCACGTGAAGCGTCAATGATTTTACCAACAACAATTTTTGCATCAACGGGATTTTCTAACAAAAACTCAGTAAACTTCTCTGCCATCGCTTGCTCAACTGCAGATTTCACTTCACTAGAAACGAGTTTATCTTTTGTTTGTGATGAGAATTTTGGATCTGGCACTTTAACACTTACAACCGCAGTTAAGCCTTCACGTGCATCATCGCCGGTTGCATTACTGGTTGTTTTAGCTTTTTTATTAAAGCCTTCTTTTTCCATGTAATTATTAAGCGTACGCGTTAATGCAGATCTAAAACCAGCTAAGTGAGTCCCCCCATCGCGTTGTGGTATGTTATTTGTAAAACAGTAAATGTTTTCTTGGTAAGCGTCATTCCACTGCATTGATACTTCAACACTAATACCATCTTCTGCACGTTCATGAGTAAAGTGGAACACCCCTTTATGAATAGGTGTTTTATTACGGTTTAAATACTCAACAAAGGCACGAATACCCCCTTCATATTTAAAGTGTTCTCTTTTATTCTCTTCGCGTTCATCACTTAAAATAATACTTACGCCTGAGTTCAAAAACGATAGCTCGCGTAAACGCTTAGCTAGAATATCGAAATGATAATCAAGGTTTGTAAATGTTTCGCCACTTGGCCAAAAACGTATTTCGGTACCGGTTGATTGAGAATCACCAATTACAGCCAATGGTGCGTCAGGAACACCCATGGTATAACACTGCTCATGCAATTTACCTTCACGACGAATAGTTAGTTTTAACTTTTCTGATAATGCATTTACAACTGATATACCTACGCCATGCAAGCCACCTGATACTTTATAAGAGTTATCATCAAACTTACCACCAGCATGGAGTACGGTCATAATTACTTCAGCTGCAGATATCCCTTCCTCTTCATGTATAGAAGTTGGTATACCACGGCCGTTATCTTTTACAGATACCGAACCGTCTAAGTGAATAGTGACATATATATCATCACAGTGACCAGCTAAAGCCTCATCGATAGAGTTATCAACGACCTCAAACACCATGTGGTGCAAGCCCGTACCATCATCGGTGTCCCCTATATACATTCCAGGACGCTTTCTTACTGCATCTAATCCTTTAAGTACTTTAATACTCGACGAATCATAATTCTCAGACATGGTTAATCCCACTTATCTTGTTATTAGGTTGCCATGTTTCACGTGGAACATTTTTAGTTCTCGTTTCATGGGTTCCACCACAGCAGAAATACTTTCAGACAAAATTGAAGAAATAAATATTTGAGAACTGCAATGTGTCAATAACTGACCCACTTTCCCTTTTGCATCTTCGCTTAACTCTGAAGGTAAATCATCTATTAGCAATATAGATTGCTTATCGGTCTCTGACTCAATTAAACTATTTTGCGTTACTTTTAACGCATACAACAACAGCTTTAATTGCCCGCGTGAAAATATATTTTCAACACTGCTGCCAGCGACACTAAAACTAAAATCAGCCTTATGAGGGCCCTTACTAGTAAAACCTTGGCGAGCATCTCGCTCAAAGCTTTGCTCTAAAGCGTCACTAAGAGATTCGCTATCTTTCCAACCCGCATTAAAGCTGATTTTTAAATCGCGTATTAGCGTTAATTCTGCACACATTTTATCAAAAAACTGCTGCTTAAACCTAGTTATATACGCGATTCTTAATTTATTTATTTGTTCAGCCAGTCTAACAAATTCTTTGTCCCAAAACTTGATTTGGTCAAAATAATTCTTAGGCTTAGATTTCAGCAATGCATTACGTTGTTTAAGCACTTTATTAAACGATTGCCACAAGAAAAAAAACTCATGATCCACGTGGAACAAACCTAAGTCTAAAAACTTTCTGCGTTCTTTAGGGCCTCCAAAAAACAGCGAATAGCTTTCAGGTGTAATTACTTGTACCGGCATCAGCTGAGCAAGTTCAGAGACTTTACGGCTCGCTTTACCCTGTATTTTTAAGTTAGTTTCGCCTGCTTGATTTTTGCTTATTCCTATGGGGATCGATAAATCGTATAACGATTTTCGGCCATGAATAACAAACTGATCTTGCTGGTGAGCTATAATGCTTTTGTGTTTAGAAGTTCGAAAAGATTTGCCGTGAGAAAGGTAATATATCGCCTCTAAAAGGCTGGTTTTTCCGCTGCCATTTTCACCATAAATTATATTAACGCCGTCAACGGGTTCTAGCGTCAGCGCCTCAATATTACGAAAATATTTGAGGCTCAAATGACTTAAGCTCATTATGTATTAATAATCTTATAAACGCATTGGCATAACAACGTACATCGCTTCTTCATCACCAGCACCTTCTATAAGCGCACTGCTATTTGAATCTGCAAGTGTAAATAATACATCTTCTGTTTTTAATGTATTTAATACATCAAGCACGTATGACACATTAAATCCTATTTCTAGGTCATCACCCTCGTACATAACCTCGACAACTTCTTCAGCTTGTTCTTGCTCTGGGTTATTGGCGGTAATTTTTAGTAAACCGTTTGATAAATTTAAACGCACACCACGAAACTTTTCATTAGATAAAATAGATACCCGTTGAAATGCATTACGCAACCATTCACGATTAGCCGTAATTACCTTATCTCCGCCGCGTGGTAAAACACGTCGGTAATCAGGGAATCGACCATCAACTAATTTACTGGTAAAAGTAAATTCAATATCAATAATACGAATATGGTTGGCACCAAACTGAATTGTCACTAATTCTTGATCGGCAACCATCAGGCGCATAATTTCCTGCACACCTTTACGCGGTATAATTAATTGACGCTGCGTATTTAATGACTGCCCAAGTTGCTTTTGAGCAATCGCTAAACGATGCCCATCAGTGGCTACTGTTTTTATATCGTTGTTATCAACTTCAAACGACATGCCGTTTAAGTAATAACGCACATCTTGGTTTGCCATTGAAAAGTGTGTGCTTTCAAGTAATTTACGCAACTCTAAACGCGTTAGTTGAAACTCAACCTCACCATCCCACTGCTCTAAATTAGGAAAGTCTTCGGCAGCCAATGTAGCCAAAGAAAAACGACTTTTACCACTAGTTAAAAGTAATTGATGGTCTTGCAAGCTCAAAGTAAGGTCTGATCCATCCGGTAAACTTTTACAAATATCGAGTAATTTTTTAGCCGGTAGCGTAAGCTTAGTATCAGCGATATCATCACCAACAAACACACTCGCCACTAACTCAATTTCAAGGTCGGTCCCTGTCATCGAAAGCTGGCCATTTTCTACCACGAGTAATACGTTAGATAAAATAGGTAACGTATGCTTACGCTCAATAGCACCCGATACTTGTACCAATGGTTTTAAAAACTGTTCTCTTGATATTGTTATTTGCATAATAAAGTCAGCCCTAAGATGACAATGTTCTTATTAAATTTTGATAATCTTCTTTAATTTCGTGGCTTTCGTCACGTAATGATTTAATTTTTCGACAAGCATGCAATACTGTTGTGTGGTCGCGCCCACCAAAAGCGTCTCCAATTTCAGGTAAACTATGATTAGTAAGCTCTTTAGAGAGTGCCATAGCGACTTGACGAGGCCTTGCTATGGAGCGACTACGGCGCTTGGAGAGTAAATCAGACACGCGTATTCTATAGTATTCTGCAACCGTACGTTGAATATTGTCTATAGTGACTAGTTTATCTTGCAATGCTAATAAATCGCGCAGTGCTTCTTTTACAAAGTCGATAGAAATTGGGCGGCCGGTAAAGTTTGCATTAGCAATCACTCGGTTTAATGCACCTTCCAGTTCACGTACATTCGAACGTAATTTTTTAGCAATAAAAAACGCCACTTCGTGTGGTAAATTAATTTTACTTTGTTGGGCTTTTTTCATCAAAATAGCAACGCGAGTTTCAAGCTCAGGCGGCTCAATCGCGATAGTTAATCCCCAACCAAAACGTGATTTAAGGCGGTCTTCAACCCCTTCAATCTCTTTTGGATAGCGATCTGAGGTTAAAATAATTTGCTGGTTACCTTCAAGTAATGCATTAAAGGTATGAAAAAATTCTTCTTGCGAGCGCTCTTTATTGGCAAAAAATTGAATATCATCAATCATGAGTGCATCAACACTACGGTAATAACGCTTAAACTCTTCTATCGCATTGTTTTGCAGTGCTTTAACCATGTCTTGAACAAAGCGTTCTGAATGCATGTATACAATTTTTGCATCTGGCTTATTAGCCATAATGCCATTGCCTACCGCATGTAATAAATGCGTTTTACCTAAACCCGTTCCACCATATATAAAAACAGGGTTAAATGCAGAGCCTGGGTTGTCTGCTACCTGAGTGGCGGCCGCTTTTGCTAATTGGTTAGACTTACCTTCAACAAAACTATCAAAAGTATAGTTTTCTTTAATATTTGATTTATATATTGATTTAGGTGCAGGCTCCACAACCGGTTTTTGTTCTCGTGGTTGTTGTTTTGCCGTTGCTTGCGTGCTTGACGTTGATTGTGTTTCAACTACTGACGAGACTTGTGCATTTAATAGTGGCTTGCTGCCAACATCAAAGCGTAATTCTGGGGCTTCTACACCACAAATTTCAATCAGTAGTTCATTTATTCGATTTAGATACTTTTCTCTTACCCAATCAAGTACAAAACGATTAGGTGCATAAATCGTCAAGGTATCTTCGGTACTTTCTGCTTGTAGTGGTCTTACCCACATACTAAATTGCTGCGAGGGCAATTCATCTTGCAATACATATAAACAACTTTGCCAAACCGACAGATACACAGTAAAACTCCCAGAGATATAATTTTTATTCCCGCACATCAATAATGATTACAAAATCACACCTATATTGCGTTTAAATGGCCCAATAAGCAGCCCAAGACCCACTATTATGAATGCACTTTATCCACAAGTAAAAGATTGATTTTTACAAAATTGTTGATATCGATGTATAAACATAGTAACAAGCTGATTTAAGTAGCTTTTTATTTTAAAGCTTGATTAGCGATCATAACAAAACTGGTCACAGATCGCGACAATAATTTATGATCTAATTGACTTTTCCCATGCTTTTATTCACTTTTTATACAGGGGCTGTGGAAAACTTCTTATTTATGATGATCCTATAAGATCATGAAAAATGATCATAAATAAACATGCCTCACGATGTGTATTATGATTGACTTTTCAACACTTCATCTATAATATCTCGCGCTCGCAATGGCACCTGTGTCAGGATCGCGACCTGCATAGGATGTTTTAACTTTAACCGATCGGATGAGATTGTTATGAAAAGAACTTTTCAACCTAGCGTTTTAAAACGCAAACGTACACACGGTTTCCGTGCTCGTATGGCAACTGTAAATGGCCGTAAAGTATTAGCTCGTCGCCGTGCTAAAGGCCGCAAAGTTCTTTCTGCTTAATATATAAGTGGAAGACTTTAGCTTTGGCAGGGAGTTACGTCTGTTAACTCCCTCGCATTACTCTCGCATATTTAACGAACCCGCTCGGGCTGCAACTCCTTTCTTTACCCTATTAGCAAAACCAAGTGATCAATCTACACCAAGATTAGGGCTTACCGTTGCTAAAAAACGAGTAAAAAAGGCATGTCAACGAAACCGTATTAAACGTCTTGCTCGCGAAAGTTTTCGTTTAAACCAACATACTCTCGATAATATTGATATTGTGTTGATGGTTAAAAGTGGCATTGATGAACAGTCTAATGAAGAACTAACCAAACAGTTAACAAAATTGTGGCGTAAAATTAATGAACGCTGCAAGCCTGGTGCCCCTAAACCGCCACCATTTAAGAAACGAGTAAACAAATCAGCTAAATCACCTAAACAAACCCAATAGCAATAGAATTATAGGGTTAATTAAGGTATCTTTAGCTCACCTTTTAATCATGCGTTTAAAATCTCATAGTGAGTCTTTAAATACATGGTATCTATTTACTAAACATAATGTAGGGGCATGAACAACATGAGGTTATTTAAACCACTTGCTGCTTTACCAACACGTTGTTTAGTTTTATTTATCCGCGGTTATCAAAAGTGGATTAGCCCGCTGCTAGGTCCGCATTGTTGTTTTAATCCAACCTGCTCTAGCTACGCTATTCAAGCAATTAATTTGCATGGTGCAGTAAAAGGCAGTTGGCTCACAGTTAAACGCATATTAAAATGCCATCCTTTACATTCAGGTGGAGACGATCCCGTACCTGAAAAATTAACCCGTATTAACCACCAACACGAGAAATAAGAGCTGTTATGGAATCGCAACGCACGTTTTTATTCATCGGCCTGATGCTAGTGTCGTTTTTATTATTTCAAGAATGGAATAATGACTACAACGCGCCAAAAGCCGATCCTAGTGCCACTACACAGACACTAAAAGAAAATTCACCAGAATCAGATGATTATATTCCAACGTCATCGGACTCAGGTTTACCTGCTTCAACAACTTTAGCCAAACGTTCTGTTATAAAAATTAAAACAGACGTTTTTAAAGTTAAAATCGACACCAAGGGTGGTGATATTGTTGAATCAGATTTACTCCAGTATGAAGAAGTAAAAGGCGAAGAAACGCCTTTCATGCTACTTGGTGAGTTTGATGGTAATCAATACTTTTCACAAAGTGGTTTGATTGGTTTAAATGGTCCTGATGCATCAGCAAATGGTCGTCCGACTTACCAATCAGAACAGACATCTTACACTTTAACCGGTGATGAGCTTCGCGTTCCTCTTCAGTTTATAGATAGCAACGGTGTAAGCTTTACTAAAACATATGTATTCAAAAAGGGTCAATATGATGTTGGCTTAGAATATAAAGTTAACAACACCACCAGCACGCCTATCCAGGTTCAGCTTTATACACAAATTAAGCGCACCGTCCAGGACAAAGGGAGTTTAGTTGATCAAAACTATTTAGGGGCTGCCTATGGAACTGATGAAGAAAAATACGAAAAGTATAGTTTTTCAGATATGGCTGATAAAAACCTAAACATAAATACCCAAGGTGGTTACGTTGCCTTTATTCAGCATTACTTTGTTAGTGCTTGGGTACCTATGCAAGATCAAGCTAATACACTTTATAGCTTAATTACTAAAAGTAATGCCGCTATTATTGGTGTGAAAGACGAAGCGGTAAATGTTCAAGCAGGGAGTGAGCAAATACTTACTGCTACTTATTACATGGGCCCTAAAGAGTCAGACAAACTTGAAGCGATTCATCCAAATTTAGATTTAACCGTAGATTACGGTTGGCTTTGGTTTATTTCTCAACCTTTATTTGTACTGCTAAAATGGCTATACAGTATTTTAGGTAACTGGGGTGTAGCAATTATTGCCATCACAATTATTGTTAAATCGTTAATGTACCCACTTACTAAAGCGCAATATACATCAATGGCTAAAATGCGTGCATTACAGCCTAAAATGAAAGCGCTAAAAGAAAAGTATGGTGACGACCGTCAAAAATTCGGCCAAGCGACCATGGAAATGTACAAAAAAGAGAAAGTAAACCCTATGGGTGGCTGTTTCCCTATTTTACTACAAATGCCAATTTTCTTAGCCTTATTTTATGTATTTTTAGAGTCTACCGAACTACGTCATGCTGAGTTTATATTTTGGCTAACTGACCTTTCTGCGAAAGACCCGTTCTACGTACTACCTATTTTATTTGGTTTAAGTATGTTTGTGACGCAAAAATTACAACCAATGACAGTAACCGACCCGATGCAGCAAAA
Organism: Pseudoalteromonas sp. TAP-3C; assembly: GCF_059888565.1. Taxonomy (NCBI): domain Bacteria; kingdom Pseudomonadati; phylum Pseudomonadota; class Gammaproteobacteria; order Alteromonadales; family Pseudoalteromonadaceae; genus Pseudoalteromonas; species Pseudoalteromonas sp. TAP-3C. The sequence goes on along the minus strand of NZ_CM187618.1, from coordinate 3,295,180 downwards.
GATGATGACCTATATGCCAGTTATTTTCTCTGTATTCTTTTTATGGTTCCCATCTGGTTTAGTACTTTACTGGTTAGTATCTAACCTTATTTCTATTGTCCAGATGTTGATCATCTATCGTGGCATGGAAAAGAAAGGTATTAAAGTAAGGGGCTAACTTAGCAACTACTTATATAAAGGCGACTTAGGTCGCCTTTTTTATTGCCAATTTTATAACAGCATTCGCGAGTACCTATTTGATAGGTTACAATAGCGCCATTACGTTATTTAAGTTGGCAAATAAACCGCATGATCAATCACGATACTATTGCAGCACAAGCAACCGCCCCAGGCCGAGGTGGTGTTGGTATTATTCGCGTTTCAGGAAACCTAGCCAAACAGGTCGCTGAAAAAATAATAGGCAAAATCCCTAAAGTTCGCTACGCCGACTATGTGCCATTTAACACCCTTGCAGGCCAGCAACTTGACCAAGGTATTGCGATTTACTTTGCCGGTCCTAACTCATTTACCGGTGAAGACGTACTCGAACTGCAAGGTCATGGCGGTCCCGTTGTTCTTGATATGCTACTTAAAGAAATAAGTAAAATAGAGGGTGTGCGTTTAGCTAAGCCTGGGGAATTCTCAGAGCGTGCCTTTATGAACGACAAGCTTGATTTAACTCAAGCAGAGGCCATTAGCGATTTAATTAATGCAACCAGTGAGCAAGCAGCTAAAAGCGCTCTGCAATCACTTCAAGGCCAGTTCTCTAAACATATAGAGACCTTGGTTGAAAAAGTCATTCACTTGCGTATGTATGTGGAAGCGGCTATTGACTTCCCCGACGAAGAAATCGACTTTTTATCTGACGGGAAAGTCGCTGGTGATTTAAATGCCATTATTGAACAACTTAATAATGTAACTAATCAAGCCAAACAGGGCAGCATAATGCGCGAAGGCATGCGAGTCGTTATTGCGGGTCGCCCTAACGCCGGTAAATCGAGTCTACTTAATGCCCTAGCAGGGCGAGAAGCCGCCATTGTAACCGAAATAGCCGGCACAACCCGTGACGTATTACGAGAGCATATACATATTGATGGTATGCCACTGCATATAATCGACACCGCAGGCCTGCGCGAAAGCCCAGACAAAGTTGAGAAAATAGGTATTGAACGCGCATGGGATGAAATAAAACAAGCCGATCGCGTGCTGTTTATGCTTGATGGCACTGATACCAAAGATACCGACCCACATGCTATTTGGCCAGAGTTTATGGCCAAACTACCTGCTGGCATGGGCGTGACTGTGATCAGAAATAAAGCCGATTTATCGGGTGATGAAGTCGGCATGAGTGAAAATCAGCAATACCCTGTGATCAGTCTAAGCGCTAAAAATGCTGATGGTATAGAGTTAGTTCGTACTCACTTAAAAGCATGTATAGGTTTTGATGGCGCCACAGAAGGTGGCTTCATGGCTCGTCGTCGTCATTTAGATGCACTGGAGCATGCAGCTCATCATTTATATACCGGTAAAACACAATTAGAGATGCACGTGGCCGGTGAAATCCTCGCTGAAGAACTACGTTTAACACAAAACTACTTAAACGAGATCACTGGCGAATTTACCTCTGATGATTTGCTTGGCAAAATATTTAGCTCGTTTTGTATCGGTAAATAATAGAATTAGTAAGTAACTATAAAATTATTAAGGGCGCTTAGGTGCCCTTAATAATGCCTAATATTTATAAAAACACCTCATATAGCTGTGTTTTAATTATCCACATTGAACATAAAAAAAACTTAGAATAGCAGCTTATATTGGCCTAAATTTGCCTTTAAAAATGTACTTAAGGGGTGAATGGGATCAAAAATCACATCAAATAGCAGATTAAACACCTCCATTTATAGTACAAAAGCAAGCCTAATTATGCTTATTTATCTGTCATTCCGCACCCTAAATCTGAATTAAATTAGTTCATTAAATGAGCGGTTGATCGAATTTTGTTAAAAAATACTTGACGGCGATCTCTATATTTGATCTATTACTCTCTTTTGAGAGCGCGTATTTATGTCTATCCCTTATGCCCAAAAACTCGAACACCACGGCTTAGTTGCTGGATTTTGTCACGATCTAGGTTTTGTCGATATGATTGATAACGCACTCGGTGGCGTGGCGCCTGAGCGCAACATCAGTTGTGGTCAATTAGTGTTGGCTATGGTGCTAAACGGCCTAGGTTTCACTGGCCGCACACTGCATATGTACAGCGAGTATTTTCAAGGCAAGCCGCTTGATAGATTAATTGGTGAAGGCGTAAAGTCCGAGCACATCAACGACGATGCGCTTGGTCGCTGTTTAGACACCTTATATGAATACGGCGTATCGAAGCTGTATCAGCAATTGGGTGAGGCGGTGGTAGAGAAATTAGGGTTACAAACCGAAGCTTTACACCTTGATTCAACAAGCTTTCATTACGATGGCAAAGCGACAAGCGAGCCTGATGATGACGAACCAAAACCTATCCGTATCGCGAAAGGTTATTCGCGCGACCATCGCCCTGAGCTCAACCAAGTGATACTCAATCTTATCTGTGAGAACCAGTCAGGCATTCCGGTTTATATGAAGCCTGCCAGTGGCAACAGCAATGATATGGAAGGCTTTAAACAGATTGTAAAGGCACATATTGGCAGTTTAAAAGCCGCGCAAGCCAGCCGCTACTTTGTGGCCGATGCCGCCTTGTATGTGCAAGAAACCATTAAAGATTTACATACTCAAGGCCAACTGTTCATTACGCGGGTACCGCAAACCCTCAAAGAAGCTAAAACCCTTGTTAAGCAAGCGCCTAACTTGAATTTCACCCCTATCTCACCTGGCTATGAAGGCGTGAGTTATGACAGTGAATACGGGGGGGTGAAACAAAAATGGCTACTCATTCGCAGTGAGCAGGCGTATAAGCGAGAGCAGCATAACCTGAACAAGCGTATGCTAAAAGCCGGAGAAGTTGCCCGCAAAAGCTTTAAAAAACTGTGCCAACAACGCTTCGTTTGCCAAAATGACGCACAAAGCGCCCTTATAAAATGGCGAGGTAAACAAGCGGTATGTGATGTGGATGCAAATGTTGTTGAAGTAGCCATTTTTAAGGGAGCAGGACGCCCTAAACTCGGACAATCTCCTGAGCGTATCGAATACCAGATTACGGGTGCATTATGCACACCTCTGGCATCCAGAAAAGCCGCTTTACAACAACTGGGTTTGTTCATTATTGCCACCAATGATGTTAGCGACCATCTTGACATGGCAAACTTGCTGAGCAGCTACAAAGCGCAGCAGAATGTAGAAAAAGGCTTTCGATTCTTGAAAAGTCCCGACTTCCTTACGAGCGCTATTTACCTGAAAAAGCCTGAGCGCATTGAAGCGTTACTCATGGTAATGACTTGCTGCCTAATGGTGTACGCGGGGTTAGAGCATCAAATTCGCAAAACCTTGGTCGAGAAAAACTGCTACTTCCCCACAATGAAATACAAGCCGGGCCAACGCCCCACGGCACGCTGGGTGTTCCAGTGCTTCGAGCATATCATCATAATGTATTGGCCTGATAAGCCACCCATGGTGGCGAATATGCAGCCGCGCAATCAAACCATTGTTGATTGCTTGGGTGAAAAATATCAGCGGATTTATTCTTAAAATGGGTGCGGAAGATCGGATTTATCACTCTAAACGTTCATCTGTAGCATTGGCTATCCAACTTAGAACATTAATATTTATCGAGCCATAAAAATAAAATGTACCTAAGATAAACTTTTGATCACCAACAACACCCGCAAAAAGCAGTTAAATAGTCTGTTTAAATCACCCAAATTTATTTTTTTGTAGATCAGTTATCCACAATTAGCTGTTTTTTTGCCTCAGCAAAAAATTAAATGCCTTTAAAATGACAATATAGGCTGTATTTAATTAAAAAAGGGCTGTTTATAAACAATAATAATGGTTATTTAGTCTATTCTGACTAAATAGATCATTTTTTAAAATTATTTTCGATCCCTATTTTGGGTTATCAACAAGCTTTGTATCCACACTAAGATCAACAAGTCAAAATTTGCTTATTTATGAGCACTAAAAGTTAATCCGCAATATAAGATCAATAACTTAGCAAGCTACTTTTAATCTAAGCCAATAGTTAAGCAGAGCTTTACCCAACCTTATCAACAACTTGATCAGAAGATTACATTTGAATATATTTTGTTAAGCCATTAATAATCAATTACTTAAATAGTAATTTTAACTCTAGGCTTAAATAACGACAAAAATAGTTATACAAAATAACACTCTTAACTTTACTGTTATGTTCACTAAGATATTATAGGCAGTAATTAAAACTTATTAAGATCATCATTATTCATGAGTTCAGTAAATATTATCGTTGGCAGCCAAATGGGATCCGCTGAGTACGTTGCAGAGCAATTAAGCGATGCACTTAACGAACAAGGCATTAAGACTCAAATACATGATCAACCTGAATTTAATATAATAGATCAACAAAATACTATTTGGTTAATTTGTACATCAACTTATGGCGCAGGTGATTATCCAGACAATTTAATTAGTTTTGTGAATGATGTATCCCAAGCAGATGATCTTTCTCATTTGAGGTATTCGGTTATTGCACTTGGCGATACCAGTTATGACACCTACAACCTTGCAGGACGCAATATAGATGCACTTTTGAGTCAAAAAGGCGCAGTAAAGGTAGCGCAGCGGTTAGAATTAAACATTCTTGATGAAGCGCTGCCAGAAGATACCGCTTTAGCTTGGTTAAACTCATGGATAGTACAAACAGGTTTAAAATAAAAAGATCAAGTAAAAAGTTATAAATAAAGTTACCCACAATTTACTAATAATTTACCAGATTTTGTGGATAAACACTGATTAAACTGCTTTTTTAGCTATGCTTATCCATGGGATAAGATCGTGTCCAGATCGACTTGTGCATAACACCCTGTTTTGATCAGAGCTTATTTGCCTGAAGATCCGATCATACTAACACCTTTAGATCCGATCTAATTGTATGTTTTTAATGATGATCTAAAGCTTATCAACAGAAAACCCGATCAGTAGTAGTAATAGTAATAAAAGATCTCTTTGAAAGATCCTTTATATTATTAGAGATCACTTACTTAGATCTTGAGCACTGTTTAATCATTTATCTTCTGCTAATTTCTAGGTAGAATACGCTCCCTTTTGAAGTTTACTGGTTTGATTTAAGTAGGATCCCATTAATGATTTTTCACGAAAATTTTGACGTTATCGTAGTAGGCGGTGGACATGCAGGCACTGAAGCCGCATTAGCAGCTGCCCGTATGGGGATGAATACCCTGCTGCTAACTCACAATATGGATACACTTGGTCAAATGTCATGTAACCCAGCAATTGGTGGCATTGGCAAAGGTCACTTGGTTAAAGAAATTGATGCCCTTGGTGGCGCAATGGCTCAAGCGATTGACAAAGGCGGGATCCAATTCCGTACGCTTAATTCTTCTAAAGGCCCTGCTGTACGAGCTACTCGTGCTCAGGCAGATCGTGCGTTGTACAAAGCAGCTATTCAAACCACACTTCAAAATCAAGAAAATTTAAAGATTTTTCAACAATCATGTGATGATCTTATTGTTGAAAACGATCGTGTAATGGGTGTAGTTACGCAAATGGGTTTACGTTTCAGTACACCGAGCGTAGTACTGACCGTAGGTACATTTTTAGGGGGCCAAATTCATATTGGTCTTGAAAACTTTAAAGGTGGCCGTGCAGGCGATCCTCCTTCGATTGCATTAGCTGATCGTTTACGTGAACTTCCATTTAGAGTGGATCGTTTAAAAACAGGCACACCACCACGTATTGATGCCCGGACTGTTGATTTTTCTAAAATGCAAGAACAACCAGGCGATGCACCCACACCGGTATTCTCATTTATGGGTAAACAAAGCGACCACCCACAACAAATTCCGTGTTACATCACTTACACGAATGAAAAAACACATGATGTTATTCGCAAAAACTTACATCGCTCACCTATGTATTCAGGTGTTATTGAAGGCATAGGCCCACGTTACTGTCCATCAATTGAAGATAAAATTGTCCGTTTTGCAGATAAAGATAAGCATCAAATATTTGTAGAGCCAGAAGGCTTAACCTCATACGAGTTATACCCTAATGGTATTTCAACCAGTTTACCGTTTGATGTGCAGTTAGACATTGTGCAATCGATTACTGGTTTTGAAAATGCACATATTTGCCGTCCTGGTTATGCGATTGAATATGACTTTTTTGATCCGCGTGATTTAAAACAATCACTAGAGACAAAATTTATTGATGGTTTATTCTTTGCCGGTCAAATCAATGGCACCACGGGTTACGAAGAAGCTGGAGCGCAAGGTTTAATTGCCGGTTTGAATGCGGCATTACAAGTGCAAGGTAAAGAATCGTGGACGCCACGTCGTGATCAAGCCTATGTAGGTGTACTAATTGACGACTTAACAACACTGGGCACGAAAGAGCCGTACCGCATGTTCACAAGCCGTGCTGAATACCGTTTATTATTACGTGAAGATAACGCTGATATTCGTTTGACAGAAAAAGGCCGCGAACTAGGTTTAGTTAACGATGAACGTTGGCAAGCATTTAACGAAAAAATGGACGTGATCGCCAAAGAGAAACAGCGTATTAAAGATACTTGGATCCACAAAGATCACGCCATGGTTAACAAAGTAAATGAATTACTTAAAACCCCACTTGTACGTGAAGCTAACTTAGAAGAATTGTTGCGTCGCCCTGAAGTGCGTTATAACGAGTTAATGGCGATTGAAGGGCTGGGATCTGAATTTACTAACCAGGCCGCTTTAGAGCAGGTTGAAATTCATACTAAATACGCCGGTTACATTGTGCGTCAGCAAGATGAGATCAATAAGCAGCTTCGCCATGAAGAAACAATTTTACCCAAAGAGTTTGATTATAAAACCGTCTCTGGTTTATCAAACGAGGTTGTTGCTAAGCTGATTGAGGCTCGTCCAGACACTATTGGCCAAGCCTCGCGTATTTCTGGTATCACCCCAGCGGCGATTTCGCTATTATTAGTGTATCTGAAAAAGCAAGGCTTGTTGCGCAAAACAGCGTAACGGTAAAGGTACAGTGTGTTACAGCAACAATTAACAACTTTGTTAGCGCAAACTGATATTGCGCTAACACAAAAACAACAGCAACAATTCGTCCGCTATGTCGAATTATTAGATAAGTGGAATAAAGCCTATAATTTAACCTCAGTACGTTTACCTCAAGAAATGATGGTTAAACATATAATGGATAGCTTAGTTGTTGCGCCTCACTTGACCGGTCATCATTATATTGATGTTGGTACTGGTCCTGGCTTACCAGGTATTGTATTGGCTATTGCCTTACCTAATACGCAATTTGTATTATTAGATAGTTTAGGTAAACGTGTACGTTTTTTAATGCATGTTAAACATGAGCTAGGCCTTGATAATGTCACTCCTGTGCAGTCAAGAGTTGAAGAATATCAGCCAAGTGTTAAATTAGATGGCGTACTAAGTCGTGCATTTGCATCGTTACAAGATATGATTGACTGGTGCTGGCACTTAATTGATCATTCAGGTAAGTTTATTGCGCTTAAAGGGGTGTTTCCAAGTGAGGAATTAGATTCACTCCCTGCTGGTGTTAAGTTTGAGCAAAAAATTGCATTACAAGTACCAGATTTAGATGCACAACGACATTTAATTATTCTTTCTAAAGACTAGGGATCAGAGACACTGTGGCAAAAGTCATCGCATTAGCAAATCAAAAAGGCGGAGTGGGTAAAACGACCACTGCCGTTAATCTCGCTGCATCTATGGCTGCAACGAAACGTAAAGTGCTGTTAATAGATCTCGACCCGCAAGGCAATGCAACCATGGGCAGTGGCGTCGACAAGTATGGCGACGTGCCTACTATTTATGACTTGCTCATAGAAGATAAGCCTATTGATGAGGTAATTATTAAAGAAACCTCTGGTGAGTACCATATGATTGCTGCAAATGGCGATGTAACCGCTGCAGAAGTTAAATTAATGGAATTATTTGCCCGAGAAGTACGCTTGCGCAACGCACTTGAAAAAATTCAGGATCAGTATGAGTTTATTTTTATAGACTGCCCGCCTTCTTTAAATATGTTAACCGTTAATGCCATGGCTGCCGCTGATTCTATTTTGGTGCCTATGCAGTGTGAATATTATGCGCTGGAAGGATTAACCGCATTAATGGATACGATTACGCAACTTGCGAAGTTAGTTAATCCTAACTTACAAATTGAAGGCATACTACGTACTATGTACGATCCGCGTAATCGACTAGCAAACGATGTATCAGAACAATTAAAACAACATTTTGGCGATAAAGTATACCGTACGGTGATCCCACGTAATGTTCGACTTGCTGAAGCGCCCAGCTTTGGGGCACCAGCAATGTACTACGATCGAGCATCAAGTGGCGCGAAAGCGTATTTAGCGCTCGCGGGTGAAATGCTACGCAGAAAAGAAAAAACAACTCCCGTTGTCGCCTAACTTTGAGGTAAAAAAATAACATGTCTGCTAAAAAACGAGGTTTAGGCCGAGGACTCGATGCGCTTTTAAGTTCATCTAAACCTGCGCCAAGCGAAAGCAAGGAACACGACAGCGCTAATTTAAACAGCAAGGTTGGCGATGTGGCTCAGCCTAGTAACAGTGAATTACAAAAACTTCCCATAGAGTTTTTACATTCAGGTAAATACCAACCACGTAAAGACATGTCGGAAGAGGCACTTGAAGAGCTTGCCAGTTCTATACGTTCACAAGGGATTATTCAACCCATAGTCGTGCGCCCTGTTGCACATAATAGCTACGAAATTATTGCCGGTGAGCGTCGTTGGCGCGCTGCGCAAATTGCCAAACTTGATTTAGTACCCTGTATTATTAAAGATGTACCAGATGAAGCGGCCGTAGCCATTGCCTTGATTGAAAATATTCAACGTGAAGACTTAAACGCCATGGAAGAAGCGATTGCACTTAATCGTTTATTGAGTGAGTTTGAACTAACCCATCAACAAGTCGCAGATGCCGTCGGTAAATCTCGTACAACAGTCACTAATTTACTGCGTTTAAATAATCTTAACAATGATGTAAAAACATTGTTAGAACATGGTGACATTGAAATGGGCCATGCACGTTGTTTATTAGCGCTTGAAGGCGAAGTGCAATCAGATGCCGCACGCTTAGCTGTTGCTAAAGCATTAACCGTTCGTGAGACCGAAAAACTAGTACGCTCTATTTTAGAGCCTGCTCCAGAAAAAGAAATATCAGAAAAAGACCCTGATGTTAAACAGTTAGAGCAACAACTTGCTGATAACCTAGGGGCAAAAGTTGAAATAAATTACAACAAAAAAGGTAAAGGTAAGTTGGTTATCTCTTACACTAACCTTGATGAATTAGACGGTATTTTAAATCGTATTAATCAAGACTATTCCCACCATTAATTCATTGGATGTCTAAAAAGCGACATTTACAGTGATTTTGTGTTACAAAGCGCTTACTCAAGTTGCAAAACTGGCAGGATTAAGTATAATTTCGCCAGTTTTCATGCCCTGATAAGTAGAACGTCATAAAGGTTAATTAAAAGTGACTAATAAGTTAGCAGGCCCATATAGGCTTGCCGCATTAAAATTAATTTGCCTTCAGGGATTGGTAGTCTTTTTAGCTGCACTAATAATTTTTATAGGTTGGGAAACCAATGCCGCCCTTTCAGCACTAGCTGGTGGTGCAGTCGCAGTATTTCCTAACCTTGTATTTGCACTTTATGCATTCAGATACATGGGGGCAAGTCGTGCAAATCAAGCGTATGCTTCGTTAAAACGCGGCAACGGACTAAAATTTATGCTAACAATCGTTTTGTTTGCACTGATACTTAAATCTTACACGGTCATTTTGTTGCCGTTTTTTTGTGCATATGTATTAGTGTTGTTTACAGGATTGTTTACACCCGTTTTTTTTAAACATTAACTTTTGGGATATAACATGGCTGCAGAAGAAGTTACTCTATCTAGCCATATTCAGCACCACTTAACCAATGCTAAGATGTGCTCGACCGACGCTGGTCTTGCCTTCAATAAAGCATGTACGGATAGTGGTTTCTGGACATGGCATGTAGATACCCTCGCATGGTCTATCGGACTAGGTCTAATATTTTTATGGATCTTCCGTAGTGCCGCAAAAAAATCAACTCTGGGTGTACCTGGAAAATTTCAATGTTTTATTGAAATGATTGTTGAGTTCGTTGGTGACAACGTACGCGATACTTTCCATGGTAAAAGTAAGCTAATTGCACCATTAGCATTAACAATATTCGTGTGGATATTTTTAATGAACTTAATGGATTTAATCCCTGTTGACTTCTTACCTGCATTTGCTGGCTTTGTTGGTGAAACTGCGTTTGGTATGGATTCACACGACGTATACATGAAAATTGTACCAACAACCGATATCAACATGACCGCAGCCCTTGCGCTGGGCGTGTTCATTCTCATGATTGGTTACTCAATTAAAATTAAAGGTATCGGCGGTTTTATTAAAGAACTAACACTTCACCCGTTTAGTTCAAACAATACAGCTATGCAGATTCTTTTAATTCCGTTTAATTTATTACTAGAACTTATCGCATTGGTTTCTAAGCCGTTTTCACTGGCTCTGCGTTTGTTCGGTAACTTATATGCAGGTGAGTTAATCTTCATCCTTATAGGTGCTGTAGGTTTAATGCAATTACCGTTGCACTTTGTGTGGGCCGTATTCCATATCTTAGTAATCGTACTGCAAGCATTCGTATTTATGATGCTTACAATCGTATACCTAAGCATGGCAAGCTCAGATAATCACTAATTACTATATTTACAATTTTACTTTTAATTACAATTGAAACTTTGGAGAAATAAATGGAAGCTTTAGAACTAGTAACAGGCTTAAAATACATCGCAGTTGCACTACTAATTGGTTTTGGTGCAATCGGTACAGCTGTTGGTTTTGGTAACATGGGCGGTAAATTCCTTGAAGCATGTGCACGTCAACCTGAGCTTGCACCATCGCTACAAGTTAAAATGTTTATCCTTGCTGGTCTAATCGATGCTGTAGCAATGATTGGTGTTGGTATCGCGATGGTATTGTTGTTCGTACTTTAATTTTATTTTTTGAACAGCTTACTATTTAAGGAGGAGCGGTTGTGAATTTAAACGCCACTCTTATCGGTGAATTAATTGCGTTTACGGTGTTCGTATTATTTTGTATGAAATACGTATGGCCACCACTAAACGGTGCAATTGAAGCTCGCCAGAAGAAGATCGAAGATGGTTTAGCTGCCTCTGATAGAGCCGAAAAAGACTTAGAACTTGCGCAACACAAAGCTGCAGAACAGCTTAAAGATGCAAAGGCTCAAGCGGCTGATATCATTGAACAAGCTAAAAAGCGTGCTGTGCTAATTGTTGACGAAGAAACAGTTCGTGGTCAGCAAGAGCGTGAAAAAATTATTGCTCAAGGGCACTCTGAAATTGAATCAGAGCGCAACCGTGTGACAGAAGAGCTACGTAAGAAAGTAGCTACGCTGGCAGTGGTTGGCGCAGAAAGAATTTTAGAGCGCGAAATCAATCAAGCCGCACATAGTGACATCGTTGAAAAACTTGTCGCTGAGCTGTAATTAGGAGGGTATGAGCATGTCTGAATTGACTACTATCGCTCGCCCATACGCTAAAGCGGCTTTTGAACTTGCCGTTGAAAAAGGCACCATTGAAAGCTGGAATGACATGTTGTTCTTTGCTGGCCACGTTGCCAGCAATGAACAGGCATCTACCATTTTAGCTGGATTGCCTACTGCTACTGCACAAGCTGAGTTATTTATTAACTTATGTGGTGAGCAGCTCAACGAACAAGGTCAGAACCTAGTGAAGGTGATGGCTGAAAATGGACGTTTGATTGCACTGCCTGAAGTTGCCCATTTATTTTCTGCATTAAAAGCAGACTATGAAAAAGAAATCGATATTGATGTGATTTCGGCAACGCCTCTCGCTGCAGCGCAGCTAGAGTCACTGGTAGCGGCACTTGAAAAACGTTTCGCACGCAAAGTTAAGCTGAATTGTAGTGAAGACGCTACAGTTATCGGCGGCCTTATTATCAAGGCGGGCGATACTGTAATTGACGGCTCTTTACGCGGTAAATTAAATCGCTTAGCCACAACACTACAATCGTAATTGGGAAAAAGAGCATGCAACTTAATTCCACTGAAATTTCTGATCTGATCAAACAACGTATTGAGAAGTTCGAAGTTGTAAGTGAAGCTCGTAACGAAGGTACAATTGTATCTGTTACTGACGGTATCATTCGCATCCACGGTCTAGCTGACTGTATGCAAGGTGAGATGATTGAGCTTCCTGGCAACCGTTATGCTATCGCACTAAACCTTGAGCGCGACTCAATTGGTGCAGTAGTAATGGGTCCTTACGCTGACCTTACAGAAGGCGTAAAAGTATATACCACTGGTCGTATTTTAGAAGTACCTGTTGGTCGTGGTCTACTTGGTCGTGTTGTTAACACACTAGGTGCCCCTATCGATGGTAAAGGCGCTTTAGATAACGACGGTTTTGAACCAGTAGAAAAAATTGCACCGGGTGTAATCGAACGTAAATCAGTAGATGAGCCAGTGCAAACTGGTTATAAGTCTATCGATGCGATGATCCCAGTGGGTCGTGGTCAACGTGAGCTTGTAATCGGGGATCGCCAAACAGGTAAAACTGCACTAGCAATCGATGCCATCATCAATCAAAAAGACACAGGCGTTAAGTGTGTGTACGTGGCGATTGGTCAAAAAGCATCTACTATTGCTAACGTAGTACGTAAATTAGAAGAGCACGGTGCACTTGCAAATACTATCGTAGTTGTAGCATCTGCTTCTGAATCTGCGGCACTTCAGTACTTAGCACCGTTCTCGGGCTGTACTATGGGTGAATACTTCCGTGACCGTGGTGAAAACGCATTAATCGTCTATGATGATTTGTCTAAGCAAGCTGTTGCTTATCGTCAAATTTCATTGCTACTTAAGCGTCCACCAGGTCGTGAAGCATACCCAGGTGACGTATTCTACCTTCACTCGCGTCTTTTAGAGCGTGCATCACGTGTAAATGCTGAGTACGTTGAAAAGTTCACCAATGGTGAAGTGAAAGGTAAAACAGGTTCATTAACGGCATTGCCTATCATTGAAACTCAAGGCGGCGACGTTTCTGCGTTCGTACCGACAAACGTTATCTCTATCACCGATGGTCAGATCTTCTTAGAAACTGACTTATTCAACTCAGGTATCCGTCCGGCAGTAAATGCTGGTATTTCGGTATCGCGAGTTGGTGGTGCTGCACAAACTAAAATCGTTAAGAAACTAGGTGGCGGTATCCGTTTAGCCCTAGCTCAGTACCGTGAATTAGCTGCGTTCTCGCAGTTTGCGTCTGACCTTGATGATGCTACTCGTGCTCAACTTGAGCATGGTGAGCGTGTAACAGAGTTAATGAAGCAGAAACAGTATGCGCCAATGTCTGTTGCTGAAATGTCTTTGTCGTTATTCGCAGCTGAGAAAGGTTACTTAAAAGACATCGAAATCCCTAAAATTATGGATTTCGAAGCGGCTTTACTTTCTTATGCAAATAGCACATACGCAGAGCTTATGGCTCAAATCAATGAAACTGGTAACTACAACGCCGAGATCGAAGCGCAGCTTAAAGAACTTCTAGAGAAGTTTAAATCTACGCAAACTTGGTAATTTAGTTATTAATGGTGTGCTTTAAATCCTAAAGCACACCTTGATTCGGAGAGAGAGTCATGGCCAGCGGAAAAGAGATTAAAAGCAAGATCGGCAGTATTAAAAATACTCAAAAGATCACTAGCGCAATGGAAATGGTTGCTGCGTCTAAAATGAAAAAGGCGCAAGAACGAGTGGCTTCAAGCCGTCCATACGCTGAAAAACTACGTAAAGTGATTGGTCGTGTTGCTCAAGCAAATCTTGATTTTACTCACCCGTTCTTAGTAGAACGTGAAGTAAAACGAGTTGGTTATATTGTTATCTCTACTGACCGCGGTCTGTGTGGCGGTTTAAACTCAAATGAGTTTAAAAAAGTCGCATTAGAGATTAAAGCGTGGAAAGAAAAAGGCATTGATGCTGATTTCGCTACTTTAGGTAGTAAAGCTGCGAGCTTTTTTCAACGTTTTGGTGGTCAAGTACTTGCTAAAAAAGCAGGTCTTGGAGATAAGCCTTCTGTACAGGATGTGATTGGTCCGGTAAAAATAATGCTAGATGCATTCTCTGAAGGTAAAATTGACCGTTTATTCCTGGTATATAACAACTTTGTTAATACCATGAAGCAAGAGCCAATAATAGATCAGTTACTCCCTTTGCCAAAAGCTAAAGAAGAAGTATCTACACATGCATGGGATTATTTATATGAACCAAACCCAGAGGCTATTTTAGAGTCTTTATTGGTGCGTTTCATTGAGTCTCAGGTATACCAAGGTGTAGTTGAAAACGCTGCCTCTGAACAGGCTGCCCGCATGGTTGCAATGAAAGCTGCAACGGATAATGCCGGTGACCTTATGGATGAGTTACAGCTTGTATATAACAAAGCTCGCCAAGCAGCAATCACACAAGAAATTAGTGAGATTTGTTCTGGTTCAGCAGCAGTTTAATGCTTCAGGCAAAGATTAACGAGAGGAATAGACATGAGTTTAGGTAAGGTCGTCCAAATTATCGGCGCCGTTGTGGATATCGAATTTCCACAAGACAGCGTGCCAGCCGTATATGACGCGCTAAAAGTAACAGATGGCGATTTAGCTGGTTTGACTTTAGAAGTTCAACAGCAGCTAGGTGGCGGTGTGGTACGTACTATCGCACTAGGTACTACTGACGGTTTACGTCGTGGTGCTGCAGTAGCAAACACAGGCGAAGCAATTCAAGTTCCAGTTGGTACTAAGACCCTAGGTCGTATCATGAACGTACTTGGTGAGCCAATTGATGAAGCAGGCCCAATCGGTGAAGACGAGCGTATGTCTATTCACCGTGCAGCACCTACTTATGAAGAGCAATCAAGCTCAGTTGAACTTTTAGAAACGGGTATCAAGGTAATCGACCTTGTCTGTCCATTTGCTAAAGGTGGTAAAGTGGGTTTATTCGGTGGTGCCGGTGTTGGTAAAACCGTAAACATGATGGAACTTATCCGTAACATCGCAATCGAGCACAGCGGCTACTCAGTATTCGCAGGTGTTGGTGAGCGTACACGTGAGGGTAACGATTTCTACCATGAAATGAACGATTCAAACGTACTTGATAAAGTATCGCTTGTATACGGTCAGATGAACGAGCCTCCAGGTAACCGTTTACGCGTAGCGTTAACCGGTCTTACTATGGCTGAGAAGTTCCGTGATGAAGGTCGCGACGTTCTTTTCTTCGTAGATAACATCTACCGTTACACACTTGCGGGTACAGAAGTATCAGCATTGCTTGGTCGTATGCCATCAGCGGTAGGTTACCAGCCTACACTTGCTGAAGAAATGGGTGTACTTCAAGAGCGTATCGCATCGACTAAGACGGGTTCAATTACTTCAATCCAAGCGGTATACGTACCTGCGGATGATTTAACCGATCCATCACCAGCAACAACGTTTGCTCACTTAGATGCAACAGTGGTACTTTCACGTGATATCGCATCACTAGGTATCTACCCAGCGGTAGACCCTCTTGATTCATCTTCACGTCAGCTTGATCCATTAGTAATTGGTGAAGAGCACTATGGTATAGCGCGCGGCGTTCAAACAGTTCTTCAGCGTTACAAAGAACTTAAAGACATCATCGCGATTCTAGGTATGGACGAGCTTTCTGATGAAGATAAGCAACTTGTATCTCGTGCACGTAAAATCCAGCGTTTCCTATCTCAGCCATTCTTCGTGGCAGAGGTGTTTACAGGTGCGCCAGGTAAATACGTGTCACTTAAAGACACAATTGCCGGCTTCAAAGGCATTTTAAACGGTGAGTTTGATGATATGCCAGAGCAAGCGTTCTACATGGTTGGCTCTATTGAAGAAGCTCAAGAAAAAGCCAAAAGCATGTAATTAGGAGGGTAGTATGGCAGCTATGACTGTACATCTTGATGTAGTAAGTGCTGAGCAGAAGTTATTTTCTGGTTTAGTTGAGTCTATTCAAGTATCTGGTAGTGAAGGTGAGCTAGGTGTTAACGCCGGTCACGCCCCGCTACTAACTGCCCTTAAACCTGGTATGGTACGTTTAGTTAAGCAATTTGGTGAAGAAGAGCTCATCTACATTGCTGGCGGTACACTAGAAGTTCAACCGAACATAGTGACCGTACTTGCTGATACAGCCGTTCGTGGTGAAGACCTAGACGAAAAAGCGGCAGAGCAAGCTAAACGTGACGCTGAAGAGCAAATGGCACGTGGTGGCTCTGCTGATTTTGATTACAATCAAGCAGCAATGCAACTAGCTGAAGCCGTTGCTCAGCTACGCATTATTCAGCAATTACGTAAAAAGTAAGCCTATCTGGTTTTTAAAAGCCCACTTTATGTGGGCTTTTTTGTTTGCCCAGCGAAGCTGGCAAACCCGTCAGGTTGAAAGAAATCTGAATCACCCCGACTGAGGGGAAGATAATCCGAATCGTAAGGGCGTTGCTGGCCAACGGCAGGGTCTGAAGGAAGCGATAGGAAGTTAACAGTACACAACGCAAGTGAACCTGTTTCGGCAGTGTAGGTGGGTAAGCGTGCAAAATAGCGCAAAGCCCGATACTCAGTCAGACCTATACTGTGCTTGAGGGTGGGATTGTTAACAGGGAGCCAGCACAGTAACTGGGGAAGCCTGGCATCTAAACTTAGTGTAAATAAGTGGCCTAAACTCAAGGGGAAACCCAAGGTTTAACGTCGGTGTGAGGTGGCAGATGAACCCGTAGTAGTGAGTAAGGCTAGGCCGATGAAAGCCAGTAATGGTGTGGAGGGCAAAACCAAGCCGACTATCAGCAGTGTGTCTGATAGGGTCAATTTAAATCAAAAGTTTTAATTGATTGCGAAGGGGGGAAGTATTCTTTAAGAGCTGACGAATCCCCACAAAATAAAAATTAATGGTAGACTCTCATGATTATTTGTGATCAAATTTTTTCACTATAAAAAAACTCACTCATAATCATGAAAGCCACCGAAATATTACACAAAGATATTGCCATTGCCTACCCTGAAATTCATAAAACACGTTTAAATACAGTCTTTACGTTTGTTAACTCAGGCTTGCGTGACCAGCGCGTTACTGTCACTTACCTAGGCCGCGGATTAAAATCATTTTCTAATACCGATAAAAAACATGATATTAAACGCGCAGACCGTTTGATTGGTAATGCTAACCTGCATCAAGAACGTCTTTGTTTCTATGAACATATGACCGAATGCTTAGTAGGCCAGCAACAACACCCACTTATTATCGTTGACTGGTCACCTATTAATGGCGGCGAAATATTTCAAGTGCTCAGGGCAAGCATACCAATGGGGGGAAGAGCGTTAACGCTCTATGAAAAAGTGTATCCTGAAAGCGAATTAAATACCGAAGCGGCTCATCAACACTTACTCGATAGCTTGGCACAGTGTTTACCTGCAGATTGTCAGCCTATTATTTTATCTGATGCTATTTTTAGAACGCCATGGTTTAAAGCCATAGAAGATAAAGGCTGGTATTGGCTTGGGCGCGTCAGAGGCAATGTGACCTTATCTAGCGACCTTGAGACATGGCGAAATTGTAAATCATGGTTTGAGCAAGCAACAGATAAACCACACCTTCTGACACAGATTTACTACGGAAAAACAGTTCGTTTCGCGTGCCAAGGTGTTTTGTTTAGAGGGAAAAACAAGGGACGTAAAAAAATCAAAAAACGGGGTGGGCAATCTCAATGTACAACGGTTAAATACCAACAACAAAAGGCCAAAGAGCCTTGGCTACTTGTGTTTAATTTACCTACACAATTTACAGATAAGCCTCAACGGATTGTGACTTTATATAAACAACGTATGCAAATAGAAGAAAGTTTCAGAGACACTAAGAATGCAAAACTTGGCATTAGTTTAGCCTTTGCAAATTCAAGAAGCGCAGAAAGGTTTGATAATTTATTGCTCATAGCGGCGTTAATGTTGTTTGTCTTATGGTGCATAGGGTACACCGTGTCGGCACAACAAGGGGATGCGGCATTACAAGCGAATACAGAGAAAAAACGACGAGTATTGTCCTATATTTATCTTGGCAAAGAAGTGGTTGATGATCCTAGGTATGAGCCTGATGGGCAGTTCATTATTTATGTGTATAGCCAGTTGTCACTTCTGACTATACAAATTGATAATTTAGGCTAAATTCGTGGGGATCTCTCAGCTTTAAGAGTATGAAAATCAGGAATATCGACGTATAGGTTCACATGTATTTCGACGGAAATAGGCAAGAGATGACGGCTAAGCAGGAATGTGGACGCTGAGAATTAAAGGCCGAGCACGGGAGTAATGATTGACCACTTAGGCAGATTGCCACTGGGCTAGCACACCTAATGTCATCATGAAGGACACCACTATACATCAATGTGAAACGACAGACATACCGCAAGCAAAGGCAATTGATGACAGTTTACTACAGCTTGTATGGGCAATTATTAGATATTAATAACCTGTACAAGGGATTCAAAAAAGTGAAAACAGCAAAAGGAGCCGCCCCTTTTTATTGAAGAAAGTGATGGGCAGTCCATAGCCGCGTTCGCCTTGAATTTAGAAGAAAACTTGAAACAACTGCAACGAGAACTGCAAAGCAAGCAGTATCGCGCGCAGCCGGTCAAACGGATAGAAATACCGAAAGACGATGGCGGCGTGAGATTGCTGGGCATTCCAACAGTTCGCGATCGCATAGTACAACAAGCGCTATTGAACATTCTCCAACCGATCTTCGACATCGACTTTCACCCATCAAGTTATGGGTACAGGCCGAAACGAAGCTGCCATGATGCCATCAGCAAAGCCACGGTATTTATTCGTAAATATCAGCGTGAGTGGGTGGTTGATATGGATCTGTCGAAGTGCTTTGACCTGTTAGATCACGATTTAATTATTAGCAGCGTCAAACGCAAAGTGACAGACGGTAGCATTTTAAAGCTGCTCAATCAGTTTTTAAAAAGTGGGGTAATGATAGGCAATCACTGGGAAGCGAGTGAGGTAGGGAGTCCACAAGGAGGGGTTATCAGTCCATTGTTGGCGAATATCTACCTAGATGCGTTCGATCAAGAAATGAAAAAGCGAAATCACAGAATAGTGAGGTACGCCGACGACATTTTGATCTTATGCTGCACAGAAAAAGCAGCGAAACATGCACTCACTGTAGCAACTCAGATACTGGAGAAAGACTTGAAGTTAACAGTCAACCAAAAGAAAACCCATATAGCGCATAGCAGTGAAGGGGTAAAATTTTTGGGAGTGGAGATAGGGTGTAATTGGACACGGATCCAAGGGTCAAAACTCAAAGGCTTTAAACAAAAAGTTAAGCGATTAACAAAACGAAATAGCGGCATGAACTTAGTTGAAATAATAAAAAGACTAAACCCAGTGGTGCGTGGTTTTGTAAATTATTTCAGTATAGCCAATTGTAAACGAGCATTAACTCAGCTTGCGGGGTGGTTAAGACGCCGATTAAGGGCCATTCAGTTAAGGTTGTGGAAAAATCCAGCGAGATTGCATAAACGACTAAAACAATTAGGGAAAAAGCCGCCATTTAAGTTTATAAAAATGAACTCATGGCGAAACTCCCTAAGTCCATTATCGAGTGTAGCAATGCCAAACCAATGGTTTGAAGAGCTAGGTTTATATTCAATGGAAAAAGTAAGTACAGGATGGCTTGCTCAATCGGCGTTTAGTAAATAAGCCGAAGGGATAGAAGAATACAGGAGCCGTATACGAGGTCCGTACGTACGGTTCTGTGAGAGGGATGAGGCAAAAGCCTCACCCTACTCGATGTGCCTAAGGCTAAATTTTCTAACCGAACTGTAAATAAATAGATCGTTATATTCATTATCACTTATATCTGCAAGCTAACCTCGCTACAATAACCCTATTCTATTAGATGTTATTTTGCTTAAGTTAAGATTCAGTAGGTGTTGTTTAGCCTACTGAGTATTTGCACATGATGTGACTTACGAAATCTACTTAGCAAAACGCCTATTTTTATTAAGCTAAAACAACGAAAAAAGGAAATTGTTTTAATGTCTCTGACTACAGTAATTCTTGCTGCGGGTAAAGGTACTCGTATGCGCTCTGCTCTCCCTAAGGTCTTGCATAAAGTGGCAGGTAAACCTATGGTGCAACACGTTATCGATAATGCCAATGCGCTAGGTGCAACCTCTACTAACCTCGTTTATGGTCACGGCGGCGAACTATTACAACAACAACTAGCCGATAATAACGTAAACTGGGTACTGCAAGCCGAACAGCTCGGTACTGGCCACGCAGTGGCACAAGCAAACCCACATATTAATGATGACGACACCGTATTGGTTTTATACGGTGACGTACCTTTAACGAAACAATCAACACTTGAGCGCTTATTAGCAGCAACCCCTAAAAATGGCTTAGCCGTGCTTACTGTTAATTTAGCAAACCCAAATGGCTACGGCCGCATGTTACGTGTTGATGGCAAGTTAGTCGGTATTGTTGAACAAAAAGATGCAACTCCAGAACAGCTACTTATTAATGAAGTAAATACCGGCATTATGGCGGTTAATGGTAGGCTTTTAAAAACATGGTTAGGTAACTTATCTAACAATAATGCCCAAGGCGAATACTACCTAACAGACATAGTTGCTATGGCGCACAGTGAAGGCGTAGAAATTAAATCAGCACAGCCAGATCATCCAATGGAAGTTGAAGGTGCAAATAACCGCGTACAACTTGCAGGATTAGAGCGTGCTTACCAAGCATGGCAAGCAGAAAAACTCATGTTAAATGGGGCAACCCTTGCCGATCCTGCTCGCATTGACGTGCGTGGTAACGTTAAAACAGGTGAAGATGTCCTCATCGATATTAATGTTATTTTTGAAGGTACAGTAACCTTAGGTAATAACGTACAAATTGGCCCTAACTGCGCACTTAAAAACTGTAGCATCGGCGATAATGTTGTAATTAAAGCTAATACGCTAATTGAAGATGCATCAGTTGCAGCTAAATGTACTCTTGGTCCATATGCCCGCCTTCGTCCAGGTGCAATAATGGAAGAAGACTCGCACATTGGTAACTTTGTAGAGATGAAAAAAACCCGTTTAGGTAAAGGCTCTAAAGCAAACCACTTAAGTTACTTAGGTGATGCTGAAATTGGCGAAAAAGTGAATATTGGCGCAGGCACTATTACCTGTAACTACGATGGTGTGAATAAAGCCAAAACCATTATTGGCGATAATGCCTTTATTGGGTCTAACTCGTCTTTAGTTGCTCCTGTAAATATAGGTGCAACAGCAACCGTTGGCGCAGGCTCTGTTATTACCAATACCGTAGCGGATGATCAGCTAGCCGTCGCTCGTGGCAAGCAACGTAATTTAGATGGCTGGAAACGCCCAGTTAAAAAATAATAACTACCATCATTGGTTTTTACATTTAAAGCGAGTTTTATAACTCGCTTTTTATTGCCTAAATATAATTAAAATAAAAATGCCACATTGCTGTCATCCCTGTGTGTTGATATTTAATTAATACAACACTAAGGAAAACAATAATGTTAAACAGATCAATAATAGCCCTTTCTTTGCTATCATTATTAACTGGCTGCTCACTAGATGGTGATGACGGCCAAAATGGCGCACAGGGTATACAAGGTACAGCGGGTAATAATGGCGAAAACGGCGTTAATGCAAATTCAGCCCTAAATATCAATCTTATTGGCCGTGCAGTACTCAATGCACAAAGTCCCCAAGGCGCTGCTGAAATAGTCGCCTATCAAGCTTCAAAAAAATGGATTTATGCCATTAATAGCTCTGGTGATGAGGCTGTTGTGAATATCATTCCTGCCGATACGTTCGATACCGCTGCATTAGTAAAAGATAACGAAGGTATTGTAAGCGCAACCAACCTAACCTCTGCTATTGCACTTTCACTCAACGTAAATACCCCAGGGGATGCAAACAGCATTGCAATTGATGCAAACAACCAATTATTAGCGGTAGCAATGACTGCAAAAACTACGGGAGATGCAGGTCAAATTGCTTTTTATGATATTAGTGGCGAGCAACCCATATTTATTAAAAATGTAACTGTAGGTGCCCTCCCCGATATGGTGGCATTTAGTCACGATGGCGCAAAAGTAGTGGTCGCTAATGAGGGGGAACCTAATGGCGATTACAGTATTGATCCCGA
Source organism: Pseudoalteromonas sp. TAP-3C (assembly GCF_059888565.1). Taxonomy (NCBI): domain Bacteria; kingdom Pseudomonadati; phylum Pseudomonadota; class Gammaproteobacteria; order Alteromonadales; family Pseudoalteromonadaceae; genus Pseudoalteromonas; species Pseudoalteromonas sp. TAP-3C. The sequence goes on along the minus strand of NZ_CM187618.1, from coordinate 3,272,703 downwards.
AGGCACTATTAGTATCATTGATATTAATAATGGCACTATTGCAGATACCGCTTTGAGCATAAACTTTCAAGCATACAATAATCAGCAAGCAGAATTAAAAGCACAGGGCTTAGTGTTTGCCAATCCTACAGGACGTACTATTAATGGTAATTTAATTAATACCACGGTCGCGATGGATTTAGAGCCAGAATATGTGAGTATTTCCAAGGATAATAAATACGCTTATGTCTCTATTCAAGAAAATAACGGTCTAGCCATCATCAACCTTGAAGATAATTCCCTTGAGCTAAAAGGACTCGGTTTTAAAGATTGGTCAAACTTAAAATTTGACGCATCAGACAAAGACGGCGGTGTTAATTTTAAATCATTCCCTGGTTTATATGGCATGTATCAGCCAGATACAATTGCAAGTTTTAGCTGGAAAGGAGCCAGCTTTATTGTATCTGCCAATGAGGGTGATGCACGCGAATACTTTTTTGATGCCAGCGATGAAGCTGATTGCATAGCTAAGGGTGGCCTTAATTATGACGCTAAAGATGGGTGTTTGGCATATATAGATGAAAGCCGGGTGGAAGATTTAACGCTCGCAGCTAACTTCGATTACTTAAATAACGATGATAACGACATTGGTCGTTTAAAAGTCACTACAGTAAAAGGTGATAAAAATAACGATGGTCAATACGAATCACTTTATGCCTATGGCGCACGCTCATTTATCATTTGGGATAGCAATGGGCTGGTGGTATATGACTCAGGCGATCAAATTGCACGAGTAACCGCTTCTGTTCATGGCAATGCGTTCAATAATAACGAAGATGAAAACAAAGGCGATACACGCTCAGATGATAAAGGGGCAGAACCCGAAGCGCTAACATTAGGTAAGGTTGGCGATAGACTATTTGCCTTTGTTGGTTTAGAGCGCATGGGTGGGATAATGGTGTTTGATATAACCAATCCTTATGATGTGAAATTTCAAGACTACTTTTATAATCGTGGTTTAGAACCAAGTGCAGATATAAGTGGTGACCTTGCTCCTGAAGGAATGACATTTGTTCCTGCAGCGCAAAGTGCAACAAACGAAGCACTGCTTATAATCGGTAATGAAATCTCAGGCTCAATTGCCGTATGGGAAATAACAACTCAGTAATTAGTAAAGCTTTAAGTAAAAGCGATGTAGTGGTTATCTATAAATCGCTTTTACTTCCTCCCCTCTCAATAATCATGCTTTGTGTGAATGCTTTTTAATCAAAAATAGCCCTGCAGCCCTTTGTTTGTATGGTTATTGTACTAAATTGAAATTAATTTAATAAAACTGAAATAAAGCATTGACCCTCTCCAGAATATCCTTATAATGCGCATCCACTGACCCGGCAGGCAGCAATGAAAAGCGCTGAACAAACGGTAAGTGAGTCGAGTTAAACTTAGCTTTTAAATCTTTTAAAAGAAACTAAAAATTAAGTGTTGACAAAAAAATAGGAAAGCGTAATATGCGCAGCCCTAGCGAGATAAAGTTTAACTTTAACCGCAACCGGTTAACCGGTAGCTCTTTAACAATATAAAGCAATCATCTGTGTGGGCACTCGTACAGATTGAGTTCTAACAGCCAAGCTTAGTTTACCAAGTAAGGCAAAAAATTTAGAGTCTCAATGTGTTTTCTCGAAAGAGAAACTGAGTGACCAACAGCAATAACTTACTTAGGTTTTACTTAAGAAAAGAATTGCAGCACAGTCAATTCAATATCGAAAGATATTAAATAAATTCAGAATTCATTGAGCAATCTCATCTCTTAATTGAGTGGGAAGAAAAAACTTTTAATTGAAGAGTTTGATCATGGCTCAGATTGAACGCTGGCGGCAGGCCTAACACATGCAAGTCGAGCGGTAACATTTCTAGCTTGCTAGAAGATGACGAGCGGCGGACGGGTGAGTAATGCTTGGGAACATGCCTTGAGGTGGGGGACAACAGTTGGAAACGACTGCTAATACCGCATAATGTCTACGGACCAAAGGGGGCTTCGGCTCTCGCCTTTAGATTGGCCCAAGTGGGATTAGCTAGTTGGTGAGGTAATGGCTCACCAAGGCGACGATCCCTAGCTGGTTTGAGAGGATGATCAGCCACACTGGGACTGAGACACGGCCCAGACTCCTACGGGAGGCAGCAGTGGGGAATATTGCACAATGGGCGCAAGCCTGATGCAGCCATGCCGCGTGTGTGAAGAAGGCCTTCGGGTTGTAAAGCACTTTCAGTCAGGAGGAAAGGGTGTGAGTTAATACCTCACATCTGTGACGTTACTGACAGAAGAAGCACCGGCTAACTCCGTGCCAGCAGCCGCGGTAATACGGAGGGTGCGAGCGTTAATCGGAATTACTGGGCGTAAAGCGTACGCAGGCGGTTTGTTAAGCGAGATGTGAAAGCCCCGGGCTCAACCTGGGAACTGCATTTCGAACTGGCAAACTAGAGTGTGATAGAGGGTGGTAGAATTTCAGGTGTAGCGGTGAAATGCGTAGAGATCTGAAGGAATACCGATGGCGAAGGCAGCCACCTGGGTCAACACTGACGCTCATGTACGAAAGCGTGGGGAGCAAACAGGATTAGATACCCTGGTAGTCCACGCCGTAAACGATGTCTACTAGAAGTTCGGAGCCTCGGTTCTGTTTTTCAAAGCTAACGCATTAAGTAGACCGCCTGGGGAGTACGGCCGCAAGGTTAAAACTCAAATGAATTGACGGGGGCCCGCACAAGCGGTGGAGCATGTGGTTTAATTCGATGCAACGCGAAGAACCTTACCTACACTTGACATACTCAAAAGGCGAAAGAGATTTTGCTGTGCCTTCGGGAATTGAGATACAGGTGCTGCATGGCTGTCGTCAGCTCGTGTTGTGAGATGTTGGGTTAAGTCCCGCAACGAGCGCAACCCCTATCCTTAGTTGCTAGCAGGTAATGCTGAGAACTCTAAGGAGACTGCCGGTGATAAACCGGAGGAAGGTGGGGACGACGTCAAGTCATCATGGCCCTTACGTGTAGGGCTACACACGTGCTACAATGGCGCATACAGAGTGCTGCGAACCTGCGAAGGTAAGCGAATCACTTAAAGTGCGTCGTAGTCCGGATTGGAGTCTGCAACTCGACTCCATGAAGTCGGAATCGCTAGTAATCGCGTATCAGAATGACGCGGTGAATACGTTCCCGGGCCTTGTACACACCGCCCGTCACACCATGGGAGTGGGTTGCTCCAGAAGTAGATAGTCTAACCTTAGGGAGGACGTTTACCACGGAGTGATTCATGACTGGGGTGAAGTCGTAACAAGGTAGCCCTAGGGGAACCTGGGGCTGGATCACCTCCTTATACGATTTAGAACTTATTTGTTCGACGTGTCCACACAGATGAATGTTTATAAATCTCGCTGCGCGATGCGAAGCAGATTTTATTGCTCTTTAAAAATTTGGAAAAGCTGATAATAAAATTCGTATGAATGACATTTGTTATTTGTACAGAGTTTTCAAAAGTAAAAAACAATGATAGCAGTATCATTCAGTGCCATTTAATAAACGTTTACGTTTGTTGATTGGTATCTACTTTAGTATTCAATATTAACTTCTGGCGAAGTTAAACTGTCACAAAACAAAGACCCGTTTGGGTTGTATGGTTAAGTGACTAAGCGTACACGGTGGATGCCTTGGCAGTTGGAGGCGATGAAGGACGTATTAACTTGCGATAAGCCTAGTCAAGCTAGTAAAAAGCACTTGAGACTAGGATTTCCGAATGGGGAAACCCACCTGCTTGCAGGTATCGTTAACTGAATACATAGGTTAACGAAGCGAACGCGGAGAACTGAAACATCTAAGTACCCGTAGGAAAAGAAATCAACCGAGATTCCGAGAGTAGCGGCGAGCGAAATCGGAACAGCCCTTAAGCTTATTATGTGTTAATGGAAGGCTGCTGGAAAGCGCCACGATACAGGGTGATAGTCCCGTACATGAAAACGCATTTTAAGTGAAATCGAGTAGGTCGGAGCACGTGAAACTTTGACTGAATATAGGTGGACCATCATCTAAGGCTAAATACTCCCAACTGACCGATAGTGAACCAGTACCGTGAGGGAAAGGCGAAAAGAACCCCTGTGAGGGGAGTGAAATAGAACCTGAAACCGTGTACGTACAAGCAGTAGGAGCCTACTTGTTAGGTGACTGCGTACCTTTTGTATAATGGGTCAGCGACTTATATTTTGTAGCGAGGTTAACCGATTAGGGAAGCCGTAGGGAAACCGAGTCTTAACTGGGCGAATAGTTGCAAGGTATAGACCCGAAACCCGGTGATCTAGCCATGGGCAGGTTGAAGATTGAGTAACATCAATTGGAGGACCGAACCCACTAACGTTGAAAAGTTAGGGGATGACCTGTGGTTAGGAGTGAAAGGCTAATCAAACCGGGAGATAGCTGGTTCTCCCCGAAATCTATTTAGGTAGAGCCTCGGACGAATACTTACGGGGGTAGAGCACTGTTAAGGCTAGGGGGTCATCCCGACTTACCAACCCTTTGCAAACTCCGAATACCGTAAAGTACTATCCGGGAGACACACGGCGGGTGCTAACGTCCGTCGTGAAGAGGGAAACAACCCAGACCGCCAGCTAAGGTCCCCAAGTCATAGTTAAGTGGGAAACGATGTGGAAAGGCCCAGACAGCCAGGAGGTTGGCTTAGAAGCAGCCATCCTTTAAAGAAAGCGTAATAGCTCACTGGTCGAGTCGGTCTGCGCGGAAGATGTAACGGGGCTAAACTATGCACCGAAGCTGCGGATTTGAGCATACCACCCAAGCTATTTTGATTAACGTTGACAGCGCGAAGCGCCCAGCGTTCAAGCGTCACCTAAACGTGAGTCGATGATGATAGAGATAGTTTCGGGGTATGCTCAAGTGGTAGGGGAGCGTTCTGTAAGCGGTTGAAGGTGTGCCGGGAGGCATGCTGGACGTATCAGAAGTGCGAATGCTGACATGAGTAACGATAATGCGGGTGAAAAACCCGCACGCCGGAAGACCAAGGGTTCCTATCCCATGTTAATCAGGGTAGGGTAAGTCGACCCCTAAGGCGAGGCCGAAAGGCGTAGTCGATGGGAAACGGATTAATATTTCCGTACTTGGTATAATTGCGATGGGGGGACGGAGCAGGCTAAGCAAGCATGGCGTTGGTAGTCCATGTGAAAGTGAGTAGGGCGTTTGTTTAGGTAAATCCGGACAAACATTAAACCTGAGACACGAGACGAGTCACTACGGTGATGAAGTTGCTGATGCCATACTTCCAGGAAAAGCCTCTAAGCTTCAGATTATACCGAATCGTACCCCAAACCGACACAGGTGGTCAGGTAGAGAATACTAAGGCGCTTGAGAGAACTCGGGTGAAGGAACTAGGCAAAATCGTACCGTAACTTCGGGAGAAGGTACGCTCCGATGGGTGACGGGACTTGCTCCCTGAGCTAATTGGAGCCGCAGTGACCAGGTGGCTGGGACTGTTTATTAAAAACACAGCACTGTGCAAAATCGCAAGATGACGTATACGGTGTGACACCTGCCCGGTGCCGGAAGGTTAATTGATGGGGTTATCTTCGGAGAAGCTCTTGATCGAAGCCCCGGTAAACGGCGGCCGTAACTATAACGGTCCTAAGGTAGCGAAATTCCTTGTCGGGTAAGTTCCGACCTGCACGAATGGTGTAACCATGGCCACGCTGTCTCCACCCGAGACTCAGTGAAATTGAAATCGCAGTGAAGATGCTGTGTACCCGCGGCTAGACGGAAAGACCCCGTGAACCTTTACTACAGCTTGGCACTGAACATTGAACCTACATGTGTAGGATAGGTGGGAGACTTAGAAGATGAGACGCTAGTTTTGTTGGAGTCGACCTTGAAATACCACCCTTGTAGTTTTGATGTTCTAACGTTGGCCCCTGAATCGGGGTTACGGACAGTGCCTGGTGGGTAGTTTGACTGGGGCGGTCTCCTCCCAAAGAGTAACGGAGGAGCACGAAGGTTGGCTAAGTACGGTCGGACATCGTACGGTTAGTGTAATGGTAGAAGCCAGCTTAACTGCGAGACAGACACGTCGAGCAGGTACGAAAGTAGGTCATAGTGATCCGGTGGTTCTGAATGGAAGGGCCATCGCTCAACGGATAAAAGGTACTCCGGGGATAACAGGCTGATACCGCCCAAGAGTTCATATCGACGGCGGTGTTTGGCACCTCGATGTCGGCTCATCACATCCTGGGGCTGAAGTCGGTCCCAAGGGTATGGCTGTTCGCCATTTAAAGTGGTACGCGAGCTGGGTTTAGAACGTCGTGAGACAGTTCGGTCCCTATCTGCCGTGGGCGTTTGAGAATTGAGAGGGGTTGCTCCTAGTACGAGAGGACCGGAGTGAACGAACCGCTGGTGTTCGGGTTGTCATGCCAATGGCATTGCCCGGTAGCTACGTTCGGAACTGATAAGCGCTGAAAGCATCTAAGCGCGAAGCAGGCCTCGAGATGAGTTCTCACTAGACTTTTAAAGTCTCTGAAGGGCCGTTGAAGACTACAACGTTGATAGGCAAGGTGTGGAAGCATGGTGACATGTTAAGCTAACTTGTACTAATTACCCGTGAGGCTTAACCATACAACGCCAAACGCGTTTTATGTGATAGTTTAAGCGCAGAAGTTAATATAACTAAAGTAGATTTACGATACTCTTTATTATCAGAATTCCAAATTTTAGTTAGTGCGTATTAGTACGAACTAACACCAAATTTGCTTGGTGACAATAGCGTTTTGGACCCACCTGACCCCATGCCGAACTCAGTAGTGAAACGAAACAGCGCCGATGATAGTGTAGCATTTGCTATGTGAAAGTAGGACATTGCCAGGCTCCAAATTCAGTTGCAGAACTTTAACCTTAAAAATTATAATAAGAAAATTGAAAAGAATTTTCTTGGTGACAATAGCGTTTTGGACCCACCTGACCCCATGCCGAACTCAGTAGTGAAACGAAACAGCGCCGATGATAGTGTAGCATTTGCTATGTGAAAGTAGGACATTGCCAGGATACTAATTAAACAAACCCGCTTCAGAAATGTAGCGGGTTTTTTGCGTTTATCGCTTAATTAGCGAGAGTAAAGTTAGCTAGAGTAAAGAGGCGAAGTACTTGACTACCGCGTTTAAAAATTCATTCTGATAAAACTCGCAAACTCTTGACTGCCTCATAAGTTACTGCAACTATAAACCTTGCTAATTAGGTTGTAGTAAAGGAATGAATTGCATGACAATCGCGCAGGTTGTGATCATTGAAGATGAAAAAGCGATCGCTGATACACTAATCCATACTCTAGAAATAGCTGGTTTTGCTGTGCAGTGGTTTGCTACCGCGGGTGAGGGGCTTGAGTATATTAAAAACAACATGCCTGCCCTGCTGATTTTGGATGTTGGTTTACCAGATGCTAATGGTTTTGAGTTGTGTAAACAGATAAGGGAGTTCTCAGCGCTACCTATTATATTTCTTACCGCCCGTAATGATGAAATAGATCGTGTGGTGGGATTAGAAATAGGCGCTGATGATTATGTTACTAAGCCATTTAGCCCACGAGAAGTGCTTGCACGGGTTAAACTTAGAATCAGACATAGCGAACCTGAGATTAAAGCAACTATCTCCCCAAAACCAGTCTCAGGGCTTTATGCTGAAAATTTTGATTATCATTTCCAAAACCAAGCGCTGGCTCTTACTGCATTGGAATTTAAATTGCTGAATAAGCTAATTAGTCATCCTCGCCAAGTATTCTCCCGTGAACAATTATTGCTGTCGGCGCAAAATCACCAAGATGCAATTTATGCCCGTAATGTAGATAGTCACATCAAGGCTATTCGTAATAAACTACGCGCGGTATCGGCTCCTGAATGTATTCATACCAAACGTGGTTTTGGTTATTACTATGAATCCAGCTAAGCCAACAAAAACAGTATTTGCTCGTCTTAAACGATGGCCTAAGATCCCGCTTGGATTGAGGCTGTTTTTGCTCTACTTTGTGCTAGTGATTTTAACCGCTTACTTGGTTAGCTCGACAGTTATGAGAGAGATCAAACCAACGGTACGCCAAGCAAGTGAAGAAACGCTGGTAGACATGGCAAACATGTTGGCTGTAATGGCAAGCAACCCGCTGGCGAACGGGGATATCGCACAGAGCGCTTTTGCTAAGCAAATTAACTTTTATAGTTTACGTGACCCAAATGCTGCTATTTGGGGAGTTGCAAAAAAATCAGTTAATCACCGAGTTTATATAACCGATCAACAAGGGGTTGTGGTGCTGGACTCATGGCAGCAGGATGTTGGTAATGATTTCTCTAAATGGAATGATGTTTACCTCACCTTACGTGGTGAGTACGGGGCACGTTCAACTGCATTAGACCCCAACGATCCGCTATCAACAGTCATGCATGTTGCGGCGCCTATTATCTATAACGATGAAATAATTGGCAGTGTTACAGTTGCTAAAGCAAACCGCTCGGTACAGCCATTTATTGATATTTCCAGGTATAGGGTATTAACTTGGTTAGCGTTAATGAGTGTACTCGCACTTATAATTGGTGCGTTAATCGCGTGGCGAATTAATACTGCGTTATATAAGCTGGCTGACTACGCTGATAAAATGGGCCGCGGTGAAAAAACCAATAAACCCACCTTTAGAGTTTTTTATGAATATAGCTTACTCAGTGATGCGCTTGAAAATATGCGTCGTCAGCTCGATGGTAAGCGTTATGTAGAAAATTATGTGCAAACCCTAACGCATGAGTTAAAAAGTCCATTGTCAGCGATCAAAGGAGCCAGTGAAATATTACAAACGCCTACCACGGTGGATAAACAGCAATTGTTTGCTCAGAATATTGAAACCGAAGCCACGCGCATGCAGCAATTGATCGATAAGTTGTTAGCACTAACAAAACTTGAACAACTCCCAGAGCTTGAACAACGGCAATCAATTGATTTACCAGCTTTACTTGAGCAGATAAAAGCCTCCTTTATCAGCAGGCTAATGACCAAAAAAGTAGAGGTAAGCGTTGTATGTGATAGCAAAGTCGCTTTTGTGGGAGATCAATTTTTAATACAGCAAGCCTTGTATAACTTGTTTGAAAACGCGCTGGATTTTGTATATGAACAGGGCAAGATCAATATTACGGTCACGCAAACCGCAGGGGAGCTTTCTATTAACGTCGAAAACACTGGCCCGAATATACCTGATTATGCGTTAGCGAGAGTAACCGAACGCTTTTACTCGCTCGCCAGAAGTAACGGACAAAAAAGTACCGGACTTGGACTTAATTTTGTAGAACAAGTAGTTAAGTTACATAAAGGCAAGCTAATAATAAATAATACCGCGCAGGGGGTGTCTGTTCAGCTGTTTTTACCAACTCCATAAAGACTCCACATAAGCACCATTTAAACTCCATGTTGGTTGATTACACTGTGGCTATACCAAACACGGAGTAAATAACAATGAAACAAAAACTGGAAACCAAATTGGTGATTATCATAGGCCTAATTGTACTATTACTAGTGCCTATTTTTATGATTCAAAGCCTGATTGATGAGCGTGCAGAGTTACAGCAACAAGTGCAAGCTGATATTGCCAAAAGCAGCAGTGGTGAGCAGCAAATAATAGGGCCGTTTATCCAAGTACAGTTTATAGAAACTCATACCGTGGAGGGCAACACCACTGAACTGTTGAAAACGCTGTTGTTGTTACCTGAAACATTAACGATAAACAGTGAATTATCTTCTTTTGAAAAATACCGAGGTATTTATAAGGCGTTGCTGTATCGCTCAATGAATCACTTTGCAGGCCAATTTAATACCGAGGCTTTAAAAGAATTAGCAGGTAAAAAGATAAAACAGGTGCATATGGTGATGGCGATTAAAGATATTCGCGGTATTGGTCAAGGCAGTGCTATGCGCATAAATAACCAAGAATATGTGCTGCAGCCTGGTACTAAGCTGGCGCAATTGCCTGAAGGCGTGAATATTGAACTCGATTATAGTGCTTTACTTGCGCAGCAAACGTTGGATTATCAAATTGATTTAAATCTACAAGGAATGCGTAAACTGGCTATTGCCCCTATCGGCAAAGAAACCAGTCTTAGCATGCAAGCCGATTGGCCACATCCAAGCTTTGTTGGTGACTATTTACCTATCGACTCAAGTATTTCAGAGCAAGGCTTTACTGCCAGCTGGCAAACAAACTACTTTGCTACCAACTTAAAAGAGCTGTTTCAGCATTGTGTTTTTCAAAATCAGTGCGAGCAATTTAAGCAACGTAGCATGGGAGTTAACCTTGTTGATGGTGTTGATCATTACTTAAAAAGTTATCGCGCCAGTAACTACGCAATTTTAGTGCTGATATTGGTATTTGCCAGCTTCTTTTTACTCGAAGTGCTCCGCAGCGAACCCGTTCATCCGGTGCAGTATGGCTTTGTAGGCTTAGCGTTGGCCGTTTTTTACTTATTGTTGATATCGCTTGGTGAACACCTTGGTTTTAACCTTGCCTACTTACTATCAGCATTAGCTTCTTCATTATTACTGAGTATTTATGTGGCTGGCATGTTGAAAAATACTAAGCATGGCGGGCTATTTCTGCTTGGTATACTGTTTTTATACAGTTTACTTTACGGGCTATTAAGTGCAGAAGATTACGCATTGTTGATGGGCAGTTTGCTGGTATTTGTAGTGCTGAGTTTGATTATGATGCTGACCCGACAAGTTAACTGGTATCGTGGTAAAACGAGCGAAGAATAATTTTAGGGAGAGTGAGCCTCCCTTTTTATTATTCGTTGAGTGCGCAATGCTCTACCTCGTTAACCGTACCGCGACCATTACTGATATAGCACTGCTCAAGCAATGAGCAATAGCAGATTTCTGTTTTTATATTAAAGCGTTGTTTATCTACTTTTTGCCATTGCGTATTATTAAAGCTGGTTTTATTAAAGGTGAGCAAGCTAATACTTGCGCCAGCGGCTAATAGCCTATTTTTACTCTTACTGGTCATTACCCAATCAGCAGAGTGTTCAAGTGATTTTTCTTGCAGTTCTATAAGCTGTTTTTCATAGGCATATATATCAAAGCAGCAATCTTTTATAAGTGAGTAAATGTCTACGTAAGATTGTTCATTATAAAAATATTTTACATATTTAATGCTGAGAGATCCCCACGAATTTAGCCTAAATTATCAATTTGTATAGTCAGAAGTGACAACTGGCTATACACATAAATAATGAACTGCCCATCAGGCTCATACCTAGGATCATCAACCACTTCTTTGCCAAGATAAATATAGGACAATACTCGTCGTTTTTTCTCTGTATTCGCTTGTAATGCCGCATCCCCTTGTTGTGCCGACACGGTGTACCCTATGCACCATAAGACAAACAACATTAACGCCGCTATGAGCAATAAATTATCAAACCTTTCTGCGCTTCTTGAATTTGCAAAGGCTAAACTAATGCCAAGTTTTGCATTCTTAGTGTCTCTGAAACTTTCTTCTATTTGCATACGTTGTTTATATAAAGTCACAATCCGTTGAGGCTTATCTGTAAATTGTGTAGGTAAATTAAACACAAGTAGCCAAGGCTCTTTGGCCTTTTGTTGTTGGTATTTAACCGTTGTACATTGAGATTGCCCACCCCGTTTTTTGATTTTTTTACGTCCCTTGTTTTTCCCTCTAAACAAAACACCTTGGCACGCGAAACGAACTGTTTTTCCGTAGTAAATCTGTGTCAGAAGGTGTGGTTTATCTGTTGCTTGCTCAAACCATGATTTACAATTTCGCCATGTCTCAAGGTCGCTAGATAAGGTCACATTGCCTCTGACGCGCCCAAGCCAATACCAGCCTTTATCTTCTATGGCTTTAAACCATGGCGTTCTAAAAATAGCATCAGATAAAATAATAGGCTGACAATCTGCAGGTAAACACTGTGCCAAGCTATCGAGTAAGTGTTGATGAGCCGCTTCGGTATTTAATTCGCTTTCAGGATACACTTTTTCATAGAGCGTTAACGCTCTTCCCCCCATTGGTATGCTTGCCCTGAGCACTTGAAATATTTCGCCGCCATTAATAGGTGACCAGTCAACGATAATAAGTGGGTGTTGTTGCTGGCCTACTAAGCATTCGGTCATATGTTCATAGAAACAAAGACGTTCTTGATGCAGGTTAGCATTACCAATCAAACGGTCTGCGCGTTTAATATCATGTTTTTTATCGGTATTAGAAAATGATTTTAATCCGCGGCCTAGGTAAGTGACAGTAACGCGCTGGTCACGCAAGCCTGAGTTAACAAACGTAAAGACTGTATTTAAACGTGTTTTATGAATTTCAGGGTAGGCAATGGCAATATCTTTGTGTAATATTTCGGTGGCTTTCATGATTATGAGTGAGTTTTTTTATAGTGAAAAAATTTGATCACAAATAATCATGAGAGTCTACCATTAATTTTTATTTTGTGGGGATTCGTCAGTATTTAATGATTGCAGGGCCGGAGCCTGAATTTGTTACTTTAAGGGCGATTTCATGTGCTTTTTCTTGATCATTGAAATTACCAGATATCACTTCCAACCAGGGCCAAGTTGCGGCTTTTACTTGTCGCTCGGCGGCACTTGCTTGTAAGTAGGTGGCATAAAATGATGCGGCTGAAATAACAATAGCACACAGTGCTAGAATTAAATTGAGACGTTCGTTAGTGAACCAAGCTTGCGGTGTACTGCTTGTTACAGGCACAGGTTGTGACTGTTGTGAGTTTTGATCATCCATATCGTTTAGTTTTTATTTTTATGAGTGTAATTAATTACTATAATGTATGTGTTTGATAAAGTGTAGATAAAAATACGGTTAGCTTCTCACCTACTTTTAAGCGGTCGCCTGAAAGTCTGTTCCATTGTTTTAGCTTAGTGATGCTGACTTTGTAATGGTTGGCTATTTTCCACAAGCTTTCGCCAGATTTTACTTTGTGCTCTATTTGCGTATCGGCTAACTGCGGCAGCACTAACTTTTGACCAATACGTATGGTACTACTTTTTAAATTATTGAATACTTTAAGCTGACTCACACTCACTTTGTAGCGCTTAGCAATAACACTCAAACTATCGCCACGTTTAACTGTGTAATGTTGCCATTGGCTGTAATCGTTGCTTTTTTGATTTGCGATCATGGTTTCAAATTGAGCTTTCTCACTGGCAGGCACGACGAGATGCGGCGCATCAATAATCGCAGGGAAGCGAATAACCCCGTAGTTTAAAGACTCTAACTGTTGCCATTGGGCTTTATTATCTAAAATAACGGAGCCAGAAATGGCCACTTTGGCTATCGCATCTTTATTTGCGATTGCAGGGAACGCCATCTTTTGGCTTTTTAATAATTGCGCCGCAGCAAGTAGCTTAGGTACATATTGACTGGTTTGTTTAGGTAATTTTAAATTAAAAAAGTCAGTGGGTTTGCCTTGCTTTTTATTGTTGCTGATCGCTCTAAGTACACGGCCTTCACCTAAGTTATAGGCAGCAATGGCGTGATACCAATCACCATCAAAGCGTTTGTATAAGTACTCCATAAAATCAAGCGCTGCGCGAGTGCTGTCGATCACATCTTGGCGACCATCGTACCAAGGGCTAATTTTTACCTTAAAATACTTAGCTATTTAAAATAACAATCAATGGCAAAAAGCGGATAAATCGATTTGAAAACACGTACTAAGCTACTCCGAAAAAATAAATGCGGCTAATCTAAAGCAGGCTAGCTTAACATAGGGTGAGTTAGATTTGAGCGGAAAAAGAATGTGAACTGCTCTTTATCGCCGTAAACGACGACCTACAAGATATGCTGTGAAATTATGTAGGTCGTGCTTTAGCGCGTACATATGGCGGTTTTAATTAATTGTCGCCGTAAACGACGACCTACTTTTAACCAAACACACATCTAAAACATGCGCCTTGTGGTTTTGGTAGATAAATTAAATCACCGCCGTGGTTGAGCATAATTTGCCTTGATAGGCTCAAGCCAATGCCGGAGCCTTGTTGCTTAGTGGTAAAAAATGGCACGAAGATCATATCAACTACATGTTCGCTAATGCCTGGGCCGTTATCGCTGACTTCTACATAGAGTTGTTGGCTGGCGTTTTGTGCCAAGCTGAGTTTGATGTTTGGCTGAGTGGGGCTTTGCGGGTTATATTTTTTGTTGCTGCTTAACACTTCGAGGGCATTTTTTATCAGGTTTACTAATACTTGCTCTATTTGAGTGCTATCTAGCATTACCAATTGTTGGCTTTGAATTGTAAGTTCTATATTGATCTCTAATTCACGTGCTTGTTGCTGATGCAAGGTGACAATGCGCGATAGCATATCGGCTAAATTTTTAGGCGCTAGATTAGGTTTAGGTAAGCTGCTAACTTGGCGAAAACGGGCAATAAAATCACCTAAATGTGCTGTTCTTGATGCTAACGTGCTTAGCGCAAGTTGTAAGTCTTGTTTATCTTCAATATCAATAAAACACAATTCTTGTGGCAATAAGGTGGTGCATGTATTTGCTAACGATGAAAGCGGGGTGATAGAGTTGGCAATTTCGTGAGTCAGCACTTTAGTTAAGCGTTTATAAGCTTGTTGTTCTTTAAGTTGTAATTGATCATGGATTGATTGCAAGCTCACTACGCGGCGCACTTTGCCTTGTATTTCGGCGATACTGAGTTGAATAGAAAGCGTGTCGTGCTGCTCGCCATTTTGCCAATAGGTGGTGCTGCGAATATTATGACTGGCGTTTAAAATTAGCTCGCCAACAGCGCCTAACTCTTGCAAATGCTGAAAGCTTTTACCCAGTAGTTTGCTCACCGCTGGGTTTGATTCAATCACTTTGCCGTTGTCGTCACACACCATCACGGCTAAATCAACATGAATAAGCAGTGCTTGTAAAAATTGCGCTTGTTGCTCGGCATTAAAGCGTGCTGTTTGCATTTGCGTTTTTACTTGTTCAAATTGCTTAAGCATTGGGTTTTGTTGGCCAAGTCCTAAGGTGCTATCGCCATTGGCTAAAGCGCGGATCACCATTTCGGCTTGTTTTTGTTGGCGCTTAAAGAGCGTAAAAATATGCGCTATCAAGGTCGCAGTGACTAATATAATTAACAGTGAAGTTGCTGAAAGCCCATTATTTTGTAATAGATAACTAACGAGTACGCAGGCGCTAATAAGTGCGGCAATATTAATAGCTAATAATAAATGAGGGCGCATTGCTATAGCCCATACTTTTCAAGGCGGCGATACATAGCGCCACGGGTTAAACCAAGCGCTTTGGCGGCATGGCTAACATTCCCTTGATGATGCTTAAGGGCTGCACGTACAGTACGTTGTTCGAGTATGTCTAAATCAAAGGTATCGTACTGTGGCTGATTGTTTAGAACCTCTGTGTTTTGACAGTTATTGTAAGTATCAGTGCCAGCGCTAAGTGCTGCTGTGTTACCAACCACTGAGCTTATATCGAGTTTATCCCCTTCAGTTAAAATAACCGCTCGCTCAATAGCATGAGCAAGCTCGCGGACATTGCCAGGCCACGCATATTGGCAAAGTGCGTTCATATCATCATCGCTAATGGTTAAGTCGCGTTTATATTTTTGCGCAAAGTGTTTTAGATAGTAATTAGCTAATAATGGAATGTCATCACTTCGCTCGCGTAAAGCCGGTAAGCGAATTTCAACGGTGTTGATCCGGTATAGCAAATCTTGACGAAAGCGCCCGTCAATAACCGCTTGTTCAAGGTTATCGTTGGTGGCACAGATTAGGCGGATATCAATATCAACCGCTTTGCTGCCGCCAACTGGTGTTATTTGCCTATTTTGTAGTGCAGCCAGCAATTTGGCTTGATGCTCTAGGGGTAAATTACCCAGCTCATCTAAAAATAAACTGCCGCCTTGGGCAAGTTCAAACTTACCAATGCGGTCGCTTTTGGCATCGGTAAACGCGCCTTTTTTATGACCAAATAACTCACTTTCAAATAAATTCTGTGCCACGGCGCCCATGTCCAAGCTCATAAAGGTTTGGCTATGGCGCATACTCGCTTGATGAATGGCATGCGCGGTGAGCTCTTTACCTGTGCCACTTTCGCCGGTTATCAGTATATTGGCATCAGTTTGTGCGGCTTTTTCTATGGTACTAAATACCTGCTGCATGGCCGCGCTTTGACCTAAAAACTCAAAGTTTGGGGTATTTAAGGCTTGGTTTAACCCTTGCTTTTGACGCGTTAATTTACCCACTTGTTGTTTATCTTTAGCGTGTGAAAACGCGGCTGCAACGCCACCAAGTAACTGTTCATTTTGCCAAGGTTTAGCAATAAAGTCAGAGGCACCCGCTTTAATCGCATCTACCGCGAGTTGAATATCGCCATAGGCGGTCATTAGTAAAACAACAATATTAGCGTCTTGCTCGATGATTTTTTTTAACCAATAAAAGCCTTCTTTGCCGCTGATGGAGTCCTGGGTAAAGTTCATGTCGAGTAAGATCACATCAATTGGCTGATCAACTTTGCGTTGCTCGTTAATGATGTCTGCAATATCAAATGGGTTGTCAGTGGTTTTAACGCTTTGGTAATGCTGTTTTAGCAATAGCCGTGCGGCGATGAGAATATCGGGGTTGTCATCAACAATTAACAGTGAGCCTGAGTGTTTCATGATTGTTATTTTTATAGGGTTTTATTTAGCCTAAAACAAAAAAGGAACAGTGTCCATAAATGGACGCTGATAAAATAACAAAGTGTTCTATTAACGGACACTAACACCATAAAAATAGTTAAATAAAATATTAACCTATTGAATTTATTTATTAAATAAAGTTGGCATAGCGTTTGTAATAACTATTGGTAATTAGTTATTAAACCTGTATCAAGGTGGCCAACATGGACAAAAAAATAGAACGCTCATTTACCCAAAAGTATTTAAAAAAATTCACTTTTGCTGCGCTTGCTTTAGGAGTTGCAGCGGCTGCATACGGCTTTACGCAAAGCAGCGATACAGGCCGTAGTCAGAATATTGATCGTAGCAGCCTTACGATTAGCACGGTTAAACAAGGTGCATTTAAAGATGCCTTGAGCTTACGCGGTCAAGTAGTACCAAAAACCAGTATTTATCTTGATACCATTGCCGGTGGGCAAGTTGAGGAGCGCTTAGTAGAGCAAGGCGAATATGTTGAGAAAGGTCAACCGCTAGTGCGCTTAAGCAATACCAACTTACAACTTGATGTAATGAGCCGTGAAGCACAAGTAACTGAGCAGCTTAACTTTTTACGTAATACGCAAATGACCATGGAAACCAGCCGGTTAAATTTACGCCGTGACTTATTAGAAATCGAGCTAAAAATTACCCACCTGACCCGTCGTTTAAAGCAAACTAAACCTTTAGTTAAAAGTGGCGTACTAGCGCAAGAGCAACTTTCAGAAATAGAAGAAGATTTAAATTATTACCAAGCACGTAAAGAGCTCACTTTGGAGCGTCAAAAGCAAGAAAACTCAATTCGTGAGGTGCAAGTGGCATAGCTTGCAGACAGCGCTAAAATGCTGGAACAGAACCTGCAGTTTGCGCGTCGAAACCTCGATAATTTATTAATCAAAGCGCCGGTAGCTGGTTATTTAAGCGAGCTTGATGTGGAAATTGGCGAATCTAAAAACAGTGGCGCGCGATTAGGGCAAATCGATATACCTAATGAATACAAACTGGTTGTTCGCCTTGATGAATTTTATTTAAACCAAGTACAGCGCGATATGTCGGTAATGATTGAACTTGAAAGCGGCACAGTAAACGCCAAGGTGAGCAAAATTGATAGCCGCGTACAGCAGTCGCAATTTCAAGTTGAAGTGGATTTACCCAGTAACACCAAAAGCATTAAGCGCGGCCAAAGCATTGATATTGAGTTAATGCTGGGGGGCGACAAAAACAATGCCTTATTACTTAAACGTGGCGCCTTCTTTACCAACTCGGGCGGTAACTGGGTTTATGTTATTGAGCAAGGTGGCGATAAAGCAGTGCGTCGTGATATTCGCTTAGGCAAAAAGAATCAACACTATTTTGAAGTACTCGAAGGGCTAAACGCGGGGGATAAAGTAATTACCTCTAGCTACAGCAACTTTGATAAAGCACAACAACTACAATTTTAAGGATAATAACAATGATCAAACTAACTAATTTAAGCCGCGTATTTCGTACTCAAGATGTTGAAACTACAGCGCTGAGTAATATTAACTTAACCGTAAACGAAGGCGATTTTTTAGCGATTATGGGGCCGTCTGGCTGTGGTAAATCAACCTTATTATCTATTTTAGGTATGCTTGATTCACCTACTACAGGGTGCTTTGATTTTGCCGGAACTGACATCGCAGGGTACAGCGAAAAGCAACTAGCTGAGCTAAGAAAAGCATCAATCGGTTTTGTATTTCAAAGCTTTAACTTAATTGACGAGCTAACTGTATTTGAAAACGTAGAGCTACCATTACAGTACCAAAAAATATCAAAAGGCGAACGTAAAGAACGCGTTGAAGCTATTTTAAAACGCGTAGGTATTGATCACCGCGGTGAGCATTTACCCCAGCAATTGTCGGGTGGTCAGCAACAACGGGTAGCCGTTGCCCGTGCCTTGGTGATTAACCCTAAACTCATTTTAGCCGATGAGCCAACCGGTAACCTCGACTCTAAAAATGGCGATGAAGTGATGGCGATGTTGCGCGAGCTAAACCGCGAGGGCACCACGGTAATTATGGTTACGCACTCAGAAAAAGAAGGTGCCTATGCTGATCGTTTAGTACGCCTACTGGATGGCCAAGTGATGCTTGATAAAGCAAATGTTATGCAGCAAAGCACTGTTGAGGTTGCTTAATATGTTTATTAATTATTTAGTGACAGCCCTACGGGCATTTAAACAGCAAAAACAGCATTTTTTACTTAACATTATTGGCTTAAGTGTTGGTTTAGCTGCGGCTATTTTAGTGGCCATGTTTGCCTTTAATGAAGCCTCTTATGATAAGCAGCAACCGAATGCTGAACGCGTGTATCGTGTTAATCAGTATTTTACATCCTTAGGTGTTGGCGGGCCGATGACCAACAAAGACCTTATGAATACATTTAAAGATATGGCTGAAATAGAAGACATACTATCATTAGAACCTAGTCCGCCAGGTGCTGAATTTGTTCGTGATGATGTGGGTTATAAGTTAGAAAGTATTATATCGGCAAGCAGCAATATAGCTGATTTTGTGAATCTTGACTTAGTTGCAGGCGACTTAGCCAAAGTACTCACTACACCAAATATGCTCGCATTGAGTGAGCAGTACGCAATACGTATTTTTGGCCGTACAGACATTGTTGGTGAAACCTTAATACAAGATAATAAACGTTGGCAGATAGGGGCGGTATTTGCTGATTTACCTGAAAATACGCACTTCTTTTTTCAAGGGTTAATTAAAGAGTTACCAGCCGATACTGAATATCAAAACATGAATAGTGCCTCTTATATTCGAGTAAAGCCAGGTACTGATGTTGAAAAGTTGGCAGAAACTATTGAGCAACGCTACATGAAAATTGCTTACGAAAACCCAAATTTAGCAAAAATGACATTACATCCGCTAACGTCTATTCATTTAACTTCCAACTCTAATTATGAAATGAAAAAGAATGGCTCGCTTTCAACGCTGCGTATTTGTATTGGTTTGAGTGTTTTATTGATACTTTTAGCTGCGTTTAATTTTATTAATATGAGCATTGCACAATCGGCAAAGCGCGCCAAGGAAGTGGGCGTACGTAAAGCACTTGGCGCGAGTAAACCACAAATTATTTGCCAGTTTTTAGTAGAGTCATTACTTATCACTATTATTGCTGCATTAATTGCCTGTATGTTGGTTGAATTACTAACACCGGCTTTTAATCAATTAGTCGATAGACAGTTATCCCTTAATTATGACTCTACGTTAGGTGCTGCAATTGCTGTTGCTGTACTGTTAATCGGCTTGCTTGCCGGTATTTACCCTGCCATGTTTATGTCGGCGTTTAGTGCAAAACGAGTGCTCAGTGGTGATATGCAGCGCGGCCGTACAGCCATCGCAGTTAGAAAAGGTTTGTTGGTTGTACAATCAGCATTATCGGTTGGCCTAATTATTGGCGCTTTATTACTGCAACAGCAGTTGGCTTATTTACAATCACTACCAGTTGGCTATACCAAAGAGAGTAAATTGATTATCAGTGATATTGCTGCCAAAGACATATTGAATAAAAACAATACAGTATTACTGAGTCGTATCAACGCGATTGATGGCGTAAACAAAACAAGCGTTATGGATATTGATGTAACAGGCTCATATAACTCGTCTCGCACATTTACGGCCGACAACGGTCAATTTACCAAACAAAGCTTACCTATTATTGGCGCCGGTAATGACATAGCCAAAACATTGGGCCTAACATTGGTCGCTGGCCGAGATTTTAGTGCAAAAATGGCTGCTGATTGGTTTAATGAGGTTAGCGAAACTAAAGCAACCGCCTCAGCCATATTGACTGAGTCGCTAGTAAAACAAGCTGGTTATGCAACACCAAGTGATGCAATTGGCAGTACGTGGCGTGCCAGTGCAGGCAAAGGCCAAGATTTAATCTTAACTGTTGTTGGGGTGGTTAAAAATATTAAAGTGGGTAGTGTTAAAGACGCACAACCTTCTACCATCTTAATTTGTGGCTACACCAGCAGTTGGGCAGGTCGCATTATTGTTGATATGGACTTTGCGAAAATACTCCCTATTAAAGCGCAGCTTTCAAGTATTTTGCAAGAGAATCTCGCAATTCGCGACCCACAAATAGATATGCTGAGCGAAAACTACCGTGCGCTTTATCGTAATGATGAACGTGCA
Organism: Pseudoalteromonas sp. TAP-3C; assembly: GCF_059888565.1. Taxonomy (NCBI): domain Bacteria; kingdom Pseudomonadati; phylum Pseudomonadota; class Gammaproteobacteria; order Alteromonadales; family Pseudoalteromonadaceae; genus Pseudoalteromonas; species Pseudoalteromonas sp. TAP-3C. The sequence continues at coordinate 3,251,798 of NZ_CM187618.1, read as the reverse complement.
ACCGAGTTTGTCACTTTATTCTCTGGCTTAGCCGTATTTTTAGCGTGCGTAGGGACCTTTGGTTTAGCGTCATTCTCGGTATTACGCCGCCAAAAAGAAATCGCTGTACGCAAAGTGCTTGGCGCATCACGTATCAGTATTATGAATCTTCTGGCCAAAGAGTTTTTGATTTTAGTTGTGGTGAGTGTAGCCATAGCATACCCGCTTACTTATTGGCTGGTGGGCGATTGGCTCGCAAACTTTAACGAGCGTGTTGATCAAGCTATCTGGGTTTATCTAATTGCCGCTCTGAGTGTTGCTGCGATCACTTGGCTGACTGTTGCAAGCCTCGCTTTCAAAGCAGCTAGCACCCGTCCATCGTTAACTCTTCGTTATGAATAAATAAAGTTTATTAGCCAAAACCATGGTCTATCGGAGTAACAGGTAGGCCATTTTGGGTGAGAACAAGATCTTATAGGTTAGATATGTTGATATCACATGTAACAACAGCATTTAGAGTATTCAAGCAACATAAGCTTTATTCGTTATTGAGTGTCTTTGGGTTGAGTATTGGTCTTGCCACAGCTCTGTTAGTGGCGTTATTCGCAGAGTATGAATTGTCGTTTGATGAAATGCAGCCCGATCACCAGCAAGTTTATCGTCTGCATGTTGATGTAAAGGTACCGGGCTTAGAAGAGATCCCATTAACGGTTGTAAGCATTGCGCAAACAGTGTTTTCACGTAGTGATGTAAGCGACTTATTGGTGCTGGCAGATGTGGTCGATAGTGATTTATTTACTGATCATATTAAAGTGGCTGGGCAAGCGTTTAAGCTGCGAAATGTATATGGCACTTCGGCCAATTTACGTGATTTTATTCATCTTGATGTGATGGCTGGCAATCTTGAACAAGCGCTCTCAGAGCCCAATCAAATAGCCTTGAGTGCAAGTGAGGCTGTAAGGTTATTCGGCAGTGTTAGCAATGCGTTCGAACAAACCTTATTGATGGGCGAGAAAAGTGTCACTGTGCGTGCTGTTTTTAATGACTTACCCGATAACAGCCACTTTTTGTTTCATGCTTTAGTGTCTGTTGATTACACCGAACATAATGAAATTTCGAGCTACATTTACCTTAAAACTCAACGAAATGCTGATTTAAAAGGCATAGAAAAGCAGTTAGCTAGAAGTCTTATTGAAAAATATCAATTAAAGAATAGCCAGCTTGAATATCGTTTAGTGTCGATGCGAGACGTGTATTTTAAAGCCCATTCTCCCTTTGAATTTAAACCCGGTGGGTCGGCTTTTTTAGTGAACTTGAGCCTGGTATTGAGCGTGTTACTACTCGCCATTGCCGCAGCCAATTACATCAATATTGCGGTGTCGCAATTGCTTTACCGCAGCAAAGAAATTGCTATGCGAAAAACCTTGGGGGCGAGTAAGCGACAATTAATTCTGCAATTTTTGTTAGAAGCTTTGCTAATGCTGGCCTTTGCTACGGTGTTAGCGTTGTGTTGGGTTGAGGTGTTATTACCAAGTTTTAGTGACTTTGCAAACCGCCCATTACAGCTAGTTTGGGGCTGGTCACAATTGCTAGCTGTATTGGGATTGATACTTTTATTGGCTTTTGTATCAGGTGCTTATCCAGCTTTATGCGTCGCACGCGCTCCGCTTAAAAGTTTACTTGCAGGGCAATTGCAAACAGGTCACATGGTGCGTAAAGGCTTGTTAGTATTTCAAGCTGCTATGGCGATGGCTTTAATTGTTTGTACGTTAGTGAGCTTGCAACAGTTAACGTTCTTGCAAAGCTTGTCGGTTGGTTATGATGTGACAGATCGCATTGTGATACACGATTTAAACAGCAAACAATTGATGGCAAAAGAGCACGCGATACTCAATGAGATCCGTGCGCTGCCCGGTGTAGTGCAAGTGACCACCACAGACACAGATTTAACCGACAGCATTCTTGAAAGCTTTTATTTCCGCTGGCCAAACGGCTATGAAGAAAGTGAACTGCCACCGACTATTGGCACAGGTTTTCATGCCGTGGAAACCTTGGGTCTGACACTACTTGCTGGCCGAGATTTTTCACCGCAATTTAAAAGCGATTGGTTGTATTATACCAATGAGGAGTCAAATACGCAGCAGGGCGAAGATGCGCCTCAGGCAATGGCCATTTTGGTGACCGAACAAATGGCCAAACGTGCTGGCTATGAGAATGTGAGTGAGGTGGTGGGGCTGCAAGTTCAAGGGCTTTATCGCAATATCAATGCAACCATTGTTGGCGTGGTAAAAGACATTAAAGTGGGCTCGGCAAAAGGCGATTGGCTGCCTGTGTCATTTTCAGCAGGGTATAGTTCGCAATCAACCGTTCGATTGGTGGTCCACACTGAACAAGCAAATTTACCCCAATTATTGAATCAGCTACGTCAGCTTTTAAAACAGTTTAATTTAACTGCCGAACCCCAATTTAGCCTAATGCAACAAGACTTAGCCAAAGTTTATCGTGTCGAGCAAGACTTGTTTGTGCTTATTCGAAATTTCTCTGTGCTGGCCATACTTTTGAGTTGCTTAGGTTTATTTGGACTAGCGGCATTTGCAGCGAAACGTCAGCAAAAGCAATTAGCCATGCGAAAAGTATTGGGCGCAACCCGTTTAAATTTAGTTAATCTACTTGCCCGTGAGTTTTTAATCATAGTGTTCGCAGCGGCTGTAATTGCTTTACCTCTAGCTTATTGGCTAATGGATAACTGGTTGGAAGGTTTTAACGACCGTATTGAGCAAACCATTTGGGTATATGGCTTGGCAGGCCTCATTGTGGGTGCGTTTACTTGGCTGACCGTTGCCAGCCTTGCGTTTAAAGCCGCTAGCACTCGCCCTTCGCTGATTTTGCGTTATGAATAATAAAAAGTGATGTTTTAGATGAAAATGTTAACGCTGCCAAAGTATCGAGTTAAATTTTGGCAGCGTAAAGCAAGTTGAAAAGGATGATCATTTTGGAACAATTAATTACCTCAATAAGAACAAAAGCGACTCGATTATTTTGGCTCCACTTTGTTAGTTATAGTGCTGGGTTAGCAGCAGTAATATTGTTGGCTTTGTTTGTAAAGCATGAGCTTTCTTATGATAGTAATCAGCCGGATAAACAGCAAGTTTATAGGGCGCACGTAGATTTTACAAGTTTTGGCTTCGATACATTAATGCCGATGCGGGATTTAGCGGTGGCGCAAGCACTGCTAAACGATACTGATGTTGAAGCTGTGTTTGGTTTAATACCTGCTGAATTTATGGGGTATGTAGGTCACCACTTTAATACAGAAGTAAGTCATGTAGGCACAAGTAATGGCGACACTAAAGTGAAGCTAAAAAACGTTTATTTTGCGTCAAATAATTTATCGCGATTTATTAATCTAGATGTGACGCGCGGTGATATAGATGTGGTGTTGAATACGCCTAATCAACTTGCGATCAGTGAATCTGAAGCTATCAGGCTGTTTGCTGGTACTGATGTGATAGGTGAGCGGCTAAGTGCAAATGAACAAAACTACACAATCGGCGCTGTATTTAAAGACTTACCAACACAAACTCACTTTGCGTTTGACGTACTCACCGCTTTCCCCACAGCTCTTGAAAAACAACCTCATGGTTATGTTTATATAAAAACAGCAGTCGACACAGATATTACTGCACTTGAAAATAAGTTGTTTGAGCAGTATTTAACAACAAAATCAGCAGAGCACAAAACAGTGCAATATAAATTAATAAACATCACTGATATTTATTTAAAAGGTCGCTCAACTTATGAAATGAAAGCGCCTGGGTCAATTACTACGGTTGCCATTGCGTGCGGGCTTATTTTCATTATTTTTTTGCAAATAACCAGTAATTTTATCAACTTTAATTTAGTCAGTGTTGGCAGGACTGCCAAGCAAATAGCGATTAAAAAGGCGATAGGTGCCAGTCGAGGTCAGCTTTTTCGGCTATTTATAGTTGAATCAATTGTGCTCACTGGTTTTCCGTAGTGTTGTCTTTGGCATTTGTGGAGTTGAGTCATGATTATTTTAACCAGCTCGTTGAGTCGCATATCTCGTTTGTGCTTAATACATCAATGGTGTTGATGGCTATTTTGATAACTTGTGTAATAGGTATATTTAATGGCGTATATGCAGGCTTAGTGGTTGCAAATGTTGATGTAAAATTATTAGTAAGAACACATTATCAGTATCATTTGGGGTTACTGGTCAAAGGTATACTGAGCTTTCAAGCAGGTTTAGCCACTTTCATATTTATTGCTGACGAATCCCCACAAAATAAAAATTAATGGTAGACTCTCATGATTATTTGTGATCAAATTTTTTCACTATAAAAAAACTCACTCATAATCATGAAAGCCACCGAAATATTACACAAAGATATTGCCATTGCCTACCCTGAAATTCATAAAACACGTTTAAATACAGTCTTTACGTTTGTTAACTCAGGCTTGCGTGACCAGCGCGTTACTGTCACTTACCTAGGCCGCGGATTAAAATCATTTTCTAATACCGATAAAAAACATGATATTAAACGCGCAGACCGTTTGATTGGTAATGCTAACCTGCATCAAGAACGTCTTTGTTTCTATGAACATATGACCGAATGCTTAGTAGGCCAGCAACAACACCCACTTATTATCGTTGACTGGTCACCTATTAATGGCGGCGAAATATTTCAAGTGCTCAGGGCAAGCATACCAATGGGGGGAAGAGCGTTAACGCTCTATGAAAAAGTGTATCCTGAAAGCGAATTAAATACCGAAGCGGCTCATCAACACTTACTCGATAGCTTGGCACAGTGTTTACCTGCAGATTGTCAGCCTATTATTTTATCTGATGCTATTTTTAGAACGCCATGGTTTAAAGCCATAGAAGATAAAGGCTGGTATTGGCTTGGGCGCGTCAGAGGCAATGTGACCTTATCTAGCGACCTTGAGACATGGCGAAATTGTAAATCATGGTTTGAGCAAGCAACAGATAAACCACACCTTCTGACACAGATTTACTACGGAAAAACAGTTCGTTTCGCGTGCCAAGGTGTTTTGTTTAGAGGGAAAAACAAGGGACGTAAAAAAATCAAAAAACGGGGTGGGCAATCTCAATGTACAACGGTTAAATACCAACAACAAAAGGCCAAAGAGCCTTGGCTACTTGTGTTTAATTTACCTACACAATTTACAGATAAGCCTCAACGGATTGTGACTTTATATAAACAACGTATGCAAATAGAAGAAAGTTTCAGAGACACTAAGAATGCAAAACTTGGCATTAGTTTAGCCTTTGCAAATTCAAGAAGCGCAGAAAGGTTTGATAATTTATTGCTCATAGCGGCGTTAATGTTGTTTGTCTTATGGTGCATAGGGTACACCGTGTCGGCACAACAAGGGGATGCGGCATTACAAGCGAATACAGAGAAAAAACGACGAGTATTGTCCTATATTTATCTTGGCAAAGAAGTGGTTGATGATCCTAGGTATGAGCCTGATGGGCAGTTCATTATTTATGTGTATAGCCAGTTGTCACTTCTGACTATACAAATTGATAATTTAGGCTAAATTCGTGGGGATCTCTCAGTATTTATTGTATTTGTTATTGCTCAGTTGCAGCTTGAGTTTGTTGCGAATATGGATGTGGGCTATCAAACCCAAAATAGACTCATTGTTAAAAACATTCCAACTACACAACTTTTTGATAAAGATAACACACGCGTAATATCAGCAATTAGTAAGTTACCCGGAGTTACATCAGCTGCGGCTACCGACATAAATCTTACTGAGCAAGTGCGCGGCGGTGTACAACTAACTTGGCCAAATGGGCAGGTAGTTGATGGGGTTGCTCCTTCAGTGGTAACAACCTTTGATGTGGTTGAAGCATTGGGGCTTAAGTTGTTAGCGGGTAGAGATTTTAATCGCGACTTTCAAAGTGATTGGTTTGAAAAGCAGCCGGATGGCTCTGAGCACGTTGCGTTAATTGTCACTGAGTCTATGGTGCATTTAGCGGGGTATGAGTCAATGCAACAAGTGATAGGTATGACACTCAGTAATGCAGATACTAACTTAAGTGCCACGGTTGTGGGTGTTGTTGCTGACGTGAAAGTTGGCTCAGCTAAACATAAAATGACACCGCTTTCTTTTAACCTAGGCCGAAACTACTTGCCAAATGGTTATGGCAATATTGTTATAAAGTTAAGCGATGATGCTGTATTTGAGAATTTAAAAAGGCAGATCCCTACGTTATTAAAATCGCGCTTTGCCATTCTTGATGCGGAAGTGAGTCGGTTTGAGGATGATTATGCAAAAAATTATAAAAATGAGCATAGGATAACAACCTTATCAAAATGGTTATTAGTCCTAAGTACTGCTTTAACAATTATTAGCCTTGCCGTATTAGTATCTCAAACAGTGCTTTCACAACAAAAAGAGTTGGCGATTAAAAAGGTTCTAGGGGCAACTGTCACCCAGTTAGTAACAGCAGTAAGCGTGTCTTATTTAAAGCTAGTGTCATTGAGCTTAGTCGTAAGTATACCGCTAGCTTACTGGTTAACAGCTAATTGGTTGAATAGTTTTAATGACCGCATAGGGCAACCACTTTGGGTTTATGGTTTAGCTGCATTAGTTGTTGCTGCAATTACTTGGCTCACGGTTGCAAGCCTCGCCTTTAAAGCCGCCAGTACGAGGCCATCGCTGACGTTACGGTATGAGTAATTCTGCTTTATTGCTATAACATTCGTGGCGGAAATTAATTTTTATTCCGCAAATCTATTACTTTAATCAGTGAAAACATTATTAATTCACAAGGAATAAAAAGTGCTCGTAAACTATTTTAAAACGGCGATTGGTGCCGCTAAACGTCAACCGTTAATCTACAGTCTCAATCTATTTAGTTTAAGTGTGGGTTTAGTCGCTGTTTTTTTTATGGCGTTATACATTAATTATGAGTTTAGTTATGACCAGCAATGGCAAGATAGCGAGCATGTTTATCGAGTTGAACTACATAATAACCAACAAGGTACTCACTCAGCCTTTGTTAACGCATTGCTGGCTAAAAGCTTTGAGAGTATTACTAATATTGAATCGGTACAAAAGTTAGCGCCAATGGATTATTGGTTTGAGCAGCAGGTCTCTATTAATAATAAGTCGTTTAAATTAACTAAAACGATAGCCGCAACACAGAATATTACCGATATATTTTCATTCACTATGCTTCACGGAGAATTATCTACAGCATTAAGAAAGCCAAACAGTATTGTTTTATCAAAATCGGAAGCTATCCGTTTATTTGGTGAAAGTAATGTTGTGGGTAAGCGCTTACAACGTGATGCTATTTCTGCTTTAGGAAAAGGAATTTATCAAATGAGCTGGAGTAAATTAAAAAAAGGGCGTGTATCAATTCAATCAGGCGAATACTTCATTACATTTACATGCCACCGCAGAGAAGGGATATTTAGTAATTCCGATCATGCTAATGCCTTTTGTAGATGTATTGCGAGTAATGAGCTCAAGTATCAATGCCGTTGGTTAACTTGGGTTTTAATGCCTGACCATTTCCATGGTTTATTACAGCTTAAAAATAGTGAATTAGGAACTGTTGTAGGCCATTTAAAAGGCGTATCAGCTCGGGAAGTTAATAAAGTACGAGGTTTAAATCAGCCTGTATGGCAAAGAGCGTATTATGATCATGCGCTGCGAGAAGAAGAAAATAGGGTTGAAATAGCAAGGTACATTGCTGCAAATCCTTTGAGGCGCAAGTTGGTCACTAGAATTGGTGATTATCCGTATTGGAATTCAGTTTATTTATAAGGTTTCTTTCGCAGAGCATTGTCGCCATAAATGACGACCTACAAGGTTGTAGAAAGATGTGGGACGTGCTTTAGCGCGTAAAATGTAACTTAAGAGTTTACGTTATTGTCGACATAAATGACGACTTACAGGGCGGGCTTTAGCGTGTTAAATATCCTTGAGCTTTATCGCCGGATTACCTGCAATAACAGTATTTGCTGCAACATCTTTGGTTACTATTGACCCAGCGCCAATAACAGCATTATCGCCAATGGTAATACCTGCTAATACAATAACGCCTGCACCAATCCACACGTTATTACCTATGGAGATTGGTGCCGTAAAGTTTTCTTTATTGAGCCGCTCAGTTGGGTTAACTGCATGAGAAACCGCCAAAAGCTGAACATTGGGGCCAATTAAGCAGTCACTACCAATCGTAATCACACCTTCATTAATTGGTGCATCTAATACAGTGCAGTTAATGTTTATAAAAGTACCATCACCAATTTGCACTTGTGAGCCATAATCACAATGAAAGCCCGCCTCTATAATCACCCCTTCGCCACATTGTGCAAATAAGCTCTTAATTCGTTTTGAATTGCCTTTACTGGGGCTTTTATTAAATAATCGGCAAATTTCGTGCACAGCTTTACGCTGCGCTAGATTCTCTTTACTAATACTATTAAATGACTGCATATCAATTTTGTTTAACTTAAATAATGGTGCCTAGCTTAACCTACTTTAAGCATGATGATAATTTGAATAAAACTGTGCTTTTTTACGCATTCACTTGCCATTTATGTTGTTTCGTTTAAAATCCCCTAACTTTCGAAACGAAACTTAAATGGTTTACTTAATGACAAAACGAAACACCCAGCAACGTCGTCACCTTATTCTTACTCAAGTTAATGAGTTAGGCGAGGTAGCCGTAGATAGTTTAGCTGAGCAGTTTCAAACCTCTGAAGTAACCATTCGTAAAGACTTAACAGCGCTTGAAAAAAGTGGCTTATTACTGCGCCGCTATGGTGGCGCGATTGCGCTGCCGCAAGAAATTGTAAGCGATGAGATTGATTCAAAACGTAAAGTGGCGATTGCAAAAGCGGCAGCAGCACTCATCAAAGATCATAACCGCATTATTATCGACAGTGGGCGCACGACTGCGGCAATGATCCCCGAGCTGGGTAATAAGCGCGGTTTGGTGGTGATGACCAATGCAATTAAAGTGGCTAATCGCTTATTGGCGCTGGAAAACGAGCCAACACTGTTGATGACCGGTGGTACGTGGGACCCGCATTCAGAGTCGTTTCAGGGGCAAGTAGCGGAAAACGTTTTACGCTCATATGATTTTGATCAGCTATTTATTGGTGCTGATGGCATTGATGTTGAGCGCGGTACTACTACCTTTAATGAGCTTGTGGGCTTAAGCCAAGTTATGGCGGGCGCTGCCCGAGAAGTAATTGTGCTGGTGGAGTCAGAAAAAATCGGCCGAAAAATCCCTAATTTAGAATTAGCTTGGCAGCAAGTCACCACATTGATCACTGATAGCAACTTGGCGCTTGATACCCGCCAAGCAATACAGGCGTGTGGTGTGCAGTTAATTTGTGCCGAGGTTGAATAGCAATTTTCAATTTAGTTAAAGGCAAACCGACAACATTTGCTTTTATCTTTTAATCATTATGACAACACATACAAACCCAAAGTTAACGCTTTGGCATGTGCAAAAGGAGAAATTATGTGTGGAATAGTTGGGGCCGTTGCAGAACGCCCAGTAAATAAAATTTTAGTTGAAGGTTTAAAACGCCTTGAATACCGTGGTTATGACTCAGCAGGTGTTGCTTTACTTGAAGGTAGTACATTAAACACAGTTAAGGCCGTAGGTAAGGTTGTAAACTTAGAGTCAGCGCTTGAACAAGCAGGTGTTAGCGGCCACACAGGTATTGCACACACTCGTTGGGCAACTCACGGTGGCGTAACAGAAGCTAATGCCCACCCACATGTTTCAAATAGCCAATTAGCGCTTGTACATAATGGCATTATTGAAAACCACGCAAGCTTACGTGAAGCACTTAAAGGCGATGGTTACGAGTTTTTATCAGACACCGATACCGAAGTCATGGTGCATTTAATTCATCAGTTACGCCAGCAACACACTACTTTATTAGCGTCTGTTCAAGCAGCAGTGAAACAGTTTGAAGGTGCGTTTGGTACCGTGGTATTTGATAAAGAAAATGACAACGAAATTATTGTTGCTCGCTCAGGCAGCCCATTAGTTATTGGCTTAGGCCTTGGCGAAAACTTTATTGCCTCAGACCAACTCGCATTATTACCGGTAACGCGTACCTTTATCTACCTTGAGGAAGGAGATGTAGCGCGCATTACCCGCGACACCGTGGAAATTTTTGATGCCGATGGTAACGCGGTTGAGCGTGAAGTCATTGAATCAAACATCACCCAAGATGCATCAGGTAAGGGCGAATACCGTCACTACATGCTTAAAGAAATTTACGAGCAGCCACTTGCGGTACGTAACACCCTTGAAGGACGTTTAAACGACGACCGTGTTGCCATTGATGCCTTTGGCGAGGGCGCGCAGCAAATATTTAAAGATGTAAAACACGTACAAATTATTGCCTGTGGTACGTCATACCATTCAGGTATGGTTGCCCGTTACTGGCTTGAGCAATTTGCAGGTGTTAGCTGTAATGTAGAAATTGCCTCTGAGTTTAGATACCGTCAGTCGTTTGTACACGAAAACAGCTTATTGGTTACTATTTCACAATCGGGTGAAACCGCCGATACATTGGCCGCACTTCGTTTAGCAAAACAGCAAGGCTACATGGGATCAATGACCATTTGTAACGTACCAGGCTCATCGCTTGTGCGTGAATCTGATTTGGCCTTTATGACCAAAGCGGGCGCTGAAATTGGTGTTGCCTCTACAAAAGCATTTACCACGCAACTGGTTGGTTTGTTAATGCTTACTGCATCTATCGCGCAAGAAAAAGGCCTAGATCAAAGCACGATTGTTAACGCCATTAAATTGCTTCCAGCTAAATTAGAAGAAATACTACTATTGGCTGATGGCATTGCTGACCTTGCAGAAGAGTTTGCCGACAAGCACCATTCACTGTTTTTAGGTCGCGGTTCGCAATACCCAATTGCAATGGAAGGTGCGCTTAAGCTTAAAGAAATTTCCTACATTCACGCAGAAGCCTACGCAGCAGGTGAGCTTAAACACGGCCCACTCGCATTGATTGATGCTGACATGCCCATTATTGTTGTAGCACCAAACAACGAATTGCTTGAAAAGCTTAAATCAAACGTAGAAGAAGTACGTGCTCGCGGCGGCATCATCTATGTATTCGCTGATAAAGATTCACACTTTGAATCAGACGAGACAATGCGTGTGATCAACGTAAACCATGTCGATGACGTGATTGCCCCTATTGTATATACAATTCCACTACAGTTACTTTCGTACTATGTAGCGGTCATTAAAGGCACTGACGTTGACCAACCACGTAACCTAGCAAAATCGGTTACAGTTGAGTAAAATCAACAGGTTGAGAGTTACCTGTTAAAGATAAAAAAGGCGCTTGATGCGCTTTTTTTATTGAGCTCAATTTATGGTTTTGTCGTATTGATTTTAGTGATCACTTCCGGGTATGCGTAGGAGCGAGCTTTAGCCGCGAATGTTTAACTCCCATACTTCACATTATACACTTTATGATTATATTGCTTACGCGTATTCATTAATTCAAGATTGTTTATTTTCAGTAAGTAATGAAAAATAAGTATAAGGAAATGTATAAATAAACAGAAAAACTATGTACCTAATCTAGCTTGTGTATAATTTTTTATAAAATGTAAACACCTCGCCATTGGCGTTATCGTTGTACTACATTGCGTTTATTAAAGGCACTGACGTTGAGCAACCTTGTTCCTGGTCTAAATTAATTACTGTTGATTAAAATCAAAAGGTTATAATTTTGTTGATCTTTTCTAAGGCTTTCTGTGCTTGAAATGGCGATCTAGCTAAGGTCTTTTTATAGAAAAATATTAGCAAGCTACATGCGTAATTTTTGTTTCACTTACTTTAACTTTTATTACTTCATGACATTCAAGATGTGACTCGTTAAATATGGCATAATTATCGCTGTCCCCCAACGAGCTTTTATAAATCACACCGTCATATTGTTGAGATTTTATAAATTCACAGAGATATTGGCTAGATAAATACTCAAGAGGAGCCTTGTCTTGTGAGACAGGTTTAGTTAACTCAACTCCTAGAGTTTCAAGTAAAGCTAATCCTTTATAGATATTCTTGAGGCTATCCTCAGAATACCTAAACGGTACAAGGGTTTGACGTGGGTTTCGCAAATCAACCAGTTTTAAACTGTTTAAGTTATCAAACCTGGCTATAGCTAATCTTTCACCATTATGAGGCCTTACTTCTGATACCACAGTGTTTTCTGTAGATGCTACATATAGGTAGGATATACCAAATGGGTTAGCCCTACCATGACTAGCAAGTTCAGGTGGTGGAGCCCCCATATTTTCCGGGGCATAAATTTCATCGCCACTTTTTATTATTCTAGCTCTATAAAAGGTTTGATTTCTTGCTTCTATCACAAAAGATAAGTAGCTCATTAAAGATGCAAGTTCATCATGGTTAGGGAAAGATTTTGGAAAAAAACGATTATTATGCTTTAACTCTTTTTTAAATGAACTCCAATCTAATACATCCTGTTGTTCAACCAAAGGTACATAATTCCATTCAAGATTATTATCACCATACTTTGCATTTCGAAGAAGTTCTAATAATCTATCATTATCTATATTTTTAAAGAGGAGCCAATCATCTCTTAATAGTTCGATGATCTTTTTACCATCAGGGTTAACTATATAAAGGTCAAGAATCGGTGTAAGTAATTCATGTAAATGGCCTATATCTATAAGTCTGACATTATCAGACCCACAAATATTGCAGTCACCAATTTTTTCTGACTGTACAGCAATACTTTCTTTAATAAACTCGTTCTTCAAGCACTCTTCACAAAATTCCATTTTAAAGCACCCTTTAACTAAAGAAGTCAGCGATTAGCTCAATATGATGCTGCATCGATAGTTTTTTTACATAACCTAAACCAGGGAAATGCTGCCTCTCAGCCAGCTTCTGAAACTCTTTATGGGCATTAGATTGAAAAATATTAGGATCATTATCTTTAACTAACTTACCCAAAGCTTCTAAAAATTTACCACCAGGATCTGCAGGAGAGTCTTTTCTATCTGATACATAATGTTTTATAAACATATCACTATCATCATCTTTATCAAGATAGGTTAGGTGTATAGCAACAGCATATGCTGGCCCACCAGATTCTGAGTACTCGTCACCGTTAATTAAGAAGTCACCGAAACCATTCATTCCTTCATCTTCATACATAATATGAAGGTCTGAAAAATGTTCTTTCTCTGGATGTTCTCTATTTGCTCTTTTTTTGAAACCGTCCCGAACCAAAATCCTTATATCATCTTGAAAAATCTTTCTATATCTTTTCTGGGGAGCATCTTCAATGAATACATGAGCTATATTATAAACTTTCTGACTGAGTAAGCTTTTTAATGGTTTGCTTTGAGTAAAACCATAATGGATAAGAGTTATATTTTTATCAGCGTAGGTTTCCAAATACGTTGAAACTTCTTCTAATGTTAAATATTCATCAAGTATGATTGCTATTCTTACTTTAGGGTGAGATAAGATTTCTTCTGAACTTAACCTTTCAATTAATTCAGTGGTATCATTTTCAAGATCACCGCATGATGGATTAATAATAATAGAAAACTCACAACTCTCATCAAGTAATATGCGTAATGACTTTACTAATGGGTTAAGATTGCTTTTAACTGGTTCGATAATTGGATAAACATCTGAAGCTGCAATTAATTTAGCATTTTCCCTTAGCATAATTAATTCATTTTGCTTGCCTCGGAGGTAGGGGTAATACATTGACTTTCCTTGATTTATCCTAATTGCTTAAATTATGCACTCTCCTAAAGCAGATGACAAATTATTTATTTGCTTTTTCGTAAAGTCATTACAAATCATAGTTGCTTTTAAAGACTTAGGTGCTTTGAGCACGAGCTTTTTATCTAATTTACTTTTTGCTCTTAATTTTAGTGCTTTCAGTACAAGCTTATGAACGATAACTACTGGTATTTTTATAAACAGTTTCTTACACTCTCTATAAAGCAATGTATTAGGGGCTTCAGGTATATATCCATAGTATGTTTTTATGATAGAGGAATATTCATTTTTCCTTAACGAGTCGAATATGACATCCAGGTTTAGATTGTTTATGTTGGATTCAGCCTTTCTCAATACCTTTAAAGTATCTTTACTTGTAAACTCAATTAAGCCTACGCTTTTTGGAATATAGGTTTCGAGCTTAGATATATGCTTTCCATCAGCAACCACACTTACGAATTCTGCAAATTTTAAATAGTCGCAAAGCTGCTGTTCTAAACGCTCTAGCGAATCAAGTTCAGTTTTTATTTCATAGATATGACTTGTTCCATTTAGTATCATTGCATCAGCTTTACTATTGGCAATTCTGAATTCGGAAAGCATCGAGGCTGTATTTATAGAATGCTTTCCTAATAAAATTTTATTTGCGATAGAGTTCTTGTAAAGATATTCATTACGATAAAATTTCGAAAGTTGTTTATAAGCATAATCAAATAGTTCACTTAGAGATTCGAATTCATTGACAGCAATATCTAGTTCTGAAGTAAGAGACTTTAGTGTTGGGGAGTGACCTTTATTTGCCAATTCATTAAAAATTGATGCAGAAAAAATACGAGCAAGGCTACTACTTGTAACATTTCTTGAATCTAAAATTTTAATTGGTCTTATGGAATTCTTCATTTCTGTCACTTTTTTAGTTTTCTATTAATTACTATACTATATAATTAAGTGATTTGGGAGTGGAAGGACTTTAAAATAACATCAACCTTATGATATTAAAGGTTTAAATTAAATTAATAGATCGCGCCTTTCTTTAATCTAGGCTTCCTCAAGCGAAGTGCTTTTAAATTCTCTTTGAGCAAAATTACTCAGCCACTACAAAGTGATGCCAAAACTACTTGCAGCTCGAAACTCTTCTTGCGTCATGGGTGGCTTTTTCAATGAACTTCGTTGCTGTTGAGCGGCTTTTACGCAAGCGCTACTGTCTAATTCGAACATATCACATAAGAATTCATCAGGGTGGATCGCTGTTAAACCGAGCGGCTCTAGTTCTTGTGCTGGAAAGTCTTTTAAATTAAAAGTAATGATAGATTCTGCTTGGCCTTTAATGGCTGCTGCAACTATATGCCTATCATCTTGATCGGGTAAGCTTAGCCCATTAATTAAAGGCTCATAGCCTTCAACTAAACAATCAGGAACGTTAGCATTCATGAGCGTTTTGATTCTTTCAAGTGCTTTATGCTCAATACTTGGGTTGTTCTTAAGCAGGTTACGAGTCCATTCATCATGTATTTGCTCTGTCCATCGAGCTCGGAATAAACCTGTATTGGCTAAATACATCAAATAGCTACGAAGTGGAGCGGGGTACATAACACATGCGTCTAAGATTACAGTATATGATGACATTAGTAGCCTATATCCATTTCTTGATCTAATGCAGATAATTCAGCAAGTGATGCTAAACGCTGTTCTTCTAAGCGTTGTTTATATTGCATAAGATCGGCAAAAGCGACTTTCCTACGATTCCCCGTGCGAGTAAATGGAATTTCTTGTGAATCAAGGAGTTTTATAAATGTTGGGCGTGACATGTTTAGCATATCAGCACCTTCTTGCGTTGTTAGCTCTGCATGAATAGGAGTGATGCTAACGGAGTTGCCTTGTCCTAGCTGAGTAAGTACTTCGATCATCATATTTAATGCGCTTGCTGGAATTGTTACTTTGTGAGATTTACCTAGTTGATCAACCACATTAATTCTTTGCGCCTCACCATTGGCTTGTATTACGGCTGATAGCTCTTGGCTACCAAGTTTAGCGAGTGCTATTTCTTCAGCACTGGGTAATTTTGTAGCTGTGTTCATTTTTTCTCTCTTACTATTTCCGAGTGCAAATTGTACAATGCAGTAAGTATCCGAAATATTCGCAAGAAAGTCAACATTCGAAATATTCGAAAATAAAATTACAGACGATGAACAACACAAACCTGCTCGTAATTTGTTACTCGAGGCGCTCAGCGGCCACCTATAAACACATTTAAATCACTAACCCCTACTTAATACGTGCTAAATACGCTAAAATTATGGGCTACTTTTTTAGCAATAAGCCCGTAATAACTATGACCTCAGCCGCAAGCCCTAGCACGTTTACCGAACTTGGCCTTATCCCAGAGCTTCTAGCTCGTTTAACTGATTTGCAATACACCCAGCCTACACCCATTCAGGCTAAAGCAATCCCTAGTGTATTAGCGGGCAGTGACCTTATTGCAGGGGCGAATACCGGCTCGGGTAAAACAGCAACCTTTGCACTGCCTATGCTACAAACGCTGTTTTTGGAGCAAGGTGCTAAAAAAGCTGCTAACAAAGGTAATTTTGTATCAGGACTGATTTTAGTGCCAACGCGCGAGCTGGCAACGCAAGTGGCCGATAGCGTTAAATCGTATTCTGCTAACTTTAATGGTGCGATTAAAACCGTTGCGGTGTTTGGTGGGGTGTCGGTTAATACCCAAATGCAGGCACTGCGTGGTGGTGCCGATATTATTGTCGCAACGCCAGGGCGGTTACTCGACTTAATCTCAAGCAATGCGATTAAGCTCGATAAAGTAACTACGCTTGTGCTTGATGAAGCTGATCGCATGTTAAGCCTTGGTTTTACCGAGGAGCTAGCTAATTTGTTGGCGCTTATGCCTGTTAAAAAGCAAACTATGTTGTTTTCAGCGACGTTTCCTGAGCAAGTTAAACTATTAACCCAAGAGCTGTTAACTAATCCGGTTGAAATTCAAGTGCAAAACAAAGACGAAAGCACGCTTGTGCAGCGCGTATTTACGGTAAATAAAGGCGAGAAAACCACGGTTTTAGCGCATTTAATTAAGCAGCAGCAATGGCGCCAAGCGCTTATTTTTGTCAATGCGAAAAAAGATTGTGAGCACTTAGCCAGCAAGCTTGAAAAACGCGGCGTGAACGCGCAAGTATTCCATGGCGATAAAGGCCAAAGTGAGCGTACTCGGGTAATCGAAAAATTTAAAGCCGGCGAAATTGAAGTACTTATAGCTACCGACATAGCTGCCCGTGGTTTAGATATTGAAAAGCTGCCTGTGGTAATAAACTTTAACCTACCGCGCAGCCCTGCCGATTATATGCACCGTATTGGCCGAAGTGGCCGTGCTGGTGAAGTGGGTTTAGCGCTATCGTTAATTGATTATGAAGACTTTCATCACTTTAGAATTATTGAGAAGAAAAACAAACTCCGTTTAGAGCGCGAAGAGGTTGCAGGTTTTGCCGTAAACCAAGCGAACCTTGATGCCGCTGAGGCGCTTAAAAATGAAAAGCCCATGGCCAAACCTGAAGGCACAGGCAAGAAAAAGAACAAAAATAAAGCCAATCAAGAAGATGATGTGTGGAGTGGCTGGCGTCGTTAGTAAAACTATTTTTAATGGCGATAGAAAACGAAAAAGACGCGTCGGCGTCTTTTTATTGAGCTTATAAAACTTAGATAACGCTTAACTCAGCGCGTATTTTTTCTCAAATTCAGCCACCTGCTGCAAAACCTCAGCAACACTCTCTTGCAATTCACCGCCCATTTTAGTCAGTTCATGGGGGAAGTCATCTTGCATCAACGTCATTAAGGCATACCAAATTGCTTTAAATTTGTCTTTTAAGGCATAACCGTTTAATTCTAGTAGTTCTTTTGCTTTATAAAGCTGTTTTTTGGCGATAAGCAAGGTGAGGTAGATCACGGCTGCACCATCGTGGATCTCTACATCATCGGTTCTGTTATTATCGAGCAATTGCATAAATAAATCATAACTTTGCGGTAGCTTTTCAGCCCATAATAAAACTACTGAATAAAGGTATGTTATGTACTCACTTGGCTGCTCTTCATAAGCTGTTTTAATCAGTTCAAGTGCTTTTTCGTGCTCATTACCTAGCTGAAAATAAAGCGAGGCTAGTTGCATCACGGAACCGTTTACATCAGCATCAATAGCTTTTGTATAGTAATCTTTTGCTTTATTAAATAGTTGTTGTTCTTGGTATAAAAATCCTAAGTGCAAAAGTGCGCTTTTTTGATTAAGTTCTAATGCTTGTTGGTAACTTTTTTCCGCATTAGCAAATTGTTGTTGATCTTGATATAAAAAGCCTAGATTAACAAGTGTATAAGAGTTTCCCTTTTCTATCGCTTGTAAGTAATACTCTTTTGCTTTGGGGAATAATTTCTTTTTATGATACAGATAACCAATGACCCCTAAAACGTTAGCGCTATTTTTTTGTGAATTAATGAGGAGTCTAATTGCTACATCGACCTTATTTTCACCAGCTAATTGAAGGGCTGCTCTTATAGTTTCTTTGTCTGATGCTGAAATGTCATTAACGAAACTAGAGTTTTTTGAAGTTAAATAGGTTTTGGTGCTTTCCTTCATTTCATGCTCGGTATTTATATCTAAACCAGCATAGCTGAGCGCTTCACACATGTGGTAAACGTACGACTCTTGCATTGTACCGCCGCGAATAGCGCTCATAAAATCTTTGGCTCTACGTTCAAGATCCGTAGGGTTGCACCACGAGGTTAAAAAGTTAACTAACCATTCTACTTTTTGACGATCTTTTTTACGGCCAAAACGCATTAAATACCAAATATTAAAAAACCGTTCTTCAATTTTATAAATTTTATTTTTACCTATAGAAATAGATTCTACGATGCCGTATTTAGTTTCGAGTTGCTTAAGCTGAGCGGATACGGTTTTACTTTCTAAGCGGGTTTTTTTGGCAATATCTTTAGTGCTGATGCCGTCCCAGTTCATTGCTATGGTGTGCGTTATATCTTGTAAAGTATCAGGTAGGTCGTCCATGCGGTGTTTATACAAAGGGGTGGCATCATCGAGTATTTTTAATAAGTCATCAAATGCATTACCGCCATCATCTACAAAAATATCAAATAACATCACCATTGTTCTTGGTACACCGCCAGTTAAGCGGCGTAAAGTTTCTATGCGCTCGGGGGTGTTTTTAATAATGTGAGCTATTTTTTTCTTTTGTTGTTCATCGCCCATGCTGGCAAGAAAATCAAAACACTCTTGTTTATTTAAGCCGATAAGTTTAATAATTTTGAAAAATTCGTAAAACGGTTTTCCGTAGTCAAAATGCTGCTCGAGCATTTTAGTTGAACCGCCAATGATTTTGAGTGTTGGCGATGTGAGGAGTATTTCTCTGAGTCTGCGTTGTTCTTTTTCTTTTAATTTGCCTAGTAGCTCGTCAATGTTGTCTATCAACAGTAATAGCTTTTTATTTTTCGCTTTTACTGCTTTTTCTAAGTATGAAAAGCTTTTTAGTTCGTAATCGGCATCGTCAAAATGGCTTTCCATATCATCATGTATGGTGGCAAAGTCATTCTCAGCTGTGCATTGTAAATAATCAGCAATTTCTTCCCATAAGCGACTAAGTGAACGAATTTGATATTGTTCTTCTGAGAATTTTATAGGAATTAAAAAGTCAGCTAGCGTTGGCTCAGCTTGTACTGCGAGTTTTATTTTTCTTAAAAGAGTTGTTTTGCCCTGACCTCGCTGGCCGACAATTATAAAGTGTTGGCTAGGAACTGTGTAATCACTGTTTTTTATGTCATCGTAAATGTCGTCAAAATCATGATTGCGAACAACAAACTTAGCTAAAAATTCTTTTTCATCAATTTCATCAGGCGTGTATTTATAGCGTGAGTAATTAGTTTGCGACATTTTTGTTCCACCACATTCTTAAGATTGGAGAGTTAAATTGATAGGTTTTATTATCGTCGTTGTAGTTAATATAGCCATCGTATACTAATGAGTGCAGGCAATCTTTTGCTTCATTGCCGTTTAAGTTATGTTTGCTGGCAATATTCATGATATCGAGAAAGCTAGTCTCTTTTTGGTTGGAAATAGCATTCAGTACTTCTTTACAAAATAAATACTCATTGTTGCCTAATGCGGTTTTGAGTTTACTTTGCCAGCTCTCAAAGTGATTACGGTTATCTAATGCGTTATGAATTGCTTGGTCAATAACAGCTTGATCAAGCTTTAGCTCTCTTCGGTATATTTTTTTAATTTCTTGTGTGATTAGTTGGATATAAAATGGGATCAGCCAATGTATGGTATTAAGTAAATAAGCAATATCCGTTTTATTGATTTTAATCTCAGCACTTTTAAACAGTGCGATAGTAAACTGCTCTGCTTCGGGAAAAGTTAAAGGCGGGACTTTTATATTGTTTAAATCGTTAATGTGTTTAATTGCGTCAATTTTGGATACTACGCTTTCTAAACCTATTGAGCCTGCGTAGATAAAGGTCACTTTTTGTGAAAACTTTTGATCTTGTCGTAATTCTCTATGGGCTTTTAGTAAGCTGATAGCGTTTTTAGGTTCTTCGTACTTTATTATGTTTTCAATGGTTTGAGCAAACTCATCAATCATAATAATGAGCTTTTTATCATGATCTAAATCTTTTATTAACCTGTGAAAAGCCTGCTTGTGATCTAGCACTTTGCCATCACCGAACTCAACGCCGTCCATAGTTATCGAAGTTATTTTTATGCCTTTAATTTTATCCATGAAATTTTTAGCTTTTGTTTTTAGGCTGGCAATGAAGTCTTCTTCCATTAGTGCATTAAAAACTTTTGACCAAAATTCTGCCTCAGAATCAGCGGACTCTGTATCAATATAAATGGGGATATAACTTGCTTTAGGTTCATCAACTATTTTATACATTATTGATGTTTTACCTACACGGCGAGGGGCGCATAAAAGAATATGACTGCCGTTGTCTATTGCTTCCCAAATGTCTGCAAGTTCATAGGGTCTATCCCAAAAGTTCGTACTTCTCGCAGCTTGACCAACAATGTTTTTCATAACACACCTAATGACAAATTATATTTTGTCAGACTAGTTGGCAAATTATAATTTGTCAAACTTAATGGCAAATTATAATTTGCCATCTTAAATTCAAGTGAAGCTATTTTAAATTGTATATTTTGTGGTGTTAGCCCAAAACGTTACTAAACACGCTACGAACTTAATGTTCGTGGTCGTGCTCTTCCTCTTGTGCAATACCTAACCACGTGATGGCCGCTAGTGGGAAGGTAAGTTCAAGTTCACCTTCAATTTCAAGGTCTTCTAAATGTACTTTTACTTCGTGCTGAGCAATCGGATCGGCGACATAAGCAAAGTGACCATTTTGCGCCACTGTCATACTAAACTTCATACCTTCAGGCATGCTTGTTATGTCTTCTTCTGTAATGTCGACTTGTCCTTTAAGCTGCCAATGAACGTGGTCGTCATGTGCATGTGCCTCAAGCACGTTTAAAAAGCCTAGGCTGTCTAAAACTAAAAAGTGCTCGCCATTTGCTGAGAAAGAGTAAGAAACAGCACTTGCACCATCGGCTAGTTGCCATTCTAATTTTTCCATTTCAGACTCTGCAGGATTAATGCTTACCAAAATACCAGAAGCGATACCTATAAAGGTATCACTGTGCTCATGGCCGTATAAAGTACCAATTCGTAAGTCGCTAATAGCATCAATGTTTGCAATTTTTTCAGCTTCGTACTCGTCGTCGTGTTGATGAGCTAGTAACACGCCATCGCTACAACCAAATGCTACATAGTCGTGGTTTTGTGCTGCACCGTGTAAATCAGGGCAAGTTACAGATAGTGTTTGCTCGAGTTCGTATTCGCCATTATGCAGGTGATAAACCCCCACTTGATCCGGCAGAATTTTAGCGTTTGATGTACTCTGTGCATCATCGCGACGAATGGTTGCTAATAAGTGCTCGCCACGCGGCTGGGCAACACCGTGCATATTAATGTCGTAACTAATATCTGGTAGGGTATCTGTTGTATTTGTGATGTCGTTATCAGTTAATACTGCAACTGATGCAGCCGCACCTGAGTCTGCATCACCATCGTAAAATATGGCCAATTTACCATCGTGTTTAACAAGGTGTGTTGGACGGCTGCCACTGGTTAATTCATAACTGCTAAAAACGGGGTTTTGTTTGTAATCGTGTTGGTGATCACCGTGATCCTCACTCCATAAACCACCGTCTATAAAACCGAGGTAATCTTGGGCGCGGCTAGCAATTACTGCATAACGAAAATCAGCTGATGACGACAGCGTATTTGAATTATTTACTAAGCTAAATGAATCGAGTAATACATTGTCGTCTAAGTCAAAAATACTGGCTTGATTGTTATCGCCCGCAAGTACGGCAAGTCTCCCTAATGAATCAATTGTATATTCATCGCCATGGTCGTGATCACCACCATCACCGTGATCATGGCCATCATCAGGCACTTCTATTGGATCTTTTTCAACAATGTTTGTTTGCGCATCGCCACACGCGGTGATTAATGTACTGCTAATTGCTAGTGCAATAAGTTTTAATTTGAATAGTTTTGTCATGTTTATTTCCTTTATTTATAATTTTTTAGCGCTTAAAAGTAACCGCGAATACCCAATGCAAAGCTGCGGCCTGGTCGTGGGGCTATATTCTTTAAAAATGAGGTATGAACACGTGCTTCGGTGTCTGTGAGGTTGCTACCTTTTAAATAAACGGAAACATCTTGATTTAGTACTGACAAGTCATATGAAACGCTAGCATCAACAAGGGTGTAGCCGTCAGTGGCTGTTTCTTCTGATGCTGTACGGTCTTGTTCTTGATAACGAGTTACGTGCAGATGTGCGCTTAATTTATCTGTTTGATAGCTTAGTTCGCTGCCAAAACGAAGCGGTGGTGTACGGGGTAAATCGTCGCCGTCTTTGAGGCGGGCGCGAACATAGTCTGAAAACAAATCTACTTTAAATTCATTGGTTAATTGCCATGCAAATTGCGCTTCAAAGCCGTGTAAAAATACGTCATCTGTTTTGAATAAATAAACGGGGAGCTCTGATGAGTGGTCGTGTTCGTCACCATGATCATGCGAATCACCGTGGTCGTGGCCACTTTGTGCGTATAGGCCTGTGTCGATTTGGTAATAATAGTTGTCTACTTGGTTGTAAAAGGCGTTAAAAATAAAGCCAATATCGCCTTGGGTTTTACGAAAAGTTAAGTCAATGTTATTGGCTGTTTCTAGGTCAATCGTTTGCTCAGATAAACCAAAATGGCCGTCTGCATGCACATCAAATAGCGCGCCTACTTCATAAGTGCCGGTGCCAATGTGAGGGCCGAATGATAATAGCTCAGATACCGAAGGAGCACGTTCTGAGCATGATACTGATAGCCCTAGGTTGTAACTAGGTGCAAAGTCCCACACTATGCCTGCAGATAAACTAACCGGTGTAAACTCGTGCTCTACGTCAAATACGCGAGTGATGTCAGCGCGCTCTTCATGGCCGTGATCATGGTTATCGTGGCCATGAGCACCACCTTCATCGTGCGGATGGGCGTCAATGTTGGGTAGCAACACGTTATCAGCATCGATGGTTACCCGTTCAACTCGGCCACCTAATTGCACTAAAAAGTCACCAAAGTGTTTTTCTTCCATTAGTGCTATAGCAAAGCTTTGTGTTTGTGACGGCGGAGTAAAGGCTTCTGAGCCTTGTGCTTCTACATCGCTTTGTTTGTAATGAAAGCTAATGCCGCCATTCCACTCGTTAAATGGGTTATGCATTAAGTCTAAGCGTAACTCATTGGTTTCATTTTTAAACGTGGTGCCCACTGCGCCATGTTCAATCTCAGCGTGCTTGTAATCAGTAAAACCAGCACGCAGATTAATTTTATTAAGCCACTCATTATCTAAGTTATATTCACTGAGTAACTGTACTTTCGTTTGCTCAAGATCTGCGTATACGCTTTCCTCAGCGCGATGATCTTCTTCGCCACCATGGGTGTGGCCTGGAATACCGTATTGACGATTAAATTGCTCTACGGCTATACCTACAAAACCTTGGTCAAATAGATAGCTAGTACCTAAGGTAAAGCCGTCAGATTCTTCATTGCTGTTTGCAACTTTATACTCGTTGTTATGCTTTTCATGGTCATCGTGTGCTAATTCAGCGGCCACGGGTATTTCGTAATCATCGGCTTCACGCCAAAATGCGTCGGCATAAAACGCAAACGAATCAGTCCCTGTAGTAGCGTTAAACGAGGCTACTTTTTGATTATCAACAGAGTTATGTTCTAGGTTCCATTCAACGCCAGTGGTGCTGTCTGTTGGTATGCGATTATCAACCACATTAACAACACCACCAATGGCACCGCTGCCATAAAATAATGTTGCGGGACCACGTAATACTTCGATTTGTTGTGCGGTAGACGCTTCTGATGCGACGGAGTGATCAGGGCCTACGCGTGAAACATCACTGACATCAAGGCCATTTTGAGTAATTAGAACACGCGGCCCGCTTAAACCACGAATTACCGGCGTGCTAGCTACTTTTGCGTGAAAATTAGTATTCACTCCTGGCAGCTTTTCCAGACTATCCCCCAATGTTGAGGCTTGCTGACGCCTTAGCGTTTCACCAGATAGCACGCTGACAGGAGACGCTGATTCCATCGCCGACATATGAATAGGCGTCGCTTCAATATCAATTACTTCAATAGGTGAGCGTTCAAGTGTAAAGGTAATTTTTTTACACCTTGGCCATCGCTGATTCGAATATCTTTATGATGATGGGCAAATTTTTGCGCCGCAATATGGATTTCATTTTTACCGCTCGTTAATTGTTGAAAAAAGAATTGTCCGTTTTTATCTGTAATAGTTGTAAAAGCGGTGCCGTCAACGCTCACAGTTGCACCTGAAACAGCATTTCCTTTGTTGTCTACCACTAAGCCTTCAAGTGATTGCGCAATAGCGCTCATAGGTAAAACTGCCGCAACGAATAGGGCAGCTCGCGAAATTTTATACATATCACAACTCCAATGTTATATTATTGCATTATGTTATAATGTATCATTTAAAATATCAATTGTTGTTAATTAAAACAAAAAGTAATGCGTTAATTTTAAAGAGAGATTAAAAATGAAGTCGACACAAAGTGTAATGGATAAGCTTGCTATAGGGCTTTCGTTAATGTGCACGGTACATTGTTTTGCAACACCGATTATTTTAGCGCTGTTGCCAAGCTTTGCTGTACTACAAATAAATGGTGAACAGTTTCACTTATGGATTCTTGCTGCCGTACTGCCAACAAGTTTATTAGCTTTGAGCTTAGGCTGTAAAAAGCACAAACGTATACGTTATATGGCGTGTGGAGTTGTTGGCCTAGCTTTTTTGATAATTGCAGTATTGCTAGGTCAAGAAGAGGCCGAAAAAGCACTCACTTTAATTGGCTCCGCTTTTATCGCACTAGCCCATTGGTTTAACTACCAACAGTGTTTTAAAAAGAATAACGAAAAATGCCCCTGTTCAGGTGATAAATTAAATCAACTTATTTAACACTGCCAGTGTTAAACATAGCGACTATGTGGCATTGTAATTATAAATATCGTTTTTTAGGTAAACTAATCTAGTGAATACTGCTTTAAAGCTTTTGCTGTTACTTTGTGTTTTCATCTGTTTTAAATTAAGCGCAAATACCCCCTACGAGATCCCTAGAAGTACTGTTGTAGAGCTTACTGAGCCCTCAACTAAGCGTGTTTATTCTATTTTTATTCAATTGCCTAAGTCATATGCAAAGCAGCCTAATAAAACGTATCCTGTTATTTATTTAACCGATGCGCCGTATGCATTTCCTATAGTTGCCGGTGCCACACGGTTTCCAATGAATAGCGACAAGATGCAACAGGCTATTATTGTGGCGATTGGCTATGAAAAAGGTTCGAGAGGATCTAATAGTCGAATTAGAGATTATACACCGACTCAGGCTCAAAATTGGAAGAAGCAAACGGGTAATGCCAAAGGGCACGCTACGTTTTTGCAAAGTACAGTATTTACTTTTATCGAAAAAAATTACCGAGCAAGCAACACGCAGAGAACGTATATAGGTAATTCGCTAGGCGGCTTATTTGGCGCCACTATTTTATTTACGATACCTGAGCTATTTAGCAATTATATTATTGGCAGTCCGTCGGTTTGGTTTGATAACAATGCACTGCTAGCCTTAAAAGCGAATAAGCCCCAAATGCCAATAAAGGTTTATGTATCTGTTGGCGCAAAGGAAACCCCAGCCTTTGGTGAAGGACAAAATATGGTTGAGGGCGCAGCGCAACTTGTGCAAAAAATTAATGCGCTCAATAGTGAAAATATAAAATTAAAAAGTGTTGTTATTGAGGGGGCGCAGCATGCCACCGCATTCCCAACCACAGCAATACAAGGGCTTGATTGGGTATTGGGTATATAACTGTAAAACGACAGTTCTATATTAATTCGTTTTACTATGTAGAATTCGCAAAAATCAATAAGGAAATCATATGTCGGTTGAATTATGGTTAGATGATAGGTTGAATCGAAAACGAGAAGGACAGTGGCTTGTTCAGTTTTTAACGAGTAAGTACTCAGTAACTGAGGCTGAGCATAGCAAAAACTATGTCTTAAATGTTAATGCGGAGTGGGGCTTTGGTAAAACGTACTTTCTCCATAATCTTGCAGAAGAACTAAAAGCCAAGCAGCATGTTGTTGTGTGTTTTGATGCATGGAAAAATGACTTCTCTGAAAATGCTTTACTCAGTTTTATTGCAGAAATAAACGAAGAGTTGACTAATCAAGGCTTACTTAGTGCTACAGATGGTAAATTAGCAGGTATTGAAAGATCAATGAAAAATGCAGCACTTCCTTTGCTCGGTGGCTTTTTTACTAAACAGCTTTTTGGTATGTCTCTTCAAGGCGTTGAGGCTTTATTTGAAGAAGAGCAAGAGAGTGACGATTTATCAGCGAAGACGACTGGACAGTCGGATTTGTCAAAAGATATTACTACCGTTGCAGGGCAAACGGGTTGATTTTATACAGTTAGCCCAACGGTTAGCACTTTCATCATATAAACATTATCCCAACCCGCTTTCAACCGCTTGCTTTTCACTCCAACCTTTGCACTTTTTTCGTTCTTCAATAGATTAAGTGCTATTTTATTAATTAACGCGATGTTTTGAGCTGCATACCCACTGCGTAAACGGTTTTGGTCTTCATTAAAGCTAACGTCGAGTTGCCAATGTAATTTATTCTCCACATGCCAATGACTACGGATAGCATCAGCAATAAATGCAGCATCTTTATCTTTATGGCTACTAAGGTAATACCGCTGCTCATTCGAACTTACACCATTTACCTCTCGTGTTGAACATATTACGGCAATACTTTTTAAGCTTTTCCATCGTGGATGTCGTGCTACCAGCCAATCTACTTCTGTCGTTAACCAAACCTCTCTATTTTCTATTCGCCCGTGATCACCATTTAGTGAACGATGCACGCTGTGTGGGATATTTTTAAATTGCGTGTTGAGCTGGGTATCTAAATGTAGTTTAACGTCATCATAAATCTCCCCTTGATTCCCCTTAAGTCCAAGCACATAGTTACCCTCGTTAGAGATTATTTGCTCACCGATTTTATACTGGCATCCCATGGCATCTGTTGTAATTGTCGCTCCTTTTATGTCAAGGAGCTCAAGCAAAATGGGGATAGCGGTTATTTCATTCGATTTATCAGCAACCTTAACTTGTCCTAAACAAAAATTATTCTCAACAGACCATGCACTGACTAAATGAGTTGCGGGCATACCTGAGGCTTTATCTAATGTACGGCGCATTACTTTACCATCCAGAGCAATCACTCCTTCTTTATTCTTACTTATTTCAGTGACCCATTTGGTAAATGCGCTGTTAAATTCAGTTGGGTTGAGGCGATTGAGTACGTCATTAAAAGTGTCATGACTAGGAATACCATTTTTCAGGTCTAAAAATTTCCGTAACCACTTTACTTTTGACTTTCCGTATTCTTCTATCTCGTTAAAATTATTGCAACCGCTGATAATAGCGCAAATAGTGATACTCAGAATATTGATAAGTGGATGGCGGACACTGGCAGAGTTTCTTGGATCGGTTAGTTGATTAAAAGCTTGGCTGATAGTCGTTTCTTTCATGTTTCGTACAGGCAAAGACTATTATAAACCACGATCATTAGGATCGGTCAAATGATCAAAAAGTACTTGTATGTTTTTCACCCGTTTGCCCTGACTACCGTTGCTTCTTCGATCTCTACGAAAGCAGCTGAATTAGCACTGAAAGAGTACCAGACCACAAAAAGTGCTATAGGTTATTTTAGGGAAAATCTAAGGTTATTAGTGGAAAGGTTAGAGGGTGAAACTTCATTTAAAGCTCCTTTATTTATTTTGATTGATGAATTAGATCGTTGTAAACCTTCTTATAGTATTCAATTATTAGAGACTATTAAGCACTTATTTAATGTTGAAGGAGTCTACTTTATTGTCGCTACTGCTTCAGAGCAATTAAGTCATTCTATCAATGCTGTATACGGTGAAAAATTTGAATCTAAACGTTATTTAAATCGGTTTTTTGATCAAGAGTACTCATTAAAAAGCCCAGACAAAAAAGAGTATTGTAATTTTATTTGGTCAAAGTACTTGCCCGATGAAACAGTATTTATCCCCGTTCTCCAAGATGATAATAAATCAGAAGGTACTATAAATATTGGCCTGCTAAGTAAAGTCGCTGAGCACATGAAAGCTGGTTTGAGGGACATCGAACAAGCAGTTAAGCTTTTATATTCTATTCAATTAACTCAGGGGGAAACTGATTACCTCTTCTCACTACCTTTGTTTTATATAACTTTATTAAAAATTAGACACCCCGAAATTTATCCGTATTTTAAGAACGAGTGGCAAAGAAATATATTTAATCAAAGTGCAAGTCAGAAATTCCCAAACTTTCAACGTGAAAACTTTGACTTGAATACGGTTTATAAGGGCATAGTTGATTATAAAATAGGCGAGTCCATGAGATTGTTCTGTGATCCCAACACTAAACTTCATACTTCAGATTCAGCTCCTCAAGCACGAGGTGTAACTGCAAAAGGTGCAAAAGATTATATAGAAAAAGGGCTTTATGATGCGAATAAAGTACGAGAGTCTAAGTTGATTAAAGATTTATCAAATTACGTAAATATTGTTGAGCAAGCAGGTCAGCTCTCTTAGTTTTAAAAGTAGGTAGCTGAGCTAGTTAATTATTAATTTCATAGCTTTTACTTTATATTTATTTGGCACCATGTTCATGGTGACATGAGTTACTCAAATTGAGTTGTTTAAACGCTTTTAAGTTCTTTTTTCCATTTTACCAGCGCTGCTATGAATTCGGGGCCAATACCACAGCAGCCACCTATAATTGTTGCGCCAAGGCTATGCCATTGTTTAGCAAACTCTACGTATTCAGCAGGGGATAAGTCGCGGTAACCTTGCGAGCCTTCATTGGCTTTGTAGTCGCTGGCAATGGGGGTAAAACCATTCGCAAACGCCCCTAAATTAACGCGTTTATTTTGCTGTTTTAGCACGCGATTAGTGTCGCGCAATGCTTGCTCAATAACCTCAGGGATAGAGCAGTTAAAAAATATACCCGCTATGTTATGCTCGAGTAGTGCAGAGATGGCATCACATACTCGTTCACCAGAGCGCAATGTCGCTTGTTCGCTTACTTCATCACTTAATGTAAATGCGTAATAACATGGTTTGTTTGAATCTTTAAGTACGCTTGCCATAACCCGCGCTTCTTCAATGTTTGATATGGTTTCGCCAATCCAAATATCTACATATTCGTCTTGTGCTTTATACAGGGTATTTAAAATAGTAAATGCGCGATCACTTTGGAAAAAATCAGCACGATACGAGCCAAAGGCAGGAGGCAGTGAGCCGGCAACGAGTACCGTTTGCTTTGCGTTTTGAGCCACCTTTTTTGCAATAACAGCAGCTTGCTGTGCAAGTGCAGCACCTTGTGCTTGGTATAGCGTTTCACCTAAGTGAAAAGGTACACAGGCATAGCTGTTAACGGTAATTATTTCAGCGCCAGCATCTATAAAACCTTGGTGTGCTTGGGTTACAAATTGCGGTGCTTCTATTAGGGCTTGTGCACTCCACAGTGGCTGTGAAAACGGCGCACCCATGCGCTTAAGTTCACGGCCCATGCCGCCATCTAATATTGTTAACCTGCTCATAATGGACTTCTATACGTCTAAATAATTAAAGCTATTCAAACATACTTTTTTAAAATTCATAATGAAATTTCATCAAGTTGAGTATTAAAAAAGTTCAATATGCTTTAAACAGGCACAAAAAAAGCGACTACCCAGTAAGGTGTCGCTTTTCTTTACAAGTAAGCTATTACTTGTAAAACGCTTCTACTGTGCCTTTTACTTTCATAAGTAATGGCTGGCCGCGACGATCTAGCGCTTTAGGCGCTGCTACTTTGATCCACCCTTCGCTGATGCAGTATTCTTCAACGTCAAAACGCTCTTTACCGTTAAGTGTAATACCAATTTCATGTTCAAATACTTGTTCTACATAAAATTTGCTACGTGGGTTAATAGAAAGTTGATTAGGTAATGCTGGTTTGTTTGTATCAGTCATATTGGTGATCTGCGTTGAATTAATTATGCGCTATTGTAGGCAATAGCTGGCTTATGCTCAAGCACGACATGTATAAACTGAGCGGCTTTTAATTTTATCGTTATATGTTTGAGCTTATTGCCCGAGCGGTGCTGTGAGCCAGCTCTATAAAAGCTTTTTAAATCCCATCCCCTTTCACTTTTTCCGCGTTTTATTGCAGCCGTCATTTTTTCTTCATCAAAATTCCCTTTGTTAGTCATATCTGTTTTTTATAGTGCAGTGGTTGATGTTTTTGAGCTCACAGTTTTTAAAAATAACCACTACATAATGGGAATTACGGATGAAAATTAAAAAAGTCGCTGCGGCAATCGCACTAACCTGTGCGTTTAGTGCCGTTAGTCATGCCAATGTTCTACCGCAAAGTCAAAAAGACAGCAGCTGGTACAGTGCTGCGCAAGCAAAACTAATAACAAAAACAACGCAAGCACAGGCAATTAAAAACACCAAAGCTAAAAATGTTATTTTATTTGTAGGCGATGGTATGGGTATTTCTACCTTAACGGCAGCGCGCATTTTACAAGGCCAACGCAATAATCAGCTGGGCGAAGAAGGCTATTTAAGCTTTGAGCAGTTCCCTTATTCTGCGCAAGTTAAAACCTATAACGTTGATGCACAAACAGCCGATTCTGCAGGCACCATGACGGCCATGATCTCAGGGGTTAAAACCGACGTGGGTGTTATTGGTGTTGATGAAGATATTGAGCGCGGTGAGTGCTCAACGGTGGCTGGCAACGAGTTACTGACAGCCACTGAGCTGGCTGAAATTAAAGGCCTAGCAACAGGTGTTGTCTCTACTGCCCGTATTACCCATGCAACGCCTGGGGCAACGTATGCTAAATCGGCAGACCGCAACTGGGAAGATATTTCAGATATGCCAGAAGCGGCAGTTAATGCTGGCTGTGAAGATATTGCCTCACAGCTGATTAATTTTGAAAAAAACCTAGAAGCACGTTTTGTTGGAACCGACGTTGATGGCTTAGATTTTGTCATGGGGGGCGGTCGTCGTCACTTTTTACCTAAAGATGTATCGGCAAACTCAAATGATGCAATGAGCGCGGTAGAGGGCGATCGTACCGATGAACGTAACCTCGTTACTGAATGGCAAACACACTACCCTAATGGCACTTATGTAATGGACCAAGCTGGGTTTGATGCCATCAGCGACGATACAACTAAAGTATTTGGTTTATTTAACGAATCGCACATGCAATACGAAGCCGACCGTGCAAACGATATAGCAGGCGAGCCGTCGCTTACCGAAATGACGATTAAAGCGATTGATGTGCTTGGTAAAAACGAAAAAGGCTTTTTCTTAACGGTTGAGTCGGGGCGAATTGACCATGCGCACCACGCGGGTAGCGCATACAACGCACTTAACGACACCATTGAGTTTGCAAAAGCAGTACAAGCTGCGGTTGATAACACCAATCCTGAAGAAACCCTTATTTTAGTTACTGCCGATCACAGCCATGTATTTACTATTGCAGGTTACCCTAAACGCGGAAACCCAATTTTAGGTAAGGTGGTTGGTGTTGGCCAAACTACACCAAAACTTGCCGCCGACAATATGCCATACACCACAGTCGGGTATGCAAATGGCCTCGGTTTTAGAAACTTAATTGATGAAACGGATGCGGATGCCAGCTATCAAACAGCCGCGGTTGCAGGACGTGTTGAGTTAAATGGTGTTGATACAACAACGCCAGGTTTTCATCAAGAAACCACTGTGCCACTGAGCTCTGAAACCCATGCAGGCGAGGATGTTTCACTGCATGCAACCGGTCCTGGTGCTCACCTTGCTCAAGGTGTTATTGAGCAAAACGTGGTATTTCATTTAATTAATCAAGCTCTTGAACTAACTCAGCAATAATGGCGGCTCACATGAATAAATTAACAGTACTTTCTTTAGCAGTAATGGTCGCATTAACGGGTTGTGCTAGTGATGACGACAAAAACAGCAATAATATTTTAGCGGTTGATAAGCAAATCGCAGTAGGCTCAGCACAGTGTATTAATGGCGGCATAGAAACACAAAGCGGTGTTGATACCAATACAAACGGGCAATTAGACACAGGTGAAGTAACGCATACTAATTTGGTGTGTAACGAGCCTGCCACGTCACTGACTAATGAACAGCTCTTTTCATTAACTAATAATGCATGGTTTAGCGATGCACAAACAACACTTGCAAGTGCGCAAGATGCTACAAGCAAAGTGGTGACTGAATCAGGAAAAGCCAAAAATGTTATTTTGTTTGTTGGTGATGGTATGGGGATTTCTACCGTAACGGCGGCGCGTATTTTAGCGGGGCAATTACAGGGTGAAATGGGAGAAGATCACCAATTAAGCTTTGAAACTATGCCGTATTCTGGTTTTGTAAAAACCTATAATGTGGATGCACAAACATCAGACTCTGCGGGCACGATGACAGCAATGGTATCAGGGGTAAAAACCGATGCTGGCGTAGTAGGAATTGATGAAAACGTTGAACGCGGTAATTGTGCATCGGGTAAAGGGCACGAGCTTATTACCTCATTAGAGCTTGCAGAAATTGCCGGTAAATCCACGGGAGTTATCTCTACTGCGCGTATTACCCATGCAACACCTGCGGCTGCGTATGCTAAATCGGCAGAACGTAACTGGGAAGATATCTCAGATATGCCAGCGTCTGAGGCTGAAAATTGTGAAGATATTGCCTCACAGTTAGTAAACTTTGAAAAGAACCTAGAAGCACGGTTTGCTGGTATTGATGTAGACGGGATTGAGGTAGTGATGGGCGGTGGTCGTCGTCACTTTTTACCTAAAGATGCCGCGTTTAATTCAGCAGATGCGGTGAGTGCTGTAGAGGGCGATCGTACAGATAATCGCGACTTAACCGCCGAGTGGAAAACACAATATCCAAATGGTACTTATGTCATAGATCAAACTGGCTTTGATGCTATTAGCGAGAACGCCACTAAGGTATTTGGTTTATTTAACGAATCACACATGCAATACGAAGCCGATCGTGGCAATGATATTGCAGGCGAGCCTTCATTATCACAAATGACCGAAAAAGCAATTAATGTTTTAAATAACAATGATAAAGGATTTTTTTTAACGGTTGAGTCGGGTCGTATTGACCATGCGCATCATGCGGGTAATGCATACAACGCACTTAACGATACTATTGAACTTGCTAAAGCGGTAAAAGTGGCGATGGAAAACACCAATCCAGAAGAAACACTGATTGTGGTTACGGCCGATCACAGCCATGTATTTACTATTGCAGGTTACCCTAAACGGGGTAACCCAATATTGGGTAAAGTGGTAGGTGTGGGCCAAACAGAGCCAAGTTTAGCAGCCGATGATATGCCGTATACCACGCTTGGTTACACAAATGGCAGTGGTTTTAGAGACTTAGGCAGCGAGACAGATGCGGATGCAGGGTATAATTTTGCCCCCCTTACGGGGCGTGTTGATTTAACCAATGTTGATACAACCACACCAGGCTTTCACCAAGAAGCACTTGTACCGCTATCATCAGAAACTCACGCAGGCGAAGACGTGGGAGTGTATGCAATGGGCCCAGGGGCGCATTTAGTAACCGGCACTAATGAGCAAAGCTTTTTATTCCATGTAATGGACTTTGCTGCTGATTTTGTAAAAGTAGCCGATGAAAAAGTAGCGCAATAAATTAAGTTATTAAATAAATGGCCCGCATTATTTTGCGGGCTTTTTGTATCATAAAAATACCATTATTAGGCGTTATGTTAGAGCCATAAAGTAATGTTTAACCAAGAGATTACCCCAATGAAAAATATATTATTTATACTCTCAGCACTGACTAGCACGAATGCATTAGCCCAGCAGTGCGATATTAATGCTGCGCAATTAAAAGCGGATTATAAAATTACCAATAATTATAAAATGCAGCAAAGCACTCAACAAAATACCCAGTCACTCACTCTTTGGCGAGACAATCAGCAGGTGGCGCACCAAGGTGAAACACTAACCGAACTTTGGCAGCAACTTAGTAATAATCAGCTTCGGCCTATTCGCTACTTTAATGCTCAGCAGCGCGGCATTGAATACCAACCTTCGGAGGTGCGTGGTGTACAAAATTGGAGTGCTAAAAACCAGCTGGTGGATAATCAGTTAATTGCAAAAATGACCCTAGTAAATACGCAGGGCGAGGGTTGTAATCAAATAAAAAATTACGAACTTAATGAGGGCGATAACCAGTTTAAATTAGCGTTTTTACCGCAATCACAATTAGTAAAAACCTTTAGCGTAACCAATAAACAAGGCCAATCAGAAACAGTACTTAGCCTTAATAAGGTTGTTAGCGACGAGCAAGCAATTACGGCACAATTTGCTAAGTGGGATCGTTTTCAAACCACCGATTATGCGGACATTGGCGATAACGAAAGTGACCCATTTTTAGCAAAAATGATTAACCTAGGTTTTATAGAGCACGGCGCGACAGGTTTTTATAATCCTCAAGGTGAGGCTATTCAAGGTGGGCATCATCACTAGATTTTAGCGTTTTTAAATGAAGTAGCTCATAGCTGAAAGAATGACAGCCGGCTATGAGCTACAAGTAACACTTTACAGAGCAAGGTGGCTAATTAAATTCATAATGAATGAATTAGAAATTTAATAAAAAATAACCCAGAGCTAAACCCTGAAAACTTATGGACAAAAGTGTTTAACATGTAAGTAAAGTTCATTTTGCTGGAGGCAGGCACAAAAAATAAGCGCCTAAGTGAGCGCTTTGCTGTTATGGTATCGTTTAAACAATGTACCCAATTTTTGCTACTGGAATAATTTTTACTTTATGATTGCGCTAAACAATGTGTTTTTTACCCGCCAAGATGGTGGTTTAAAACGCACCATTATTAATGATTTATCGTTAAATATTATGCCTGCGGCGCAAATTGCGTTATTAGGCGATAGTGGCTCGGGTAAAACGACATTGTTAAATTTATTAGCGGGTTTACTGTCACCTGATGCAGGGACTATTACCGTTAATGAACAAAACATTAGTGAGTTTAATGCAAACCAGTTGGCTCTTTATCGGCGTAAAATAGGTATTATTTTTCAGCATTACCAGTTGCTTAGCCCGTTAAATGTGAAGGACAACATGTGCTTTCAAGCAAGGCTTAATGGGTTATCTCCTAGTGAAGATGAAATACACCAAATGAGTGAACGGCTAGGTTTAGGCGGTAAGCTTGGCGCTATGCCTGATCAACTATCGGGCGGTGAGCAACAGCGGGTTGGGATTGGCCGAGCGTTATTAAATAAGCCTAAGCTACTATTGGCCGATGAGCCTACAGGCAACCTTGATGCCGCTCGCTCGCACGATATTGTTGCGCTATTAAAAAACCTGTGCGAAGAGCAGCAAATAATACTGATTATGGTTACCCATAGTCTGCGATTAGCTGATCAATTTACCTCGCAATTGTTTTTAAAAGATGGCCAAATTAATGGCTGAACTTAAACTTATTTTAACAACCTATGGGCAGTTTTATCGTCGCCATATTGGGCTATTATTACTGTTTTTTATTGGTTTTAGTTTAGGTGCAGCGCTACTTACTGCAATACAGGGCTTAAACTTAGAGGCCGGTAAGCGCTATCAACAAACTACTGCGTTAATTGCAAACCCAGTGACGCATTTTGTACGCCCTGTACTTGGTGAGAACAGGCTGCCCAACAGCATGTGGTCGCGTATTAGGGCGGCTGGCTTTACTCAGGTTCAACCGGTTTTAGAAGGCATAATTGAAACCGATAAGCAGCAAAAACTCATGCTTAGAGGCGTCAATTTATTGCAGTGGCTTACACAAGATGCGAGCAGCTCTTCCTCATTAACAAACAATAGTTATTCTGGGTTTGAACAGCTACTAAATACTGTTTATGTCGATCCTAAATTAATGCAGCGGCTAAATTTAAAAAACAGCCGTATTAATATAAAAATGGGCGATACCACCCGCACGTTAGCGGTAAGCGAATTACAAGGTTTAGGCATGACAATGCTGGTGGATATTAGCCTTGCTGATCAGCTATTGGGTACAAAGGGTAAAGTAAATTATTTAGAAATTAGCGGGCTAACGAGTGCACAAACGACACAGTTACAGGCATTAATAGCTGACAAAGCCCGCCTTGAAGCTGCACAAGAGCAAGCATTCGATGCGCTATCTGAGGCGTTTTTCTTTAATTTACAAGCATTAGCATTTCTAGGTTACGTAGTGGGGGCTTTTTTAAGTTTTAATGCAATTAAGCTGGCGTATAACGCGCGCGCTCACTTACAGCAGCAAATGTGGGTGTTGGGTTGTCAAAGGTCGGCGTTAATTAAGGCACTGGTTATTGAGTTAACATTGCTTAGCTTTATCGCTGCTGTATTAGGGGCAATACTTGGTGCTGCATTGGCAAATGCCTTAATGATGGATGTGTCGGCTACCTTAAGAGGGCTTTATCAATTAGACAGAAGTTTTGTGGTAAACCTAGACAGCAGTATGATTGCCAGCGGTTTTGTATTGAATATTGTTGTTTTATTGGGGTTTTTAGCCAGCCAGTCGGCCCGATTAAGTACTTTTTTAGCGCGTGTTAAATGGCCAATGTTAGCGTTAGTTATTATTGCAGCAGGTTATTTAGCATTAACGGCAAATACTAAAATGAGCGCCTTGTTGCTATGTGTTTGTGTGCTGTTGCTATTTTTTGTCATTGCACCACCGATAGTTAAAGCCGTATTTAAACTGCCGTGGCCAACACGAAATCCCATTATTCAATGGTTAAAAGCCGACAGCATAGTGCAGTTACCTGCGTTATTAAGCTCAGTACTCGCTATTTTAATGGCAATGGGAGCAGCGGTCGGTATACAAATTATGGTCGGTAGTTTTAGCGACACCCTAGACACACACCTTGAGAAGCGCCTAAGCGCCGATTTATATGTCAGGCCTGAGCAAAATATGCAAGCGTTACAGCAGTCATTTATGGCACTTCCTGAGGTAGAAAAGGTGGGTGTATATTGGTCAGCTAATAGTGAGCTTAAAACATCTAACACCATGATTGCTGTTGATGTGATGGCTTTTGGTGCAAACGCTGAGTATAACCAACATCTTAGCCTTTTAAACAATAACGCACTTACATCAGCTATGTTTGAAAAAAATAAAGCCGGTGTTATTGGTTGTTTAGTAAATGAGCCTGCCTTATTACAGTATCAAATAAAGCTGGGTGATGTAATTAGCCCTAAACAACATATTAACGCGTTTACTTGCCAAGTGCGAGGGGCTTATTACGATTACGGTGAGCAAGGTTTAAATGTGGTGGTAACAACCAGCGCATTGTTAAATAGCGGCTTAAATTATACTCAATATGGTTTATCGCTGTGGCTAAAACCTGCAACTGACGTAGGCGCAGTGGCAGAACATATTCAAAAAGTGCATCAATTAGATAGCCAGCAAGTGATTGCTAATCAGCAGTTTAAACGCTTTGCTAAACAACTCTTTGGTAAAACCTTTTATGTTACTCAAGCACTTAATTTATTTATTATGCTGATTGCCTTGTTTGGTATGTGGGTGAGCTTTTTGACTTTAGGGCG
The DNA here is from genome assembly GCF_059888565.1 of Pseudoalteromonas sp. TAP-3C. Taxonomy (NCBI): domain Bacteria; kingdom Pseudomonadati; phylum Pseudomonadota; class Gammaproteobacteria; order Alteromonadales; family Pseudoalteromonadaceae; genus Pseudoalteromonas; species Pseudoalteromonas sp. TAP-3C. The sequence continues at coordinate 3,213,627 of NZ_CM187618.1, read as the reverse complement.
AGGGCAACTACAGCCCATGGCGGTATTACAAACGCTGGGTGTCACCCAACAGCAATTATTGGGGGCAAAAGTACTGCAAGCCGCACTGATTATTTTAACCACCTTGTTATTAGCTATACCACTGGGGCTTTGCCTTGGATGGGTGTTATTAACTTACGTGATGCCAATTGCGTTTGGGTGGACAATGGCCATGACCGTTAATTGGTTGCAGTTAGGGGGCTTTACCCTACTGGTGTTTGTTTTAGCCTTGTTTGTGAGTGCTCTGCCGCTGATAAAACTAACGCGCAGCGCCGTTGCCGATAATGTCGCCAAGCTATAGGATTTACATGAACACACTCAACATAGTACTCGCTTTTATTATGTTCAGCACATTAAGTGCATGCCAGCCTGAGGTAGAACAAGTTAATAGCAGTAAACCGGTACATGCTGGGTTTTCGCAGCAATTTGGTGAAGCTGTAAATAAACGCCAAGGGCTGAATTTTCCAAGTGATCACGGGGCACATCATCAACAAGGTATTGAGTGGTGGTATGTTACTGCTAATTTAAAAGCTGATAATGGCGACACCTTTGGCGTGCAATGGACCTTATTTAGGCTCTCAGTTAATGAGCAGAGCGCGGTCACTGAGCCGTCACCGTGGTGGAATGGGCAACTTTATTTTGCACACTTTGCAATACAAACCGATACCCAGCACCGGGCATTTGAAAAATATGGCCGCTCGGGACAGGTAAATATTAGCGCACAGCCATTTGAGGCCCGTTTAGATGATTGGCAGCTAGCCAGTAAGAAGGCAACATTTTTACCGCTTAACTTAACCGCACAGCAGGGAAATTACAGTGTAAATTTAGCGTTGGCTAACAGCCCATTAATAAAACACGGCGAGCAAGGGTATAGCCAAAAAACACATCAAGGGCATGCCTCGTATTATTATAGTTATCCGTTTTTACAAGCTAAAGGCGACATTACATTTGCGGGTAAAACCTATAAAGTAACCGGCGATGCGTGGTTAGATAGGGAGTGGTCTTCAGCATTGATCGATCCTAGTCAAACTGGTTGGGATTGGTTTAGCATTCAAGCTGATGATCCTAAATTAGGTGGTTTGATGGCGTTTTGTATCCGTAATAGCCAACAAAATTACGATTATTGCAGCGCATCGCATATTACCCGCGATGGGCAAGTACGTGCCATTGCAAATGACGATGTGAGCATACAAGTATTAAAAACGCAGGAGCTTAAATCTAAAACCCAACAACAAACGTCAACCAGTAAAACTTACCCAATCAAGTGGGCGCTCAATATTGAGGGGTTTGAATCTATAATAATAGAAGCGCGCAACCCTGATTCACGTAATCAACTGAGCATCCCATATTGGGAGGGGCGAATTAAAACCCAAGGTGGTTTTAAAGGAAAAGGGTATGCAGAGCTGGTGGGGTACTAAAAGCACCCCGCACTCAGTTTAGATAATGATTAGTCTAGTTTTACTGGGCCATTAATATTGTCGATGCTCAAATCACCTGAGCCGGCGTCAATGATGGTTAATCCCTTAGCATGGTTAACACGAATACTGCCTGAGCCATCCTCAATGGTGACTAGACCATTTACTTGTTCAACATAAATATCACCCGATCCATCTTCAATCGTTAAGTAACTACCTAGCTGTTTAGCAGAGATACTGCCTGAGTTATCGTCTATATCTACGCTGCCAGTGATGTTAGTCAGGGTTATATCACCCGAATCATCTTCAATAGTCATATTGCCAGCAACGTTACGCACAGTAATACTGCCAGAGTCATCACTGATCTTGATATTACCAGTCATGTTTTGCAGGTTGATATCACCTGAATCATCATTAATAGTGACGTGATGACCTTGATCTATACGAATGCTCCCTGAGTCGTCATCTATAATGATATTACCTAGTACACCAGCAATATCTATATCGCCAGAGTCATCGTCAATCTCAAGGTTAAATGAGCTTGGCACAGTAATAACTAAATCAATACTGGGTGAATTACCTTGATATACCACTATTCCTGACGGACTATAATTTTTTGCTATAAGTACGGCTTTATTGTCTTTTTGTTCCAGAGTAAGTATGTAAGGGTCATCACTTTTTGCCGTATAAATAGTGGCATCTACGCTGATGTCGGTGGCAGTGCTTGAGCCAATGACTTTAACCGAACCGGCTTCACTTTCAATATCGAGTTGCTGTAATTGTGACGCTGATATTGAGCGTTGTTGCTGTTGTTGAATATTGGCTGACGCGGTTGAAACATGCACAATACAGCCACTGAGAAACAATAGGCTAGTGGCAATAGGAAGAGCTTTAGTAAGTAAAGGAAGCGATTTGTTGATCATTATTTGAGTACTCGTTTTTAGTTAGACATTCCATATAAGCGAGTAGTAGCAAAAACGAAGCCAAAAATTAAATGTTTGTATTATATTGGTTTTTATTCCGGATGTGAAATTTTTTGACTATAAAGTGGTGTATAGTGCTAATTAGTAGTGGAACTGAAAAGTGGTTAGCAGGCGCTAACCACTCGCTTATAAGCGCTAATTATTCAGGTGCTACATCTAAAGTTGTGAATAACGAATAACGTACGCTGTCGATGCCTTTTTCGGTTGCATCTTCGCTCACACCGCCTTCAATTAGGTATAAACCCGGATGCTGCCAAGTCACACTAAAGAAGCCGTCTTTGTCGGTAGTGACTTTTAACTCGTTACGTTCGTTACGATAACGAGTATCTCCTTTAAGGATTGCCAGTTCTACGTTGGCAGCAGGTTTACCATTTTTTAATAATTGAAAACGCGCTTCTTCACCAACAAATAAATCATTAGGGTGAGTTGGACCGCTGATCTCTAAGCCTTGACCAAGTAGTGCCGGTTTTGAAGTACCATTACGGCTAACAAAGGTGTCTACAGTGGCAATCGATTTTGTGGTTTTAATATCGGTTGCGCCCGCTGGAATATCTTTACTGTTTTTAGGGCCAAACACACGGCCACGTTCGCCTTTGGCATCTTTATAAAAAGTCATTAGGCGTGGTTCTTGGCTCATCGTAATATGATAAGTACCTTCTCCAGTTAGTTTGACTGCCGCTGAATTTTTACGTTGCAGGTAATATGCACGAATTTTATCGCTAACTGGTTTGCCATCAGGGCCGATTGCCATGATCAGGTTATCATCATATTCTGCGCCTTTTTGCTCTGGGCGATAGGCTTTGTCTGGCGCAAAAATTTCATTGGAAATACTGGCATCGATCATCACATAATGTGCTTTATCGCCTGACAGAGAGGTGTGCGAAGGCACTAACCAGCGTGCATGTGCATTGGCATAGCTAGATGCAAGAGCAGTGAAAGTAATTGCGCCAATCAGCGCGCTTTTAAGTAAATTGATTTTCATAACCTTTCCTTATTTAAATTGTTTTAGCAGCTACATTTACTGACTTTTAATGGTGACAAAGCTTTGAGAAAATTCATTGGTACCATCAAGGGTGATTTTGCCGTCTTGATTAAGATCGATTTCTAGACGGGTGTAATCACGGCCACCTTCTTCACGCACAACCTCTAAATTAAGTAAATACTTGCCTGCGGCTACGACTTTGCCATCTAAATCTGTGCCATTCCAGTTAATGGTGTAAGTACCAGGGCGTTTTGTGGCACCTGTTACACCGTCAAAGTTAGCATCACTTTTGCCCGCTTTACGCCACCACTGACGTAAGTCTTTAAACCATTCTGCTTTTTCCACCCATAATGCCACTGTGGTAACATGTTTGCGCTCAGGCGTTTCTAGCCACACGGCTACATACGGGCGGTGATAAGGTTGCACGTCTAAATCCGGTAGAGTAAGTTCAATTTCAAGCTCTGCGGCATGTCCGTGAGGTTGAAACAAAGCGGCTGTAAATAAAACAACAGCGCTAATTAAGGTATTAAGCTTTAGCATTAAGACACTCCTTTTAGTTGCGGAACCCAGCATAAATAAATGACCGCTGGTGTTGCGACCCCAAGCACTGTTAGCCATATTCCTACTAAGCGTTTTTTTCTATTTTGAAATAAAATAATCATCCCGGTGATAGCAAACAAAATCATTAATACGGCTGATATATCAATCACCCAGCTCCATGCTTCGCCGCTATGACGACCTTTGTGTAAATCGCCAATTAAGCTTAAAATACCGCCGGTTTGATACTCGAGGCTCAGTTCACCACTAATAAAATCAAGCTCTGCGAAAGCAAAACCTGCAGGCAGTGGGTAGTCGAACATCACCAGTGCATCCTCTTTTTCCCAATCAATGCTTTTTACTTTGTGCAGCCCATAATGTTTGGCTAAATAAGCCTCTATTTGTGGGTAAATAATCGGTAAGTTGTTTAATTGTGTATTTGCTTGAGCAAGCAGATCATCCGAGATTACGGCAGTAACTTGGCCATTTTTTTTATCGTTTTTTAACCAGTCAACGTGGTTGAGCACTATGCCGCTTACACAAAATAGAATAAGTAAAAAGAACAAAGCGGTAGAAATATAAATGTGTAAAGCACGGCTCATATTATATACAGCACGTTTGTTAACAAATGACATAAAAGTAATAGGTTTATTTTATTTATACGGATGATAATGATTTGCATTAATCATTACAAACTTATTTACCTAACTTTACACTTATGGGTATAAATTAAATGCATCAGTTTTGGGGATGGGGGCTTAGAAGTTAAAAGGCAAAGCACAAACGCGGCACAGATCGGGCAACGCTAAAATTAAAAATAATATAGTGGGTACAACGCTTAAAGCATCGTTAATAATACTGCACAACGTATAGCTGCCCAATATTTTTATTCCGATACTTTTGCTATTTCGTTTATTCTTTAGTTGTTTGAAATAAGGCGCCAACTTCTAAAAGAGGGGAGGCATCTAATTTATCTGCATCCATCATAGCTGCAACACGCTGCATTGATGAAAGGAGTAAGCTTTGCTCCCATTCAGCAAGGGCTGAAAATTTTTCGATAAAGTGCTCTTGCAATGGCTGGGGGGCTTTTTCGAGTAGTTCTTTGCCTTGCTCTGTAAGGTACAAGCTGACTCGACGTTTGTCCATTTGACTGCGCACGCGAGTTACTAAATTTTTACTTTCGATTCGGTCAAGAATATTGGTGACCGTGGCGGGGCTTAGGTTGACATTTTGTGCAATACGGCTGGCGGTAATGCCGTCAGTTTGAGACACTTCGTGCATAATGAGCAGTTGTGGTCCTGTTAACCCTGCGGTTTTATTAAGTTGCTTTGAATGTAAGTCAATCGCACGGATCACCTTGCGTAAAGAAACGAGTAATTCGTCATATTTTTGCATTTGCTTGTCTCATGGAGGGCGAATCATTTACCGTAACTTTAAATGTTACAGATCAAACAAATTGAATTCAAATAATATATGTCATTTACCTAAGTTATTAATGGGATTTATTAATTAGAGTAGTAATTAATATGAAGTTATTAATCTTTATTTTATTAGAAATTGACCGTATTTTGCTTGCTTAGGCTGGGTACCTTAAGCCCAGAAAGATACGCATAACTAAAGTATTAAGCTTTCGCTTTTTTTAAATTAGAGTTATAGCAACTTTTTTTAGTAACTAACTCAATTTAAATAACTATTGTGTGTGGCTTATGTTTTAAGCATGCTTTATTGTTTGTATATTAAGTATTACTCAGTCAGTGTTAAAGGAAAAAAGATGCAATTATCACCCTCAGTATGTATTGAGCGTACCAATAATGGTTTAGAATTTATCAGTGTAAATAGCAGTCAATGTAAGGCAAAAATATTTTTACAAGGTGGTCAAATAACTGAGTTTACACCCAAAGGTAAATTGCCATTGTTATGGGTCTCAAGGGATGAAACCTTTACTGAAGGGGAGAGTATTCGTGGTGGTATTCCTATTTGTTGGCCTTGGTTTGGACAACATGAAAACAATGAGTTTCCGGCGCATGGCATTGCACGCACACAGGTTTGGCAAGCAGATGAAGTGAACGAAACTCAAAGTGAAGTGACAGTAAGCCTTAAGTTACCAATGAGGCAGATAGATGCTAACTTTTGGCCATATCAGTCATCTTTACGGGTTGAGTTTATTTTATCTGAGCAGTTAGAGGTACGTTTAACCACCTGTAACTTAGGCAACGTGCCATTTGGTTATACGCAAGCTCTGCATACTTATTTTCCAACTGACGATATTAATAACACTCGTGTGGCAGGGCTACAAGGGGCGCAATATAGTGAGTTTGGCCAAGGCCCTTATAAACAAAATGAGGTGGTCGACTTTACGCGTGAAACCGATATGGTTTATACCCAAGCGGCTGCAATTCAAACAATAGAAACACCCCAAGGGACGATCAGTGTAAGCAGAGAAAACTCGCGCTCATGCGTGCTTTGGAACCCATGGATTGAAAAGTCAACGCGGCTATCACACTTTGCTGATGATGAGTATCAAACTATGTTATGCCTAGAGGCTGCTAATGTACTCGAAGATGCAGTGATGCTTGAGCCTAAACAAAGTCATACGCTAGTGACAACAATAAAGTGGCTTAGCTAAGTCAATCATGTGCAAATGGAGCAAAGTGTGTTTACTAATCAACAAATAACCGACCTACCGCAACATCAAAGCATTGCTTTTGAACCGCTTGCAGATAAGGCGTTACTGCATGCACAATTAAACTGGTTAGTGTTTTATATTCCGTTTAGCTTAGTGTTAACCGCTGTTTGTTATTTCAATTCAAATTTTTCAGATATGGCGCAAGGTTACTTATTGGTTGGCGTACCGTTATTAGTTTTGCTGTCAATGATTTACAGCATGCTCAGTATAAAACGACAAGGCAGTGCGCTGCGTACTCATGACATTGCTTTTAAAAAGGGCATTATTTGGCAGCAGGTGACAATTTTACCCTTATCGCGAGTACAACATATTGAAATACATCGTGGGCCAATAGAACGTAAACTCGGTTTAGCAAGTTTAAAACTCTACAGCGCCGGTGGTATGAGTGCCGATTTACAAATAAGTGGTCTGAGCGATGAAAAGTGCAAAGACATTCGCCAGTTTGTACAAAGCTATCGCCATGATGAAACCCATGACGAGGGGCTAGTCAGTGAATCTTGATGCTTCGCAACAAACATCTTCTGCCCCTAATTGGCAAAAAGTTTCACCGTGGGCGTTGGTTTACTTTGTTATGCATTTTAGTGTGCGTTTTATCAAAGATGGCTTATTTAATTTGCTGCCCGTATTAGTGGTGTTTGTCACTCAGGTAGAAAACAAGCTATTTTGGGGGCAAGTTGCGGCGGTGGTGGCCTTGACTTCATTACTTGCTTATTGTTTTTTGTATTATCGTAGTTTTCGGTTTTGTATTACAGACGATCATGAAATTTTATTAAACAAAGGGGTGTTTAAAAAAGAGCGACTCACCTTAAAGTTTTCACGAGTACAAAATGTAAATGTGGTGGAACCTTTTTACTTTAGCCCTATTGGCTTAGTTAATTGTATTTTTGATGCCGCAGGCAGTGTGGCCCAAGAAGCGGTATTGCCAGGCGTCACTAACGACTACGCGCAGCAAATGCGTAAACGTGTGTTTGCCTATAAGGCGCAGCAACCATCATTAGATATCGCTGATACAGTGCAAACTGCTATTGAAGCGCAAAGCGAAAATAGTTTATTCATTTCAAATAAAGAAATCGCTAAGTTTGGTTTAATGTCCAACATGGCTATTTTAGCGCTCGCGGCTATTGCTCCTTTTATGAATGTAGCTATCGATTTTTTAGAGCAGCAGTTTATAACCAAAATAGAGGGATTTTATCAGCAAGAGCTTGGGATGATGGCTAATGCTGCGGTATTTGCGGTGATTACGTTGGTCATTGTGTTAGTGTTTATTGCTGTGTTTTTATCGGTGGTGATGTCGCTTATTCGTTTTTACAATTATCAATTGTATTTTAAAAATAAAAAATTTAAGCGTATTGCTGGATTGTTAGAGCGCCATCAATTATCAATTAGTTTAGACAAAGTGCAATCAATTGTTATTAAGCAAAACCTGATTGCAAGGCTATTAAAACGCTTTACTGTTGAATGCTTGCAAGCCAGCAGCGGTGGCACAGCGAGTATGGCAAAAAAAAATAAACAAACCTTAGTGTTACCGGTACTTACGCAGGTGCAAGTTGATAGTGTGTGTCAGTGGATTTATCCATGGTTTAATAGTAAAAAGCTGGTATTTAAAGCGGTAGAGCGAGCGCTGTTATATAAAAATATGCTGTTTTATGCCTTGCTGCCGAGTATTGTTTCTGGGTTTTTAATCACTTCGATGCAATTTAATATATTAATTTCATTCGCGTTATTTTTGCTGTTAGGCATGTTCGTTTTTTTATCGTATAAGCGTTATGGCTATTACCTTCATCAACAAGACGGGCGTTTTTATATGGTGTTACGCAAAGGCATGATTGGCGTGCATTATCGCGTATTTGAGCTGTACAAAGCACAAAGTACCCGCGGGATTAGCACCTTTTTTATGCGTCGTTCTGGTTTGAAGAGCCTGTATATACAACTTGCGGCGGGCGGCGTTTATGTGCCTTATTTAAAACAGCAAGATGCTGACTTTATTATTGATTTTACGCTTATGCAGGTAGAGTCAGACCCTCGTAGTTGGATGTAATTTATCTCAGGCTGTAAATACATATTTGACACGCTTTATTACACTTTTTTACTGCCTGTTTTTTCCGTTTAATAATAATCTAGTGCATTAAGGAATTATTTTAGGGAATTTTATGAAACAGACACTGCTGGCATCTGCTTTATTACTTGCTTTTCCAAGTTTTGCAGCAAATTGGCAAACCATTCATACCGAGCATTTTAATGTGCACTTTAGTAGTGAGCATACTGATTTTGCCAAATCGACGGCGGTGGAGCTTGAGATCGTTCGCACTAAAGTGCTTGAGCAACAAAACCGTGCGCTTGATAAAACAGTTGATGTAGTGGTGTTTGACCCACTTAATGCGGCTAATGGATTTGCCTTGCCGACCTCTAATAACCCCGTTATGGCACTTTTTACCACGCCGCCACAGTCTGACACTGTGATATCAAATTCATCAGGTTGGCAACAATTACTCATACTCCACGAGTACATTCACTTAGTTCATTTAGCCCAGCCTACCCGTAACCAATGGCAACAAAAAATTAGAGGGGTGTGGGATCTTTACGATTTAACCTATGGCGACACACCACGCTGGGTTGCTGAAGGGTATGCCACCCTTATTGAATCTAAAATGACTGGTCGAGGGCGTTTGTTTGATAACTATTCTGAGTCAATACTTAGAGAGTTTGCCCAACAAGGGGCGTTGCCAACTTATGGACAATTAAATAGTGATGAAGGCTTTATGGCCGGCTCTATGGCGTATTTAATGGGAAGCCGGTTTTTATATTGGCTAGAGCAAACATTTTCTGAGCAAATACTTGATAGTGTATGGACCCGAATGCAGGCGGTTAAGTCGCGTGACTTTGATGAGGCATTTGAAGGTGTGTTTGGACAAAGTGCGGCTAAGCTGTATCGCCGTTTTATAGCTGAATATACCTATAAGGTCATGCAGCAAGAGCAAGGGGAGCAATCGCTCAATAGTGAACTATGGCTTGAGCTTGATTTATACGCAAGCCATCCAGCTCTTTCACATGATGGCAGTAAGCTTGCGATTGTTGAGCGTGATGCAAAGCGTAATACCAAGCTTATTATTTACAGCACCAGTGATAACGCTAAGGCACAACAGCAATTTACTAAGGCGAAAAAGCAATTGCTTGAGGACGATGCTAAGGATATTCCTGATACTGTACCCAGTGTATTTAAGCGCGAACAAAAACACGTACTTAATCAAATAAACCGGGCAGGTATAGCAAACCCTCAATGGGTAAATAGCACTACACTTTATTTTAATGCCTATAGCACTGAAGAGACGGGTATTTATAATCGGGTGTCTGATGCATTTAGCTACGACATTGAAACTGGCAACGTAGAAAAGCTGACCGAACTTGCAGGGCTAAGACGCTTTAGTGCCACAAGCGACGGTGAGACTTTGTACGCAGAGCAAATACGCGATGGTTATTCTGAATTAGTAAAAGTTGATATAAATACTGATGCCATAACGCCTTTGTTCAAAAAAAGCTTAAATACCGCATACGATTACCCCACGCTTAGCCCCAACAATAAAAAATTAGTATATTTATCAGCCTCTTTGAATGAAAACTGGCAAATGTATATACAAGATGTTGACAGTGGTATTAGCCAGCCTGTGCCTATGCCAAACGGGTATCAATATTTAACCCAACCTAGTTTTAGCCAAAATGGCGAATCCATCTATTTTGTCGCGGGTTTAAATAACGCCACTGATATTTACAATTATCATATAACAAATAATACCCTCACACGTTTAACTAACGGGCAAGAAGCGGTTGCACACCCGATTGAAATGGAAGATGAAACACTGCTTTATTTATCAATTAATGCCGACGGCCCTGATATAAAAAGCCTAGCAAATACCCGTATTAAAACCACGGTGACCGATTTAGCGATTAATAACAAAGCCCCGCTATTAATGGTTAATGAGCACACGTTGCCTGAGGCTAAAGTATACACCCAAGAAGTTGGCGAACAGCGCGATTATACGGTACTTGATCAGCACGCAACCTTTGCGTTGGGATCTCAGTATTATTCTGCATCGACCAGCTTATTAAGTATGGGTATTAAAAGCAGTGACTTATTAAAGCAGCTAGACCTGCAAGCTGGTTATAGCATTGATTTAAACGATAGCGTATTACATGGCGGGTTTGTAAATGCTAAATATAATGCGCTTGATATTAAGTTTAAACTCGCTTTGTTTGACTACAGCTTAGATACCTCACGCCAATATCAAGTTTTAAGCCAAAGCAATTTAAATAATAAAAGAGATGCCCGTGGCGGGTTTGCAGCAATGCACTATCCACTAAAATTTGGCCAATTAAGTTTAACGCCTGTGCTGGCTTATAACTACACCGATTACAAACAAAGCCATACCCGTTGGGCGAGTGTAGGCTTTGCTCAAAGTTGGCAATATGACCGCCAAACTTTTGCTATAGGGCAACGTGTAAATGCCCGTTGGTACGAAGGACGAGATGAAAACAATTGGCAGGGTTATGACCTAGACGCCAGTATATTTGGTAAGGTATTTAGCGCTCCTTTATACATTAATTTCACACAAAAACAGCGAGACGATGTACGCCTTGCGCTAGGGGGATTTAGTTCAAATATTATCAATCAAAACTATAGTAGTGAGTTTGTGTTTGCAGCTGATCTGCCTTTTTACAGTGCTACTGCCGAGCGTTACCAAGGGTATGGCGGCGGGGTTACTTATAAAGAAGGTATGCCGTGGCTTTATTATACTCAGCATCAATTAGGTGGCAGCGTTTATGCACAAAGTTACGGTTTAAAATACCAAGGTGACTTTAGCTTTGGCATGGGGTCTGCGGGCGTAAACGATTTAACTTTTAATGCTGGGTTGTCGCGTGTTGAAGGCGACAGTTTTGAAGATGAAATGCGTGCATGGTTAAGCTTTTACTACTCACTGTAAACGCCTATTTAGTTCGGCTATTCACTTTTTAATAAACCACTTCATTATTTAGATTAACCCTGTAATGAAGTGGCGTGATTATCAAGCATTCGCGCTTCGTCGTTGCATGACACGATTTTTGTGTGAATGCTTTTTACGTTTGCGGCGGGTAAGCCATAAATAACACCCCGTTCCAGCAAGCCATACAGGGCTTAGGCCAACAATACACCAGAGTATTTTACCAATTAGCCCTGCAAAATAACCAAAGTGTAACTTTCTAAAGCTATCTATTACTTGCCAGCCAGCGCCTACTTCACGAATATCCCAGTTAGCCATATGCTCGCCAGTGTGTTTATTATAAGTAACAGTATTAGCGTATTCACTGGTTAACGGGTTATTAGTATTTACTTCGCCGTAGAGAGTAATGTTTTCATCGGGTTCGCGTGGGAAAACTAAAAAAGTAGTGTTAAAAGTGGGGATTTGTAACTTGCTGTCATTAAGAATATGTTCAAAAGAAATGTCATCACTGTATAAATTATTTGTAATTATAAAGTGCTCTTCCTCTGCATGCTCTATTACTTCGTGATACCACACCGCACCATTAAAGTAGCCCCCCGTGATTGCTAAAACAATCAGGATTGGGGAGCCTAACACGCCGGTCATTTTATGAATGTCACTGAGTACTATTTGTAAGGTTGCACGCCAGCGTACACTAAATAACCGTTGCCAAAATTTACGGTAAATAATTAAGCCGGTAATACCGAGTGTTAATAAAAATAGGGCAAAAAAGAAGCCTAATACTGTGCCAGTTTGCCCTGGTAAGCTTTTTAAATCATTAAGTAAAAAGGTGTAATGAAGTTCTAAAAACCAGTCTGTAAAATAATGAGTCGTGCTTACCGGCTCTGATAAAATCTCTCCTGTATACTGGTCTAGGTGCAATTTATACCAATCGTCAGTTCCACGTTTTACCAAATAAAGCCTGTCAGCAGTGGTATTATTAAATAGCTCCCAACTGCCTATTACATATTCAGGAAAAGCAGCTTCGGCTTTATCAATTAGCGAGTCCATAGGTAATCGCTTGGCATGCTGTTGAACTACAAAGTGCTTGTCGGGCATGAGTAAACCGTCTATTTCACTTTTAAACACTAAAACACTGCCAGTTATACTAATAACAATTAACGGAATAATGGCAATTAGCGCCAACCAACTATGAACTTTAAACAGTGTTTTTCTCATTGCCAACGACTTATATGTTAATTTAACTATACGATTATGATAACAGTTATCATTTGTATTGCAATTAATGAAAAGGCGGTGTTGTGAAGTTTTAATAACGATTTGTGTATACTCAAGTTGCCACCCAGTAAAACGAAAGTGAGTGTCAAGCTTGTATAAAACCTAGTCAGCTCTACAATGCGCGCCTGTAAACAAAAGCTTTAAAAAAAATTGTTTGAAAAATGTTTTTATTTGTTTTTTTATTAACACTTATATAACGAGCGAGGTCTACTTTGGCACATTACCTGCCTATTTTATCATCATTTATTTTAGCATTTAGTTTTTTGCCACTTCTAAATAAAATTCGTAAGAACCGCAGTGTGTCGGGTCTATCATTATTAATGATGACCTTTGGTGTGGCGCAAAGTATTTATTTTATTACATTTAATCTTTTTTTTGAGCGTTACTACATGGTATTGCCGTTTGTAGTGACAGGGTGTTTAAGTGGGTTGATTTTATATTATTTTGCTCGATATAACGCCAAAACTAGAGAGCGGATTCAGTTGAGCGCGATGCTAGGCTTTTCATTGTTGCCGTTTTTACTACTAGCTAATCCACAACTAGAGACCGCCAATGTTCTCACATGGCTTACTTTTGTTGGCTTGATTATGAGTTCGGTGCGCGTTATGCCACAAACCTATAAAACACTCAAAAGTGGTGATATTAGTAACTTGAGTTCTCGTTACTTTAGTTTACAGTTTATCGCGGGTGTTTGCGGTTTATTTGCAGAGCTTGCGATGACAGCACCTAGTACGTCGCATATTTTAACGTTTGTGATGATTTTACTGACTAATGCCGCGCAACTTAGCTGTATTGTGTATTATAAAACGCGGCCTGTTGTAGCTTAAGAGATAAATTTAATACTCTTTTTGCTCAATTTGTGGCAGGTTTATAGCACTTACAAATAAATTGAGCAAAAGATGCAACTGACTATCCATCAAGTAGATGCTTTTACTAATGAATTATTTAAAGGTAATTATGCAGCGGTTATTGATTTAGACACTTGGCTTGCCGATGAGCTAATGCTAAAGATTGGCGCAGAAAATAATGTCTCCGAAACGGCATTTACTTGTCGCCAAGCTGATGGCAGCTACGCTATTCGTTGGTTTTCACCGTTAATGGAAATAGATTTTTGCGGACATGCAACTCTCGCCGCGGCATTTGTGTTGTGCGAGCAGCACAATTTATCGCACATTCGTTTTTACGCTGCAGCGGTGGGAGAGTTAGTCATTAATAAAAATAGCGATGGTAGTTTTGCCATGACCTTTCCAAAACAAGCCCCTTTTGCTGTAACAGATATCCCCGTTGAACTACTCGCCGGCTTGTCTATACAACCTGTTAAGGTGTTGAAAAACCAGCAAGCTTACTTTGCTATTTATGATAATGAGCAAAATGTGCTAAACCTTAAAACAGACTCTGCGTTGCTTAAAACAGTGTACCCGCTAGATGTAGTGGCGACAGCACCAAGCGCAGAATACGACTTTATTTCGCGTTATTTTTGGCCAGCAAGTGGTGGTGATGAAGACTATGTAACGGGTTCTATTCATACTGGCCTTGCGCCATATTGGGCGCAGCAGCTGGGGAAAACCTCGCTTAATGCGTATCAAGCCTCTAGCCGTGGCGGGCAGCTGCAATGTGATGTAGGTGATCATACAGTGACTTTAACAGGGCGGGCTGTACGCTATATGCAAGGCACAATTTATCTTTGAGAAAGTGTAAAAAAGGCCGCACTTGCAAGTGCGGCCTTATTGCTGCGTACTTGGTTACGCTTCGAGCGCTTTGCTGATGAGGCGGTCGATATACTTTTTATGTGCTTTGGTCGCTGTGTCTGCGCCCCAAGGTGTGCTGCTGTTTGCAATTTGAGTTAACTGATACAGCGCGGCGGTTTTTGCTAAGTTATCGTGCTTACTTGCTTTTTCAAGCCCTGCAACCGCAATCAGCTGGTTAACGTATTCAATCTGTAAGTTGTGGCTGATTGAATTAGCGGTTTTGCTATCAACAAAAATACTCGCCGTTAAATCCTCCATAAATTGCGTTAGGTTATATTCATTACCATATAGTGCGGTATCTGAAATACGCAGTAGTACCGCTGGGTGTAGCAATTGCGCCAATACGCTTTTTTGCATGTTTAAAATCATGTTGTGTGGCTTAGGGTCTTCGTTTTTACCATAATGATTAAACCCGCGACGCTGTTGCTGCATAAAGTTATACAAAGGTTGCATGCTTTGCAGTACATTGTAGTTAATATCGCCTGCGTCCCAATCGGCATCGTCGGGTTGTATTTTTACTTCTAGCGCATTTTTAAAACCTGCTTTTTCGAATGACGTATTCCAAGCAAGTGCGGCGTCACGTACTGTATCTCGCCACTCAATGGGCGTGGTGTTTTCTATCCACCAAGTGATGGGTTTTACTGGCTCTGAAAGTGCGGCATTAGGATCTTGCTTTTGTAAATCCCAGCGTTTAATGACATCTTGGTAAGGCGCCCAGTCAGTGGAGGTCATTTTATCAAATTGATTAGTAAAATAGCCGATGCGGGCATCGTCAAAGCGCGGTTGATAATTGTTATTTGGTAATGCAACAAATGAGTGCTGCACTTTTACAGAGACACTGCGCGGGTCGCTTACGGCACTGGAACCTCGTACTGTAGGGCTGCTATTTGTAAATACATAATCGACGACCACATCTAAGTTGTTAGGATAAGGGCGTTGTTTGATAATGCGCGATTTTTTATCGTCCAACTTACCCACTTTAAAGCGCTTTTTAGCGTTTTTATCGTCAGGGTTAGGAGTAGGTGATACTTTGTGTAGCGCTTCACTTAAAAATAGTTTATTAACATTAAAGGCTATTTTACCGTCTTCGTGTTTTTCAATTTTTATACTTGCAAGCACAGCTTCGCTAATATTTGCCTCACTGGCTTTAGCAAGGGCGCTATTTTCATTAAATAAATAGCGTGGGGTTTTGCTAATTATGTCTATGCGATCAAAGTATTTTCTAAATTCAATAAGCTTTATGATTTATAATGGTAAAAAATTGTAACAATACATTTTTAAAGTACATGTTCGGCGTTGAATTAAATCGTTTTTAGAGGCTAAATGGGATTGCCATTACTTTTTTGTAACAGTTGCTTACAAATGTCACGTTAATGTTTCATTAAGCTTTGGTATCATAGTGCTAATAGTAATTTGGGAGTAATAAACAGATGCAAGGTAATGTACTTAGATGGGCTTTTCCATTTGTCGCATTGGCATTAGGTGTGGCGGGTTTTTTTGCAATTAACGCGATTGCAAAAGAGTCAGAGAAAAAAGAAGTCATCGACACTCGTCCAACCGTACAGGTTGAAGCCGTTTCAGCTAATGATCATCAAGTAATAATTAATAGTTATGGTGAAGTGCAACCACTAGAAAACACGCAACTTTCAGCGCAAGTATCGGGAGAAGTTACCAGCTGGCACCCAAACTTTGTAGCGGGTGGAATTGTGAGTCGTGGTGAAACCTTATTTACTATTGAAACAGATAACTACGAAGCGGCCGTGCTGCAAGCCGAAGCAGAACTTGCCCGCGCGCAAGCGATGTTAATTGAAGAGCAAGCGCAAGCCAAAGTAGCAGAAGACGAAGCAAAACGATTCCCAAATAAAGCCCGCACCGACTTATTTTTACGTAAACCTCAAGTATTGAGTGCCCAGGCATCGGTTAAATCTGCACAAGCGGCATTAAAAAGAGCGCAACGTGATTTAGCTAACTGTGAAATCACTGCACCATACGATGCATTAGTAATTAGTCGTAACGTGGGTGTGGGCCAGTTTGTTAGCATGGGCGCGCAAGTTGCCGAACTTAATAATATTGAAACGGCTGAAGTGATTATTCCTATTGCTGGTTTTGACAGTGTATTTTTACCGGATCGCATTAAAGGAGTAACGGCAACCGTTATTAAAACAGGATTAAATGGTTTTACTCGCCAAGCAGTGATAGACCGCGATTTAGGGATTGTAGATAACGCCACGCGTATGAGCAGCTTAGTGATTAGAATTGAAGACCCCTATGGCCTGACCAATCAACAGCCAGCAATTAAATTTGGTACCTATGTACAAGTAAATTTTGCTGGCACTATGCTTAATAATATCTATCGTTTACCGCAAGAGCTTGTTAATAATCAAACTGTGTGGATAGTAAACGAGGAGCAACAGCTTGAACCACGTAAGGTAAAGGTCATTCGTGAAGAAGGAGAGTACTTTTATATTAGCGATGGTTTAAAGGCCGATGATCAGCTTGTTGTTACCTTACCTGAATACCCACAAAAAGGCATGGCTGTAAAAATAGCAGGGCTTGGTGAATCAAATAATACAGATGCTGCAGAGCGCGCATCAAGCGAACAATTATAAAGGTAGCATGAGTTATGAATAACACCGAACTACCCGATAACACCAAGCAAACTGGGTTAATTGCTTACTTTGCCAATAATTCAGTAGCAGCCAATTTAATGATGTTATTTATTATTGTAATGGGAATAATTAGCTACTTTACTATTCAACGACAAATGTTCCCTAATATAGAAGTTAACTATATTAGTATATCGGCAAATTACCCAGGGGCGTCGCCACAAGAAATTGAAGAAAGCATACTAATCAAAATTGAAGAGTCGTTAAAAGACATCACAGAAATTAAAAAAGGAGTGTATCGGGCCTTTCGTAATGGCGGCTCTGCGAGTCTTGAAATTAACACCGACGCTGAGCTCACCGATGTGCTCGATAAGGTAAAACTGCGTGTTGATGGGATTGCTACATTTCCTGCAGGTATGGAGCCGGTCACCATAAGTCAAATAGAATTTCGTCAAGATGTTATTGGCATGACGTTGGTGGCCGATTTACCATTGACCGAACTCAAACCCATCGCTAATAAAATTGAAAGTGAGCTGCTGCAACTATCGAATGTATCCTTGGTGGTTAATGATGTGCCACTAGATGAAATTGCCATCGAGATAGAACCCGATACCCTGCGCCAATACAATTTAACGCTTTCTGATGTGGCGAATGCAGTGCGTCGTTATTCAGCTAACTTTTCTGCTGGGCAGCTAAAAACAGATGCCGGGGTTATTTCTGTTCGGGTAGAAAATCAGTTTTATTCAGGTGAAGAATTTAGGCAAATTCCGGTTAAAATTGGTGCCAATGGCGCTAAAGTATTGCTACAAGACATCGCCGTTATTAAAGATCAATTTGTTGAAGGCGAACGTTACTTTAAGTTTAATGGTGAAAACGCCGTTTATTTATCAGTAAAAGCCACTGAAGAGCAAAATATTATTCCAGTAGCTGATTCAGTAAAAGCGTATATTGATCAAAAAAATAAAGAGCTGCCATTGGGTGTTCGTATAGAACCGCTAATGGATTTTACTTATTATTTAAACGCGCGCTTAGACATGATGAAAGCCAACTTGTTTCAAGGGGCTATTTTGGTGGCGATCATGCTTTCATTATTTTTACGCTTTAAACTGGCATTATGGGTAATGATTGGTTTACCCGTGTGTTTTTTAGGCGCGATGATGTTGATGCCGTTATTTGGTGTCACCATTAATATTGTCTCTTTGTTTGCTTTTATTATGGTGCTTGGGATTGTGGTGGACGATGCCATAGTCATAGGGGAAAGCGCCTACACCGAAATAGAGAAAAAAGGCGGTGGTGTTGTTAATGTGGTTAATGGTGCTAAAAAAGTCGCCACTCCAGCCACTTTTGGGGTACTAACGACTATTGCAGTATTTGCGCCATTTACGCTTTCAAGTGGGCCTGAAAGTGCCTTCTTCTATGGTATTTCAGTGGTAGTTATTTTGTGTTTAATATTTAGCTTGATTGAATCTAAGTTGATATTACCTGCGCATATCGCCCATACGCACTTCTCGCCTATTAATCCTAATGGCTGGCGCGCGCGCTTTAATACGCGCTTTTTTGGTTTTGTAAATGGCCCGTATAGGCAGTTTATTGTCAGTTGTATAAAGTGGCGATGGACAGTGTTATTTAGTTTTATTGCGCTACTAATTTTCACATTTGCGTTAATATCGTCTAAGCAAGTACGAATGATCCCATCACCTAAAGTGCCGCATGATTTTCCACAAATTAATGTGCAAATGAATGATAATGTATCTGATATTCAAACAATTAATGCCATCCGTCAAATAGAAGCGATGGTATTAGAGGTCGACAAGCAAACTGCTCGCGAAGAAGGTCAGAAGATGATTCGCGATGTGTTGGTATTTAATCAAGGCCGAACAGAAGCGCAGTTATTGGCACCGCTGGTTGATGAAGAGTTGCGCCCATATAATGCTTTTGAGCTTTCTCGTCGCTGGCGTGAAGCCATGCCAAACATTGCGGGCGTTAAGTCGTTGACTATTCAAGATGATGTTGGTGGTGGCGGAGGAGGTGGTGATGGCGAATTTGGCTATTTACTGTATGGCTCAGATATCGATACGCTTAATGATGCAGGTCGTCGCTTTATACAACTATTACAACAGCAAAAAGGCTTATTTGATATAAGTTCTACTATTGATCCTGCCAGTAAAGAAGTGCAAATGAGCTTAAAACCTGTTGCTTATGATTTAGGTTTAGACTTAGCATCGATTGCTAATCAGGTGGGCGCAAGTTTTTACGGCGGTGAAGCACAGCGTGTTATTCGTCGTGGTGAAGAAGTGCGGGTAATGGTGCGTTACCCAAAACTTACCCGCGAAGCGTTTTCATCACTTAAGCATGCAGTGGTTACCACGCCTCAAGGTAAAGAGGTATTGCTTGGCGACGTAGTTGAGCTTACTGAAGTGCCCGGCATTAGTTATATTCGCCGTGAAGGTGGTTATCGAACGGTTTATGTATATGGCAATATAGACGAAGAGGTTATTGAGCCTGGCGAAGTGGTTAAGCAAGTCAAAGAAAACCTTCTACCACAGTTGCTGGACGAATATCCGAGTGTTAAGTCAGAGCTAGGTGGTGCAATAGAGGAACAGCAAGCGCAAACTGATGAACAGTTACTGTTTTTTATCGGTGGTATGATTTTAGTTTACATATTGTTGGCCGTACCGCTTAAAAGTTACTCACAACCTTTGATTGTTATGTCGGTTATTCCATTTAGCCTAACCGGTGCAATTTGGGGGCATTTTTGGTTTGGCTTAGATATTAGTTTAATGTCGGGTTTTGGTTTAATTGCTGCCGCTGGGGTGGTTATTAATGACTCATTAGTGATGACAGATTTTATTAACCAAGCGCGTCGTGCTGGTATTAGCATTAAAGATGCGGTTATTGAGGCGGGCTGTGCTCGTTTTAGACCCATACTACTTACCTCAATCACAACCTTTGCGGGTGTACTTCCAATTATGTTTGAAACCAGCTTGCAAGCTAAGTTTGTTATCCCAATGGCGGTAGCGCTGGGTTTTGCGGTTATGTTTGCAACCTTGATCACGCTTATTTTGGTGCCGTGTTTGTATATCATCCTAACTGATATGAGTGCCTTACCAAAGCGCCTGTTTGCTAGTAAAAAACTTAAAGTAAGTTAATTTTAAACACTGTGTATTTACAACATAAAAAGCCAATCATGAAGTCGGTTGGCTTTTTTATTTTTATGATAAACTAGCCGTCATTGTTATTTTTTAAGCGGTATTTTTTTGTGTCTTCTTCTTATTATTCTTTAAGCTTATTGCCTGATTTTCCTATTGCTAAAAAGCATGCTCATGCGCTTACTACTCATGGTGAAACGCGCGTGGATGACTATTATTGGATGCGCGATGATGAGCGACAAAATGCCGACATACTTGCTCATTTAGCACAAGAAAATAGCTATTGTGATGCACAATTGGCCGCAATAAAGCCATTACAAAATACATTATTTGAGGAGCTTAAAGGGCGTATTGTAAAAGATGACAATACGGTACCGGTAAAAGATGGACAGTATTGGTATCACTCAGAGGTTCGCGGAGATGATGAGTATGCGCGTCATTATCGCAGCAGTAGTATAGCAACCACAGATAAAGAGCTACTACTTGATGTAAATGAACTTGCTAGCGGGCATGAGTTTTATGAGTTAGGGGAAGTGGCGCTAAGTCCGAATGAGCAGTTAATGGCGTACTCACAAGATACCGATGGCAGGCGTATATACACAGTATGGTTTAAAAATTTAAACAGTAATGACATGCTCGACGATGTACTCGAACATACCGAAGGGCAAGTTGTTTGGGCGAACGATAATAAAACCGTATTTTATGTAAAAAAGGATTTAAAAACCTTATTGGGTTATCAAGTTTTTAGACATGAATTAGGGACTGAGCAACACCGCGATGTGTTGGTATACGAAGAGCAAGACAGCAGCTTTTTTATGGGGTTAGGTAAAAGTCGTGATGAAAGCTTAATTATTATTGATTTAGCCAGCACAGAAACTAATGACATGTGGATACTGGATGCTAATCAACCACAAGGCGAGTTTACTGCTTTAATACCGCGTGAAGAAGGCCATGAATTTGATATCGATAAACTTGGCGACACTTTTTATATTGTGACTAACTGGCAGGCTAAAAACTTTAGGCTGATGACAGCAACCAGTAATACCATTGCCGATAAACATCAATGGCAAGCACACACTTCTCACCGTGAAAACGTATTATTAGAGGGCGTTGAGTTATTTAACGACTTTGTTGTACTGAGTGAGCGTGAACAAGGCCAAGTGCGATTTATTGTGGTTAATAAAAACGGCGAGCGAATGAACCTTGAGTTTGATGATCCGTGTTATTACGCTGCAATAGCCATGAACCCTGAGCCGAATGTAACCCAGGCACGCATTTATTATTCGAGCTTAACAACCCCTGGTTCACTCTGTAATGTTGATTTAACCACAGGTGAAAAAACCTTACTTAAACAACAAAAAGTACTCGGTGATTTTAACCCAGAAGACTACCAATCAGAGCGGTTAATGATAAGCGCTCGTGATGGGGTAAAAGTGCCGGTATCTTTGGTGTATCGTAAAGAGAGCTTTAAACAAGATGGTTCAAACCCGCTGTTTCAATATGGGTATGGTGCGTATGGAATTACTATAGATCCGAGCTTTTCAAGTACGTCACTCAGTTTACTCGACCGTGGCTTTGTTTATGCGATTGCACATGTACGGGGTAGCGAAATGCTAGGGCGCTCATGGTACGAACAAGGAAAAAAACAGCATAAACAAAATAGTTTTGATGACTTTATAGATGTAACTAAAGCATTAATAGAGCAAGGTTATGCAGATAAAAATAAAGTGTTTGCCTCTGGGGGCAGTGCGGGCGGTTTATTAATGGGAGCGGTTGTAAACCAAGCACCCGAACTTTATTGTGGTGTTGGTTGCCACGTTCCCTTTTTAGATGTGCTCACTACCATGTTAGATGAAAGCATACCGCTTACAACCAATGAATATGATGAATGGGGTAACCCAAATGACCCTCATTTTTACAACATTATTAAAGCCTACTCGCCGTATGACAATATTAGCGCGCAGCCTTACCCCAATATATTAGTCACCACTGGCTTGCACGACTCACAAGTACAGTATTGGGAACCAATGAAATGGGTGGCAAAAATGCGTGAATATAAAACCGATGATAATATTTTAGTGTTTAAAACCGACATGGATGCAGGGCATGGTGGTGCATCTGGGCGCTTTAAAAGCCTAGAAGAAAAAGCACTTGAAATGGCTTTTTTTATCGCATTGTCATAGCGCTAGCACAGCTTATAAATAATCGTTACAAAAAAGCCTCAGTAACAACCGAAGCTTTTTAATTTTAAAAATAATTTAAAACTTAATCTAGATAGGCTTTTAACATCCATACCAGCTTTTCTTGCTCGGTAATATAATCACTCATTAATGATGCTGTTCCTTCATCGTCAGCTTCACCAGCTTGAGCTAAAATATCACGCTGCATTTTTATTAAGCTGCTGTATCCGGCAAGTAAGTTTTCAACAGCGGTTACGCCATCGCTAATCCCTTTAGCTTCTTTAATTTTACTTACTTCTAAGTAATCTGAAAACGCATGCAGTGGTGCGCCATCAAGGGTTAAAATACGCTCTGCGATTTCGTCTACTTTCAGTAACAATAAATTATAAATTTCTTCAAACTTTAAATGTAATTCAAAAAAGTTTCGGCCTTTGATATTCCAATGAAATCCGCGTGCATTCATATATTGAATTTGGTAGCTACTCAATAACGTATTCAGCGACTTAATTATATCTTCACTTTTTGAACTGTTTAAACCGATTGCATTTACTTGCGACATATTTCGCTCCTTTAGTAACCGTTTTCATGTATTAATATAATTATTAAAACATAACAAAAATTAGTACGGTTGGTAATTATATTATAGATCTGGGGACGATTTATAAAATTACGGCCCTCTGTAGTATAAACAATGCTGATAAACGGCAATTTATGATCTAAAACAAGCTTTTAGCAGGCGCAGCTCATACTTATTTTATTTATTGATTTAGGTCAAAAAACACGCATAAGTAAAGTGCATAATGAGTTTAACCCAACTTGATAGAAAGTATTTTATCGAGTTTAAGAGGTTACTTGATACTATGCGGAGAGAAAAATGGAAGCTAAAACACGTTAACAAAATAAAGCTGAGCTAATTAATATAGGTATTGCGTTGGTCGCGTTTGTTGTTGGGCTAGTCGCACATTTAGCCGGTGCAAGCTTTGCAAACTTTGATACCTTTGGCTACATTGCAGCACCTATGCCACTGGTGCTTGCCATCCTATTTTTGATTGGTTATAAAATAGCCGTCGTTGCTGAAGAGGGTTAGTCCTCACTCAAGCGCTCAAGAATATAGTTAACCACTTGACGAGAGTAAATCATGCTGGTGTGGCTTAAATGAAATACTTTGTGTTCAGCCATACCTTTGAGCTTAGTTTCATCTAATAGCACTGTGCCATCAGAGCGGCTGCCCTTTATAATAAGTGGCATTAAGCCAATGGGTAAGTCGCCGGCAATACTGTATAATTTGGCTTTAAAAGGCCAGTTAACGTTTTTAGATAATAAAAACTCAACGCTGTTTTTTAATAATAGTTCGAACCCTTTTTGTTGCATTTTTTCGGCAATATGACTGCCAGTATGTGGCGTGCCTAAAGTAATTACTTTTTCAACGTAATGACTTGCTGCTGAGTTTGCTTCTAAGTAGGCCCGTGCAACTAAACCTCCCATAGAGTGGCATACCAACGCTGAAGGCTGGTTGCCGATAAAGTCATCAATTTGTGCAAAAATAGCACCCTTATTAGGGTCTCGTGTGTTATACGTTAGGTTTAAAACGTCAACGCCCGATTCCTCTAAACGCGAGCATAATGGGCGCATAACTAGCCCAGACATATACAAGCCATGTAAAACAATAACGCGTTTAACCTTCATAAGCCTCCAGATCGTTATAGTTACATTAATTGCTGAGGTTTTATTTCAATATTGGTGTTGTCGGTATTAACCCAAACTTCGCCATCTTGAATGGTAATAGCTAATTTTATATTACGATTAACCAACGCAGCTAATAACTGAGTGGCAGCATAATCAAGACTAAAAATACTTAAATTTTTAAACTCGTATAACTTAGGTTGATGCTTTTGCCACCAAATAGTTTGATTGTTCTCGCCATAAGTATATAGCACCACCTTTTTAGCTTTATTACAGGCCTTCTTAAGGCGTTTTTCATCAGGTAGCCCAAGCTCTATCCAAAGCTCTATCTCTTCACTGTAATTAATATGCCAAAGTGCAGGCTCATCATCGACAGATAAACCTTTAGTAAACTCTAATCCATCACAGCTATTAAGTGCAAATGCTAGTAAGCGGATCATCAACCGCTGCTCGGTTTCTGATGGGTGTTGTGCCAAGGTTAAATTAAAGTCTTGGTATACGTGGCGGTCCATATCGCTAAGCGATAATTGCGCCTTCATAATAGTCGATTTGAGAGCCATAATATCTAATATAAAAAAATTTGCGCCAGTATAGCGCATTAATACCCAAACCACCTCAAGATACAGCGCTCAGCGTTTCATTACAGCCCAAAAAAGGATGACTCTGCAAATAGGTTTTTTTAAGTGGTAACAGCGCAGAGAGTCAGCGCTCATGAAACGCCCAAGGGTTGGTTTAAAAGCGATTGATTGGATAATGGACAGAATTGGTGGAAGGGAAGCGTAAGGATAGTAAAACTATTTATAAAGTGAAGCAGCAGATTGATTATATAGAATTTGTGGTAGTATTATTTGAATTAAAAAGTAAGTGAGATAAAGCTCGTTTTGGCTTTATCTCACTTACTAAAATATGCTGTTTAATATTAAATAACGCACTTTACGAGAATAAAAAATGACAAGTAACCAACAACGTGCCGAACTTCAGCGCCAAATATGGGCAATTGCCAATGATGTGCGCGGCTCAGTGGATGGGTGGGATTTCAAACAGTACGTACTTGGCACCTTGTTTTACCGTTTTATCAGTGAGAACTTTGTAGACTACATCACAGGCGAAGATGAGAGCGTTGATTATGCGGGCATGGTCGATGGTGATGAAAACATTAAGTTTGCTAAAGAAGATGCAATTAAAACCAAAGGCTATTTTCTTTACCCTAGCCAGTTGTTCAGCAATGTGGCGGCCAATGCACACAAGGACGAAAATTTAAATGCGGACTTGGCGGCTATTTTTGCTGCCATCGAAAACTCAGCCAATGGCTACGATTCAGAAAAAGACATCAAAGGCTTGTTTGCTGATTTTGATACGACCAGTAATCGTCTGGGTAATACCGTAGAGGCAAAAAACAAACGCCTAGCCGCTGTGCTAAAAGGTGTGGCAGGGCTTAACATCACCCAGTTTGAAGACAACGAAAACGACCTGTTCGGTGATGCTTACGAGTTCCTGATTTCTAACTATGCCGCGAATGCGGGTAAATCCGGTGGCGAATTTTTCACCCCTCAGCACGTTTCAAAACTGATCGCGCAGCTGGACATGTACGGCCAAACCAGTGTGAATAAAATCTATGACCCTGCGGCGGGCTCGGGCTCGTTGCTGTTACAAGCCAAAAAGCATTTTGATGCGCATATCATTGAAGATGGTTTTTTTGGACAAGAGCTCAATCACACCACCTACAACTTAGCGCGTATGAACATGTTTTTGCACAACATTAACTACGACAAGTTTAATATGCAGTTGGGCGATACTTTAACCGAGCCGCACTTTTTAGACGACAAACCGTTTGATGCGATTGTCTCTAACCCGCCTTATTCAGTGAAATGGATTGGTAGCGACGACCCAACCCTAATCAACGACGACCGTTTCTCGCCTGCTGGTGTGCTCGCGCCTAAATCAAAAGCCGACTTTGCCTTTGTGTTGCATGCGCTAAGTTACCTATCAAGCAAAGGCCGCGCGGCGATTGTTTGCTTCCCCGGTATTTTTTACCGTGGCGGTGCGGAGCAAAAAATTCGCCAATATCTGGTAGATAACAACTATGTTGAAACGGTAATTTCACTGGCACCTAACCTGTTCTTTGGCACCACCATTGCCGTGAATATATTGGTACTGTCTAAACACAAAACAGACACCACCACGCAGTTTATTGATGCCAGTGGCGAGGCGTACTTTAAAAAAGAAACCAATACCAACGTTATCACCAATCAGCACATTGAAGACATTATGAAAGTGTTTGCCAGCAAAGAGAACGTGGATCATTTTGCCAAATCCGTTGATTTAGATGTTATCGCAGGCAACAGCTACAACCTTTCGGTAAGCAGTTATGTGGAAGCTAAAGATAACCGCGTAGTCACAAACATTACTGAACTCAATCGAGATCTAAAAACCACTGTTGCAAAAATCGACCAACTTCGTACTGATATTGAAGCTATTGTTGCGGAGATTGAGGCATGAGCAATTTTAGCGTCATGGAGAAATTGTTGAATGGTGTTGATGTGAACTGGGAGCCTTTAGATAAGGTATTTAATATTTATGCTGGAGGCGATGTGCCTAAAAATGCATTATCTGACATTGAAACTGAAGAATTTAATATCCCAATTCTTTCTAACGGAATTGGTGATAAATCTCTTTATGGGTGGACAAACCAAGCCAAAATTGAAAAGCCAAGCCTAACAATATCAGCAAGAGGAACAATTGGATGGACTAGTTATAGAAATCGGCCATTTTTTCCTATAGTTCGTTTATTGGTGCTGACACCTAAAGTTGAATTGAACCTGAAGTATGCCTACTACTTTATGAAAATGATTGAAAATAATTATAAAGTTGCTCCGGCAGGTATTCCTCAACTTACAAAACCAATGCTTAAAAATATTTTGATCCCCATCCCATGCCCAAACAACCCAGAAAAATCGCTGGCAATACAAGCTGAAATAGTGCGTATTCTAGACGCATTTACCGCCATGACCGCCGAGCTTAACATGCGGAAAAAGCAATACAACTACTACCGTGACCAGTTGTTAAGTTTTGAAGAGGGTGACGTTGAGTGGAAGGCACTGGGGAAAATCGCAGAAATAAATACTGGTCAGAAACCATCTGAAATCTTGGATACAGAGGCGGAGTTTGATTACATCAATGCTGGGACAACTAGGTCTGGATATTGTGCTCTGAGTAATTGTGAGGGCGATACTGTGACGACCCCATCAAGAGGGCAAGGTGGTATTGGCTTTGTTGGTTACCAAAATAAGTCATTTTGGTTAGGTTCTCTTTGTTACAAAATACGGTCTATAGATAACAAAGCGCTAATCAATAAGTACCTTTTTTATATTCTTCAGTCGAAAAGTCAGCTGTTATTAGGATTAAAAAAAGAAGGTGGTGTTCCAGCAGTGAATAAATCTGATTTAGCTAAGTTAGAAGTTCCAGTTCCTTCTGTTACAGAACAGGAGCGAATTGTGGAAATTTTAGATAAGTTTGACACGTTAACCACTTCAATCCAAGAAGGTCTGCCCCGCGAAATCGAGCTCCGCAAAAAGCAATACGAGTATTATCGTGACCTGTTGTTGAGCTTTCCGAAATCCGATGAGGCGGCCTGATATGAGCAAGGATAAAACGGATTTAACCGCAATGCGCTCCTCGGCCGCCGAGTACCTTACCTTTATTGCCGCAACCGGTGAAGGCGGCGTTGAAGCGATTTACGCCGATGAAGATATTTGGCTAAGCCAAAAAATGATGGGTGTATTGTACGATGTAGAAACTAATACCATTAACTATCATCTTAAAAAGATTTTTTCCGACAGTGAATTAGACGAAGATTCAGTTATTCGAGAATTTCGAATAACTGCCAAAGATGGTAAAAAATACAACACCAAGCACTATAAGCTGACGGCGACCATTGCGGTTGGTTATAAGGTGAACTCAGAGCGTGCGGTGCAATTCCGTAAATGGGCGACTGAGGTGCTTAACGAATACACCATCAAAGGCTTTGCCATGGACGATGAACGTCTAAAAAATGATGGGTCGATATTGGGCAAAAAGTATTTTGAAGAGCAATTAGAACGCATTCGTGAAATTCGCTTGAGTGAGCGTAAATTTTATCAAAAAATCACCGATATCTACGCAACGTCAATCGATTATGATGTGACTGGGCAAGTCACCAAGCGCTTTTTCGCCACGGTGCAAAATAAATTGCATTGGGCGATTCACGGTCAAACCGCGGCTGAGGTTGTTTATCATCGCGCGGATGCGGGAAAAGAGAATATGGGGCTCACTTCGTGGAAAGTCGCCCCGCAAGGCAAAATTCAAAAATTTGATGTCGGTATTGCCAAGAATTATTTAACTGATAATGAATTGGCGCAACTACAAAGGCTGGTCAACGCCTATCTCGATTTGGCCGAAGACATGGCATTGCGACAAATACCCATGACGATGGCAGATTGGGAACTTAGGCTTAATCGCTTTATCGAAGCCACTGACCGCAAAGTGCTGCAAGATGCGGGCAAAGTCACGGCCACTATTGCAAAAGCCTACGCTGAAAGCGAGTTTGAAAAATACCGTGTTATACAAGACAGATTGTATGAATCTGACTTTGATCGAGAAGTGAAAAAGCTACTTGGGCAAGGTAGCAAGAATAAGGATATAGAGTAATGGCTTACCAACCGCCTTTTACCATCACCACTGATATTTTGAATCTGGTGGCGCAAATCAGCCAGCAGGTGGGTGAATTAAACGCCAGCCAGCTCAATGCCTCTCCACAACTGCGCAAGCAAAACCGCATTAAAACCATTACCGGCACGCTGGCGATTGAAGGCAATACGTTAACTGAAGAACAGATCACTGCCATTGTTGAGGGTAAGCCCGTGCTGGGTAGCGTGCGCGAGCTGGCCGAGGTAAAAGGTGCGATTGCGGCGTATGACGCACTGCCTACCTTTACACCTAGCGCCATTGACAATTTACTCACGGCTCACGGTTTAATGCTGTCAGATATTCTTGTGAATGCGGGTGAGTTTCGCAGTAAAGGCGTAGGCATCCATAAAGGGGGTGTGGTGCACCACGTTGCACCGCCTGCCCATCAAGTATCCGGTTTAATGGCTGATTTAATCCAATGGCTTAAGCAAACAAAAGATCACCCATTGATTGCCAGTTGTGTATTTCATTATGAATTTGAGTTTATTCACCCGTTTGCCGATGGTAACGGTCGTATGGGGCGCTTATGGCAAACGCTGATTTTATCTAAGTGGCATCCATTATTTTTATCTTTACCGCACGAGAGTGTGATTAAAGACCATCAGCAAGCGTATTATCACGCTCTTGAACAGGCGGATAACCAAGCGGATAGCACGCCGTTTATTCATTTTATGTTGTCGGTTATTCAGCAAGCGCTCGCGCAAAATACCTCTGTAAACGCCCCTGAAAACGCCCTCCTAAATTTATCTGGCCTCAAAACACCTGAGGCTATTTTAGCATTACTGAGTAGCACGCCTGAGCTGACCCGACAACAACTCGCGGATACCTTGAATAAAGACGTGAGAACCATTGGCCGCGCAATTAGCAAGTTACAAAAAGAAGGCAAATTAACCCGAATAGGCTCAGATAAAACCGGCCATTGGCAAGTGTAATGGTTTTATTTATACGAGAAGTTTAAAGGGATTATGTAGTAAACTACGCACTATTAGTTGAGGTGATAAATCGAAATTATTCACTCAGTACCCCGCATAGCACTTATTTAAGTAAAGCATGGTGTTATGGGTTGAAATAAAAGGTTTAAAAATCAAATGAGTAGATCAGGAATACAGTGGTTCCCTGGGCACATGAATAAAGCCCGAAATGAAATTAAAGAAATAATGCCACAAATGGATGTGATCATTGAAGTGCTTGATGCGCGCATTCCTTACAGTAGTGAAAACCCAATGGTGGCGACGTTGCGTGAAGGTAAGCCGGTCATCAAAATTCTTAATAAAGCCGATTTAGCCGATCCTAAAATGACGCAAATCTGGAAAGACTATTTTGAGCAAGAAAATGGCGTTAAAGCGATTGCGTTTGGTAATGATAAAGCAAACGATGTTCATCGCATTAATGAGCTGTGTAAAAAGCTGGTGCCACACAAAGTAGGTGCCGATAAGCAAATTAAAGCCATGATTATGGGTATTCCTAACGTGGGTAAGTCTACGTTAATTAATGTGTTAGCGGGTCGTATAGTGGCTAAAACCGGTAACGAACCGGCAGTAACTAAAGCGCAGCAACGTATTAAGCTTGATGATGGTATTATGCTTTACGACACACCGGGTATGTTGTGGCCAAAAGTTGAAAACGAAAACTCAGGCTACCGTTTAGGTGCAACCGGTGCGATACGTGA
Organism: Pseudoalteromonas sp. TAP-3C; assembly: GCF_059888565.1. Lineage (NCBI taxonomy): Bacteria > Pseudomonadati > Pseudomonadota > Gammaproteobacteria > Alteromonadales > Pseudoalteromonadaceae > Pseudoalteromonas > Pseudoalteromonas sp. TAP-3C. The sequence goes on along the minus strand of NZ_CM187618.1, from coordinate 3,182,995 downwards.
TACCGCACTGGAATACGAAGAAGTGGCAAGCTACACCGCTGAGTATTTATTAAAAGCCTATCCTGAGCTGTTAAAAGCACGCTATAAAATAGCTGAATTGCCAGAAAGTGATTGGGAATTTGTTGAAATGGCCGGTAAAAAACGTGGTTGTATTCGCGGTGGTAATCAAATTGACACCTATAAAATGTCGGAAATTCTAATTAACGAATTACGTGATGGTATAATTGGTCGTATCACTATGGAAACGCCTGCCATGCGTGAAGAAGAAGAGGTGATGGTTGCAGAATTACGCGCTGCGGCTGAGGCTAAAAAGCAAGCTAAAGAAGAAGAGAAAAAACAACGTCGAGCACGAGCACGTAAAAATCGGCGTTAATATTTACATCTGTAAATTGTAGACATAAAAAAAGCCCGAAAGGGCTTTTTTAGTTTCATATCTACCGTCACCGATATGAGCAATGTAGCAAGTAAGTAGGGCAGAAACGTGTCATAAACAGCAAGGGGCGTTGTGGTTTATAACACGAGTCCATAGCAGTTAACGTGCGCTACACGTGGGATGAAAAATCAATTTTTATAGTAAAGAAGCAATACACACCTTTCTAATTGATATTAATTATCGTTTAGATTTATGATGCTGTCAACATCTAAATAGAAATAATTCTTATTAACTTTTGCTTTAAAGTAAGCAGAGTGAGCATAGCCTATAAAGCTATCATAGGAATTGTAGGCATAAAAAAAGCCCGTTAGGGCTTTTTAGTATCATATCAACCGTCACTAATATGAGTAATGTAGCAAGTAAATAATGAGCGGTTACCTGTATTAATATCAAGGGGCGTTGTGATTAATAACAGGTAACCTTAGCTTTAGCGTGAGCCACACGTTGTTTCAGGGTCGAGAAACAAATGAACTTTTGTCACAAGAAGTATGCTTTGTTCTTGTTGGTATTGATTATCAGTTAGATTTGAAATGCTGTCAACACTTAAATGCAAATAATTCTTATTTTACTTTTTTGTTTGTTTATAGCACTAAAGTAAGTGCTGATTTTTGCTACAAATTCTCTTATGCTAAGTTAATTATTATAGAAATAACAACAAGAAAAAATATGTTTTCTATTTGGTTTATTAGTCTTATTGCGGTGGTATACCTAGGGATACTATTTGCAGTTGCGGGGTGGGCAGATAGGCGAAAGGTGCTTCCCTTTAAAGGTATGATTTATGGTCTATCGTTGGGCGTGTATTGTACTTCATGGGCTTTTTATGGCACTACTGCGCAAGCTGCGAGTAATGGCTGGTGGTTAGCACCAACCTATGCGGGCACAATTATATTATTTATTTTTGGTTGGCAGTTATATTGCCGTATCGCGCACATTTGCCGACAACAAAAACTCACCTCATTGGCTGACTTTATTGCTACGCGATATGGGCAGTCGTCAAGTCTGTCTGGGCTGATCTCACTTATTTCAGTAATCGCGATTGTGCCATATATTTCTCTTCAGCTCAGTGCGACTGCACAAAGTATTAATTTACTAACCGATCGTGCCCCCACCCAAAGCAATCAAGTGTGGGCAGACAGTACTTTTTATATTACTTTGTTACTGGCTTTATTCGCGATTTTATTTGGTGCCCGAAGGCTTAAACCCAGCGAGCATAACCCTGGATTAATCGCCAGTATTGCCTTTGAATCGATAGTAAAACTACTGGCTTTTATTGGGGTTGGTTTATATGTGTGTTTTGCTTTATTTGATAGTCCTGCAGCAATTTACCAACAAGCATTGGACTTAAATATACCCAATCAAATAGCGGCAACTCAAAGCCCTGTGTATGTATATGTTGCGCATATGTTTTTAGGGATATTAGCAACGCTGTGCTTACCACGTCAGTTTCATATGAGTTTTATTGAAAACAACAATAATAATGAACTGGCCACGGCTCGTTGGTTATTTCCGCTTTATTTATTAGCCATTAATTTATTCATATTACCCATTGCTTATGCGGGGTTAGTTTACTTTAACGGTAATGGCGTAGGCCAAGATACCTTTGTATTAGCGTTACCAATGGCGGCAGATAATAGCGGAATTACCTTACTTGCCTTTTTAGGCGGCTTTTCGGCGGCGACGAGTATGGTAATTGTGTCGTCAATTGTGTTATCGGTGATGATCACCAACGACTTTATTAATCAGTTTATTTTACGTCGTTCACAATTAACCTCAAGCAGCCGAGGGCTTGATAAAAACCATTTGCTGCATGCACGTAAAATAGTGATTGTGTTGATATTATTACTCAGTTACTTCACTCATAGGGTTCTGGCAGAGACCACCACGCTGGCCAGTGTTGGCTTAATGTCGTTTACCTTAGTCGCACAGTTTGCCCCTGCGATGGTCATTGGTTTATGGTGGCGACATGCATCATGTCGCGGTGCACAACTAGGGATTTTAAGCGGTTTTATAATTTGGGGGTACACTTTATTATTGCCGAATTTAGCCAGTGGCTTAGGCAGTCAACATAGTTGGTTAGTTGAAGGGCCTTGGCAAATAGCATGGTTAGCCCCTACTGATTTATTTTCATTGGGTTTAGAAAGTATAAGCCAATCACTACTGTTGTCGTTAGGTGCAAATACATTGATGTATTTGTTAGTGCCATTTTTAGCCGAGCGACCCTTGCCGAGCGCCTTCAAAGTAATAAGTTTATTTCGCAATTAAACGACTCACGATTAAACACCACGTTACAGCCACTCAATTATGAAGACCTAGGCGCGTTATTACAGCGCTTTGCTGAAAAAGAAGCGAGTCAGTCTTTGGTACAGCAGTATTTTCCTCACGATAAAAGCCAATGGAAACGTATCGCTAATATTGAGCTTGAGTTATTGGTTGAACGTGAAATGTCAGCCGTTATTGGTGGCGCATCCGCACGACTAATTTTAGATGTAGCTAAAAATGAGCAACGTCAGCCTTTAGAACAAGTCGCTGAGTTTGTAGATGAAGCAAGTCAAGTATTGAAATTTAACCGTGATTTACTGCAATCTACCATCGAAAATATTCAGCAAGGTATTAGCGTAGTGGATAGTGAGCTGCGTTTGGTGGCATGGAATCAGGGGTATAAATACATGTTTAATTACCCTGATAGCGCCTTGTATATAGGTCGACCGGTTGCCGATATTATTCGTTTTAACGCCGAACGAGGTTTATTTCGTGGTGAAGATATTAATACTGAGGTTGATAAACGTTTAGCTTATTTAAAACAAGGCAGCGCATATAAATATCAGCGTGCACATAACGATGGTCGGGTTTTTGAAATGCAAGGCAATCCCTTGCCTGGTGGCGGTTTTGTAACAACTTACACGGATATTAGTGAGTTTGTTAAACAGCAAAAGGCACTCACCGAAGCGAATGTCAGCCTTGAAGAAAAAGTAGCGACACGAACGGCGGCGCTTACTCAAGCGAATGAGGCGCTTTCTAAAGCTAAACAGCAGGCTGAGCAAGCAACAGTAAGTAAAACACGGTTTTTTGCAGCGGCCAGTCACGACTTATTACAACCATTTAATGCTGCAAGTTTGTTTTGCTCATTAATGAACGAAAAAGCCCAAGATACTGAATTACGCGAGCTTGCGATGAATATAAAAAACTCATTAGGCATTGCCGAAGAGCTACTTTCAAGCATTTTGGAATTAACTAAACTCGACTCGGGCTCGTTTAAAGTGCAATTAACGGAATTTAACGTGAGTAGTTTAATAGAGCCACTGCGTAATGATTATTTAGCACTTGCTCAAGAAAAAGGCCTTCGTTTTATTGTTGAGTCGTGTGAAGCGCGAATTTACACCGATAAAGCATTACTTAAGCGTGTATTACGAAACTTATTAAGTAATGCGATTCGTTACACTGAGCGCGGTGAAGTAAGACTAAAAATACTACTTGAAGATCAGTTGCAACTGTCATTTATTATTGAAGATACGGGTATAGGCATTGCTACCAGCGATCAGCAGAGTATTTATCAGGAATTTAAACAACTAGGTGAAAAACCCAATGCGGAAGGACTTGGTTTAGGATTATCGATCACTAAACGTATTTGTGACTTACTCGCGATTCCGTTAGTGATGGGGTCGCAACTAAATAAAGGCACACAATTTACATTGAGGATGCCATGTAAACCTAGTTTAAAAGTGCAACCCGAGCAAAGCCGTACTGCCAATCTTGAAACTGAACTAGGTCGTTTAACTATTTGGCTTGTTGATAACGACCGCAATGTGCTTGAAGCACTCAAACAGTTGCTAAAAAACTGGGGCTGTGAAATTGCCACCGCCACTAACTTAATAGAGCTTGAGCAATTAAAAATGACCCATGACCTACCGCAACTATTAATAGTTGATTACCAGCTGGACGATGGCGTAACTGGGCTTGAAGTTATTAATTTAGCTGGTCTTGATGCATTGCCAGTCATTGTTAATACCGCAAACCATGATGAAGGCATTCGTGAGCGGGTGCTTGATGCAGGCTATCCTTTATTGTATAAACCGCTCAAAGCACCCGCACTCAAGCGGATGATAAAGCGACTGACTTAGGGCGTGTACGCTATGTTAGCTGGCTTCTAATTTACCAATTTGCGATAGCTGATTAAATAAAATACCTGCTTGGGTGCGGTTATAAACATTGAGTTTACGCAAAATAGCGGATACATGTTGTTTGATAGTGGTTTCTTGAATCGACATTTCAAAGGCTATTTGTTTGTTTAATAATCCATTGGCAATCATTGCTAGTACACGGTACTGCTGTGGTGTCAGCTTTTCGAGGTTACGGGCAAAGCTGCTTTGTTCGTCATTAATGATTACTTCGGTTAAATCAACATCGGGTGGTAACCAAGTATCACCATTGAGCACATGTTCTATGGCTTCGCTAATTACATCGAGTGATGATGATTTGGGAATATACCCTGCAGCGCCTAAGCTCATGGCTTGTTTTATAATAGTGGGGGTTTCATTGGCCGACACCATAATAATTAATATATCAGGGTACTGATTGCGTAATTGCGATAAGGCTTGCAAACCGTTTGCGCCTGGAATGGTTAGATCTAAAAAAATTAGCTCTATTTCAGGGTGCGAGTTTAGTAAGCTAAATAGTCCGTCTATATCGCTGGTCTCTTTTATGTGCTCTTCAGGCACCGAGGTTGCCGCCGCTTGACGCAGTGCACTTCTAAATAAAGGATGGTCATCAGCAATTATAGTATTCACAGCACAAGTCATTTCAAATAGTCTCCAATGTATTAAGTTATAAGTGATTTTGCGATGTGAAACAAGGTTTGTCTGTGGGGAGGCAGACAAACCTTAGCCATACTAAACTTTAAAAACGATAGCCCACGGTTAGTGATACCGTGCGAGGGTCACCGTAATAACCAATTAAGGTATTATCACCACCTAAGCCTGGCGTGTATTTACTGGTATCGGTTGGATCTGCTGGGTCGGGTGCTACAAACTGGTAACCCCCAATCATGTACTCTTCATCGGTTAGGTTTTTACCATAAATACCTGCAGTCCAGTGTCCGTCTGGGCTATACCACGTAACGCCAATATTTAATAACCCGTAGGCGTCTTGAGTGAGTAAGCTGTCTTCTTCAAACAGGGCGTAATCACCTCGATGGTAGTAATTACCGTTCATAACAAAGTCACCCATATCTGTGTATAAGCGGTAGGTAGCGCCTAAATTAAAAGTTAAATCGGGAGTGTTTGAAACACTAAAACGCTCTGACTTATCAAATGTTTCACCTGTTTCAGGGTCGGTATCAATCACTTTGTCAAAGCTACTGTCGATATAGCCAATTGATGCATCGAACGTTAAAGCATCGCTGGCCACGTAGTTGAGTTCTAATTCAATTCCATCAGATTTAGACTCGCCAATATTACCTAAGCGTTGATTTAAATCGGCGGCACTGTCACCGGGTAATACCGAAATATACTGACGATCTTTGTGATCTAGTGTAAATACAGTGACATTAGCGCGTAAATTATTATTCCATTCGCTCTTCATACCCATTTCGAACGAATCAACTATTTCAGGATTTGCCGCTTTCTCAGGGACACTTGCACGAGGATTGAATGTGCCTGATTTAAAGCCTTGTGAGTAACTAGCAAAAAACATAATGTCGTTACTATATTGATATTCCACCCCTGCACGAGGGGTAAAACGTGACCAGTCTTCACTATCATCAAGTACCGTTGGTACTAATTGTCCCTCAGGGCGAACATAGCCTGGGATCCAGTCGGATTCGGGGTAAACTATGTCAAAAATAAGGCCGTTATTCACAATCGCGTCTTTGCTATCTTTGGTATAGCGGGCACCAAGCGTCATTGACCACTTATCGTCAAAGTCATAACTACCTTGAATATAAGCGGCTTTACTGGTTGAGTTACTGCAACCGCTTACTTCTCGAGTTAAACCTGGTGCACCTAAACTTTGACCAAGTACACCAAGAATTGCCTGAAATTGGCCACATGATTCTGCGTCATAATAGTACAAACCTGATACTAGCTTGTAACTATCACCCCCATGGTTTAATTGTAATTCATGTGTAGTTTGTTCATCGTCGTAAATAGCTGGCACATCAAAAATTGGTAAAGAGGTATTATCGAAGTCAATATTGGTTGGCGAATAGCTTTCTCTTGTTGCTGCAATATATTTAATACTGGTATTTGCGTTCATGTCCCAACGAGCTGTTAAGCTCATACCTTCAAGTTCTACTTTGTTCCATGTAGGTAAGCTAGTGTAAGAGTCATATACACTATCGGGTACGGGGGCATTAGTTAATAAACTAGGGAGTAAGCGATAGCCACCTTTAGCATTTGAGTCATCATCGGTTTTATCCCACGCTAAACGAAAAAATAGTTCATCGGTTGGGGTATACTCTAAAGTTACTCGAGCTGCGGTAACGTCTTTGTTGTAGTTTTCGCGGTCTTGGTTATCAAGCGCCGACGTTAAAAACTCACCATAGCCGTCTCTATTAAGTGTGGCAACCCCAAACCCAACATAGAGCTTTTCGTCAATAAGTGGGAGCTGTCCAGTTACTTTCAAATCTTTTTGGCCATAACTTCCTACCGTGCCTTGTATGTTTAAAGTCGCATCACCGCTCATTTCTTTAGTGACATACTTTACTGCACCGCCAATGGTGTTTTTACCGTAAAGTGTACCTTGTGGTCCACGTAATACTTCAATTTGTTGTACATCTAATAAGTCAAGTACTGCCCCTTGAGGGCGTGCTATATATACATCATCAACATAAATACCTACACCAGGTTCATAACCCCATAGTGGGTCTTGCTGGCCGACACCGCGAATAAACGCAGTAATTGTAGAGTTAGTACCACGGCTTGATTGTAATGTGGTATTGGGTGAAAACTGTTGAACTTCGGTCATTACGCTAATGCCATTCTCAGCCAGCTCTTGCGCGCCAATTGAGGTCACTGCAACGGGTACTTCTTGTAAGTTTTCAACGGTTTTACGCGCAGTGACTTCAATACGCTCTAATTCGCCTTTTTTCATCATGGAAGATTGTTCAGCGCTTACATTACTGGCGCTAAATAAGGCCAGAGAAACCGCAAGTGTAACGGGTGTGATATTTTGTTTGAGCTTTTTCATGGTGTGTTCCTGTTGTTGTGTACTCGTTATTAATTATTTACTTGTCTGCTCATGTCACCTGCATTTAATGTAGAAGATAGTGTTTAAAAATGAATTAGTACCATAGTGCTATATGTTTTTAACAGCTTGACTTATATAGCTTTTAAGCCAGATTTAAAGTGTATAGTACCTTAGTGTTATGTCTTTATTTGCGCCAAGTGATAAAACTAACAACAGTTACTGCGATGTCACCTCATCTGGGTAATAACAATAATTATAGGAATGTCTATGCTGAGCATGATAGGGCTGTTAGGCGGTTTAATACTGCTGATAATTTTAACTTTGCGTGGGGTCAATTTATTTATTGCTGCGCCAATCTGTGCGCTGTTGGTAGCATTAACAAGTGGAATGGCTATATTTCCAGTGACTGCCGACAGTAATTTTATTAACGCTTATATGGATGGCTTTGCTGGATTTTTAAGTGCATGGTTTTTTATGTTTTTACTGGGCTCCTTGTTTGGTAAATTTATGGAAGATACCGGCGCAGCAGATAGTGTTGCAAGCTACATTGTTGGTAAGTTAGGCATGAAGCACGCGGTGCTGGCTGTGGTTATTGCGTGTGCAGTACTAACTTATGGCGGGGTAAGCGTATTTATTGTGGCGTTTTCGGTTTACCCGATGGCGCTTAGTTTGTTCAAAGATGCCAATTTACCACGGCGCTTTATTCCTGCCACATTAGCGTTTGGTTCAGTCACTTTTACTATGACCTCAGCGGGGTCGCCTGAAATTCAAAATTGGATACCGATTAAGTACCTTGGCACCTCACCTTATGCTGCATGGGAAGTAAGCCTAGTGGTGGCAATATTTATGGCATTAGTCGGCTATTATTGGCTTAATAAAATGATTAAAAAAGCGGTTGCTAAAGGTGAGTGCTTTGATGCTAGAGACGACGATCCAATTGTTTTAGAACGCGCGCGTCCTCATCCAATTACTGGCGTTATTCCTTTGCTGGTGGTGCTACTTTTATCATTTATGTTGCATGATGTTTTGCAGCAAACTGCCTTGATTGTGGCGCTGCTTGGTGGTGTTTTAAGTATTGTGATCATCAATTATAAGTATTTCCATGATATGGCAAACGCTATCAATATGGGCACAACCGGCGCCTTAGTTGCGATAGGTAATACCGCCGCGGTGGTCGGTTTTGGTGCTGTAGCTAAAGTATCACCAGCGTTTATTGCTGCTGTCGATGCGATGACCCATATGCCAGGTAATGAGCTGGTGGGCGCTGCTGTTGCAGTGAGTGTAATCGCTGGGTTAACTGGATCAGCATCGGGCGGACAAGCGATTGCTTTGCCACTTGTCGCGCCAGGGTATTTAGATATGGGGGTAAATCCAGAGCAATTACATCGAGTAGTTGCTATTAGTTCTGGTGCACTAGATAGCCTGCCACACAACGGCTACGTGGTTACAACCATCCGGGCTATTTGTAAAGAAACACATCAACGGGCCTATTGGCCATTAGCCGCATTGACCGTGATAATTCCGTTAATTGGAGTCACACTCGCGCTGGGCTTATTTATCACTTTTTAAGGAATCGTAATGAAAAAAATATTAATAGTAGGATTGCTTTTTCTATTTAATAGTACCGCGTTTGGCGCTGATACAGCGACGCCACTACTAGTAGAAAAACAACATTTCAGCACTGAAAATTTCACAACGGTCTCGGGGACAACGTTGCCTCAAGTTGATATTGGCTGGGAAAGCTACGGCGAACTCAATGAAGCTAAAGATAATGTGATTTTAATTACGCATTATTTTTCAGGGACATCTCATGCAGCGGGTAAATATTCTGTCGACGATGCGGTAGCCGGTTACTGGGATGCGTTAATTGGCCCAGGAAAAGCCATAGATACTAACAAGTATTTTGTGATCAGCTCAGATACTTTAGTGAATGCAAATTGGCATGATCCACATGTTATTACCACAGGGCCTGCATCAATTAACCCTGCGACAGATAAACCTTATGGCCTAGATTTTCCAGTGGTCACTATTACCGATTTTGTTAATGTACAAAAGCGCTTACTCGAAAGTTTAGGTATTACTAAATTACATGCTGTAATGGGCGCATCAATGGGGTCATTTCAGGCATTGGAGTGGGCAACGCGCTATCCTGAACAGGTTGAACGACTTATTCATGTTATTGGTGCAGCAACCATGGACGCATGGACAGTGTCAGCCCTTGAAAAGTGGGCACTGCCAATTCGTTTAGATAAAAATTGGCAGCAAGGTAATTACTACGGCAAGGAGCGCCCATTAGATGGACTTGCCGCAACCATGCTTAATATTACTCAAGATGCCATGCATCCAATTATTTATAACGCCAGCTTCCCTGATTTTAACGTACTTGATGAAGGCGCGTTAAAAGACATTCGTACTCTTCCTAAGCTTAGTCAAATACTTGCCCAACGCGCAATGGCACGAGCAAAAACTCAAGATGCTAATCATGTATTGTATTTAGTCAGAGCATCTCAATTGTTTACAGCTGGTATGGAAAGTGATTTAAACACGGCGTTAAAGAAAGTGAGTGCTAAAACCTTATTACTACCTGCAACCAATGATTTGCTGCTACGTCCTGAGAATATGCGTACTGTATACGAGTCTATGAAGTCATTAGGAAAAGATGTTCAGGTTTCTGAAATTGAAGGTGGTTGGGGTCATTTGGATGGTATTTTTTCAATCTCGTCTAAGGCAAAGCTGATCAGTGAATTTTTAGAGGAGTAGCAGTATGAGTAAAAACGTATTAATCACTGGCGCAGCCAGTGGAATAGGACTTTATATTGCTGAGCAATTAGCGCTTGCAGGGCATACTATTATTGTCACCGATCTGAATGAGCAAGTCGCTCAAAAAGCAGCGCAAACAATAGTTGAACAGGGCGGTAATGCTCACGGTTACGCACTTAATGTGGCAGATAGCCAAGCGATTGAAAATTTTTTTAACACCTTTACGCAACCTGTGGATGTATTAATTAATAATGCAGGTATACAGCATGTAGCAAAATTGGAAGACTTTCCGGCAGATAAATGGCTACTTTTACAACAAGTGATGTTGGTTGGCCCCGCCATGATGAGCAAAGCGGTATTACCTCGCATGCGTGAACAAAAATTTGGTCGGATTATTAATATTGGTTCTATTCATGCCATGGTGGCTTCCAAATATAAGTCAGCCTACATTGCCGCAAAGCATGGCTTAATTGGCTTTGCTAAAACCATGGCGCTAGAAACAGGGGATGCCAATATCACCATTAACACCATTTGCCCTGCGTATGTAAAAACGCCTTTAGTGGAGCAGCAAATTGCAGCACAAGCGAAAGAGCATGGTATTTCAGAGCAACAAGTGATTAATACTATTATGTTGGCACCTATGCCAAAAAAAGCATTTATAGGGCTTGATGAAATACACCATACCGTGACATTTTTAATGGCAGATGCCGCACGTAATATTACTGCACAAGCGATCGCCATTGATGGTGGCTGGACAGCACAGTAGGAGGTTATATGGCAGGTTTTGATAAAGTAGTAACAAGCTACAGTGACGCTATGACAGGGCTTGAAGATGGCATGACTGTAATTGCTGGTGGTTTTGGCTTGTGTGGTATTCCTGAAGGCTTGATTGCACAAATTAAACGCCAAGGGACACGTAATTTGACTGTAGTGTCTAATAATTGTGGTGTTGATGGTTTTGGGCTTGGATTACTACTTGAAGATAAACAAATTAGTAAAATGGTCGCTTCTTACGTCGGTGAGAACGCACTTTTCGAGCAGCAACTACTTAATGGCGAGTTAGATGTTGAACTAACGCCACAAGGGACGCTAGCCGAAAAAATGCGTGCAGGCGGCGCCGGAATTCCAGCATTTTATACCGCAACGGGTGTAGGTACGCCTGTGGCTGAAGGTAAAGAAACCCGTTCAATCAAGGGGCGCGAATATTTATTAGAGCCCAGTATTACTGGTGACTTTGCCATTGTTAAAGCGTGGAAAGCGGATCGCTACGGTAATTGTATTTATCGTCATACAGCGATGAACTTTAATCCTATGGCAGCCACCGCTGGTAAAATTACGGTACTGGAGGTAGAAGAGATTGTAGAGCCCGGCGAGCTTGAACCAAGCCAGATTCATACGCCCGGTATTTATATCGATCGTGTTATTAAAGGTGAGTTTGAAAAGCGTATTGAAAAAGTCACTACTCGAGTGGCAACCTCATAAGGAGCGAATAATGGCATTAACACGGGAACAAATAGCAAAACGTGTGGCAATGGAATTACAAGATGGCTACTACGTTAATTTAGGAATTGGTATACCGACGTTGGTGGCTAACTTCGTACCTGAAGGTATTGAGGTGATGCTGCAATCGGAGAATGGCTTATTAGGGATGGGGCCTTATCCAAATGAGTTACAAGTCGATGCTGATATGATCAATGCCGGAAAAGAAACGGTCACTGCTGCAAAAGGGGCTGCCATTTTTAATTCGGCTGAAAGCTTTGCCATGATCCGTGGCGGGCATGTTGATTTAACAGTGCTCGGTGCGTTTGAGGTTGATCAAAACGGCAATATCGCCAGTTGGATGATTCCGAATAAGTTAGTCAAAGGTATGGGAGGGGCAATGGATTTAGTGGCCGGGGCAAAAAATATTATTTGCACTATGACCCATGCTAGTAAACATGGCGAATCAAAGCTATTGAGTGAATGCAGCCTACCGTTAACTGGCGTTGCGTGTATTAACAAAGTGATCACCGACTTGGCCTTATTGGAAATTAAAGATGGCGCATTTCATTTATTGGAATGCGCACCTGGGGTGACAATTGACGATATTAAGGCCAAAACAGCGGGAAAATTAATCATTAGCGATCAAGTTAAAACCATGTGTTTTAATGAGTAGTTTATTGTCAATACAAATGGACGAGGTTCTAGTGACTTGTGCAGTTTAAACAAGCTGTAAAGCGCTTGCTTTAAAGTGAGGCCCTTATCTCAAAATATCTTTAAAGCAAGTTTTTTATTAAATTGATTGCATTTTAAGCGACTTCTATGGTGATGTTCGCTTTAAGTGATGTTATACTCCCGCCGAATAATTTATCGACTTTATTAAGAGTAAAATTAATGGCAGATTTATCGAAGTACAGAAACATTGGTATTTTCGCGCACGTTGATGCGGGTAAAACCACGACTACTGAGCGTATCCTGAAGCTTACAGGTACTATCCATAAAACTGGTGAGGTTCATGATGGTGAATCGACTACCGATTTCATGGAACAAGAAGCTGAGCGCGGTATCACTATCCAGTCTGCGGCGGTAAGCTGTTTCTGGAAAGATCACCGTTTCAACGTTATCGATACTCCTGGACACGTTGACTTCACCGTTGAAGTTTACCGTTCACTTAAAGTATTAGATGGCGGTGTGGGTGTATTCTGTGGATCTGGTGGTGTTGAGCCACAATCAGAAACTAACTGGCGCTATGCAAATGAGTCAGGTGTTGCACGTATTATTTTCGTAAATAAATTAGACCGTATGGGTGCTGATTTTTTCCGTGTAACAGCGCAAGTACAAAAAGTACTTGGTGCTACTCCACTTATCATGACGTTACCAATCGGTATCGAAGATGAATTCTGTGGTGTTGTTGATGTTTTAACTAAAAAAGCATACATCTGGGACGAAACGGGTCTTCCAGAAAACTACACTATCGAAGATGTTCCAGCAGACATGGTAGAGAAAACTGACGAATACCATGAAAAGCTTATCGAAACTGCTGTAGAGCAAGACGATGACCTAATGGAAGCGTACATGGAAGGTGAAATGCCTTCTTTAGAAGATATCAAGCGTTGTATCCGTAAAGGTACTCGTGACCTTGCGTTCTTCCCAACATTCTGTGGTTCAGCGTTCAAAAACAAAGGTATGCAACTTGTACTTGACGCAGTTGTTGATTACTTACCAGCACCTACAGAAGTTGATCCTCAGCCTCTTATGGATGAAGAAGGTAACGAAAACGGCGAGCATGCAATCGTATCTGCTGACGAACCTTTCAAGGCGTTAGCGTTTAAGATCATGGATGACCGTTTTGGTGCATTAACATTCGTACGTATCTACTCTGGTAAGCTTAACAAGGGTGACACTATCCTTAACTCGTTTACGGGTAAAACTGAGCGTGTTGGCCGTATGGTCGAGATGCAAGCAGATGAACGTAAAGAGCTTACTTCAGCGCAAGCGGGCGATATCATCGCAATCGTTGGTATGAAGAACGTGCAAACTGGTCACACTCTGTGTGATCCTAAGCACCCAGTAACACTTGAGCCAATGGTATTCCCAACGCCAGTAATTTCGATTGCTGTACAGCCTAAAGATAAAGGCGGTAATGAAAAAATGGGCGTTGCTATCGGTAAAATGGTTGCAGAAGATCCATCTTTCCAAGTTGAAACTGATGAAGATTCAGGCGAAACTATTCTTAAAGGAATGGGTGAGCTTCACTTAGATATCAAAGTTGATATCCTTAAGCGTACTTACGGCGTAGACCTTATTGTTGGTCAACCACAAGTTGCTTACCGTGAAACTATCACTCGTGAAGTTGAAGATAGCTATACGCACAAGAAGCAGTCTGGTGGTTCTGGTCAGTTCGGTAAGATTGATTACCGCATCAAGCCTGGTGAAGTTGCTTCAGGTTTCACGTTTAAATCATCAGTTGTTGGTGGTAACGTACCTAAAGAATTCTGGCCTGCAGTTGAGAAAGGCTTTAAGTCAATGATGAACGAAGGTGTTCTAGCTGGCTTCCCAGTACTTGACGTTGAAGTTGAACTTTTCGACGGTGGTTTCCACGCCGTGGATTCATCTGCAATTGCATTTGAAATCGCAGCTAAAGGCGCTTTCCGTCAGTCTATCCCTAAAGCGGGTGCACAACTTCTTGAGCCAATCATGAAAGTTGACGTGTTCACACCAGAAGATCACGTAGGTGACGTAATTGGTGACCTTAACCGTCGTCGTGGTATGCTTAGCGACCAAGAAGCAGGTTTAACTGGCGTTCGCATTAAAGCAGACGTACCGTTATCAGAAATGTTCGGTTACATTGGTTCACTACGTACAATGACATCAGGTCGTGGTCAGTTCTCTATGGAGTTCTCACACTACGCACCATGTCCACAAAACGTAGCTGACACTGTAATCGCTGCAGAAAAAGAGAAAAAAGCAGCTAAGTAATTAGCACTTTAACGCTTTAAAAAAACCCGCACTTGCTGCGGGTTTTTTATTACCTGAGGGTTATCAAGCTTAAGAGTGAAAAAGCGCAGCCATAAAAAAGGAGCAACTAAATGTTGCTCCTTTTGTTACTTATTATGATATTAATTTAGCTTATTAACTGTTTTTATGATGAGTGCTTTGAACTTTTTACGATGTGATTCACTACTAAAGCTCTGAATAGGCATAGTCACTTTATGCTCTTGAGGTAATTGCGGTATCACTTTTGAATAAAGCCCTTCAGCTGGAACCGTTATCTCTTTGAGATGAGTTTTAAGTGCGACTAATGTTGTATTGTTATCTACTTCACTTGGGCAAAGAAAAATCCCCCACTGCCTGAGCTTAACGCCTAGCTTGATACTACTTGAGTAACGCACAATCGGTGCGCCGAGTATCAGTCCAACTAAAATAGGAGACAACCACCAAAAAAAGACTGGTGTAAAGTAATAAGCAACGCTGCCCCATGCAATGGCAACAAGCGAAGAAAACAACGTATAAGCAAACGCTTCTTTCCATGGCACCATTCTGCCTTCACGCGGTTGAGCATCCCATTTTACTTTTTTACCTAAAAATACGCAGACGACAAAATACGCATGAAATACCATCATCAATGGTGCCACAATAATGGCAAAAACGGTTTCAATAATAGATCCTAAAATAAGCTTTAATGCACCACCAAAGCGTTGCTTTCTATGCACTAGGGTAACGATTACACCCATGAGTTTAGGCAATAATAAAATAATGATAGTTAGGTAAAGTAATGAGTCAATGAGTTCTGTTTTAGCTATTTGCCACGTTGGGAATAGCTGATACGCACGATTAAAATAAACATCGCTATTTAATGCCCGTGTTACTGCATCTACTGTGCTTAGCGCCAGCATAGATAACCAAATGAGGGAGGAGATATAGGCAGTTGCACCCAGTAAAAAGTGCAGTTTGCTCATTAGCTTTAGTCTTGCTGATGACAGCAAACCTAGGTGTTGAATATTACCCTGAACCCAGCGTCTGTCGCGTACAGCATAATCTAATATATTACTGGGAACCTCTTCGTAACTGCCTTCAATATCAGCGAGTAATAATACGTCCCAATTAGCGCTATGTAATAGAGACGCTTCCACAAAATCATGGCTTAAAATTTCTCCACCAAAGGGCGCTTTTCCCTTAAGTGTTGGCAAACCACAGCAGTCAATAAACGCACTAACACGAATAATGGCATTATGCCCCCAGTAATTGGCTTTATCGGTCTGCCAAAAAGCAGAGCCGGTAGCTAACATTGGACTATAAAGAATCGAAGCAAACTGTAAAAAGCGTCCAAAAAAGGTATCTTGGCGCACAGGAATAGGGATAGTCTGAATTAACCCCGCTTGAGGATTATTCAGCATACTGGTAGTGAGCTCTAGCATGCATTGACCAGTCATTACGCTGTCGGCATCCAATACAATCATATGCTCGTATTGGCTACCCCAGCGTTCACAAAAGTCGGTTAAATTACCCACTTTACGATGCTTGTTATCTTCACGCCGACGATAAAATACCTGTTTTGCTGTATCACCAAGGCGCTCACATAAGGCATGCCATGCGCTTAATTCATTGTTCGCGATTTGTGAATCTTGAGTATCACTTAGTAAATAAAAATCAAAGTGCTTTAATTGCCCAGTCGCTTTTAACGATTGTAAGCTCACTTCAAAGCCTGCAATCACTCTGTGCGTATCTTCGTTATATATAGGCATAACCACAGCCGTTTTTTGCTGTGATAGTGCTTCATTGTTAATGGAGATCGGTTTTATTCTTCTAAGTGTGAGCGGATCTATACGAAATAGCTGAAGTATAAAACCAATACAGCCACTACAAAACGCGGTGACTATCCACGCAAAAGTAATAGAAAATAGTGCCAGCAATGCATACTCAAGCAAGGTCATGCCATTTGAGTTTAAAATTTCAAACATAATTGAAATGCCATAGCCGGAAAGACCAATAGCAGCAACAGCAAATAACCATACGCGAAGTGCTTTAAAAGGCATGGGTGTGCCAGTACTTTGTTTACTTAATGTCATTTGGATACCAAACATAGCTCCATACCTCGCTCACTGCTTTATTACGTAGCTTTAGCGATAAACGCATATCTACAGGATCACTATCTTGGGGGGCGACTTTAAAAGCAACACGCCAACCTAATGATTTTGGTAATTTTTGCACTGTAATATCGCGGGCTTCACCGGTGGTAAGCTGAAGGTCTGCGCTAAGTGCTAATTTTGCTGATAATTGATTGATATCAGGGCCGGTAAAGTCAACAGTAAACTGGCGATGGCTTTTTGGTGGTGGGTTATCTTCACCAGGTAGTGCGGCACTGCCGATGCGCGTTCTGGTTACTTTAGCCAAATTATTTTGGCTTAGATACTCATTATAAGTGGTCATCTTATAGCTAAATTTTAATGTTTCTCCTGCTTTGAACGGCTTTTCAGGAACCCAATAACTTACAATATTATCGTTTGTTTCAGTGTCTGTTGGAATTTCAACCAGCTCAACACGGCCATTGCCCCATTCACCTTGTGGCTCTATCCAAAGGCTAGGGCGGTCATAATAATGCGCTTCTATATCTAAGTAATTTTTAAAGTCGCGGTCGCGCTGGGCAAGGCCAAAACCTTTTGGATTTTCATATGAAAAAGAGGTTACACTGAGTTGGGATGGGTTATTAAGCGGACGCCATATCCAGCTACCTTCTTGAGATTGAGTTAATAAGCCGTCAGAATCATGTACTTCAGGGCGATAATCATCAAAAAACTTAGTACTATTTTCACCGTGATAAAACATACTCGTTAATGGTGCTATACCAAGCTTTTTAACATCTTTACGGGCAAATATTTGCATGTCGACTTTAACACGTGTTTGTGTGCTTGGGTCTACTTCAAACTTATATGCCCCGGCAACGGAGGGACTATCAAGTAAAGCAAAAATAGTAATATTGGTTTGCTCTGGTGTTGGTTTTACTAACCAAAATTCTTTGAATAAAGGAAACTCTTCACCAGATGTTTGCGCAGTATCAATCGCCAATCCCCGTGCTGATAAGCCATAAACTTGATTAGGTCCAACTAGGCGAAAATAAGAAGCGCCCTGAAACACCATGATCTCATCTTTATAGTCATCGTTATTTAGCGGGTAATGTAGCCTAAAACCAGCATGTCCTAGTTGTGTACCTTTAATACTTTTTGCTATTTCATCTTTTAGGTGTGCAGCTGTTCCATCATATTGATAAAACGCTGTGCTAAATGCTAGGTGACTGCGTTTTGCATCTTGATCAACAATATTGATTTTGACTGGCGTTTTATATAAAAAACCGGGGTGAAATAATTGTAGCTCATAAAGCCCTTCATCTTTCCATACCGATTGCTCTTGCTTGAAGCGGATTGAACGGTAGTCTTGATAATCAATATTATTAAGCGCTTCTAATTGTATCTCTTTAGGTGCAATGTAATCTTGCTCAGCAAGTTTTTTAGCGCGTGCACTTATCACATTAAATAAACTGCTTTGTGGTATTGCCGCTTCAAGCGAAGTTGCAGCAATGGCACCATTAGTCCCCAGAAGTGAAAAAACCATCAACATACTAAACAAAGGTTTTTTAACACCCCTTTTACAAGTAAATATAAGATGGATGCGCTCTTTCATTTTAAATCCTGACGAATCCCCACAAAATAAAAATTAATGGTAGACTCTCATGATTATTTGTGATCAAATTTTTTCACTATAAAAAAACTCACTCATAATCATGAAAGCCACCGAAATATTACACAAAGATATTGCCATTGCCTACCCTGAAATTCATAAAACACGTTTAAATACAGTCTTTACGTTTGTTAACTCAGGCTTGCGTGACCAGCGCGTTACTGTCACTTACCTAGGCCGCGGATTAAAATCATTTTCTAATACCGATAAAAAACATGATATTAAACGCGCAGACCGTTTGATTGGTAATGCTAACCTGCATCAAGAACGTCTTTGTTTCTATGAACATATGACCGAATGCTTAGTAGGCCAGCAACAACACCCACTTATTATCGTTGACTGGTCACCTATTAATGGCGGCGAAATATTTCAAGTGCTCAGGGCAAGCATACCAATGGGGGGAAGAGCGTTAACGCTCTATGAAAAAGTGTATCCTGAAAGCGAATTAAATACCGAAGCGGCTCATCAACACTTACTCGATAGCTTGGCACAGTGTTTACCTGCAGATTGTCAGCCTATTATTTTATCTGATGCTATTTTTAGAACGCCATGGTTTAAAGCCATAGAAGATAAAGGCTGGTATTGGCTTGGGCGCGTCAGAGGCAATGTGACCTTATCTAGCGACCTTGAGACATGGCGAAATTGTAAATCATGGTTTGAGCAAGCAACAGATAAACCACACCTTCTGACACAGATTTACTACGGAAAAACAGTTCGTTTCGCGTGCCAAGGTGTTTTGTTTAGAGGGAAAAACAAGGGACGTAAAAAAATCAAAAAACGGGGTGGGCAATCTCAATGTACAACGGTTAAATACCAACAACAAAAGGCCAAAGAGCCTTGGCTACTTGTGTTTAATTTACCTACACAATTTACAGATAAGCCTCAACGGATTGTGACTTTATATAAACAACGTATGCAAATAGAAGAAAGTTTCAGAGACACTAAGAATGCAAAACTTGGCATTAGTTTAGCCTTTGCAAATTCAAGAAGCGCAGAAAGGTTTGATAATTTATTGCTCATAGCGGCGTTAATGTTGTTTGTCTTATGGTGCATAGGGTACACCGTGTCGGCACAACAAGGGGATGCGGCATTACAAGCGAATACAGAGAAAAAACGACGAGTATTGTCCTATATTTATCTTGGCAAAGAAGTGGTTGATGATCCTAGGTATGAGCCTGATGGGCAGTTCATTATTTATGTGTATAGCCAGTTGTCACTTCTGACTATACAAATTGATAATTTAGGCTAAATTCGTGGGGATCTCTCAGTTTTAAATCCTTAATAAAAAATATGTTTACGGCTAAGATTAACGTCTGTCTCAGTTGCAATGATGTATTTTGACTTTTTGAAGAGTAAGCTGTGTTAACGTTACTTTAAATCAGGTATCGACAATATCAATTCTTGTATAGATCATAAGTACCGCTTGCTGAAGCTTGTCTGAATTACATTTGTATATAAAATAAAAAAGCCGCAGATGCGGCTTTTGGGTTGTTACCAGTATGTAGCAGATTGCGGCATTGAGCTTTTAATCTGCTAGTGAGATTTAATTATTAACTAGTTAATCAACATACTTGGTTGCTTTATAAGTGAGCTTTACATTACCAAAAGGGATAGCGCCGTTTACACGTACTCGCCATTTTCCTTCGTTAGGATTAGTAAATGAACAGCTTTCACTATTACCGAAGCTTATTGAAGCACAGTCTTTTTTGAAAATAGTCGGGTTTCTTTTATGGCGCACAAACAAGTTTGCATCACCCCAACCGCCATCAAGGCTAACCGTTAGCTCGTCATAACCTTGAGGGATTTCAAAGCTGTAGCTTTTCCACCAAAACCACCCGCCAATATTATTAATTTCACCAATAATAACTTCAGGTTCTGGTTCCGGCTCTGGGGCGACTACGGTAGAGCGAATATCAACAATAACAGGGTCGTGATCTGACGCTCTGTATGGACCTTGTGCATACAAGCTTGATTGTTGAGCATCAGTCTTAAACTCAAGGTTATAATCAAGCGAGATAGGTTCATCAGCATTTATGTGCCAATCGGTTGCACTGACTACTTTTGCTAATAAGCTTGGACTGGCTAGGGCGTGATCTAAACTACCCGCTCGGCCAGAAAAACTATAAGAGTAACCTAAGGTGTTGCCATCAAGCTCAGCAACCGCATTTTTAAAGCCTTTATCAGCTAATGCACGGATAGGATCTTCCATTGCATACGCATTCATGTCGCCAATTAAAATGATATCTTCATCATCAACACCGGTGGGTTTACCATTTAGCCAATCAGCAAATGCATTTGCGCCAGCTGTTCGAATTTCGTTCCAACATGCTTGGCCGTCGTTTTGGTCTGCATTACCACCCGTTGCACTACCACAACCACCTTTAGATTTTAGGTGAGCAACGGCAACAGTAAATACCTCTTCTGTTTCTAAGGATTTAAAGCTTTGCGCAATGGGTGCACGATTGCTGTAGTCAAAAGGCGCGTCAGTTGTAATCGCCGCCGTGCCCACTTGCTGCACTTTATCAGCACGATAAATAAGTGCGGTAGTGATGGCATCAGTGCCAATTTTATCAACACCAAAATCTACGAATGCATATTGATTTTGCGTATCGGCGTCATTCAGTGCTTTGACTAAGCTTGCAACGGCACTAAATTCGCCAAAGCCGTCATTTTCAATCTCCATTAAACCAATTACATCGGCTTGCATAGCACTGATAGCGCTGACTAATTTTGCTTGTTGGCGAGTAAACTCAACGTCGCTATCAGCACCTCGACTGGTTGGAAATCCACCGCCTTGGCCATCACCATTAAAGTAATTAAGGACATTAAAGCTGGCAACACGTAAATCAGCTTCTGGAGCAAGCTCAGGCGCATCTTTGCGTGGATTTGAGGCAATAAATTGCGGTATCACTGTAGGATGAATGCGATAAGTACTAAAGCTGTAACCTAATACACCCGTAACTGTGTTTACAGTATCACCCGTGCGTAATGTGTTTTCAGCCGTCAAGCCTGGTACTGGATAGGCAATGGGATCTCTGTTTTGCTTGGTAGAGCCATCGTCAAGTAAGATTTTTTTCTTCACGTTCTCAGCTTCAACTGCGTTTGCCGCTTCACCAGGTAAAGCTATTTGAGTGCCTTGGTACAAACGCTCAGTAGCAAGCTCTAATTCACCGTAGCGACCTAATCCAAAGTTGTTAGTCACAATTAAAGGCTGATTTAAATTGATAAGCATACCTTCGTAGGCTTCTAAATCATTAATATTTTCCACTGGCAATGATATCAGTGTTGGCGTGGTCGATACGCCAGTACCGCACACCGCGATTTGACTAACATCACCAATTTGTGTGGCATCAAAGTATTCTGCAACACTTCCTTTAACGCGCACATGATCGCCAACAGTTACATTGGTTGTAGCATAATAGACGAATACACCTTCTGAAGTGAGTGGGTTATTATCAATATCAGCCGCTAAAGAAGTAACAAAAAACCCTTTTAACTGGTCATCTTCTTGCAGGTCTGCAGTCACAACCCCTTCAAACTCAACCACGGTATTAACGAGTGGACTGGCATTGCCGTCACCTTGAATGTCGTTAATAAGTGTTCTTTGTGTGCCACATTCAAGTGGCGTGCCTGGTTCAGGCTCAGGTGCTGGGTCGGTACTGTCTGCGTGAAAGCCTAAACCACTAAAATCATCTTTTTGAAATTGTAACCATTGCTCACTTGGATTAAATTCAGCGGTGGCATCTGTTCGTCCATTGGTTATAGTGAGTTTGCGGCGTAATGTTTTATCTTTTGTTGCGACACCGTCAAGTGACCACTGCCCGCCGTCTGGACGAAATCCAACTTGTCCAAAGCTATCTATTACCAGGGTGTTTTGGGTTAGTACGAGGGTGTCATCGCCATTAAAATTAGTAACCGCACTGGTTATATTGGCTTTTTCTTTTAGTTCAGCGTTTGCATTTGCATTAACAATGACATAAGTAGCATTAGCACCAAGTTGACCCGATAAACTAATCGTATTATTGGCATTGTCACTGCCATTTGAATACAAACTTAGGCTATAACCATCAAGCGAAATTTCATTTGTTGACGTGTTATACAATTCTATTGCTTTATTATTACTACTGCCTTCAACATATTCAGAGATAATTAAATCAGCATAAGCTGGCGTACTAAGACTCGCAAATATAAGTGCTAAAGGTGTTATTTTTGTTTTTAACATTATTATTTTTCCCGTGTTTTTGTTTCCCTAATGGGACGCTTAGTGTAAGGAAAAATAATGACAAATAGAATACAAAATGTTAACAATATAAGAGTTTAAGTATAAAAAAGGGCTGTAAAGCCCTTTTTTATACTTTATTTAAATACCGAGCAGCTTGCTTTGCAAAGTAAGTCAGAATGCCATCTGCCCCCGCCCGCTTAAATGCTAATAAAGATTCCATAATAGTGGCTTCTTCGCTCAGCCAGCCGTTATCAATAGCGGCTTTATGCATCGCATATTCACCACTTACCTGATAAGCAAAGGTAGGCACACCAAATTCGTCTTTCACACGGCGTACTATATCAAGGTACGGCATACCCGGCTTAACCATTACCATGTCGGCGCCCTCTTGCAGATCAAGGGCGACTTCACGAATCGCTTCATCAGAGTTAGCCGGGTCCATTTGGTAGGTTTTTTTATCCGTACCTTTTAAGTTTCCCGCTGAACCGACTGCATCTCTAAATGGACCGTAGTAGCTTGATGCATATTTGGCTGAGTAAGCCATAATACGCGTGTGAATAAAGCCATCGGCTTCAAGGGCTTCGCGAATTGCGCCAATACGGCCATCCATCATGTCTGATGGGGCAACAACATCAGCCCCAGCTGCGGCATGAGATAAGGCTTGTTTAACTAATATCTCAGTGGTTACGTCGTTTATTACATAGCCATTATCGTCAATAATGCCGTCTTGTCCGTGAGTAGTAAATGGGTCAAGTGCCACATCAGTGATCACCCCAAGCTCTGGAAAAGTGTCTTTTAATGCACGGACTGTTCTTTGCGCTAAGCCGTCATCGTTATAAGCTTCTTCGGCGAATAATGATTTTTTATCTGCAGGCGTAACAGGGAAAATAGCGATTGCAGGCACGCCTAAATCGACTAATTCTTTAGCTTCTTCAAGCAATAAATCAATGGATAAACGCTCAATGCCTGGCATAGAATCAATGCTTTCACGGCGGTTTTTACCTTCAAGCACAAAAACAGGGTAAATTAGATCATTAACACTTAGCTGGTTTTCAGCCATAAGGCGGCGAGAAAAATCATTGCGGCGCATTCTACGCATGCGAGTATACGGGAAAAGGTCTAGACCAGATTGGGCCATAAGTTATACGCTCCTACTATGAGTTGAAAAGTTAACCACTTGATTGCGGCCATGTTGTTTTGCTAAATAAAGCGCCTTGTCGGCACACTCAGTAAATATTTCTGGATGGTTTATATCATCAGCAATTTGAGTATAAACACCTGCACTAATAGTAAAGTCGATGGTATTTCCTGCAACGTTAATGGTTTCATGTTCAATGGCTTGACGAACTTGCTCTGCAATAGCAATTGCACCATCATTGCTGGTGCTGGGTAGTAAGATCACAAATTCCTCTCCACCATAACGTGCTACTTCGTCAAGCGGGCGATTTAGTTGTTTTTTCATTATCTCAGAGACAATTTTAATGACTTGATCGCCTACCAAGTGCCCAAAAGTATCATTGATTGGTTTAAATTTATCGATATCGAGCATAATAATACTTAGTGGTGTTTGCTCACGACGTGAGCGACGTACTTCCATGATTAATTTTTTATCGAAAAAGCGTCTGTTTTTTATTCCTGTTAAAGCATCTTCTATGTTCAATTGTTCGAGCTCACGGTTTTTATCTTCTAGCTCTCTAAGCGTGACCTGTAATTCAAACGTGCGTTCCTCGACTTGGCTTTCAAGCTCTTCACGGGTAATTTCTTGCAGCTTAAGTCGCTCATTTAACAACGCATCTTGTGCTGCATTTTTTGCAATCAATGCTTGCTGTGTTGTGACTTGCTCATCGCGTTGTAATATAAATAGTTTTATTACGGTGTAGCTTAAACAAAAAGAGCAACCTAAGCATGCTGCAAAAGTGATTATTAAACTAACCCTAGTGACTGTGTATAAACCAGTTAGTATCATTGCAAAATGTATAACTACAATTAGAAAGAATACGAGGGCGAACAATAGCCCTTTATTGGGGGGGGTAGGTTGCTGACGAAGATAAATTAGCGTTGTTATTATATGATAACTAAGAATAACGGGTACACTTAAAATGGTAAATAAAGTCATATTTGCAGTAGGTAGTAACCATATAAGTGCAATTATTAGCGTATATAGCGCAGTAATAGCGGTTTGCCCTGTTAACCATTTAGATGTGATGGGTTTGCACACTTGACGCTGTAAAGGTAGAAAAAATAGCGTAATTAAAGTAAGTGAAATAGGCAGCATTAATTGGTGTAAAGCTGCTAAATTAGGCGGTGTATAACGAAAGCCAACTCCCCCTAAATAAGCTAAAAATAGGCTGAGCATGGCAGTGATAACACCCGCAGAGGCAAAATAACGTTTACGTGTAAAAGCAAATAAAATCAGACTACTTACCGCCAGTGAAAAAATAAATCCTATGAGTAATCCATAGAGTAAATTCATCATACTTTTATGGGCAAGTAGCGCATCTTGCTGCCACAACGTTAAAGGCACACGAAGTCCAATACCCGCGCTATTATTTACCTTAATAAATACTGTGGTTTCGCTATTTGCGGGAAGTGTCAGCGTGACCAATAACGATTCGCTTTTTATCGCTCTTTTTGATAATGCTAATGTATTGCCCATATCAGTGGTTGTGAGTAATGTTTCACCCATAAAGTGAGCAAGAGACACATCATTTAATAGCGGATTGTTTAATAACAAAACGGGCGTTAATAATTGATTAAGATGATTTTTAATCTTAAATTGAATCCATAAAGGGCGAGACTCAAAGCCTAAGCTAAGTGGCCTATTAGTGAGTTTATGCCAGTTTTGTAAGTTGCTTTGTCGTGCATTTTCTAATGAAGTTGGGGTAAACGAATAATAAATTGAGGTTATTTCTTTTGAGCTAAATTCACTATTTATCTCGATTGCATTTGCAGGCAAGTAGGATGTAAAAAACATCACGAGTGTAGCCATCAAAGTGCCAAGCGTTCGCATTACTTTGTCTCTAAGCTAAATAAACGATTAAAGTTTTCAGTGCTGTGTTTTGCCAGTTGATTTGCTGCAATACCGTAAAGCTGAGCAAGCGTGTCACAAATATAATGCAGCAGTGCTGGCTCATTGCGCCTTGATTTTGGCTTAGGTTTAACCGTACGCGGAATCAAAAATGGGGCATCAGTTTCTATTAATAAACGTTCAATAGGAATGCTTGGGATTAATTTTTGTAGCGCTTTACCGCGTCGTTCGTCACATACCCAGCCGGTAATACCAATATAAAGCCCTAGGTTTAAATAACTAACAAGCGCCTTTTCATCACCGGTAAAACAATGCAGTACACCACGCACTTTAAATTCTTGTAAAATAGTGAGCATATCGTCACTAGCATCACGTTCATGTAAATAAACAGGCAGGTCTAGTTTTTCAGCAATAGCGAGCTGGCGACGCAAAACAGCACGTTGTACATCTCTAGGAGAAAAGTCGCGATTGTAATCTAGGCCGCATTCACCAATGGCAATTACTTGCTCATTTTGGGCTAGGGTAGTGAGTTGTTGCTCAAGCTCAGAGGTTGCTGTTTTAGCATCATGAGGGTGAATACCGGCGGTAGTATATTGATTATAGCGTGTAGCAAGTGCTAATGACTCCTCACTTTTGCTAATATCGCAGCCAATAAAAAGCATGCGACTAACGCCCGCCTCTTTTGCTCTTGTGAGTACATCTTGATGCTGACCATCAAACTGATGATTAGTTAAATTTACGCCAGCATCAATTAACTCGTACTGCATTACTGAGTACGTTTTACACGAATGGAGCGGTTTTGATCAGATTTTTTAAGCAAAAACGAGTTAAATACACCGCGACTAATAATGACGGTATCACCTTCATCTAATCTTAAGCTATCTGAACCAATTTGGCGCCATTGCTGATTATTTTCTAACGTAATAATCAGCTCGCCATAGGGTGCTTTTTCCAGTGATGAAATGGTTGAGCTAATCGATTCATCACTATTTTCAGTAATATTTTTATGCTCTAAGCCAAATTCTTGTTTTTTGGCGGCCACCGGTGCTGTTACAACGTTAGATTCATTTTTTTTGCTTGCTTGTACGGGTGGGTTGCTGCTGTGGTCACCTGTTGGTTGAGCTAACGACTTCCCCGCAATGGTGTTGTCGTAACATAGCAAACGGTTAAAATCGTTTTCAATAAAACTACAGGCTTGTAAAGCTTGCTCATTAATAGGTGTGACGGCAAGCACCGGTGCGCTTAATAATGCCAGTAAAGACAATAACGACTTGTTCATATTATTCCTCAGATTCTTGTTGTGGTTTTGCGGTATAAAATTTCGCTAAAATTAAACCAAGCTCAAATAAAAGCAGCATGGGTAATGCTAATAAAGTTTGTGAAAGTACATCAGGTGGTGTTAAAAACATCGCTACGACAAACACACCAACCACAATGTAGGGGCGTTTCTCTTTAAGGCTTTGCGTGGTCGTTGCACCACTCCAACAGAGCAACATAATTGCAACTGGAATTTCAAATGCGATACCAAACGCAAAAAATAGTTTTAATACAAAACCTAAGTAACTCGTTATATCTGGTGCTAGGGTCATCATTTGTGGCCCTACACTAGTGAAAAACCCTAAAATAATCGGCAGCACCACAAAATAACAAAAAGCGATACCACTATAAAATAAGATGATGCTGGACGCCAATATCGGCATTAACATTTTTTTTTCATGTTGATATAAACCAGGGGCAATAAACCCCCAGATTTGATGTAAAATCCAAGGTATCGCCGCAAATAAAGCCACAAACAGCGTTAATTTAAACGGTGCGAAAAAGGGCGCGGTGACATCGGTTGCAATCATAGTGGCCGTACTAGGTAAATGAGCCACCAAGGGAGCCGCTACAAAGGTATAAATATCGTTCGCAAAATAAACGAGGCCAATAAAAATCACTAAAATACTTAATAATGATTTAATCAGTCGGTTGCGCAGCTCGATTAAATGCGCAATTAACCCTGATTTCACGTCCTCAGTCATTATTTTTTATACCATGAATTAAGTATAAATAAGAGAATGTTAAGTTCACTTTGAGTCATCTGTTTGTTGATTATTAGTTGTTTGCGTGTGATCTTTTTTATAGCTGTGAGTAACTGATTGCGCAGCTTGTTGCAACTCAGAGACCGAGTTTTGTAAATCAGGACTAAGATTTTTGAGGCCTTGTTGTTCTGCTTTTTTCAGGTTTTCGTGTAGTTCGTGTACGCGCAATTCTTCACTCACCTCAGCTTTTACTGAGTTGGCCATAGCTTTTGCGGTTTTAATCCAGCGACTTACCGTTCTTATAGCAACAGGTAAACGCTCAGGACCTAGTACCACTAAGCCAACAATAAATACTACAACAAGTTCCCACATTCCCATGCTGGTTAAACCTTGTTGTTGTCTTTAGTTTTTTCAGTTGCACTTGAATCGACGGGGGTTGATTCTGCTGATTTTTGAATGTGTTCAGTTTTATTTTCGTCCGCTTGTTTTTCAGCATTTTTATCATCAGACATAGCTTTTTTAAAGCCTTTAACTGCGCCACCTAAATCACCGCCAATACCGCGAAGCTTTTTTGTACCAAATAAAAGTACAATGATCGCCAGTACAATTAATAATTGCCAAATACTAATACCACCAAACCCCATGGTTTTCTCCTGCTTTAAAGCTATAAAATATTAAGTTAACTCTGATTATACGCCCGCAGCGGCAAATAGCACTTAGTTTATGCGTGGCGCCAAGCCACGATAAAGCCAATCACAGCGCAGCTTAGGCCAATGCCTGCGGGCACTAAGTTGCTTTGTAAATAAAATAAGGCGGAAACTATCATTGCGGCACTACTAAAAAGCCCTAAAACCAATGGCTTATGTGAAGCTCCTGCTGTAGGCGTTTGAGTATGCTGTGTACGTTTTAAATTTTGATAAATTAAGTCGGGCAACTCAGGCATTTTTTCTGCCCAAAACGGTAAGTTTGCATACATTTGCTTTAGCACCGACAGCGGCCCCATTTGTTGTTTAACCCAGTCTTCTAAAAATGGTTTTGCTGTTTTCCACAGATCAAGTTGAGGATAGAGCTGACGGCCTAAGCCTTCAACATACAGCAAGGTTTTTTGTAATAGTACTAACTGCGGTTGTACTTGCATATTAAAGCGACGAGCCGTGTTAAATAAGTTAACCAGTACGTGACCAAAAGAAATTTCCGCCAGAGGCTTATTAAAAATAGGCTCACAGACGGTACGTATAGCAAATTCAAACTCTTCAATACTGGTATCGGCTGGCACCCACCCTGAATCAACGTGCAGCTGCGCTACTTGGCGATAGTCGCGATTAAAAAAAGCAATAAAGTTTTCTGCTAAGTAGCGTTTATCTTCTTTGTTAAGCGTGCCAACAATACCGCAGTCAATGCCTATGTATTTAGGATTATGTGGGTTTTCGCGAGACACAAAAATATTGCCCGGGTGCATGTCAGCATGAAAAAAACTATCTCGGAACACTTGGGTAAAAAATACTTCTACACCGCGCTCTGCCAATAATTTCATATTGGTATTTTGTGCCATTAGTGCGTCAGTATCTGACACTGGGATCCCGTAAATACGCTCCATAACCAACACATTGTTGCGGCTGTAATCGCTGTAAACCGTGGGGATATAAAGCGATTCTGAGCCTTCAAAATTACGCTTTAACTGAATACCGTTAGCGCCTTCACGCATTAAATCGAGTTCGTCGAGTAATGTTTTTTTGTATTCTTTAACCACCTCTACAGGGCGTAAGCGTTTGGCTTCATTAATTAATTTAGCAACGACCTTCGCTAATTTCTCCATTAACGCTAGGTCAGCATTAATTTGTTGCTCAATATTAGGACGAATAACTTTAATAACTACGTTTTGTGACTTACCTTGCGCGTCAATAAGCGTTGCAGTATGAACTTGAGCAATTGAGGCGGATGCCAGTGGTGTTTGTGAAAATTCACTAAATAGCTGGCTAATATCGTCTATTTCTAATGCTTTTTCTATGATTTGTTGTGCGAGTTCACCTTCAAATGGTTCTACCTGATCTTGTAAAAAGGCGAGCTCTAAAGCAATGTCATACGGTAATAAGTCGCGACGGGTTGATAGCATTTGGCCAAATTTAATCCACACTGGGCCAAGTTGTTGTAGTGCTAAACGAAGTCGTAAGCCAGGGGGTTTATCTTGGTGTTGATTGCGTAACCAAAACAGGCTGCCACGCACAACTTTAGCGAACCAAGGTACTTTGTGTTTAGGTATCAGCTCATCAAGTCCGTAACTAAGCAGGGTTTTAGTGATGTAATACAATCTGGCAGTTGACACAAAAGATCCTTAGCTCGTTAAAGGGCTTTAATTAGGGCGTTAATACGTTGTTCAATGGCGGCGACTTGGCTTTTTAGGGCTCTATTTTGTTGTTTAAATTGCTCAAGTTCTAATGGGTGAATGGTGATTGCTAATTCGTCTTGGCAAGCACTAATAAAGGCGCTGTCGAGTTGAGATTTCGCTTTCTTGCCTTGCTGCTTGAGTGATTGTAAGTGTAGGTAAAGCTGCTGTGCTGGGGCATCGCCTATATGCTTTGCTAATTGTTCAGGCCAATCAATATCTAAGCTTGAAAATGCGCCGCTGTAGTGTTGAGCTATGTTTAAATCCCCTTGCAAATCTAGCTTATCTTGACGGATAAGTTGGGTTAGCATGGCTGGGTTTTTAAGCGCTAATAACGTATTTATATCAGCACTGATCATACAATCAGCGTCGGCGCCCTCTAATGCGGTGTACAGATGGAGTTGCTGATTGGCATAGGTAATAGTTATTTTTTGCTGCCAGTCTCTAATTTCAATTAAAAGGCGCTGATTTTCTACCGTTTTTAGTTTATCGATTAAGCGCGGGTCTAATTTAAGCGTTTTGTTTAATACTTGCTCAATTAGCGACAGCACTAAGCTCGGTAACATAAAAAAATTGCTTGCAGTCGATTGTTTTTTACTGTGTTCTTCAAGCGACATAAATTACCAGCCTTAGTATTTAAAACCACGATGAAGTGCAACAATGCCACCGGTTAGGTTTTGATAACTGGTTTGTTCAAACCCTGCTTCGATCATCATTGCTTTGAGTGTTTCTTGATCGGGGTGCATGCGAATTGATTCAGCTAAGTACTGATAGGATTCACTGTCGTTAGCAACCAACTTACCCATAGTAGGTAAAATATTGAACGAGTAAAAGTCATACGCTTTGCTTAGCAATTCTTGCTCTGGTTTTGAAAACTCAAGAATTAATAAGCGCCCGCCAGGTTTTAAAATACGGTACATAGAGCGCAGCGCTTTGTTTTGGTCGGTTACATTACGCAGACCAAAGGCAATTGTTATTAAATCAAAGCTATTATCTGGAAAAGGCAGTGCTTCAGCGTTCATTTGTACGTAATCAATGTTGCTTACTAAGCCTAAATTATGAAGTTTTTCGCGACCTACTTTTAGCATTGAAGAGTTTATATCACCTAAAACCACTTGACCGGTGTCGCCAACAAGCTGGCTAAACTTTGCAGTTAAGTCGCCCGTACCACCGGCTAAGTCTAATACATGATGGCCTTTTCGGATGCCAGAGCTGGCTATAGTTTGACGTTTCCATAAACGGTGAATACCAAAAGACATGAGATCATTCATTACGTCATACTTTGTCGCAACAGAATGAAATACATCGGCAACCATAGACGCTTTTTCGGTTTCTGCAACAGTTTTGTAGCCAAAATGCGTGGTCTTTTCAGGGTTCTCGTTCATGATTAATCTCTATCGTGATAATAAAGACTAGTGTACTTGATTGTACACCAAAGGTGCAATTTGAATATGATTTATCAGTTAATTTTATTGTGTGATCGGCGAACAGTTTACTGAGATGTGGGTGATTTAAAAGCCACGTTTGAGGCACGTTTAACAAGCTGGTTAAAGTCGCCTTGTTGCTGTTCAATAATCCCTAATGATAGCGAGATTTGGGGGAGTTTTAAATCGTTTTTTGAGCTTATAAAGCGCAGTTTCTCAACGCCACTTGTTACTTTCTCTGCTATAAGTTTGGCTGTTTCAGGCTCTATATCTGCCAGTAAGACAATAAACTGATTTTTTGCCGAGCGCCCAGCTAGGCCACTTTGAGAAACATACTTTTGCACCTGTTTGGCCACTTTGTTTAAGATTACCTCACCAATCACGTCGCCAAAGTTTATAATAAAATGCTCTAAATTATTAATTTGAATAGAAATAGCTGAAATGGATTTATCTTGTTTTAACCATAATTGTGTTTGTTTAGTTAAATAGTGGCGTTTGTATAAGCCGGTTTGCGGATCAATAATGTGTTGTTTGCGTAAGGTGTTAAGCTGTTTTTTAGTTGCCTCATGTAATTTTTTTGCCTGACTTAGTTGTAGCTTAAATTGTGTTTGTTGCGTTAGTAATAGCTGAGTTTGTTCATTAAGTCTTTGTAAAGCAAAACGGCTGTTGGCAATATTATTTTCATCGAGAGCGTGCATACAGTCATTAACATGACCGGCAAACTCGTTTAGCTTTTTTTCTGTTTGTTGTGCGTTTCGAGACAGTGAATTGATCACCCCATTGACGTTTTCAATCATGGCTACTTCGGTTTTATGCCCCTGATTTAAATATTCAAAATAGAGCTGTTCAACAAATAACTCATCAATATTTTGATGGGCATCTATCGCATCATCAATGGCATTATTAAGCGCAAAATGGATTTTACTAATGTAGGTATATACAACTTGAAAGTTCAATGGGGTAGGAGGCAAAACATGATGCTCTAAAAACATACATACTTTTGTCATTTTTTCTTGTGCTATAGCCATGGAATCATGGAACATCATTTGCAATTACCAACCAAATACGCATTAAATGCTGATTTATAAAACTCATCCGATGAGGCAATGTGCTTCCAGGCACGGATACAATAATCTTTATATCTGTGATTTAAAAGTAAAAACGAGTCTTAGTTGGTTAAAATGGCACTATTAATGGTGTGACCGTTGTTTTTCTGAGCAGTTAACTAATTTAGCTTATTGCTAAGTATCAGTTTAGGTTGATTAAATGACTTACGAGCGTATATTTTGAGCCGTTGGTCGTATATCTATTTGCTATTTATCTAGCCTAAGATAAGTTTATGCTATCTGTCACATCATTAAGCTCGATACCTATGAATTTATCTTTTTCAAAAAAAATGCGTCTTTCTTTATTAAGTGTCACGTTAATGTGCTCGTTAAGCGCTTGTCAGCTCACAGCGATTAACGCGGATCAGCAATTTACCCAAGCAGCTAAAAATATCGTACAACATCGTCAAGATATTAACCCTTACAGTAACCCAGAGGGCGTTGATGGCTATTTATTACCTAATTTATCGGCTGAGTTTTTAGCGCAGCAATATAAAAACAACACGCAGTTACTCGCTGATTTAGATGCAATAGATATAAGTAAGCTCAGTGACGAAAACCAAATTAACCACAGCATTATCCGAGCGCAAGTGCAAAATAGTGTTGATGAGTATGTGTTTAATGCGCATTACATGCCTTTAACGTCAGAATATGGGTTTCATTCAAGCTTATCGTTTATTGTTAATAGCGTTGACTATAAAACCGCACAAGATTATCAAAATTATCTAAAGCGATTACAGCAAGTGCCGCGTTTTTTTGAGCAAAATATTGGCTGGATGCGCAAAGGGTTAGAGGTTGGTTTAACTCAACCCAAAGGGGTATTAATTGGCTATCAAGACTCGATTACTGCTTACATTGTTGATGACGTCACTGAATCTGAGTTTTATAAGCCATTTTTAAACAATACGGCAGGTTTAAGTGATAGTGAATTTACAGCGTTACAGCAACAAGCTAAAGCAGTTATTAGCAGCCAAGTTATTAATGCCTACAAAAATTACTTAACGTTTTTTAATACCGAATACTTACCAGGCGCTCGCAGTGATATTGGTATTTCATCAACCCCAAATGGTGAAGCATTTTATGCAAATCGTGCTAAGTATTACACTACGACGCAAATGACTCCAAAAGAAATACACGCGCTGGGTTTAGCGGAGGTGGCGCGTATTCGTAGTGAAATGGAAGCAGTTATTAAAGAGGTGGGTTTTAAAGGCACATTTGCAGAATTTATCCACTTTTTACGTACCGATCCGCAGTTTTACGCCACAACGCCTGAGCAATTATTAAAAGAGGCCGCGTACATTGCCAAAAAAATGGATGCGCAATTACCTAAATTGTTTCATACCTTACCGCGTAAACCTTATGGCGTAGCGCCGGTGCCTGCCAATATTGCGCCTAAATATACTACTGGACGCTATTCAGGTTCGAGCCGTGACGACCAAGCTGGTTTTTATTGGGTGAATACTTACGCGTTAGATAAACGACCACTCTATGCTTTAGAAGCATTAACTTTGCACGAAGCTGTGCCAGGTCATCATTTACAAATATCACTCAATGCCGAACTTGAAAGCTTACCTAGCTATCGCCGTGATGCTTATTTATCCGCGTTTGGTGAAGGCTGGGGACTCTATTCAGAGTACCTAGGTGTTGAAGCCGGTTTTTATCAAGACCCATACAGCAACTTTGGGCGTTTAACTTACGAAATGTGGCGTGCTGCGCGCTTAGTGGTTGATACGGGAATGCATATGTATGGCTGGAGTCGTGAGCGGGCAATGAACTTTATGGCCGATAATACGGCTTTGTCGCTGCATAATGTAAAAACAGAAACCGACCGTTATATTTCGTGGCCTGCACAAGCGCTGTCTTACAAAATCGGTGAGTTAACAATTAAGCGCCTGCGCGCAGAGGCCGAGCAGGCTCTTGGTCAGCAGTTTGATATACGTGAGTTTCATCATCAAATATTGCGTCATGGTTCCGTCCCTCTATCGGTGCTTGAGCAGCAAATACGTTTGTATATACAAGCAGAGTTAGCAAAAATAAATAGCTAATAAGGTATTATTTTGAAACTATAAAAGTGTGGTGTTAGTTAATGACACCACACTTTTTTAGCATCTAGGGGTCAGTAATGAGTAATTTTATAATGTTTAGTATCGATGTATTCGCCAGTTTATTTATTGTTACGCTGGGATTACTGGTTGTATTAATTGCAATTTTGTATGTTCGAGATATTACTCAAACAAAGCATGCAATTAGGCGTAATTACCCAGTGATTGGACGTTTTCGCTACTTTTTTGAGCGCCAAGGTGAGTTTTTTAGGCAGTATTTTTTTGCCCTTGACCGTGAAGAAATGCCCTTTAATCGCGCCGAGCGTAGCTGGGTATATCGGGCTGCTAAAGATGTTGATCATACGGCCGCTTTTGGTTCAACCCAAAGCTTAGAAACGACAGGCACAGTAATGTTTATGAACTGTGCATTCCCTACCTTAGATGAAGAAGCCTTAGCACCGAGTAATGTGACGCTTGGGCCTTATTGTAAATTTCCTTACACTACTAATTCGCTATTTAATATATCGGGAATGAGTTTTGGTGCACTATCTAGCCCTGCAGTGCGAGCGCTCTCGAAAGGCGCAAAACTAGCGGGTTGTTGGATGAACACCGGTGAAGGCGGGTTAAGCCCTTATCATTTAGAGGGCGGTGCCGATTTGGTTTTTCAAATTGGCACGGCCAAATATGGTGTGCGCGACCAACACGGTAACTTAAGCACCGAAAAGTTAAAAGCCGTTGCCGCGCATCCATCAGTTAAAATGTTTGAGCTGAAAATGAGCCAAGGTGCCAAGCCAGGTAAAGGCGGTATGTTGCCAGGGCGAAAAGTGAATGCTGAAATCGCTAAAATAAGAGGTATACCCGAGGGACAAGATTCAATTAGTCCTAATGGGCACCCTGAAATAAAAAATCCAAACGACATTTTAGATATGCTCACCACCGTTAGAAGTACAACAGGTAAACCCACCGGCTTTAAAGCGGTGATTGGTGAACATACGTGGTTAGAAAGTTTGTTTGCAGAGATAAATCATCGGGGTATTGAGTCTGCACCCGATTTTATTACTATAGATAGTGCGGATGGCGGTACCGGCGCAGCACCACAATCTTTATTAGATTCGGTGGGGTTACCGCTTAAAGAAAGCCTTCCTTTAGTTATACAGTTATTAAAAAAGCATGGCCTAAGAGAGCGAATTAAAATTATTGTTTCGGGCAAATTAATTGTGCCTTCCAAAGTAGCATGGGCTTTAGCATTGGGGGCGGATTTTGTGGTGTCTGCACGCGGGCATATGTTTGCATTAGGGTGTATTCAGGCGATGCAATGTAATAAAGATACCTGCCCAACCGGCATCACTACTCATAACGAGCGTTTACAGCGTGGTTTAAATGTTGAGGATAAAGCGCAGCGAGTCGCGAACTATAATAAATATATTCATTACGGTACGGGGCTGATTGCACACTCGTGTGGTGTCACCAGTGCCCGAGAGTTAAAGCGTAAACATGTGCGTATAGTGCAAGCAAGTGGCCTTTCTGAGCCGCTTGATAAAATGTACGAGCATTATCAGTGACTTAAAGCCACTAGGTAATAGAATCTAGAATTTGATATAAACTTAATTTAGTTGGCTTATCAATAAAGAGAAAAACTCCTCTTTGCTATTGCAGGTATGGGCGTTGAGTACTAGCTGTTCACCTAGTGCTAAAGTGTGGCGTTGTACGTCTAAACGCGCTTGTGCATCTGCAATACCATCGATGTCAGCAACGTGTGCTAAGCCGATGGTACGGCGAATAAGCTCGGTGCCGCAGTAGCCAATCGCATCTTGCAATACTTGTTGCATAAAGTACTCGCCATAACCGGCGGCTTTTAAATTGTTATCTGTGGTTTGCTCTGCAATTAATGTTAGCCACTGTTGCTCAAATAAAGTGTAACTCTCTTGTAAGCACGTTAATAAGTGGCTGTGGAAGTTACGACGGCTTACAAACTCACTAATACGGGTATTTTGCGCACAGTAGTTTAATAATAAATTGCCGATAAATGAGCCGATATCAAAGCCAACTGGGCCAAAAAAGCCAAATTCAGGGTCGATCATCTTAGTGGTGTTTTGATCCACAAAAATACTGCCGCTATGCATATCACCATGTAGCAATGTTTGTGGGCACGATAAAAATTTAGCTTTAAGTTTTGCGAACGCCAAATGGAGTGCGGCATTATTTTGTAATTTATTGACCGTACTTTGCAGTTCACTTGGGTAGTTATTACGCTCATGTTCACGCAGAATATCGTTAAAAAATAAGTCTTCAGTAATTTGGCACAATTCAGGATTAGTGAATTGGCTGATCTTGGCTTTTTTATCTTGCGCGGTTAGGTAAAAGTCTGAGTTATAAAAACCGGTGTGGCTTAAGTAGTGAGCCACATGTTGACCTAATAGCGGAAATTGCGCTGCGTTTATTTGTGCGCTACGCAAAATTTGTAAGTGACCGAGGTCTTCTAAAATAGTCAGTGCTTGCTCTGGATTGTGGTGCAGTACTTTTGCCGTGTAGTCAGGACTTAATGCGCCATGGTTGAGTAAGACTTCAGCTTCAATGCGTGCTCGGTCAAGCGTTAATGGCCATGATTCACCCACACAGCGAGCATAAGGCAAGGCTTGCTTTAAAATAACGCTATTATTTTGCTCGTCGCTTATTCTAAATACGAGATTTAAATTACCGTCACCAAACTCATACGCCGTTAACATTTGGTCAGGATCAAACAAATCATAGCCATCTTTAGTTACAAGATTTTTAATATAATCAATTGCATGCTGCGCATTAAAAGCAACGTATTCGGCCATCGGTGTACTCTCAAAAGATGATAAAAAATAGCATTCTATACCTTTAACCGTTTAGATGTCTATGCTTCTTGGTTGTGCGTTTTAAAAACTACTGTAAAATAACCTCAGCCTAACGATTATTCAGGATCAATCATGCAAGACCTTATTGCGAGTAGTTTAAAATATCAAAACAATACACTCAGCGTATTAGATCAATACTTATTGCCGCATCAGCAGCTATGGCATGTGTGTGATGATGTAGCCACTATGAGGGATTTAATTCTAAGCTTAAAAATACGCGGCGCACCGCTGATTGGCTTAGGAGCAAGTTTGCTAGTAGCCCATTTGGCAGAGCAAGGCACAGCGCAAGCTACATTAGCCAAGGCAATTGATCAGCTTGAAGCCACTCGACCAACCGCAGTTAATTTAATGCATTGCATGGCAAAGTTACGTATTGCGTTACAACAAGATGATTATGTAACGGCAATCGTAAGCGCCGCCGTAACCTTGTTTAATGAAGATATCGCCTTATGTGAAAGCATGGCAAACCATGGCGCTGCATTGGTTAACAGCGGTGATAATATTCTTACTCATTGCAATACCGGGGCGTTGGCAACCGCAGGGATTGGTACCGCTCTGGGGGTTATTTATAAAGCGCAGCAACAACATGGTGATATTCATGTATGGGTTGATGAAACCCGGCCGTTACTGCAAGGCGGGCGTTTAACTGCGTTTGAACTTGAGCGCTGGCAAGTGCCTTACACCTTGATTTGCGATAATACGGCTGCGAGTTTAATGGCTGCTGGCAAGGTTGATAAAATTTTTGTCGGTGCTGATCGTATTGCCGCCAATGGTGATTTTGCTAATAAAGTGGGCACTTATAATTTAGCGGTGTTGGCACATTTTCATAACATCCCATTTTATGTCGTCGCGCCATTAACTACTTTAGATGTAAATACAGCATGTGGCGCAGACATTGAAATAGAACAGCGTAATAGCGCAGAGGTGCGTGGCGTTAGCGGCAGTTTTGGTGAAGCGCTGTGGGCACCGACAAATGCGAATGTATATAATCCCGCATTTGATGTAACCCCCGCAAAACTAATTACTGGATGGGTGTTAGATACAGGTGTTTATAATCAACAACAAGTGTTAGCTGGTAAACTGAAAGATTTTAACAGTTAACCGAGTAATATACGGCTAAATTCTGAAAGAAACTCAGAAGTGTCATTAAGGTAGTTGGGATAGGCTTTTTCGATAGATTTTAAGTCATTTCCCGCTACTAATAATACGTTGTTGTGAGTTTGTCGCTCTTGCTCTGCATAGTGCGTTAATGCTTCTTGTTTCTTACTGGCTGCGTAC
Source organism: Pseudoalteromonas sp. TAP-3C (assembly GCF_059888565.1). Lineage (NCBI taxonomy): Bacteria > Pseudomonadati > Pseudomonadota > Gammaproteobacteria > Alteromonadales > Pseudoalteromonadaceae > Pseudoalteromonas > Pseudoalteromonas sp. TAP-3C. Next base: position 3,144,020 of record NZ_CM187618.1, on the reverse strand, counting down.
AAAAAGACCCGACCCATTTGAGTTTCGGTATTGTGAACAAGTAAAGCAAAACCGGTATCTTTTGATTTATTTTTAATCTCGTCAACTTGAAACGCACGGTTAAACGCATCGAGTTTATGAAATGCTGCGAGCTTTTTATTTAAAGCCGCTAATTCATCAATAAAGCTTTGTGATTGTTCAGCACTTAATTGATTTGAGCCATCTTTAACGGCAAGAAATTCACCCATGATAAAAAATAATCGCTGCCAATCTGAATCGGCGGCTTGTGGGTTGGTTTTCAGTGTTTCTTTTTCAATAATGTCGACGATTTCGACTGTAGTTGCCCATAAATGCTGGAGTCGAGTACGTAATTGAACTTCTATTTGAAAGCCTTTGTAATCGTGAGACTCTAAACTGTTATAGCTTTTATAGACACGATGAATGCCCCTATAGCCAGTGGCTTTAGGATGTTCAATATAATCATATGACTTAACGCTATGGACTGTGCGACTTGAATCTAAACTCGTATTGAGCTTATACAGGCTGTCTAAATTGTCTAAAATAACTCTGCAACCACCTATGTCGTGCATGCGTTTAAGGTTGATTGCATTTTCACTTTTGCCGTCTAATGACTCACGTTGCAGCTTATCAATAATTGTCGGCAAGCGTTTTAAGCGACGTACAATTGTAGCAGAATCAAGCAGGTTGAGTTTTTTTACGTGTTTCCATACTAAATTTTTGATGATGGTCAGCGGGTATAAATGAGCCGCGCGATAGTTTTGAATGACTTCGGTAGCAAATTCAAAATCGCCTTCTTGTTTACGAAAAATACGGCCAGCTTTTTCAACTTGCTTACGAGAATATGCAAGTTGTTGTTTGGACTTTTGATATTGTTCGTTGACCATTTCACGTTCACTTAATTGAGTAAAACTAACACTGAAAATATACTACAGAGTTAAGTTGTTTAAGTCATCTTTGATATGAGGTTAGCCACATACACCCAGGCATTTATACCGCTGCTAAATTCCTTTATTAATAGGTGTTTAGTCAAGCAAAGGAAATTGCTTGGCAATCTCAGACTCAGTGCTTTGGGCTACCCAACCTTCGGTGTTATTGAATAAACGAATGGCAGTAAACTCAGGATCGCTGCCCATATCAAACCAATGCGGGGTTAGCTCCGGTACTGAAATTAAATCACCCTGCTGGCATAGTACTTGGTAAACCTTGTCGTTAATGTGCAGGCAAAATAGCCCTTGGCCTTTCACAAAAAAGCGTACTTCGTCTTCGCTGTGGGTGTGTTCAAATAAAAACTTAGCACGAAGCTCCGTGGCTGATGGATTACCTTTTGCTAATGAAATTACATCAACCGTTTGATAACCACCTTGCTGCTTCAAGCGCTCAATATCCTTGCTGTAGGCATCAATAATATCTTTATGGCTGGTATCGGGGTTAATAGCAGCGCTTGCTTGCCACTGTTCAAAACGAACATTTACTTTATTAAGTTCGGTGGCAATTTGTGCCGCATCTTGGGTATCTAATAAGACGTTGCTGGCGTTACAATCAGCAAAAATAGTCAGTTGGCTCATGCTAAATGCCCCGCAGTAAATTGACTAAAATCGTTAATATAGTTATGTGCGGGAGAGCTTGCTTGACCATCGCGAATTAAGTGCAAGGTGTTTAAACCTGCTGCTTTAGCGGCGTCCAATTCAGCGGCTACATCACTTAAAAATAATACTTCATTAGCGGCAAAAGGTAACTGCGCAATGATGTTCTTATAAGCGATGATTTCTTGCTTAGCGCCCACGTTAGTATCAAAGTAATCTGTAAATAAGGAGCGAATATCACCAAAGTCAGAGTAGTTAAAAATTAAATGCTGGGCTTTTACTGATCCTGATGAATACACATATAGTTGCTGGCCGGCTTGTTGCTGCGCGACTAAGAACTGGTAGGCATCTGGGTATAAATGGCCGGTAAAATCACCATTTTCATAGCCAGTTTGCCAAATTAGACCTTGTAACTGTTTTAATGGGGGGATTTTTTTATCGTCACGGATCCACTCAAGTAAAGTGTCAATTACCACATCAATACTGGCATCTGGCTGTTCAATTATCGCTTTTACGGCATTAATTTGCTCTGCTACCGCACTTTGTGTTTGCTGCGTTTTTACAAACTCAGCAAGTTGTTTCGCGGCATACGGAAACAGCACCTCTTTAACAAACGAAATGCGAGTAATGGTGCCTTCAATATCGGTTAGCAGTGCTTTGATCATGATTCTAATCCTACTAATTTTAAGCGTTCTAATTCACATGCAAATAAGAATTCAAGGCCTTCTAATTGACGGCGTACTTCACCAATAGTACGACCCACTACATACAAACCGTGGCCGCGAATAAGCACACCGTGCTCAATAGGGGTGTGCAAGTGGTGATCGCTCACTAATAGGCTGAGGCGGTCAATGTCTTGGTCGTTATCAAAAATTGGCATGCTTAAGGTATCTAAATGCGACGTTATGCCAGTTAATGACTTTTGCATTTCGTAACCGTGTAAATCTAGACTATGGCCTTTAATGATTCGAGATAATACCGTTGCGGCGACAGAATGAGTGTGTAAAACATAATTAGCGCAAGGAATGAGTTTATACATGCTTAAATGCAATTCAGTTTCAGCCGATGGTTTGGCGGCGCTAGCACTGCGATTACCTGCATGATCCAGTTCAATAAAGGTATGCGACCCTAATTGTCCTTTGTCAAAACCGCTGGCAGTCACTACAAAGCCAGTATTGGTTCGTGCTGAAAAGTTACCACCTGTGGCAGGTACCCAACCACGTTGACTGATCGATTTTCCTGCTTCTATAAGTTCTGAAATAGCGGTATTGTTATGCATACATTCCTCTAGCTAATTTAGACGGCTATACTTCTGTTAACAGCAATGATAGCATCGCTTAGGGCGCAAAACCATCATTAAGGGTAACCAGTGTTTGAAAGTAAATTGCCAAATTTAGGCACCAGTATTTTTAGTCAAATGACCGCTTTAGCAAATCAATTTGCAGCGATTAATTTATCGCAGGGTTTTCCCGAGTTTGATGCGCCTGAGCTACTTAAAAAACAACTTAATCACTATGTGCTTGAAGGTGTTAATCAATACTCGCCGTCAAGTGGTGTACCGCGCCTGCAGCAGCAAATTGGCCAGTTAGCAAAACGCAAATATGCGGCTGAAATAGATGCCGCCCAGCAAGTAACAGTAACCTCTGGGGCAACCGAGGCGCTGTTTGTTGCCATTCAAGCGCTGGTACGCGAAGGCGATGAAGTTATTGTGTTTGATCCAGCCTATGACTCATACCAGCCAGCGATTGAATTGGCCGGTGGTAAGTCAGTACATATTGCTTTGCACGCTCCGAGTTATGCAATTGATTGGCAAATAGTTGCCAGTACAATAAATAGCAAAACTCGGGCTATTATTATTAATACCCCGCACAACCCAAGCGCTAAAACGTTAAAACAGCACGATATAAATGCTCTAAAAGCCTTAATAGTTGAGCATGACTTATACCTGATAAGTGATGAAGTATACGAGCATATTACTTTTGATCAGCAACCACACTTAAGTGTGCTGGGTGATGACGAATTGTTTGCTCGCAGCTTTGTGATCTCAAGCTTTGGCAAGACTTTTCATAGCACAGGCTGGAAAATGGGCTACTGCATCGCACCCGCTGCACTTGCGGTGGAGTTTCGTAAAATTCACCAATACGTGACTTTTTCAAGCTTTACGCCCGCACAGCATGCACTCGCCGATATGTTAGAGCAACAAGGTGCGCATGTGGATGCGCTGAGTGAGTTTTATCAACAAAAGCGCGATGTGCTCAGTAATGATCTACAAGATAGCCGCTTTAGCATTTTACCCAGTGAAGGCAGCTACTTTTTACTGCTTGATTACAGCGATGTATCGGATTTAAATGACGTAGAATTTTGCCAGTGGTTAGTAGAACAAGCAGGCGTTGCAGCCATTCCTCTGAGCGTGTTTTATCAGCAACCAAGCAACGATAAAGTGATTCGCTTATGCTTTGCCAAACATGACGCCACGTTATTGCAAGCCGCGGAGATTTTATGTCAACTTTAACTATTGCCCTAATACAAACATCGCTTAATTGGTTAGATAAAGACGCCAACTTGGCACATTTTAGCAATAAAATAGCTGATATAGATAAATCAGTAGAGCTTATTGTATTACCTGAAACCTTTGTCACCGGCTTTGCTATTAACCTTGATTGTGCTGAGCCTGAAAATGGTTTGGTGCTTAATTGGATGATCGCTACAGCAAAATCAGTTAATGCAGTAATCGCTGGATCGGTTTTAGTGCGGCAAGGCAATAAAAAAGCCAATCGCTTTTACTGGGTTTGGCCCAATGGTGAAGTGAAATATTACGACAAACGTCATTTATTTTGTTTAGGTAACGAGGGCGAGTTTGTAGTTGCAGGACAAACGCGTGAAGTGTTTGAGCTCAATGGTTTTAAAATATTGCCGCAAGTATGCTACGACTTACGTTTTCCGGTGTTTCAGCGCAATAATAATGACTACGATGTGATGGTGAATGTCGCCAACTGGCCCGCGGCAAGGCGCCATGTGTGGGATACCTTACTAATGGCACGGGCGATGGAAAACCAGTGTTATGTGATTGGCGTTAATCGTATAGGTGAGGATGGCAATGGCGTTGCACATAATGGTGGCACTGCCGTGTATGACTTTAAAGGTGAGTCACTGATCAAAGCGAATGATGACCAGCAAGCACTACTAACAATCACGTTAAATAAAGCGCCGCTTAATGAGTTTAGAGCTAAATTTCCGGCGCATTTAGATGCAGATGCTTTTACATTGGTATAAATTAGCGCCTAGCCAATAAAGTGCTAAAATAGCCGCTGATATTTTTATTGGCGGCTTTATGAATACAACCCTTATTACACCGGTAATTTTAGCTGGCGGCATTGGCACACGGCTTTGGCCGTTATCGCGCCAAGCAATGCCTAAGCAGTTTTTATCTTTGCTTGATAATGAAAACCAGCAATCGTTACTGCAAAGCACGTTAGAGCGAGTTGTAACTGAGGGCTTTAGCCCCGCTATTTTAGTCTGTAATGAACAGCATCGATTTATTGCCGCAGAGCAAGCAGCATATGCAAAGCCCGATGCCATACTACTTGAGCCAGAGAGCAAAAATACGGCACCGGCCATTGCCCTTGCGGCGCACTATGCTTTAAAAAATAACATTACGGGCCCTTTGTTGGTGATGCCAGCGGATCATTATATTGAAGATTTTAACGTATTAACTGCCCAGTTATCTGATGCGGTTAAACTTGCTGAGCAAGGTAAGTTAGTCACATTTTCAATTACACCAACAGAGCCACACACAGGTTATGGTTACATAAAACAGGGCGCAGCAATTAAAGATACCTGTTGCTTTGAAGTTGACCAGTTTAGAGAAAAACCTGATTTAGCAACTGCATCAAGCTATTTAGCTGAGGGCGGTTATAGCTGGAACAGTGGCATGTTTTTATTCACTGCCCATGCTTATTTGCAAGAACTTGAACGCTTTGCGCCTAAAATTGCTAAAAGTGTTGCCAGTGCGACTGATTTTAAACAAGATTTAGGTTTTATCAGAGCAAATAATAATGCACTCAAATCTTGCCCAAATGACTCTATTGACTACGCTATTTTAGAGCGCAGTAATAACGTGGTAGTGATGCCCGTGGCATTAAACTGGAGTGATGTAGGGAGTTTTTCTGCACTGGCAGCGCTGTGTAAAAAAGATCCACAGGGTAATAACCAAAACAAAGAACATATCACCCAAAACAGTAATAATAACTTGGTTATCAATGAAGATGGGCACACAATTGCTACTTTAGGGGTGAGCGATTTAGCGATTGTACACACTTATGATGCCACCTTAGTTGCAAAGCAAGATTCGCTTGAAGGTTTGCCTTTATTACTTAAGCAATTGGCAGTTACGCAAAATCATAAACTGGCGCATCACCAAGTGGTTTACCGCCCTTGGGGAAACTATCGTACGCTAGTAGAAAGTATCGGCTTTAAGGTTAAAAAAATTACCGTAAAAAGTGGCGCAAAACTCTCAACCCAGCGTCATCAGCACCGTGCCGAGCATTGGGTTGTGGTGTCGGGCATTGCTGATATCTGTATTGACCAGCAAAGCTTAACGTTGACCCACGACCAATCGTGTTATATTGGCGCAACACAACTGCATAGTTTAGCGAATAATCAGTCTGAGCCACTCATTGTTATTGAAGTGCAAACCGGTGCCATATTGGATGAAAGTGATATAGAGCGATTTGACGATATATACGGCAGAAAATAATAGAATAAATAGTGAAAATGCTTGATTATTTGTCACTGTAGTAAAACTTGGAAGCCCGAAGCCCGAAGCCCGAAGCCCGAAGCCCGAAGCCCGAAGCCCGAAGCCCGAAGCCCGAAGCCCGAAGCCCGTATTACCCTAGCCCTTGGCGCACATGCTTCAAATACGCTTCTAAACTGTGTTGCCACAATATGCTGGCTTCATTTAATGAGTTATTCAGTGGTTTTTTATCAAGTAAGCGCCGTTCTATTTTTTTAAGGGCTAGTCCATAACTGTTAAAACCAAGCTGCATAGCGGTACTGGCTTGACGGTGTAATAGTTTAATACACTGCTCGGGGTCTTGTTCTAAAAAGGTTTGGCAACGGCTCAGCTTGTTGCGCGCAGAAAGAATAAACTCATTGTAAATAGAAGAAACCTCATCAATGTTAAACGAGCTTGTAAGGGTTTCTGTTGCTGTTTCATCGTATAAAGTATCAATCAGCTCGGCGGTAATACTCGCCGTTTGTGTTGACTGTGAATCACTCAATGCTTGGCGTAGTTTTTCTTGCTTTAATGGTTTACCTACAATGTCTTTAATGCCCAGTGTCAGGTATTCTTTTATTTCATCAGGGCTCAAGCTGGCGGTAAATGCCAGCACCGGGGTGCGCTGATTTTTATGCTCTACTCGCTTGAGTGTTTTTAGTACTTGTTGCCCGGTTAAATCGGGTAAGTTCATGTCAAGTAGCACCACATCAAAGTGGTATTTTTTCATTAACTCAATGGCGCTTTTGCCATCTTTGGCGAGCTTAATTTTATGCTCGTCGTCTGCCATAAACTCAACGGCTATTTTTTGGTTGAGATCTAAGTCTTCAACAAGCAACACATCAAGCCCGGTTAAATAGTCCTTACTTTGATGACGTTGCTCTACAAGACTAAGCTCACCAATAGCTAGGGTCATGTTAAAGCTAAATACGCTACCGACTCCCAGCTCGCTGGTGATTTTTAACTGGCTATTAATTTTATCTAATAGGCGACTCGTTATAGCAAGCCCAAGACCTGTTCCGCCTTTTTCTTTGCCAGCACTGCTTTGAATATAAGGCTGTGTTAAATAGTCAATTTCATCTTTTTCAATACCTGGGCCTGAATCAAGTACGCTTACTTTAAGGGTATGATCGAGCTGGGTTTCATTAATTAAATCAATTTGTACTTTTACTGTGCCGGTATCGGTAAATTTAATCGCATTACCCACGAGATTAATAATAATTTGTCTGAGCTTTTGTTGGTCGCAGTAGTAACAGGCTTTATCAGGGATATTGCATGCAAGCTCAAATTTAAGTTGCTTTTGCTCGGCCAGAGGGCTTAACAGCAAGCACAAGTTTTGCAGCCAAGTTTTAAACTCTATATCTTCTTCGTACAAGGCTTCGTCGTGTTGATCGAGACTTGCATATTCGAGTACTTTATCAACCAGTAAGTTGAGTGACTCTGCTGAGTTGATAATGGCTTCGCAATAGGCTTTATTACGGCTGTCGCTAGTTTGATTTAGCACCAGTTGCGCACTGCCTAAAATACCATTGAGTGGTGTGCGTATTTCATGGCTAATGGTGGATAAAAATAGTCCGCGAATTTCTAAATCTTTATGTGCTTTTTCTGTGAGTTGATTAAGGCGTAATTCTCTGCGTTCATTACATAATAATGCCATTCCTGCGGCATAAAACATAGGCGCAATTACATTATTTAAAAATAATAGATAGTTAAACCATGGGTTTAAAGTCACATCTTGTTGCTCAATATCACTCATAAATAAAGTGCGAGTGATTGAGCTAGATGCAACGAGCGTTAAAATAATAATGTAAACAATGCTACCGTTTGGATAGGGCTTACGCGCGTATTTAATAAACACAAATAATAAGAATGAAGCTTCTAGAATGTGTTGGAGATCACAAACATATACGCGCGATCGTATTGAAGGCTGTAAAAATGTAAAGTAAGTAAGCAATAAAGCGCTGATTGCTGTTAATACACAAACTAATTTAAAGCCATGGCCTCGATAATTTAAAAATTGACTCAGTGATAGGCAGTGCACTACAGATGCCAGAAACATCATATTATTTGCAAGGGTAAGTGCAACTTCATCAGGGAGTTTAGTTATAAGTGCAAAGCCAGCAATGGCACAGAGCATTAATAAAGGATATGAAATATAGAGTAATGTGCCGGGGACTTGCTTATTAGTGCGCCACGTTAAAAAGTTTAATAGTGTCATCACTGTCATAACGGCGATACTGGCAAAATAAAGCGTAAATGAGTCGAGCATTAAGGCCCCAGCAGCGTTTTTTTAAGAAGGCACTCAATGTGCCTGTATTCAATTTTTTAAAAACAACGATTAACGAATTTCGTCAGGAATGTTTTGTTGTGCCCAAGAAAGTAATTCAATACGGTTACGACACTTAGTTTTTCTAAATGCGCTATATAAATGCGTTTTAACTGTATGCGGGCTAATGCTTAACTCTTCGGCAATTTCTTTATTTTTAGAGCCATTGCTCATTAATGAAATAATTGCCTTTTCACGTTTAGTGAGTTTAACTGGCTCAATATCACCATCGGTGAGTTTGTGCAGCGCATCTTTATTAAATTGCAACATACGATTAAGCGCATTACACATAATATCACGGCGATACCAAAGCTGATCTTCCATTAATAAGCGAATACCTTTCATGAGTACATCGGCGTTATCGGTAGTGTAAAACACACCACGGATACCACTGAGTAACGCGCGATTAGCAAGCTCTGGGTTTTCATCTAAATTAAACAACACAATGTCGCATTTAATGCGTAAATTAACGAGTTGTTCTTTTAGTTTTGTCCAGGCATCTTTACTTGATGCCTCAATAAACAATAAGCGCGTACCTACCGGAACATCTAAAATATTTGTGCCTGTAGTAACATCAAGGCCTTGTGTTTTTAATAATGGCTCTAAAACGTTAATACCAATAGTGTTAATTGGTTCTTCATCTAACAACAAAAAGGCTGAACTGCTCATGTTTTTTTACTCTTTTATAAAGCTGGCTAGTTAATTTTACCATGATTTCCTACACACCTTTTGTACTAGGGAATCACAATTTCACTGGCGAAAAGGTGCGATTTACGATTATTTAAACATAAAATGTTGCAAATAAGTAATTGTTTTTTTGGTATATAAGAAAAATGCCGTATTTTTAATAGTTTTTTTCAAACTCAGTATTTAATGAGTCGCTACAGCGCAACTTTTTTAGTGTTTTGATATGGAGGCCAGCCCATTTGTTTACCTGCGAGCATATGCAAATGAATATGGTAAACGGTTTGCCCGCCATGTTCGTTGCAGTTCATGACCACTCGGTAACCGTCTTGGGCAAAATTAAATTGTTTGGCAAGTTTTGCGGCTACCAGATATAAATGGCCTACAAGGTGTGAGTTCGCCTCGGTTACATCATTTATAGTGGCAATGGCTGTTTTAGGAATAATTAACGCATGAAAAGGGGCTTGTGGATTAATATCTTTAAATGCAAGTGCGTCATCGTCTTCATAAATAATATCAGCCGGAATTTCACGGTTAATAATTTTAGTAAAAATAGTCTCTTGGCTCATAATAATGACTCTAATTTGTTTTATTAATATATGTGTCACTAATGACAAATTTTGCTGGCAGTGTCAAACTGAAATCAACGAAAGGAGTAATTATGCGTAAATCATTATTATTAGGCAGCATCGCTGCGCTTTTTATAAGTACACCGAGTTTTGGAGAAAACATTCATTTTCCTGAGGAGCTTATTCCTTTACAAGTGGATGAGAGAATCATTGAAAGTTCGCTCTTTAGTCGTGTTGATAATGTTGAATTAGCACCGGGTACTTATCAGCTAAAACTCAAATACACAGATTTATATGATTTAGGTTATGACGATCATGAAGTGATTGAATCAGCCCCTTTTTGGGTGAATGTAACCATTGAAGCAAGTAAAGAGTACACCTTAGTATTTAATCGTGCTGAAAACGCCGTGGCAGCCAAAGTATTTGCAGGGGCACCACAAGTGAGCTTAAAAGCAAAAGACAGTACTTTGGCTAAGCCGTTAAATATTATTACTGAGCGACAAATAAACAATGCGCAGTTTGATCAACAAATAGCTAAAAGTACTGCTAGCCCGCAAACGCCAAGTCGTTCAATGACCGCAGTTAATAATAGCGGGGCGGTAAGTGCAGCGGCGATGCTCGATTTTTGGTGGCAACAAGCAACACCTACCGAGCGACAAACGTTTTTAAATAAAGTAACAAAATAGAAAAAGGGCCAAATTGGCCCTTTGTCTTTTATTGGTAAGGTTATTATTTATTCAAATAACGCGTCAATGGTGCCTTGTGCAAGTGGGTGATAACCCGGGCGTGCTTTTAAGTACACGCTTTGCGCCCAGTCTTTTTTACCGTTAGTAATAAGTGATTTGTATAAAGGCACTATAAGCTTGCGGCGGCCAATACCCGATAAATGTGTATCAAGCGCAGGGTAAATAGGTTGGTAACCGTTTCCTACCGCTAGCATGTACCATGCAAATGCGCGTTCTGCGTTTGTTGATTGGGTTAAGTTAAACTCGCCGTCTAATTCAGTCATTTTCTCAATGCTTAAATCGCGTGGTAAGTTGTTTAAAAAGTGTAGCCACTCATGCACTGTCCAATTTGCCGTTGGCAGTTGTGCGGCGGTTGTATCGCCTTTTAACCAGCTTGCTGTTGCAGTATCTACTTTATTGAACGCGTCAGAGGTTGGGTTTGGTGCATCACTTGGTAAACCAGGCTCAAAAATCCACTCGTTTACTTTATCCATGCTCACTACACCGGGGTATTTTTCAATTAAGTTAGCTTTAATATAAGTAACAAATTGCGCCGTGGTTAGTGATTTAAACGCAAACTCATTAAAGTAAGTTTTAACAAAGTCATCAAATTTTTCACGGCCATATTTGTTTTCTAGGTAGATTAAAAATAGCTGACCTTTTGTATAAGGTACTGAGCTAAACGCATCATCTGGGTCACGGCCATTGAGTTTTAAATTAAGGCGTGTGTCGGGTGCATCAATGGTTTTAAGTTGTGCACGCAGGCCTGCCGCATCAAGCGCTTGCTCCATAACGGCGCGGTCACGACCAAACACTTCTTCCATAATGCGGTTTTCAACGTAAGAGGTAAACCCTTCGTTTAACCATAAATCTTCCCATGTGGCGTTAGTCACTAAGTTACCAGACCAAGAATGAGCAAGCTCATGCGCAATCAGGTTTACTAGGCTTTTATCACCGGCAACCACCGTTGGGGTAATAAATGATAAACGCGGGTTTTCCATGCCACCAAATGGAAAGCTGGGCGGTAGCATCAATAAATCGTAACGACCCCAGGCATATTCACCGTACATGGCATTGGTTTTATCGATCATCGCTTGGGTGTCGTTAAATTCGGCAACGGAGGCATCTAAAATTGTTGGCTCAGCAAAAATACCGGTTTGCTTAGACATGGCTTTAAACTCTAAGTTGCCCGCACCAATGGCAATTAAATAAGGTGAAATTGCTTGTGGCATAGTGAAGTGATAATCACCATCTTTATAAAGAGCATCTTTATTATCGGCACTCATTACGGCGCGAATATCTTCAGGGGTATGAATACGCGCAGAATAAGTTACCCGCATTGCTGGGGTATCTTGCACTGGGATCCAGCTGCGGGCATGAATTGCTTGCGATTGGCTGTACATAAACGGGTGCGTTTTACTGGCTGTTTGCTCTGGCGTTAACCATTGTAAGCCTGAGGCTTCTGGGCGGCTGTTATAGTAAATACGCACTTTTTGTGCTTGGCTTTTAAAGGTGATGGTTAGTTTTGAGCCTTTAACATCATCGCGGTTAGCAAGGTTAAAGCTGGCTTTATGCCAATTACCATTTGCTGTTTGATACATCACTTTATCAATATCAAGGTCGCGGGTATCAAGTACGAGCTTTTTGCTTTTGGCATTTTGCCACTGTAGCGTATGTTCAACAAAACCCTCTAACTGCTTGTCGGCAAAGTCGATGTCTAAATCAAGGTTTAAATGCGTGGTAATAACATCATCAAGATTGGCGTAGGAATTTTGATCAATAGCGTTTGCCATTACTTGCGAGCACATACCAGCCATAGCGAGACTTAAAAAAAGAGGTTTGATTTTCATAATTACCTTAAGTACAAATAAAAAAGTACCGGTTTTATAACATGATTGCCACAGTGGGTTGAACAATTTTTACAAGCTGATGCGCAATTTGCGATGTTGGGTTAAACTAGAGCGATTAATTACTGGTAGCTTTAGGACCCTTGTGGCGTACTCATTACAACCCCTACATACATTTGCATTAAGTAGCCAATGCCAAAACTTTATTGAAATTACCGACTCAGCGCAGCTTAAAACTCAATGCTTTAACCTCCCTTTTTGTTTGCTGGGCGAGGGCAGTAATACTATTTTTTTAAGTGACTATGTTGGTACGGTTATCAAAATGGCAACCAAAGGGATTAATATTACCGAGCGCGAACATTACTTTTTAGTCAGTGTAGCTGCAGGTGAAAATTGGCATCAATTAGTAACTTACTTGCTTAAACAGGGTATTGCAGGGTTTGAAAACCTAGCCCTTATACCCGGTACTGTAGGTGCTGCACCAGTACAAAATATTGGTGCCTATGGCGTAGAAATAGCGCAATTTATAGAAACAGTTGATTATTTTGATATTAATAGTAGCAGTGTTCACTGTTTAACTAATTCGCAGTGCGATTTTGCTTATCGCGAGTCGGTATTTAAACACGCACTAAAAAATAAAGCGGTGATCACCCAAGTGCATTTTAAGTTGCCTAAAAAATGGCAGCCTGTACTTAGTTATGGGCCGCTACAGCAACTACAAAGCCCAAGTCCACAGCAAGTGTGTGAGCAGGTTATACATACGCGTAATAGCAAACTTCCAAACCCTTATAAACTCGCTAATGCGGGCAGTTTTTTCAAAAATCCGATTATTACTGATGCTGAACTAGCGCCGTTACTTGTGCAGTTTCCTGAATTACCTCATTACCCACACGGAACTGGTCATCATAAAGTGGCTGCAGGGTGGTTAATAGAACAAGCGGGGCTTAAAGGGCATCGTATTGCCGGTATCGAGGTGCATAAGCAACAAGCGCTGGTACTGGTTAACCATGGCCACAGTAAAGGGGATGATTTAATTAGCATGATTAACCATATTCAAAAAATTATTTTAGCGCGTTATAACATAAGTTTAGAGCATGAAGTGCGGTTAATTGATCAGCACAATGAGTGCCGTATCTCTTTGGAGCAACCAGTATGAAAGCACCAGATGGCAATAAATTGGCCATTTTAAATGCATTAAACAAGGGGGGCTTTATCTCTGGGCAAGCAATAGGGGATGAGTTAGGAATAAGTCGCGCTGCTGTGGGTAAGCATATTCAAAGCTTACAGGCCATGGGATTAGATGTGTTTAAAGTAACGGGTAAAGGCTATAGCTTAAACAGCCACGTTGGTTTACTTAACCAACAGAGTATACAGCAGCACTATGCTGAGTTAGGCGCTAATAGTGCAAACATTGAAGTACAGCCAATCATTGATTCAACCAACAGCGAGCTAATGCGCCGCATTCAGGCCAAAACAGCGCTGCAGTCGGGTACGGTAATTGTGGCTGAAATGCAGCAGGCAGGGCGCGGGCGTCGAGGCCGAGTATGGCAATCTCCCTTTGGTGCCAATTTATATTACAGCTACTTTTGGCGCTTAGATGACGGGTTACAAGCGGCTATGGGTGTATCGATTGCCGTTGGCTTAGCCGTTTATGATGCGATAAAAGCACTTTTCGGTATTGATGTAGAGTTAAAGTGGCCGAACGACATAGTCATAAACCAACAAAAGCTCGCTGGTGTATTAGTTGAACTAGACGGGCAACCACAAGGGCCTTGTCAGTTAGTGATTGGCATTGGTATTAATTTAAATATGCCACAAAGTGCAAGTCAGCACATTGACCAAGCATGGACCGATTTAAGTCAGCATACCCAGCAGTTAAATAAAAATCAGCTGGTGGCCTCATTAACTTACTGCTTAGAGCAACGCTTAGCGCAATACAGGGATGATGGTTTACACACTATGCATCAACAATGGAATACTTTAAATGCGTTTGCAGGTGAACAGGTAGAACTGAGTACTGGGCACCGAAGTTGGCGTGGCATTTGTGAAGGGATTGATGCGCATGGCGGTATACGTATTCGCCAAGACGGAGAAGTAAAAAGTTATTATGGCGGTGAAATATCACTTAGAAAGGCACACACATGAGATTGTTAATTGATGTAGGTAATACTTCACTCAAAGCAGTATTGTGGCAAAGCGCGCAAATACAGCCATGCAATATCAATAATATTCCATGGCCGCAAATAACGGTTGTTGTTTATGCCTGTGTTGGTCGTAGTGAATTACTTAACCAGTTATTAGCACAAGCAAAAACGCATAATATCGCGTGTTTTGAGGCTGAGGTAAGTCGCGTACTCGGTTCGTTACACTGCGCATATCAACAAGTGGGTAATTTAGGCATAGATAGATGGCTTGCGCTAATTGGTGGCTATACACTTTATCCTAATACGGCTGCAATCGTTGTTGATGCGGGTACTGCCACCACGATAGATGTGCTTAATAGTCAAGGGCAGCACTTGGGAGGCTGGATATTACCCGGGCTTGATTTAATGACCTCCTCACTCACTCAAAATACTCAGCGAGTGTTTGATGATGCAGACACGCCATTTACTAATGAGCTTGGAAAAAATACCCCTAACGGATTAAAAAACGGTGCCTTAGTGGCAACTATTGGCGCAATTGAGCAAGCAAAGCAGCACTTAAATACACAAAATTATGTGTTACTTTTTGCTGGTGGTTATGGCGGGCTTTTACAAACGTATTTTTCACAGAGTATTTTCGACTCAATGCTCGTAATGAAAGGCTTAAATTACTGGTACGAGTTAGCTAAAAAAAATTAAAAGCCATAAAAAATGGCTTTTTGCATGAATTGTGAGCGTTTAAAGCATTAAATTACATTTTTTTTAATTTTTTGGTTGCATCCCAATAAACCTTACTCTAGAATCTCGCCCCGTACTAAAGCAGTGCCGACTTAGCTCAGCTGGTAGAGCAACTGACTTGTAATCAGTAGGTCAACCGTTCGACTCGGTTAGTCGGCACCACTTTCCTTTTACCGAAAGTGCTTAGTAAAGAATTATCGTGGAGGGGTTCCCGAGCGGCCAAAGGGATCAGACTGTAAATCTGACGGCTCAGCCTTCGCTGGTTCGAATCCAGCTCCCTCCACCACTTTATTCTAGACGGTTAGAGGTAGTTTAAGAACAGGTTCCTTAAAGCGGGCATCGTATAATGGCTATTACCTCAGCCTTCCAAGCTGATGATGCGGGTTCGATTCCCGCTGCCCGCTCCAATTATGATGATGCTGATATAGCTCAGTTGGTAGAGCGCACCCTTGGTAAGGGTGAGGTCGGCAGTTCAAATCTGCCTATCAGCACCAGTCATGCGAATCGCCTTAAACACTTCCTTTATCTGTCAGAAAAACTATTTGAAATTTGAAAAAATTAACTTAATCTACCTATGGTGGATTATTTTCATATGTAATCTAGATACACAAAACTGATAGGTTCCGTCATGGCAAAAGCAAAGTTTGAACGCGTAAAACCGCACGTAAACGTAGGTACAATTGGCCACGTTGACCACGGTAAAACGACACTAACAGCAGCAATCACTAACGTACTTGCAAAAGTATACGGCGGTGTTGCTAAAGATTTCGCATCAATCGATAACGCTCCAGAAGAGCGCGAGCGTGGTATCACAATTTCAACATCACACGTTGAATACGATACGCCTACTCGTCACTACGCACACGTAGATTGTCCTGGGCACGCCGATTATGTTAAAAACATGATCACCGGTGCTGCTCAAATGGACGGCGCTATCTTAGTAGTAGCTGCAACTGACGGCCCTATGCCACAAACACGTGAGCACATTCTACTTTCTCGTCAAGTTGGCGTACCTTACATTGTTGTGTTCATGAACAAATGTGACATGGTTGATGATGAAGAGCTACTTGAGCTAGTAGAAATGGAAGTACGTGAACTTCTTACTGAATACGACTTCCCAGGTGATGACTTACCACTAATTCAAGGTTCTGCACTTAAAGCACTTGAAGGCGAAGAGCAATGGGAAGCAAAAATCATTGAGCTTGCAAACGCACTTGATTCTTACATTCCAGAGCCAGAGCGTGACATCGATAAGCCATTCATCATGCCTATCGAAGACGTTTTCTCAATCCAAGGTCGTGGTACAGTGGTAACTGGTCGTGTTGAAGCGGGTATCATCAACGTGAACGACGAAGTTGAAATCGTAGGTATTCGTGACACAACTAAGTCTACGTGTACTGGTGTTGAGATGTTCCGTAAGCTACTTGACGAAGGTCGTGCTGGTGAGAACATTGGTGCACTATTACGTGGTACTAAGCGTGAAGATGTTGAACGTGGTCAAGTACTTGCTAAGCCTGGTTCAATCAAGCCACACACTACATTCACTTCAGAAGTATACGTACTTTCGAAAGATGAAGGTGGTCGTCACACGCCATTCTTCAAAGGTTACCGTCCACAGTTCTACTTCCGTACAACTGACGTAACAGGTGACGTACAGTTACCAGAAGGCGTAGAAATGGTAATGCCTGGTGATAACGTTAAGATGACAGTCACGCTAATCGCGCCAATCGCGATGGATGAAGGTCTTCGTTTCGCTATCCGTGAAGGTGGCCGTACTGTAGGTGCTGGTGTTGTAGCAACTATCGTAGAGTAATAATTAACGTCTAAGTTAATTGTTGGAAAAAGGTCACTTAGGTGGCCTTTTTTAATGCCTGAAGAAAAGTGATTAGTTTTTGGCTATCAGCTTTTAGTAACTTGGTGTTAAATTATATTTAAGACATAAAAAAGCACGACTTTAAGCCGTGCTATTATTTAAACTCTTTGACAACTGACAACTGACAACTGACAACTGACAACTGACAACTGACAACTGACAGCTTTTACAGCTTAGTGTTTTGCCGCATACGCTTCAGCTTGTTTCCACACTCTTAGCGTATTGCCACTTAAAATCTTTTTAATATCGCTATCGGTATAACCTCTGTCCATTAATCCTTGTACTAGGTTAGGGTAACTAGATACATCTTTTAAACCGATAGGCAGTGAGTCACCCACACCGTCGTAATCAGAGCCAATACCCACATAATCAATACCAATTAGCTTAACAACGTGATCAATGTGATCAAGTACTTGTTCTAAACTTGCAAATGGGAAGGGGTTTTTAGCACGATACATCGCATCAAAGTCTTGTGCGACTTTTTTGCCTTCGTCAGTAATCGTTTGTTTTTTACTTTTAAATTGATCGTACCAACTTCCTGCCTTTGACGTAACAAAGCTTGAACCAAAGTTAATTTGAATAACTCCGCCATTCTTTTTAAGGGCTAACAGCATGTCATCATTCATATTACGCTCAAAGCCCGGCGTGTATTTACGTAGCGACGAGTGTGACGCAATAACGGGGGTTTTAGATAACTCAATCACTTGATAAAACGCATCATCCGAAATGTGCGATACGTCAATCAGCATCCCAATATTATTCATTTCCTTTACCAGCTCTTTACCAAATGGGCTCAGGCCTTTCCATTTACGGCGAATATCATAAGACGAATCGGAAATATGGTTGCTTTGTGAATGGGCAAGGGTGATATAGCGTACACCACGGTCAAAAAAGTGCTGTAGGTTTTTTATATCGCCTTCAATGGGTGAGCCGTTTTCCATGCCCATAGCAAGTGACATTTTACCTTGCTTAAATTGTGTTTCGATATCGTTTGTAGAGCTGGCAATGGCAAACTTATCCGGTGCGCGAAAGGCAATTGCCTCCATGCCATCAATAAGTTGATTCGCTAATTGAAAGCTTTTACCTTTGCCTTCAAATTCTAAATGAGCAGGTATATAAATCGACATAAACGGCGCGTTTAAACCGCCTTTTACTGCGCGAGGATAATCAAAATCGCCGCCATCAGTGGCTTTGGTCACATCGGCCCATTTGTCGTGAATACGGTACGGCACATCGATATGGGTATCAATTAAAATGGTATCGTGGGCAAGCTTAATTGCTTTATCTGAGGGAATAATGGTATTTGCATTGATTGGGCTGCTGAGTGCTAGTGAAATAGCAACAACTACTGAGCTTAGTTTTATCATTGCTAATGGCTCTTTTTGTTTAAAAAGCCATTGTGTATTTTTGTAACGCTGGTTACAAGTTTACTCGTTGAATTGCGCTTCACTTTGCAGTGCTTTAAATTCGTTCTTAGATATTATGGTGACCGACTCGTGCAGCTCAGAGAAAAACACCATGGCCTCACCGGTTTTTAATTGCTGATTAACCTGAGCTACTTTACTTTGCATACTAAACTCTTGTTCGCCGTAATCTGTACCTTCACGTAAAACGTAGCTTTCAATTAGGTTATACAGTGTGTCTTTATCAAGTTGTTCAAAAGGAATAATCATAGTCGCTTTTTATCCGAATTTAGGCCGTTATTATTAACAACACATTGCTTAAAATAATCAGGCACCACGTGCTCTAACCAATACACAGGCTTAAACGGGTTGCTGCCGCTAATAAAACCAACATGGCCGCCCTTATCTGAGACACGCAGCGTAACATGCTCGCTCACATCTTGACTACGTGGCACCGCCTTAATCGACAGCATAGGGTCGTCTTTAGCATGAATAATTAATGTGGGTGTAGCAATATCTTTTAAGTACGGCATGGCACTGGCTTTTTTGTAATAATCGTGTGCATTTTTAAAACCGTGTAATGGCGCAGTAAGCTGATTATCAAACTCCAATAAATCGTCAATTTTCATTAATTGTTCTGTGGTTAATGAAATTTTTTGTCTTATTTGTGGCAGTTTGCGTTGCATCGATTTTTTCATTCGATCGAGTAAGTATTTTTGATAAATTTTCCCTAGGCTTTTACGAATGACATCACTGGACGATGATAAGTCATAAGGCGCAGAGATAACCGCAGCGGCGTTTAGCGGGCAGTGAGTGTGCTCTTCACCTAAATATTTAGCAAGCACATTCCCCCCTAGCGAAAAACCGACTGCCACAATCGGGCGATTTGGAAATTGTTGTTTTAAATGGTTTATAAAAAAAGCTAAGTCGGCAGTATCACCACTGTGATAGGCACGTGGAAGGCGGTTTACTTCGGTTGAGCAGTTTCTAAAATGCATTAACACCACGGCAAAGCCTTGCCTTTTTAGTGCCTTCATCATGCCTTTGGCATAAAAACTATTTATGTTGCCTTCAAGGCCATGAAGTACCACTGCTAAGGGAAAATTTTCGTTATGCGGGAGTGACCAAGCAAGCTCAATAAAGTCGCCGTCGGGCGTATCGAGTTGCGCAAGTTCGTAGCGAGTATGATGAAATGGGCGGAAAAAACGCGGCATTATGGTTTGAACGTGTCGGTTGGTCATCCACCATGCGGGTTTGAACTGTGAAGTCATGTTTGTACTACGCACTCTACAATAAACGAAGCGCTAGTGTAACAAAAAGAATAAAAAGCGCCTAATCAGTAAACCGATAAGGCGCTTTGTGCGTCGTGCTTAATGCTGTTCTTTAATATCTGCATCGTGTACTTTTTTCATGAAAAAATACACAAAGAAGAGGCATAAACCAATAACGACGCCTAAAAACCCAAATGATAAAAATAATACTGGGTCGCTAAAAAAATCTCTAAAGAATACGTCCATAATTGCCTCCTGATGTCTATGGGGTAATCATAGGCTGGCTTTACAGGGCTTGATATGATCCAGATCAAGCTATTTTCCTAAGTTACATAGCAGTGAGTTAGAAGTTGATATGGATCATATTTTAAGCGGGAGTTAAAAGGGAAAAGGTTTCAGGTTAAAGATATTAGGTAGTGAAAGTTCACGACTAGGCACTATTTTTTACTTTAAAAGCGCTGCGTCATTATTGATCCTGTAGGTCGTCATTTATGGCGATAGTCTTTAGTTATAAAAATTGACGCACTAAAGCACGACCTAGTGCAACCTCAGCATTTATTAACCTCTTTGTGAATATCTTTATACACAAAGAGAACATAATGAACAGTAAATGAGGGTGGCTCAGACTGCTGAACGCTGACAGCTAGTAACGGATAGCTTATAAATACAGCGCACTATTACTTGGTGTTGTACATGCTACTAACTCAAATCCATTAACTGCATTAATTAGCATGTGCTGTTGTTGCTCGGGCTTTGCGTACAAAGAGCAGGCAAATTGCTAAAAATCGTTGCTATTTAGCAGGTATATCGGCGAATGCCTGCTCTTTTTAACATATTAATTTCATAAATATTAATTTTTGAAAGAAATATTACTCGAATAATACTTCTCTAAAGAATCAAACATCTTTTGATATAAATTGCCCAGCTTTATAGCTAAACAAATCTTTGCTCGTTCCATCTTCAAGGTATTCAAAAAGGGTATGTTTTTGCGTATTTTCTTTTTCTTCTAATTGCTCTTTTGTTATCGTTTTTCCGACTTCTCCTGTGCCTAAGCCTAATTGCTTAGCGTAGTCGTTCATTTCCTCCCTCATTTGAGGAAGTAGTTCGTTTTTTATCTGCTTCGCAGCATTAGCATAACGTTCACGCTCTTCAGGAGTTTTAGCGTTAGCTGCAATTTGCTCACATTCACCTACAGCTTTAGTCAATCCCTGAACATCACCTACACGTGTGTTATAGCCAAAAAACATATTCATTAAGCCATTACCAATATTCATCTTATATTCTCCATATAACAGATAAGTTAAATGTACCTAAGATCGATATATATTACAAGTGAGACTAATACACTGAGTTTTACAGCTTCTAAATCGCAAAAATAGACAAAAAATAAACGTAATTAAAATAGTAACACTATGCAAACAGTGGTTAAAAAGAGGGCAGGCATGGCACAAGTTAAGAAAGAGTTCACTCCAGTTCAAAAGAAATACCTGTTGTTTTTATGAACGGCAAACAAGTCAGATAATCTTTGGTCAATTTCTAGCTTATAATTTACTAGCAAGGCGATTTGGATATACAAAATCAGAACAATCGATGCATTTTATTTGACTCGCATCGGCATGCTGAGGGTTAATAATAAAGTTATATTCCTCTGCGCAGAGGCTTGATGGGACTTGAAGTACTGCAGACTCTTTGTTAACTAAAAACTCGTTACCAGTAGATTGTGTATCCGCGGCATAAGGATATGCATTCCAACCACAAGGTAGCTCACCTTCAACCAGGCGTAGTATTTTTAATGTGTCTGGAATTTGAATAATAACGACACTTAAGTCCTTTTTAAGTATTTCTTGAGAGTCATTTACAAGGCGTTCAAGCATAGCCAATGATCTTGTAGAGGCGGTATACACAATTGGAGCACCTGCATAATGCCACCGCCCCTCTGCAACCATACCACCTAATCCTGAAAGACAATTACTCGGGTTGTTATACTCCATTGGCCCTATCCGGTACACTATCATTACGCTGTAAACCCATACTGCAATCCATTAATAACACGGCGAATCAATTCGCGACCTCGAATAGAATTCATAAGCGCGCGCGGAGGCTGATTATCAAATTGCATATGGGGCGTATTTAACCATTGATTCCAGTTATCGACATTGCCAAAATAAGCCGTACCAAAACTTGATAGTCTGGCTACTTCTAGTGTGTTTTCACTGATCTGCTTATTTAATGGCTTTTCTTTATTGCGAAGCAAAGTACGCTCGGTTGTCCCTATTGCTTTTGCTATAACACCCATATCCCAGTGCATTAAAGTAGCAAATGCACGCAAACCCGCTGTAGTTATGCCCATTTGCGCGGTAGTAATTTCCGCAAGAGGATTTGAGTAAGCAGTTAATTTACCAGCTGTTACCACATTGAGAAAATCTGGTTTTGTACTTTTTTGTTGAGTTTTTTTCATTTTCAACCCATCTTACTTTAGACGATTGTCTTTAATTGTAGTGACAAATGTCTTTTGTCGCAATATGAAATTTAACAGATACTCAAACAAGCTTTAGCCCTTTAGCTTAGTGCTTTCTTCTAAATCGCAGCGATTCTCACCCTCTTTGTGAATAAGTCACTTTAAGGCTTTTTTGCATAAAGAGAACAGAATGAGCAGTAAATGAAAGTAGAACAAATTTATTTAGCTGAATCCATAATCAACATAGCCTGATTATTGATCCTGTAGGTCGTCATTTATGGCGATAATCTTTAGTTATAGAAATTGACGCGCTAAAGCACGACCTACGTCAACCTCAGCGTCTCTTAACCTCTTTGTGAATATCTTTATAAAATGCACAGTAAATGAGGGTGGCTCAGACTGCTGATCGCTGACAGCTAGTAACGGATAGCTTATAAATACAGTGCACTATTATTTGGTGCTATACATGCTACTAACTCAAGTCCGTTAACCGCATCAATCAGTATTTGCTGTTGCTGTCTTTCGAGTTTGAGCTCGGCGCTCAGTAATTCTTGTCGAATGTTTGCGTAATCGACTATCTCTTGCTGATTTGCTTTTAAATAGCCTCGAGCGCTGCGCAGTGGCTTTAATACCTGAGTATCAAATTCATTGGCTGTTTGTTGCAGCGTATTTAATTGCTCGGCGTTAATGCTTAAATTTAACGAGTCCAAGTAATAAAGTAATAAACACAAATTAACGTTTTTACCTTGCTGGTTTTGTAAGTCCAGCAAGGAGTGTTGTTGCTCGGGCCTTGCGTACAAAGAGCAGGCAAACTGCCAAAAGTCGTTGCTATTGAGCAAGTTCATCGGCGAATGCCTGCTCTTTTTGTTCCATCTCTTCAAGAGCCATGAGTAGCTCCTCTTCGATATCATTTACTTTCGGTGTTAATGTCGCTTGTTTTGCCAGTAACTCTTTGAGTTTTGCTTTGTTGTCATCGTTATAAAGCTCGTTATCGCCGAGCGCAGCCTCGATCTCAGCTAATTCGGCTGAGTGCTTATCAAGTTGCTTTTCAAACTTTTCAATCTGCTTTTTAAGGGGTTGAATTGCCTTTCTAAACTCGGCCTCTAAACGTTTTTGCTCTTTACGATTAACTTGAGAGTGAGCTTTTGGCTCGTCGTCGGTGTCGCTTGTTTTAGCCGCTTCTTTATTGGCATTGAGTAGCCATTGATAATACGCATCTAAGTCGTAGCCAAATTGAGTAACTTCGCCATTATCAACTAAGTAAAACTCATCGGCGGTGTTTTTAAGCATGTGACGGTCATGCGATACCGTGACCATGGCGCCTTCAAAGCCTTGCAGGGCCATAACCAGTGCATGGCGCATTTCTAAATCAAGGTGGTTGGTAGGCTCATCCAGTAACAGTAAGTTAGGCTTTTGATAAACTAACATAGCCAGCACTAAGCGAGCTTTTTCACCGCCTGAAAAAGGGGCAACAGGGTCGAGTGCTTTATCGCCAACAAAGGCAAAGCCGCCTAAAAAGTCACGCAATGATTGTTCGCTGGCTTTAGGATTTAAGCGTTGCAAGTGAGTGACGGCACTGGCTTTTAAATCCAGTGACTCCAGTTGATGCTGCGCAAAATAACCAATGTTTAATCCCTGATGCTGAAACACTTCACCCGCTTGCGGTTGTAAATCACCAGAAAGCAATTTAATGAGTGTTGATTTACCGGCGCCATTTCTACCAAGTAGCGCAATACGGCTACCTGGCACTAAGTTAAGTTTAATGCTGTTTAAAATGGTCACATCGCCATAACCGGCTTTAGCTTTATCGAGTGTCATCAATGGGTTTGGTAGTGCCGTAGGCTCGGAAAATTCAAAATCAAACGGGGAGTCGGCATGAGCGGGGGCGAGTTTTTCCATACGTTCAAGCGCTTTAACACGGCTTTGTGCCTGTTTAGCTTTACTGGCCTTGGCTTTAAAGCGAGTAATAAACTGCTCTAAATGGGCAATTTGCTCTTGTTGTTTTTCAAACATAGCTTGCTGTTGTAACAGGCGTTCGGCTTTTTGGCGCTCAAACTGCGAGTAATTACCCTTGTACACATTGATCAGCTGCTTATCAATATGCCAAATTTGATCAACCACGGCATCTAAAAACTCACGGTCATGAGAAATAAGTACCAGTGTGCCGGTGTAGGCACGTAAAAAGCGCTCTAGCCAGTACACGGCGTCTAAATCAAGGTGGTTTGTTGGCTCATCCAATAACAGCAAGTCAGCATCGCGAATAAGCGCTTGGGCTAAGTTTAAGCGCATGCGCCACCCCCCTGAAAACGCACTTACTGGATTTTCTATTTGGTTATTGGCAAAACCTAAGCCATGTAATAGCTCACCGGCTTTGGCTTCAATGCTGTAGCCTTTAATATTTTCAAGCTGGATATGCACTTTTGCTTGGGTGTCGCCATCGTTGGTTTGCTCTGCTTCACGCAGTGCAATACGCAGTGCATAGTATTCAGGGTGACCTTGCAGTACGTAATCTATGGCGCTTATTTCAAGGGCGGGGGTTTCTTGTTTTACTGAGGCCAGTGACCAGTCTTTAGGAATACTGCAATTGCCACCATCAAGTTGCAGCTCAGATTTTAATAAACTAAATAGCGTTGATTTACCACAGCCATTGGCGCCTACAAGCCCTACTTTATGCTCTGGAAATAATGTAGCAGATGCATTTTTTAATAATGCTTTGCCACCACGAAGTAGTTCTATTTCTGAGATTTGAATCATAAATACGTTACTTTACACTGTGCCTTAATTGAATTACGGCTATTATAACACGGATCGTATTAGCGATATCAATCGTATCTACAAAGACAAGAGTGCGATAAAATAGTGTTAGTAAAAACGGTAGGAACAGCGAAGTGAAACATAAAAAACGATTTATAGCAGGTGCAACGTGTCCTGAGTGTAAAGCCATGGATATGTTAATGCTTTACAAAGAGCACGACGTAGAAAAAGTTGAATGTATGCAGTGTGGCCATAAAATGGCTCAACCAGAGCAGGCTGTGCAGGCATCTACACGCCAATTTGAACAAATCATTGGCGTGTTTAATCCGGGCGACTAAACCTAAACAGTTTAGTAATGCGGTGGCGGTGGCTCCGGCATATCCGACATCATAGGTTGCGATGCTTGCGACTCTTTAAGTTTTTCAGCCAGTAACTCAGTTTGGCGCTTTATTTTTGCCAATTGTTGCTGGTGAACTTTTATTTCATCATTTAAAATTTCAATGGTTTCGTCTTGAAAAGCCACTTTGGCCTCAAGCTCCATTAACCGATGTTCAATTGTGTTCATGTGGTTCTCGTATAATAAAGCGCTCAGCGATTCCGCTTGAGCTTTCAGTTAACAATGATTTACCGTTATCCGTGAATGTTACATCAAGCACGACTGCTGATTTTGGCTTGCTGCCTTCTCGTGGAGTCACCTGCCATGTTTGAATTTTTTCACCACTGTTTAATTGCCATAAATCCACTCGCTTATTGGGTGAACCGGTGGCTAATAAAGTGCCTTGGTCGTTAAAGCGCACTGCGGTAAAAATTTTCTGACGCGCAATATACGCCAGTTTACTCACAAGATCACCTGTAGTCAGCTTCCATACATTTGCTTGTGCCATACTGTCGGCGGTAAAAGCATAACGCCCTTGAGGATCTAAAGCGACTTTCGTTACTCGAGTTGGATGATTAAAACGTTGCAGCACCTGTCCACTTTGGGTATCCCATAAATAGGCCACGTAATCGTTTGAACCGCTTAGTGCGTAGCGTCCGTTAGGTGATAAATCAACGGTATTTACTTTGTCTTGGTGGCCTAAAAATTCAATGCGTCTGCCTGTGTTAAGGTTTATAAATACCACAACGCCATCGCTGCGGCCATACACAACACTGTTGCCTTGATTGCTAATGGCAATATCGCGAATGCTGGCTTTTTGTATTTTATAAAAGCCGTTATTTTTGCCGGTGGCAATATCCCATACGGCAAAGGTCGTTTTTTCAGCGGTGACCGCTACGCTGTTATCAAAAGCAATGGCTACTGCGTAAACTAAGCTGTCTTGTGATTGTTGTTGAAACCATTGGTATTTAAGGGCGTGCTGTTGATTATCCCATAGTGCGACCCCATGATTGATAGAAGACACTAAACTGTATTGTCCATCATGTGATAACGCAGATGAAAAGGCGCCTTGTTTTGTGTGCTCAAAACTAGCTACGGCTTGTTGTTTTTCATCGCTACATGCAATTGTTAATAAACAGCAGGTGGCAATTAAAAAAGTACGAAATAACGACATTTTACAGGTATTTCCTCTTAACTCTTAGTGACTGAGAGGTTAGACTAGGTCACGTTAAACGCCTAGGTTGTTTGTCTAATCACTGGATATGTTTTTAGTTTAGCCATTAAACAAGCAGCCTACCATGTAGGCCGTTAATCTTTAACTAGTAATATTACAATAAATGACAACTGCAAAGTGTGTCGGAGATTAAAAAATGAGAAAGACGATTAAATTGTCATTGATTGCAGCGTCAGTTTTAGCGCTTACAGCATGTAATCAAGAAGCAAAAAAAGAGCAAGCTGAAGTTAAGCTAGACACTGTAGCGCAGCAACAAGCATACGGTATTGGTGCGTCTGTAGGTAACTTTTTAAATAAAGACCTAACAGATAAAAAAGAAATTGGTATTGAATTAGACCAAGCGCTATTAATGCGTGGCTTTGAAGATGCACTTGCGGGTAATGCAAAAATTGACGAAGAAAAAATTCGTGAAGTATTAACTGCATTAGATGAATCAGTGCGTACTAAACAAGAAGAAAAAGCCAAAGTAGAGTCTGAGAAAAGCAAAGCAGCGGGTGAAAAGTACCTAGCTGATAATGCTAATAAAGAAGGTGTGATGGTTACTGAGTCTGGTTTACAGTACGAAGTAATGAGTGAAGGCGACGGCGAAAAGCCAGTAGCAACTGACGTGGTTAAAGTACATTATAAAGGCACGCTTTTAGACGGTACTGAATTTGATAGTTCTTACTCACGCAACGAGCCAACAACGTTCCCACTAAACCGTGTTATTCCTGGTTGGACTGAAGGCTTACAGCTTATGTCTGTAGGGTCTAAGTACAAGTTTACTATTCCTTCAGATCTTGCTTACGGTGACCGCGATTTAGGTAAAATTCCTGCTAATTCAACATTAATTTTTGAAGTTGAATTATTAGAAATTCAAAATGATGCCGACACTGCCGCCGCAGAATAAGCATTATTGTTTTATAAAACACAAAAGGGACCACGGGTCCCTTTTTATTGGTTATTTAATCACTGATCAGTCGGTGTGATTAGAATACAAGTTATCAATTAGCTCATCTTCTAGTTCAAAGCGGGCTTCTAATGCTTCACCAATAACGGATAGGTCGTTATCAAACCCTGCTAATAAATCTTCTGCATCGACTTCTGCGTATTTGTCGTTGAAATCCAGCGCTATATCTGTTGTATCTGTAATACGCGGATATATTTTGTTGGCTAGCTGCTGACTTTCTAGGCCTTTGTTTTCGCAAGCTTTAGCAATATCGTCGTAAACTTCAAAATGTCCAGCCGATAAGTAATCCATTAAAATTTGGCAAAATGCTTGAATTTGTGATGGCTCAGGCAAAGACTGATTCTTTTTTTCATAAGGTGAAAAGCCTGCAATTTTACAGTAAAGCACAATAAGTTGTTGGCGTTCGTTTAACCAATTGTCAATGACCGTATGGCTACCTCCCCACTTTTGTTGAGCTTTTTCTACACGCTTCAGCATAATTCTTCTCCTAAGCTGGGTTGGATTTTTAATTTAAAATAAAACTTATATTATCCAAGATATATTTAATTGCTGTATATATCAACAAGTAAAATAGATGTAATAGCAGAGGTGGGTTTATTGAGGGTGACAAGTGGTAATATTTATTAAAGGCAAGAAAAAACCACCTTTTACGGTGGTTTAATTTCTTTATTAGACTTGTTTATACAAGCATTCTTATTTTTATTAGAGATTTTTATTATTTTTTATATTAACTATTGTTGTTATTGTTATGTTAACGCGGGACAAACAGTACCAAGGTTTTTTATATGTTGCAAATAGTTTAACAAAAAATTTTTGTTATTAACGTTTGTTTGGTCGTTTTATGTGCAAAAGTGGCTAAAAGCTAAAAACGACTTGATCTAGCCCTCGTCTATGATGATTTAATCGCTTTGCGATAGAGGGGGGAAGAATATGGTGGTACAATCTTGCATAATTTCTAAAAGCCCTAGGATTCTATACGCTATGAGCGAATTAAAAAACGACCGTTATTTACGTGCCCTTGCCAAGCAACCTGTTGATGTCACGCCCGTATGGATGATGCGTCAAGCGGGACGTTATTTACCTGAATACCGAGCTACACGTGCACAAGCGGGCGATTTTATGAGCCTGTGTAGAAATGCTGAGTTAGCGTGCGAAGTGACACTTCAGCCACTGCGTCGTTACCCATTAGATGCCGCTATCTTATTTAGTGATATTTTAACTATTCCAGATGCAATGGGATTAGGCTTGTACTTTGAAACCGGTGAAGGCCCTAAGTTTGAGCGTCCAATTTCATCGCTAGCAGACGTTAAAAAAATCCCTAAGCTGGATCCAACCGATGAGCTTGGCTACGTAATGAACGCAGTCAGCACAATTCGTCGTGAGCTTAAAGGTGAAGTACCGTTAATTGGGTTTTCGGGCTCTCCTTGGACATTAGCCACTTACATGGTTGAAGGCGGTAGCAGCAAGGTATTTGGTAAAATCAAAAAAATGGCGTTTGCCGAGCCACAAATGCTGCATTTATTACTCGATAAACTAGCTGATTCAGTGATTGATTACTTAAACGCGCAAGTAAAAGCGGGTGCACAATCGTTAATGATATTTGATTCTTGGGGCGGCGTATTGAGCCCGCGTGACTACAATGAGTTTTCACTGCAATACATGCATAAAATTGTCGATGGTTTAATTCGTGAAAATGATGGCCGTAAAGTGCCTGTAACGCTGTTTACCAAAAATGGCGGCCAATGGATAGAAGCCATTGCTGCAACAGGCTGTGATGCAGTAGGCCTTGATTGGACTATTAATATTGGTGATGCTAAACGTCGTGTTGGCGATAAAGTGGCACTGCAAGGTAATATGGACCCATCAATGCTACATGGTACACCCGATCGTATTCGCCAAGAAGTCGCAACAATTCTTGAAGATTTTGGACCCGGTGAAGGGCATGTGTTTAATTTAGGCCACGGTATTACACCTGATGTTGACCCTGAAAATGCCGGTGTATTTATCAATGCCGTGCATGAGTTTAGTGCGCAGTATCATGAATAAGTAATTTACGATTAACGTGTCGTTATTTTAAACCTGACGAATCCCCACAAAATAAAAATTAATGGTAGACTCTCATGATTATTTGTGATCAAATTTTTTCACTATAAAAAAACTCACTCATAATCATGAAAGCCACCGAAATATTACACAAAGATATTGCCATTGCCTACCCTGAAATTCATAAAACACGTTTAAATACAGTCTTTACGTTTGTTAACTCAGGCTTGCGTGACCAGCGCGTTACTGTCACTTACCTAGGCCGCGGATTAAAATCATTTTCTAATACCGATAAAAAACATGATATTAAACGCGCAGACCGTTTGATTGGTAATGCTAACCTGCATCAAGAACGTCTTTGTTTCTATGAACATATGACCGAATGCTTAGTAGGCCAGCAACAACACCCACTTATTATCGTTGACTGGTCACCTATTAATGGCGGCGAAATATTTCAAGTGCTCAGGGCAAGCATACCAATGGGGGGAAGAGCGTTAACGCTCTATGAAAAAGTGTATCCTGAAAGCGAATTAAATACCGAAGCGGCTCATCAACACTTACTCGATAGCTTGGCACAGTGTTTACCTGCAGATTGTCAGCCTATTATTTTATCTGATGCTATTTTTAGAACGCCATGGTTTAAAGCCATAGAAGATAAAGGCTGGTATTGGCTTGGGCGCGTCAGAGGCAATGTGACCTTATCTAGCGACCTTGAGACATGGCGAAATTGTAAATCATGGTTTGAGCAAGCAACAGATAAACCACACCTTCTGACACAGATTTACTACGGAAAAACAGTTCGTTTCGCGTGCCAAGGTGTTTTGTTTAGAGGGAAAAACAAGGGACGTAAAAAAATCAAAAAACGGGGTGGGCAATCTCAATGTACAACGGTTAAATACCAACAACAAAAGGCCAAAGAGCCTTGGCTACTTGTGTTTAATTTACCTACACAATTTACAGATAAGCCTCAACGGATTGTGACTTTATATAAACAACGTATGCAAATAGAAGAAAGTTTCAGAGACACTAAGAATGCAAAACTTGGCATTAGTTTAGCCTTTGCAAATTCAAGAAGCGCAGAAAGGTTTGATAATTTATTGCTCATAGCGGCGTTAATGTTGTTTGTCTTATGGTGCATAGGGTACACCGTGTCGGCACAACAAGGGGATGCGGCATTACAAGCGAATACAGAGAAAAAACGACGAGTATTGTCCTATATTTATCTTGGCAAAGAAGTGGTTGATGATCCTAGGTATGAGCCTGATGGGCAGTTCATTATTTATGTGTATAGCCAGTTGTCACTTCTGACTATACAAATTGATAATTTAGGCTAAATTCGTGGGGATCTCTCAGATTTTAAACACTAAAAAGCCCGCTTATCACTAAACGGGCTTTTGTATTCAGTCTTTTAGATTTTTTTCAGTATAAATAAGCAATTATCTGTGGCCGAAAGATAAAAAATACTGCGGCCATCAAACACAATCCAGCCCATACAAAGTCCATTCTAAAAGGCTCATTCATATAAAAAATAGCAAAAGGTACAAACACACTTAAGGTGATCACTTCTTGAATTATTTTTAATTGCCCTAAATTAAGTACCGTGTAGCCAATTCGATTAGCGGGTACTTGAAATAGGTATTCTAACAGTGCAATTGCCCAACTAATTAACGCTGCAATAATCCAAGGCTTGTGATTTAAATCCTTAAGGTGCGCATACCAAGCAAAAGTCATAAATATATTGCTAATGATCAGCAAGCCAATTGACCAAATAACCGGGTGAATTCCATACATCATGTATTTCTCTAGAAAACTTATTTAAATAACCGGTTTAACCCATTTAATGCCGCAACGCGATAGGCTTCTGCCATGGTTGGGTAGTTAAAGGTCGTATTTACAAAGTAGTCTATGGTGTTGCCGCCATTTTTTTGTTCCATTATAGCTTGGCCAATATGGACGATTTCTGCAGCACGCTCACCAAAGCAATGTACGCCTAACACCTCTTTGGTATCAACATGAAAAAGCAGCTTAAGGCTTCCCACTTCAGTACCAGCTATTTGTGCGCGGGCTAAATGTTTAAATTGAGCACGTCCTACTTCATAAGGGATTTTAGCTGCAGTGAGCTGCTGCTCGGTTTTACCTACTGAGCTCATTTCTGGGATAGTATAAATACCCGCAGGGATATCAATAATTAGTTTTTCTTCACAGTTACCACATGCAATAGCATCAGCCGCAATTCGTCCTTGATCAAATGCCGCACTGGCAAGGCTTGGGTAACCAATTACATCGCCCACGGCGTAAATGTTTTCAATCTCAGTTTGGTAGGTTTCATTTACGGCTAATTGTCCACGATTATTGGCTTTTAAGCCGACAGCTTCGAGGTTGAGAGTATCGGTATTACCTGTGCGACCATTGGCAAATAAAATACAGTCAGCTTTTACGCGTTTGCCTGATTGTAAGTGCATGATGATGCCATCATCACGGGTTTCAATCCGATCAAACTCTTCGTTGTGACGAATAACAATACCACTATTCCAAAAGTGGTAGCTAAGCGCATCAGAAATCTCAGCGTCCATAAAGGCTAATAAGCGATCGCGATTGTTGATCAGGTCAACTTTTGCACCTAGCCCTTTAAAAATAGAAGCGTATTCACAGCCAATAACACCTGCACCATAAATAAGTACGCGTTGAGGGTCATGCTCAAGGCCTAAAATAGTATCACTGTCGTAAATACGTGTATGGGTAAAGTCAACACCTGGTGGACGGTACGGACGAGAGCCTGTTGCAATCACAATTGTTTGTGCAGTTAGTCGCTCAGTTGAGCCATCTTTACGTTTGATTTCAATCGTGTGCTTATCTACAAAGCTGGCATCACCTTGAAACATATGAATACGATTTCGCTCATAAAAACTACTTCGTAGATTGGATTGTTTTGAAATTACCGAACTGGCATGGCGTAAAATATCGGGAAAAGTTAACCGACTAGGGCGTTCGCCAACATTGAATAAAGGGTTTGCTTTATATTCAATATAGCGGCTAACAGAATGACGAAGTGCTTTAGAGGGGATGGTTCCCCAGTGAACACATCCACCACCTACCGAAGCTTGGCGTTCAATAACCGCTACTTTTTTGTTGCTTTTAGAGAGATTCATAGCGGTCCCTTCACCGCCAGGACCCGTGCCAATAATAATTGCATCATATTGGTAGTTTACGGGTGCTTTTTTCTGTTTTGATTGTTTGGCCACAGCCACTCCTATTTTAATTAAAAGAGGCTTTTAATAACCTCGCATTAAGTGCCAGCCATGCCTGCTTTTGGTTTTCCCAGGCGGCCTCAAGCTCGTGATATTGTGCCATTAATGCTGACTCTTCACACTGCTTTGCCATATTATTTTTTTTAGCTTCCAGTACTTTTTTTTGTAATGAACAATAGTTTTGCAACTTTTTGAGCAGCAAATCGTACTCTTGTTGTAACAACGTAAGCTTATCTTGCGCCAAAGGCAATTTTGCAAGGCGATGTTGTGTTTTACTCATTAGTGTTTCAGCTTTGGCTTTTTCTATACGCTCTACAGGTGTGCGTTTTAACTTGCTAGCTAAACCAATGGCCGCTAATGAACGGATTATCCATTTAGTGGGGTCATAATGAAACCATTTAATGCCGTTGCGGTAATCGCTGGCAAAAATATGATGAAAGTTATGATAACCCTCGCCATAGGTAAATAGTGCCAAAAAGCCATTGTCACGCGCAGTATTTTTTTCTGTGTAAGGGCGAGAGCCCCAAATGTGCGCCACTGAGTTAATAAAAAAGGTAAAGTGTTGACTCAGCACCAAGCGTAGTAAACCGACTAATATTAACATACCCCATACATCACCGAGCATTAAACCTAGCACTAAAGGTAGGCCAATATTCATTGCTATTGCTAGCTTTAAATAATGTTTGTGTTGCCACATCACAACCTTATTGCGCTGTAAGTCTCGACAGTTGCTGTAATCGTTATAGCTGTCGCCTTGGTAATCGCGAAGCATCCAGCCGATGTGGCTATACCAAAATCCATTGGTAGCAGCGTACGGATCTTTAACTGGGTCATCAACTTGACCATGATGAACGCGATGATCGCTACTCCAGTGCAGCGCGCTATTTTGGAGCGCAAATGCGCCACCCAGGGCAAAAATAAATTCAACCACAGGGTGGGCATTATAGGTTTTATGCGCCCATAGACGATGATAACCTGCGGTAATAGACAGGCCCGCAAAAAACATGCAGGCTACAAAAGCAACCCACTGTGTGCCTGTAAAGCCATAATTAAACCCATACCAAGGTACAAGTGTAATAGCAGCCAAAAATGTCAGGCTAAAGAACAGGACATTGGTCCATATAATTGGTGGTTTTTTCATCATTTTCATTTCTCAGCGTACAACTGTAAGCTAAAATAATATTTCAATCTGCTGCCGTCAAGTATTAGACTACATTATAGGTCATTTTTTTAATTAAAAATTTATTACAAATTTATACAGGGAACTGTTGATGTCGGGCGTTAGAGCACAGCAGAAACAAAAAACACGACAAGCACTTATTGAGGCTGCATTTAACCAGCTCAGTGCTGATCATAGCTTTTCTAATTTAAGTTTGCGTGAAGTAGCACGCGAAGCAGGTATTGCGCCCACTTCTTTTTATCGTCATTTTAAAGATATGAACGAGCTGGGTTTAACCATGGTTGACGAAGCAGGTTTAACCCTGCGTCAGCTTATGCGCCAAGCGCGTAGGCGAATAGCCAGTGGCGGAAGTGTTATTAACACCTCAGTGATAACTTTTATGGAATTTATTGATAACTCAAGTAATCAGTTTAGGCTTTTATTGCGCGAACGCTCGGGTACTTCAAAGGCATTTAGAGCGGCGGTAGCGCGGGAAGTAAAGCACTTTATATTAGAGCTCGCACATTATTTAGAAAGTGAAACACCCTGCGATGCTATTCATGCGTACATTCAAGCAGAAGCTATGGTGACTTTAGTTTTTAATGCTGGCGCCGAAGCACTCGATATTGAAGGCCAACAACGCGACGAGCTAACTGAGCGCGTAATTTGGCAGTTACGCTATATTACCCGAGGTGCTTTAATTTACGTTCGTGCTGAAAAATAAACGATAAAATGAAAAAAAGTTAAAATAAGCGCTGTATTTTACAGTGCTTATTAATTTAAACATGCTCCAAGTTTAAATGGGTTTTTATATTCATTAAATGTTTGTTTTTTGAATTTAAATTTCATTAAATATTCCTAGGTATTACTTTTTTGGTGTTTTTATGCTTGCGTCTAGTGAGTTGCGATGATAGAAATAGTTTCCATTGAATACACACACAAGAAAGCAGATGCAAACTAGTCGCTCGATTACATTAAACCTAAACCTCTTACTACTATGGCAAGTGAGCGGGGATTAGTGTGTTTGCATTGAGTTAAACATTAAAAGCCCCGCAACTGCGGGGTTTTTTTTATCTCGCTGCAAGGGGGGATCGAAATTTGGTTAATACAGAAATAAGGGGCAGTTATGCAACAGCAAGATAAAGTATGGATTTTTGATACCACCTTACGTGATGGCGAACAGGCACTTAAGGCAAGCCTTACGGAAGACGATAAAATTCAACTAGCGCATACTATTAGCCGCCTAAATGTGGATGTAATGGAAGTGGGTTTTCCGGTTTCGAGCCCTGCGGATTTTCGCTCAGTACAACGCATTGCGAGAGAAGTGAAAGGTCCTATTATTTGCGGTTTGGCTCGCTCGGTTGCCAAAGATATTGAAGCCTGTGGCGAAGCACTTCGCACAGCCCAGCAAAGTCGTATTCATACTTTTATTGCTACCAGTCCGCTGCATCTTGAACACAAGTTACGTATGAGTTTAGATGATGCAACCGCCATGGCGGTTAAATCAATTAAGCTTGCCCTTAATTATACTGATGATGTGGAATTTTCATGTGAAGACGCTGGCCGCACACCGCATTGGGATTTATGTAAAATTGTTGAGCAAGCAATTAACGCCGGTGCATCAACCATTAACTTACCCGATACAGTTGGTTTTGTAACGCCAGATGAATATGCAGCGATGATCCGCCACTTAATGAATAACGTGCCCAATATTGATAAAGCGCGGTTAAGTGTGCATTGCCACAATGACTTAGGGCTAGCGGTTGCCAACTCTGTTGCAGCGGTGCAAGCCGGTGCACGGCAAATAGAATGTACTATTAATGGGATTGGTGAGCGTGCGGGTAACTGTTCACTTGAAGAAGTGGCGATGATCATGAAGATGCGCCAAGACCACTTAAAAGTATATACCGATATTCGCAGTGAAGACATCTATCGCGCCTCACGGCAAGTGGCGAAAATTTGTAATATGCCAGTACAGCCTAACAAAGCGATTGTTGGCGAGAATGCGTTTGCCCATAGTTCAGGTATTCACCAAGACGGTGTATTAAAAGCGCAAAATACCTATGAAATTATGTCACCTGAAAGTGTGGGTGTACCTAGTAATCAATTGAATATGACTTCACGTTCGGGGCGTCATGTTATTGAGCACCGCCTTGAAGAATTAGGCTATCAGAAATCTGATTACGATATGGATAGCCTATATGAAAGCTTTTTAACCCTTGCTGATCAAAAAGGTACAGTGTACGACTACGATCTAGAAGCGATGATCTACTTTAACCAAATCAGTGATAAAGACGACAAATACCAATTAGAGTTTGTCAACTCAACGTCTAATTCGCAATCAGTGGCAAGCTCTACTATTGGTATGACGATTAATGGTGAGTCTAAACAAGAAGCAGCCACAGGGAATGGCCCTGTAGAGGCATCATTCTTAGCGATTGAACGTTTAACCGGTATGGCTGTTGAAATGATTGAATTTAATCTAGAAGCCACCGGGGAAGGTGCCAGCTCACTAGGTGAAGTAAATATAATCGCTAAATACGATGGCCGCCCATATCACGGTGCAGGTATTGCCGCCGATGTAGTAGAAGCGTCAGTACGTGCCATGATCCGCGTTTATAACTTAATTTATCGCGCACAAAAAGTGTCTGATTTAAAACAACAAAGGAAAGCAGGATGAGTCAATCACATTACAGCGTTGCCGTATTAGCAGGCGACGGTATCGGCCCAGAAGTAATGGCAGCAGCAGAGCAAGTATTGGATGCTGTAAGCAGTAAATTTGGTTTTACATTGACTCGTTACCCACATGCTATTGGTGGTGCTGCGATCGATCAATTTGGTAAAGCATTGCCTGATAGCACATTGGCTGCCTGTGAAAATGCCGATGCAATTTTATTTGGTTCTGTGGGTGGTCCAAAGTGGGAAAACTTACCGCCAAACGAGCAACCAGAGCGTGCCTCATTATTACCTTTGCGTAAGCACTTTGGCCTATTTTGTAATTTACGCCCAGCACAATTATTGCCAGCGCTTAGCGCTGCATCGCCACTGCGCGCAGATATTAGCGCACAAGGTTTTGATATTTTATGCGTGCGCGAGCTAACAGGCGGTATTTATTTTGGTGAAAAAGGCCGCAGTGGCGAAGGGGCGGATGAATTTGCTTTCGATACACAAACGTATTCTCGCAAAGAAATCGAACGTATCGCACGTTTTGCCTTTGAAGCAGCAAAATTACGTAATAACCATGTTACCTCGGTAGATAAAGCCAACGTACTAGCATCAAGCGTATTATGGCGCGAAGTGGTAACCGAAGTAAGCAAAGACTACCCAGAAGTGAGCCTAGATTATATTTACGTTGATAACGCAGCAATGCAGCTAGTGAAACAGCCAAGCCAGTTTGACGTACTACTGTGTGATAACCTATTTGGTGATATTTTATCTGACGAATGCGCAATGATCACGGGCTCCATGGGTTTACTACCTTCCGCAAGCTTAAACCAATCAGGATTTGGTTTGTACGAACCTGCGGGTGGCTCTGCGCCAGATATCGCCGGGAAAGGAATTGCTAACCCAATTGCGCAAATTTTAAGTGCCGCGTTAATGCTGCGCTATTCACTTGGCCAAGATGAAGCGGCGCGCAGCATTGAAAAAGCAGTTGCCGAAGCGGTCGAAGCAGGTGTTGGTACACCGGATATCTACCCAACTGCGGGTTATAGCACGCAAGATGTTGCCGCAGCGATTGTCGCTAGAATATAAAGCAGCACTTATTTAAACAATTATTCACTCGCTGCACCGTCACGTGGCGAGTCAAACAAATTAGGGGATCAGCAAGTGGCCCAAACGTTATACGATAAAATTTGGCAAGCACATGTCGTTGCCAGTATTAATGAGCAAACCGACTTACTTTATATTGACCGTCATTTAGTACACGAAGTGACATCGCCGCAAGCTTTTGCTGGCCTGCGAGAAAAAAACCGTAAAGTACGCTGCCCTGAAAAAACCATTGCCACCATGGATCATAATGTATCGACTAAAAGCCGTTCATTAGATGCTGCCAGTGAAGTATCAAAAAACCAATTGATGGCGCTTGATGCAAACTGTAAAGAATTTGGCATTTTGCTCTATGACTTAAACTCAGTAAATCAAGGTATTGTGCATGTTATTGGCCCTGAGCAAGGGATTACTTTACCTGGCACTACCATTGTGTGTGGCGATAGCCATACCTCAACCCACGGTGCATTTGGTGCATTGGCACACGGTATTGGTACTTCTGAGGTTGAGCACGTATTAGCAACGCAAACCCTACAGCAGAAAAAAGCTAAATCGCTAAAAATTCAAATTAATGGCGTACTGCGACCAACTGTTACCGCAAAAGACTTGATCATGGCGGTGATTGGCAAGCTAGGTACCGCCGGTGGTACGGGTTATGTCGCTGAATTTTGTGGTGAAGGCATTGCAGCACTGTCAATGGAAGCCCGTATGACATTATGTAACATGAGTATCGAAATGGGCGCAAAAGCAGGTTTAATCGCACCGGATCAAATTACCTATGATTACTTAAAAGGTCGCCCATTTGCACCAAAAGGCGCTGATTTTGCTGATGCTGTTGCCTACTGGGAAACGCTAAAAACAGATGCAGGCGCACAGTTTGATCTAGTTGTTGAACTAGAAGCCAGTAGCATTCAGCCGCAAATTACCTGGGGTACTAATCCTGAGCAAGTGATTGGTGTTGATGAATGTATTCCAGATCCAGACCAAGAACCTGATTTAATTAAAGCTGATGCTATTCGCAGCGCGCTTAAATATATGGGTTTAACAGCGGGTGATAAGTTATCATCGGCTACCGTAGATACGGTATTTATTGGTTCATGCACCAATAGCCGTATTGAAGATTTACGCGCCGCCGCACAGATTGTTGAAGGTAAAAAAGTGGCCGCCGGTGTTGAAGCGTTAATCGTGCCTGGCTCCGGCTTGGTTAAAAAACAAGCTGAAGATGAAGGCTTAGCCGATATTTTTAAAGCGGCTGGCTTTGAGTGGCGTGAACCGGGTTGCTCAATGTGTTTAGCAATGAACGATGACCGCTTAGGCGCAGGTAAACGCTGCGCATCTACTTCCAACCGTAATTTTGAAGGTCGCCAAGGCCGAGGCGGGCGCACACACTTAGTAAGCCCCGCAATGGCGGCAGCAGCAGCCATTCATGGTCACTTTGTTGATATTAGAGGAGAAGCCTAATGAGCATCTATTTTAGTGGCTTAATGGCCCCACTTGATAAAAACAACGTCGATACCGACCAAATTATTCCAAAGCAGTTTTTAACCTCAACCAGCCGAGACGGCTTTGATGCCGCGTTATTTTATGATTGGCGCTATTTAGATAACGGCGAGCCAAACCCTGAGTTTATTTTAAACCGCCCATGCTACCAAGGCGCGCAAATATTACTAACTCGCGATAATTTTGGCTGTGGTTCATCACGCGAGCACGCGCCATGGGCATTAAAGCAATATGGTTTTGAAGTGATTTTGGCGGAAAGCTTTGCCGATATTTTTTTCAATAACTGTGGCAATAACCAAATGCTAGCCATTGCATTACCCGCACAAACATTGGAAGAGTTATTTGTACTGAGCGAGCAACACGACGATATTCATATCGACATCGATCTTGAAAATCAAACGCTTACCAGTAACAAGTTTGCCCCAATCAATTTTGATATTCGCAAAGACGTAAAAGAGCGTTTATTAAGCGGCTTAGATTTTATCGGCGTGACCGAAACCCTCAACCCACAAATCGATGCCTTTGAAAAGCAATTAGCCGCAGATAGACCTTGGCAGTAGTGGTTTAAAAGTTATTACTACAATGAAACGCGGATCAGGCCGCGTTTCATTATTAGTCTTAACTTGAATAAATTAACCAGATATGTAGCATCATTTTTTAAAAGCTTCGGTTAAAGTCTTTTCCTAGCACTAGCACTGTATTTCCTGAGTGAGTAACTCTTATTAATTCATTGTTATTTATATTGTAAATAGCTTTTTTAAGTCCCCAACCACCTTTGTTAATTGGTAAGTTGTTTGAAATTTTATCTGGTGCGACGAAGCTATTTAATCCATTGATGCTACATAGAGATCTGAATCTTGCATCACTTTGGTTTTGGATAAAATCGCTTAATCTCTCTGAGCTCATCCAGCCAATTAACTTCAATATATCCTCGTAATGTTTAAGTAAAAGTGAGCAACTAGCTTTAGCACCAAATATAGGTTGATTATAATCAGGTTTCCCAGATAATGGATCTTTATAGAAAAACTTCCAGATAGCTTCATGGTGAGTCAATCGGTTTCGCAGCTCTCTAATACTTTTAAATTCGTTTTCAATATGTTCTCTAGATACATTATTAGTAGCGTTTGGAAAGACTACATTTAGTAGGTTTGGCCATAAAAGCATTTGTGAATTTTTGTCCTCATACTCTTTAGATAAGAAGTTTGTCCAAAAACCAAACTCTAAGCTAGAAATAACTCTTCCGGGAGTAACTGTTTTACCTTCTTTTTTTAGCCGCTTAGATGCGTCAATTACTTTCTTCTCTTCCCAGAGATAATTAGTGATCAACCGTTCGCCATCAGGTCCTAATACATACCCAGTCTTATCAACTTGTTGAGAGCCTCTGGCTTTTTTTGTATACCTATCATATGACTTGATTTTTCTTTTACCCATATATTTTGTAAAAGAGAATATCCAATCAGGTCCGGTGCTATATACACCTTTAGCTGCTGGTGGTGGGAAAGCTTCAATTGCACCAACAATGG
This sequence comes from Pseudoalteromonas sp. TAP-3C, assembly GCF_059888565.1. Lineage (NCBI taxonomy): Bacteria > Pseudomonadati > Pseudomonadota > Gammaproteobacteria > Alteromonadales > Pseudoalteromonadaceae > Pseudoalteromonas > Pseudoalteromonas sp. TAP-3C. The sequence continues at coordinate 3,103,074 of NZ_CM187618.1, read as the reverse complement.
CGTTTCGTAATGTAACTTCGAGACATTGAATTGCCGGTAGAAGGGCTCCCGCAAGTGCTTTATTCCAATGATATGCAGCTAATTCATCTTCTTTTTTTAATTTGAGATGCTTAGAGTATATCGACAGTCTTTCTTCCGTTATGTATTTCACTACGATTTAAACCTATAAATTGTTGACAATGCATTATACCATCGTTAGTATTATATGCATTAAGGCGGAGTAGCCTCAGAATTTATTTTGAGGTCTCATGCGAAAAAAGTAATCGGAAAAGCCACCCTTTGGGTGGCTTTTCTCGTTATTAAATAAATTATTTTTCCCATCAGCTTCAAATAGAAACCAGACTCACCAATACTACTTCCTTTGCTTTTATAAAAACGCTAAGCTGCTCTTTTATATTTTTTGGAACATGCTATGAAATTATTAACAGTTGCAGCGCTAATACTTGCATCAACCGCTGCATTAGCTCGCCCAGCTCCTTTAGTATCTATTCCAAGTCATGACGGCTTTTTCGATAGTATTGCTGCTCACTGCGGTAAAGCTTTTGAGGGTAAAGTAACGGTTGATAATGCCATTGGACCAAGCTCGTTTGCGGGTAAAAAATTAGTCATGCATGTTCGCAAATGCACTGAGAGCGAATTGCAGGTGCCGTTTCATGTCGGTGATGACGCTTCGCGCACGTGGATCATTACTAAAACCGGCAGTGGTTTGAGCTTAAAGCATGATCACCGCCATCAAGATGGTACTGACGATGTATCAACTATGTACGGTGGCCACACAGTTGATGCGGGTTTTGCGAATATGCAGTCATTCCCAGCAGATCAGTATTCAAAAGAGTTATTTGTCAGCCAAGGTATACCGCAATCGGTAGGCAATACATGGCAAATGTATATTTACCCTGAAACGTTTACTTACCGCTTAATTCGCCAAGGACGCGAATTCCGCGTTGATTTTGATTTAAGCAAACCAATTACACCACCTGCTGCGCCATGGGGATATGGCGTTAACTAGCTTTTTATCAGTAAACCATTGGCTGTTTTAATATTCAGTGGTATTACTGATAAATACCGAGGTGTTATTTTTTTGAGGTTTTTTCTGCGGGCATTTCACATTGAACAAACACACTAAGCGGTGGCTGATAAGCGCGAGGTTTGGTTGGGAAACGTTGGTACTCTTGAATGCCCTCGGTCACTTTTAACATAAAGGGATGGTCGCGACATAAGCGATTGGCGTGGCGCAACAAAAACACACTTTGATTTTTAAAATGCGAATAGTCATCAGACTGTATTTCTAGGTGGTAGTTGTTGGTGTCTATTTGAGTTTGCTTGTAATGTACTTTTTCATCGAAGTCATAAAGTCGCTGCATTTCACTTTGTTCAGCTGATACACTCATGCACGCTGTTAAAATCACCCCGCTAATAATTCCATATAAATAACGATTGGCTTTTCTACTCATAAACCTTTAACTCCATCTTAATTTTGGGTAGTGTGATCAGCCTACCTACTAAACCCGTTATGATACAAGTCTAACACCCAAAAAGGGGAAATGTGATGTTCAAGCAAATTAAACAGCTTTTTTCTACAATTAACCAGCAAACGTCTGATATTGAACAACATGATTTAAAAACAGCCGTAGCCGCATTGTTAATCGAGGTAATGCGAGCCGATAATGACCTACAAGCGAATGAGCAAAATACCTTAAGCCTGACATTAAAAAAATATTTTGACTTAACCGATGAAGCTGTTGATGAGTTAGCCCAGCAAGCAAGTTCAAGTTTAGATGACGCTATTGACTATTTTCAGTTTTCTAAACAAATTAATAATCAATGCAGCGCACAGCAACGTATTGAAATTGTAGAATTACTTTGGCGTTTAGCGTACTCAGATGGAGAGCTTGATCCACAAGAAGAATATGTTATTCGTCGCGTTGCCAACTTATTGTATGTCACCCATGAAGACTTTATCGCCGCTAAATTAGCAGCGACAAAGCTTTAGTCAGTAGTGTAACCACTTACTTATTGAGTTTGCTAGTAACGCTTACGAGTTGCTGCGCAAGGCCTGCTACTTTTTCAGCCGTCACGGGGTCGCTAATGCGGCCTGTTTCATCTAGTACAGTATGAATTGCTGGTACTGCTAATTGGTCGGCCAGTACTAGGCTACCAATGCCTGATAAAATATCGCGTACATGGTTTAAGCCACGTAAACCACCCAGTCCACCCGGTGACGCTGCGTATAACGCGGTTACTTTATTTGCAAATGCAGGCTCTGCACCTTGTTCGGTGCGTGATGCCCAATCAATGGCATTTTTTAATACAGCAGTAATAGAGCCATTATATTCAGGGCTTGCCAATAATATACCATCGGCTGCGCGTAGTTTGTCTTTTAATACCTGTGCGCCTTCTGGTGTGCCTTGCGCTTCGATGTCTTCGTCAAACATGGGTAAGTTTAGATCTGCCAGTTTAATCATTTCTACTTCTGCACCGCTTTCTAATGCAAAGCGGGCTGCTTCATTGATCAATTTTTGGTTAAAGCTGTCTTTACGTAAGCTGCCTGCTAAGGCAATAATTTTTGGAGCTGTCATACGCTTATCCTGTCGTTGTTTTGATGTGATTACTTTAACAAATAATTACTTGCAGAAAAGCCAAATAAACGCAAAACTTGTGTGCGTATATGCACAGTTTAAAGAGTATTTATCATGGCTATTCAATTTGATGATTGGCAAGATCTAAAGGTCGCTTTTGAGGTGGCGCGGTTAGGCACTTTAACTGCCGCAGCTGAAGCGTTAAATGTTCATCATAGTACGGTGCTCAGACGAATAAATAATCTAGAAAAAAGCTTAAATGCACGTTTATTTCATCGCCATGCTAGAGGCTATAAGGTCACTGAAATTGGCGCTAAGTTATTTACTACAGCGCAAGCGATTAATGGTGAATTAGAGCGTTTGCACAGCGATATTATTGCCGCAGATAGCACCTTGCAAGGCAGTTTGTTACTCACCACAGTCAGTGGCTTTATTGATGTGCTCAGTGAGGTGTGTGAGCAGTTTCAAATGTTGCATCCGCAAGTGCAATTACAAGTGATTATGGAGCAAAAGCGTTTACGTTTAGACCATGGCCAAGCACATATCGCCGTAAGAGCTGGTCCTAGACCTGATGAAGGGGATTATATTGCCCAACATTTAGTGGCACTAACTTCAGGGCTTTATGCGTCAAAGCATTACATTAGCCGTCATGGGCTGCCACAAACATTAACACAATTTTCATTGCATAACTTTGTATCGGGTGTGGCTGGGTATAATGCCAAAGTGCCTTATTTTGCATGGATTGATGAAAATATTCCCCCGTCGCAAGTTAAACTTAGGGTATCAGAAACCTCAGAAGCTACTCGTGCCATTGTTAAGGGGTTAGGTATTGGAGGGGTGCAACATGATGTGGCCGCACAATACGCTGATTTAGTTCCGGTATTACCTAACGAGCTAAGTTGGCCGACTGATTTGTGGTTAGTGACACATCATTTAGTGCATCGAACCGCTAAGGTTCAAGCGTTTAGTCAGTTATTAAAAACCTATTTTCAAATAAATAAAGCAAGCTAATGTGGCATTATAAAAAATTAGGGGTTACTTGCTGTAAAGCTCCTAATTTAGACGAACTGACGATTTTATAGCTACTTTATAACGACTTTTTGATTGAAATACCTAAGCGCCTTGCTAAGCGAACTAAGTTTGCACGGTCTACTTTTAAGGTGCGTGCTGCACTTGCCCAGTTATAATTATGTTGCTCAAGCTGCTGACTAATTAAATGATGGATAAAGGTATCGGTTGCTTGCTTAAGTGATAAGTTTTGCTCTGCTATGCTGGTATTACTGTCTATAGTACTTTTTGCCGTATTAGCAGATAATGGTAACTGTGTTGCATTACCAGCGCTAAGGTTTAGCTCACAGTGCTCAGGTTTTATAGTAATAATAACCTGTTGCCATTGGCTTTGCTTGGCCTTTAGTGCTGCGCGGCTGATCACATGTTCCAGCTCTCTTACGTTACCTGGCCATTGATACTGAGTTAATATTAATTGTGTATCGACACTTAACTTAAGTTGTTTTATTGCTAATTTTCGGGCAGTTTGCTCAACAAAAAAACCAGCTAATAAAACCACATCATTTTCACGCTGGCGTAACGGCGCTACAGTTAATGGGTAGACACTTAATCTATGATATAAATCGGCTCTAAAGCGTCCTTCTGCGACTTCTTTTTTTAAATTACGATTAGTGGCCGCAATAACTCGCACATCAACGTACTTTACTTCGTCTTCACCTACTGTTTGTATTTCGCCACTTTGTAATACCCGTAGCAATTTACTTTGCAGTACCAGTGGTAGCTCACCAATTTCGTCTAAAAATAAAGTGCCGCCGTGCGCTAGCTGAAACTTACCTTGGCGCGCATGATCCGCCCCAGTAAATGCGCCTTTAGCATGGCCAAAAAACTCACTTTCGGCGAGGTTTTCAGCAAGCGAAGCACAGTTTAAATGAATAAGTGGTTGCTCCCAGCGTTTAGAGTGTAAATGAATATTTCGTGCAACCAGCTCTTTACCTACGCCGGTTTCGCCTAAAATTAACACACTAAAATTAGAGGCGGCGACAAGTTTTATATCATTTTTAAGTGCTTGTACTGCTGAGCTTTGACCAATGATTTCGCCGCCATCACGGGTGAGCGCTTCGCGGTTAAGTTCTTGCACTAAGGCGCTGGAATGCTGGGCATGTAATTTATAATGAGCCAGTTGTAATGCCGTTTTAAAATGTGCACTGCATAGGGCTTGTAAGGTGCTAAGTGTTTGCGCACTAAGCGTGTTAAAAGCATTGGCATTAAGGCTGTCAAACGTAATCACACCTAACAACTGTTGTTGATCAAATAACGGCAAACCTAAGCAAGCGTGTACAGGAATGTCGCCAATTTTTGCTAGCAGTAAGCCGTCGTAAGGATCGGGTAATGGACAGTCATGGGCAAATTGCAGTGGTTGCTGAGTATTACAAATAGCTTCTAGACGCGGATGTTCACTAAGCTTAAAACGCCGCCCTAAGCTATCTGGCATTAAGCCTTTAATGGCAAGCGGCTTGAGCTGCTCACCTTGTAACTCAAGCAATGCGCTGGCATCACTGGCAATTACTGCTTCAAGGGTAGTCAGTAATTGCTCAAAACAGTTTTTATCTAATGTGCTTTGAGCTAGTTTTACCGCCACGGCAGTAAGGTTAATTGCGCTGCTCATGTCAAAATGACTCATATGTGTTTTTTAGTTTGATTTAAAATAGGTCATAAAGACATAAAAAGCAAAGGCTAATAAGTTATAGTATTGAAATATATGTACTTATTTTATTGGCGCGATATATGCAGTAGGGTAGTTAAGTACATTAGTTGTTGAGTTTGTTATGAATACATAAGTTATACATAATCCAAACTACAAAACTGAGACCGCTTGTTTACTGAAAAAACGATTGCTAGTGGCAAACTCATTATCAACAGCTGGTTGTGCAATACTATGCCGATTACTTTTCTATACCGGTGCAAATTTCGGCGCATATTAGCACTATTGTTATAGCTGCTATTTTAAAAATTAGCTATGTGCTGCGCTGTATCGCACTACATGGCATGGGTAAGGAAGTTCGTTAATGCGACCTATTAATTTATCTCAGCCGGTACCGGCTAATATTCGCTTTTACCAAGTAACGCGATGGCCATTATGGATGCTGCCATTTAGACCCTATTTTTTAGCTGCAGGTTTGTTGGCTTTTAGCTCAATAGGCTACTGGTTATTAATTTTAACGGGGAGTGCAACTTGGCAGTTAACCATCCCCGCCACATTATGGCATGCTCACGAAATGTTATTTGGATTTGCAGGTGTTGTTGCGGTCGGTTTTTTACTTACCGCCGCGCAAACTTGGACTGGAGTACCTAGCATTAATGGCAAAAAATTAATGCTCTTAACACTGTTATGGCTTGCTGCTCGAGGTGCATTTTTTGTGTCTTTGCCTGTTTTTACACAATTTAATTTATATGCGGTGTTGGTGTTACAGCTTCTATGGTGGTTAGGAGTTATTGCCGTATTAGCTAATATGTTATTAACCGCTAAAAGCAAAAATAACTATCAATTTTTAGTACTATTGGCGGCGCTGTGTACGTTAAATATTGTTTACTTAGCCATGCTGATTGAACAAAAAATACAGTTTGCGCTTGTCATTGTTGATACTGCAGTATTACTGATGACCTTATTGATAGGCATAGTAGCAGGGCGTGTATTACCATTTTTTACCAGTAAAGGACTCGGTTTAACAGCACAGGTACGAACAGCTAAAGTGGACTCAGTATTACTGTATGTGAGCGTTTTTAGTATTGCGGTGTTTTTTCTTAGTCAGTTGTTTTTTAATCAGCTAAATCCAGGTTGGGCACTTGCTGTGGTTGCTGTGCTGCATTTAATCCGCAGTTTTTATTGGTGGGATAAAAAAGTGCTTAGCGTTCCTTTGTTATGGTCTTTGCATTTTTCATACTTAGCATTAGGTGTAGGTTTAATGTTGGTAGCCGTGAGCTTTTATAGCAGCGTTATTTTATTTAAAGATGCATTACACCTTATTACCATAAGTACCATAGGGATGATGATTTTAGCCATGATGACACGTGTTTCTCATGGTCACACAGGGCGTTCTTTGGTTATTCCACATTATATAGCCGTTGCTTTTGCTTTGGTGTTAGTGGCTGGGATTATTCGTTCTTTACTGCCTTTTATTATTGGGCCACACCTTGCTTGGCAAATCAGTGCTGCACTGTGGTTGCTGGCATTTTTATTATTTTTAATTCACTGCACACCTATATTAACGCGGCGTCGTGTTGATGGGCGTCGTGGTTAGTTCCTCTTTGGGAAAACCAAAATGTTATCTGAAAAAACTATCGAGATTGTAAAAAGTACGGTTCCTTTGCTTGCAGAATCAGGCACGGTGGTCACCGATTATTTTTATAAGCGCATGTTTAGCCATAACCCTGAACTTAAACATATTTTTAATATGACCAATCAAGAAACGGGTCGTCAGCAATTTGCATTATTTAATGCATTGGCTGCTTACGCGCAAAATATTGATAATTTAGCTGTATTAAAAGAGGCACTTGCGCGTATTAATCATAAGCACACCAGCTTGAATATTTTACCCGAGCATTACCCTATTGTAGGTGCACATTTAATCGGCACGTTAAAAGAACTTATTCCGGATCAATTTACTGCTGATGTTGAATACGCATGGCGAGAAGCTTATAACCTGCTGGCTGATATTTGTATTACCGAAGAGGCAGCGTTGTATGCACACAGTAAAAATAACCACGGTGGCTGGGTGGGCACACGGAAGTTTGAAATTACCCATAAACATGTTGAGTCTGAATTTGTAACCAGCTTTATCCTCACGCCTGTAGACGGCAAAGCCGTTATTTCCCACAAGCCAGGACAGTACATTGGCATTAAAGTTAAGCCTGAGGGCGCAGAATATGAAGAGATCCGCCAGTATTCTATTTCGCAAAAGAGCAATACTAAAAACTATCGTATTAGCGTTAAAAAAGAGTGCCAACCACAGCCTGGCGTGGTGTCTAATTATTTACACTCACTAGAGCAGGGCGCACGAGTAGAGTGTTATCCGCCAGCAGGTGATTTTATTTTAAAAAATGAGGCAACTCCAGTTGTACTTATTTCAGCAGGTGTTGGCCAAACCCCAATGATGGCGATGTTGCAAACGCTACTGAGTGATAAGACTAACCAAGCGATTAGTTATTTGCACGCATGTGAAAACAGCCGTGAATTTTCATTTAAAGAGTATTTAGCGCAGCAAACGGCAATGTCTCCACAGCTAAAAACATACACTTGGTTTAATCAAGGTGGCGAGGGATGTGATTTCACTGGGCTCATCGATTTATCGGTGCTTGAGGCATCACTGCCTATTAGCAATGGTGCATTTTATTTATGTGGACCAGCATCATTTATGGCTTACGTAAAAGGCCAGTTACTTGATTTAGGAGTGCAAAGCTCAAACATTCACTACGAAGTATTTGGACCACACCAAGCATTATAAACATAAGCTTACAGCTTTTTACTGTGGGTGTTTGCGGCATAAGCTTGTTGTTGCCACGCATTAAACAGCTTTTGTTGTATATTTGATATTTTTAAACCATAGGTTTTTTGCATGTAAGCGTACGCATCGGCAATGCGTTTACGTGCATGAACAGGTGGCTCAATCACACGTTGTTTAAAATTAACCTTAACTTCACAGCGACCATATTGGTTAGCGGTTTGGGTTAACATGCCAAAACGATAATTTGAGCGATCGGCGTTAATTTCACCGATTGCAGGGGCTAAATTGTTTATATCGGCTTCCATCATACGAAACTTAGCACTCACCTTGCGGCAGTTTTTACGCCCACCATTTTGCCAGCATTGTAACTGGTGACCAAATTCCCAAGCCGGTACAATATGTTCCCATTCAATTCGCAGTGCACGTTGATTTACTTTGCCTGAGCGGGTGAGTGTGTTGCGGGGCACGTAGCCACAATGGGCGGGGTCGGGTAGCAACTTTTTGCCTTGTTTTTTTATATCGCAACCACAATAAATACTTTTAGCGTTTTCGGGAAGGGTACTAATTAAATGCTTTTTGGCACTCGAAAAACGCGTAAATTGTTCGCCCATTGCTGAAAAACAAACACAGCAAGCCAACAAAGTTAAAATAAACCGAATCATATCCATCACATACGTGAACTGCAGGAGCGGCTAGTTTAAGGCTTAGAATAAAAAAGTAAACTGTCACCGGCATGCTTTAATTTTAATTTGCGTATTTTGTATAGGGCGTTTTTTAGGAGTAAACCGTGGGCAATATTCAGAGGCTAACGCTAAAAACGCGTTAATGCAGTGATTCCTACGTTGTTGATTTGGTATAACAGTAAAACTGCGTTAAAGTTTGCAAGGTAATCAATAGAGGCTGAGAGATCCCCACGAATTTAGCCTAAATTATCAATTTGTATAGTCAGAAGTGACAACTGGCTATACACATAAATAATGAACTGCCCATCAGGCTCATACCTAGGATCATCAACCACTTCTTTGCCAAGATAAATATAGGACAATACTCGTCGTTTTTTCTCTGTATTCGCTTGTAATGCCGCATCCCCTTGTTGTGCCGACACGGTGTACCCTATGCACCATAAGACAAACAACATTAACGCCGCTATGAGCAATAAATTATCAAACCTTTCTGCGCTTCTTGAATTTGCAAAGGCTAAACTAATGCCAAGTTTTGCATTCTTAGTGTCTCTGAAACTTTCTTCTATTTGCATACGTTGTTTATATAAAGTCACAATCCGTTGAGGCTTATCTGTAAATTGTGTAGGTAAATTAAACACAAGTAGCCAAGGCTCTTTGGCCTTTTGTTGTTGGTATTTAACCGTTGTACATTGAGATTGCCCACCCCGTTTTTTGATTTTTTTACGTCCCTTGTTTTTCCCTCTAAACAAAACACCTTGGCACGCGAAACGAACTGTTTTTCCGTAGTAAATCTGTGTCAGAAGGTGTGGTTTATCTGTTGCTTGCTCAAACCATGATTTACAATTTCGCCATGTCTCAAGGTCGCTAGATAAGGTCACATTGCCTCTGACGCGCCCAAGCCAATACCAGCCTTTATCTTCTATGGCTTTAAACCATGGCGTTCTAAAAATAGCATCAGATAAAATAATAGGCTGACAATCTGCAGGTAAACACTGTGCCAAGCTATCGAGTAAGTGTTGATGAGCCGCTTCGGTATTTAATTCGCTTTCAGGATACACTTTTTCATAGAGCGTTAACGCTCTTCCCCCCATTGGTATGCTTGCCCTGAGCACTTGAAATATTTCGCCGCCATTAATAGGTGACCAGTCAACGATAATAAGTGGGTGTTGTTGCTGGCCTACTAAGCATTCGGTCATATGTTCATAGAAACAAAGACGTTCTTGATGCAGGTTAGCATTACCAATCAAACGGTCTGCGCGTTTAATATCATGTTTTTTATCGGTATTAGAAAATGATTTTAATCCGCGGCCTAGGTAAGTGACAGTAACGCGCTGGTCACGCAAGCCTGAGTTAACAAACGTAAAGACTGTATTTAAACGTGTTTTATGAATTTCAGGGTAGGCAATGGCAATATCTTTGTGTAATATTTCGGTGGCTTTCATGATTATGAGTGAGTTTTTTTATAGTGAAAAAATTTGATCACAAATAATCATGAGAGTCTACCATTAATTTTTATTTTGTGGGGATTCGTCAGCAATAGAGGGTAAAAACGAGATAATGTCGGAAATTCAATTTTTAAATGTAGATCTAGAGCTTGAGTCAAAGCAAGATATTAGTGTATTAGTTGCAGATTTAAAAAAGGTCGCAACTATTTTACATTATGATAAAGACGAATACCGCCAACTTGCGCGCATAGAGGTCGCAGGTGAAATAACCACGCCAGATAAAGCGATTAATCACTTGTGTGAGTTAATTGAGTCGTGTTCACGTAATGCATTAAAGCAATGGTTAAGTTGCTCACGCAGAACGTTTGATATGGGGTTTGAGTCGGGTACTTCGCCAAAATGCTTTAACCAAGCCTTGCATGCAGATACCTTGTTACGTATATCTGCAATTGGTGCTGGTATAGAAATTACTATTTACCCTCTGGAAAAGTAATTTAGGCTTTTCGCTCGACGACGGCTGCGGTCATGCGTGATACGCAGCAAAGTTCATTGCGGCTATTGGTTATTTTAATATCCCAAACTGAGCTTCGCTTGCCTATATGATAAGCTCTGGCAGTGGCCGTTAATGTGCCATTGCGTGATGCTTTTAAGTGACTTGCACTGATCTCTTGTCCTACGCAATAAAACTTAGTGAAATCGACTATAAAATTAGCGGCATAACTTGCTACTGTTTCAGCAAGCACTACATTTGCGCCACCATGCACTATGCCCATTGGGTTGTGATGCTCAGGAATCGCCGGCATAGTCGCGACTAAGTAGTCATCACCAATTTCACTGATTTCTATACCCATAGTTTTCATCAATGTTCCTTGCCCGTTAATGCCCTGATCTAATTGTTTACAAAATTCCAATGTAATTGGTTGGTGCCAAATACCCATGCTAGCTCCTTGGATAAGTAATTGAGAATTAAAATGTATAGATCCGATCTTCCGCACCCATTTTAAGAATAAATCCGCTGATATTTTTCACCCAAGCAATCAACAATGGTTTGATTGCGCGGCTGCATATTCGCCACCATGGGTGGCTTATCAGGCCAATACATTATGATGATATGCTCGAAGCACTGGAACACCCAGCGTGCCGTGGGGCGTTGGCCCGGCTTGTATTTCATTGTGGGGAAGTAGCAGTTTTTCTCGACCAAGGTTTTGCGAATTTGATGCTCTAACCCCGCGTACACCATTAGGCAGCAAGTCATTACCATGAGTAAGGCTTCAATGCGCTCAGGCTTTTTCAGGTAAATAGCGCTCGTAAGGAAGTCGGGACTTTTCAAGAATCGAAAGCCTTTTTCTACATTCTGCTGCGCTTTGTAGCTGCTCAGCAAGTTTGCCATGTCAAGATGGTCGCTAACATCATTGGTGGCAATAATGAACAAACCCAGTTGTTGTAAAGCGGCTTTTCTGGATGCCAGTGGTGTGCATAATGCACCCGTAATCTGGTATTCGATACGCTCAGGAGATTGTCCGAGTTTAGGGCGTCCTGCTCCCTTAAAAATGGCTACTTCAACAACATGTGCATCCACATCACATACCGCTTGTTTACCTCGCCATTTTATGAGGGCGCTTTGTGCGTCTTTTTCGCAAGCGAAGCGTTGTTGGCACAGTTTTTTAAAGCTTTTGCGGGCAACTTCTCCGGCTTTTAGCATACGCTTGTTCAGGTTATGCTGCTCTCGCTTATACGCCTGCTCACTGCGAATGAGTAGCCATTTTTGTTTCACACCCCCGTATTCACTGTCATAACTGACGCCTTCATAGCCTGGTGAGATAGGGGTGAAATTCAAGTTAGGCGCTTGCTTAACAAGGGTTTTAGCTTCTTTGAGGGTTTGCGGTACCCGCGTAATGAACAGTTGGCCTTGAGTATGTAAATCTTTAATGGTTTCTTGCACATACAAGGCGGCATCGGCCACAAAGTAGCGGCTGGCTTGCGCGGCTTTTAAACTGCCAATATGTGCCTTTACAATCTGTTTAAAGCCTTCCATATCATTGCTGTTGCCACTGGCAGGCTTCATATAAACCGGAATGCCTGACTGGTTCTCACAGATAAGATTGAGTATCACTTGGTTGAGCTCAGGGCGATGGTCGCGCGAATAACCTTTCGCGATACGGATAGGTTTTGGTTCGTCATCATCAGGCTCGCTTGTCGCTTTGCCATCGTAATGAAAGCTTGTTGAATCAAGGTGTAAAGCTTCGGTTTGTAACCCTAATTTCTCTACCACCGCCTCACCCAATTGCTGATACAGCTTCGATACGCCGTATTCATATAAGGTGTCTAAACAGCGACCAAGCGCATCGTCGTTGATGTGCTCGGACTTTACGCCTTCACCAATTAATCTATCAAGCGGCTTGCCTTGAAAATACTCGCTGTACATATGCAGTGTGCGGCCAGTGAAACCTAGGCCGTTTAGCACCATAGCCAACACTAATTGACCACAACTGATGTTGCGCTCAGGCGCCACGCCACCGAGTGCGTTATCAATAATATCGACAAAACCTAGATCGTGACAAAATCCAGCAACTAAGCCGTGGTGTTCGAGTTTTTGGGCATAAGGGATAGACATAAATACGCGCTCTCAAAAGAGAGTAATAGATCAAATATGGGGATCGCCGTCAAGTGTTTTTTAACAAAATTCGATCAACCGCTCATTTAATGAACTAATTTAATTCAGATTTAGGGTGCGGAATGACAGATAGATACTACAATTTATTAATACTGCAATGCGCCGCTGATAATTACATTTATTAGCGGGCTTTTAAAGCTGACGAATCCCCACAAAATAAAAATTAATGGTAGACTCTCATGATTATTTGTGATCAAATTTTTTCACTATAAAAAAACTCACTCATAATCATGAAAGCCACCGAAATATTACACAAAGATATTGCCATTGCCTACCCTGAAATTCATAAAACACGTTTAAATACAGTCTTTACGTTTGTTAACTCAGGCTTGCGTGACCAGCGCGTTACTGTCACTTACCTAGGCCGCGGATTAAAATCATTTTCTAATACCGATAAAAAACATGATATTAAACGCGCAGACCGTTTGATTGGTAATGCTAACCTGCATCAAGAACGTCTTTGTTTCTATGAACATATGACCGAATGCTTAGTAGGCCAGCAACAACACCCACTTATTATCGTTGACTGGTCACCTATTAATGGCGGCGAAATATTTCAAGTGCTCAGGGCAAGCATACCAATGGGGGGAAGAGCGTTAACGCTCTATGAAAAAGTGTATCCTGAAAGCGAATTAAATACCGAAGCGGCTCATCAACACTTACTCGATAGCTTGGCACAGTGTTTACCTGCAGATTGTCAGCCTATTATTTTATCTGATGCTATTTTTAGAACGCCATGGTTTAAAGCCATAGAAGATAAAGGCTGGTATTGGCTTGGGCGCGTCAGAGGCAATGTGACCTTATCTAGCGACCTTGAGACATGGCGAAATTGTAAATCATGGTTTGAGCAAGCAACAGATAAACCACACCTTCTGACACAGATTTACTACGGAAAAACAGTTCGTTTCGCGTGCCAAGGTGTTTTGTTTAGAGGGAAAAACAAGGGACGTAAAAAAATCAAAAAACGGGGTGGGCAATCTCAATGTACAACGGTTAAATACCAACAACAAAAGGCCAAAGAGCCTTGGCTACTTGTGTTTAATTTACCTACACAATTTACAGATAAGCCTCAACGGATTGTGACTTTATATAAACAACGTATGCAAATAGAAGAAAGTTTCAGAGACACTAAGAATGCAAAACTTGGCATTAGTTTAGCCTTTGCAAATTCAAGAAGCGCAGAAAGGTTTGATAATTTATTGCTCATAGCGGCGTTAATGTTGTTTGTCTTATGGTGCATAGGGTACACCGTGTCGGCACAACAAGGGGATGCGGCATTACAAGCGAATACAGAGAAAAAACGACGAGTATTGTCCTATATTTATCTTGGCAAAGAAGTGGTTGATGATCCTAGGTATGAGCCTGATGGGCAGTTCATTATTTATGTGTATAGCCAGTTGTCACTTCTGACTATACAAATTGATAATTTAGGCTAAATTCGTGGGGATCTCTCAGCTTTTAAAGTATCTTATTTTGTCTTTTTAAGGTATTAATTTATATTTGCGATTTTTAAATAACTGTATATACTCACAGTTAATTGTACTGTATGGAAAACCAGTTGTATGCGACCATTAACGAAACGCCAAGCGCAAATACTCGAACTTATCAAAGTGTTTATTAAAGACACTGGTATGCCTCCTACACGTGCCGAAATTGCACAAACACTGGGTTTTAAAAGTGCGAACGCTGCAGAAGAGCATCTAAAAGCATTGGCTAAAAAAGGTGTGATTAAAATGAAGCCGGGCGCAAGTCGCGGTATTCAACTTGTTGAAGAAGGAGAACCCGAGCAACTGGGCTTACCTTTAATTGGTCGGGTTGCTGCAGGTGAGCCAATATTGGCGCAACAGCATGTAGAAAGCCACTGTAAAATTGATCCTTTAATGTTTAAACCCGCGGCTGATTTTTTACTGCGCGTTAACGGTATGAGTATGAAAGACATTGGCATTATGGATGGTGACTTATTGGCTGTTCATCGAACTCAAGTTGCTGAAAATGGTCAAGTTATTGTTGCTCGAGTAGGTGACGATGTAACGGTTAAACGCCTAGAAAAAGCGGGTAGAAAAGTATTTTTACACGCTGAAAATGACGAATTTAAGGCTATTGAAGTCGATTTAAAAAATGAGTCATTCAATATTGAAGGCTTAGCGGTAGGCGTTATTCGTAACGCTGACTGGATGTAATACTAAAGCATAATTTAGCGTTTAATGTTAATTAGGCGCTGGATTTATTTTAATCATGATATTTTTATATTTTTTCTGCTGTTATTTCAACAAACCCCTTACTAAACCTTACTCTCAGATTAATTACCTCATTAGTTACTCTTTTTTTTTGCTACGCTTTTTAAAACAAACACTGTTTATTTTTTATACCAAACTTGCTTATTGTTTATTTTTTAACTACTTATTAAATGGCTGGACTAAAAAAAACTCACAGCAAATTAGTTTTGAGAACACACATTTAAAAATCCAGCTCCATGTAAAAAATAAAAATAACGAATAGGCGTTTAAGCCGTATGCCTCTTCGCTTTGCGTCAGCAATAGCATTAAAGGAGCCTTCACATGGGTAAGCTTAGTTCTTCCTTGTGGCTTATATTATTAGTTTTTTCGCAAAATGTGCTTGCTAATAGCCAATATAATATGCGTAAAGGCGTAACTGATATAAGTAATAATGTATATCAACTGCACATGACTATTTTTTTAATATGTTGTGTGATTGGGGTGATTGTGTTTGCCATTATGTTCTGGGCACTCATTCATCACCGTAAATCTAAAGGGGCGGTTCCAGCCCAATTTCATGAAAGCACCAAAGTAGAAATACTATGGACTGCGATTCCTTTTGTCATATTAATTGTTATGGCTATTCCTGCGACTAAAACCTTGATTGCGATGGAGGATGCTAGCAAAGCCGATTTGACCATTAAAATTACAGGATCACAGTGGAAGTGGCACTATGAATACATGGGAGAGGATGTTGAATTTTATTCAATGCTGGCAACCACTCAGGATGAAATAACTAATTTATCTGATAAAAACCCTAATTATTTACTCGAAGTAGATAAACCACTGGTGCTTCCTATTAATCAAAAAGTGCGTTTTTTAATGACCTCGGATGATGTAATTCACTCATGGTGGGTGCCTGATTTTGCCGTTAAAAAAGATGCTAATCCCGGTTTTATTAACGAAACCTGGACTAATATTAATGAGGTCGGTACCTACCGTGGGCAGTGTGCAGAGTTGTGTGGGAAAGATCACGGCTTTATGCCCGTTGTGGTAGAAGCAAAAACAGAAGAAGACTTCAAAACGTGGTTAGCTGAGGCTAAACAAGCGAAACAAAAGGCGGCTGCTGAAAATGCTGCATTGCTTGATCAAACTGTACCAAAAGAGGAGCTGATGGCGCTTGGTGAGCAAGTTTATATGGCGAGCTGCGCGGCGTGCCATCAACCAACAGGCTTGGGTTTAGCGGGAGTTTTTCCGGCGCTTAAAGGTAGCCCAATAGTCATAGGTGATATCAAAGGACATATTGATATTTTGCTTCACGGTAAACCAGGTACTGCTATGCAATCTTTTGCCAAGCAATTATCCATAAAGCAAATAGCCGCCGTTATTACTTATAAGCGCAATGCGTGGGGTAACGATACCGGTGAAGTAATTCAACCAAGTGAGATACAAGCGGCAATAGACGCTGATGAGGAGGTAAATAATGAGTAGCATTGCGGAACAATCAAACACCAATGAGGCTCACCATGCTCATCAACCTGCTACAGGTTTTAAACGCTGGTTATTTACGACTAATCATAAAGATATAGGCAGTTTATATTTAATTTTTTCACTTACCATGTTTTTAATTGGTGGGGCTATGGCCATGGTGATTCGGGCTGAGTTATTTCAACCAGGTTTGCAGCTTGTAGATCCACACTTTTTTAATCAAATGACCACAGTGCATGGGCTAATAATGGTATTTGGTGCGGTTATGCCTGCCTTTACTGGGCTTGCTAATTGGATGATACCATTAATGATTGGCGCACCAGATATGGCGCTACCTAGAATGAATAACTGGAGTTTTTGGATTTTACCGTTTGCCTTTTTAATTTTATTAGCATCATTATTTATGCCCGGTGGCGGCCCAGCATTTGGTTGGACATTTTACGCACCACTATCAACTACATTTAGTAGCGACAGCACGGCTTTATTTGTTTTTTCAGTTCATATAATGGGGATTAGTTCGATTATGGGGGCCATTAATGTTGTTGTCACCATAGTCAATATGCGGGCTCCCGGTATGACGTGGATGAAACTCCCTTTGTTTGTTTGGACATGGTTGATTACTGCTTTTTTACTTATTGCGGTAATGCCGGTACTTGCTGGTGCTGTTACTATGGTGCTCACCGATAAATACTTTGCAACTAGCTTTTTTGATGCCGCGGGTGGTGGTGATCCAGTGATGTTCCAGCATATTTTTTGGTTTTTTGGTCATCCTGAAGTTTACATTATGATTTTGCCTGCCTTTGGTATTATTTCTACGATTGTTCCTACATTTTCACGTAAAAAATTATTTGGTTATGCCTCTATGGTATATGCCACTTCTTCGATTGCACTATTAAGCTTTATTGTGTGGGCGCATCACATGTTTACCACAGGAATGCCCGTAGCTGGTGAGTTGTTTTTTATGTACGCCACTATGCTGATATCGGTGCCAACGGGGGTAAAAGTATTTAACTGGGTAGCGACTATGTGGCGCGGCTCAATTAGCTTTGAAGTGCCCATGCTGTTTAGTATCGCATTTATTGTATTGTTTACTTTAGGGGGCTTTTCGGGGTTGATGCTAGCGATTACACCTGCTGATTTCCAGTATCATGATACCTATTTCGTGGTTGCACATTTTCACTATGTATTAGTCACAGGCGCGGTATTTTCGATTATGGCGGGAGCTTATTATTGGCTGCCAAAATGGACTGGGAATATGTTCAATATTACCTTGGCAAAATGGCATTTTTGGTTGTCGTTAGTAAGCGTTAATGTGTTGTTTTTCCCAATGCACTTTGTGGGCTTGGCAGGTATGCCCCGCCGTATCCCAGATTATGCGCTGCAGTTTGCTGACTTTAACGCCATTATTAGTATTGGTGGGTTTGCCTTTGGTTTATCGCAATTACTGTTTGTTGTGGTTGTGTATAAATGCGCAAAAGGGGGCGACAAAGTGCCTGCAAAAGTTTGGGATGGTGCACAGGGGCTTGAATGGGAGGTCGATTCGCCAGCACCGTATCATACTTTCTCAACACCGCCGGACATAAAATAATGACTCATCTGCCGCTTTTAAAAAAGCTCGTGCTTGTTTGCATTGCAATGTTTGCGTTTGCATTTGCCATGGTGCCTTTGTATGACGTGTTTTGCGATATAACGGGGCTCAATGGTAAACCCTCGTTAGAGCAAGCACAGCAAAGTACCTTGGTCACTGAAAACAGAAAAGTAAGCGTGAGTTTTACCACACATGCGCAAAGTGGAGCGCCTTTTGAGGTTAAATCTAAAGAATACAGTGTGGATGTAAAGCCCGGTGAAATGCGTGAGGTTATGTTTAGCGCAAAAAATAGCAGCAATACGGATAGAGTAATGCAGGCAATACCATCGGTGGCACCAGGTAAAGCAGCTAAATATTTACACAAAATAGCCTGTTTTTGTTTTGATCAGCAACCGTTAAAAGCGGGTGAGGAGCTAGAATTTAAACTACTTTTTTATGTCGATACGGAGTTACCTGATGATGTAGAGGAATTAACTTTGTCTTATACCGTATTTGATATTAGCGAACGGCTAGTAGCGAGCAATAACTAGCTTATAAAACTAGTGAAAAACTAGGAGCAAATAAAATGAATCAAAAATATGAACGTTACTATGTACCGGATCAAAGTCCATGGCCAATTGTTGGTGCTGTTGCGTTATTTTTTATTGCAATCGGCGCGGCATTCACAGTAATGGAAATGGGTAAAGAAAGCGGTAGCGGTGTTTACTTACTCTGTGTAGGTATTGTTATATTGCTTTATATGTTGTTTAACTGGTTTAAAAATGTGATTCAAGAATCGCATCAAGGTTTATATTCTGCACAAATGGATCGTTCATTTAGGCAAGGTATGAGCTGGTTTATTTTTTCAGAAGTGATGTTTTTTATGGCCTTTTTTGGGGCGCTTTTTTATGCCCGCATGTTTTCTGTGCCTTGGCTTGGCGGCGCTGACAACAACGCAATGACCAACGAAGTGCTATGGCCCACTTTTGAAGCTATGTGGCCATTGTTAAATACCCCAGGGGGCACCACTACACAAGCTATGGGCTGGCAAGGATTGCCGCTTATTAATACCCTTATCTTATTAGTTTCATCGGTCACTTTGCACTTTGCTCACGTGGCGATGGAAAATAACAAACGCACCCCACTTAAGGTTTTTTTAGGCGTGACTATTTTATTAGGTGTGTGTTTTTTAGGGCTGCAAGTAGAAGAATATATTTATGCTTATAACGACCTTAACTTAACGCTTGATGCTGGC
Source organism: Pseudoalteromonas sp. TAP-3C (assembly GCF_059888565.1). Lineage (NCBI taxonomy): Bacteria > Pseudomonadati > Pseudomonadota > Gammaproteobacteria > Alteromonadales > Pseudoalteromonadaceae > Pseudoalteromonas > Pseudoalteromonas sp. TAP-3C. The sequence goes on along the minus strand of NZ_CM187618.1, from coordinate 3,083,657 downwards.
ATTTATGGTAATACTTTTTATTTGTTAACCGGTTTTCACGGCATACATGTCACCTTAGGGACGATTATTTTATTAATCGTCTTTCTACGTATTTTAAAAGGGCATTTCACTAAAAATAAGCACTTCGCCTTTCAAGCTGCGGCATGGTATTGGCATTTTGTTGATGTTGTTTGGTTGTGTTTATTTGTATTTGTGTATGTGCTTTAGTGATTAAAGGTGACTGATTTGCTGTAATAAAACCTAATTTTAATGCGGCAATTACCATCACTAATAGCACGACAGAAAATAACACCCGACGCCCTAAAAAGTGCGACATTGGATGTCCGTTTGTTTTTCCTGACACCATAATAAATAAAGCACGAAATAAATTAAACACTATAAATAATAACAGTAGCACAATAATAACTTTAATAATCACTGGATTTACCTTATGCGGTTAGTTGTATTAAACAAACAAAAGTTTAGCTCAATAATGACAGTTTGCCTGGTTGTTGTTGTGGTACTGGTTTGTATGCGTTTAGGGTTTTGGCAGATACAAAGAGCAGAGCAAAAACAGCAGCAACTCAATGCGATCGAAAAAATACAACAGCAAGGAGTGATGAGCTGGGAGCAATTGCAGCAGCTACCAAAAGAGTGGAACAAAACCGGTGTATTAGTCTCGTTAAGTGGCTATTTTGATACCAACAATTATTGGCTGCTCGATAACCAAATTTATAACGGCCAGGTTGGGTATGATTTACTGGCGTTATTAAAGCTAGCCAATGAGCCGCGCTTTTTGTTAGTGAATTTAGGATGGGTAAAAGCAGCCATCGCCAGAGATAGCTTGCCAAATGTTGCAATACCCAGTGGTAAATTTACGTTAACAGCTCAAATTAAGGAAGATAATTTAAGTGGTTTTACTTTGGCTAATAGTCATACCCAGTTAGATTTAGCCAAACGGATTCAAGTTATTGAACTGCAAACACTCAGTAACCAATCTCAGCGACCTTTGATGGATTTTATGGCTTACCGCCAAGGCCCAGCTGATGAAATTGCTGCCCCTCATTATCAAGCTGTTGTTATGAGTCCAGAAAAACATTATGCCTACTCAGTACAGTGGTTTTTAATTGCAATTGCCTGTGTGGTGGTCGCTATTTTTGCAAGCAAAAAGAGGATAAATAATGAAAAATAAACCCCTGTTACTGTTTGTTGTATGTTGTGCCATTCCGTTAGTTTTAGCCTACAGCGCATTAAAACTAGATTGGCTGCCAACAGCAATTACAAATCATGGTGAATTCTTAAAGCGTGAAATTAAACTAGAAAATTGGGCGCAACATAATCCTAAACAATGGACCATAGCTTTAAATTATTCAGCACAGTGCAAAGCGTCTTGCGCTGAACAATTAGCTGCGCTAGACAATTTATATGTTGCCCTTGGCAAAAACCAACACAAAGTTGATATGGCTATTATGGGACAGCCTGAGGTAGTTACAACGCGTTGGCATGTTATTGATGAGCAACAGCAGTTAAAGCCCGCTAGTTTGTATTTAATCGATCATATGGGGCTAATTGTACTGGAGTATCCATTTAGTTCTCAACCACAAGAAAACCGTTTGATCCAAAAAGGATTGTTAAAAGATTTAAAAAAATTACTTAATTACGCTCGTTCAAGCTAAGTAGAGGATGCTATGTATAAAAACTATAAAAATTTGGTATTAGCAACGGGTTTATTCGCATTAGTTGTGGTGGCTTTGGGCGCATATACACGTTTAAGTGATTCAGGATTAGGTTGTCCTGATTGGCCTGGTTGCTACGGCTTTTTAACCGTACCTAAACACGAAGCTGATATTGCGCAAGCGATTCAGAGTTTCCCTGATATGATGTTTGAAAAGGCTAAAGCATGGACTGAAATGGTGCATCGTTATTTTGCAGGCACGCTTGGGATACTCATTTTGATACTGTTTATCCTAGCCTTTGTAAAACGCCATTATCCGACCACCCCTGTTAAATTGCCTATGGTACTGCTATTGCTTGTTATTTTTCAGGCAGCATTAGGGATGTGGACTGTCACCATGAACTTGCAACCTCTTATTGTAATGGGGCATTTACTCGGAGGGTTTAGTATTTTAGCGCTATTAACGCTGTTGTATTTACGCTTAACAAGCCCGCCTATTGCGGGCGGTGATGCAGGTGCAAAGCCCCACTTTAAGTTAAGTTTGGTGGCATTAACGGTGCTAATTTTGCAAATAGCTCTCGGTGGCTGGTTAGCGGCTAATTATGCCGCGCCACATTGCAATGGCTTACCGCTGTGTAGTTATGCCCAGCCATTTTCACTCAGTAGTGTTTTTCAGCTCCCCCTTGAGCACAGTAATTATGAATTTGGTGTGTTGTCGCAACAAGCGCGTATGTCTATTCATTTACTGCATCGTATATGGGCCTTAGTTACCTGTATTGTTTTAGCCTTAGTGATGTGGCGTATATACAGTCATGCGTATTCACAAAAAATTAAAAGTTGTGCTGTGAGCGTGTTGGTGGCGTTATTTTGCCAAATTGCTTTAGGGTTAGCCGTTGTACATTTTCACTTTCCGCTCAGTGTGGCACTGGCGCATAACTTAATGGCTGCCATACTGTTATTAACTATGGTTAGATTATGTTACTACCTAAAAGTACGCATATAAAGGAGAGTGGTTATGGCACTTACAATTAATAAAAAAGCAATTCGGCCTGTTTATAACGTACCGCTGTTTACTAAAAGCTACCACTTAATCCAAGATTACTTGGCGATTAGTAAGTTTAAAGTAGTGGCCATGCTAGTGTTAACCGCATGGGTAGGTTTAGCACTGGCCCCTGATGTTGGCAGAGGTGTTGGGGTTCAGTTTATCAGTTTATTAGGGATTGGGTTGCTCTCAGCCGCCGCCGCAGTCATCAATCATGTGGTTGATAGTGAAATTGATAGTAAAATGGCACGCACGCGCCATCGTCCTGTAGCCAAAGGACGTTTAAGCAAATTACATGCGCTAAGCTTTGCGGCTGTGATTGGTGTTGCTGGATTTATTATGCTGATGCTGTGGGCAAATACGCTCACAGCAATACTCACCTTATTTGCACTTGTTGGTTATGCGTTTATTTATACGTCGTTTTTAAAGCGTGCAACGCCACAAAATATAGTGATTGGTGGCTTGGCAGGCGCCATGCCACCATTACTGGGCTGGGTATCAGAAACCAATCAAATGGCGGCAGCCCCGTGGTTACTGGTAATGATTATATTTACTTGGACTCCACCGCATTTTTGGGCCTTAGCTATTGCGCGTAAAAGTGATTATGAACGCGCTAAAATTCCCATGCTACCAGTGACTCATGGTATCGACTTTTGTAAAACGTGTGTGCTGGCATACTCGGTGTTACTGGCTGTTGTATGTGTGCTGCCTTACTTGATAGGCATGTCGGGGCTTATTTATTTAAGTGGGGCATGTATCCTCAATATTGTATTTATATACAAAGCGCTTAATTTAAAATTTGCCGCTAAAGAAGGTACTGCAATGGATTTATTTCGTTTTTCGATTGTGCATTTAATGGTACTCTTTATCATCTTATTTATAGATAAATGGTTAGTAATATGAAGCTGTTATGGTTTGGTTTAGTTGTTTTTTTGGTGCTGTTTTTACCAGCATGCGGTGAGAAAAAAAATCTACAAGATCTTGATGCGTTAGTGTATGAAACCGCAAAGCCGTTATCTGATTTCTTACTGAATGATCAGCAAGGGCAGCCAGTAACCAAGCAGCAGTTTTTAGGCCAATGGAACTTAGTGTTTTTAGGGTATACGAGTTGTCCAGATATTTGCCCTATGACACTTGCTAAGCTCAATAATGTTTATGAAAATTTACAAGCACAATATCCATTGCAAGTATGGTTTATATCGGTTGATCCTAAACGTGATACCGCCCAAAAACGCAAAGAGTACATAAACTATTTTAATCCTAACTTTCTAGCGGTATCGGGTGAGCATAAATATTTATTTCCATTTGTTCGTGAGCTCGGGTTAATTTACGCTATTAGTGATAATAATCAGCCTGAATATGCCGTTGATCACAGTGCATCTGTTGCTTTAATCGATGGTGATGGCGCATTAAGAGCCATTTTCAAGCCTGAGTTTAAGCAAGGTGATGTGCCATTAGTTAATACCAAAAAACTAACAACAGAATTCATCGAAATAGCAAACTACTATAAAAACTAGTTGTTACACGTTTAGCTATTTTAAGGGGGCTTTATGCCCCTTTTTATGTTTTTTATTTACTGATTTTAATTAATTGGTTATTTTTTAGCTGTTTTTATGGCGTTTTTCTTATCTCGGTCTAAGCTTTTGTTATGGATTGAGTTGATAGGGAAAAGCTTAAAAATGCTTAAACTTCCAAACGAGCTTTCAATTGTTCAAGTTGACGTTTTACACCAAGATTTATTAAGTGAACTTAATAACAGCCGAGATATTTGTCTAGATGTTAGCGATGTTATGTTTGCTGATACAGCCTCAGTTCAACTTCTTTGCGCCCTACAAAAACACCTTCTTACAATCAATCAAAAAATTGCCTGGGTTGGAAGCAGTGAAACATTAACCAATGTCATTAAACAACTCGGTTTAAGTGAATATTTAGCATTGGAAAGTATTAACTAGAGGTTTATATGAAAAGAATTTTAGCTGTCGATGATTCTGCATCAATGCGTCAAATGGTGAGTTTTACGTTAAAAACAGCGGGATTTGATGTTACCGAAGCCAAAGATGGCAGCGAGGCATTAGCAATTGCCAAGCAACAAGGTTTTGATGCAGTTATTTCTGATGTAAACATGCCAATTATGGATGGTATCACGCTTATTAGAGAATTAAGGGGATTACCAGATTATAAGTTTACACCGTTGCTTATGTTAACTACAGAATCGGGAATGGATAAAAAAGTAGAGGGCAAGGCCGCAGGTGCAACGGGTTGGATTGTAAAGCCTTTTAATCCAGAGCAATTATTAGCCGTGCTAAAAAAAGTAATCCGCTAATCTAGGAGTGCGCTGTGAGTATTGATTTAAGTCAGTTTTTTGAAGTGTTCTTTGAAGAGAGTTTTGAAGGCCTCGATATTATGGAGACTGAATTACTCAACTTAGTGCCAGGTGAAGAAGACTTAGAAACTATTAATACTATTTTTAGAGCGGCACATTCAATAAAAGGCGGCAGTGCGACTTTTGGGTTCAGTTCAATCGCAAACTTTACCCATGTGATGGAAACATTACTGGATCAAATTCGTGAAGGTGAACTTAATATAAGTAGTGAGCATATTAACCTGTTACTTAAATCAATTGACTGTTTGAGGTCGTTGCTAAGTTCATTAAAAGTACAAGAAGAGCCCGATTTAACTCAAGCAGACTCTTTACGAGAAGAGTTTGAAAAATTACTGGGAATGCCTAAAGTTAGCGCTCAAGTTGAACAGGAAGACGCTGAACACGTTATTGTCAATACTTATCAAATTGACTTTAAACCCCACTTTCATCTATTTAAAACAGGTAATGAGCCGTTATTTATGATCAGCGAATTAGCTGAACTTGGTGAATTGGAGGTACAAGCTTTTACCGATGCCATACCTGACATTAAAGATTTAACGAGTGATGAGTGCTTTTTATATTGGCGATTTTTTTTAAATACCCCCCGCGATGAGCAAGCAATTAAAGAAATTTTTGAATGGGTAGAGGACGACGCAGATATTAAAATCGAGTTGTGTGGGGGGATATTTAATAATGCTAAAACCGAAGAAGTAAAGAGTGTGATTAACGAGCCCATGAGTGAGGTAGAGGCTCCACAACTAACTGAACAGCCCAAAGCGAATAAAGTAAAGGCACCTATCAATGCGCCCAACGCAAAAGCCGCACCTGAATCAACCTCTATTCGTGTTGGCATTGATAAGGTCGACTCATTAATTAATATGGTCGGTGAGCTGGTTATTACACAAGCAATGTTAAATCAGCTTAGCGAACAAGAGATGACGCCGACTACGGTCACTTCACTGCAAGAAGGATTAGCTCAATTAGCACACAATACCCGCGACCTTCAAGAAAACGTAATGCGTATTCGCATGCTGCCGATTAATTTTGTTTTTAGTCGATTTCCACGCTTAGTGCGTGATATTGCGCAAAAGCTAAATAAAGAAGTGGAGTTAAAGTTAATCGGAGAGCAAACAGAGTTAGATAAAACAGTGATGGAAAAAATATCTGATCCTATGGTGCATTTAGTAAGAAACTCATTGGATCATGGTATTGAAACCGTTGAAAAGCGCCTTGCGGCAGGTAAAAACCCGGTTGGCAAGGTAACGTTAAATGCTTTTCATCAAGGCGGCAATATCGTCATTGAAATCATGGATGATGGCCAAGGGCTAAATACACAAAAAATCAAAGAAAAGGCTATTGCCAACGAGGTGATAGCCGCTGATAGTGAATTAACTGACGATGAAATTAACGAGCTTATTTTTATGCCAGGGTTTTCTACTGCGGATGAGGTCAGTGATTTATCTGGGCGTGGAGTGGGTATGGACGTGGTTAAACGTAACATTCAATCTTTAAATGGGTCAGTAGAGGTGACATCCGCGGCAGGTATTGGCTCAACGTTTACGATTCGTTTACCCCTGACATTGGCTATTTTAGATGGCCAGTTAATTAAAGTAGCCCAGCACACTTACATTATTCCACTTATTTCAATCGTAGAATCATTACAAATTGATATCTCTAAAGTAAGTCGTGTCGGTAAAGATTTAGATGTACTAAGACTACGTGATGAGTACATTCCTATTTTGCGTTTATACGATATTTTTAATCACCAAAATGCGATTGAATCGTTGGATAAAACGCTCTTGGTGGTAGTGGAAAACGATAATCAAAAAGTAGGGGTACTGGTTGATGATTTACTTTCGCAACAGCAGGTGGTTATAAAAAGCTTAGAGGCTAATTACCATAAAGTTGATGGTGTGTCGGGGGCAACGATTCTTGGTGATGGGCGCGTATCGTTAATTTTAGATATCAATGGCTTAATTAAGCTTTCAGGATTAAAAAAACCAGGCAGCCTGACATTAAGCATTGAGCCATCGCCTATTTTGGAGGGGTCATGTTCTGTGAATCAGTAGACAGTAATATTGAACTGCAACGTAAAGAAGGTGTGAAGCAGTTCTTGACCTTTGTTATGGCACAAGAAGAGTATGCAGTAGATATATTAACAGTACAGGAAATCCGCAGTTGGGAAGACATAACTGCATTACCTAATGCACCTGAATATGTGAAAGGCGTAATTAATTTACGCGGCACAATTGTACCAATTATTGATTTGCGATTACGTTTTGGTCTACCTGTTATTGATTACGGGCCGCTAACAGTCGTGATTATCGTAAAGGTTGAGTTTGAACAAGAAAGTAAAGTTATGGGTATTACGGTAGATGCAGTAGCCGATGTGTATAGCATTGCCGAGCAGGACGCTAAAGCCGTTCCGAGTTTAACCCAAACTAATGAAAGTGAATATATAGCAGGGCTCGTTAGTGTAGGTGAAAAAATGATCGCACTGATCAACTTACAGGCAACAATGAGTATCTAACGCTAAATAAAGCAATTAACTTAAAGGTGGTGAAAAGCATGGGATGGTTTAGTAATTCAACACAGTCTGAATCAAATAATGATTTGATTATAAATGCATTGCATAAATCATTAGCAATCATTGAGTTTGAACCCAGTGGTAAAATAATTACAGCAAATACTAACTTTCTGCGTGTAATGGATTATTCACTCGTTGAAGTTCAAGATCAGCACCATTCTTTATTTGTTAGCCCCAGTGAAGTGCAAAGCAATGAATACCGTTTGTTCTGGCAACGCTTGAGCGCAGGTGAATTTATTGCTGATGAGTTTAAGCGTTATGATAAAAATGGCAAGGAAGTGTGGATCCAGGCTACTTATAATCCAGTTATAGACTCTAAGGGACAGGTAATTAAAGTGGTTAAATTTGCGACAGATATCACTAAACAAAAATTAGCAGCCGCAGAAGCAGCGTACCAAGTGGCTGCAATTAATAAGTCGCAAGCGGTAATTGAATTTAACTTAGATGGAAGCATTATTGACGCGAATGAAAACTTTCTAAATACAATGGGCTATCAGCTTAATGAGATCCAAGGTAAATATCATCGTTTATTTGTTTCTTCACAATATGCTAATAGTCCAGATTACCAAGCTTTTTGGAGCAAGCTTGCTCGAGGTGAATATGATAGCGGCGAGTATTTAAGATTCGACAAGCAGGGCCGTGAAGTTTGGCTTAGCGCCTCTTATAACCCTATTTTTGATATGGACGGTCGAGTATTAAAAGTTGTTAAGTACGCCACGGATATAACAGAGCAGAAAGCGCTGGAAAAAACGTCCAGGAAATCCGCTGATTTAGCTAATGCATTGAGAGTATGTCAAGCTAATATCATGACGGTTGATAATGATTTAAACATTATTTTTATGAATGATTGTTTAAAAGATATGTTTAAAGCACGTCTTAAAGAGCTACAAACAGCACTTCCTGATTTTTCGGTTTCTGGATTGATGGATGCTAAAGTCCACGATTTTCATAAAGAGTTAGCTGATAACCAAACAGTACTGAAGAGTTTGGAAGACCCTTATCAAATAACTCTCAAGCTGGCTGGCCTTATTTTTGATCTTACAATTTCTCCATGGGTAGATCGAGATGACAAGCGCTTAGGGCTTATTGTTGAATGGCAAGATATGACAGATGAGTTAGCTAAGGCTGAAACCGAGCATAAAAGAGCCCAAGAAAATTTACGTGTCCGTCGTGCACTAGATACTGTAGCCACCAGTACTATGATTGCAGACGCCTCAAATGTAATTATATATATCAATGATGCAGTTAAAAATATGATGAGCGTTGCGCAAAGTGATATACGTAAAGATATCCCTCATTTTGATAGCAATAATTTACTCAACCAAAATATTGATATTTTTCATAAAAGCTCTGAACACCAGCAAAACATGTTAGCTACACTGACAGACACCCATAGCACTGAAATTAAACTCGGCGATAGAACATTTGGTTTAGTTGCTAACCCCATCATTACTCCTAAAAATGAACGTATTGGTACGGTTGTTGAGTGGGAAGATAGAACAGCAGAAGTCGCTATTGAAAAAGAAATTGCCCAATTAGTGATTGCCGCCAGTAAAGGTGATTTAAATAGCCGAGTGGCTGAACAAGGTAAAGATGGTTTCTTTTTACGTTTAACCAAAGGTCTAAATAGCCTCGTAAAAGTGGTTGATGATGCGATTGCAGATACAGGCGATATGCTCGATGCAATGGCAAAAGGCGATTTATCTAAGCGAATAGAAAAAGAGTATCAAGGATCATTTGAAAGACTCAAAAAAGATGCAAATGCGACAGCTGATAAATTAACCGAAGTCATTAATCGAATTAGCTCATCGGCTAATTTAGTAGCCAGCGGTGCAGAAGAAATTTCACAAGGAAATGCTGATTTAAGTCAACGTACTGAAGAGCAGGCATCATCGTTAGAAGAAACGGCCTCAAGCATGGAAGAGCTGACCAGTACGGTTCGTCAAAATGCAGATAATGCCAAAGTAGCGAATGATTTAGCCGAAGAAACCTGCGATAAAGCAATCAAAGGTGGCGAGGTTGTTCACAAAGCAGTGACCAGTATGTCTGCCATTAATGACTCTAGTAAACGGATTGCTGACATTATTGGCGTTATAGATGAGATCGCATTTCAAACAAACTTACTAGCACTGAATGCTGCTGTCGAGGCTGCCAGAGCTGGCGAGCAGGGGCGTGGTTTTGCAGTGGTTGCTGGTGAGGTACGTAACTTAGCACAGCGTTCTGCTGGTGCTGCCAAAGAAATTAAAGAGTTAATTAGAGACAGCGTTGGCAAAGTTGCTGACGGTAGTGCACTTGTGAATGAATCTGGTGTGACGTTACAAGAGATTGTTGTGTCGGTAAAACGGGTGACGCAAATGATAGCCGACATTACTCAAGCCTCTGAAGAACAAAGCGCAGGTATTGAGCAGGTAAACAAAGCCGTATCTCAAATGGATGAAATGACCCAGCAAAATGCGGCCTTAGTTGAACAAGCATCAGCAGCGGGAGAATCAATGGCAGAGCAAGCTAATGAAATGCGTCGTTTGCTGCATTTTTTCTCGTTAGGAAAGCCAGATATGGCGGGTGTATCACCGATTATTCGAGCACCAGAAATAGCCCATAAGCAGAAAAATAGCTTTATCAGCAATAAGAGCAAAGGTGAAAACTTTGTAGATTCAGCTGAGGAGTGGGAAGAATTCTAAAGCTCAATTAGTCAGGCTCACGCAGTGTAATAACTGTGAATCTCTTTATTTTTAATTGAGAGCATATAATGAAAGAGTTTTTATTAACTGATAACGATTTTAAGGAAGTGGCTCAGTTAGTTTATAACGCATGCGGTATTGTATTAGGAGAGCATAAACGAGAAATGGTTTATTCGCGTTTAGCAAGACGAATTCGTGAGCGAAAATTAACAAACTTTGCAAACTACCTTGATTATTTAAAAGAGCACAAAGATCAGGAGTTTGATGCATTTATCAATGCAATTACCACCAACTTAACTGCTTTTTTTCGTGAAATACATCATTTTGAGTTTATAAAAGAGCAGTTCATACCAACGCTGTTAAAGACGAATAAACAAACGAAGCGCGTTCGGATTTGGTCTGCTGGTTGCTCGACCGGTGAAGAGCCCTACAGTTTAGCAATGACGTTGCAAGATGCTTTTCCAAATGATTGGGATGTAAAAATATTAGCGACCGATCTAGATTCTAATGTGTTGGCAAAAGCGCAAAGTGGGATTTATACCGCGGCGAATGTAAATGGCCTTGATAATACTCTGCTTAAGCGTTGGTTTTTAACCAGTAAGGATGGTCAAAGCTACAAGATTAAACCAGTACTACAACAGACTATTTCATTTAAGCGTTTAAATTTGCTTCAAGATTGGCCAATGAAAGGGCCTTTTGATTTGATTCTGTGCCGAAACGTAGTTATTTACTTTGATAAAGAGACAAAGGATCAGCTTTTTAACCGTTATGCCCATATTTTGAGTAACCAAGGCTATTTATTTTTAGGGCATTCAGAAACGATGGGTAAAGAGCATGTCTTATTTAAAAACTTAGGAAAAACCATGTATCAAAAAGTTGTCCATGCACACACAATTTAAACCAGTACTGGCGGGTTTTGAACATATTAAACGCTATTGGGATGCGACACGCAATCAGGTTGTAGCCAAGGTGTTGCCAGGAGAGTTTTATGTGTCTAAAAACCACGAGTTAATAACCACTGTACTTGGGTCATGTATTGCGGCATGTGTTTATGATGACAAGTTGGGTGTTGGCGGAATTAATCACTTTATGCTGCCAATTCAAAAAGGTGAGCGAATTGATCAGGCTCATAGCTTAAGTTGTCGTTATGGCAATTGGGCCATGGAGTATTTAATCAATGAGGTACTCAAAAGTGGCGCTTCTAAAGCAAATTTAAAAGTAAAATTATTTGGTGGAGGCAAAATTATAAGTGCAATGACTGATATAGGTATTGGTAATATCAGTTTTGCCAATGCTTATATTACAGAAGAGGGGTTGAACTTAGTGGCGCATGATATGGGCGGCCCATGGCCTCGTAAAATATTTTTTAACCCTCATACAGGTAAAGTGCAAGTTAAAAAGCTACGAAACTTGCACAATAACACGATTGAAAAACGTGAAGTGCGTTATTTGCACAACCTTAAACAGCAGGCTAACGCGGCAGATATAGAGCTCTTTTAAGGATAACTATGATTAGAGTATTAATAATTGATGACTCTGCACTGATCAGACAATTACTGACAGAGATACTGCAACAGGCAAAAGATATTGTGGTAGTAGGGTGTGCACAAGACCCATACGAAGCCCGAGAGATGATCAAAAAATATAATCCGGATGTACTAACATTGGATGTTGAAATGCCAAAAATGGATGGTATTAGTTTTTTAAAGAACTTAATGCGCCTGCGGCCTATGCCAGTAATTATGATTTCAACACTCACTCAAAAAGGCTCACCAGTTACGCTTGAAGCACTCGAGCTTGGTGCAGTCGATTTTATCGCTAAACCAACAATTAATGTTCAAGAGCACCTGAGTCATTACGCAGATAGGGTCCAGCAAAAAGTGAGGGTGGCTGCTAGTGCGCGAGTTCGAGGTTTTAAGCAAACATCATTAATACAGCAGCCAATAGCAGTTAATGCTGAGTTTTTAGTGAATAAGGTCATTGCAATTGGTGCTTCAACGGGTGGTACCGAAGCAATCAAAGAAGTATTAATTAAGATGCCAAACAATTGTCCACCGATTGTGATAACTCAGCATATTCCTCCTATTTTTAGTGCATCATTTGCAGAGCGAATGCAGCGTACCTGCACTATTAATGTAAAAGAAGCGCAGCAAGGCGATAAGTTGGAAGTGGGTTGCGCCTATATCGCCCCTGGTGGACTGCATTTACGTATTAATAAACAAGGAAGCACCTTATATTGTCAGCTTGATGATGGTGAGACCGTCAACAGGCACAAGCCTGCTGCAGATGTATTGTTTAACTCATTACTTGAAATTGGCGCTAAGCACATTGTAGCGGCACTATTAACCGGTATGGGCAGTGATGGGGCTAAAGGTTTACTCGCGTTAAAGCAGCAAGGTGCTTACACTTTAGCGCAAGATGAGTTTTCTTCAGTTGTATGGGGAATGCCTAAAGCAGCAATTGATATGGGGGCTGCAAATGAGGTGGTACCGCTGGAAAAAATGACCCAGCGGCTATTAAACCAAGTAATTAAAAAGTAAAATTTAGTTGATCACCCAAGGCTGTGAAAACCAATAATAACTGCCTGCTTTTTTTATTGATGGAGCGGTACAGTTAAAGCGCGAACGGCCTTTATTAAGTAACTTTGGTGATGTCACCTCAACCGTATTATCATTTAACCAATTTAAATTTGCTTGGCCAACGCTTGATACATAACAGGCAAATTGGCTTTTATGAAAATCATCAGTTTGCAACGTGATAGTCAACGACGGTGGATTTTGTGTGGTGATACTATCTTCATAAATGAGTTTATTGATAGTAAAAGCCATTGAATTTAGCTTGGTAATGAGTGTATCTAGCTTGCTATAAAAACCAGATGCGGGAAAACGCGGTAAGCGGCTAAAGTTAGAATGTTGATTTAGTGCACCAGAGTGCTGGCCAATGCCAATAAAGCCCAGCTCAGTAACTAATGCCTGTAGCTCATTATTAAACTCTCCGTATGGGTAGGCAATATACTTATAATCGTGGCCTACTTCATCTTTAATGCGTTGTTGTGAAATAAGAATATCGTTTTTAGTGCGTTCACGCCATTGGCTTGGTGTTTCACTTTCATATTTTTTATGCAGATAGTTATGCTCAGCGCTATGATTGGCAATGATAGCGCCTTTTTTGGCAAGCTCTCTGAGCTTATCCCATCCCATGACATAACCCACTTTTTCATCAATTAGTTTAGGATTTACAAAAATAGTGTACGGATAACCAAACTTCTCAAGAATAGGTGCAGCTTGTTCGTAGTTATTGTTATAGCCATCATCAAATGTAATCGCGATCGTTTTATCAGCTAATGATTTTCCTTGCTGCAATGCACTAATCAGCTCATTTAAAGGAATAACGTTAAAGTTATGCTCTTTTAAATAGTTTAAATGTTTAGTAAATGTGTCAGCGCTGATGCTCGTTACAGCCGGAAGGGTTTCACTAACGTGATGATACTGTAAAATAACAGCAGCTTGCGCCCGTAAAGACAGACTAATTAGGAACAATAATACTAAATGAAACAGTTTCTTATACATAATAAAGCACACCATAAAAGTTTGTTGTTGTTAGCCGGCCCAATGATATTATCAAATATTACTGTGCCACTGTTAGGAATTGTTGATACTGCGGTAATTGGACATTTAGGAAGTGCTCATTATTTAGCGGGCATTGCCTTAGGTTCTACCGTGATCTCCATTTTATTTTGGTTAGCAGGTTTTTTAAGAATGAGCACCACTGGGCTGGTGGCACAGGCTTACGGTAAAAATGATTTAACTCAATTGGCAGCCTTACTTAAACGCAGTTTATTGTTAGCCGCAAGTGTGGCTTTTATTCTCCTTTTACTCTCACCACTCATAAAACATGCAATAGCCTATTTATCTGCTGCCAACAGTGATGTGCTTAATGAAGCCTATCGGTATTTTAGTATTCGTATTTTTAGTGCCCCAGCGGCACTATGCAATCTAGTTTTGTTAGGCTGGATGTTGGGCGTTCATTACGGACGAGGGCCATTTTACTTACTATTAGTGACGAATATTACCAATATTGTGCTCGATATTTATTTTGTGGTCTATCTTGATTGGGCGGTTGCAGGGGCTGCTTGGGCATCACTTATTGCTGATTATATTGCACTTGCTTTTGCTTTGCTGTTGGTGACTCGATTGGCTAAAAAGCAAGGAATGAATCTAGCTGTTGCCAATTGGTTTAGTGTAGGCAAAATGGCTGAACTACTGAGCTTAAATCGAGACATTTTCATTCGCTCTTTGGTACTGCAGTTATGCTTTAGCTTTATGACTTTTTATGCCGCTCGGATTGGCGAAACCACACTGGCGGCCAACGCCGTACTGCTTAACTTTTTAATGTTAGTTAGTTTTGCACTTGATGGTATTGCTTATGCGAGCGAGGCAAAAGTAGGTCAAGCAAAGGGACAAAAAAGTGTCGAAAAAATAAGGCTGTGGGTAAAAATAAGCGTATTTTGGGGGATGCTATTTGGCGTTTTGTATAGTGTGTTTTTTATCGTATTTGGCAGCGCGATTATAAAACTATTGACTAATGTGCCAGAGGTTATTGAAGAGGCCACTTACTACTTACCTTGGCTAATAGTGCTGCCGATTTTAGCTATGAATAGTTTTTTGTTTGATGGTGTTTTTGTGGGGTTAACACGTGCAAAAGCAATGCGAAACAGTATGCTGCTTTCGGCAATGATCGGTTTTTTTGGTGTGTTTTGGTTATTTCAGTGGTGGCAAAATAATGGCTTATGGTTAGCAATGAGTTGTTTTATGCTCATGCGTAGTGTAACACTTATTGTTAAATATCAACAATTAAAAGCTAATAATCAATTGCTTGATTAAACCATCATTTCCACAGATCGGGATCATTATTTTTGGAGGGGATATTTTTTAAAACTTGAGAAAAGCGATTGGCAAAAATACCTGCATAGCCCCAAAAGGCAAAAAATAATGCCGGCACTAAAAATATCAAGCCGATAACTTGTAAACCATAGTGACTATAATAACCCACAGCAATAAGTATCGCACCTAGCACAAACAGTGCTAGGCCGCGAAAAAAGCGCTTTAAACTCAACTCAGGATCGCTCCCTAAGCGGTAAATCAGTGGCTTTAGCATATTGGGTTAATACTTAGTAATAAGAGTGCTCGCCAGCTTCGTGATCGGTTATGTCAGCCACACCGGTGATCTCATCAAACTTAGCAATCATTTCTTTTTCAATGCCTTCTTTTAGTGTGACATCAATCATAGAGCAACCATTACAACCACCACCAAATTGAAGCACAGCAACACCAGCAGCGGTGATCTCTACTAAACTTACTTGGCCGCCATGATTTGCAAGTTGTGGGTTTACTTCTGTTTCCAGCATGTGCTGGACACGTTCATTTAGGGTTGCATCTTCGCTTAGTTTACGTGCTTTAGCGTTAGGGGCTTTTAGCGTTAACTGAGTGCCCATTTTGTCAGTAACAAAATCAATTTCAGCCTCGGCTAAAAAAGGTGCGCTTTCAGTATCAACAACGGCATCAAAGCCATTAAAGTTTAGGCGAATATCGCTTTGCTCTACCGCGTCTTCTGGGCAATAAGAAACACCACACTCCGCTTGTGATGTACCAGGGTTAACAACAAACACACGAATATTTGTTTGTTGAGATTGATCTGCTAATAGTTTAGCAAAATGCGCTTGTGCTGTTTCGGAAATAGAAATCATAAAACCGTCTATACTTGACTAAATTACTCGGATACTGCATATCATACTCCGCTCATCGTGTTGCGGCTAGTGTTGAGCGTAAAAAGTTGGCATCTATTTTAAGCAATGCTAGCGTGCAATTAACAAACATTTTTAGAGTGATTTATATGCGGTTTATATTAACAATAATGGTGATACTAGCCAGCTTTTCAGGTATGGCAAAGCCTCTATCTTATTATTTTGAGCAACAGTTAGAATTTGATCCAAGTATTCCAACCCCTGAAGACGTATTGGGTTATCAGGTGGGTGAATGGCATGTAAGGCATGATCAACTTGTACGCTATATGGAAATTTTAGCGCAAAAAAGCGAGCGAATTAATTTTGAAATAATAGGCCGTACCCATGAGCAGCGCCCACTGGTCATGCTCACTATTACCGCAGCTAACAAACTAAAAAATAGTGAACAAATTCGCCAAGCACATTTAGCTCGCCTAGCTAATTCAAACAATACATCAGCAGAGGGGCCAGCCATTGTTTGGATGGGTTACAGCGTTCATGGTAATGAATCATCCGGCAGTAATGCGGCGTTACTCGTGGCTTATTATTTAGCCGCAGCCCAAGGTGATGAAATAAATAATCTACTTAACAATACCGTTATTTTGCTCGACCCTTCACTTAATCCCGATGGGTTAGCGCGCTTTGCTAATTGGGCTAATAGCAACCGAGGTATGAACTTATCGTCAGATCCGCAAACGCGTGAGCACGTAGAGAGCTGGCCAAGTAGCCGCACTAACCATTACTGGTTTGATTTAAATCGTGATTGGTTGTTACTGCAGCACCCTGAATCGCGTGCCCGTATTGCTAAATTTCATCAGTGGAAGCCAAATATCTTAACCGATTTTCACGAAATGGGACCAAACAGCAGTTACTTTTTTCAACCGGGTATTCCAAGTCGTAAACACCCCATCACACCCGATGAAAATGTAACGTTAACCAAAGCCATTGCAAATTATCATGCAAAAACATTAGATGAAAACAACGCGTTATATTTTACACAAGAAAGCTTTGATGACTTTTACTATGGCAAAGGCTCTACGTATCCTGATGTAAATGGCGGTGTTGGTATTTTATTTGAACAAGCCAGTGCTCGTGGTCATATCCAGCAGACCATTAATGGCCCACTAACCTTTGCTTTTACTATTAAAAACCAGCTTTTAACCAGCTTATCAACATTTAAGGCGGCGATTGATAACCGCCAAGCTTTGCTTGATTACCAGGCTGACTTTTATAATAAAGCAGTCGATTTAGCTAAAAGTGAAGACTATCAAGGTTATATTGTTCAAGGCAGTGAAGACAAAACACGTACTAACGACTTTTTGAGTATACTCAAACAGCATCAAATTGATGCGTTTGCAGTTAAAGAGTCATTAAAAGCAGAAGGTAAAAATTTTACCCGCAACAGTTATTTTGTCCCGCTTGCACAACCACAATACCGATTAGTTAAAGCTATTTTTAGTGAACAACAAAACTTTGCCGACAATACCTTTTACGATGTGTCGGGTTGGACATTGGCTCATGCGTTTAATTTGTCGTTTGCTAAAGTAAAAAGTCGTTGGGGATTAGAAGTAGAAAATACAGCGTGGCAAAAAGCAAAACAATCCGCTTTCACCGCGCTTACTAAAAGTTACGCCTATGGATTTGCATGGGATGATATGCAAGCACCAAAAATGCTTAATAGTTTATTACAGCAAGGTATTAAAGCACGTGTTGCATTAAAGCCATTAACCGCAACATCAACGAGTAATGAGATAAATTTTGATGCCGGCAGTATTATTATCCCTGCAGGATTGCAAACAGATGCTGATTGGGTAGCAAAGCTAAGCCAAGCACAAAGCCAATTTGGTATTGAAATTAAGCCAATTACCACAGGCTTAACCAGTAAAGGTGCCGACTTAGGCTCACGATCTATGGCGGTTGTTTCTGCGCCTAAGGTGTTATTGGTTGGCGGTAAAGGAGTTAGCCAATATGAAGCAGGTGAAGTGTGGTATTACCTTGATCGCTTTGTTGGTGTAGCCCCAACAATTGTTGAAATGAATCGTTTAGGCGCGTTAGAGTTTAGTGATTACAGCCACATTGTGTTAGCGCATGGCGATTATTCGAGCTTATCTGATGCCGATAAAATAGCGATTAAAAGCTGGGTAAAAAAAGGCGGCGTTATTTGGGGTCACAAAGGGGGAGCAAAGTTTCTAGCCGACCAGCAACTATTAAAAGCAAGCTACTTATCACGCAAAGATGTTGCCAGTGCATTTGATACCCAAGGTTTAAAATATGCTGACAAAGACCATTTAGCGGGTCGTCAGCGTATTGCAGGGGCTATCTTTAATACTGATGTAGATACCACGCATCCACTGACGTTTTCATTGACGCGTAATACACTGCCAGTGTTTAAAAATAGTACCTGGTTACTAGAAGCCTCGCAAGCGCCGTTTGTAAATATACTTACCTACACACAACAGCCGCTACTTGCCGGTTTTACCGATGCTGTTAATGTAGAGCAAGTGGCCGGTGGGGCTGCGCTAATGGCTCATTCTTATGGCCAAGGCAGTGTGATTGCGATGACAGATAACCCGGTATTTAGAGGTTATTGGTACGGCACCAGCCGATTATTAAGTAACGCTCTATTTTTCGGTCATACCTTTCGCGTCAGTGGCAACTAAGTTCTAAGCTCTTTATAAGGGCGTTAAACAGGTGGTAAATGCCCAGACTTGTTTAGCGCCCGCTTCTTTTAGCGATAAAGTCGCTGCATTGAGTGTTGCGCCTGTGGTCATAATATCATCAATAATGACCACCGTTTTGCCCTCTAAATTAGCCGAGCACGAAAATGCCTGCTGTAAATTTTTTATCCGCTTTGTTTTGCTCAGTTGTGACTGCGCCGAAGTGTTTTTATTGCGTATTAAAGCATTATCCAATACCTTAAATGAAGACAAACAAGGGCGCCATACTTGGGTTACCTGATTAAATCCTCGGCTTAAAAAGCGCGCTTTGTGCAAAGGTAAAATAATAAATGCATCAATAGTTAACGGTTGTTTAGCAGCAAAAATAGCAAGCTGCTTTTTAATGACTTGTTGCAGCGCTTTTTTGTAATGAATTTGATTATTAAATTTGAGCTGTTTAAGCCATAAATCAAAAGGGGGCTGATAAAAAGCGCACGCAAACAGTTTATCAAACTCACAGTTAGGAAACATTGCTACAATATCGGGGCGATAAAATAAATTATCATGCTTAACCAAATCCAGCAAAGGCAGGTCATCTAAACAAAACTGACACAGTCCTTTTGCGCTGTTAATTTGACTTTGGCATAGCACGCAATGCGAGGGAAACAGCCAATCAGCTAGGCTCTTTATTCTCCTCATTACAAATTTCCTTTAAAGCGCTATTATAGATTTAAGTTTGGTTAAGGTTAGGCGAATATGCAAAGTGAATTAGTGTTGTTACACGGTTGGGGAATGAACCAACGGGTTTGGCAATTAATAAAACCAGAATTAGCGTTTTTATATTCAGGCAGTGTACGTTGTTTAGACTTACCTGGTTATGGCGAAAATAATGTCTCTTTACATCCTTACACATTGCATAATGCTGCAAAGCAGGTCAGTGAAAAATTGAAGTCGCAATCGGTGCTAATGGGGTGGTCTTTAGGGGGATTATTTGCCATTTATATTGCCAAACATTGGCCTGAAAAAGTCTCTAAAGTCATTTTGGTTGCCTCAACCCCCTTTTTTGCAGAGCAATTACCATGGCCAGGTATTAAGCCAAAAGTATTAACTCAGTTTAAGCAGCAGTTATTACAAGAGCGTGCTAAAACCATAGAGCGTTTTTTAGCAATACAGACAATGGGCAGTGAGTCGGCTCGAGATGATGTAAAGCAGCTAAAACAATTATTAAGCCAGTCAAGCGCTCCAAATAACGAGGCTTTAAGTGCAGGGCTAGACATATTGCAAAATGAAGACTTGCGTGAATTATTTGCCCAGTGCCCAGTTGCTATTAGCGGTATTTTTGGCCGGTTAGACTCACTCGTTCCTTATAGGGCAATTGAGAAAATGGTAGCACTTAATACTGACTTTGAATACGAAGTGTTAGATAAAGCATCACATGCGCCGTTTATATCGCATAAAAATGAATTTTTATCTGTCGTTAAATCAATGCTTTGAAACATAGTGTTAAATATTTGCGTTTAAAGCTTTATTTTGGGCGATTTTTGAACGATAATTAAACAATATTTACTAGCTGGAGGTTTATTATTATGCCAATTGGATCTGTGTTTAACAGTGGAGTGGAAGGGTTTAATAGAGCCAGCCAAGGTATTGAAAAAGCCAGCGCTGAGATCAACCGTGCGAGCATAGAGCAGCAAGATGATTCTCAACTAGCGCAGCAACGTCAGTTAGCGGCTGCCCGCCCAGAAGAAGCTGTAACCGCGCCAGTATCTAAACCTGCTCGTATTGATGATGCGTTAGTAAACTTAAAAGTTGAAGAGTTTAACGCTAAGGCTAACACGCAATCAATTCAAGCTGCAGATGATGTACTTGGTACCTTAGTTGACATTAAAGTGTAATTTCTCATGAATATCGTCACGCCGTTTCCGTCGATTAATATAAACACTGCTAATGTTTATACAGAGACGGCTCGGCGTGACAATCAGCTACGTGAAGTCATTCCCCCAGCCGCTGCAAACACCGCCGGTAGTACTGAAAATAAAGCGCAAAGTGATGCAGAAAAAGCTAAACTACCTGGTAACAGCGATAGTTCAACGTATACTGCAAGCGGCAAAATTACAGATGAAAAAACCATTGCGCAACGCGAAGGTAATGCTGATGGTGATCAAGATGATGCCGAGCAAGAAAAACAGCAAACTGCAGAAGACGTTAGTGAGCAAGAAGAGCTGCAGCTTGAGCAAGAACTGCAACAAATTAAAGAACTCAAAGCCCGCGATACCGAAGTACGTACCCATGAGCAAGCGCATGCCGCTGTAGGTGGGCAATATGCAGGTTCTCCTAGCTACGAATACCAAAGAGGCCCCGACGGCACCAATTATGCTGTTGGTGGCGAAGTCCCGATAGATGTTGGGGTTGTTAATGGCGATCCGCAAGCAACCATCGATAAAATGCAAACGGTGCGTGCTGCAGCACTGGCACCAGCAGAACCTTCAGGTGCCGACAGAGCGATTGCGGCAGACGCCACTCAAAAAATAGCCGCTGCACAAGTCGAGCTGGCAGCACCTGATAACGACGATGATAAACAGCAAAATGGCAGTGTAAGTGCTGCATTTTCTAATAGTGAAAGTTCAGAAGTAAAAACCGCTAAAAGCGAAGAGCAATCGCGTGATGTTGAAGTTGAAGCGCGCGCAGGGCGCATTGCTAATTTTTATCAACTGGCAACATCACCCGCTATTCAAAGCGAGTTTTCAGCGCAAATTTAAGCTATGTAAAATATAAAAAAACCGCTTAAGCGGTTTTTTTGTTTTTAAATATACGGTTTTAACTATTTTTTCACTTTTGCATTTGCGAAGGCGTCTGCAAATGCATTCCCCATCATCGCATTGCCTGTATCGCGTTTAGGCTTAGGTACACGTGCTTGGTTTGTATTATTGCTGCGAGGTTTTTGCGGTGCCGCGGGTGCTGTTTTATTGCTTGTGTCTATGTCGTCATCTAAACGCATAGTAAAACTGATACGTTTGCGGGCTGCATCTACTTCAACCACTTTTACTTTAACAATATCACCGGCTTTAACCACTTCTCGCGGGTCTGAAATAAACTTGTTAGTAATGGCTGAAATATGCACTAAGCCATCTTGATGAACACCCACGTCAACAAAAGCGCCAAAATTAGCAACGTTAGAAACCACACCTTCTAAAATCATTCCTGGTTTTAAATCGCTAATTTTTTCAACGCCCGCTTTAAACTCTGCGGTTTTAAATTCAGGACGCGGATCGCGACCGGGTTTATCAAGCTCGCTAATAATATCGGTCACGGTTGGTAAGCCAAATTTATCGTCAATATAGTCGTTTGCAGCGAGTTTATTTAAAAACTCACTATTACCAATTAGGGTGTTTACGTCTACTTGATTATGCTCACAAATACGTTTAACGATTGGATACGCTTCAGGGTGAACTGATGAGTTATCTAACGGATCGCTGCCATTATTTATGCGTAAAAACCCCGCAGCTTGCTCAAATGCTTTTGGCCCTAAGCGTTCTACTTTTTTCAACTGACTACGTTTTGTAAATGACCCATTTGTATCACGGTAGTTGACAATGTTTTGCGCTAAGGTTTTGTTTAAACCAGAAACACGGGTAAGTAAAGGCACTGAGGCCATATTTAAATCAACACCCACACTGTTTACACAGTCTTCTACTACAGAAATTAGGCTTTGGCCTAGTTGGCTTTGCGATACATCGTGTTGATATTGGCCTACACCAATGGATTTAGGTTCTATTTTAACCAGTTCAGCCAGTGGATCTTGAAGACGACGTGCAATAGACACCGCCCCGCGAATTGATACATCTAAATCTGGGAACTCATTAGCGGCAAATTCAGACGCAGAATACACCGATGCGCCGGCTTCACTGACCATAATTTTATTCAGTTTTAGCTCAGTGTTTGCTTTGATCAGTTCGCCAACCAGTTTATCTGATTCTCGCGAAGCGGTGCCATTACCAATCGCAATCAGCTCCACTTTATGTTGGCGACATAATTGTTCAAGTGTTCGCAGTGATTTATCCCAATGATTTTGTGGTGCATGTGGGAAAATTGTTTGTGTAGCGAGCAGTTTACCTGTGCTATCAACCACAGCAAGTTTACAACCTGTACGTAAACCCGGATCTAACCCTAGCGTAGTACGTGGGCCTGCAGGTGCTGCCATTAATAAGTCTTTTAAATTTTTCGCAAATACATCAATAGCGCCGGTTTCGGCTTTTTCACGCATGGTGGATAAAAATTCATTTTCTAAATGCAGCCCAAGCTTAATTTTCCATGCCCATTGCACCACGGTTAATAACCACGCACTGGCAGGTTTATTTTTAATATCTAGACGGTAATGGTCGCTGATCATGTGAGCGCATAATTGGGCTGGATTTTCAGCACTCGGCTCAGGGTTTATGGTTAACTGTAAAATGCCTTCATTACGCGCTCTTAGCATGGCTAATGCACGGTGAGAGGGGACTTTTTTTAACGCTTCTTGATGTTCAAAGTAGTCTCGGTATTTTGCACCAGCTTGTTCTTGACCTTCAATAAGTTTGCTTTCAATAGCGCCATTTTGGCTAATATAACTTCTAAATTTAGCGAGTAATTTAGCATCTTCAGCAAAGCGCTCCATTAAAATAAATTTAGCGCCATCGAGGGCCGCTTTTGTATCGGCAATCGTTTTATCGGCATTAATATAGTGAGCGGCTTCAACCTCAGGATCGAGCATTGGGTCGTTAAATAATGCATTAGCAAGAGGTTCTAAACCGGCCTCAATAGCGATTTGACCTTTGGTACGGCGCTTTGCTTTATAAGGCAAGTATAAATCTTCAAGCTCGGTTTTACTTTGCGCTGCTCTTATATCAGCTGCTAATTCCCCGGTAAGCTTATTTTGAGATTCTATCGTCGATAAAATAAAGCCACGGCGCTCTTCAAGTTCACGCAAGTAAGATAAACGTTGTTCTAGTAGGCGTAGTTGGGTGTCATCTAATCCGCCGGTCACTTCCTTTCTATAACGGGCAATAAAGGGGACGGTTGCGCCCTCATCAAGTAACTTTGTTGCTGCAACCACTTGTTGCTGCTGTGCATTTAGCTCTGTTGCTAAACGTGCAGAGATATCGCTCATGCAAAAACCTTTTAATACAAAAAATGAGACCAGCTAATAAGTTAACTGACGCGTTAATGATTTGAATAATATCACAGGGGAGGGTAATGAAAAGCTCTTAAAGCAAGCTAATTTGCTTACTTTAAGATGCCATAGTTTGGGTTGGGACTATACTATTAATAAACTGGTTTAGTGAGGATGCTCTACACTCTCGAGCACTTCGCTAAATGTAGTTGCTATTGGGCTAATATGCACTGGAATTTGCAGCTTACGAGCTATATCACGTGCTGAAACTAAGCCGCAAATATCGTTATTAGCTGCTGTAACTAATAAAAACATAGCCCCTTTATGTTGCATAGTTTGTAGTACATCCCCAATACATGAGTAACTTAGACTTTTCATACTAATTCCCATTAAATTACTCACTGGAGTCATTAAATAGCGTAGGCTAATCTCATTGCGCGGTAAGCCTAAGCGCTGTGCTAAAATCATGATTTTTGAGCTTTGCAAATCAGCACTCGCTACAATACCTATCAGTTTTTGTTGCTCATCGGTGACTAAAATAAAATCAGAGCGCTGGTGAGTTAATTGTTTTAAGGTTTGCTCAATCGTGGTATCAAACATTGCACGCATCGGGCTTGTGTCAGTAAAGCTCGTCACCACTTGTGTGGCTGGTGAGGTTAAATCAATGACAACCTTATCAGTAAACGTGTTTACAATAGTGCCATGAGAAATATCTTGAATACGGAGTTCTTTAAAGTTAGACATACTATCCACCTAAATAATTTATAAAATTTAATAATGTTTAAAAGCAAGTTATTAAACTAAATAATGGGTGGCGCTCTTTGATGTGCGTGGCTATAAGGTGTGGTTAAAATAGTGCTTTCATAATGAAAGTGGTGCGTTAAAGGAAGTGGTTGAATTTCTCTAAGCGCGATAGTACCAACATGAGAATCTGTGTCGGTGTCGAGATTTGCTTGGTCAGGAGAGTCACAAACAATAAATTCAGCTGGCGTAAAACCAGTATCAAGACTGTCATTTTTAGGTGTGCCATGCAATGTCAAACTCACACTCATAAAGAGTGTAAACAATAGGGCATGTTTTAGTATGCGCGCTGTAATGTTTGACATCGTGGTGACCTTAATTAACTACGCTCAAATTAATACAATATTATTTGAGCGATTTCATTTATAGCTTACTCAGATAATATAAACAATAAAAAGTTAATATGATCTGAATCAAAACTTAGCCGTTTTATTTTTGGTAGGTAATACTATTTACAAACCATAGCTTAACACCTTGAGGGGTCATGACCTCAAAATCATCGTCTACTTGTTTTTTTAATAGCGCTCGCGCCATTGGTGAGTCGATAGAAATGTAATCGTTGCGGTCATAAATTTCATCGGGGCCAACAATTCTAAACTTTTTACATTCACCGGCCTCATTTTCTATTTCTACCCAAGCACCAAAAAAAACCTTGCCCTCTTGTACGGGTGAGTAGTCAACAATTTTTAAATCAAGGATGCGTTTTCGTAAATAGCGCACCCGACGGTCTATTTGGCGTAATAAACGTTTATTGTACTGATAGTCTGCATTTTCAGAGCGATCACCTAAGCTTGCAGCCCAACTCACAATTTTAGTCACTTCTGGACGTTTTTTATTCCAAAGATGATCATGTTCTTGCTGCAGTTGTAAATAACCTTCGCGAGTAATTAAATTAGTTTTCACGCCATGTTCTTGTTTAGTTTTCATGTGTGGCACGGTATTAAAATAAAGGCAGCTTGTCGAGATAAAATAGTGATGAAGGGATTTGAAATGTTCAATAACAATCTAAGCGCTTAATTAGTTTTTTATTCTTAAGTTTTTCATTTATATTAACTATTAATAAATTATAAAAATAAGCAACAGATTATGGGACAAGAGACAATAAAAGTATTAGTGGTTGATGATGATAAACGGTTGCGCAGTTTGCTTGAGCGCTATTTGGTAGAGCAAGGGTTTATTGTTAGAACCGCTGCCGATTCTGAGCAAATGGATAGGCTTATTGAGCGTGAGAATTTTCATTTAATGGTGCTTGATTTAATGCTGCCCGGAGAAGACGGGCTCTCTATTTGCAGGCGGTTACGTCAAAAAGAAAACCAAATCCCTATTGTTATGCTCACCGCCAAAGGTGATGAAGTAGACCGCATTATTGGCTTAGAGCTCGGCGCTGACGATTATATTCCTAAACCGTTTAACCCTCGTGAGCTATTGGCGCGTATAAAAGCAATATTACGTCGCCAATCAAAAGAAGTACCAGGGGCGCCCTCAGCAGAAGAAAATTTGATTGAGTTTGGTAAATTCACTCTAAATTTAGCTACCCGTGAAATGAGTGAAGGCGATAACACCGTATCGCTTACAAGTGGTGAGTTTGCAGTGTTAAAAGCGTTAGTGTCCCATCCTCGAGAGCCGTTAAGTCGTGATAAATTAATGAACTTAGCCCGAGGCCGTGACTATAGTGCATTAGAGCGCAGCATTGACGTGCAAGTGTCGCGTCTGCGCCGCATGATAGAAATAGACGCGGCTAATCCTCGCTATATTCAAACTGTATGGGGCTTAGGTTACGTGTTTGTTCCTGATGGTGAAAAGTAACAGTTATGGGAATGTTTCCGCGTAGTGCGTTTGGGCAAACCGTTTTTTTAGTGGCAGCCTTGTTGCTTATTAATCAAATTGTATCTTACATCACAGTGAGTTTATATGTGGTTAAACCCACTATTGAACAAGTTAATTTGATGCTCGCTAAGCAAATTAAAACGGTGTTTATTGATTGGCAAGAGGGTGTTGAAGTAACCGATGAGGTTTCAGAAAAGTTTTTCGAAATAACCGGTATTGAGGTGATGACGCAGCGTGAAGCAATGCGCAATGGCTTAGGGCAAAGTCGTGAGTATTCAGGGCTATCGCGAAGTATGTCAGAGCAGTTGAATGGGTTTTCTCGGGTACGCATTAGTCAAACCGATCCACTTATTTATTGGGTGGAAGCACCGCAAGCCCCTGGTTATTGGGTTAAAGTCCCCTTAACCGGATTTAAAGAAAGTAATCTCGAATTTCTCACTTTTTACCTATCTAGCATAGGTTTTTTAAGTGTATTAGGCGGTTGGTTATTTGCACGGCATTTGAACAGACCGTTAAAAGCACTACAACAAGCGGCAATAAAAGTAGGGGTGGGTGACTTTAGCACTAAATTACAAGAGCAGGGGTCGAGCGAGGTGATTGAGGTTACACGCGCCTTTAATCAAATGTCGCGGGGCATTGCTGCTCTTGAAAATGACCGTCGATTACTCATGGCTGGGGTGTCTCACGACTTACGCACGCCGCTTACCCGTATTCGGTTAGCTACAGAGATGATGGTTGATGAAGATGATTATTTGCGCGAAGGTATAATTTACGATATTGAAGATATGAACGGCATTATTGATCAGTTTATCGAATATTTGCGCCACCATAAGCGTGAAGAGCAAACTTATGAAGATATCAACGCGCTGGTTGGCGAAGTGGTGCAAAGTGAGCTTAAACATCAACGGGTGATCACGTTTAAGCCTTATCCTAATATGGGTAAAATTCCGCTAAGCAGTGTGGCTATTAAGCGGGTGGTGACCAACATGATTGAAAACGCCATGCGTTACTCGCAAGGGGATATTGAGGTGCAAAGTTATTTTAATAGCAATAAAAAGTACGTCATTATTGCGGTAAACGATAATGGCCCCGGTATTCCTGAGAGTGAATTAGAATCTGTGTTTGAACCCTTTAAACAAGGTGATGCTGCACGAGGCAGTGAAGGCAGTGGTTTAGGCTTAGCTATTATTAAACGTATTATTGATATGCATGGTGGCAAAGTGAAGCTTGAAAACCGGCCAGAAGGCGGCTTAAGTGCAAAGATATATTTGCCAAAAAAAATACCAAACTCTGCACAGTAACCGATGCAGAGTATATTTTTAAATAAATTATTATTCTGCGCACCGTTAATCAACTTAGGTGGCGACCGCTGTTGCCTTTGTTTTAATGATGTGTGGTTTTAAAGCACAAATATATTCAGCGCTGAGAGTTCACTTTGAATGAATTCTAACGCGTCATTTTTTTAACGAACACCACAACAAATAGTGCCATGGTAAAACTGCCCAAGAAGGCTTCTAATGCAGCGATAAAACGAGCAATACCGACAGGAGATATATCGCCATAACCTAAAGTGGTAAAGGTGACGACACTAAAATAGATCGCGTTGAAAAACTCTAATAAGTAAAATGTCCAGCCTGTTACATCATCATAGATCGGGTTTGCGGAGGTGACACCTAAGAAAAAATAAGCCGTTGCACTGGCTAGAATGACGAACAGCGAAAATAACACCACTCTTAACGGCTCTTCCCCATAACCGCAAAATAAATCAACGGTTTTCGACAACATTCTCTGCAGGCTAAACTTGGGTATTTGATAACGTCTAAAACGCATTTCTTTTTTAAAAAACACCCCGGCCATTTCGAACAAGCCTTGCTTTTCACATTGCTTACGAATTCCTCTACTTACTTCCTCAGCTTCTTGCCATAATGCACAAGCCTGCTTGTACTCTCTTTTTTTT
Organism: Pseudoalteromonas sp. TAP-3C; assembly: GCF_059888565.1. Taxonomy (NCBI): domain Bacteria; kingdom Pseudomonadati; phylum Pseudomonadota; class Gammaproteobacteria; order Alteromonadales; family Pseudoalteromonadaceae; genus Pseudoalteromonas; species Pseudoalteromonas sp. TAP-3C. Next base: position 3,055,158 of record NZ_CM187618.1, on the reverse strand, counting down.
AAGGCCTCTTTAGCTTCTTGCTCTTGTTTTAGCTCCTCTCCCCATTGAATATTTTCAAGCCTAGCGCGAGAAAGATCAGCGCCTAGTAAATTAACCTTTTGCAGTTGGGCGCAGTGAAGGTTGGCACACACTAGTTTGCTCTTCATCAAAGAAGAGCCTCGCAGATCCAAGCCAAAAAAGTGAGCATTGGTCAGATCAGCTCGATAAAAATCGGCGTTTCGACATTGATAACCAGTTTTACTGCCCTGGTTGACTAGGTTGAGGTCGGCTAAATTTGTTTTGGCTAGCTGAAACCCATCTAAAGGTTTACCTGCTGCCGCCCATTGTTCAACTTTAGATTTGATGTTGTCATTACTTTTATCTATTTTAGGGTCGTGCCAATAACAAAGGCCAGACTCACCACTCGATTGATCACAACACCAACCATCAGGGTTTTGATAGCAGCACCGACCTAACTTTGACTTCATTTACAGCCTCTTTTGTCATCGTGACATAAAAAATAAGTGTAGGAGATCATGATGATGTTTCCATCCAATGTGAGATTTAATAGTGAAATTATGTAAATATGTATACTGACTCTACATGTGCGCAGCGGTATATTTGGGTGATTTAAGGAGGCAATATGGACATAATCGTTTCAGGCAGTGGCGTTAATCCACGGAAGAATATAGGCACTGCAATAAACAGTGCCAAAGAGGTTAAACGATGCAGTTTTTAAATTATAAGGGCGCTTAAAAGCGCCACTTTAATCGCGCAAATACATTGCGGTATGTTGGTTCTTGAGTACGAGTAAGGGTTTCAAACACACCTGCGCCATCAACAATTTGCTCAACTCGATCCTCGGTCTGACCTAAAAGATTAGTGATGCTTATTGTCATATCAATATCTTCAGTTATTTGATTTTTAATCGATAAATCCAGCCGAGTTCGTTGTTCAATAGATTGCTCTACAAAACCGTAATTAGTCAGGCGCTGTGTTTGATTAATTGCAGCTACATGATTTGCAGAAATCCCGAATGTTGTTTGCCATGGTGTATAAAAAAAGTCGGCCCCTATGTTTGCTATTATATCTGGTTGGTTGACAAATCGTCTTGGCTTACCGCTTGCCTGTTCGACACGAGAGTCTGCATAGGTCATATTACCCCAAAGTGAGATAGTGTTTAAGCCAACTGAATCAAGTGATATGCGGCCCGAAAGCTCAACTCCAGTTGCACTGGCATCCCCTATATTTTGTGGCGAGGCAATAAAGCGTCCGTCGATATTTTCAGTGATAAACTCTATTTTATCGGTAAATTCACGTCTGAATAGGTTTAGTGAAACGTAGCCTTGCTTGTCAAAAAAATAGTAATCAGCACCGATGTCCAGACCCCAAATAGACTCTGGTTGTTGGTTTGGGTTGCCTTGTATATCAGGTTCAACCGCGCTACCGTCTTGCTCGTCAATAGCAGGAGAAAGTGATCGCAGATCAGGTCTACGTAAGGTTCGAGCAACGCCCAAGCGAATTTGGGTATCAGGTGTGACAGTAAAAACGGCGTTCAATGAAGGCAATAAAAATGTGGCATCTTGAGATGACGTGATACCAAAAAAGTCAGTAGTGTTGGTATCTGAATTTTCTATACGCAAACCTGTTGTTACATCAAGACGTTCACTGAGCTGCCAAATATCTTCGGCGAAGGCAAACAGAATATCTTCGTTTATGGCAAAAATGCGATCTTCGCGTGGCGGTCGTAACTTACTATTACGAATTTCTGAATTCGTTTCGTTGTGTTCTCGCAACTCAGCACCTGCACCCATGTTAATGTCATGGGCACCAGTTGATATATTTAGAGCAATTTCAGGGCGGATCAATGCCATATCGATTAGCTCTGTGCGTTGTCTTTCGCGATTAATGCTGCCGTCAGCGTTAAAACGCGTTTCATCTCGTTTAGTATCGGTTTTGCCCTGTTGCCAATCAACACCTACACGCAGTTTTACAGCTGCGTCCAATTTTCGCTGCCAATCGGCGCGAAAGCCATAGCTTTCACGAATTCTCTCTCGCCACTCGTCACTAACTCGGTCAATAGTTATTTGATTATCTTCTAAACGGGTTTCAATATCGTCTCGAAATTCCTTAGTGCGTAAGTAGAAAGGGTCTAATTCAAAGCGGTTTGCAGTGTTAGTTTGCAAAGCAAACCGCGGTACAAGGTTAACTTGGTCAAAACGGCGTTCATTGATCTCAAGTACACCACCATTTGGGATATTATCAGTAGCAAATTCGAATTCATCTTTACTTTCGCTGCGGCGAAATTGTTGTAGCGAGCCGGCCAGCATCGTCTCCAAAGGGCCTATTTGTGTGCCATGTGAAAATGATACTTCGCCCTGTTTACCACTATTTTCTAGGTACCCAGCACCTATTGCTAAATTTGAGTCTGATAAATAATCAACGCCATTTTTCAGTACTATATTAATAGTGCCTGCGCTTCCTTGCCCATTATAAATAGCTCGCGGTGAGCGAATCACTTCTACGCGTTCAACTAGCCCTGTTGGGATCCGGTCAACTTCGAAATTACGCCGAGACTCGCCATCGATCATCGGTCTACCATTAATTAATATTTGCGTATATTCACCGGGTAAGCCTCGCACTCTAACTTCGCGCGCTCTATTAGCACCGTCAAAGCTCACACCCGGAAGTCTGCGCAATGCGTCACCAAGTGCTTGCTCATTAAATTGTAACAGTTGTTCGGCGTCGATCACTTCCATTGCATTAGGTGCATTTGCTTTAAGCTTGCTCGCCTCTAAAGCCGATGTTTCGATGCTACCCACTACTGTTATCGTCTCCATTATACCGGCTCTTTGTTCGGTTGGTGATTTTATAAGCTTTTGTGCCTGAACTGCACTACTTCCAGTTATAAGCGCTGCCCCAAGTACGCCTATTTTAAAACGCCTATAACAATTTAAATAAAGTTTTTTGTACACGAACACTCGACCTGTATTTTTTAAATGAGATGGATTCGCATTATCGTTACTTTTAATTTTTATTCAAGTAGAAACTATTGGGTATAAGTATAATGATTACGTCTTTCATATACGCTTTAGCATATATTTTTTACTAAAGCGCTTTAAAGCGCACAGCCGTGCCACCACTGGTGGCCAATTTTAATGTTAGTTTATCATTGGCAGTCACAACCTGTTTTTCGATTTTTAAATCGTAAGGGTTGTTTTTCCATTCGGCGTTTTTACCGTCTTGGTATATATGCGCTTCAAACCGTTTACCTTTTTCTAAAAAGTCGAGTTTAACCTCTATGGTGCGGGCGTTTTCATCAGTAACCGCCCCTAAGTACCAATCGTTACCCGTATACTGATCGCGTTTACGTTCTTTACGTGCAAATACAATAAAGTCGCCTACTTCTCCATCTAGCGCAATACTTTGCTGCCAATCGGTCGGTACGTCTTGAATAAATTGAAACGCATCGGGTTTAGCTAAATAGTTTTTTGGTAAATCAGCGGCCATTTGAATTGGGCTGTATAACACCACATAAAGCGCTAATTGCTTGGCAAGTGTTGTTTGCGGGCGGTTTGTATCGCCACCTAAGCCATTAAAGCTCATGTCAAAAATACCGGGGGTAAAGTCCATAGGCCCGGCCAGCATGCGGGTAAATGCAAGCATGGGGATATGCTCTGGCGGATTTGGCGGCGTGCCCCATGCGTTAAATTCTTGGCCGCGGGCGCCTTCACGGGTAATCCAGTTAGGGTAAGTACGGCGAAGGCCGGTGTCTTTTATTGGCTCATGAGTATTAATACTTATTTTATGTTTTGCAGCTAGCTTAATGTTGTATAAGTACTCATTAACCATAAATTGGCCGTCATGCCATTCAAAACGGGCAATGCCGTTTTCATCAATGCGCTTAATATTACCACCATCGGCTACATAACCGGTTTTAATTTGGCTTACATTTGATTGCTCGTAAAGCGCAAAAGCATCTTCCATTTGGTTACGATAATTTGTTACGTTACCTGAGGTTTCATGGTGGCCAATTAACTGTACCCCTTTTTGCTTAGCGTAGCGGGTAAGCTCCTCAATATCAAAGCCATCATATGGTTGGGTAAAACTAAATACATCGCCATTAAAAAACCAGTCGCCATCCCAACCGGTGTTCCACCCTTCAACTAATACGCCATCAAAGCCATATTTTGCGGCAAAGTCCATGTAGTGTTTAGTATTTTTTGTGGTGGCACCGTGTTTTTCGCCACTGCCCCACGTATTCTCATTGATGTGCATGCCCCACCAAATACCTACGTATTTGCCTGGTTTAACCCACGATACATCACCGAGCTTATTTGGCTCATTGAGATTTAAAATAATATCTGAATTAATTAAGTCTACCGCACGCTCACCCATTTGAATGGTGCGCCATGGGGTAGTAAATGCACCGTGTTTTTTGACCGCAATACCATCTGACCATGGCGTTAAATCGGCGCTAAACGTGCCTGGGCGACGTTGGTTAAGTACCATGCCCGCATAATCTATCAGGGCTGCTTCATGAATGCTGACATGTACGCCGTTGTTATTTTTAAAAGTAAAAGGGGTATGAGCAAGTGCGGCATCTTGTAAGGCTGTGGTGTTATAGACATATTCGTAACGATTCCAACCGCGAGCGGGTATCCACCATGCGGTGGCTTTATCGGCACCGGCGATGGCAAACTCGGTTAGTTCTTTAGTAATTTCTGTTTTTTCAAAATTGGCTTGCTTAGGGACTTCATAGCGAAATCCCACCCCGTTATCAAAGGCTTTAAATCGCACTGTGTATGTGCCACCGTGGGGGACGGGTTTATTAAAGGTAACGGCAATTTCATTATGTTTGTCGACAACGGTTTGGCGCTCACCCCAAGGTTGTTGCCACTGGCTATCTGTTTGTGAGCGAGTTACGTCACTAATAACAAAGCCTTCATCAAACGGCGCTTGGCGTTTAAATCTAAAACCTAAATGTGACTGCGCAATAACAGGCTTATCATTAAAACTAATAGAGTAGTAAGGAGATGAAGATTGATCAGAAATGGTGATTTTAATCTTTTGGTCAGGCGATTCCAGCATGGCCTCTTTTGCAAAAGCGCTGCTTGAAAGTAAAGCAACTAGCAGTAAAGGTAATCTCATTGTGTGTCCTTTATGTCAAATTGTAGACTATGAGCATAAAGTGAAGGTGGGGTTATTACGAGATGACTGCAAACGTATTCAATGTAATTAAACATATAAAAAAGGGCTCTAGCGAGCCCGGTTTTGTATTTATTATTTTTTATTAAAAGCGCGTTGCATGTAGTTAGGTGTTGCGAGTGCACCGTGATGAATGCCGCCATTGTAGTATTCGCTGTGCTCTGCAATTTGTGTTGCAGCGTCTTCTCTAAAGCCGTTGAAAGCCTCTGATTTACGGGCTAGCGTCACTGACCATAATCCACTTGGGTAAATAGGTTGTGGGAATGGGAGTGTTTGTAAATCGTTAAAACCAACACTTAACATAGCTTCGCGCATTTCAACCAATAATGGCATATGCATTAATGGCGATTCGCTTTGTTGTACTAAAATACCGCCAGGGCGCAATGCGTTTAAACAACTGGTGTAAAATGCATGGTTAAATAAACCCTCACCTGGGCCTACTGGATCAGTCCCATCAACAATTACTACATCAATAGACTCGCTAGCGGCTTGATGCATGTATTTAATGCCATCGTCAAACATCACAGTGGCACGGGCATCGTTATTTGATTCACATAATTCTGGAAAATACTTTAATGACATTTGGGTCACTACTTCGTCAATATCGATTTGTGTAACCGTTTCTACACTTGGGTGCTTGAGCACTTCACGTAATGTACCGCAATCGCCGCCACCAATAATGACCACATTTTTTGGGTTTGGATGCGCTAATAATGCGGGATGGCTGATCATTTCATGATAAAAAAAGTTTTCACGGCTACTGACCATAGTACAACCATCAATGATCATTAAATTACCAAAGTCGGTGGTTTCAAACATTTCTACCTTTTGAAAAGGAGACTGTTTTTCATCTAGCTTTTTGTTAATACGTAATGAAAATGCGCTGCCATCGCGGTCGCTAATTTCAGTAAACCACTTGCTTTGATCTAAATTTGCCATCGTTGTTGTTACACTTTTGGTTGAGTATGAAAAAAGGAAGCAATTCTGCCAGTGCTTGGGCTATTGCTCAATCAAATTTTACCCCCTTGAGTGAATAAAGTTAGTTATAAATAGGGGAAAGTTCAATTTTTGTTAGCTTAGCAGATAGTGACGTATTAAAATGCCCCTTTATACCTAATTTAATAAAGAAGAATTGCCATGACTTGGGGTTTAGAAACAGCACGTGCTACCTATAACGTTGCTCATTGGAGCGATGGTTATTTTGATATTAACGCACAAGGTGAGTTGATAGCCTATCCGGATGGCGATCAAACAAAACCTGCTATTTCTTTAGCGCAACTCACTGAGCAATTTAAACAGCAGGGATTAACGTTGCCTGTATTAGTGCGTTTTACCGATATTTTAAAAAATCGTGTAGATACCCTCACTAATGCATTTACTTTAGCGCGTTCAAACCGTGAATATAACGGAAAATATACCTGTGTTTACCCGATTAAAGTAAATCAGCAGCGCTCTGTGGTAAGTAAGCTATTGGCGCACCCTAGTGGCTTAGTTGGGCTTGAAGCGGGTTCAAAACCTGAGTTAATGGCTATTTTAGGGATAGCAAAAGAGCCTATTACTATTGTATGTAACGGCTACAAAGACAGCGAATTTTTACGTTTAGCCTGTATTGGTCAAGCAATGGGGCATAGTGTAAAAATTGTGGTAGAAAAACTCTCAGAGCTCACCACCTTACTAGAAGAAATTGATAATTTAGGTATAGAGCCCGCCATAGGAATTCGTATTCGCTTGAATTCAGTAGGTAAAGGTAAGTGGCAAAATACCGGTGGTGAAAAAGGCAAGTTTGGTTTAACCGCAGGACAAGTACTCAGTGCAGTGGAAGTGCTTAAGCAACATAACAAGTTGCATTTAATGCAAATGGTGCATTTTCATATTGGTTCTCAAATTGCCAATATTCGCGATATTCATCGGGCGTTACGCGAGTGCGCTCGTCACTTTGCAGAATTAACCCAATATGGTGTGCCACTTAATACCGTTGATGTAGGCGGTGGACTCGGCGTTGATTATGAAGGCTCTGGCTCGCGCAGTGCCTGCTCAATGAATTACACGGTAGAGGAATATGCACGTAATGTAGTGAATGCCTTTGCCGAAGTGTGCGATCAACATAACTTAGCTCACCCTGCAATTATTACTGAATCTGGCCGTGCTCTTACTGCACATCATGCGGTGCTTATTACCGATGTGATTGATGTAGAAAAAGCACCCAATCATTTAAACCCAGAGCCACCGGTTAAAAATAGTGCCTTGGTACTGGATGAAATGTGGCAATGTTTACAGCGTTTAAATCCGCGGATGGCACTAGAGATATATCATGATGCGATGCACTTATTTAGTGAAGCACACGATCAGTACGTACATGGTTTAGTGAGCATGCTAGAGTGGGCAAAAATAGAGCAGCTTTACTTCACTATTTTACATAGGGTACGCGCATCACTCAGCGCGAATGCTCGCGCACATCGAGAAGTGCTGGATGATTTAAATGAAAAGCTGGCTGATAAACTGTTTGTTAATTTCTCATTATTTCAGTCATTACCTGATGTATGGGGCATTCAGCAGTTATTTCCGGTTATGCCCATCGAAAATTTAACGCAGCCGCTTTCTCAGCGCGCTATTATTCAAGATATTACCTGTGACTCCGACGGCCAAATACGCGAGTATGTTGAGGGTGCAGGCATCGAAACAAGCTTGCCTATTCCAGAATATACCCAAGGTCAGCAGTATCATATTGCTATGTTTATGGTGGGAGCTTATCAAGAGATTTTGGGTGATTTACATAATTTATTTGGTGATACTGATTCAGTGCATGTTGAGCTTAATGAGCAAGGGTATGTATTAACCAATGCCATTAAAGGAGACAGTGTTAAGGATGTATTAAAATTCGTTGACTATGATAGTGAGCTATTAGCTGAAAACTTCGCTAACCAAATTAACAAACTTAATGTATCAGCGCACTGTAAAGAAGGATACCTCACCGAACTAAATGCAGGGCTTGAAGGCTACACGTATTTTGAAGATTAATTTAGTTACCAGTTAAGCGCGGTCATTTATGGCTGCGCAATGTATAAAGGAATAGAAGTAATGTCAGTTATTCGCAGTGTATTTAGTATTTTCTTTTACACAATTAACACCCTTTTTTGGTTTGTGCCTATTTTTATTTGTGGCCTTGTTAAGCTTATCCCGATTAAACCGCTACAAAAATTAATGAGTTGGACGGCTAAGCGATGTGCCTCTATTTGGGTGACTTTTAATACTCTAAACCAAAGTGTGTTCACTCCTACACAACTCAATGTGACCGGCCTTGAAAGTCTTAAATTAAAGGATTGGTACTTGGTTATTGCAAACCACCAAAGTTGGGTAGACATTTTAGTATTGCAGCGGGTGTTTAATCGTAAGATACCCTTTTTAAACTTTTTTTTAAAAAAAGAGTTAATTTATGTGCCCGTCTTGGGCTTATGCTGGTGGGCGCTTGATTTCCCATTTATGACTCGCACCAGTAAAAGCCAATTAAAAAAGAACCCTAAATTACGCGGTAAAGATTTAGAAACAACTCGTAAAGCGTGTGAAAAATTTAAAGAAATGCCAGTCAGTGTGGTTAATTTTGTTGAAGGTACGCGTTTTACGCCGCAAAAGCACGCGCGTCAAAATAGCCCTTTTCCTTATTTACTGAAACCTAAAGCGGGTGGTGTGGCTTTTGTAATGCAAGCCATGGGTGAACAAATTTCTAAGGTGGTAAATGTCACTATTCATTATCCCGATGGTATCCCTACCTTTATGGATTTTGCTGCAGGTAAAGTAAAAAATATCAATGTATGCATTGAAGTAAACCAAGTGAGTGAACATTTAATTGGAGATTACACTAATGATGCTGATTTTAGAGTCCGTTTTCAAAGTGAGTTAAACCGTCTCTGGGAAGACAAAAACCAGACGCTGGCCAATCTTGAACAAAAATAATCAAGCAGGTGCTGAATTCACCCTGCAAGGAAATTAAAATACCATGACCAAAACTCATCTACAGCAGCTGATAGCACCTTGGTTTGAAAAAGTCCCTGATGCTTTTTTTCTCAGTGCCATCACCGCTTCATTTATTGGCATTATTTCGCTTTTGCTGGTGTATTTATTTACTCGTCGGCTGATGTTACCAGGCATTCAAAAAATAGTGACTAAGCTTTCTCCTGAGCGCATAGGGGTTTTATCGCCTGTGCTCACGAAACTCAATAAACGAGTTGCTAGCCTGTTATGTTGTGTGCTGTTTTTAGCCACATTCGACAGCATTTATCCAGTTAATGCACTTGCCCAAGAAATTTTAAAAACAATTGGCCAAGCGCTGCTTATCATTTATGCAGGCTTTATAATAAGCAGCTTAGTGAGTATTGCGGGTGCTATTTATAACCAATTAGATTTTGCCCGAGAAGTGCCAATTCAGGGCTTAATTCAAGTGGTTAAGCTAATCACTTTTATTGTGTGTTCAATATTAATAGTCAGTATCGTATTAGAAAAATCACCCACGTATATTTTATCAGGCTTTGGTGCAATTGCAGCGGTCACGTTATTGGTATTTAAAGACACTATTTTAGGTTTTGTGGCCAGTATTCAAATTGCGGCTAATCGTTTAGTTACGTATGGTGATTGGATCCAAGTTGATAATTATGGCGCCGACGGCGAAGTCATTGATTTAGGGCTCAATACTGTAAAAGTGCGTAACTGGGATAATACGATAACCACTATTCCTACTTATATGCTGGTGGCAGGCTCATTTAAAAATTGGCGCGGTATGCAAGAGTCTGGCGGGCGGCGTATTAAAAGAGCATTAAATATTGATATGAATAGCATTTTTTTAGTTGATGATAACTACAAAGCACAAATAGAAGCGGCTATCCCATTGCAAGAATACATTCGAGTAGGGGCGCTGCCTGATCCAGTTTCTAACTTAGGGCTATTTCGTCGCTATGCTGAGGGGTATTTAAAGCAGCACAGTAAAGTTAACACCTCGCTCACACTCATGGTGCGTGAGCTACAACCGCTTAACCATGGTTTACCGATTGAATTTTACTGTTTTAGTAAAGATAAACGTTGGGTATCGTATGAGCATCTACAGGCCGAAATTATGGATCATTTATTGGCTGTTTTGCCAGTATTTGGACTGCGAGCTTACCAAAGTGTCAGTGGGCAATTAAGCCCAGCCGACAGTAATAAAATGTCAGATAAACCTATTATTAAAGTGCCCAATAATATTGCCCAAGGCCAGCGCCAATAAAAAGTAGTAATAGCCACCAAATAGGTGGCTTTTTCATACGTAGCCATATAAACGCCGCAATCACCAACGCAATTTGCCACAGATCGTTTATAGCTGAGCTCCAAATGGGTGAATATAAGGCGGCTGCTAAAAAGCCAACCACAGCTGCATTAAGCGCGGCAATTGAGCTGGCAAAACGCGGCTTGTTTGCTAAATTAATCCAGCTTTTTTGAAAGGCGAGCATCAGTAAAAAACCAGGGGTAAATATCAATAATGTGGCTATGATTGCGCCCATTATTGGTTGCTCGGTGTTTAACTGCGCGCCTAAGTAGGTCGCTATTGTAAACATGGGCCCAGGTATAGCCTGAGCACTGGCGTAAGCCGTTAAAAACTGATCATCGCTTAATGTTGGTACGCCCGCTTGAAGTACTGGCAACACTACATGCCCGCCACCAAACACCATTGCACCGGCTTGGTAAAAGGGGGCAAATAACGCAAACTCTTGCCCTAGTGGAATAAAGCTAATGGCAAGGAGTAGTGCAAATAAGCCAAGAGCAATCCAATTGATGTTATTTTCCCCCCTGCTGACATCTTCTGTAGATTGAGCTAAGTTGAGTAAAGGCCATAAAGCACCGATAATGGCAGCGGTTATTAAAATGGCGATTTGAGTGCCTAACATAGGAAAAAAAACCAGTGCTAGCGTGCTAATAACCGCGATGAATTTAAGTATTAAGTTGCTGCAAAAGCTTTTGGCCATACTAATGGTCGCATCGGCCACAATCACCACAGCAAATAGTTTTAAGCCAGTAATAACGGCAAAATAAACGGCGTCAAATTGATGAGCACTAATCGCAAGCAGCGTCATAATTAAAAACGAAGGCAGAGTAAAGCCAATAAACGCAGCAATACCACCAAGTACACCTGCGCGCTCAACACCAATAGCAAAACTAACTTGGCTCGACCCTGGGCCCGGCAAGGCTTGGCTTAGGCTAATTAGCTGTGCATATCTATTTGTGCTCAACCAGCGAAGCGAATCGACAAAGTGGTGCTTAAAATAACCCAGATGAGCCGCAGGGCCGCCAAAGCTCATGCAGCCAAGTAAAAAAAACTGTCTAAAAATCGCAATTAGCATAGTGGCAATAACCTTTTATTAATGGTGAAATAATCGTAAATAAGTATGCCACTTTTATTATTTATTAGCATTAATTAGTAATTATTAAGCAGCGCGAGCTATTTTGAGGTAGTCTTCACCATCTGTTCATGCATGTATTTGCATACTTCATTAAAAATTCTAGAAGAATAGGAAATTCCCATGACGTTAACTAAATCACTTTTAAGTGTCACTGTTGTTGCTGTATTACTTTCTGGCTGTGAAATGAATAACACAGGTAAAGGCGCCGCTATCGGTGCTGCAGCGGGTGGTATTTTAGGTAAAGCGACAGGTAACCATAAAGATAAGCGTATTTTTATTGGTGCGGCTATTGGTGCACTAGCCGGTGCTGCCGTGGGTGATTACATGGATAAACAAGAAGCGGCTTTTCGCGATGAGCTAGCAGGTTCGGGAGTGGAGGTAGTTCGTGAAGGCGATAACTTACGTTTGGTGATGCCAGCTAATATTACCTTTGCGAGCGATCAATCTTACATTTCATCGGGCTTTCATGACACGCTAAATGCCATTGCAAGCGTGATGAATAAATACGAAAAAACCTATTTAAGTGTTGAAGGCCACACTGATAGTACGGGTAAAGACAGCTATAACATGACTCTTTCAGAGCAGCGTGCACAAAGTGTGAAAAATTACCTAGTAAACCAACAAATTATGGCTGCACGAGTAAGTACGAGCGGCTTTGGTGAATCACGCCCAATTGCTACTAACGATACCGCGAATGGTCGTGCGCAAAACCGCCGCGTAGAAATTCAGATTGTGCCAAATACACAAGGCTAATCTAGATTAAACTGTAATTCACATAGCTTTTTATACAGCGGGTTACTCGCCATTAATTGCTGATGTGTGCCTGTGGCTTTTATTTCGCCATTTTCCATTACCACTATCATATCGGCGTGTTTTACTGTGGCGAGGCGGTGGGCAATAATCAGCGTTGTTCTATTTTGCATTAAGTGCTCAAGCGCGGCCTGAACATGATGCTCACTTTGTGCATCAAGGGCGCTGGTAGCTTCATCGAGTAGCAGTATGTCAGGGTCTTTTAAAATAGCGCGGGCAAGAACAATACGTTGCTTTTGTCCGCCCGAAAGCCTAACACCTTGTTCACCTAAAAAGCTGTTATAGCCTTGTGGTAACTGCTTTATAAATTCATCGGCATGCGCATGTTTGGCGGCTGCATAAACTTGTTCGTCACTGGCGTTTGGGTTGCCATAGCGAATGTTATGCATAACATCAGCACTAAATAAAATCGGGTTTTGTGCCACCATGCCCATTTTGTTGCGCAAGGTGTTTAACGACAACTCTTTAATATTTATAGTATGGAACTTAATTGCTCCGCTGGCTGGATCGTAAAAGCGCTGTAACAATTCAAACAAGGTGGTTTTACCGGCACCGGAAGGGCCAACAATAGCCACGGTTTTACCTGTTTCAATATTTAAGCTGATATTATTTAATGCGCTTACATCTGGACGAGAAGGGTAATTAAAACTAACACCTTCAAGTGAAATGGCACTGTTGCTGGTCGTTGCATGTAAGTACTCATCTTTTGGGATGGCTGGGTTTTGTATTTTACTTTCAACCGCAAGCAGTTCGAGTAGGCGGGCAGCAGCACCTGCGGCGCGTTGTAGTTCGCCATAAACCTCAGCAACGGTGGCAACCGACATAGCCACCATAACCGCATAAAACACAAACGCGCCAAGTTCACCACCTGTCATGGTGCCTGCGAGCACATCGCTACCGCCTACCCAGAGCATGGTACTAATAGCACTAAAGGTCAGAAAGATAACTGCTGCAATTAAAAATGAGCGTTGTTTAATTCGGCTTTTAGCCACGTTAAAGGCTTTTTCGGTTTCAAGTGCAAAAGCGTGTTGTTCACGTTGTTCGTGGCTGTAACTCTGTACCACTTTTATGTTTTGAATGATCTCACCAGCGTAGGTGCTGATATCGGCAATCGCATCTTGGCTGGAGCTTGCCAGTTTGCGCACCTTTTTACCAAACACTATCATAGGCACCAGTACTAAAGGCACACAGGCAACCACCACCAAGGTGAGCTTTAAATTAGTAACCAGCAGCATAATCAAACCACCCATCAGCATAAGCACACTGCGCAGCGCCATCGAAAATGACGAACCTATAATAGATTGTAATAAGGTGGTGTCGGTGGTGAGTCGCGACATCAGCTCGCCACTGCGATTTTCTTCAAAATAACTCGGGTGAAAAGTAACAATACGATTAAATACGGCTTTTCTGATATCGTTACTGACTCGCTCGCCAATCCACGACATTAAATAAAATCGGCTGAATGTACCCACCGCCAATAAACTGATCAAGCCAATTAATACCAAAACAGCTTGTTTTAATTGCGCTTGAGAACCGGCAATAAATCCATGGTCAATCACAAATTTAACGCCTTGGCCCAACGATAAGTTAACCCCTGCGGTGGCAAGTAATGCCACCAGAGCTCCTAAAACCACCCATTTATAAGGTTTAATAAAATTAAATATGGGAAATAAAGCACTAAAAGCAGCTTTATCTGAAGCGGACTTAACTGTTGGCATAGTAGATTCTTATTGATGATTAAGGTATAGATATGGCATCAATAGATAAAAAATCAATAGTATTAAAAATGAAGAGCTTTAAATGACACTTTCAGTATGGTTAAGTCTAGCGGCTATTTGCATGATAGGCGCAATGTCGCCAGGGCCCAGTTTAGCGGTGGTTTTAAAGCACTCACTTAATGGCAGTATGAAAAATGGCATGCTGGCAGCGCTCAGCCATGGTACTGGCGTTGGCTTGTATGCTGGTGCATCGTTATTAGGCTTAGGCGCTTTAATGACGCAGTTTCCAACTGTTTATCAAATACTGGTGCATTTAGGCGCCGCGTATTTAGCGTATTTAGGTTTGAAAATACTATTTTCAAAACCTAACAACAGCGAGCTGCAAGTTCAAAAAAGTGAGGTCAGTGCTGGTAAAGCTTTACAAGATGGCTTTGCGATTGCATTTTTAAACCCTAAGCTGGCAATTTTCTTTCTGGCGTTATTTTCACAATTTATTGACCCAGAGAATCTTACTTTAAGTATTGGCGTTATTATGTGCTTGACGGTTTTTGTGATAGATACCGGCTGGTATTTATTGGTGGCTTTACTTACTGAGGTGTCTAAAAAACGCTTTGGTTTTACTAAACAAAATGTATGGTTAGATAGATTATTAGGTGTGGTGTTTATTACGCTGGCGATCAAAGTGGTTGTGGGATTTTAATGATCTGGGCGGTTAAATTGCGTGCAATTGATAATTGCTGTAATTTAAAGGTCTTTTCGCAAACAATAAAAAACTATGGCTAATATTATTTTAAAAAGTGCGTCGTTTGATCCAAAAGTTAAACAATACTGGATGTGTTTAGCTGCAATATTGAGCTTTTTTCCAGTTGTAACTATTGTGCTTATACCGGTTGTGTTAGTTATTGTTTGGCTGATTGCTGGGCGAGTATTAGCGGCTATGTCGGCCGATTTACTAGCGCGAAAACTAGTGATCAAACGTGGTATTTTGTTTAAAGAAGAAAAATCGATTCCACTTGAAAAAATCACTGATGTTGGATTAAGTCAAGGGCCGCTTATGCGTTTGTTTGGCTTATACCGCTTAAGTTTTGAAACGGCAGGGCAATCTGGTCAAGGAGCTTTGGTTTCGCTATTGGGCGTAATGAATGCAGATGAATTTCGTGAAGCCATCCTAACTCAAAAAGATAACCTCACTGCAGATCAGCCAGCCCAATCTAATAACGATGAACCACAAAGCCAGGTAGAGCTCATCCGCTCGCTTACCTATAGTGTAAAAAATATCGAGCAAATGCTAATTACGTTGATGAATGATAAAAAGTGAGAACAGCTTAACATTATACTGCGTTGCTTAGGTTACTCCTCTTCACCACGCAGCGCTTATAACCTATTTGTTTGTGAATAAATTGCTTAAAAACGTTTGCACAAAGAGAAGGAAATGAGGGGGAAACAACAAATCTATTGAGCTAAATCCATGAGGTACAAAGCCTGATTATTTACCCTGTAGGTCGTCATTTATGGCGAGAATCTATTAGCTATTGGAATTAACGCGCTAAAGCACGACCTACGCCACCCTCGCGCCTAGGATTTCGTTACCTAATCTCTTAACTTAGGTTTTTCCTCTAAAGCGCAGCGCCTCTTAACATCTGTGTGAATAAATCATTTAAAGCTGTTTTATCTGAAAAGGATGCAGTTTCATTAGGGTTCAAAGTGGTTGATTTATAATGGGGTTCTAATTTTGTGGCATATATTTGTGCTACACAAACACAGGGAGAGAAATTAAATGGCTAGCAAAGAGTCAACCGCAGTAATTTGGATGTTGTCAGATTCACTCATTTTAAGTGTGATGTTACTAATCGGTGGTTTTTTAGGTAAAGCTATCAGCCCATTCCAAGTTGTTTTTTTGGTTAATGTAATTGCTGCTTTTGCGGCCATTATATTATTCTCGAAAGGTAAATGGGAAAATATCAAACCCCAAAAAATGAAGCTACATATTTTTAGAGGACTGCTTGGTGTTAGTTCAACAATATGTTTGTTTTATGCTCTGCAATATTTAAGTTTAGCGGAAGTAACCGCGATTAACTTTTTTGTGCCACTTATAACGTCCATTTTGTCGGTGTTTATCTTTAGAGAAAAACCAAAAGCCTATGTCTATATCGCTATTATTTTGAATTTAGCTGGAGTGATGATGTTGCTTTCACCAAAACTAATGGCGAGCCAAGTAGCGCAGCAAAACCTCTATCTAGGATTGGTCTTTGCACTGTCAGCAGTAGCTATTTTAGTCATTTATAATATTAATTTAAAGAAAATAGGCAATGCAGAGAAGGTTGTACCTCAAATGGTTTTTGCTCCCCTCTATTCGGCGATTATCTTGTTACCCGTCGCTATTTATGTGTGGAAACCTTTAGATACAAATAGCACTCTATTAATTGTGCTATATGGTGGACTCCTTATTACTAAACTTGCAGCACGTTTTTTTGCTTTTAATAAAAGTGACTTATCTAAGCTAATGCCGCTTGAATATGCACAAATTCTATTTTCTAGTATTTTGGGCTATATTTTTCTTCAACAAACTCAAACTTTATTGGGTATCGCAGGCATTGTATTGATCGTGCTATCAAGTATCGCTCATGTTTTATTCATGCACTTTGAGAAGAATAGCGATACTAAGAATATGAAAGGAATTACAAATGATTAAACAATATTCATACTGACCCTTTTCAACAACTCGGCGAACAACTGATCGCCGGACTGTTTTAATCTTTTACCTAGAACCTTTTCCCTCGCACCTAGATACTTTATCTAACACCTAGATACTTTACCCTTGTATTACGGGCTGACCTGCTAGCATACGTAATTCTTTACTGCGCTCGGTTTGCATTTCGTATGAAGCGGTTTTAATGCTGCTCACGTAATTCCAGTTAGCGGTGGCTTGCTCTGGGGTAAAGGTCACGGTTAAGTAACCTCTATCGACTAAGTTGTTATAGATAAGATCATTGACTAATAGTGCAATAACTTGCTCCATTTGTGCGGTTGCTTCAGGCCCTTGCATATTCAGTGCTAGGTATTCTTCAAGACCAGGCGAAGACACCGAAGAAGTAGCAAATTCTACACCGGCATTTTGTGACGCGGCGATAGGGTTTGCAGCATCAGTAACTAATTGCCCAGCCCAACCGTTATGAGTATCACCCGCTAAAACCACTAAGTTCTTTTCTGTGGCAATAGCAGTACCAAGCAGCACTTCACGTTCGTAGGCGTAACCATCCCATGCATCTAAATTGTATGGTGCAGTAGAATCAACTCGCGCGCGTTCGGCATCAGTAACACTTGGATCGCCTGCAAGCACGCGGCCTTTGATTTGTGCCAGCTCAGCAAATAATGCCGATGCTTGGGCTAATAATGCATTTATGTCGCCGCCATTTGCTTGACTAATTTGTAAGCTTACTAGTAGTTGCAGTACTTCAAACGGCAGATGCATTTTGGTCATCAGTACTTGTTGGCCAACTACCTGCCATTTTGAGTTTGAGGTGGTCATGCCATCAGTGAGCCATGTTAGCTGCCCATTGCCCAGTAATGCGCGCGTTGGTGAGCTTATTGCGTTTGCAAAATCACTTTTTCCTTGTGCACTGGTTAAGTCAAAATCAGCATAGTTTAGCTGTTCATCACGGGCTAGAACGCGCGTGTCTAGCATGTATAAAGAGACTAAATCGCCAAATTCAAAGCGACGGTAAATACGCTCTTTATCTACCACATTACGAATGGGCATCCATTCAAAATAGGCCTGTAGGGCATGTAGCTTACGTTCGCTAAATTCACCTTCGCCTTCATTATGGTTTTCTGCACCATTTCGCCATGTGTCATTGGTAATTTCGTGGTCATCCCACACAGTAATAAATGCACAGTGACTATGCGCAGCTTGTAAGTTTGCATCAGTACGATAGTGGGCATAGCGGTTGCGGTAATCAGCTAAGCTAATTATTTCGTCGCTGTTATTTTCTGGCAGTAAACGGCCTAAAATACCAGCATCTTCAGTAGCATAGCCATCATTGCCGTATTCATAGATGTAATCACCTAAATGCAATACAGCGTCTATGTCTGTTTGCTTGGCTATTTCACCATACACATGGAAAAAGCCTGCGGGGTAGTTAGCACACGATATAACAGCAAATTTCACTTTATCAATGCTACCCGTTGGTAATGTTTTACCTGCGCCAATAGGCGAGGTTTTGCCATTCGATTCAAAGCGATAATAGTAAGTGGTATTGGCGTTTAAGCCTTGTAAGTCGACTTTTAGGGTGAAGTCTGTGGCTGCACTTATATGTGTTTCACCATTGTGGCTGATATTAGCAAAATCAGGGTCGGTTGCCGCTTGCCATTGTACTTTGATGCTGGTGGTTGCTGGATCTAGAGGGGTTACACGAGTCCATAAAATTAGGCTATCACTGATCGGATCGCCACTTGCTACGCCATGATCAAAGCTAATATCGATACTTTGCTCATCTTCGTCGTCAAACCGACAAGCTGTTAACCCTAATGATAAAACGGCGACACCAAATCCTGCCGCCGAGGCTTTTAAAAAATTTCTTCGTGTAAACGTCATTGCTCAGTACCGTTAATTTAAAAGTAAGAGCTTATCCGACCAGTATGACTTTTATGTGAAGCTGTGATGCCAGTTATATTAAAACGCCTGACAAACAGCTTCTGCTTTACAGGTAATAACTGTGACGTTTTCGTAGCCTACGCGTGTCAGTGCTTCAGCACTTAATGTTGCACGCGCACCGCTGGCACAGTGTAAATAAATAGGACGGGCGGCGTCTTTCTCTATTTCCATTAGCTTCATTTCAAGTAAGCCGCGCGGAATGTTAATTGCGCCGCTTGCTGCTTTGGTGGCATGTTCAGCCGGTTCTCGCACATCAATGAGTAATCCTTTATTTTGCTCAAGCTCTTGTTTAGCTTGTTCGGCATCGATACGGCGTTGATTAGGGGTAATTATTTTTAATAAATCGGGGATAGATGTAAGCATGGTATTTATTCCTTAAAGCCAAGTTTGCGTAATAGGGTGATCATTGGGCACCAGCTAGTAAAGGCTGATTGAATTAAGCTTACAGCGATAAAGGCGGTAAAGTAAATCCACTTAGGATCGTGATAGGTTTGCAAAAGGATTGATACAACAATCATTATGCCAGCGACTAGTCTGAGTGCGTTGTTTAGTTTCATTAGAGTAGGCCAATTATTTTATTGAGTACAGTTACTATATTTAATATAGCTACATTAGTAAAATCTAATATTAGACTTTTCTAATCTAACGCCTTATACTCAATGCTTATTTTAGTATAAGGGCACCGTATGAATATTGACTTTACTGCCATGGCAAAAAATGTAGAACAAGCTGAGCAGCTATTAAAAATTTTAGCCAATAAAAATCGCTTAATGATTTTGTGCTCCTTGCAAGATAGCGAAATGAGTGTGTCGCAGCTTAATGAAGCCGTGCCATTATCGCAGTCAGCGCTATCTCAGCACTTGGCAGCATTGCGTAAAGCAAATGTAGTGGCTACGCGCCGTGAAAGCCAAACCATTTATTATCGGGTGATTGATAAGAACGCTGTTGTTCTGTTAGGTACCTTATATGGGTTATTTTGTAAGGGCTAAGTGTAATGAGCTTAATAGATAACGCGGTAAAAAATAGTTTAAGTGGTCGCATACCGGTTATTATTTTTGTGATGTCCTTACTGCTTGGGGTGTTTGCGCTAAAGCAAACGCCTCGAGAGGAGGAGCCGCAAATTACGGTACCCATGCTCGATATTTATGTATCTGCCCCAAATATTGAGGCGCCTGAAGTAGCTCGATTAGTAACACAACCGCTTGAAAAGTTATTAGCTCAGCTTGTGGGTGTTGAACATATTTATTCAACCACACAAACTAACAGTACTGTGGTTACGCTGCGCTTTGAAGTAGGCCACAACCGCGAACAAGCAATTTTAGATACTTACGCAAAATTAAATAGTTATCAGCATACAATGGCATCGGTGATCAAAGGTTGGCAAGTTCGACCAATAGAAGTCGATGATGTGCCTATTGTAATGTTAGGGCTATACAGTAAAGATCCACAACTTTATGGCGATTATGAACTAACCCGCTTTGCCAACGAAATAGCCAATAGTTTACAACGCATTGAACACACCAGCGAAGTTAAAGTGATTGCTGGGCGAACGCGCACTCTCACCATCAATTTAAATGCCAGCGCACTGGCAGCACATCAAACAACGTTAAACGATGTTTTTTACGCATTAAATGTATCAAACCAGCTAACCCAAGTAGGCAGTATAGTTGACGGCCAGCAGCAAATTGCATTGCAAGCAGGTGATGTTCTACGAAGTAAACCTGCAGTAGAGCAGCTGGTAGTGAATGTTGTTAATGGCAAAAATATTTACTTGATGGATATTGCTACAGTAAGTGATGGTCCAAGCGAAGCTGAGTATTACCAATGGTTAGCGCAATCAACCCATCAGCAGCAGTTGCCTATGGTTACCTTAAGTGTAGCCAAACAAACGGGGACCAATGCGGTTGCGGTGGCTAATGATGTTCATATCATGATGGATGAACTTTCAAATACCCTACTACCCCCAGAAATTAGCTATACAGTATTAAGAGATTATGGCCAAACAGCGAATGAAAAAGTAAATAACCTCACATCAAGTTTGGTATTTGCAGTATTTACTGTGGTGATATTTATAGGGGTGTTTTTAGGTTGGCGCCCTGCGGTTGTGGTGGGGCTGGCTGTGCCTATTTGTTATGGCATTACGCTGACTCTGGATTTTGCATTTGGTTATACCATTAACCGAGTGACGTTGTTTGCGCTTATTTTATCTTTGGGCTTACTGGTAGATGACCCAATCACGGGTATTGATAATATTAGCCGTTTTTTGAATAAAAAAGGCGATAAAAAACAGCAGATTGTTGGCGCAATGAGCGAAATTCGAAGTGCCTTACTTATGTCTACACTCACCATTATGGTGGCGTTTATTCCATTGGCGTTTATTACCGGCATGATGGGGCCGTACATGGCACCTATGGCGTTTAATGTGCCTATTAGTGTAATGGTCTCTACCCTTGTCGCTTTTTTTGTTACGCCTTGGCTGGCAATGAAATTGCTTAAACCAAACACCTTAGAGCAACCCGAACTTGAGCCTAAAGCGGGTTTATACCAAAGATTACTTGCTCCATTACTCGCTTCAAAAGGGCGAGCTAAACTTGTTTTATGGATAACTTTAGGGTTGTTTATTATCAGCGCCATGTTACCTGTCATGCGCTTAGTACCATTAAAATTACTGCCTTTTGATAATAAAAACGAGCTGCAAGTGCTGATAGATATGCCAGAGGGGACTAATTTAGAGCGCACAGCTGCATTTACCAAGCATGTTCAAAACCTCACTTGGCAGCTTAATGAGGTGAGCGAAATAGCGGCCTATGTTGGCCAACCTTCAAGTATGGACTTTAACGGTATGGTGCGGGGTTATTATCGCCGCGAGGCAGCAAATCTTGCAGAGCTAAGGGTATTATTAGTTGATAAATCTGAGCGCGAACATCAATCGCATACGGTGGTTATGCGCCTGCGCGAACAGCTCGCGACTTTAGCAACCGATGGCATTGTAATAAAAGTTGTTGAAGTACCGCCAGGGCCACCGGTATTGAGCACTTTAGTTGCTGAGGTTTACCGAGATGCTTTTGTTGATAAGGCGACTCATATTCAGGCAGCTAAAAATGTTGCTGCACGTTTACGCCAAGAGCCGCATGTTGTTGAAGTTGACACTTCGTTGGTTGCCAAGGCCCCGTTGCAGCGCTTTATTACCGATAAAACCAAAGCGGCACTCAGTGCCATTGCCACTCAAAATATTGCACAAACACTCAGTGTGGCTTCACAAGGACAGCGGGTTGGGGTGTTGTATGTAAACAATGAAACTCAGCCGGTTCCTATACAATTACAACTGTCTTATAGCGAGCGAAATCAGCTTTCACAACTACTTGCACTTCAGGTAAGGGGTGATAGAGATTTAGCTAAAACCAGTAGCGAGTTTGGCTTAAGCAGTGCACCTAGGCCGCTAGTGTCTTTATCAGAGTTAGGTGAATTTAAGCTGTTAGAAGTAGCCGACACTATAGTAAGAAAAGATCAGCGCGATGTGATTTATGTTATGGCTGAGCTTAATGGGCGCACACCCGCTGAGGTGATTGCTGATGTGAACGCGGATTTAAATGCATCACGCGATGAATTTGTTAAAACATCATGGGGAGGTCGTCACTTTTTTAATAACGGCGGCACAGCGCCTTGGCAATTACCGCAAGGCACGCATGTTAGTTTTAGTGGCGAGGGTGAATGGCGTATAACCATTGATGTGTTTAGAGATATGGGGATTGCCTTTGCGTTTGCACTCAGTGCCATATTTATTATTTTACGCGTGCAGACACAGTCGGTGAGTTTATCACTAATTATTATGTCGGCTATTCCGTTAACGGTAATTGGTATTATGCCCGGGTTTTGGTTACTCAATCAGTTTGGTGAGCGCACCATAGCGGGTGCGCCTGAGCCGGTATTATTCACCGCCACAGCGATGATCGGCATGATTGCCTTAGCAGGTATTGTAGTACGTAATTCACTCATTTTAGTCGAATTTATTAATCAAGCTCGCGGCCAAGGTATGGCAATTAAACAAGCACTTATTGCAGCAGGAACGGTGCGGATGCGCCCCGTGCTCCTGACCGCAGGTACCACTTTATTAGGTAATTTAGTGATCACCCTTGATCCGGTATTTAGCGGGCTCGCGATTGCGATTATTTTTGGTATTGTAGCGTCTACCGTGTTTTCGTTATTGGTTGTGCCGCTTGTTTATTATTTAGTGTTTGCAAACTCAGAGGATGAAGCACATGCAGGGTAAGTCAAAAATAGTAGGTGCAATCAGTGCATTGGTTGTGGTTATTGTGGCCGTGTTGTACATGGCCGGTAGCTTTAGTGATAAACAACAAGCAGGGTTAAAAGAGATTCCAGTGACTCAATACCAAGGGGAGGTGGTCACTGTTGAGCTGCAAACTATTTCGCGTACAGAATCTGTGCCGGGAAGTGTAATTGCTAAACAAAACACCCAAATTTCGTCAAATGTAATGGCGCAAGTGGAAAATTTTAATGTGCGTGCTGGTGACAACGTCAATCAAGGTGATTTGCTTATTTCGCTTAAGCAAGACGATTTTAAGGCACTTTTGGCACAAAGTGAGGCGAATATTAATGCAGTGCAAGCCTCGTTAAGCCAAGCCAAAAAGCAACTTACTAGAGCCACTGAGCTACAAGCACAAGGGTTAGTGCCAGTGAGTGAGCTTGATGATGCTAAAGCAAAGTTTGATAATTTAACCGCTAATTTAGCGGTAGCTAAACAACAGCAAGCTCAGGCGCAGGTATCACTTAATTATACGCAAATTAGAGCGCCTATATCGGGCGTGGTTGTTGAACGTTTAGTTGAACCTGGCGATACAGTTACACCAGGTATTCCACTGTTAGCGCTGTATAATCCAAAGCAACTACAGCTTGCTTTTAATGTACGTGAACAACAGGCGGTAAAGCTTAAATTGGCAGATCGTTTAAGAGTAAGCATACCGTCGCTTGCTATAACAACGACTGCAACGGTTAGTGAAATTGTACCGGTGGCAGATCACAGGGCGCGTAGCTTGCTTATTCGTTTAGAAGCCGATGCGCAACTTGGTTTAATGCCCGGCCTTTATGCACAACTACAGTTACCGATAAAAAGTACGCAAGGGATATTAATTGACCCACGCTGGGTGCATGAATTTGGCCAGCTAAATATGGTGTATGTACTTGAAAACGAAATGCTGGTTAAACGTTTCGTGCGTTTAGGCAGTGTTGTAAATAACCAGCAGTATGTTATTGCTGGTCTTAAAGCGGGCGATAAAATAGCGGTTGATCACCGCCCAACCCAAAATCACTAAATAAAACTCGCTATTTCATCAATCGATTTTTTATCTAGGGCATGCAGCGGCACTGTTGCATGTTTATCTGGGTAACCTGCAACAAGCAACATGTAAGGGCGCTCGTTATCTTTATCACGGTCACAAATATCGGTCAAAAAGCTCATTGGTTTTGGGGTATGGGTAAGGGTTGCAAGGCCTGCGCGATGTAATGCTTGAATTAAAAAGCCAGTGGCAAGCCCCACTGACTCATGTACATAATAATTAGTGTTTTTATCGTCCGTATTTACACCTCCCTTTTTTTGACTAAACACCGCGATTAACCAAGGCGCGTGCTCTAAATAGGGTTTGTTAGCATCGGTGCCTAAGGGTTTTAGTGCATCTAACCATTCTTCACCCGCTCGCCCTTCATAAAAAGAGCGTTCTAATTTTTCGGCTGCTTCACGGATTTGCTTTTTAACATCACTACTATTAATGGCCACAAAATGCCAAGGCTGGTGGTTTGCACCGCTAGGGGCTGTACCTGCCGCTTTTATACAGGTTTCAATGATCTCGATCGGCACTGGGCGGTCGCTAAAGCGGCGAATACTATGACGGCGCTGGCTAGTTTGTAAAAACTCTTCTGCGCGCGATAGCATTTCCTCTTGAGAGTATTCTATAAAGTCGGTTAACGGTTGGCTTTGATGCTGTTGCATGGCTTATCGCTTATTATTTTTAGAGAGTGTGGTTTTTATACTCAGAGGCTTATTCTTTGGCAAGTGTTATTAGGCAAATTACGGTTATTTATTGTTACAAAGTTAACCGGTTACTAAATTACGTTCCCGCTTTTAATATGGTATAAAGCAGTTTAAAAATAATATTTATAATTCAAGGAAGTAAAAATGCTCTCAATAACAGGGTTATCAAAAACCTACGACAACGGCGTACATGCACTGCAAGGTGTTGATTTATCAATTGGTAAAGGTATGTTTGGATTACTCGGCCCTAATGGAGCTGGTAAATCTTCACTTATGCGAACCATTGCTACTTTGCAATCTGCAGACACCGGTTTGGTTACTTTTGATGGTATTGATGTATTTAATGACCCACAAGCACTGCGTCAGCGTTTGGGTTACCTGCCACAAGATTTTGGTGTTTATCCGCGTGTAAGTGCCTATGACTTACTGGATCATATGGCTGTTTTAAAAGGTATTCACAACAAAACTGAGCGTAAAGAGTCGGTTGAAGGGTTGCTGGCGCACACTAACTTGTATCAACATCGTTCAAAAGCGGTAAGCGGTTTTTCGGGCGGAATGCGCCAGCGTTTTGGTATTGCACAAGCATTATTGGGCGACCCTGATTTATTAATTGTTGATGAGCCAACGGCAGGTTTAGATCCTGAAGAGCGTAATCGTTTTCACAACTTACTAGTGAGTTTAGGAGAACAAAAAGTAGTTATATTATCAACCCATATTGTTGAAGATGTAGCAGAGCTTTGCCCAAACATGGCCGTTTTAGCTGGCGGTAAAATTTTATTAGAAGGTAATCCAATCGCACTGACCGATAAACTGCAAGGGCAAATTTGGCGCAAGGCCATGAGCCAAGAAGAAGCGCAAGAGCTTGAATCACAGCTGCCTGTTATTTCAAAACGCTTATTTGCTGGGCAAACCATATTACATGTATTAGCAGAGCAAGCACCTGAGGGCTTTGAAGTGAGTAGCGCAAACCTAGAAGATGTGTATTTTTCTACGCTGCTTAATCATCGTAACAGCCAAGTAGCATAAGGGGGCGCTATGTTTTTTAATATGCTCGCGTTTGAGCTGCGCTATTTTGTGCGCCAACCTTCGTTTTATGTGACGTCGTTAATCTTCTTTTTTATGGCGTTTTTTATAAGCTCTAGTAGTAAGCTTCCGCTAGGTGGGGCTAATGTTCATATGAACTCGCCTTATACCATTATGGTTTTAACGGTTACCTTTTGTACGCTTGCTATGTTTTTAGTGGTTAACTTTGTTGCCAGCTCTGCTATTCGCAACAGTGAGAGCAAAATGGATGAGCTGGTGTTTAGTAAGCCCGTTAACCCTCTTGCTTATCAATCTGGGCGTTTTTTTGGTGCTTACTTGGTTGTGCTCGTTGTTTTTTTAACTGTGCCACTGGGTGTGTTTTTAGGATCGCAATTTGGTTTATTGGTTGGCTGGCTCGATAGTGAACTAGTAGGCCCAAACAAGCTAATATACTACGTCGCTCCTTATGTTTATTTGGCAATTCCTAGTTTACTGGTGCTTAGTGCTATTTTTAATAGTGTGGCCGTGTATTTTAAAACCATGATGGCGGTATATATTACAGCTGTAGTGATTTTTATAACCTATCAAATAGCGGGCATCTATTTTGATGATTTAGCATTTAGAAATATTGTTGTATACGCCGACCCATTCGGGTCAGGTTCGTTAATTGACTTAACGCGTTACTGGACTGTAAGTGATAAAAATACCGAAGTGTTAACGCTCTCGGGCGATTTTTTAATTAACCGTATTTTGTGGATAGCAATAAGTTTAGCGATGTTTTTTGGCCTCGGAAAGTTAGGTAATCGCGTCGTGGCTAAAAAACAAAAAAAACAATTTGCTGTATCTACGTTTGTAAAAAATAAACAAGCAGCACTTATTAGCAGCGCTAAAAACCACAAGTCAAAAGGTGTAAATACGCAATCGCAACTAGTAATGCGCAGTTTATTTGAACTTAAGCAAGTTATATTAAGTGCGCCTTTTATGATTTTAACCGGTGTAAGTATTACTATGTTGCTTGTGCCACTCTTTGCGCCTATTGGCGCGTATGGCACAACGGATTGGCCACTTACACAAAACATGGTGAGCATTATTCAAAACACCTCTAGTTTGTTTATGTTTATCATTATTGCTTATTACAGCGCAGAGCTGGTTTGGCGAGAACGCCACAGTGGTATGGGCGACATTGTTGACAGCTTCCCGGTTCATAACAGTGTGTTTTGGGTATCTAAAATTATCGCATTAATTACTGCAGTGTGTGGTCTTTATTTAGTAGGTATGATGTTTACCATTGCGGTGCAATTATTTAAGGGGCAATTTAATCTAGAGCTTGGTCAGTACTTATTTAGGTTAGGTTATCTTACATTACTGCCTTTAATTATGATGGCTATTTTGGCGTTCTTTTTACAAATAATTAGCCCTAATAAATATATAGGTATGGGGTTATTTATTCTGTATTACATTGCCCAAATGGTAATGGGTGCTTACGGATTTGAGCATCATATGTATCACTTTTCGCAAAGTAGTAGCGTACCGTATTCTGATATAAACGGTTACGGACACTTTTTACAAGGCGCGCATTGGTACACCCTATATTGGGGCGCATTAAGTGTATTTTTGACTATTGTTGGATTTGCTTTGTGGCATCGCGGCCCGTCGCAAACATTGCGTACTCGTTTATCTTTAATGCGTTACAACATGTCTTTAAAAGGTCAGATTGCTGCCGCTATCAGTTTATTAGTATTTGTGGGGGCGGGTTATAGCATTTATTACAATACCCGTGTGCTCAACGAATTTGTAACAAGTGATGATAACGAAACTCTACAAGTAAGGTATGAGCAAGAATTTTCACAATACAAAGATTTGCCACTCCCAGTAATAACCGATGTCAATTTACATATTGATATTTACCCTAAAAAGCGTGCATTAACCGC
Organism: Pseudoalteromonas sp. TAP-3C; assembly: GCF_059888565.1. Lineage (NCBI taxonomy): Bacteria > Pseudomonadati > Pseudomonadota > Gammaproteobacteria > Alteromonadales > Pseudoalteromonadaceae > Pseudoalteromonas > Pseudoalteromonas sp. TAP-3C. The sequence goes on along the minus strand of NZ_CM187618.1, from coordinate 3,027,364 downwards.
CGTTGCTAAAATTAAGTTTACTAATACCGCTAACGAGCCAATAACTCGTGTGTTAATTAACGAGCCTAACCACGCTAAAAGCTGGGATGTAAAAATGGCCGGCGGGAAAATAGTAGAGCGTTTGTCAGAATTTGACATGGTATGGTTTGAGTTTGAACAACCGCTAATGCCTAATGAAGTACGCGAAGGTGAGCTTTCAGTTTCTCGCGAGCATAACGGTTTTGTTGATAGATATTCAGATACTCAGCTGGTGTATAACGGTACTTTTATAAATAATGGAGAGTTATTACCGAATTTTGGTTATCAAAAGTATTTTCAAATTGCGGATAAGTATGAGCGTCGTAAGCACGATTTACCCGAACTTGAGCGTGCACATAAACTAGAAGATAGCCGCTATTATACGCAAAATGAGTTTGGCCCTGCTAATGGGTTTATAAGCTACAAGGCAACGGTAACCACCGATGAGTCGCAATTTGCTATTACACCTGGTTACTTAAAAAGTGAGAGTGTAAAAGACGGGCGCCGTACTTTTGTTTATGAAATGGATTCCCCTATTTTAAACTTTTATTCTGTGCTTTCGGCTGAGCTTGAAAGCAAAAAGGTTGAGTATAACGGTGTAAACATTGAAGTGTACTACCACAAAGATCATGCATGGAATGTTGACCGCATGATTGAGTCGGTACAAGATTCGATAGATTACTATACGCAAGCATTTGGCCCGTATCAGCATAAACAGCTGCGTATTATTGAGTTTCCTAAATATCGCTCATTTGCACAAAGTTTTGCTAATACAGTGCCTTACTCAGAAAGTATTGGTTTTGTTACAGATTTAAGGGATGAGAGTAAAGTTGACCTACCTTATTATGTAACCGCACATGAAGTGGCGCACCAATGGTGGGGACATCAAGTATCAGGTGCTAATGTAGAGGGCAGTGCCGTTATATCAGAAACGCTCTCTCAATACAGTGCGCTTATGGTGCTAAAAAAACGCTTTGGCGCCGAGAAGCTACGTAAGTTTTTAAAATACGAGCTAGACAAATACTTAATGGGCCGTACAGGGGAGGCGTTTGAAGAAATGCCGCTGTATAAAACGCAGGCTCAGCAGTATCTTCACTATAATAAAGGCTCAGTTGTGATGATGGCGCTATATGATCGCTTAGGTGAAAAACGTTTAAATGCAGCACTTAAAGCATTTTTGAATGAGTTTAAATACCAATCAACGCCATATCCAACCACACTCGATTTATTGAGTTATTTAAAACAAGATGCAACAAAAGCAGAGCAACGCTTTATTGACGATCAGTTTAAATATATAACGCTTTATGAGCTTGAAATGAAACAGGTATCGGTTACAGATAGCACTGATAACCAAGGCTTTTACACGGTAACCCTGAGTGTTGAAGCAACTAAACAGCGGGCCGATGGTCAAGGTGAAGAAACCGAGCAACCACTTGATGAGTTGATTGATATTGCCTTATTTAGTGACAACCCAGAAAACTTACTCGCTAAAGATTTTGTAATTTACTCACAAAAGCATCAAATAGTGTCTGGTACAAATACCATTGAACTCAAAGTAAAAGAAAAACCAATGTACGCAGGAGTAGACCCGTACATTAAGCTTGTAGATAAAGACAATAAAAATAACTTAGCTAAGTTTTAACGTAAGTTATTTATTTAAAGGCCGCCGCATTTAGTGCGGCCTTTTTGTTTTAGCGAATTAGTATAAAAAAGCTTATTTGAAACAGAGAAAATAATACCAATGCGGAAAGATTTAACAGCAACGAGGTAGTTGTTGATCAACCAAGGCGGATAATATAATTGGGCGCTTTAGAAGCTAATCTTAGAGGGAGTTATGAGTATTTAGCCCCCCTAAACGAAAAAGGGCCTTTCGGCCCTTAGTGTTGCAGCAAGTAACACATTCTTTTTATAAGCTAAAGTCTACAGCGTAGGTTACATAAGCTTTAACATCTGAGCCGTCCATGTCGTTATCTGATAAGCCAAAAGTAAAACCATCTTTAGAAACGGATATGCCATAATCAATAATATTGTCATCACCGATGAAATCACCCGAGTAATGACCTATGTGTAGCGTCATTTCAGTGCCATTACTACCAACAGCAAAACTGTAATCGGCGTTTAAATACAGTGAATTACCAAAATCAGTACCGTCGCCACTGGCAGCAGATGTTGCAAGTACGGCTGCACCAAATGTAAAACCGTGCACACTAATGCTGCCGTAAACTTCTGAAAAATCAGCATCGGCACCTGATGCCGCATCTGGGTAAGCGTAATAAATATACCCTACGTCATAACTTACGTTTTCATTAATAGCGCCGCCAAAACCGGCGTATAAGTCTAGTTCGTAGGTCATTTCATCGGCCCAAGACGCATTTGACGCCCACGTACCCGCATAAAAGCCCGATTCATTGGCGTAATCAATACCGCCAGATACTGCGGCATCGCCCCCTGTTTGTTCCTGTCCGCGCCATAAGTAGTTAGAAGTCGCTGCTGCATTTGCTGTTACTTCGGCAAAGGTCGTTGTTGATGTCATTCCTGTTAATGCCAATGCACTGATGAGTATTGTTTTTTGTAGTTTTAGCACTGAGAGATCCCCACGAATTTAGCCTAAATTATCAATTTGTATAGTCAGAAGTGACAACTGGCTATACACATAAATAATGAACTGCCCATCAGGCTCATACCTAGGATCATCAACCACTTCTTTGCCAAGATAAATATAGGACAATACTCGTCGTTTTTTCTCTGTATTCGCTTGTAATGCCGCATCCCCTTGTTGTGCCGACACGGTGTACCCTATGCACCATAAGACAAACAACATTAACGCCGCTATGAGCAATAAATTATCAAACCTTTCTGCGCTTCTTGAATTTGCAAAGGCTAAACTAATGCCAAGTTTTGCATTCTTAGTGTCTCTGAAACTTTCTTCTATTTGCATACGTTGTTTATATAAAGTCACAATCCGTTGAGGCTTATCTGTAAATTGTGTAGGTAAATTAAACACAAGTAGCCAAGGCTCTTTGGCCTTTTGTTGTTGGTATTTAACCGTTGTACATTGAGATTGCCCACCCCGTTTTTTGATTTTTTTACGTCCCTTGTTTTTCCCTCTAAACAAAACACCTTGGCACGCGAAACGAACTGTTTTTCCGTAGTAAATCTGTGTCAGAAGGTGTGGTTTATCTGTTGCTTGCTCAAACCATGATTTACAATTTCGCCATGTCTCAAGGTCGCTAGATAAGGTCACATTGCCTCTGACGCGCCCAAGCCAATACCAGCCTTTATCTTCTATGGCTTTAAACCATGGCGTTCTAAAAATAGCATCAGATAAAATAATAGGCTGACAATCTGCAGGTAAACACTGTGCCAAGCTATCGAGTAAGTGTTGATGAGCCGCTTCGGTATTTAATTCGCTTTCAGGATACACTTTTTCATAGAGCGTTAACGCTCTTCCCCCCATTGGTATGCTTGCCCTGAGCACTTGAAATATTTCGCCGCCATTAATAGGTGACCAGTCAACGATAATAAGTGGGTGTTGTTGCTGGCCTACTAAGCATTCGGTCATATGTTCATAGAAACAAAGACGTTCTTGATGCAGGTTAGCATTACCAATCAAACGGTCTGCGCGTTTAATATCATGTTTTTTATCGGTATTAGAAAATGATTTTAATCCGCGGCCTAGGTAAGTGACAGTAACGCGCTGGTCACGCAAGCCTGAGTTAACAAACGTAAAGACTGTATTTAAACGTGTTTTATGAATTTCAGGGTAGGCAATGGCAATATCTTTGTGTAATATTTCGGTGGCTTTCATGATTATGAGTGAGTTTTTTTATAGTGAAAAAATTTGATCACAAATAATCATGAGAGTCTACCATTAATTTTTATTTTGTGGGGATTCGTCAGGTTTTAGCATGTTTCATTTCCCATTGTATGATTTTGCACGCCAAGGTTTTTATTATAAACGGCTACAACCTTTTGAATGGCGGCGTATTACTGCGTTACTGCAAGGGGAATTGCACTGTATGTGCCAGATTGAATTTATTCGCATATAAATTGTTTTTGTTTTATAAAACAATGCGTTGAAAATAATGTGAGGAAGGTATAAAAAAGTGATTATTTAGAAGGTTCACTTTGCTGGTGCAAAAGGAAGCCCAGCTGCACCATCAAAGCGCTGCTAGGCTAATTGGGTTTGCTTGTTGATTAATCAACCAAAAATGGTGCGCATTAGGGTAATTGTTTCGTTTACGCCGCGGCCCTTTTGTACTTCGCTAATAATAGAGTCACGCTTAGCACGAATATGCTCTGGAATATCATCAGCAGCAAGTGCGCGGTCTACTAATATTTCAGCCGATTCCTTTCCTCTACGCTTTGCTTTACCGGTACTCGACGTGTTACGTGTAGGTTTATTAAGTAATTTAATATAGTTTGAGTTATCAGCAGTATTTGTATCTGCGTAATAAAAAAAGCAAGGTATAAGTGCTTTAATACTTACTAGTTTTTCTTCCAGTTCATTACCAGCACTAGCCATTTTAAACCACGACATAGCGTGAATACTTTGCACTATATCTTGCCAGTAACGCTCAAAGTCGCGGTTATTTAATTTAGTGGTACCTAAAGCAGAACAAAGTGCATCTAAACGACTATTGCTCAGCGGTGTAAATACATCAGGGCGGCGCATTGCAAGTAGTCGAGTTGCAGGCGCCAGTGTTGGTTTTTCATCACTGTCATTAAATGCATCTAAGTAGGCAATTACAAATTGTTGATAATCACTTTGTGCTACATCACCCTCAAGTGGGATATTGCTAAGAGCGTCATCAAATGAACCGGGTAGGTCGGCGAGCATTTGATGAAAGCCTTTGGCACTTTTGGTAGAAGCAAACCATTCCACATCAAAGTTATAGGTACTTGGATTGAGGGATGCCATATGCTTGCCGCTAAAAGCGAGTAAATCTTCAGGGCTCATCTCTTTTAATGGTTGCTCACGTAGGCCTGCAATATAAGCAGTTAAACGTAACTGCTCATCTAGCGCTACAAGTTCTTTATGTTGCTCAACAAACATACTTACTACTGGCCAAGGTGCTACTCGTAATGTTTTTAACTGTAGAAAGCTAATAGCTGAAATGAGCTGATCGTGTAATTTTTTTAATAAGGGAAGTTGTTTCTTTTCAAGTAAATCGTAATTAATGCGATCTTTGCTTGCGCTTAGCAGTTCGTAACACCAACCTAAAAAATCATCTGGGTGGTTTTCTACTTTCACGGCCATTAAGTTTAGGCTTAGCTCTGAAGATTGCTTCAGAATGTTTTGATAAATATGGTTTTCTTGCTCGCCTAATGCCATTTTTGACGGTGAAATTAGCAGTTTTTTCATGCTTTGTAGACTCTCCAATTAGATATATTTTTTAGTCGCTTCATTTTAGCTTATTTAGGCTAAATACAACAGAGGAGCGTATCATACCTAACAATTGAGGGAATGTAATCATGCTCTTCAATTTCAAAAAAGTAGGCTTTTCGTTATTGGGCAATGCTTTTAGTGCTAACTCCCGCTATGATAAGAACATTATTTACCTATTTGAAAGGATGATCATGAAGACCTTATTTAAAGTTATTGGTGTCATATTATTGCTATGTATAGCGTTAATTGTTGCTGCACCATTTCTAATTCCTACCGATACCATTTTTACTAAAGTGTCTGAGCAGGTAGAAAAGACAACCGGGCGGACATTAACGATAAAGGGGGATAAAACCCTCAGTGTATTCCCTGCATTAAAATTAGAGCTAAATGACGTGCATTTTGCCAACATGAAAACGGGCTCTCGCGCTGATATGGCAAGCATGCAGCAACTTGCCGTTCATATTCCTTGGTTGTCATTACTCGGTGGTGAGCTACAGCTAGAAAAGTTTGTTATTAATGAGCCTGATATTCTGCTCGAAACCGATAAAAATGGTAAAGCAAACTGGCAATTATTTGATGCAGTAGCCAAGCAACCTGAGCAACAAACTCAATCGGGCGGGGCGGTCAAATTACCTGAAAACTTTGATATTCAATTAGGTGAGGTTGCCATATATGGCGGGTCATTTACCTATTTAGATGGTCAAACGGGTGCTAAACAGCAAGTTAACGATTTAGAATTAGCTATATTACTGCCTTCATTGCGTAAACGACTCGAAGTCACGGGTGGTATTACTTATATGCAAGAGCGCTTTGAGCTTGATGTAAAACTTGATACACCAGCAAAAATCATTGAAGGTACTGCATTTAATGTAAAGCAAACGCTTGACTCGCGCTTAGTTAATTTAGACTTTGATGGCAGCATAGCCAAACAAGGGCAAGACATTAAAGGATTATTAACGCTTAATGGTGAGTCGGTTAAAAATATCGCTAACTGGCAAGGTATAGAATTAAACGCAAAAGATAATGCGTTTAACGCCTTTAGTATCAATGCCGAAATACACTTGCTCGGTGAAGAGTTTAACCTAACTGAATTAGTTGCAACGCTCGATGCACTCGAGATTAAAGGTAAAAGTAAGTTGAATTTGGGTAATCGTGTAGCGCTCAATGCTGAGATTAACCTAGGGATGCTTGATTTAAACCCTTACTTACCAAAAACCGTAGCAAAAAATGAAGCCCCAGCAAAAGAGGAATCTAAGCCTGCAGAACCCATTGTATGGGATGATACTAACATTGATTTAAGTGGCTTAAATGCATTAGATGCAAATGTGATTGTGCGTTCAAGTGGATTAAAAGTGAACGACATTAAATTAGGCGCTAACCAATTTACCGTGGCACTTAAAAATAGCATAGCTAAAGTAAGCTTAGATAGCTTTGCCGCTTATGAGGGAACAGGTAAAGGAGAAATTACTGTTAATGCCCAAAATAGACCTTATAAAATAGCGACCCGCTTTGACTTAGACAAAATAGATGCACAGCCATTACTTACTGATGCAGCAGGCTTTGATAAATTAATGGGAAAAGGCGCTTTAAACTGGAATTTAACGACAGCAGGGCAAAGCCAAAAAACCTTTATTAATGGTTTAAATGGCAAACTTGGGTTTAACTTTGCTGATGGTGCAGTTAAAGGGGCAAACGTTGCGCAAATGGTACGTAAGGGCAAAGAGCTAATTAAAGGCAACTTAAATGCCGCATCTGAAGGGTTAAATACAGGGTTTGAAGAATCAGAAAAAACCGATTTTTCGGCACTTTCGGGAAGCTTTAATTTTAGCAATGGCGTAGGTAAAAATACCGACTTGTCACTAATCAGCCCGTTGATACGCATATCAGGTGAAGGAGACGTTGATTTACCACAAACGTTAGTTAATTACCGATTAGTAACCGGTGTAGTTGACTCCATTGAAGGCCAAGGCACTACTGATGACAGTACGGGCTTTAAAATTCCTCTACGGATAAAAGGTCCATTCCATGATGTGGGCATAAAATTAGATGTAAGCAGCGCACTTAAAGATGAAGCAAAAGAAAAAGCCAAGGACAAAATTAAGGATAAGTTAAAAGGCTTGTTTGGCTGATTTATATTTTTGATACAAACAAGGCACGGTAAAAAGGCCTTGTTTGTTTTATAAACAGTAGTAACTTAAAGCTAATAGCCCAAATAACCTGATTTTAATTCAGCATCGCTATTTAAATTAATTAAAAAATAACCTACCACTCCCCCCTCAATGCTGATACAATTGCCCGCCCTTAAGAGACATCTAATATGTTTTTTGAGTGGTTTTTAACCTAAATGTCTTGATTTTAAACCAATTTAAGACAGTTGTAATAACTACACCGGAGGTCATTAACATGATCCAAATGCAAACTCAGCTGGAAGTTGCTGATAACAGCGGCGCTCGCAAAGTGCAGTGTATAAAAGTCCTTGGTGGTTCACACCGTCGCTATGCAGCGATTGGCGATATCATTAAAGTTTCTGTAAAAGAAGCGATTCCTCGCGGTAAAGTGAAGAAAGGTGATGTTAAAAACGCGGTAGTTGTGCGTACCAAAAAAGGCGTTCGTCGTCCAGACGGTTCATTAATCCGTTTTGACAGCAATGCGGCTGTTATCTTAAATGATAACTTGCAGCCTATTGGTACTCGTATTTTCGGCCCTGTGACTCGCGAACTTCGTAATGATAAGTTCATGAAAATCGTTTCACTAGCCCCAGAAGTACTGTAAGGAGTCTATCATGGCAGCAAAAATCCGTCGTGATGACGAAGTCATCGTACTAGCAGGTAAAGACAAAGGTAAGCGCGGTAAAGTGCTTTCAGTTGTAACCGAGTCTGGTCGAGTATTTGTCGAAGGCATTAACTTAATCAAGAAACACCAAAAGCCGGTTCCACAAATGAACCAAGCTGGCGGTATTGTTGAGAAAGAAGCGTCTATCGACGTATCAAACGTTGCGATCTACAACTCGGAAACGAGTAAAGCAGATCGTGTAGGTTTCAAGATTGAAGATGGTAAGAAATTACGTATCTTTAAATCTACTGGTAAAACTATCTAATAGTTGGAGTAGAATGATGGCGAAACTGCATGAAGTATATAAAGACAAAGTAGTTGCTGAGCTTCAAGAGAAGTTTGGTTTCAGCTCTGTCATGCAAGTCCCTCAGATCGAAAAGATCACATTGAACATGGGTGTAGGCGAAGCCTTAGCTGATAAGAAAATTTTAGATAACGCTGTTGCGGATCTAGAAGCTATTTCTGGTCAGAAACCTTTAATCACTAAAGCACGCAAATCTGTTGCTGGCTTCAAAGTGCGTGAAGGCTACCCGATTGGTTGTAAAGTAACCCTACGCGGCGAGCGTATGTGGGACTTTTTTGAGCGTTTGGTTTCAATCGCTATCCCACGTATCCGTGACTTCCGTGGTGTAAGTGCTAAGTCTTTTGATGGACGTGGTAACTACAGCATGGGCGTACGTGAACAAATCATCTTCCCAGAAATTGATTATGATAAAGTAGACCGTGTACGCGGTATGGATATCACAATCACTACATCTGCGAAATCAGATGAGGAAGGCCGTGCGTTGTTAGAAGCGTTTAACTTCCCATTCAAGAAATAAGGGTAGGGTTATGGCAAAGAATTCTATGAAAGCGCGCGAAGCAAAGCGCACTAAACTAGTTGCTCAGTACGCTGAAAAGCGTGCAGCACTAAAAGCTATCATCAGTGATGTAAATACATCTGAAGATGATCGTTGGGACGCGGTACTTAAGCTACAAGCTTTACCTCGTGATTCTAGCCCTGCACGTCAACGTAATCGTTGTAACATTACGGGCCGCCCACATGGTTTCCTTCGCAAATTCGGCATGAGCCGTATTAAAGTTCGCGAAGCAGCTATGCGCGGTGAAATTCCTGGCCTTAAAAAGGCTAGCTGGTAATAGAATCATGGGAGTAAGACTATGAGCTTGCAAGATCCTATCGCGGATTTATTTACACGAATCCGTAACGGTCAGTCAGCGAAAAAAGTATCTGTAACGATGCCTAATTCAAAACTGAAAGTAGCAGTAGCTAATGTATTAAAAAATGAAGGTTACATCGCAGACTTTTCAGTAAGTGGTGATGTAAAACCTGAGCTTTCTATCGAGTTGAAGTACTTCGAAGGCAAAGCTGTTATTGAAAATATCCAGCGTGTAAGTCGCCCTGGTCTACGTATCTACAAGAGACGTGACGAATTACCAAAGGTAATGGGTGGTTTAGGTATCGCTATCGTATCAACTTCTAAAGGCCTAATGACAGACCGCGCAGCACGTAGTGCAGGCGTTGGTGGTGAAATCATTGGTTTTGTAGCTTAATCGGAGGGGAACTATGTCTCGCATAGCAAAGGCACCAATAAACGTTCCTGCCGGTGTAGAAGTTACATTAAAAGGCCAGGAAATCACAGTTAAAGGCAAAAACGGTGAACTTACTCGTACCATCAACAACGCAGTTGAAGTACAAGTTAACGACAACGTTATTACAACTTTACCTCGTGAAGGCGTAGCCAATGCATGGGCACAAGCAGGTACTGCTCGCGCTCTAATCAACAATATGATTGTTGGTACGCATGAAGGTTACGAGAAGAAACTTCAGTTAGTAGGTGTTGGTTACCGTGCTGCAGCTAAGGGCAAAGTTTTAGACTTAACTCTTGGTTTCTCGCACCCAGTTAATTTTGCAGTTCCTGAGGGAATTACAATTGAAACTCCAAGCCAAACAGAAGTTCTAGTTAAGGGCGTAGATAAGCAGTTAGTTGGTCAAACAGCTGCTAACATTCGTGCATACCGTAAACCTGAGCCTTATAAAGGTAAAGGTGTTCGTTATTCAGATGAGAATGTACGCCGTAAAGAGGCTAAGAAGAAGTAAGGTAAGACGATGGATAAAAAAACAGCTCGTCTACGTCGTGCTAAACGCACTCGTAGAAATTATATTGAACAAGGCACAACGCGTCTTGTTATCCACCGCACGCCACGTCACATTTACGCTCAAGTTGTAAACGCTGAGGGTAATGTACTGGCTGCTGCTTCTACTGTTGAGAAAGTTATTAGCGAAACAGTTAAAGGCACAGGCAACGTTGCAGCTGCGCAAGCAGTGGGTAAAGCGGTTGCTGAACGTGCGGCTGACAAAGGCATTGAAAAACTTGCTTTTGATCGCAGTGGCTTTAAATATCACGGCCGTGTGAAGGCGCTAGCTGATGCTGCGCGTGAAGCCGGTTTGCAATTCTAGGAGTAGACAATGGCTAACGTAGAAGCAAAGCAACAACAGCCTGATTTAGCTGAAAAGTTAATCGCGGTGAACCGTGTGTCTAAGGTAGTTAAAGGTGGTCGTATCTTTAGCTTTACTGCACTAACTGTAGTTGGTGATGGCGCAGGTAAAGTAGGTTTTGGTTATGGTAAAGCACGTGAAGTTCCAGCTGCTATTCAAAAAGCAATGGAAAAAGCACGTCGTAACATGATCAACGTAGACCTAAATGGCAACACATTACAGCATCCTGTTAAAGGACGTCATGCTGGCTCACAAGTGTTTATGAAACCAGCCTCTGAAGGTACTGGTATCATTGCAGGTGGTGCTATGCGTGCAGTACTTGAAGTGACTGGTGTGCAGAACGTACTTTCTAAATGTTACGGTTCTACTAACCCGATCAACGTTGTACGTGCAACGATCTCAGCTCTTGAGAACATGAATTCTCCTCAGTCGATCGCTGCAAAACGTGGTCTTCGAGTAGATGAGATTTTGGGGTAAACCATGGCTAATAAAACTGTAAAAGTAACACAAGTAAAAAGCTCTATCGGTCGTTTACCGAAGCATAAAGCTACATTACGCGGTCTTGGTTTACGTCGTATCAATCACACTGTTGAGTTAGAAGACACAGCATGTGTGCGTGGTATGATTAACCAGGTTTATTACATGGTTAAGGTAGAGGGGTAATTCGATGCATTTGAATACACTTTCACCTGCTGCAGGTTCAAAAACTGCTCCAAAACGTGTTGGTCGTGGTATCGGTTCTGGTCTTGGTAAGACTGCTGGCCGTGGTCACAAAGGTCAAAAATCACGTTCTGGCGGTAAAGTACGCGTTGGTTTTGAGGGCGGTCAAATGCCTATGCAACGTCGTCTACCTAAGTTTGGTTTCACTTCTCGCAAATCGTTAGTATCTGCAGAAATAAACCTATACGAAATCGCTAAAGTTGAAGGCGATGTGGTAGACCTAAGCGCGTTACAAGCAGCTGGTCTAGTTAAAAAGAACGTTCTGTTCGTTAAAGTTGTTAAATCTGGCGAAGTTTCACGCGCTGTTACCGTTAAAGGCCTTAAGGCTTCTAAAGGTGCACGCGAAGCTATCGAAGCTGCCGGAGGCAAGGTAGAAGACTAAGGAAGTACTAATGGCTAAACCAGGTCAAGATAAACAAAGTGCACAAGGTGGACTTTCGGAATTGAAGCGCCGATTACTCTTCGTATTAGGTGCTATCATAATATACCGTCTAGGTTCATTTGTGCCGATCCCTGGGATTGACGCCGCTGTACTTGCCGATTTCTTCGAGCAACAAAAGGGCACCATTGTTGAGATGTTCAACATGTTTAGCGGTGGTGCGCTTGAGCGAGCTTCAGTGTTAGCACTGGGTATCATGCCGTATATCTCGGCTTCGATTATTACGCAACTATTAACGCATATGTATCCGCCGTTTATAGAGCTTAAGAAAGAAGGTGAGCAAGGGCGTAAAAAGATAAGCCAGTACACACGCTATGGCACGCTTGTGCTTGCTACTATCCAATCAATCGGTATTGCTACTAGCTTACCGGGCATGATGAACGGGTTAGTTGTTAACCCAGGTATGGGTTTCTATTTCACCGCAGTGGTGAGCTTAGTAACGGGTACTATGTTTCTTATGTGGTTGGGCGAACAGATAACAGAACGTGGTATTGGTAACGGTATCTCAGTTCTAATATTTGTTGGTATTGTAGCTAACCTGCCGTCTGCTATTGGTTCGACAGCCGAAATGGCGCGCCAAGGTGATTTGAATGTTTTTGTACTGTTGATGGTTGCGGTTATAGTATTTGCTGTTACTTATCTTGTTGTATTTTTTGAACGTGGTCAACGACGCATCGTTGTTAACTACGCCAAGCGTCAACAAGGTCGTCAGGTCTTTGCTGCTCAAAGCACGCATTTACCTCTGAAAGTAAATATGGCAGGTGTTATTCCACCAATCTTTGCTAGCAGTATAATTCTGTTCCCTGGTACAATTGCAAGCTGGTTCGGCCAGGGTGAAGGTCCGGTTGCTGATGTGCTACAATCAGTTGCTACAGCGTTGACTCCAGGTCAGCCCTTGTATGCGATGGTTTTAGCTGCGGCTATCATCTTCTTCTGCTTTTTCTACACAGCGTTGGTTTTTAACCCACGTGAAACAGCAGACAACCTGAAGAAATCTGGCGCATTTATCCCAGGTATTCGTCCAGGTGAGCAGACATCTAAATACATTGATAAAGTGATGACACGCCTGACATTGGCAGGTGCTTTGTATATAACCTTTATCTGTCTGGTGCCCGAATTCATGACTATGGCATGGCAAACGCCATTCTATTTCGGCGGTACATCAATTTTGATTATCGTTGTTGTAATCATGGACTTTATGGCACAAGTACAGACTCATCTGATGTCTCATCAGTATGATTCTGTGCTGAAAAAAGCGAACCTTAAAGGCTACGGTCGATAAGGTCAGTTTACGGAGTTGAGCAATGAAAGTACGTGCTTCCGTTAAGAAAATATGCCGTAACTGTAAAGTTATTAAACGTGCTGGTGTAGTACGCGTAATTTGCAGTGAGCCTAAGCATAAGCAAAGGCAAGGCTAAGTAAACAGTCGTGCAGGCTGAGGTTTCTCGGCCTGTGTTTTTAGTTGTGATTTGGTCCTCGTTTGAGTATCCTTACGGGCTTTTCAAACAGATGATTACCAAATTCAAATATAGGAGATGTGTTAGTGGCCCGTATCGCTGGCATTAACGTCCCTGATCATAAACATGCAGTTATTGGTTTAACAGCTATTTATGGCATAGGTAAGACTCGCTCTAAGGCTATCTTAGAAGCGACTGGTATCGCCGAGACCACAAAAATCGGTGAACTTTCAGACGAAAAACTTGATGTACTGCGTGAAGCAGTTGGCAAGTACACTGTTGAAGGTGATCTTCGTCGTGAAGTTACTTTAAATATCAAGCGCCTTATGGATCTTGGTTGTTATCGTGGCCTACGTCACCGTCGCTCTTTACCACTTCGTGGTCAAAGAACAAAGACTAACGCGCGTACCCGTAAGGGTCCTCGTAAGCCTATTAAGCGATAAGGGGATAGTAAAATGGCTAAGACACCAATTCGTCGTAAAAAGGTTAAAAAACAAGTTGCTGATGGTATGGCTCATGTTCATGCTTCTTTCAACAACACTATTGTAACAATTACCGACCGTCAAGGTAATGCATTATCATGGGCTACTGCCGGTGGTTCAGGTTTCCGTGGTTCACGTAAATCAACACCATTTGCTGCTCAGGTTGCTGCAGAGCGTGCAGGTACTGCTGCTCAAGAATACGGTTTAAAAAATCTAGAAGTTTTCATTAAAGGTCCAGGTCCAGGTCGTGAATCTGCTGTACGTGCTTTGAATGCTGCTGGTTACCGTATTACCAACATTACTGACGTGACGCCAATACCACACAATGGTTGTCGTCCACCGAAGAAACGTCGCGTTTAACAATAGGTTAGGAGAAATAACATGGCAAGATATTTGGGCCCTAAGCTCAAGCTGAGTCGTCGTGAAGGTACTGACCTGTTCCTTAAGAGCGGCGTAAGAGCTATCGACTCTAAGTGTAAACTTGAGACTGCACCTGGTCAGCATGGCGCTCGTAAAGGTCGCTTATCTGATTACGGTTTACAATTACGTGAAAAGCAAAAAGTACGTCGTATTTACGGTGTATTAGAAAAGCAATTCCGTAACTACTACAAAGAAGCTGCTCGCCTTAAAGGTAATACAGGTGAAAACTTGTTACAGCTTTTAGAGCAACGTTTAGACAATGTTGTGTATCGCATGGGATTTGCTAGCACACGCGCTGAAGCACGTCAGTTAGTAAGTCACAAAGCGGTTCTAGTTAATGGTCGTGTTGTGAATATTCCTTCATACGTAATTGCTCCAGAAGATACTGTGGTAATTCGTGAGAAGTCTAAAACACAAGCACGTATCATCGCTGCTCTAGAGTTGGCTGAGCAACGTGAAAAGCCGACTTGGGTTGAAGTTGACGGTAAAAAACTGGAAGGTAGCTTTAAGCGCCTACCTGAGCGTTCAGACCTGTCTGCGGACATTAATGAACAACTAATCGTCGAACTTTACTCTAAGTAAAGTTAAGAGTTAAGAGAGGATAAAATGCAGGGTTCTGTTACAGAATTTCTAAAACCAAGATTAGTCGATATCGACGCTATCAACCCAACGCGTTCTAAAGTAGTTTTAGAACCACTTGAGCGTGGTTTTGGCCACACTTTGGGTAATGCCTTACGCCGTATACTGTTATCGTCTATGCCTGGATGTGCAGTAACCGAAGTTGAAATCGACGGTGTATTGCATGAGTACAGCGCGAAAGAAGGCGTACAAGAAGACATCATTGAAATACTACTAAACCTTAAAGGTCTAGCGGTAACGTTAGAAGGCAAAGATGAAGTTTTTCTGACCCTGGCTAAATCTGGTGTAGGCCCTGTGACTGCGGCAGATATTCAGCACGATGGCGATGTAACAATTGCTAATCCAGATCACGTTATTTGTAATTTAACTACAAGTAACAGCGAGATCAGCATGCGTATTCGTGTTGAGCGTGGTCGTGGTTATGTGCCAGCATCTAGTCGTTTATCCTCTGATGACGATGAGCGTCCAATTGGTCGATTGCTGCTTGATGCATCATTCAGCCCAGTTGAACGAATTGCGTACTCGGTTGAATCAGCCCGTGTTGAGCAACGTACAGACCTAGACAAGTTAATCATTGATATGGAAACAAACGGCACTATCGATCCTGAAGAGGCGATCCGTCGTGCGTCGACTATCTTAGCTGAGCAATTAGATGCATTCGTAGATTTACGTGATGTAACTGAGCCAGAAGAGAAAGAAGAGAAGCCAGAATTCGATCCTATTCTACTTCGTCCAGTTGATGATCTTGAACTAACAGTACGTTCAGCAAACTGTTTGAAAGCCGAGCAAATTCAATATATCGGTGATTTAGTTCAGCGAACTGAGGTTGAGCTTCTTAAAACACCTAACTTAGGTAAGAAGTCTCTAACTGAAATTAAAGACGTGCTAGCTTCACGTGGTCTTTCTCTAGGTATGCGCCTAGAAAATTGGCCACCTGCAAGCCTAGCTGAATAATCTAAATCACTATATTAGTTTAGTTAGAAGGATAGGGTCATGCGCCATCGTAAGAGTGGTCGTCAATTAAACCGTAACAGTAGCCATCGTAAAGCGATGTTTAGCAATATGGCAGGTTCTTTGGTGAAACATGAAATCATCAAAACTACTTTGCCTAAAGCGAAAGAGTTACGCCGTGTAATTGAACCTTTAATCACACTGGCTAAGACTGACAGCGTAGCAAATCGCCGTTTAGCATTTGCCCGCACGCGTGATAATGAAGTAGTTGGTAAATTGTTCAGTGAAATCGGTCCTCGCAATACAGACCGCCCAGGTGGTTACACTCGTATTCTTAAGTGTGGCTTCCGTTCTGGTGATAATGCACCAATGGCTTATATTGAACTAGTTGGTCGCCCAGCGACTAGCGAAGAAGTTCAAGAAGACGCACAGTCTGCAGAGTAAGTCTTTAAAGAGACACCAAAAAGCCGAGCTTATGCTCGGCTTTTTAATGCCTAAAATTTATTACACAGTAAAAAAGGCATGATAAGTTCTACTCAATTTGCTTTACCATTAAAAAACACCAGCACCCAAATTAATAAAGGTAGCCTACCTTATTAGGCGACAATTAACTTGGCCGGTTCGCGATAACCAGGTTGACTGGTTTTAGTAAGCTTCAGATATATCAATTCAACAGAGATAGATATGTCTGGAAAATCCATAACTAAATAACAGGTTAATTTATATATGTCTTATCGTAAGGATCATAAAAAAATAATTTATGACATGACTTAAAGCTAAATATGCTTGAGTTTAGTTGTCTTTTTAAACGTTTAGTTGTAATTTTGTGCGAACAGTCATTTATTTCAAGTTTTCTTCAAAAAAAGGTTGATCTGTTTTTGGATCTCCCTATAATGCGACCCCACTGAGACGGCAGAGCAGGCAACGCTTAAGCTGCACAAGCTAATCAGTTAGTCGAGTAAAACTTGAGTTTAGAATTTTTCGGAAATTTTAATTTAAGTGTTGACAAAAAAAGTGGAAAGCGTAATATGCGCAGCCCTAGCGAGATAAAGTTTAACGCTTTAATCGCAGCGCTCTTTAACAATATAAAGCAATCATCTGTGTGGGCACTCGTACAGATTGAGTTCTAACAGCCAAACTTAGTTTACTAAGTAAGGCAAAAAATTTAGAGTCTCAATGTGTTTTCTCGAAAGAGAAACTGAGTGACCAACAGAAGTAACTTATTTATAAGTTGCTTCGGCACAGTCAATTCAATATCGAAAGATATTAAATAAATTCAGAATTCATTGAGCAGTCTCATCTCTTAATTGAGTGGGAAGAAAAAACTTTTAATTGAAGAGTTTGATCATGGCTCAGATTGAACGCTGGCGGCAGGCCTAACACATGCAAGTCGAGCGGTAACATTTCTAGCTTGCTAGAAGATGACGAGCGGCGGACGGGTGAGTAATGCTTGGGAACATGCCTTGAGGTGGGGGACAACAGTTGGAAACGACTGCTAATACCGCATAATGTCTACGGACCAAAGGGGGCTTCGGCTCTCGCCTTTAGATTGGCCCAAGTGGGATTAGCTAGTTGGTGAGGTAATGGCTCACCAAGGCGACGATCCCTAGCTGGTTTGAGAGGATGATCAGCCACACTGGGACTGAGACACGGCCCAGACTCCTACGGGAGGCAGCAGTGGGGAATATTGCACAATGGGCGCAAGCCTGATGCAGCCATGCCGCGTGTGTGAAGAAGGCCTTCGGGTTGTAAAGCACTTTCAGTCAGGAGGAAAGGGTGTGAGTTAATACCTCACATCTGTGACGTTACTGACAGAAGAAGCACCGGCTAACTCCGTGCCAGCAGCCGCGGTAATACGGAGGGTGCGAGCGTTAATCGGAATTACTGGGCGTAAAGCGTACGCAGGCGGTTTGTTAAGCGAGATGTGAAAGCCCCGGGCTCAACCTGGGAACTGCATTTCGAACTGGCAAACTAGAGTGTGATAGAGGGTGGTAGAATTTCAGGTGTAGCGGTGAAATGCGTAGAGATCTGAAGGAATACCGATGGCGAAGGCAGCCACCTGGGTCAACACTGACGCTCATGTACGAAAGCGTGGGGAGCAAACAGGATTAGATACCCTGGTAGTCCACGCCGTAAACGATGTCTACTAGAAGCTCGGGTCCTCGGACTTGTTTTTCAAAGCTAACGCATTAAGTAGACCGCCTGGGGAGTACGGCCGCAAGGTTAAAACTCAAATGAATTGACGGGGGCCCGCACAAGCGGTGGAGCATGTGGTTTAATTCGATGCAACGCGAAGAACCTTACCTACACTTGACATACTCAAAAGGCGAAAGAGATTTTGCTGTGCCTTCGGGAATTGAGATACAGGTGCTGCATGGCTGTCGTCAGCTCGTGTTGTGAGATGTTGGGTTAAGTCCCGCAACGAGCGCAACCCCTATCCTTAGTTGCTAGCAGGTAATGCTGAGAACTCTAAGGAGACTGCCGGTGATAAACCGGAGGAAGGTGGGGACGACGTCAAGTCATCATGGCCCTTACGTGTAGGGCTACACACGTGCTACAATGGCGCATACAGAGTGCTGCGAACCTGCGAAGGTAAGCGAATCACTTAAAGTGCGTCGTAGTCCGGATTGGAGTCTGCAACTCGACTCCATGAAGTCGGAATCGCTAGTAATCGCGTATCAGAATGACGCGGTGAATACGTTCCCGGGCCTTGTACACACCGCCCGTCACACCATGGGAGTGGGTTGCTCCAGAAGTAGATAGTCTAACCTTAGGGAGGACGTTTACCACGGAGTGATTCATGACTGGGGTGAAGTCGTAACAAGGTAGCCCTAGGGGAACCTGGGGCTGGATCACCTCCTTATACGATTTAGAACTTATTTGTTCGACGTGTCCACACAGATGAATGTTTATAAATCTCGCTGCGCGATGCGAAGCAGATTTTATTGCTCTTTAAAAATTTGGAAAAGCTGATAATAAAATTCGTATGAATAACATTGTTATTTGTACAGAGTTTTCAAAAGTAAAAAAGAATGATAGCAGTATCATTCAGTGCCATTTAATGAACGTTTCGTTTGTTGATTGGTATCTACTTTAGTATTCAATATTAACTTCTGGCGAAGTTAAACTGTCACACAACAAAGACCCGTTTGGGTTGTATGGTTAAGTGACTAAGCGTACACGGTGGATGCCTTGGCAGTTGGAGGCGATGAAGGACGTATTAACTTGCGATAAGCCTAGTCAAGCTAGTAAAAAGCACTTGAGACTAGGATTTCCGAATGGGGAAACCCACCTGCTTGCAGGTATCGTTAACTGAATACATAGGTTAACGAGGCGAACGCGGAGAACTGAAACATCTAAGTACCCGTAGGAAAAGAAATCAACCGAGATTCCGAGAGTAGCGGCGAGCGAAATCGGAACAGCCCTTAAGCTTATTATGTGTTAATGGAAGGTCGCTGGAAAGCGCCACGATACAGGGTGATAGTCCCGTACATGAAAACGCATTTTAAGTGAAATCGAGTAGGTCGGAGCACGTGAAACTTTGACTGAATATAGGTGGACCATCATCTAAGGCTAAATACTCCCAACTGACCGATAGTGAACCAGTACCGTGAGGGAAAGGCGAAAAGAACCCCTGTGAGGGGAGTGAAATAGAACCTGAAACCGTGTACGTACAAGCAGTAGGAGCCTACTTGTTAGGTGACTGCGTACCTTTTGTATAATGGGTCAGCGACTTATATTTTGTAGCGAGGTTAACCGATTAGGGAAGCCGTAGGGAAACCGAGTCTTAACTGGGCGAATAGTTGCAAGGTATAGACCCGAAACCCGGTGATCTAGCCATGGGCAGGTTGAAGATTGAGTAACATCAATTGGAGGACCGAACCCACTAACGTTGAAAAGTTAGGGGATGACCTGTGGTTAGGAGTGAAAGGCTAATCAAACCGGGAGATAGCTGGTTCTCCCCGAAATCTATTTAGGTAGAGCCTCGGACGAATACTTACGGGGGTAGAGCACTGTTAAGGCTAGGGGGTCATCCCGACTTACCAACCCTTTGCAAACTCCGAATACCGTAAAGTACTATCCGGGAGACACACGGCGGGTGCTAACGTCCGTCGTGAAGAGGGAAACAACCCAGACCGCCAGCTAAGGTCCCCAAGTCATAGTTAAGTGGGAAACGATGTGGAAAGGCCCAGACAGCCAGGAGGTTGGCTTAGAAGCAGCCATCCTTTAAAGAAAGCGTAATAGCTCACTGGTCGAGTCGGTCTGCGCGGAAGATGTAACGGGGCTAAACTATGCACCGAAGCTGCGGATTTGAGCATACCACCCAAGCTATTTTGATTAACGTTGACAGCGCGAAGCGCCCAGCGTTCAAGCGTCACCTAAACGTGAGTCGATGATGATAGAGATAGTTTCGGGGTATGCTCAAGTGGTAGGGGAGCGTTCTGTAAGCGGTTGAAGGTGTGCCGGGAGGCATGCTGGACGTATCAGAAGTGCGAATGCTGACATGAGTAACGATAATGCGGGTGAAAAACCCGCACGCCGGAAGACCAAGGGTTCCTATCCCATGTTAATCAGGGTAGGGTAAGTCGACCCCTAAGGCGAGGCCGAAAGGCGTAGTCGATGGGAAACGGATTAATATTTCCGTACTTGGTATAATTGCGATGGGGGGACGGAGCAGGCTAAGCAAGCATGGCGTTGGTAGTCCATGTGAAAGTGAGTAGGGCGTTTGTTTAGGTAAATCCGGACAAACATTAAACCTGAGACACGAGACGAGTCACTACGGTGATGAAGTTGCTGATGCCATACTTCCAGGAAAAGCCTCTAAGCTTCAGATTATACCGAATCGTACCCCAAACCGACACAGGTGGTCAGGTAGAGAATACTAAGGCGCTTGAGAGAACTCGGGTGAAGGAACTAGGCAAAATCGTACCGTAACTTCGGGAGAAGGTACGCTCCGATGGGTGACGGGACTTGCTCCCTGAGCTAATTGGAGCCGCAGTGACCAGGTGGCTGGGACTGTTTATTAAAAACACAGCACTGTGCAAAATCGCAAG
This sequence comes from Pseudoalteromonas sp. TAP-3C, assembly GCF_059888565.1. Classification (NCBI taxonomy): domain Bacteria; kingdom Pseudomonadati; phylum Pseudomonadota; class Gammaproteobacteria; order Alteromonadales; family Pseudoalteromonadaceae; genus Pseudoalteromonas; species Pseudoalteromonas sp. TAP-3C. The sequence goes on along the minus strand of NZ_CM187618.1, from coordinate 3,006,466 downwards.
ATGACGTATACGGTGTGACACCTGCCCGGTGCCGGAAGGTTAATTGATGGGGTTATCTTCGGAGAAGCTCTTGATCGAAGCCCCGGTAAACGGCGGCCGTAACTATAACGGTCCTAAGGTAGCGAAATTCCTTGTCGGGTAAGTTCCGACCTGCACGAATGGTGTAACCATGGCCACGCTGTCTCCACCCGAGACTCAGTGAAATTGAAATCGCAGTGAAGATGCTGTGTACCCGCGGCTAGACGGAAAGACCCCGTGAACCTTTACTACAGCTTGGCACTGAACATTGAACCTACATGTGTAGGATAGGTGGGAGACTTAGAAGCAGAGACGCTAGTTTTTGTGGAGTCGACCTTGAAATACCACCCTTGTAGTTTTGATGTTCTAACGTTGGCCCCTGAATCGGGGTTACGGACAGTGCCTGGTGGGTAGTTTGACTGGGGCGGTCTCCTCCCAAAGAGTAACGGAGGAGCACGAAGGTTGGCTAAGTACGGTCGGACATCGTACGGTTAGTGTAATGGTAGAAGCCAGCTTAACTGCGAGACAGACACGTCGAGCAGGTACGAAAGTAGGTCATAGTGATCCGGTGGTTCCAAATGGAAGGGCCATCGCTCAACGGATAAAAGGTACTCCGGGGATAACAGGCTGATACCGCCCAAGAGTTCATATCGACGGCGGTGTTTGGCACCTCGATGTCGGCTCATCACATCCTGGGGCTGAAGTCGGTCCCAAGGGTATGGCTGTTCGCCATTTAAAGTGGTACGCGAGCTGGGTTTAGAACGTCGTGAGACAGTTCGGTCCCTATCTGCCGTGGGCGTTTGAGAATTGAGAGGGGTTGCTCCTAGTACGAGAGGACCGGAGTGAACGAACCGCTGGTGTTCGGGTTGTCATGCCAATGGCATTGCCCGGTAGCTACGTTCGGAACTGATAAGCGCTGAAAGCATCTAAGCGCGAAGCAGGCCTCGAGATGAGTTCTCACTAGACTTTTAAAGTCTCTGAAGGGCCGTTGAAGACTACAACGTTGATAGGCAAGGTGTGGAAGCATGGTGACATGTTAAGCTAACTTGTACTAATTACCCGTGAGGCTTAACCATACAACGCCAAACGCGTTTTATGTGATAGTTTAAGCGCAGAAGTTAATATAACTAAAGTAGATTTACGATACTCTTTATTATCAGAATTCCAAATTTTAGTTAGTGCGTATTAGTACGAACTAACACCAAATTTGCTTGGTGACAATAGCGTTTTGGACCCACCTGACCCCATGCCGAACTCAGTAGTGAAACGAAACAGCGCCGATGATAGTGTAGCATTTGCTATGTGAAAGTAGGACATTACCAGGCTCCAAACATGAGAAACCCGTTGCAGCAATGTAGCGGGTTTTTTGTTGTTTGTGATTTAATAAAAATAGCCAAGAGCCCAAGCCGAACTCAGTAGTGGCCGCTCTTGCACATCCTGTGCTCCACGGCATTTGTATTCCTATACATCAAACAAAACAGCGCGAAGGCGATCCCCGCGGAAGGCCGCCCCGACACAATGATAGTTATTAGGCGACAATTAACTTGGCCGGTTCGCGACAACTAGGTTAACCGGTTTTGGTAAGCTTCAGATATATCAATTCAACAGAGATAGATATGTCTGGAAAATCCATAACCAAACAACAGGTTAATTTATATATGTCTTATCGTAAGGATCATAAACAAACAACTGCCGCTGCCAAAGCGGGCATGTCAGAGCGTACCGCTAGGCGTATTGAGTCAGGGCAACATACTGTTACCAGCAATGCAAAAATGATCCACTTCAACAGTTGAAATCTGATCCAGTTAACTTAACACTGGTGCTTTTGGATAAGCACCATGATTTCAAAAGAAGAGTTCATGAAAATAAAAGTCTTAGCCATGCAAGGCATGTCTCAACGAGCCATCGCTAAACAATTGGGCATATCGCGCAACACCGTTAAAAAATACCTTCAAGGTGACTTTGACGAGCCGCATTATGCTACTCGTAAAACGGGTATTTCAAAATTAGAGGCCTTTAAACCGTATTTACATTCTCGATTAGCTAAAGCCGCTCCAATACATTTATCAGCCGTTGTTTTGCTCAGAGAAATTAAAGAGCAAGGCTATACCGGAGAAATATCGTTACTACGCCAGTACTTGTATCAATATCGAGGCAGCGTTGAACCCCAACCCATTATTCGCTTTGAAACAGAAGCGGGCAAACAAATGCAAGTTGATTGGGGCCAAATGCGGGGTGGGAAATCACCACTGCACGCCTTTGTCGCTGTTTTAGGCTTCAGCCGGGCATTGTTTGTCGCAATTACTGATAACATGCGCTATGAAACACTCGAAGCATGTCATCGCCAAGCCTTTGAGTATTTCCAAGGCATTCCACAGCAAGTGTGGTATGACAATATGAAAACAGTGGTAATAGAGCGTGATGCTTACGGTGAAGGCAAACATCGCTTTAATCAATGCTTTTATCAATTTAGTAAAGAAATGGGGTTCATTCCAAAGCTATGTGAACCCTACCGCCCACAAACAAAAGGCAAAGTAGAGCGAATGGTGCGCTATGTACGCGATAACTTTTATCAGCCATTAGCCACTAAATTGTCTGCCCTTGAACTTACTTTGGACGTTGAAACTGCCAATGTTGAAGTCATTAACTGGTTGAACACAGTGGCTAACCAGCGCATTCACGACACAATAAAAGTAAAGCCCGCAGAGAGATTAAAAGAAGAGCAAACGTACCTACAACCTTTACCCCCGCTCCAACCTGTTGCACCACCACAGCCGGCAGAAGTGGCTATGCCTGTATTTGATATGTCCTTCGTAAGCGCTTAATTCTGCGCGTATATTGACAATTATGCTAATTGATCGCTGTTGCTGATATTCCATGGCAGCAGCGCTTCGATTTGCTCTACCGTTTCGGCATAAGGTAACTTGGTTAGCAAGTCATGAAGATACTGATACGGCTCAAGGTTATTAAGCTTGGCACTTTCTACGATGCTGTAACACACCGCGCTGGCATGGGCACCCTGTGGGGTGTCGGCAAACAGCCAGGCTTTACGCCCAACCACGAACGGGCGAATGGCATTTTCGGCTAAGATATTACTGATACGCAGTTCGCCACAGGTGCAGTAAACCGTCAGCTTTTTCCATTGGTTTAACATGTAGTGAATGGCCTTGCCCGTTAGGCTGTCTTTGGGCACTTTGTTCACATTGGTATCGAGGAACGCTTTGATGTCATTTAATATCGGCACGCTATTTTGTTGCCGATACGCTTTGATGTGCTCAGCCGTGAAGTCTGTTTGTTTCTCGCTTAGGTCGTTTATCTGGCGCTCAATATTGTAGAGCTTTTTAATCAAGGCGAGTGCCACGGCAGCCTTGCCGACGTTGTTGGTTTTTTTCTTTGGCGCAGCGTCGAAGGCATCTTTAAATTTGCGCCGTGCATGGTCCATGCAACCCACACTAATGAGACTATATTTTTTACACGCAGGACTGTACCCATCATAACCATCAGTTTGCAGGTAGCCTTTAAAGCCCTCGAGTAATGTCAGCGGCACTTGCCCGCTACGCGACGGGTCGTAGTCATACAGTATGCTTTGTTGCCCCGGCAAACCGCCAAGGGAAACCCACATGTATTTCTTGGAGGTCGCGGCTTTGCCGGGCTCCTTTAATACTTGTAACGGCGTTTCATCCATCGCAATAACGTTGCCTTCATGGTGTTTGTCGCGCATCAGGTTAATGATGGGCTGCAGCACGTTGGCCGATTTCATCACGTAATTGGCCAAGGTGGCGCGGGAGATGTTGCCGCCATAGCGCGCGAGCTGCTTTTCAATCCGATATAACGGTAAACCATCCACGTATTTAGCCGTAATGGCATGGGCGATTAAGCCAATACTGCCCATGGCGCCTTTGATGGGGTGTTTTGGCAGTGCAGCCGCCACCATTTTTTGGCTTTCTTCGCCTTGCCCGAACACCGCTTTTTCCTGCATGTATTCCAATATACGAATTTTAGCGGGGATAATGTCTAATTCTTCTTTAACCTTGGCGAAGAAGGTGCTTTTAGCGCCGGTTTTTTCTTCATCAGTAAGGTATAAGAAGATTTGTTCACGGGGTAAATCAGCCGCGAACGGTTTACGGCCACGTGGTGTAGAGGGGGCTTTTTTATTCGTGTTAGTGGCCAGCGTTTCGTCTTGCTCATGAGCAATCACATCAGGGTCGGTGACTAACTCGGCTTCATCAAACAACAAGAACTGCCCTTGGCCGATTTTTTCACTGCTGGGGGCAAAGCGTTTTAATTTGAGGTGGCGCACCACCTCTTCTAAGATTTTGATGCGCTCAGACTGTTGTGTATTCACACGGACTTGCTCTGCTAACTGAGCACGAAGCAACTCAATTTCAGTCATATTTTTAGAAGAGGAAGTCACGATGCAAATAGCCTTTAACGCCTTATTTTAACTGGGCTTATTGTATCAAAACAGGCTGCTTTTGTCGCTAAAAAACTGACTCAAATTGCAATTTTTTATGGGGTTTCATCAGGTTAATATCATAGCCATCGAGTAACCAATTAAGTTGTTGCCCCGTTAAGTTCACCAGCTCATCAGGGCGCTTGGGCCACTTAAATTTATCCTCAGCTAACGCTTTGTAATACAGTACAAAGCCATTATCTTCCCAGAATACGCATTTGATTTTGTTACGCTGTTTATTGGTGAATGCATACAGCTCACCACTAAACGGGTTGTGGCCTAATTCTGCTTCAATCAAGGTGCTTAAGCCGCGATGAGACTTGCGAAAATCAATCGGCTCACAATATAAATACACGCGCGGTAAATGGACAGCAGGTCGCAGAGTCGGTTGCATCAGCGTAGGTACTCCAACAATTGCGCCGCAACCGGGGCGTTCATGGCATCGATGCCACCCAGTACAACGCCGTTGGGGAGGGTGATACAAAGCGATGATGCGCTCTCAGGCACCGCTGCCAACTGAGCCACGGCAAATCCTGACGGACGAGTAAGCTGTACATCATTGCGCTTAGCTAATTTGCACTTCCAATAACTAAATTGATTTTGGTCGAGCTCGTGAGTACGGCAATAGTGTGCTTGCGAGCCGCCGGTTTGTTGCCATGCATCGATATGATGCTGCCAATGTTGTGTATGTGACATATTAAAACCTCGATAAGTAATGACTGCCGTCATTATCAAGGCTCAGGTTAAATTTGGAATAACGCGGCGTAATGAGCGCTTACTGTCCTTCGAGACTCAACCGTTACATCATGACTTAAACATTTACGCGCAATTCTCGGAGGCACTATGAACTTGCAACTCGCACGTTTACATGAACTAACGGAGGAGCTGCAACTCGCCGGTGTTGAAACAAATGCAACAGCGCTAGCGCAGCAAGCAGCAAAAGAGGAATGGGATTATTTACAGTTCTTAGAGCGCGCACTGCAAAGCGAGCAGGCGTACCGGCACCAACGTAAACAGGTTATGTTTACGCGTATGGCTGGATTTCCGTCATTAAAATCGCTCGAGGAATTTGATTTTACGTTTGCCACCGGTGTGCCCAAAAAACAAGTTAACGAGCTTGCCACACTCTCGTTTATTGAACGAAAAGAAAACGTCGTTCTGCTCGGGCCATCAGGTGTAGGCAAAACACATATTGCCAGTGCGCTAGGTTACAAGGCAGTGCAAGCAGGCTTAAAAACCCGCTTTATTAGCGCGTCTGATTTAATATTGCAATTAACCACAGCACAACGTCAAGATAAGTATAAACAAGTGATGCAGCGCTCAGTTCTGGCACCCAGGCTACTAATAATTGATGAAATAGGCTATTTACCGTTTAGTGCTCAGGAATCTAAATTATTGTTTGATGTCATTGCAAAGCGTTATGAAAAAGGAGCGGTCATACTCACCAGTAATCTCCCATTTGGACAATGGGGGAGCATTTTTGCGAATGACACAGCGTTAACATCAGCAATGTTAGATAGAATTTTACACCACTCACATATTGTTCAAATTAAGGGGGAAAGTTATAGGATCAAAGAAAAGAAACAAGCCGGATTAATGGAAAACCTTAATAAATAGTGGATCATTATTCAAATGGTGGAGTGGATCACTTTTCGGTTGTTGTTGACAAGAATTGTTTTATTGCTGATGACAACGCACAGTTGCACTACTCAACATAGTTATATGGCGTTTAATTTTAGATACACGAAATGGAATATAGTGTTTATACAAACCAATAATTTCTATTTTAAAGTTTAATAGACTCTCGGTGTGTCTTTATCATGAACTGCACAGAGGCACAAGAGAAAACGTCTTTAGGTATTAGGTAACTCATCAGCAATTAGCAAAGAAACCACGTCGCTGGATTAAGATAGATAGGATCAAAAACGCCAACTCAAGGTTGGCGTTTTAATTATCAGGCTAGAGGTGATTATTAAACTTTAGGGCCTGCATTTTTAATTTCGTCAGATACATCGTACTTAGCGAAGTTTTCAGTGAAGTCTGCGGCAAGTTTAGCCGCGTATTCAGCATACTTAGTTTTGTCTTCCCATGTATTGATTGGGTTAAGCAAATTACTATCTACGCCGGGTACTGCAACGGGTACGTCTAGGTTTAGCACGTCAATATGTTGAGTTTCAACACCGGCTAATTTCCCAGATACGATTGCATCAACAACAGCGCGCGTTGTAGGTATATCAAAACGCTTACCAATACCGTAAGGGCCACCTGTCCAACCAGTATTAACTAGGTAAACTTTAGCACCAAATTCACGTACACGTTTCATAAGCAGCTCAGCGTATACACCTGCAGGGCGTGGGAAAAAAGGTGCGCCAAAACAGGTTGAGAACGTGGATTCGATATCACTGGTAGAGCCAATTTCTGTCGAGCCTACTTTTGCTGTATAGCCGCTCAAGAAGTGGAATGCTGCAGCTTCTTCGGTTAGTACAGATACTGGAGGAAGTACGCCACTTACATCACAGGTTAAGAATACAACAGCCTTAGGCTCGCCTGCGCGGTTTTCTACTTTACGTTTTTCAACGTGTTCCAATGGATAAGCTGCACGGCTATTTTCAGTGAGGCTGGTATCGTTAAAGTCTGGCACACGATTTTCATCAAGGACAACATTCTCTAAAATAGTACCAAAGCGAATTGCATCCCAAATAACCGGCTCATTCTTTTGTGAAAGGTCGATACATTTCGCGTAACAGCCGCCTTCAATATTAAATACACTGCCAGGTGCCCAGCCATGCTCATCATCACCGATTAAAAAGCGAGTTGGATCGGCTGATAACGTTGTTTTACCGGTACCGGATAAGCCAAAAAACAATGCGGTATCGCCTGCTTCACCTACGTTAGCGGAGCAGTGCATTGGTAGCACTCCTTTCGCTGGTAGTAGGAAGTTTTGAACAGAAAACATCGATTTTTTCATTTCGCCAGCGTAACGCATACCCGCAAGTAATACTTTACGCTGTGCAAAGTTGATAATGACCGTGCCATCACTATTTGTGCCATCGCGTTCTGGATCACATACAAACGAAGGTACGTTCATTACTTGCCATTGTGGAAAGTTGGCCTTGTTGTATGATTGCGGTTGAATGAACATGTTTTTAGCGAAAATATGGTGCCACGCAGTTTCTGTTGTAACAACCACGGGAAGGTAGTGTTCTGGATCAGCGCCAACTTCAAGGTGAGAGATAAAGTGGTCACTGCTTTGCACGTGTGATTCTACACGTGCCCATAACGCGTCAAACTTATCTGCATCGAATGGGCGATTAACATTACCCCATTGGATTTCATTTTCAGTACTTGATTCTTGAACAATAAAACGATCTTTTGGAGAGCGACCGGTACGACGACCAGTGTTAGCTACAAAAGCACCATTGGCGGCTAAAGTCCCTTCGCCACGGCTGATAGCGTGTTCGACAAGTTCAGCTGCAGTTAGATCGACAAAACGGGTAGCGCTTGAAGTCATGTTTATACCTAAATTGTGTGAGATTGAACGGGATAGCTCTGGATCTTAGTAACCTTTAAGCTACAAATATAGTAACAGATGGATTAAAGATATTCGAGCTTATAAACACCGTAAAAACATATAAATCCGATCTTCCGCACCCATTTTAAGAATAAATCCGCTGATATTTTTCACCCAAGCAATCAACAATGGTTTGATTGCGCGGCTGCATATTCGCCACCATGGGTGGCTTATCAGGCCAATACATTATGATGATATGCTCGAAGCACTGGAACACCCAGCGTGCCGTGGGGCGTTGGCCCGGCTTGTATTTCATTGTGGGGAAGTAGCAGTTTTTCTCGACCAAGGTTTTGCGAATTTGATGCTCTAACCCCGCGTACACCATTAGGCAGCAAGTCATTACCATGAGTAACGCTTCAATGCGCTCAGGCTTTTTCAGGTAAATAGCGCTCGTAAGGAAGTCGGGACTTTTCAAGAATCGAAAGCCTTTTTCTACATTCTGCTGCGCTTTGTAGCTGCTCAGCAAGTTTGCCATGTCAAGATGGTCGCTAACATCATTGGTGGCAATAATGAACAAACCCAGTTGTTGTAAAGCGGCTTTTCTGGATGCCAGTGGTGTGCATAATGCACCCGTAATCTGGTATTCGATACGCTCAGGAGATTGTCCGAGTTTAGGGCGTCCTGCTCCCTTAAAAATGGCTACTTCAACAACATGTGCATCCACATCACAGACCGTTTGTTTGCCACGCCATTTGACAAGGGCTGCTTGAGCATCTTTTTCGCAAGCGAAGCGTTGTTGACACAGTTTTTTAAAGCTTTTGCGGGCAACTTCTCCGGCTTTTAGCATACGCTTGTTCAGGTTATGCTGCTCTCGCTTATACGCCTGCTCACGGCGAATGAGTAGCCATTTTTGTTTCACCCCCCCGTATTCACTGTCATAACTCACGCCTTCATAGCCAGGTGAGATAGGGGTGAAATTCAAGTTAGGCGCTTGCTTAACAAGGGTTTTAGCTTCTTTGAGGGTTTGCGGTACCCGCGTAATGAACAGTTGGCCTTGAGTATGTAAATCTTTAATGGTTTCTTGCACATACAAGGCGGCATCGGCCACAAAGTAGCGGCTGGCTTGCGCGGCTTTTAAACTGCCAATATGTGCCTTTACAATCTGTTTAAAGCCTTCCATATCATTGCTGTTGCCACTGGCAGGCTTCATATAAACCGGAATGCCTGACTGGTTCTCACAGATAAGATTGAGTATCACTTGGTTGAGCTCAGGGCGATGGTCGCGCGAATAACCTTTCGCGATACGGATAGGTTTTGGTTCGTCATCATCAGGCTCGCTTGTCGCTTTGCCATCGTAATGAAAGCTTGTTGAATCAAGGTGTAAAGCTTCGGTTTGTAACCCTAATTTCTCTACCACCGCCTCACCCAATTGCTGATACAGCTTCGATACGCCGTATTCATATAAGGTGTCTAAACAGCGACCGAGCGCATCGTCGTTGATGTGCTCAGGTAATACGCCTTCACCAATTAATCTATCAAGCGGCTTGCCTTGAAAATACTCGCTGTACATATGCAGTGTGCGGCCAGTGAAACCTAGGCCGTTTAGCACCATAGCCAACACTAATTGACCACAACTGATGTTGCGCTCAGGCGCCACGCCACCGAGTGCGTTATCAATAATATCGACAAAACCTAGATCGTGACAAAATCCAGCAACTAAGCCGTGGTGTTCGAGTTTTTGGGCATAAGGGATAGACATAAATACGCGCTCTCAAAAGAGAGTAATAGATCAAATATGGGGATCGCCGTCAAGTATTTTTTAACAAAATTCGATCAACCGCTCATTTAATGAACTAATTTAATTCAGATTTAGGGTGCGGAATGACAGATAAATTAAGGAAAAAACATGAATAATTTCAATGATACCGGTGTCATAAAAAATACATTGTTTGTGATACCGGTGTCATTTTTTAGACAAAAAAAAGCCATAAAAATTATGGCTAAATGTTGGAATGAGTAATATAAAAATTTAGTTAAAAATACTTTTTATATCTTGTTCGTTAAACACATAATCTTTTAAACAATAATGGCAGCTAATTTTAATTTCACCATTTTTTCCGACATCATCCAAAAGCGCTTGTTGACCAATATTAACCAAAGCCGTCATCGTTTTATCGCGGTTACAACCACATTTAAACTGAATGGGTTGAGGGTCAAATACACGCGGATTATCTTCATGATAAAGACGCATCAAAACTGTATTAGCATCAAGCTTTAGCAGTTCTTCATCTTTAATGGTATTACTGAGTGCCTCTAGATGCGCAAAATCTTCAATTGATTTTTGCTTATCTACAGGTAAAACTTGCAGGAATAGTCCACATGCTTTGGCATTACCTTCTGTGGTATCTGTTGCGAACCAAAGGCGTGTTTTCAATTGCTCCGACTGCTCAAAGTAGCTTTCAATGCATTCACTTAATGTGTCATGCTCTAAGGGTACTATTCCCTGGTAACGCTCACCTTGGCTAGGAGTAATAGTGATCACCATGTAACCTTGGCCTATTAGATCTTTAACCGTTGAACCTGTCACCTCGCTTTGAAGTCGTGCTATGCCACGCATATTTTGCTGATCGTCACCATTGATCGCCGCATATTTTACCGGGCCATCACCTTGTAGCTGAACCGCAATTTCGCCTTCGAACTTTAATGTTGCTGTTAGTAAACAGGTTGCAACAAGCAGTTCACCTAGTAATGCTTTAACAGGTTCTGGATAATTGTGTTTAGCAATCATTTCATTATAAGCGTTACCTATTTGCACGAGTTCGCCACGAACATCGAGGTTGTCAAATAAATAGCGGTGAAGTAAATCTTGTTGCATGAGCGGCTATACCTAACTTGATTTCATTTTTAAAAGTTCGCGCCTTTGCTTTTTATCTGGTTTTTTATCCGGATGAGGAGCAAAGAAACTGTTATTTTTGCGTGCGATAGTATTTTCTTCACGCTTGGCAATACTTGCATCAGACTCTTGATACATGGTCTGTGCTATGGGGGCGCTTTGGCGTTTTTCAAGTATATTTAATACTGTAATGGTTTTTTCATCAACACCTTGGGCTAGCTTTATAACTGCACCAACTTCTACAATTTTGCTGGCCTTACTGCGTTGACCATTATAATGTACTTTGCCGCCTTGCACCATTTCTCGTGCTATTGCGCGCGTTTTATAAAATCGAGCCGCCCATAACCATTTATCTAACCTGACCTTAAGCTCGCTCGCGTTTTGTGAGCTGTCATTGAGTTTAGTTTTCTTTGTCATGTAACATCTCTAGTAAATTCGGTTATGGGTTAAATTACCATGAAATAGTTATGCCATGAAGTTATTGCTTGATTTCATTAGTTGATGATAGAAACAAATCAACCTGTTTACAAAGTTTAATATTAGCATGCTTGTTGAATGAAAAATGAAAAGGTACTATGGGTAAGTGATTTAGCTATAAATTAAAATAAGAATACTACTTATGGAACAGCGCGTTCAACAATTTAAACTGCTTTTAAACCGATTACCGCATGCGAAATTAAGCGCATTAGTTATGGTTTTAGTTACTGTTTATATTGCATTTTTATTATCAAAGTTGGTTTGGCTCTTATGGCCACAGCCAGCAAGTTCACCTCTTGCACCCATTAACTACTCAAGCCAAGTTAATAGCGGCAACAACCAGTTTGTAGATTCAATCATTGAGCAATTTTTATTTGGTAAAGTAAATGTAACAAAAAGCGCAAATACTGCCGAACAAACTAAAGTGATTAATAATGCTCCTGAAACACGTCTAAGTATAAATTTAACGGGCATTGTCGCTGTAAGTAATGATGACAAAGCGGGGATGGCGATTATTGAATCGCAAGGCCGACAAGTAAGTTACTTAGTGGAAGATGTAGTGCAAGGCACGCGGGCAAAGGTATCGCAAATACTTCCAGATCGTGTCATTTTAGATGTAAGTGGTCGCTTTGAAACGCTAATGCTGGATGGGCTCGATTTTACCAAAACGGTTTCTATGCCTGTACTTGCCGCGCGAGAAGAGCCTGAAATGGGGCCCTTAGCGCACAGCGAAGAACAAATTGATGCAACCGCCAATCTTGAAGTAAAAGAAGCATTAATAGAAACCCGCGAAGAACTTCTAGAAGAGCCTGGCAAGTTATTTGATTATATACGCGTTTCTCAAGCGATGAATGATGGGGAACTTATAGGTTATCGTTTGAGTCCAGGTAAAGAGCCTGAACTATTTAAACAAATGGGATTACAAAATAACGATTTGGCCGTGGCAATTAACGGTTATCAATTAACAGATTTAAAACAGGCAATGGCAGCCATGAATGAGCTGCGAAATAGTACCGATGCAACCATTACCATAGAACGTGATGGCGAGCAAATAGACGTACTTTTTAGCCTACAATAATTCAGCTTTGGAGTTTTAACATAATGGTTCAGGTGCTACACCTCAAAAAAATTAAAAAAGGGTTAGCTAAGTATGCGGCACTTTTTTTAGCGGCAAGTATTTCTATGTCGGTAGCTGCTGTTGAATATGCGGCTAACTTTAAGGGCACAGATATTAATGAGTTTATTAATATTGTGGGTAAAAATCTTAATAAAACCATCATTATTGATCCTAACGTGCGTGGCAAAGTAAATGTACGCAGTTATGAATTAATGGATGAGGCCCTCTATTATCAATTCTTTTTAAATGTATTAGAAGTTTATGGCTATTCAGCTGTTGAAATGGATAATAACATTATAAAAATAGAAAAAAGTTCAGATGCTAAAAAATCTAATGTGCCATTAATTGCCGCTGATAATGAAGCGTCTGGTGACATGATGATAACCCGTGTTGTACGGGTTAAAAATGTAAGCGTACAAGAGCTAGGCCCTTTGGTTCGTCAATTTAGCGACCAAAAAGACGGCGGCCATGTTGCTAACTTTAACGCCGCTAACGTGATGATGCTAACAGGGCACGCAGCCTCAGTTAACCGCTTGGTAGAAATAATTCGCTCAGTTGACCAAGCGGGTGATAAACGTGTTGATATTGTGAGGCTTAAATATGCAACGGCTGATGATGTTGTTTCAGTAGTTGATAATATTTACAAAGACAATGGTAAAGGCAGCGTTCCTGAATTTTTAATTCCTAAAGTGGTGGCTGATGGCCGTACCAATAGTGTGATTGTAAGTGGTGAAGGCCAAGCACGTACTCGCGCTATTGAACTCATTAAACGTCTAGACGGTGAATTGGAAAGCCAAGGCAACACTAAGGTATTTTATCTAAACTACGCAAAGGCAGACGATTTAGTAAAAGTGCTGCAAGGTGTGAGTAAGTCACTGACAGAAGATGCCAAAGGCGGGGCTACCAATACCCGTAGTACCAGTAAAAATGATACCAGCATTGAAGCGCATCCAGATTCAAACTCATTAGTCATTACCGCTCAGCCAGATACTATGCGTTCACTTGAATCGGTTATTGAGCGATTAGATATTCGCCGCGCCCAAGTATTAGTGGAAGCCATTATAATTGAAGTAATGGAAGGTGACGGCGTTAACTTTGGCCTGCAATGGATTTCAGAGCAAGGCGGCATGCTGCAATTTAATAATGGCAACACTGTACCCGTTGGTGCTTTAGCAGTGGCTGCAGAGCAAGCACGAGATAAAACGGTGACAAAAGTGGTCACTGGTAGCGAATCAGGAAATGCAACACCTTACGATGAGACAAAAGAAGGTGACTACGGCCCACTAGCCTCATTACTCGGTGGTATTAATGGCTTAGCCATGGGTGTGATTAAAAATGACTGGGGCGCAATTGTGCAAGCGGTTTCAACCGATACTAATTCGAACATTTTAGCGACTCCATCTATTACTACAATGGATAACGAAGAAGCGTCTATTTTAGTCGGTCAAGAAGTGCCAATTATTACCGGTTCGCAAACTGGCAGTAATAATACCAATCCATTTCAAACGGTTGAGCGTCAAGAAGTGGGTATAAAGCTTAAAGTGACACCGCAGATTAATGATGGTTCAGCGGTGCAATTAACCATAGAGCAAGAAGTTTCTAGTGTGAGTGGTGCAACAGGTGTTGATATTTCGGTGAACAAGCGGGCAATTAAAACAACCGTAATGGCCGATGATGGCGGCATGGTGGTACTTGGCGGCTTGATAGATGAAGATGTACAAGAAAGCGTGTCAAAAGTACCTTTACTAGGCGATATTCCTATTTTAGGGCATTTATTTAAATCAACCAGTACTACCAAGCGTAAACGTAATCTTATCGTGTTTATTAGACCGACCATAATTCGCGATGGCGTGAGTATGAATAAACTTAGCTTTAGTAAATATAACTTTATTCGTGGCGAGCAATTTAAAAAACGTGAAGATGGCATTAATTTAATGCCAATGACAGACACACCTATTTTACCTGAGTGGAATGACGAGTTAGTGTTACCGCCAACGTATGAAGAGCATTTACGTAAACAAAATGCACAAGAGCGTAACAATGACTAATGCCATAGAAGATATTAATCAAGACGTTGTTCATCCAATGACGCACAACGACACGCAGCTTGCTCAAGAAGCGTTAGTTGAGCTACCTGCTAAGCGCTTGCCGTTTGCATATGCAAGACGGGTTGGTGCGTTACTCAGTAAACATAAAGATGACCAAATTGTGTATTACCGTGGCGAGCTTAATGTTGATGTGTTATTGGAAGTGCGCCGTATTGCTGGGCGCGGTTTTACACTTGAGCAACTAGAAGATGATAAATTTGAGTTGCTGCTTGAGGCATCGTATCAACGTGATAGCTCAGAAACGCAACAAATGATGGAAGATATCGGTAATGAGGTTGATTTATTCTCGCTTGCTGATGAGCTTCCACAAACAGAAGATTTGCTCGCCGGTGATGACGACGCGCCTATTATCAAGCTTATTAATGCCATGCTCAGCGAGGCCATTAAAGAAGGCGCATCTGATATCCACATCGAAACATTTGAGCAAGAACTGGTTATTCGTTTTCGGGTCGATGGTGTACTTAAAGAAGTTTTAAAACCTAACCGCAAATTAGCCTCTTTACTGGTATCGCGTATTAAGGTTATGGCTAAACTCGATATTGCTGAAAAACGCATACCACAAGATGGTCGGATCAGTTTACGTATTGCAGGGCGTGCCGTTGATGTGCGGGTATCAACCATGCCATCGAGCTTTGGTGAGCGAGTCGTACTGCGCTTGCTTGATAAAAATAATGCGCATTTAAACCTTGAAGATTTAGGCATGACCGCGAAAAACCGAGCGCTGTTTGCCGATTTAATTAGTAAACCTCACGGGATTATTTTGGTTACAGGCCCAACAGGTTCAGGTAAAAGTACCACGTTATATGCTGGTATGAGTCAAATTAACTCTCGAGATCGTAACATTCTAACAGTTGAAGATCCGATTGAGTATGAAATTCCCGGTATAGGCCAAACACAGGTTAATACCAAGGTCGATATGACTTTTGCGCGCGGTTTGCGTGCTATTTTACGTCAAGATCCTGATGTAGTTATGGTCGGTGAAATACGTGATTTAGAAACCGCTCAAATTGGTGTGCAAGCATCGCTTACCGGTCACTTGGTTATGTCAACGTTACACACAAACACCGCTTCAGGTGCTATTACCCGTATGGAAGATATGGGGGTTGAACCGTTCTTATTATCGTCTTCGTTACTGGGGGTATTATCACAGCGCTTAGTCCGTACTTTATGTAATAGTTGCAAAGAAGGTCATATTGCAGATGAACGCGAGTGTGAACTGCTTGGCGTACCATTTGACAATGCACCGACAATTTATCGTGCGGTAGGGTGTGAAGAGTGTAATTTTAACGGCTATCGCGGTCGTACTGGTATTCATGAGTTACTTGTTGTTGATGAGGCCATTCGTGAAATGATCCACAGCGGTAAAGGTGAGCAAAGCGTAGAAAAATATATTCGTAAGCGCAGCCCTAGTATTCGTCAAGATGGCTGTAGCCGTGTACTCGCTGGTAAAACAACGCTCGAAGAAGTGCTGCGCGTAACCCGTGAGGAAGGCTAATTATGGCAGCGTTTGAATACCGCGCACTAGATGGCCGGGGAAAAGAAAAAAAAGGTATTTTAGAGGCCGATACGGCCAAACAAGTTCGTCAGCTTTTACGCGATCAAAGACTAACTCCTTTAGAGGTTGTACCCGCAGCGCAAGATGACAAGCAAGTCAGAGGTCAAAAAGCGCCCTTGCTGGGTTCTTTATTTAAACCGACGATATCAACCGCTGATTTAGCGTTAATTACCCGCCAGCTTGCAACCTTAATTCAGTCAGCTTTACCCGTTGAGGGTGCCGTAATGGCGGTTGCTGAGCAATGTGAAAAACCCCGTTTGAAACGTATGCTGATGTCTGTACGCTCCAAAGTGGTGGAAGGGTACACCCTTGCTGATGGGATGAGTGAGTTTCCGCATGTATTTGACGACTTATACCGTGCCATGGTGGCGGCAGGCGAAAAGTCAGGTCATTTAGATCAAGTGCTTAACCGATTGGCTGATTACACCGAGCAACGCCAACATATGCGCAGTCAAATTACGCAAGCCATGGTGTATCCCATTATTTTAGTGGTGTTTGCCATAGGCATTGTGTCGGTATTATTAGGCACTGTGGTGCCGAAAATATTAAAAACCTTTGAAAAAACCAAGCAAGTTTTACCTTGGACAACCGAGTGGGTAATGGCGGGTAGTTATTTTGTTCAAAATTACTGGTTTATAAGTTTACTAGTTATTACAGCCACCGTTGCAGGAATTAAATATGCACTAAAAAAACCTAAAGTACGGTTTTGGTGGGATGCAAAAGTATTACATATGCCTGGCATTGGTAAAGTAGCCAGAGGTATCAATACTGCGCGCTTTGCCCGTACCTTAAGTATTTTATCGTCAAGCTCAGTACCTTTACTCGAAGGAATGCGCATTTCAGGTGGGGTGTTGATTAACGAAAAAATTAAACAAGCTGTGGCTGATGCCGCAGAAAGAGTCAGTGAAGGAGCGAGTCTGCGTGCTGCACTGCAGCAAACTAAGTTGTTTCCTCCAATGATGCTGCATATGATAGCCAGTGGTGAAAAATCCGGTGAACTTGAGCAAATGTTAGAGCGAGCAGCTAATAATCAAGATCGCGAGTTTGAAAGTATGGTTAATGTGTCATTAAAACTGTTAGAACCGGCAATGATTGCCTCTATGGCGGTTATTGTGCTGTTTATAGTAATGGCAATATTACAACCAATTATGGCAATGAATAAGGCTGTAGGCCTTTAACTATTTTTTATATTAATGATTTACTTAAATCATTTTTGCTTAATGTTTTTAGAATAATGAGGTAATAGCGTGAATAAACAATCAGGTTTTTCTTTACTAGAAGTGATGGTAGTACTGGTTATCATCGGTATGATTATGTCAATTGTGGCACCTAATATTATGGGCCAGCAAGAGGAAGCGGCTATCGATAAAGCGCATTTAGATATTCAACAGTTAGAGGATGCCGCTAGCCTTTACAAGTTAAAAAATAAAAGCTACCCGAGTACAGAGCAAGGGCTTGAAGCGTTGGTGACTAAAACCAGTATTGAGCCTATCCCAAAGCGTTTTCCTGATGGCGGTTTTATTAGTAAATTACCAGAAGATCCATGGGGCAACCCTTACCAACTTATTTACCCAGGTGAAGTAGGTAAAATTGATATTTTTTCAATGGGGCCTGATGGTGAAGTCGGTACTGAGGATGATATTGGTAACTGGGCTGAAGATAAAAAGTAATGCCTATTAACGCTACCATATACTTAAACCCAATAAATTGGAGTTTACCATGCAGGTAAGCCCAAGGCACTTACGTGCAAAGCGATATGGTTTTAGTTTAATAGAAATTTTAGTGGTATTGGTGATCATCGCCTTTGCCACCAAAATGGTGGTATACAGCTTAGATGGCGGCGCTGAGGAAGAGCTAGATAAGCAAGCAAATAGTCTGCATACCACTATTAATGCCGCATCAGAATTTGCTGTACTTAACCAAGTAGAGTTAGGTTTATTAGTTGATCAAAATACCCTTGAATTTTTAGTGTTTGATGGCGAAAAATGGACCAGCTTTGAGCAGGAAGAATTATTTAAACCGATTGAGTTTGACCAGCAATACAAAGTAACACTTAACCTTGAAGACTTACCTTGGGCACAAGATAACTTATTAGAGCAGTCAAATTGGCGTGAATTAATGAGTGGCGATGATGAAGACAGTTTATTAGAGCTTAAAAAATTAAAAATACCTGATGTACTTATTTTATCCTCTGCCGATGTAAGTGCGTTTCAGCTGATGCTTGAATTAAAAGATCAGGCGCAGCCGGTATACTTTATTGAAGGTAAATTTGCAGCACCAGTTGATTTTCGTCGAGAGCCAGAGTAATGAAAAAACACCAAGGTTTTACCTTACTTGAAGTCTTAGTTGCGCTGAGTATTTGTGCCATGGCGGGTATTGCAGCAATGCAAGCAACCAGTGAGCATATTTACCATTTGTCTAGTATTGAAGAGCAAACGTATGGCTCATGGGTGGCCGAAAACGTGTTAGTAGAGCAGCGAACCTTAGGTGAAAAGTGGCAAGGAAAAAATGGTGCGCGTGGCAGTGAAATGATGGCGGGTATTGAGTGGTTTTGGCGCCAAGATGTAGTGCCTACTGCCGATAAAAGCTTTGTAAAGGTGACTGTTAATGTATTTACAGATGATAAGTACGAAAATTCAATTTATGAATTAAGTACCTATTTAAATAAAGGTAAGCCATAAGTGAAGCAACGCGGTTTTACATTATTAGAAGTCATGGTGGCACTTGGTGTGTTAGCGTTTGTGATTATGGCGACGCACCAAATACTCGATACCACAACCCGTGCTAAAGAGGCATCGGATGAAAAAATTGCTGAGCTAAATGGCTTACAAACAGCCTTTAGATTGATGGATCAAGATTTTAGCCAAATGACTAAGCGCCAAGTACGTAATGAAGCTGGGGATTTTCAAGAGCATTATTTACTTGCTGGGCGTTATATTTTAGACAGCCAACTTGATGGTATTGCCTTTGTCCGTGATGGTTGGATGAATCCTATTAACTTACTTCCTCGCTCTGAACTTCAAGCCGTTGGTTATCGTGTAATTGACGATAATTTAGAGCGTGTGTATCGCATTTATGTTGATCAACTCGATAATATGGAACCTCGTAGCCAAGTTGTTTTAGCTGATGTAGAAGCGCTTAAATTTGAGTTTTTGGATGACAAAGGTGAGTGGCAAGAAAACTGGCAAATTAAGGCGTTACCTAAAGCGGTAGCGGTAACGATAAAGCAAATGGATGCGGAGCCTATCAGGCGTGTGTTTTTAGTGCCTGGGCTAGGTAAAGAGTTACCAAAAGCAGTTGAAGGTGGTACTAACCCATCACAACCAAATTCTCAAGGAACGCCTTGATGAATCAACAAACATCACGCGGCGCGGCTTTGGTTATTGTGCTATTTATTGTGGCGCTGGCTGCTATATTAGCTGTTGAAATGAGTGCAAACTTGATGCTGCAAGTACAAAAAAGTACTAACTTGCAAAGTCAGCAACAAGCTAAATGGTATGCTTATGGTGCTGAAGAATTAGCAATTAAAGGTTTAATTCAAAGTAAAAAAGACGATCCAGAAAAAACCACCTTAGCGCAGCCGTGGGCAAAGCAAGGTGATGTTAAGTACCCAGTTGATAATGGCACGTTAAGCGGTCAGTTAACTGATTTACAAGCCTGTTTAAACTTAAATGCGCTTGGCGTTGAGCCCGACCCAAACAGTACTAATAAAACCAACCCAGCGCATAAAGCGCTGTTTGCCATTTTAGAAAATATAGATGACTTACCCAGTGATGAATCTGAAGAAGCTATGGCTGATAGCGTGTTTGATTGGCTTGATGAAAACAGCATTACTTATCGCTCAGGGGCTGAAGAGGGCGAGTATTTATCGCGCCAGTTTCCGTATATGACGGCTAATAGCTTATTTGCTTCAGTGTCTGAACTGCGCTTAGTTAAAGGATTTAACCCCTTGGTTATGGAAAAAGTGCTGCCTTTTGTTTGTGTGATCCCAGGCAGCACGTTACTTTCAATTAATGTTAATACTATTACTGAGGAGCAAGCTTTATTACTCAGTGGTTTAATAGATGAGTTAAGTGTTTCAGGCGCACAAGCGGTAATTGCTGCGCGTCCTGAAAATGGTTTTGATAATATTGAAGAGTTTTTTGAGTCTGCATTACAACAAGGCGGCAAAAATATTAAAGACGTAGAAAAGCTTTTTAGTGTGAAAAGTGAATATTTTAAATTACAAACGCAGGCAAAATTTGTTGATTTGCGTTTTTCGATGACCACATTACTGCATGCCAGCAATGGCGAGGTAACGATACTGGCGCGAAAATTTGGAGGCGTACAGTGACAGAAATACTGTTGATCCGCACGGGTCAAACTGAACAAAACTTACTTAGCTGGTTAATATACTCACCACTAGAACAAGAAATAATAGCCAGTGGCGAGTTACAAAACGCTAATCAATTAAGTGAGCTTACTGAAAAGGCATTAACCCGAGAGCTGGTGGTACTTTTACCCTGCGACCAAGTGCAATTAAAAACCGTGGCACTGCCAACCAAATGGAACCGTAAGCTTGAGCAAGCATTGCCCTACATGCTCGAAGAAGATATTGCCTGCGATATTGACGATATTTATATTGCGCTTGGGGAGTCAACCATGCTTGCAGAGCAACATGCAGTTAGGGTTGCGCTGATGAACCGACAATGGTTCGAACATTGGTTAGCGGTATTTGAACAACATCAGCTCACCCCCTATCAAATAATACCGGATGCGTTGTTATTACCAAGTGTAGAGCAGCCATTTGTTGCTGCCATTGAATTTAATAAGCAATGGCTATTTAAACAAGGTGATTGGCATATCGGTGCGGTTGAAAGCAGTTGGTTAAACGACTATTTAACGGCTTTGGGTAGCCCTGATATAAAACATTACAGCCCTGCCGATCAGTTTCCTGAAACACTTAACTTACATCCACAAACCAGTGACTATGAGCTGCCATTGGCATTGTTCGCAAAGCAGTTAAATAAACTTAAGTTCAATTTGCGTCAAGGGCCTTACACACTTAAAAAGAAAACAGCTCTATGGTGGGGGTACTGGAAAAGCGCCGCCATTATTAGTGTGATTGCTTTGGTATCGAGTGTGACGATTAAAGCGGTTGAATTACATCAGCTTAATTCGCAGCTTGAGATGGCTGAGGCGCAAGTGGTAGAGCGGTATCAAAAAGCGTTTCCTGATACGCGGGTGCGCCCTCATCTGATTAAGAATCAAATACAAGGCGCACTTGATAAAGTTCAGGGCGTTAATGATGTGGGCTTTTTAGATTTAACCAGCAAACTGGTTAATGTGTTTTCACAAGTGAATGAATTTACACCGCAAACCTTACGTTTTGATAAACGCCGTAGTGAGTTACGTATTCGTGCTCGGGCTAAAGACTTTCAAACGTTTGGCAAAGTTAAAACCATCCTTGAGCAGCAGGGGGTTAGCGTTGAACAGGGTTCACTAAATAATGATGGGGACTTTATCGTCGGTGAAATTAGGTTGCGAGGTGCACAATGAAACAGCAGTTCATAAAGTATTGGCGTTCATTAAAAGAACAAGAGCAGCAGTTAATCATAGTTGCGGGCGGTGTATTTATCATTTTTGTTTTAGTGATGGGAGTATTTAGGCCGTTAAATACCGCAATCGAGAGAGCACAACAGTCGACAATAAAGCAGCAAGAATTGTTAGCTTGGGTAGATGACAGTATTGTTAAACTTAAAGCAGCAGGAAAAACGCAAACAGTAAGCAGTCAAAACCTTAGCCAAATAGTGAACAGTACGCGCGGCCGCTACAATATTAATATTAGTAAAATGCAGCCTAGCGATAATTCTCTGCGTTTAACGCTCGACTCGGTAGAGTTTAATCAATTAATCCAATGGATTGACGAGCTTGTTAATCAACATGGCGTAAACGTAGAAAACCTAGATTTAAGTCAAGATGACAAACCCGGTTATGTACGTGTAAGCCGTTTAGTATTAGAGAAGTAATTAATGAAAAAAATAATAATATTATCCATCGTTTTTGTCATAAGCTTTATTGTTTTTAGCGTTATTAAACTACCTGCTGCGGTTGCTTTAAATTTAGTTAAGCCGTATTTACCACCGCAGTTAGAAATAGGCCAAACTGTTGGCACCGTATGGCAAGGGCAAATGATGCAGCTGCGCTTTGATGGTGAGCAATTAAATAATGTACGTTGGGATATATCAGGATGGTCAATATTTAAAGCTCAAGTAAACACTAACTTACGTTTTGGAACCCCCCGTGATCGTAATGATATCTCTGGATATGCAGATATTAGTTATTCACTAGCAAACGAGGGACTTAAAATAACAGATGCTGTACTACGCTCAACCGTTGAGCGAGCCATGCAGCGAATTAATTTGCCACTGCCAGTTACCGCTAAAGGGCGGATGATTTTAGAGCTGGATGAATACATTTCAGGCGCGCCATATTGCCAATCATTGCAAGGTGAAATCGCCAGTCCTGATATTGACGTACAAGGTTTAACAGGTTGGTTTAATATTGGCGCACTGAGCGGTAAATTAAGTTGTAAGTCGGGTGATGTTGCCATACTTATTGAGCCAGATAATAGATTAGGATTAGAGGCTGATGCTACACTAAAAGCTAATTTGGACTTTAAAGTAGCAGGATATGTTAAACCTGACCTCACTTTACCGAAAGAAGTCCATGACGCGGTGAAGTTTTTAGGTAGACCCGATAACCAAGGTCGCTATCCACTTAAATTTTAATATTTTATATAAAGAGTTTTAATGCAAATACCTCAGTTTACTGAGCAGCACGCCAAGCTGCTCAGCGAGTTTTTAACTACCCAGCCCGGCGCTATGAGCCTTAACCAAAGCCAAGGTTATTTATTTGGCATTATATGTTCACCTGAGCCATTAGAAGTACACCAATGGTTAGCGCAAATTCTACCCAATACAGCGAATGACCTTGATGAAGACATGTTGTTTTTATTTATGGCATTACACCATCAAGTGAGTGAACAAGTATTCGAGCTGGGTTATAAATTACCTGATGTGTTTGATTGTGACTTTTGTCAGCAGTGGTGTTCGGGTTTTTTAACAGCAAGCCAAGCGTATACCCATAAGTTACTAGCAAGTGAGCAACTTGATAGTCAATACAAGCAAGCGCTTGAAAGTGCGCAGGCTACACTAAGCTTTTTTGCACTGGATAAACCCACTATCGTGCAAATTGCACAGCAAAACCATATCGATGAATTACATCTATGCGAGCAGCAATATGAATTAATGGGTGACTTTGCGTTAGGTTTTGCCGAATTGATTGAAATTGTAGCGCTTAATAGTGGTTTATATACAGATGAAGGGTGGGAAGAGTAAACTGTTTGTGGTGCTTAATGACTATTTTCAAAATTAAGCACCAATTTCCAATTCAATATCGGTGCAACCTTGTTGGCACTTTATTACCCCCTTACCTCGCTCGCTGGTGGCTAGGTTGAGAGTTAACACACCATGGCAATGCTCACACTTTAATGTTTTACCCTGTGCTAGTTGTTTTAGCATGGTGCGGTGCTTATTAAATGAGTTACTTGCTTCCTTATTTAATTTAGAAAAATCCATTACTTCACCCTAGATTGCGCTAATGACTCGTTAATAATATTACATACTGTGGTTAATCGTTGTTCGTAAAAGTAAAGGTTGAGATCCCCTTGACGACAGTAACGCAGTTCAAATAACTTCACTGATTCATCGTTTGTAAAGGTTTTAGCAACGTAGTCTTGCTCAGAATGAGAAAGTGATAACTGCTTATTTATTTTGTTTCTCGTCATGGTTGCTACAGGAAAGCGATCTACTTTAGTTGTGCTACTCAACAAGCCTATACCATCGCTGAGTAAACGTTCTCTAGGTTCTTTTACTAAAGGGTGATCAACGGTAAAAAATACCAGTATTACAATCACTAGTATAAAAAATTTCTTCATAAATATACAAACCTTGATCCAAACAACACTTTACTAGCTGGCAAGTGTAATAAAATACACCTTAAAAGCAAGCCACAAGTTGAATAAATTATTGGTAATCTAATCAGTAATTTTAGTTAATATGCGTATAATAAGCGCTAGTAGTTAGATATTTCTGAAATATCTGAAACTATACAAATGCGACCTAAAGCGTATTATGTTTAGCATGTAAGTTGCTACACTTGAACTCTAAGTACAAAAAGATTGCTGAATTTTTATTTCCTAGCGGCGTTGAGGAACTTCAATGGATAAGCAAATTAAAGTAAAAAATATACCCACAGAGGTTAAGATCGAAAAACCAGATCTGAGCCGTCAAGAAGACAGGTTTAATCCACGTAATCGTATTTATGTACGTGCAGTTACAGGGCTTCATCAATTACTAAGACAGCGCATAGGCTTTTTAGGATTGTTAGCGTTTATGTTGTTGCCATGGATAAATTTTAACGAGCAACAAGCCGTCTTATTTAATCTAATGGAGCAAAAGTTTAATATTTTTGGTTTAACTCTGTGGCCACAAGACTTCACTATCCTTGCATTTATCTTGATGCTTGCAGCGTTTGCCTTATTTTTAGTTACTACGTTTTATGGCCGAGTATGGTGTGGTTATACTTGTCCGCAAACGGTATGGACCTTCATTTTTATTTGGTTTGAAGAAAAGCTAGAGGGCAGCGCTAATCAGCGCAAAAAGTTAGATCAGCGGCCGATGGATTTTGATAAGTTTTGGCGGAAAACGGCAAAACACACCAGTTGGGTATTATTTTCTTTATATACTGCGTTAACCTTTGTTGGTTACTTTACGCCTATTCGTGAACTGCTACCTGACTTTATTACCTTAGATGTAGGTGGTTATGCCTTAGTAAGCATTATTGTATTTACGGCGTGTACTTATGGTAATGCGGGCTGGATGCGCGAAATTATGTGTTTGCATATTTGTCCGTACTCACGCTTTCAGTCAGCAATGTTTGATAAAGACACCTTTACAGTAAGTTACGATGAAGCTCGCGGTGAAAACCGAGGGCCACGTTCACGTAAACAAGACCCTAAAGCACTGGGGTTAGGTGATTGTATTGACTGTAACTTGTGTGTACAGGTTTGCCCAACCGGAATAGATATTCGTAATGGTCTGCAATACGAGTGTATTAATTGTGGTGCGTGTATTGATGCTTGTGACGGCGTAATGGATAAGATGAATTATCCACGAGGGCTTATCTCTTACACCACAGAACGTAATTTAGAAACCCCAGAAAATAAAACCCACCCGTTGCGTCCAAAGTTAATTGGTTACAGTGTTATTTTACTTTTACTTACCGGTGCATTGGTTGCTAATATTGCCATGCGCAAAACCATGGACTTTGATATTATTCGCGATCGTAATCAGCTGTATCGTGTCGATTTTAATGGCTTAGTTGAAAACACGTATACCTTAAAAGTAATAAATAAGGCGCAATATGAGCAAACATTCTCTATTGATGTCGCTGGGCTAGATAATTATAAATACATAGGCGACACCACGTTTACAGTGAAAGCCGGAGAATCGCATAATGTACCGTTATCATTAGTGATGGACCCCTATGATTTACAAGCGCCAATGACTGAGTTTAACTTTGTACTGTCGCCAATAAACGAGTCCGATAATCAAATATCGCGGCCAAGCAACTTTTTTAAAGCACGATAAATCGCCTTTATTAAAGTTAAACTGGCAGTGTGATTAACAAAAGCGGGATTTTCCCGCTTTTCTTTTATATAAGAAGTATATGAGTAAATTTAGCTTTATCGATTTGACCCCAGATCTTATTTTAGATGCCATAGAAAGCGTTGATATTTATGCTGAATCGGGGTTATTAGCCCTTAATAGTTACGAAAATCGGGTGTATCAATTTATAGCCGAGGGCGCAAAACGCTATGTCGTTAAATTTTATCGCCCTGAGCGTTGGAGTAAAGCGCAAATTCAAGAAGAGCATGATTTTGCCTTTGAGCTTGCAGCGGCCGAAGTCCCTGTGGTTGCGCCAATAACCTATAATGGGCAAAGCCTGTTTGAACACCAAGGGTATTTGTTTACTTTATTTCCAAGTGTTGGCGGGCGTTTATTTGAAGTAGATAATTTAGATCAGCTCGATGTACTCGGGCGTTTAATTGGCCGCATGCATCAAGTAGCTAAAACAAAATCATTTACCCAAAGACCAACTGTGACCTGTGATGAATATCTGCATACAGCTAAAGTTCATTTACAAAAAAGTAACTTAGTGCCTATGGGATTAGAGACTTCCTTTTACACTATTTTAGATTTAGTTATTGCTCAAACTCAACAGCAATATAAAAATGTAGAAAGCATTCGCTTACACGGTGACTGCCATGCTGGTAATATCTTATGGGCAGGAGATGCATTAATGTTTGTTGATTTAGACGATAGCCGCCAAGGACCTGCCATTCAAGATTTATGGATGATGCTTAGTGGCGATCGACAAACACAGCTGTTACAGTTAGACACTTTAGTGAATGCGTATGAAGAGTTTTGCGATTTTGATCACTCACAACTGAGGCTGATCGAACCGCTTCGCGCTATGCGTATGATTCATTACATGGGGTGGGTTGCAAAACGCTGGAGTGATCCCGCTTTTGTACGGAACTTTTCATGGTTTGCAGATGACAAATACTGGGAGCAACAAATTTTAGCGCTTAAAGAGCAGTTTGCAGCTTTGCAAGAAGCCCCGTTAAAATTATTGCCATAATATTTTTATTTAAAAAGAAGTATAACGAGATATTCATGCTTAAAAAATTAAAACTAAGTTTACTGATCCTATGTTTACCTTTCGCAGCATTAGCTGCCAACTTTGAAGCGGGTGATCAATACACTGTTATTGACGTTGAAAAAAGTAAAACGCCGAATGTAACCGAGTTTTTCTCTTTCTATTGTCCGCACTGTTTTAAATTTGAACCGGTAGCAAAAGAGATTGCAGAAAATTTACCTGAAGGCACGGAGTTTATAAAAAACCATGTCAATTTTTTAGGGGGGGTTTCACCGCAAGCACAAAGTAATTTAAGCCTAGCTTACTTAATTGCAAAAAAGCACGGTCAAGCTGAAGCAGTAACCGCGCAAATTTTTAAAAGTATTCATATCCAGCGTGCGCCACTGACTGAAATTAAAGACGTTAAAAAGCTATTAGAGCTTAATGCAATTGATAACATCACATTTGATAACGATATTGCCAGTTTACCTATTATTGCGGCTGAGCGTGAAATGCAAGATAAACAAAACACATATTCTGACCTTGGCGCATTAACCGGTGTTCCTACATTTATCGTAAATGATAAATACAAAATCAATATTAATACAATCAAGAGCCAACAAGAACTTGATGAGTTAATCAGCTTTTTATTAAAACTATAATTTTTGGAGCACCCTAATAATGATCAAATTAGTTAAAGCAGGGTTACTTGCTGTATTACTCCCTTTAGCTGCAACCAGTTTTGCTGCCACTTACGAAGAAGGCGTGCATTACGATGTCGTCTCAGATCGTGCAACCAGAAAACCAGAGGTAAAAGAGTTTTTCTCCTTTTACTGTCCAGCGTGTAACAACATGGAGCCGTTACTTAGCGAAATAAAACCTAAGCTAGGCAAAAATGTAAAATTTAAGAAAAGTCATGTAGATTTTGTCGGTGTACGCGATCCAGAGCATCAAGCTATGATCAGTCAGGCATTAGCTACTGCCGAAGTATTACCAGAAAAAGATAAAATTATTTCAGCAATGTTTGATCATATCCACGCAAAGCGCGCACGATTTAATGAGCTTGCAGATGTAAAAGATGTTTTTTTAGCGCAAGGTGTTGATGGCGAAAAGTTTGATAAATTATTTGAAAGCTTCTCAGTACGTACACTTAGCTCTAAAATGAAACGTGACCAAGATTACTTTAAAGGTAAAGGGGCACTGCGTGGCGTTCCCACGTTTATTGTTAATGGTAAATATAAGCTTAATTTAGGTGGTGAGTCCGGTATTTCATCGCCAGAAGATGTCAGCGCACTCATTAATTACTTAGCAAATAAATAAGTAGTTTGGTTAAATAAAAAAGCTCCTTAAGGAGCTTTTTTTCTTTCTACAACGAGCACAGTCTAATGCTTAACTTATTTACGTTGTAAAAATACACCGGATTCAATGTGATGTGTGTAAGGGAACTGATCAAATATTGCAAAGCGTTTTACTTCATGAGTTTGCGTTAAGTGATCAAGGTCGCGCTCTAATGTCTCTGGGTTACATGATATATAAATAATATTTTCATAATTAGCCACTAAGTCACACGTAAGTACGTCCATGCCAGCACGAGGTGGGTCAACTAAAATGGTTTGGCAGTGGTAACTACTCAGATCAATCCCCTCTAAGCGAGAGAAAGTACGCTCGCCTTTCATTGCCTGAGTAAACTCTTCGCTCGACATGCGAATAATATCTAAGTTAGTTACTTTGTTTTGAGCAATATTATATTGCGCTGAATGCACAGACGATTTTGATATTTCCGTTGCCAGCACTTTATTAAATGAACCGGCAAGCGCAATAGAAAAGTTTCCGTTACCACAGTACAGTTCTAATAAATCATTGTTAAGTGGTTTACACAGCGCTTGTGCCCACTCTAGCATTTTTATATTTACTTTCGCGTTAGGCTGGGTGAAGCTATTCTCTACTTGTTGATAGATAAGCTCTTGACCGTTTACCATTAGGCGCTCAGTAACAAAATCATCACCCAGTTTTTCTTTTTGTTTACGTGCACGGCCAATAAAGTCAATTTTGTATTGGCTACTTAGTTTTTCTTTTAAAGTGTTGATTTCAGATAACCAATGTTCATCAAGTGGTTTGTGATACAGCAAACTCACTAAAATTTCACCACTAAGGGTCGATAAATAATCTATTTGAAATAATTTACGACGCAGTACTTCGCAGGTTTTTAAGTTATTAATCATCACCTGCATAACTTCACCGACTAAGGGAGCAGCAGGGTCAAAGGTATCGACACGTATTTTCTCTTTCGTTTGTTGATCAAACATAATATGAAACAGATCGTCGCCATCGTGCCATACTCTAAATTCGGCACGTTGACGGTAGTTAATAGGCTCAGAGCTAAATACTTCTAACTGTGTTACACCGAAACGTTGAAATTGCTTTGTAATACGCTGCTCTTTTTCATTTAATTGTGTATCGTACTGCGTAGTATCTATATTTATAACTGCCATTGACGGTATAACCTTATCGTTGAGATCTGTTTATCGGCGCTATTGTAGGGAGCGAAGCGTATTTGTCTAGTTTTGATCAAAGATAGTGCGCTTTTTTTGAGCATTTCACTTCAGTTATGGCTTACTTGGCCGATATAAAAATAAGTCTAAATAGGAGTCTTCTGATGAAAATAGGTAATTTTAGTTTTGTTCCAAATAGTAATGCTAATAAATACACTACGAAACAAGCAATGCCTCAGCCTAAAATAGACTCGCCACCAACTAGTTATCAGCAACGCGGAAAAGAACTGGCTGCTGCCGTATTAGGTGACAAAATGGCAAAAGAGCTTGGTTTACCGGTTGCTGAGACTAAAAAAGACAAGCCACTGTTTGATTTTAATGAAGTCGTTAAAAATGTTTTAGACTTTGTGACAAGCTCGGTAAAAAAAGCCAAAGCCAATGGTGCCGATAACGATAAGCTGCAAGACATACTTAATCAGGCTCGTAAAGGAGTGCAAACAGGTGTTGATGAGGCCGTTGATGAACTAAAAGGCATGGGAGTTTTCAACCAAGAACTTGAAGAGGGCATCGATAAATCCAAACAAGGCATTTTTAATGGCCTAGATAAATTTGAGCAAAACTTATTTAACCCACAACCTGCAAGCGTCACTGTCAGCCAAGCGCAATTTGTAAGCTTAAGTAATAGTGCTGATTACACTTTTACCACAGCAGAAGGTGATGAGGTAAGTATTAGTTTTGCAGATGCTTATCAGTCACAGTCATCTAATCGCTATCAACAAACAGATGATTCACAATCAATTAGTGCGCAATTTTCTGAATCCCGTGAGCTCTCTTTCTCGATGTCAGTAAACGGCGAGCTTAACGAAGGCGAGCAGCAAGCCATCAATGATTTAATGGCAGAGTTACAAGATGTCAGTAAAACCTTTTTTAGTGGCGATTTGGACAAAGCATTCGAGCAAGCCCAAGAACTCAGTTTAGGAAATGAACAGCTGGTGGCATTTTCAATGGACTTACGTCAAAGCAAAACCGTGGCTGCTATTAAAGAGTATGAACAAATTAAACCAACATCAGAAAAAGCCATTGCCGAAACTGTAGCCCCTTTTAATGATGATCTAAAATCGGCTTACTCTAAAGCGCAAACCCTAGGATTAGAAAGTCAGCTATCAGGTATCATTCAATGGCTAAATCAAGATCAGCAAGAAATAGATAAACTGGTTGATTACACTAACACCATGTTTGAAAACTTAGACAAATTAAACACCGCTACAGCAAAACTAGGCACTGAGTAAAACTACTTTCTTTTATAAAAGCCACATGGCAAACTGCCGTCTCAAGTAAAGAGTAGGAATGGTAGTTTGTCAGCGCACATTATGGTATTTGATTCAGGTATAGGTGGAACCACAGTACTTGAGCATATTCAGCAAAGCATTCCCCATGCTCAATACAGCTACTTTATGGATAACGCATTATTACCCTATGGTGCGCAATCGCAACAAACCATCATTAATCGTCTATGTGGATTGATCCAATTTATTAAAGATGAGTCACTTAATATCGACTTAATTGTTATAGCCTGCAATACCGCCTCAACATCTGCATTAAGTTCAGTACGCCAAATTACCGATATTCCCATTGTTGGGGTTGTACCTGCAATTAAACCCGCAGCGCAATTAACGCAATCAAAGCATATAGGTTTATTGGCAACTCCCGCAACGGTATCAAGCCCCTATACTGATGCACTTATAAAAGAACATGCCTCATCTATAACCACAAGCCTATATAGTAGTGTTGAATTGGTCATTTTGGCAGAGACTTTCTTTTTTACTCAGCACTTAGATCTCGATAAGTTGCACACTGAGTTAAACCGATTAAATATTAATAAAGATCTCGATGTACTGGTATTAGGCTGTACCCACTTTCCTATTTTGGCTAAACCAATTGGTGATTACTTTAATACGCGAGTACAGTTATTAGACTCTGGTGCGGCCATTGCTAAGCGAGTTAGTTCTTTACTTAAATTAAGTGATAATCAAGCAGGCATAAAAAAGCCGCTGCACTATTATGCAACGGCTGATGTATGTAGTGATAAACTAGCGGTTAAGCAAGTTACACTGTTTGATCCGACTCTGAACGATAAGAATTAAAATCATCTTCTTGTTTTTGTTTTGCTTCACGCACTTTCAAAGTACGTTGCTGGAACTCACTATCGTTTAGCTTGGCAATTGCATTATCAGCATCAGCTTGTGCCATTTCGACAAAACCAAAGCCGCGACGCTTGCCAGTATTTTTATCTTTTAACAAACGAACGTTGAATACTTTGCCTTGCTCTTCAAATAAAGTACGAACTACACCTTCATTTGCACGATAAGGAAGATTGCCAACATAAAGTGTTTTTGTTTTTACTTCGGCCTCTTCTGTACTTGCTGATGACATTGCCGCAATAACAAGCCCACCAATTAATAAACCGGCACCAAATAGCAGCGCAGGGTCTAATGACAAGCTTGCAAGCGCAAACTTAACAATAACAAAACCAACAACAGCAAGAATAACTGAAAGGATAAAAGATTTTTGATCGGGTAATTTCATTTTGATCTACCAATAAACAGGAAATAAACATTAATTTAACATTGTGAACTTGCTATCTTAACGTCTTAATTGAACATAGCAATGAAATTTATAGCAAATATTCAATAAGAGTGTAAAAAACAACCTATAGTTAATTATCTATTGGCGATTCCTTCCCTGTTTGCTTGAAACTTGAGCAAACAGTAAAAAGATCTAAAAAAAGAGTTGATCTGTTTTCGGATCTCCCTATAATGCGACCCCACTGAGACGGCAGAGGCCATGCGCAGCAGACAACGCATAGCAAGGCACAAGCTAATCAGAGAGTTAAGTAAAACTTAAGTTTAAATCATCGCAAGAAAGTTTAAAATTAAGTGTTGACTCGAAAAATAAAGGATGTAATATACGCATCCCTAGCGACAACGTCGCAACGTTCTTTAACAATATAAAGCAATCATCTGTGTGGGCACTCGTACAGATTGAGTTCTAACAGCCAAACTTAGTTTACTAAGTAAGGCAAAAAATTTAGAGTCTCAATGTGTTTTCTCGAAAGAGAAACTGAGTGACCAACAGAAGTAACTTATTTATAAGTTGCTTCGGCACAGTCAATTCAATATCGAAAGATATTAAATAAATTCAGAATTCATTGAGCAGTCTCATCTCTTTATTGAGTGGGAAGAAAAAACTTTTAATTGAAGAGTTTGATCATGGCTCAGATTGAACGCTGGCGGCAGGCCTAACACATGCAAGTCGAGCGGTAACAGAAAGTAGCTTGCTACTTTGCTGACGAGCGGCGGACGGGTGAGTAATGCTTGGGAACATGCCTTGAGGTGGGGGACAACAGTTGGAAACGACTGCTAATACCGCATAATGTCTACGGACCAAAGGGGGCTTCGGCTCTCGCCTTTAGATTGGCCCAAGTGGGATTAGCTAGTTGGTGAGGTAATGGCTCACCAAGGCGACGATCCCTAGCTGGTTTGAGAGGATGATCAGCCACACTGGGACTGAGAGACGGCCCAGACTCCTACGGGAGGCAGCAGTGGGGAATATTGCACAATGGGCGCAAGCCTGATGCAGCCATGCCGCGTGTGTGAAGAAGGCCTTCGGGTTGTAAAGCACTTTCAGTCAGGAGGAAAGGGTGTGAGTTAATACCTCACATCTGTGACGTTACTGACAGAAGAAGCACCGGCTAACTCCGTGCCAGCAGCCGCGGTAATACGGAGGGTGCGAGCGTTAATCGGAATTACTGGGCGTAAAGCGTACGCAGGCGGTTTGTTAAGCGAGATGTGAAAGCCCCGGGCTCAACCTGGGAACTGCATTTCGAACTGGCAAACTAGAGTGTGATAGAGGGTGGTAGAATTTCAGGTGTAGCGGTGAAATGCGTAGAGATCTGAAGGAATACCGATGGCGAAGGCAGCCACCTGGGTCAACACTGACGCTCATGTACGAAAGCGTGGGGAGCAAACAGGATTAGATACCCTGGTAGTCCACGCCGTAAACGATGTCTACTAGAAGCTCGGAGCCTCGGTTCTGTTTTTCAAAGCTAACGCATTAAGTAGACCGCCTGGGGAGTACGGCCGCAAGGTTAAAACTCAAATGAATTGACGGGGGCCCGCACAAGCGGTGGAGCATGTGGTTTAATTCGATGCAACGCGAAGAACCTTACCTACACTTGACATACTCAAAAGGCGAAAGAGATTTTGCTGTGCCTTCGGGAATTGAGATACAGGTGCTGCATGGCTGTCGTCAGCTCGTGTTGTGAGATGTTGGGTTAAGTCCCGCAACGAGCGCAACCCCTATCCTTAGTTGCTAGCAGGTAATGCTGAGAACTCTAAGGAGACTGCCGGTGATAAACCGGAGGAAGGTGGGGACGACGTCAAGTCATCATGGCCCTTACGTGTAGGGCTACACACGTGCTACAATGGCGCATACAGAGTGCTGCGAACCTGCGAAGGTAAGCGAATCACTTAAAGTGCGTCGTAGTCCGGATTGGAGTCTGCAACTCGACTCCATGAAGTCGGAATCGCTAGTAATCGCGTATCAGAATGACGCGGTGAATACGTTCCCGGGCCTTGTACACACCGCCCGTCACACCATGGGAGTGGGTTGCTCCAGAAGTAGATAGTCTAACCTTAGGGAGGACGTTT
The DNA here is from genome assembly GCF_059888565.1 of Pseudoalteromonas sp. TAP-3C. Lineage (NCBI taxonomy): Bacteria > Pseudomonadati > Pseudomonadota > Gammaproteobacteria > Alteromonadales > Pseudoalteromonadaceae > Pseudoalteromonas > Pseudoalteromonas sp. TAP-3C. Next base: position 2,972,390 of record NZ_CM187618.1, on the reverse strand, counting down.
ACCACGGAGTGATTCATGACTGGGGTGAAGTCGTAACAAGGTAGCCCTAGGGGAACCTGGGGCTGGATCACCTCCTTATACGATTTAGAACTTATTTGTTCGTAGTGTCCACACAGATGATTGTTAATTGTGAAGAGAACAACACTTATTGTTTGGGTCTGTAGCTCAGCTGGTTAGAGCGCACCCCTGATAAGGGTGAGGTCGGTAGTTCAAATCTACTCAGACCCACCACTTTGCTCCCATACTTCGTTATGGCACGCCTCGTTTAGTGAACTAAACGTTGTTGTACCATGCCTTGTCTGGAAACAAAGTCGGTATACAAACAGTAAGACCAGCATATGTGGGGCTATAGCTCAGCTGGGAGAGCGCCTGCCTTGCACGCAGGAGGTCAGCAGTTCGATCCTGCTTAGCTCCACCACTTTACTTCTTAAAAATAAATATTCTTTATCGGGTAGCAATATAGCCTGAGAATAGAGTGTGTTTAATTTTGAGAAGTTTTTGATTCTCTGCTCTTTAAAAATTTGGAAAAGCTGATAATAAAATTCGTATGAATGACATTTGTTATTTGTACAGAGTTTTCAAAAGTAAAAAACAATGATAGCAGTATCATTCAGTGCCATTTAATAAACGTTTACGTTTGTTGATTGGTATCTACTTTAGTATTCAATATTAACTTCTGGCGAAGTTAAACTGTCACAAAACAAAGACCCGTTTGGGTTGTATGGTTAAGTGACTAAGCGTACACGGTGGATGCCTTGGCAGTTGGAGGCGATGAAGGACGTATTAACTTGCGATAAGCCTAGTCAAGCTAGTAAAAAGCACTTGAGACTAGGATTTCCGAATGGGGAAACCCACCTGCTTGCAGGTATCGTTAACTGAATACATAGGTTAACGAAGCGAACGCGGAGAACTGAAACATCTAAGTACCCGTAGGAAAAGAAATCAACCGAGATTCCGAGAGTAGCGGCGAGCGAAATCGGAACAGCCCTTAAGCTTATTATGTGTTAATGGAAGGTCGCTGGAAAGCACCACGATACAGGGTGATAGTCCCGTACATGAAAATGCATTTTAAGTGAAATCGAGTAGGTCGGAGCACGTGAAACTTTGACTGAATATAGGTGGACCATCATCTAAGGCTAAATACTCCCAACTGACCGATAGTGAACCAGTACCGTGAGGGAAAGGCGAAAAGAACCCCTGTGAGGGGAGTGAAATAGAACCTGAAACCGTGTACGTACAAGCAGTAGGAGCCTACTTGTTAGGTGACTGCGTACCTTTTGTATAATGGGTCAGCGACTTATATTTTGTAGCGAGGTTAACCGATTAGGGAAGCCGTAGGGAAACCGAGTCTTAACTGGGCGAATAGTTGCAAGGTATAGACCCGAAACCCGGTGATCTAGCCATGGGCAGGTTGAAGATTGAGTAACATCAATTGGAGGACCGAACCCACTAACGTTGAAAAGTTAGGGGATGACCTGTGGTTAGGAGTGAAAGGCTAATCAAACCGGGAGATAGCTGGTTCTCCCCGAAATCTATTTAGGTAGAGCCTCGGACGAATACTTACGGGGGTAGAGCACTGTTAAGGCTAGGGGGTCATCCCGACTTACCAACCCTTTGCAAACTCCGAATACCGTAAAGTACTATCCGGGAGACACACGGCGGGTGCTAACGTCCGTCGTGAAGAGGGAAACAACCCAGACCGCCAGCTAAGGTCCCCAAGTCATAGTTAAGTGGGAAACGATGTGGAAAGGCCCAGACAGCCAGGAGGTTGGCTTAGAAGCAGCCATCCTTTAAAGAAAGCGTAATAGCTCACTGGTCGAGTCGGTCTGCGCGGAAGATGTAACGGGGCTAAACTATGCACCGAAGCTGCGGATTTGAGCATACCACCCAAGCTATTTTGATTAACGTTGACAGCGCGAAGCGCCCAGCGTTCAAGCGTCACCTAAACGTGAGTCGGTGATGATAGAGATAGTTTCGGGGTATGCTCAAGTGGTAGGGGAGCGTTCTGTAAGCGGTTGAAGGTGTGCCGGGAGGCATGCTGGACGTATCAGAAGTGCGAATGCTGACATGAGTAACGATAATGCGGGTGAAAAACCCGCACGCCGGAAGACCAAGGGTTCCTATCCCATGTTAATCAGGGTAGGGTAAGTCGACCCCTAAGGCGAGGCCGAAAGGCGTAGTCGATGGGAAACGGATTAATATTTCCGTACTTGGTATAATTGCGATGGGGGGACGGAGCAGGCTAAGCAAGCATGGCGTTGGTAGTCCATGTGAAAGTGAGTAGGGCGTTTGTTTAGGTAAATCCGGACAAACATTAAACCTGAGACACGAGACGAGTCACTACGGTGATGAAGTTGCTGATGCCATACTTCCAGGAAAAGCCTCTAAGCTTCAGATTATACCGAATCGTACCCCAAACCGACACAGGTGGTCAGGTAGAGAATACTAAGGCGCTTGAGAGAACTCGGGTGAAGGAACTAGGCAAAATCGTACCGTAACTTCGGGAGAAGGTACGCTCCGATGGGTGACGGGACTTGCTCCCTGAGCTAATTGGAGCCGCAGTGACCAGGTGGCTGGGACTGTTTATTAAAAACACAGCACTGTGCAAAATCGCAAGATGACGTATACGGTGTGACACCTGCCCGGTGCCGGAAGGTTAATTGATGGGGTTATCTTCGGAGAAGCTCTTGATCGAAGCCCCGGTAAACGGCGGCCGTAACTATAACGGTCCTAAGGTAGCGAAATTCCTTGTCGGGTAAGTTCCGACCTGCACGAATGGTGTAACCATGGCCACGCTGTCTCCACCCGAGACTCAGTGAAATTGAAATCGCAGTGAAGATGCTGTGTACCCGCGGCTAGACGGAAAGACCCCGTGAACCTTTACTACAGCTTGGCACTGAACATTGAACCTACATGTGTAGGATAGGTGGGAGACTAAGAAGCAGAGACGCTAGTTTTTGTGGAGTCGACCTTGAAATACCACCCTTGTAGTTTTGATGTTCTAACGTTGGCCCCTGAATCGGGGTTACGGACAGTGCCTGGTGGGTAGTTTGACTGGGGCGGTCTCCTCCCAAAGAGTAACGGAGGAGCACGAAGGTTGGCTAAGTACGGTCGGACATCGTACGGTTAGTGTAATGGTAGAAGCCAGCTTAACTGCGAGACAGACACGTCGAGCAGGTACGAAAGTAGGTCATAGTGATCCGGTGGTTCTGAATGGAAGGGCCATCGCTCAACGGATAAAAGGTACTCCGGGGATAACAGGCTGATACCGCCCAAGAGTTCATATCGACGGCGGTGTTTGGCACCTCGATGTCGGCTCATCACATCCTGGGGCTGAAGTCGGTCCCAAGGGTATGGCTGTTCGCCATTTAAAGTGGTACGCGAGCTGGGTTTAGAACGTCGTGAGACAGTTCGGTCCCTATCTGCCGTGGGCGTTTGAGAATTGAGAGGGGTTGCTCCTAGTACGAGAGGACCGGAGTGAACGAACCGCTGGTGTTCGGGTTGTCATGCCAATGGCATTGCCCGGTAGCTACGTTCGGAACTGATAAGCGCTGAAAGCATCTAAGCGCGAAGCAGGCCTCGAGATGAGTTCTCACTAGACTTTTAAAGTCTCTGAAGGGCCGTTGAAGACTACAACGTTGATAGGCAAGGTGTGGAAGCATGGTGACATGTTAAGCTAACTTGTACTAATTACCCGTGAGGCTTAACCATACAACGCCAAACGCGTTTTATGTGATAGTGAAACAAGCGCAGAAGTTAATATAACTAAAGTAGATTTACTAGCAGCTGCAAGCGATAAGCTTTCAGCGGTAAGAAAACAATTATCAGCATTTTCAAATTTTAATTAATTGGCTCGAAAGAGCGGATTAATACCAAATTTGCTTGGTGACAATAGCGTTTTGGACCCACCTGACCCCATGCCGAACTCAGTAGTGAAACGAAACAGCGCCGATGATAGTGTAGCATTTGCTATGTGAAAGTAGGACATTGCCAGGCTCCAAACAAGAGAAACCCGTTGCAGCAATGTAGCGGGTTTTTTGCTGTCTAGGATTTAATAAAAATAGCCAAGAGCCCATGCCGAACTCAGTAGTTCGCTCTTGCACATCCTGTGCTCAACAGCACTTTCCTATACATCAAACAAAACAGCGCAAAGGCGAGCCCCGCACAGGGCCGCCCCGACACAATGATAGTATCCCATTTGCACAAGGAGGGAGGGATGAGACGTAAATGAGGGCTTCAATCTGAGAATATGCTGGAAAAAATATTTCAGGGAACACGTGCACAATTGATGCAAATTAATCTTTAAAAACTAATTAAGCCTGTGCGTAATTTGACTTATTGCCCAGCCAGCGTTGAATAAGGGGGTCTACCTGATGAGGGTATTGCTTTAGCATTTGTTGTGCAATGGGTCTTACCTGATTTAAAGTGTGTTTATCTCGGGTTAAGTCTGCGATTTTAAATTCTGCTAAGCCTGTTTGTTTCGTTCCCAGTACTTCGCCAGGGCCGCGTATTTCTAAATCGCGCTCAGCAATAACAAAACCGTCATTACTATCTCTTAAAACACCTAAGCGTTTTTGAGCGGTATTCGAAAGAGGGGCATGGTACAGGAGTACACAATGAGATGCCGTTGCTCCGCGCCCTACACGACCACGTAATTGGTGCAGTTGAGCTAAACCGAGTCGTTCAGGGTTTTCGATGATAATTAAACTTGCGTTTGGTACATCAACCCCAACCTCGATTACTGTTGTTGCTACAAGCAGATGAATGTTACCTGCTTTAAACTCACTCATAATGGCTTGCTTTTCAGTGGCTTTCATTCGTCCATGGACTAAACCAATATTGAGTTCGGGTAACGCTTCTTTTAACTGTAACGCACTATCTTCGGCTGCTTGACATTGTAATACTTCGGATTCATCAATTAGCGTGCATACCCAGTAAACTTGTCGACCTTGTTCATTGCAGGCAAGTTTCACTCGACTAATTATGTCATTTCGACGGGTGTCAGGGATGGCAACAGTAGTGATAGGTGTTCGCCCTGGTGGTAATTCGTCAATCACAGAAGTTTCTAAATCTGCATAAGCCGTCATCGCGAGTGTACGCGGTATAGGTGTTGCAGTCATGACTAGTTGATGTGGGTAACAATCACCAAAACGCCCTTTTTCACGCAGTGATAAACGTTGATGAACCCCAAAACGGTGTTGCTCATCAATAATGATAAGTACCAAGTTGTTAAATTTAACTTCATCTTGAAATAAAGCATGGGTGCCAACAATCATTTGTGCTTCACCAGAGGCAATGATTGCAAGTGTATTAACTCGTTCTTTTCCTTTCGTTTTACCACCCAGCCAGGCAACTTTTATCCCAAGTTTTTCAAACCAGTTAGTAAAATTAACTCCATGTTGTTCTGATAAAATCTCAGTAGGTGCCATTAATGCAACCTGATAACCTTGTGCTATTGCGGTTAAGGCACTCAGTGCTGCGACTAATGTTTTACCAGAGCCAACATCTCCTTGAACAAGTCGCATCATAGGGTAAGTATGGTGCATGTCTGTTTTAATTTCTGATACAACACGGCTTTGTGCATTGGTCGGTGCAAAGGGTAACTGCCCAAGAAATTGAGCTTCTAATGAGTTAGTGGGCTCAAGTGCAACCGCTTTTACCTGCTGTCCTTGCTGTCTTACTTTTAATAGGCTGAGATTTTGAGCCAACAACTCTTCAAAAACAAGTCGTTGTTGGGCTGGGTGAGTCTTTTGTTCAAGTGCAATTATATCAACATCATTAGGGGGGCGATGCAGTAATAATAGTGCATCACTTAAGGGTAGTTGTGATGGTTGCCACTGTTTAGGAAGTAATTCCTCTACTGCGTATCTTTGTAGTAATTCTATTGCTTGTTCACTCAACGCCCTAATAGAGAGTTGTTTTAGCCCCTCAGTTGTTGAATAGACAGGTGTGAGTGTTGATGATGTTGGTTGCTGTTCAAATGTGTCACTAATACTGTATTCTGGGTGACTCATTTCAAAGCCAATCCGTCCACGGCGAATTTCTCCAAAACAACGAATTATTTTACCTGCACTAAAGGCATTTTTTTGTGCAGCGGTAAAATTAAAAAATCGCAACGTTAATCTGCCTGTACCATCATTTACTTGGCACACTAACATACGGCGTTTACCAAAAGTAATTTGACTGGTTTCAATGGTAGCTTGAACGGTTACATGGCTATGCGGGGTCAGTTCACTAATATTATAAATGCGTGTTCTGTCTTCATACCTCAGCGGTAAATGAAAAAGCATATCTTGTACTGTGCTAATACCTAGCTTTAAAAGTCGTTGAGCCATTTTAGGGCCAACGCCTTTAAGTTCTGTGATTGGATAATTGCTTAAGCTAGGTTTAGACAAAGTAGGCTCAATTATTGTTATTTAGTGAGTTAAGTGTACTTATACACTGTATGTGCATCAAGTATGTTTTAATGTCTGCCAAAATTGTTCATCTGCGACAATTTCGCCGTTCTCATCAAGTGCGGGATAAGGCAGATTCCTTTGTTTACACTGCCTTGCGATAATTGGGTGGCAGCCTTCAAAATACATTGGGTGTTTTATTGTCTCGCTCAGCATATTTCTATTATATAAGCCTGCTAATTCACGTTGACGTTGCGCTTCAAATAAAATTAAAGCAGCAGCAACGGATACATTTAATGATTGCACCATGCCTTGCATTGGAATAATTATATTTTGATCTGCATATTCAAGCGCTTTTTCTGAGATCCCTGATTTTTCTTGACCGACAATAATTGCAGTAGGTTTAGTGTAATCAATTTCTCTAAAATCGACGGCATCTTCACTTAAATGTGTCACTAAAATTTGCACATCGGGGTTGTGAGCACGCATGCTGGCAGCAGCAGCATCTATATTTTTATGAAGGTGTGTTTCTAACCAGTTTTTACTGCCACCTGAGGTATTATTGGTAAGCCATTTTTGCTTTTCTGGCCAAACTGCATGTACATGGTGGCAACCCACGGCATCAGCAGTTCTAACAATAGCAGATAAGTTATGGTGTTTATGTACGTCTTCTAAACACACGGTAAGGTCGGTTTGACGACGAGAAAGTACACTTTCAATTCTTTGGTAACGAGTTTGCTGCATGGGAGTCCTCTTTTTTGGCAAATTATACGAGATTTTTCACCTTAAGGCACCACAGTTCGACTAATCGGGTTTTGTAATGAAATCAGTGTTTCAGTTGATTGAATCGCTTCTATTGCTTGTATTTTATTGATCAGCACATCTTGTAAATGATCGATAGAGCGAGTCATCACTTTAATAAAAATACTATAATTACCAGTAGTGTAATATGCTTCGACCACTTCTTCTAAAGATTCAAGTTTAATCAGAGTTTGTGGGTAATCCCTAGCATTGTTTAAATTAATGCCAATAAAACAACATACATCGTAGCCAAGTTGTTTGGTATTAATGGTTAATTGGGTACCTGTAATGATCCCCGCTTGTTTCATTTTTTCAATTCGCACATGAATTGTACCCGCACTTACACTAAAACGTTTAGCGAGTTCTGCATAAGGTGTACGTGCATTATCCATTAATGCATGTAGGATCTGTTTATCGAGATTATCGATTTGATAATTTTCCATAGACTTGGTCGCTCTTAATTATTGTATTACCATTTTTTATACCATTTTTTTAATGATATTAATATCATAAAGCTATTTTTGTTATGGGTTATTGAATTAAATGGTTTAATTGTTACGATAACCTCATTAAAGCGCACTTGTGCGCTAAGTCGCCAATACAATAACTGGGAATGAGGCCAATTATTATGAGTTCACACTATGTGCAGCAGCAGCAGCAAATAAGTAAAGTTAAGCAGTTTTTTTCACAACAACTAGAGCAAAAGCTGGGCTTAATTGAAGTACAAGCTCCTATTTTAGCCAAAGTAGGCGATGGTACTCAGGATAATCTAAGCGGGCACGAAAACGCAGTTGCGGTGAATGTTAAAGCGATAACAGATAGCCGTTATGAGGTGGTGCATTCACTCGCTAAGTGGAAACGTAAAACCTTAGGCGAGTATCATTTTTCAAAAGGCGAAGGCATTTATACACAAATGAAAGCGTTACGACCTGATGAAGACTCACTAAGTCCAATTCATTCTGTTTATGTTGATCAATGGGACTGGGAACAAGTTATTTGTGCAAGCACACAGCGCTCGCTATCTACTCTTAAGCAAACCGTTGAAATTATTTACCAAGGTATTAAAGCCACTGAGAAATATGTAAATGACAGTTTTGGTTTAACGCCATTTTTGCCCACTGAAATTACTTTTATACATAGTGAAGCATTACGTAAAATGTATCCTGACTTTAGTGCTAAGCAGCGTGAAAAGGCGATAGCTCAAGAGTATGGCGCTGTGTTTTTAATTGGCATTGGTGGGGCATTAGGGGATGGCAAAATTCATGATGTGAGGGCGCCAGATTACGACGATTGGTCAACCCCAACATGTGAACAATACATGGGATTAAATGGCGATATTTTAGTTTGGAACCCAGTGCTCGAAGATGCTTTTGAAATTTCATCTATGGGTATACGTGTTAGTCCTGAAGTACTACAAGCCCAATTAAGCGTTACCGGTGATGAAGACCGTTTAGAATTTGATTGGCACAAAGCATTACTAGAAAGTAAGTTTCCGCAAACGATTGGCGGCGGTATTGGTCAATCTCGTTTAGCTATGCTGTTATTACAAAAACAACATATAGGGCAAGTGCAGGTAGGTGTATGGCCAGCACAAACCTATGAAATCGTAGACGGTTTACTATAAATAAGTCAGGGCTGTCACTAACAGCCCTTTATTATCAAGTTTTAAATTCTATTTCTATTTTGTTGTTTTCTAATTTAACACTGCTTGGCGGAAAATTACGTGTAGTTTTGAGTACCTTGTTGAAGATATGAATCTCCACACCAGAATGTAAAACAGCATTTACTGTTAATATAGATTCAGTCAATAAGGTATTTAGCTTTTCTTCTAAACTTGTTACTCGTTTCTCTAGTTGTTCTGCTTGCTGACTTTCATGTAGTTGTGCAGCACCAATTTTATTAATAAGTTCATTTTTTTTGTCTATATCTTTAATTAAATCGGCTTTTTCTAAGGAAGCTTGTAGGCTATCAAATTGTTCATTCGAAGCTGTTAGTTCGCTGACTGACTTACTAATATCTTTGTTTATCTGAGCAGCTGAGGCGGCTAAGTTAATAGTCATTTTAGCGCCAGATTCATTACCAATTTCTCCAGCAATTAATTTAGTGGCATCTAACACTTCACCCCCAAATAATTTCCCTTTTGGTAGATCTGCTTGGCCAATTTGGATATTATTTTTTGCTCTCATTGAGCTATGGCTGGCTTGGCGATCGAGCAGTATATTATTAGCCTCAATGTAACAATACTGAGAATGTGAGGCATGTAAGTCGCCCGCGCAAATTATTTTACAAGACAGTGATTTATCTTCAGGTTTTTGATGACCAATAATCCCTTGTTTTACAGTTATATCGCCACCTGCGGTTAATTCGCCAGATTCAACAGTACCAAAGACGGTAATGTCGCCAGTTGCATTGACTCGCATTCCTGGCTCAATATTTTTACTAACGATAACACTGCCTTCAAAGTCTATATGGCCTGTTTTTACCGATACATCAGTAATTGTAAATATATCATCGACACGCATACCGTTATTTATTTCAACAGGTACTCCGGCTATAGTAGACAGTAATTCCATTGGGTTGGTTTTTGATATTTCAGTGCCTTCGCCTGCAATTAATGTATGAATTTCTCCGGGTTTTGCAGGCAATACATCGCCTACCACGTTAAAGCCTTCTTGTCCTGGGGTCGCGGGTTGTTGCTGTATAAGTAACTCACCGGGCTTTACGCTTGCTAATTTACCAAAATCACGCATATCAACACTGCCATCTTCTTTTAGTTTAGGCGCTTTGAGGCGATCTTTTAAGGTTTTAACCATGGCTTTAAACTTGGTTGGCTGACCGTCACTAGGTAAACGTCCTTTTGCAAGTGTGCCAGTCACTACTGAGCCGGGTGATAATGTCAATTGTTTTTCTAAAAGCTGCTCTAAAAATGCTTGTTTATAACCTCGAGCAACACGCGCTTTAACTAATTGTTTTTTTGCTCCATCAAAACTTAACGCTTTTCCACCTTTAGCTAAAGTGAGCGTACCAGTTGCAAGCATTTTATCATCACTGATCTCAATACTTAGCGTTGCATCATGGCGAGTAGCAACAACGAGTATGCGCTCAGGTGTCTCGCTTTTAAAATAGTTATTTATAGCATCATGATTTATTTCACACTCGCTGTAAGGCGACTGCTCAATTGCTGCTATGATAAAAGCGGCACTCGCGGGTGCAGATTCACTTGTATCGAGCAACACGTTGCCATTGTGAGCAAGCTTAAACACAGGTCATCCTTTTCTACTACTAAAGTAAAGTTTGTTTAAATAACATGATTACAGAGTGCTAGAAATTTAGTTTTGAGTCAAGAATTCATCAAAATGTTATTACAGATTGGCGTAAAAGCTATGAGCATGACTCATAGCTTTAATGCTGACGAATCCCCACAAAATAAAAATTAATGGTAGACTCTCATGATTATTTGTGATCAAATTTTTTCACTATAAAAAAACTCACTCATAATCATGAAAGCCACCGAAATATTACACAAAGATATTGCCATTGCCTACCCTGAAATTCATAAAACACGTTTAAATACAGTCTTTACGTTTGTTAACTCAGGCTTGCGTGACCAGCGCGTTACTGTCACTTACCTAGGCCGCGGATTAAAATCATTTTCTAATACCGATAAAAAACATGATATTAAACGCGCAGACCGTTTGATTGGTAATGCTAACCTGCATCAAGAACGTCTTTGTTTCTATGAACATATGACCGAATGCTTAGTAGGCCAGCAACAACACCCACTTATTATCGTTGACTGGTCACCTATTAATGGCGGCGAAATATTTCAAGTGCTCAGGGCAAGCATACCAATGGGGGGAAGAGCGTTAACGCTCTATGAAAAAGTGTATCCTGAAAGCGAATTAAATACCGAAGCGGCTCATCAACACTTACTCGATAGCTTGGCACAGTGTTTACCTGCAGATTGTCAGCCTATTATTTTATCTGATGCTATTTTTAGAACGCCATGGTTTAAAGCCATAGAAGATAAAGGCTGGTATTGGCTTGGGCGCGTCAGAGGCAATGTGACCTTATCTAGCGACCTTGAGACATGGCGAAATTGTAAATCATGGTTTGAGCAAGCAACAGGTAAACCACACCTTCTGACACAGATTTACTACGGAAAAACAGTTCGTTTCGCGTGCCAAGGTGTTTTGTTTAGAGGGAAAAACAAGGGACGTAAAAAAATCAAAAAACGGGGTGGGCAATCTCAATGTACAACGGTTAAATACCAACAACAAAAGGCCAAAGAGCCTTGGCTACTTGTGTTTAATTTACCTACACAATTTACAGATAAGCCTCAACGGATTGTGACTTTATATAAACAACGTATGCAAATAGAAGAAAGTTTCAGAGACACTAAGAATGCAAAACTTGGCATTAGTTTAGCCTTTGCAAATTCAAGAAGCGCAGAAAGGTTTGATAATTTATTGCTCATAGCGGCGTTAATGTTGTTTGTCTTATGGTGCATAGGGTACACCGTGTCGGCACAACAAGGGGATGCGGCATTACAAGCGAATACAGAGAAAAAACGACGAGTATTGTCCTATATTTATCTTGGCAAAGAAGTGGTTGATGATCCTAGGTATGAGCCTGATGGGCAGTTCATTATTTATGTGTATAGCCAGTTGTCACTTCTGACTATACAAATTGATAATTTAGGCTAAATTCGTGGGGATCTCTCAGGCTTTAATGGTTAGTTTGTTGAAGGAAGCTCCATTATGCCATCTATCTCGACTTGTACACCTTTAGGAAGTGCACGAACGCCAATAGCGGCACGAGCAGGGTAAGGCTGCTTAAAGTATTGGCTCATTACTTCGTTTACAATGGCAAAATTTGAAAGATCAGTTAGGTAAATATTTACTTTTACTAAGTCTTGAATAGCACCGCCAGCCTCTTCGCATACCGCACAAATATTCTTAAATACTTGGTGTGTTTGCTCGCTAAAGTCTTCAGAAATAACGTCCATTGTTTCTGGTACAAGTGGAATTTGCCCAGATAAGTAAACAGCTGTCCCTACTTTAACTGCTTGGCTATATGTGCCAATTGCTGCAGGTGCTTTATCCGTTGATATAAATGCTTTATTCATGATGTTCCTATTTTATTTTTTACGATAGACTTTTTGTACATCGGGCATTACACGTATACGACGCATAATATTAGCGACATGGACACGGTTCTTAACTGTGATCCCTAAGTCTATCACGTATAAATTACTTTCTTTTTCATCGGTGGCTATTTCCACAATATTGGCCTGCGTAGTCGCTACCACATTGGTTAATTTAGCCAGCGCACCTTGATGGTTTATAATCTCTACCCTTAAAGCCGCAATGTATTCTTTTTCTGGATTATCATCCCACTTTACTACTAGGTATTTTGAACGTTCATTTTCCCAACCACGAATATTTTTACATTCTTGGCGGTGAACGGTTAACCCTTTGCCTTGGCTTATGTGGGCAGTGATGGCATCGCCAGGGACAGGGCGACAACACTTTGAATAATTAACTAACATGCCTTCGGTGCCAATAATGGTGGCTTTTGCACGCTTGGCAATATCGTTTAAGTCGTCGTTGTCATTTTGTAATAAACGTTTAGCTATCAGCATACTCATTAAATTGCCTGAGCCAATTTCGACTAAAAGCTCTAAAGTAGAACAGAGCTCATGCTCTTCAAGCACTCGAGTAATATTTTCGGTTGGGAGGCTATCAAATTTGTTTTCACCTAGCGCTGAATCAAGTAAGCGACGGCCCAATAATAACGCTTCTTCATGCTGCTGGCTTTTAAGATAGTTACGAACGCCTAATCGTGCTTTTCCAGTGACAATAAAGTTCAGCCATGTTGCATTAGGGTGAGCGCCTGAGCTGGTAATAATTTCTATTGTTTGCCCAGTATCAAGAGCTTTACTTAAAGGATAAGGTTTACGGTTGACACGCGCTCCTACACAGGTATTGCCTACATCAGTATGAACAGCATAAGCAAAATCTACAGCCGTTGCGCCCATAGGGAGTTCAATAATGCGGCCATCTGGAGTGAAAACATAGATTTCTTCAGGAAATAATTCTGTTTTTACATTTTCTATAAACTCAAACGATGAGCCTGCACTTTGTTGTAGCTCTAACAAGCTTTGCATCCATTGACGCGCGCGCTGCTGTGCAGTATGCCCTGCGCTGTCACCTGCTTTTTTATACATCCAGTGAGCTGCAACGCCCTTGTCTGCCATGTGATCCATATCTAAGGTACGAATTTGGATTTCAACAGGAATACCATGTGGACCCACTAATGATGTGTGCAATGATTGATAACCGTTAGTTTTAGGTACGGCTATATAGTCTTTAAAACGGGTTTCAATTGGCTTATATAAGTTATGGGCAACACCAAGAACGCGATAGCAGGTATCCATGGAGTCGACTGCAATACGAAAGGCATAAATATCCATTACTTCATTAAACAGTAGTTCCTTGTTAAGCATTTTTTTGTAAATACTATAAAGGTGTTTTTCTCGACCTGATACGGTGGCTTTGATGCCTGACTCTTCAAGGCGTGCTTCAATTTCAGTTTGAATATTTGAAATAACTTCTTTGCGGTTACCACGTGCTTTAGCAACTTCAGACTTAAGTGCACGATGACGCATTGGGTACAGCGCTAAAAAGCCTAAGTCTTCAAGTTCATTTTTTATATCGTGAATACCTAAGCGATTTGCAATGGGCGCATAAATTTCTAACGTTTCACGTGCAATACGACGACGCTTATCAGGACGAAGCGCCCCTAATGTGCGCATATTATGTGTTCTATCAGCTAGCTTGATGAGAATAACCCGAATATCTTGGGTCATTGCCATAATCATTTTTCGATAGTTTTCAGCTTGAAACTCTTTTTTATCTTTAAAGCTAAGCTTATCAAGTTTGCTTACGCCCTCGACCAATTCTGCGACTGTCTCACCAAAAATTTCAGCTAAATCTTGTTGGCTAAAATCGGTGTCTTCAATCACATCATGCATTAATGCAGCCATAAGAGTTTCATGATCTAGGTGCATACTCGCAAGTATTTGTGTTACTTCAACAGGGTGGGTAATGTAAGGTTCACCACTTGAACGAGTTTGACCCTCATGGGCCTCTCGGGCTACCACATAAGCTTTTTGTACCAGCTCTACATCAGCAGCAGGTAGGTATTCTGATATTTTCTTTTTTAGACCTTCAAAAAGATACATTTACACTCCAATGTTCTCGTGAAGCAAATAGACAACGGTATGTTAAGAATATACGATCAAAAGAAGGGATTGCCAACGGCTATAGTTTAAATACTATGCCGTTAGCCAAATCAAACCGGGCGGTTGATTACTGATTGCCACCAACAATAGCAGCAACAGCAGCCATTTCAGCTGCTTCTTGATGTTGTTGTTCTTGGCGATCAATAACATCCATTGAAGAGTTATCAACCAAACCTAACTCAATTTCACGTAAAGCAATAACGGTTGGTTTATCGTTTTCAGGGTCGACTAGTGGATCTTTACCACCTGTGGCAATTTGGCGGGCACGACGGGCCGCAACTAAAATTAAGTCAAAACGATTACCAATTGCATCTACTGCATCTTCAACTGTTACGCGAGCCATCTTGGCACTCCAAAATAATTTAAAAGCAAAGACGTAGTTTACTGCACGCAGCATGTTTCGCCAATAGCCAGTGGTTAATTTTTATCTGTTTTAGGCATGATCGTACAATTAATCTTAATTTAGATTACTTAAGTAGCTCATTAATTAAGTTTTGATGACGTGTTGTTTGTGCTTTTAGCGTTAATCGCTGTGCAATAATAATCGTTTCTAAATCGCTCAAGGCAGTATCAAAATCATCATTTACTACAATGTAGTCATATTCGTTGAAATGAGAGGTTTCTGATTGAGCTTGCGCCATACGCCCTGCGATAATTTCAGCTGAATCTTGGCCACGGTTGTTTAAACGTTGCTCTAGCTCTTGTTTTGAAGGTGGTAAAATAAAGATAGTTTTTACGTCATTTATTATTTCTCGAACTTGGCGAGCACCTTGCCAATCAATATCTAAAAACACATCAATCCCTGCGACGAGTTGCTCTTCAATGGCTTGTTTAGACGTACCGTAATAATTATCAAATACTTGTGCCCATTCAAAAAAATCATCTTTAGCAATCAAGGTTTTAAACTCATCAACTGATACAAAGTGATAATGTTCTGCATTGTTTTCACCAGGGCGCGGTGCGCGGGTGGTGTGTGATACCGATACTTTCATGTTGGCATGTTTTTTTAGTAATGCATTAATCAAGCTAGATTTACCTGCCCCAGAGGGTGCTGATAATATAAATAAGTTTCCGCGAGAGTGTGCCATTTTTATCTCTATTTAAAAAATAAACCGGCCTAAGTTATAAAGTAACTCAAACCTTAAATGAATACAGTATACTTCATTTGTTTAAAGCCACTCAAGTTTAGACCACTTAGTCACGCACTCAGCAGTAATGTATTTTGTATTGTAACAATTTATGCTTTAGTCTTTATTGTTCTTAATGGTTAAAAGGCATTTAAATGACAGATACAACATTTTTACCAGACAATAAACTATTTATTGTTGTTAGCGGCGCAGGTTTACCTGAGGTAGATGGCTTATATATTCCCTCACAGGCGCCATCGGTAAAATCCGAATCTGGTGTAGTATCTACGCAAGGTTATTGGAACGAAAAAATGGCATGGGACCGTGCCGATGGCAAAGCTGAGCGTAGCCCTGCAATTTCTTATTCTAACAGTTATCAATCATGGCGTATTTGCCGCTTAGATGGCCACCTAGCTTATGAAAGTACCTGTAAAGATGTATTACCGCCTACTAATCAAAAGTGGAATGTATACAAAATGGGTCAAGCGCCTGCACCTAAAATAGAAATTCATCACATAGACCCACGCTTACCTTGCCCTGAGCCTAATGTGGTGTTTGTTTTAGGTGGGCCAGGCGCGGGTAAAGGTACTATGTGCGAACTGGCTGAAATTCAACTAGGCTGGACACATTTATCAACTGGCGACTTATTACGCGCCGAGCAAGCAGCAGGCGGCGAAACCACAAAAATTATTAAACAGTATATTGCTGCCGGTAAATTAGTGCCCAACGAGATTGTAATTAGGTTATTAAAAGATGCCATGGAGCACACCATTCGCACGACGGGTAAGCGCAACTTTTTAATCGATGGTTTTCCTCGCTCATTATCTAACCTTGAAGCATGGTATGAAGTGTTTGGTGATCAAACCGAACTACCAAGCATGATTTATTTTGAATGCCCGCTTGAGGTACTTGAGCAACGTATTTTAGGACGAGCAAAATACTCCGGACGAGCTGATGACAACGTTAATGCTATGAAACTGCGTTTTGATACGTTTAAACAAGAAACCTTGCCAACAGTTGAATTGTTCAAAGGCAAAAATAAATGCATAGAACTCGATACTAGCCAAGGCCGTGAAGCTGTATACAAGCTATTACGAAAACAACTTGCACCGTTTACAAGTAAGCAATTAATGGATCAAGCGCTTACTCAACAGGCTGAAATTTTATTGGGTTTAAGACCTTACCCCAAAAGAGTTAGTTAAAGTGAACTTAAACAGACGTTGTGCAATGTGTAAAAACATAACAAACTAAAAAAGAGCAACAAAACGCAGGCGGAACAATTTTTGTTACTGTGGCAGTGGCAAGAATATGAGCGTTTTATACACTATGCTTAGTAAGTCATGCTGGCATGAACTTAGATTTGTTACTGGCATTGAGTATGGGCTTCGTTAAATCAAATATCATTATTTTACAAGCCCACCAGATATAATAATAGGGCGCTAAAAGCGCTCTATTGTTATCACTGCCTGTGCTTCTGCCTTTTCAATACCTTCTTTAGACCAATTGAGCCAATCATTTAAAGCGGGTGATGTATGCACAAGTGCAGTTCCATTTCGGCCTGTCTCTTTTACACGATATAGCGCCGAATCAATTAGTAGCATGGAGCGCTCCCACTGGTATAAATCTGTTTTTGAATTTTCCCAAGGAAGCCAAATGGCTCCTGCAGACATGGTTAAAGGTGACGATAGCTCAAGCTGATTGTGCAAGCTGGTAAGTACAGTATGAAGCCTATCGCTAAACGCTTTAAAACTTTGCTTTTTAACCGTGGGAACTATAAGTAAAAACTCTTCACCGCCCCAGCGTAGCAAGCAATCCTCTGGTCGACTTACACTTTTTATCGCATTGGCAACATGGGTGAGAACGCTGTCGCCTTTATCATGACCAAATTCGTCATTTATTCGTTTGAAGTAATCTAAATCTAAAAGAAACAATGCGCATACATCATCAGCTTGCTTTTCATCAACACGTCGAGTATTAATTGCGTCAAAGAGCTTAGGCAAATAGTCTTTTATTGCCCTTCTATTACTAAGCCCCGTGAGGTGATCAGTGTTAGCAACTTGTTCCAACACGTCATTTTTTTGCTCAAGCTCTCGGTTCACCCTTTCATAAGCAAGAGTGCGCTCTTCGACCACTTTCTTTAGCATGTTATTTCTGTTTGTCAGCGCCTTGGTTCGCACTGAAAATAACAGCCAGCCCATGTATAACATGACAAAAACCGCTATACTCCTCACCCACCACGTTTCCCACCAGTAAGGTGCGACACTTATCGATAATCTGCTAGCAGGCATCCACTCATCGTTGCCTAGTTTTGCTGATACTTCAAAAGCAAACTCACCTGATGGTAGATGTGTAAAATAGGCTATCTCTCTTTGCCCCGCGTAAACCCAACTGCTATCGCCTTTTGATAAGCGATACCGGTATTGTGGAGGCTCTTCAGACGCAAATACAGGCTTGGTATAGGCTATTTCTAAATTGCGTTCATTCTGAAGCTTTATTATAGAAGTTGAGTTTGAAGAAATAAGGCGCTCGCCGTTTTGGTACACGCCAGAGATAAACAGCGGTGATATAAGTGCTTGCTGCTCAGTGAGATTGACCGACAAAATACCTTCAAGGGTGGGGTAATAAAGCTTGTTGTTAAAAACCACACCGCGGTTATTACCGGCTCCGTTGCAACATCGAACGTCTTTTCTCGATGCAAATGTACCGTCGTGCCTCAATACAATATGTCTTTGTACCTGCTTTTTGTAGAGCTTTGACAAGTTAGCGGAAAATATACCGCTAGCACCTGAGGCCCATAGTCGATTTTCTGTGATATTCACATTGAATAGGTTTTGAAAAGGCAATCCATTTTTTGTCGTGTATTGGTTCCATTCGTCTTGTTTATTTTTTTGAAATAGGCCATCTCCGTAGGTGGCAACAAAAAGATGCCCATTGGGTGACTCTGTAATATTCGATACAAAGGAACTATCTATGCCCGCCATGCGTGTTTGCTGCCATTTAGTATGACTGTTAATATTGTGAGCGTTGGTGCCATACAGCCCTGACTCTGTTCCCACCCAAAGCGTGCCATTTTTTGCTCTATAAATACTGCGAATAGCCTGAAAAGTGAAATGTGACACCTCAACAAACTTGTCCTTTTCTTGTTTAAATAGTCCGTTATTTGTACCGAACCAAAGTGTATTCGCATCTTTATATATGGTATTTACCTGATAGCCTTCAAAGCCGTTGACCGATATTGCAACTGATGTGTCGGCATTTTTACTGTACAAGCCATTTCGGGTGCCTATCCACATTGTGCCGTCGTCAATAAGTAAACTGTACGCAACATTCCCATCTAAGGCGCTCTGAGGGACAGCCAATTGCCACTGTTTATCGTCACCTAGTTTATACACACCCACGTCTGACGCAGCATAAACCGTATCTGTGGTAAAAAACGACCACACCCTAGCGTTTGAAAATGGCTGACCGTAGGCTTCTCGCTTAATAGTTGATGGCCAAAGCACTACTAAGCCATTTGTTTTTGTACCGAGAAAAACAAGGTCATCACTTTGGTAAAAGGTAATAGCATCTCTGGCCAACGAGGGTGTTATCGATTGGTTAAACGACATGTCTAATAAACCACCCACTGGGGTTATCTCATAAAATCTATCGTTGTTACCTAGCAATAGTGGATAGCCACTGTCGTTTAGCATCAGTTTCCGTATTTTCTGCGTGGTAAGCGAAGGAACTTCATTCAAAGCGCAGCCGTCAGTAGCATACTGAAAAGTGCGCAGGTGTTCGTTTTCAAGCATGTAAACGCGCTGATTTGAAACTTGCAGTTGCGAGTATTCCTGTTCGCTAGCCAGAGGGTATTCGCAGGTGGTATTTGTTAAAACATCGTAATGAATCAGCTTATTGTTTGCGCTTAAAAGCCATACACTATTACCGTCTATATTGGCAGCACTTAGCTTTTTTTTGTCTTTCTGTAACGAGGGTGCTGCTATGAGTTTGTTGTTATTCAGTGTCCAAAGTGAGGTACCAAAAAACCACAATTGACCATCTGAGGACTGGTCTATATACGTTATTCTATCTTGAGTCTGCTCGGTAGATACGCGCTCAAAAACGCCATTTGAATAACTCACCACACCGCTGGCAGTGGCAATCCATACACGCTCCGTATCATCTACAAATAGGTATTCTATCCAGTTGGAAGGAAGCGAAGGTTCATTAATAGTATTTAAAATTTCAAACTTTCTGCCGTCAAATCGCGCTAACCCATTTTCAGTTCCCAACCAAAAAAGGCCATCGGTGTCTTGTGCTATAGCATGCACAGATATTTGAGGTAATCCATCAGCAATGACGCGTTGTCCTTTTTCTAATACTTGCGCATTTGTTACCTGCCAATGTTCACTGCGATAATTTTCAGATTCGAGTGCATTCACCGGTTGCGTGCAGGACAACGCTGATATAAGTAATAAAAAGATCAAAGTGTGAATGTGTTTTACATGTAATAAAAAATACTGACGAGAGAACATTTGACTCCACCATAAGCTAATTATCGCAAACTTTAATTAGGGAATATTGTTGATCATTGGTTTACATAAATAACTGAATATAGGATTTATTAACATCAGGGTATAGGGTTAATTAACGCCATATACCATTTTTTGTCATTGCTAACTTTTTGAATGGGCCAAGGTTCACGAAAAAGAGATTTCAGGAGTTAAGCTCATAATATGTACCTTGCGTGATAGGGGTTATTTGATTTCTTAGCCTCTCTACTAACTAGGTTTTGATTGTTTTATCTCACCGAGCCCCGGCACTTACGCTCAAAGATTACTTTTTGGATAGATACGCTAAAAATGCAGTATAAGTCGATAGAGTTTTAAACTGAAAATTAATAATTGATGCGTTATGCAAACCGTTCGGATTTAAAGGTCAAACTCAAAGCAGCTAAGATATTTTACTAATAGTCTCTGTATCGCTTTGCAAAGATAATAGAACCACCAACTCGGTCTGTGTGAAAATAAAATTCTATGGGCATTTGAAATTTAATTAAAACGGGACAAATAAAAAAGCCCTTCATTTACAGGGCTCTTAGCCAAAAAAGTGGGCTTTTTAATATTTTGAGGGAGAGTTTTCTATCCAAGAACCTATTCTATATTCTGGATCTGTTCTCTCATTTGCTCAATTAGCACTTTAAGCTCAACTGCTGCGTTAGTAATGTCACTGTTAATTGATTTAGAGGCCAAAGTATTTGCTTCACGGTTAAACTCTTGCATCATGAAGTCTAGACGACGACCACAAGCGCCACCTTTACTTAAGATTTTACGTGTTTCTTTAACGTGCGACTTTAAGCGGTCTAGCTCTTCGGCGACATCTTGCTTTTGTGCAAGGTAAATCAGCTCTTGTTCAAGGCGTGATTCATCAATATTTGTGGTTAAATCGTCAAGCTTCTGTACTAACTTTTCGCGTTGCCACTTAGTAATTTCTGGCATATGTGCTTCAACAATATCAACTTGCTCTAAAATGGCGGTTAATCGTGTTGTTATCATTTCTTCAAGGTTTTCACCTTCATCAGCACGGGCAGATTTGAAGTCTTCTATAACTTGGTCAAGGCCAGCTATGAGTGCGGTGTTAACACTATCCATGTCTAGCTCTTGCGCTTCCATTACGCCAGGCCAACGTAAAATTTCAACGGGATTAATGTCGCCATTGCTTTGCTGTTGTACCCACTTAGCACTATCAATTAACTGTTCAGCCAGAGACTGATTTATTGATAATTCACCAACATGTGCGGGGTTTGCGACAAATTTTAAGAAAACCTCTACCTTACCACGCTGTAAGTGCTTACGCAGACGCTCGCGTATAACGGGTTCCATGCCACGAAATTGCTCTGGTGCACGAATAAAAGTTTCAAGGTAGCGTTGGTTCACTGAACGAACTTCCCACGTGCCAGTGCCCCATTCGCCTTTTATTTCGCGACGCGCATAAGCTGTCATACTGTGGATCATGGATGTTTTCCTACATTTTTAAATACAATATTTTAATGATTATACCGTAACACTGGTGAAGCTCTAAAGTAAATTTAACCTACTGAGTGTTTTTCAAACATGATTTAACTTAAATCAACATGGCATCTGTATTCACATCCACATATAATGAGGCAAATTCAGAATTAAGGGGATCGTCAATGCGTCCAAGCAAAAGAACACCTAATCAAATTAGACCGGTTACGTTTACACGAAACTACACTTTGCATGCTGAAGGCTCGGTATTAGTAGAGTTTGGTAATACTAAAGTACTTTGTACTGCGACAGTTGAAGCTGGCGTACCACGCTTTATGAAAGGCCAAGGTAAAGGTTGGGTTAACGCAGAATATGGCATGCTACCGCGCGCAACACATACACGAAATAGTCGTGAAGCAACGCGAGGCAAGCAGGGCGGTCGTACAATGGAAATACAGCGACTTATTGCTCGTTCTTTACGTGCCGCAATCGATTTGAAAGCACTAGGTGAAAACACCATAACTATTGATTGTGATGTAATTCAAGCCGATGGTGGTACGCGTACAGCATCAATTAGTGGTGCATGTGTTGCACTCGTTGATGCGCTTACTTACATGCGTGCAAAAGGAATGATTAATTCTAACCCACTTAAGCATATGATCGCGGCTATTTCCGTTGGTATTTATAAAGGTCAAGCGATTAGCGATTTAGAATACCTTGAAGATTCTGACGCTGAAACCGACATGAATGTAATTTTAACTGAAACAGGGAAAATTATTGAAGTACAAGGCACTGCTGAAGGTGAACCTTTCTCGTTTGACGAACTTGATGAGCTACTTACGCTTGCGAAGCATTCAATCCGCGAAATCATTGATGTACAAAAACAAGCACTAGCATAAATAGGTAATCAGCAATGAAAGAATATCAAAAAGAATTTATTGAATTTGCTTTAGAAAAGCAGGTATTAAAGTTTGGTGAGTTTACTTTAAAGTCTGGTCGTATTAGCCCTTACTTTTTTAATGCGGGTTTATTTAATACCGGTCGTGATTTGGCGCGCTTAGGTCGCTTTTATGCTGCGGCACTTGAAGATGCGGCAATTGAATACGATGTACTATTTGGCCCAGCTTATAAAGGTATTCCAATTGCAACAACAACCGCTGTTGCGTTGGCTGATCATTACAATAAAGATGTACCTTACTGCTTTAACCGTAAAGAGAAAAAAGCACACGGTGAAGGTGGCAGCCTAGTTGGATCTGAACTTAAAGGTAAGATCATGTTAGTTGATGATGTGATCACAGCTGGTACTGCAATCCGTGAATCAATGGAAATCATCGCTGACAATGGCGCTGATTTGAGTGGTGTATTAATTGCACTTGATCGTCAAGAAAAAGGTAAAGCAGAGCTTTCAGCTATACAAGAGGTAGAGCGTGACTTTAATACTCAAGTTACTTCTATCGTTAAATTGGCTGATTTAATTAGTTACCTTGAGATCCAAGGTACCATGGATGAGCATTTAGCCGCGGTAAAAGCTTACCGGGATCAATACGGTGTAGCATAAATAGTAGCCTCGCAAGTGCGGGGCTTTATTTTGCCTAAAATTTAGCAGAACTCGCATTAATAGTTAAAGTGAGTTAATTTTCATAGTCGAGTGATTAAATTCAACTATAGCCATAAAAGCATTAGCAGATCGTATAAGTACAGAGATTGATGTTCTGTCTGATCAAGCTAAAGATATAAGAACCACAGCGGTTACTCTAATTTGTGATCATGATGATCCTTCCGGTTGTTAGCTTTCACATATTTAAGGGCGATCTGGCAGTTAAACGCTTAAATAACGCGTTTGTTGTTAATAAATTGATAGTTATGTTGTATTTTTAGCCCCTACCGTTCAAATATCCAGCGAACAGTCATTTATTTCAAGTTTTCTTCAAAAAAAGGGTTGATCTGTTTTTGGATCTCCCTATAATGCGACCCCACTGAGACGGCAGACAGCAACGGTTAAGATGCAAGAGTCACTTAGTAAGTTGAGTAAAACTTGAGTTTAGATTTTTAATAAAGTTTAAAATTAAGTGTTGACAAGAAAATAGGAAAGCGTAATATGCGCAGCCCTAGCGAGATAAAGTTTAACTTTAACCGCAACCGGGTAACCGGTATAGCTCTTTAACAATATAAAGCAATCATCTGTGTGGGCACTCGTGCAGATTGAGTTCTAACAGCCAAACTTAGTTTACTAAGTTTGGCAAAAAATTTAGAGTCTCAATGTGTTTTCTCGAAAGAGAAACTGAGTGACCAATAGCAATAAATTTATTTATTGCAGCACAGTCAATTCAATATCGAAAGATATTAAATAAATTCAGAATTCATTGAGCAGTCTCATCTCTTTATTGAGTGGGAAGAAAAAACTTTTAATTGAAGAGTTTGATCATGGCTCAGATTGAACGCTGGCGGCAGGCCTAACACATGCAAGTCGAGCGGTAACATTTCTAGCTTGCTAGAAGATGACGAGCGGCGGACGGGTGAGTAATGCTTGGGAACATGCCTTGAGGTGGGGGACAACAGTTGGAAACGACTGCTAATACCGCATAATGTCTACGGACCAAAGGGGGCTTCGGCTCTCGCCTTTAGATTGGCCCAAGTGGGATTAGCTAGTTGGTGAGGTAATGGCTCACCAAGGCGACGATCCCTAGCTGGTTTGAGAGGATGATCAGCCACACTGGGACTGAGACACGGCCCAGACTCCTACGGGAGGCAGCAGTGGGGAATATTGCACAATGGGCGCAAGCCTGATGCAGCCATGCCGCGTGTGTGAAGAAGGCCTTCGGGTTGTAAAGCACTTTCAGTCAGGAGGAAAGGGTGTGAGTTAATACCTCACATCTGTGACGTTACTGACAGAAGAAGCACCGGCTAACTCCGTGCCAGCAGCCGCGGTAATACGGAGGGTGCGAGCGTTAATCGGAATTACTGGGCGTAAAGCGTACGCAGGCGGTTTGTTAAGCGAGATGTGAAAGCCCCGGGCTCAACCTGGGAACTGCATTTCGAACTGGCAAACTAGAGTGTGATAGAGGGTGGTAGAATTTCAGGTGTAGCGGTGAAATGCGTAGAGATCTGAAGGAATACCGATGGCGAAGGCAGCCACCTGGGTCAACACTGACGCTCATGTACGAAAGCGTGGGGAGCAAACAGGATTAGATACCCTGGTAGTCCACGCCGTAAACGATGTCTACTAGAAGCTCGGAGCCTCGGTTCTGTTTTTCAAAGCTAACGCATTAAGTAGACCGCCTGGGGAGTACGGCCGCAAGGTTAAAACTCAAATGAATTGACGGGGGCCCGCACAAGCGGTGGAGCATGTGGTTTAATTCGATGCAACGCGAAGAACCTTACCTACACTTGACATACTCAAAAGGCGAAAGAGATTTTGCTGTGCCTTCGGGAATTGAGATACAGGTGCTGCATGGCTGTCGTCAGCTCGTGTTGTGAGATGTTGGGTTAAGTCCCGCAACGAGCGCAACCCCTATCCTTAGTTGCTAGCAGGTAATGCTGAGAACTCTAAGGAGACTGCCGGTGATAAACCGGAGGAAGGTGGGGACGACGTCAAGTCATCATGGCCCTTACGTGTAGGGCTACACACGTGCTACAATGGCGCATACAGAGTGCTGCGAACCTGCGAAGGTAAGCGAATCACTTAAAGTGCGTCGTAGTCCGGATTGGAGTCTGCAACTCGACTCCATGAAGTCGGAATCGCTAGTAATCGCGTATCAGAATGACGCGGTGAATACGTTCCCGGGCCTTGTACACACCGCCCGTCACACCATGGGAGTGGGTTGCTCCAGAAGTAGATAGTCTAACCTTAGGGAGGACGTTTACCACGGAGTGATTCATGACTGGGGTGAAGTCGTAACAAGGTAGCCCTAGGGGAACCTGGGGCTGGATCACCTCCTTATACGATTTAGAACTTATTTGTTCGTAGTGTCCACACAGATGAATGTTTATAAATCTCGCTGCGCGATGCGAAGCAGATTTTATTGCTCTTTAAAAATTTGGAAAAGCTGATAATAAAATTCGTATGAATAACATTTGTTATTTGTACAGAGTTTTCAAAAGTAAAAAAGAATGATAGCAGTATCGTTCAGTGCCATTTAATGAACGTTTGTGTTTGTTGATTGGTATCTACTTTAGTATCTCGCATCAATTCACTCATATGTTAGGCAGTTCTAGCGGCCTAAAATGAGCGTTACCTGCGTTAGATTATTTATTAATAGGAACCACTATTAACTGCATAATCTGCCTTTTTATCACTCATTTATATGCTCGCTATACCAAGCCGAACACATAAGAGAACTGATGCATTAACTTCTGGCGAAGTTAAACTGTCACACAACAAAGACCCGTTTGGGTTGTATGGTTAAGTGACTAAGCGTACACGGTGGATGCCTTGGCAGTTGGAGGCGATGAAGGACGTATTAACTTGCGATAAGCCTAGTCAAGCTAGTAAAAAGCACTTGAGACTAGGATTTCCGAATGGGGAAACCCACCTGCTTGCAGGTATCGTTAACTGAATACATAGGTTAACGAAGCGAACGCGGAGAACTGAAACATCTAAGTACCCGTAGGAAAAGAAATCAACCGAGATTCCGAAAGTAGCGGCGAGCGAAATCGGAACAGCCCTTAAGCTTATTATGTGTTAATGGAAGGCTGCTGGAAAGCGCCACGATACAGGGTGATAGTCCCGTACATGAAAACGCATTTTAAGTGAAATCGAGTAGGTCGGAGCACGTGAAACTTTGACTGAATATAGGTGGACCATCATCTAAGGCTAAATACTCCCAACTGACCGATAGTGAACCAGTACCGTGAGGGAAAGGCGAAAAGAACCCCTGTGAGGGGAGTGAAATAGAACCTGAAACCGTGTACGTACAAGCAGTAGGAGCCTACTTGTTGGGTGACTGCGTACCTTTTGTATAATGGGTCAGCGACTTATATTTTGTAGCGAGGTTAACCGATTAGGGTAGCCGTAGGGAAACCGAGTCTTAACTGGGCGAATAGTTGCAAGGTATAGACCCGAAACCCGGTGATCTAGCCATGGGCAGGTTGAAGATTGAGTAACATCAATTGGAGGACCGAACCCACTAACGTTGAAAAGTTAGGGGATGACCTGTGGTTAGGAGTGAAAGGCTAATCAAACCGGGAGATAGCTGGTTCTCCCCGAAATCTATTTAGGTAGAGCCTCGGACGAATACTTACGGGGGTAGAGCACTGTTAAGGCTAGGGGGTCATCCCGACTTACCAACCCTTTGCAAACTCCGAATACCGTAAAGTACTATCCGGGAGACACACGGCGGGTGCTAACGTCCGTCGTGAAGAGGGAAACAACCCAGACCGCCAGCTAAGGTCCCCAAGTCATAGTTAAGTGGGAAACGATGTGGAAAGGCCCAGACAGCCAGGAGGTTGGCTTAGAAGCAGCCATCCTTTAAAGAAAGCGTAATAGCTCACTGGTCGAGTCGGTCTGCGCGGAAGATGTAACGGGGCTAAACTATGCACCGAAGCTGCGGATTTGAGCATACCACCCAAGCTATTTTGATTAACGTTGACAGCGCGAAGCGCCCAGCGTTCAAGCGTCACCTAAACGTGAGTCGGTGATGATAGAGATAGTTTCGGGGTATGCTCAAGTGGTAGGGGAGCGTTCTGTAAGCGGTTGAAGGTGTGCCGGGAGGCATGCTGGACGTATCAGAAGTGCGAATGCTGACATGAGTAACGATAATGCGGGTGAAAAACCCGCACGCCGGAAGACCAAGGGTTCCTATCCCATGTTAATCAGGGTAGGGTAAGTCGACCCCTAAGGCGAGGCCGAAAGGCGTAGTCGATGGGAAACGGATTAATATTTCCGTACTTGGTATAATTGCGATGGGGGGACGGAGCAGGCTAAGCAAGCATGGCGATGGTAGTCCATGTGAAAGTGAGTAGGTTGGTGACTTAGGAAAATCCGGGTTGCGCTCTTTATTGAGGAAACTGAGACACGAGACGAGTCACTAAGGTGATGAAGTTGCTGATGCCATACTTCCAGGAAAAGCCTCTAAGCTTCAGATTATACCGAATCGTACCCCAAACCGACACAGGTGGTCAGGTAGAGAATACTAAGGCGCTTGAGAGAACTCGGGTGAAGGAACTAGGCAAAATCGTACCGTAACTTCGGGAGAAGGTACGCTCCGATGGGTGACGGGACTTGCTCCCTGAGCTAATTGGAGCCGCAGTGACCAGGTGGCTGGGACTGTTTATTAAAAACACAGCACTGTGCAAAATCGCAAGATGACGTATACGGTGTGACACCTGCCCGGTGCCGGAAGGTTAATTGATGGGGTTATCTTCGGAGAAGCTCTTGATCGAAGCCCCGGTAAACGGCGGCCGTAACTATAACGGTCCTAAGGTAGCGAAATTCCTTGTCGGGTAAGTTCCGACCTGCACGAATGGTGTAACCATGGCCACGCTGTCTCCACCCGAGACTCAGTGAAATTGAAATCGCAGTGAAGATGCTGTGTACCCGCGGCTAGACGGAAAGACCCCGTGAACCTTTACTACAGCTTGGCACTGAACATTGAACCTACATGTGTAGGATAGGTGGGAGACTAAGAAGCAGAGACGCTAGTTTTTGTGGAGTCGACCTTGAAATACCACCCTTGTAGTTTTGATGTTCTAACGTTGGCCCCTGAATCGGGGTTACGGACAGTGCCTGGTGGGTAGTTTGACTGGGGCGGTCTCCTCCCAAAGAGTAACGGAGGAGCACGAAGGTTGGCTAAGTACGGTCGGACATCGTACGGTTAGTGTAATGGTAGAAGCCAGCTTAACTGCGAGACAGACACGTCGAGCAGGTACGAAAGTAGGTCATAGTGATCCGGTGGTTCTGAATGGAAGGGCCATCGCTCAACGGATAAAAGGTACTCCGGGGATAACAGGCTGATACCGCCCAAGAGTTCATATCGACGGCGGTGTTTGGCACCTCGATGTCGGCTCATCACATCCTGGGGCTGAAGTCGGTCCCAAGGGTATGGCTGTTCGCCATTTAAAGTGGTACGCGAGCTGGGTTTAGAACGTCGTGAGACAGTTCGGTCCCTATCTGCCGTGGGCGTTTGAGAATTGAGAGGGGTTGCTCCTAGTACGAGAGGACCGGAGTGAACGAACCGCTGGTGTTCGGGTTGTCATGCCAATGGCATTGCCCGGTAGCTACGTTCGGAACTGATAAGCGCTGAAAGCATCTAAGCGCGAAGCAGGCCTCGAGATGAGTTCTCACTAGACTTTTAAAGTCTCTGAAGGGCCGTTGAAGACCACAACGTTGATAGGCAAGGTGTGGAAGCATGGTGACATGTTAAGCTAACTTGTACTAATTACCCGTGAGGCTTAACCATACAACGCCAAACGCGTTTTATGTGATAGTGAAACAAGCGCAGAAGTTAATATAACTAAAGTAGATTTACTAGCAGCTGCAAGCGATAAGCTTTCAGCGGTAAGAAAACAATTATCAGCATTTTCAAATTTTAATTAATTGGCTCGAAAGAGCGGATTAATACCAAATTTGCTTGGTGACAATAGCGTTTTGGACCCACCTGACCCCATGCCGAACTCAGTAGTGAAACGAAACAGCGCCGATGATAGTGTAGCATTTGCTATGTGAAAGTAGGACATTACCAGGTTCCAAATAAGAGAAACCCGTTACAGCAATGTAGCGGGTTTTTTTTTGTCTAAAATAAAGTATCAGCGTTAAGCCGTCAGCTACCAGTTGCACAGTAAGCGTCAACCTGACCATCGTAGCGTGGGTTGAGTATCACGAAACCCACGGGCAAAAGAACGCGACGATCACCTCAGAGCCTAATGCATACTCTACCGCTGTGGGCACTACGACATTCCAATGCGTTGTTGGTAGATAGCAGCGCACCGACATAAGATAGCAACTCAATGTAAAGTGATAATAAATACTCAAATCAGCGCATTGCATCCTTATTCCTGCTTTTTATATTTATGATTTTACTTGAAAAAAAGTAACTGGGCCCAAAGTCTACTCAATAGACACTTATTTTAATGAGTTACTCATGTCGTTATTAACTTCATCTTCTAAAGTTAAACAATCAGTATATTTAGCACAACAAATAAGAGAACATGAAGGCAATGCTGCAAAAGTCAGTGGTTGCGATTTGTATACCCTAATGGAGCGAGCTGGGCATGCCGTTTTTTTAAATTGGAAAACATTAAATGCACAGCAGACTCTAGTACTCGTAGGGAGTGGCAATAACGCAGGAGATGGCTATATTGCGGCTAGCCTTATTAAGCAAGCCGATAGGCATGTCGTGGTGTGTGCTGTTGATAAAAATAAAGAATTAACCGGTGATGCTGCAAAAGCGCAAAAATACTGGATTGATTATGGTGGTGAAATATTTAATTTTAATGCTGATACACTCGATGAGTGTGATGTAATCATTGATGCATTACTCGGCACAGGCCTTGAAAATACAGTACGCGATAATGTGGCCGCTATAATTAATGCGGCGAATGAGAGCGCTAAGCCAATACTGAGTATTGATGTGCCATCAGGTATAAATGCTGATACAGGCCAACCTTTAGGCATTGCAATTAAAGCCACTAAAACAATTACTTTTGTAGGGGTAAAACAAGGGTTAACAACGGCTGCGGGTAAGCAGTATGCCGGTGAACTTATCTTTGATGACTTGGCTATTGGCGAGTCATTCGTAGAATTAGCAAGCCCTTCGGGTAAGCTTATCAATATCAATAGCTTTAAGGGCTTACTCCCGCGTATTTTGAACAGCCATAAAGGTAGTTATGGAAAATTACTGTGTATTGGTGGCAATCAAGGGATGTCAGGGGCTATAAGATTAAGCAGCGAGGCCGCACTTAGAGCTGGTGCTGGTATGGTTAGAGTGTATACCCATGAAAGCTCAACTATGCCTATCAGTTTTGGCCGGCCAGAGCTCATGGTAATCAGTCACAACTTGCAACAAGCATTGGAGTGGGCAAGCTGTGCTGTTATTGGCCCAGGCCTTGGAGAGGACAAATGGGCACAAAATACCTTTAATGAAGTTATTGAGTATTGTACAAGTAATAACATGCCTTTAGTTATTGATGCCGATGCACTTAATTTACTTGCTACACAAGCTTCACCGAAAATACACTCGCGGTGTGTACTTACCCCGCATCCGGGTGAAGCTTCTCGATTATTAAATGTGACCACTAAGGAAATAGAGTCTGATCGGTTCAGCTATGTTCAACAATGTGCTAAACGTTACTCAGCAGTTTGTGTTTTAAAAGGCGCAGGAACTTTAATAGCTGATGGTAAGCAGCATACTTGGATTTGTGAAGAGGGAAGTCCTGCACTTGCTGTTGGCGGTAGCGGTGATGCTCTCACTGGTATTATAGGTGCATTACTTGCTCAGGGTTTAGCGTGCGACGAAGCCGCTTCGCATGGCGTGACTCTCCATGCTAAAGCTGGTGAGATCGCCGGTGAACAAGCAGGAGAAAGAGGTATGTTACCTAGCGATCTGTTTTGTATAGTAAGGCGGTTAATTAATAACAAAAAACCTTCATTTAACTAGTTGAATGAATATTTCAGTTGTTTGAATATTGTAAATAAAATTTTTTAAGTTAATTTGCTCTTTTTTTTGATAAATCAATTAATCTTCTTATACTTAGGTAACGCTGTTTGATTGTAACTGAGGTTAAAAATGTTAATACAAAAAAAGATGTATGTAGGGAGCTTATTACTCATAGTTTTTTCCTTATTAGTTTTAACCGTCATTATGCAATTGGTAATCACACCAATAATAAAAAATGAGGCTATTTCTGCAGCCAAGTTACAGGCTAAAGTAATTGGTGAATCATTTGCTAAAGATTTAGGTAAAAGTGCAGCATTAACTAAAAGCCTATCTGTTGTCGCCCAAACACTTCCACTTGAT
Organism: Pseudoalteromonas sp. TAP-3C; assembly: GCF_059888565.1. NCBI lineage: Bacteria > Pseudomonadati > Pseudomonadota > Gammaproteobacteria > Alteromonadales > Pseudoalteromonadaceae > Pseudoalteromonas > Pseudoalteromonas sp. TAP-3C. The sequence goes on along the minus strand of NZ_CM187618.1, from coordinate 2,940,821 downwards.
AAAAATCAGTTTATTAACAATTTGGCGCCGCTAATTGCCAGTGGTTCAGGCATAGCGGGTGGTGGTATATGGCCAGAGCCAAATGCGCTAGTACCATCAGAACGCAAAGCATCTCTTTTTTGGGCTAAAGGGGATAATGGCCAATACACATTATTAGATGATTATAATCAATCGGATAGTAGCCCATATCAACAAGAAAGTTGGTATACAAGTGCAGCTAAAGCCAAACCCGGAGTATGTGTTTGGTCTGAGGCTTATGTTGATGCTGTGTCTAATGTACCTATGGTGACCTGCTCGGTTAAAATTGAGCGAAATAATCAGTTTTGGGGAGTCGCCACCTTAGATATAGAACTATCTCATATTGAAAAATCACTACTTAGCGAAAACCAAGCTACGGGTACTTTTAGCTTTATTATCGATAGTGCCCAGCAATTTGTTTCGATTCCTGGCTTCAGAGACATTGAATTAGCAATGCTTAACTTCTCGCAAGCAATAAATAAAGATAACTCTTTGGAGCCTTTAGTTAACGCCTTGAAAAATAATGATAACTCTGTAGCTGAATTTAATGCAGGTGTTATAAAAGGCGACAGTTCAATTTTAGTAACTTTTTCGCTACCTGAACAAAAGTGGCGTTCTGGTGTTATTATCCCGACAGCAATCGCAAAAAAAGCGGCTAATACACTTACTTATTATTTGTATGGTTCGTTTATCCTACTCATTGTAATATTTATATCAGCGCTATTAGTTTTTGGTAGGCGCTTAGTTGAACAGATAGAGCAAACCACAACCCAAGTTCGTTCATTGATACAACGTCAAACTGATTCCAAGTTATCTGTTTCAGGGGATGACGAAATGAGTCATCTTTGTGAGGCTATTAATGATTATGGAGATCACCTAATTAAAATTCTTGAGTTGATCAAACAAGAGGCTACTTCTGTTAAAAATAATGCAGAGTCTATGGATAACTTGAGTAACAACAGCCAGCAACGCGCACACGAGTTAATGCAAGAAAACGAGTTATTGGCCACTGCTATTAACGAAATGTCGATAGCAGCTTCATCGGCCTCTGAAGATATTGGTGGTGTTGCCGACATCACAGCTAAATCGTCAGATCTTGTAAATTCAGGATTTAATGTTATTGAGCAAAACGCAGAATCTATTCAGCTATTGTTTGATAAATTAACTGAGTCTTCGAATGCAATCTCACAAATCTCTGAAGATTCACAACAGGTTGGCTCGGTATTAGATGTGATCATGAATATCTCTGAGCAAACTAATTTACTTGCGCTTAATGCCGCTATAGAGGCTGCTCGTGCTGGTGATTCTGGTAGAGGATTTGCGGTAGTTGCTGATGAAGTTAGAACATTAGCACAAAGGACTCAACAATCAGCCGGTGAAATTGAAACCATGATAAGCCAGTTGCAACAAGCCGCTGCAAAGGGGGTAAGTGTTATTCAAGAGTGCCGGGAGTTTTCAGAAATTGTTAATGAGCGTTCAAGTACAACACGCGCGCAATATGAAAATATAGTTGAGGCATTTAACGACATTAAAGGGCGCTCAGCGAATATTGCTGTGGCCACTGAAGAACAGGCTCAAGTAACTGTAAATGTTAAAAAGTTAGCGGAACGTATCCGAGAAATATCAGGAAAAAATGCCGCCGATGCCGAAGATTTTAGAGAAGTAAGCAAAACGTCTAACAGCCAAGCACAAAGACTTTACGAGATCAGCCAGCAGTAATTACATTGTTATAAAATATTATAAGTTATTATTTAAAATGGAAATCTAGCTAGCATTAACAATAAGCTCTGATCACGGATAACTGAATGCTTGAATTAGATCAACGTCAAACGATTATTGTAGCAATATTAGTTCTTTTTTTAGGCAAAGCACTAAATAAAAAATTAGCTTTTCTGCGAGAATATAATATTCCAGAGCCTGTTACTGGGGGGATGTTAGCCTCTGTTTTTGTAGGTGCTATTTATGCCTTCTCGGGGGCAACAATTAGTTTTGAACTTGTAGGCCGCGATCAATTTTTGATTATTTTTTTTACTTGTGTCGGCTTAAATGCGCGATTTTCTAGCCTATTAAAAGGTGGTTACGCGCTTGTTATTTTGTTAGTCCTTGCAATTGTATATCTGGTGTTGCAAAACATAACGGGTTTAGTGGTCAGTGAGTTCTCATCATTACATCCCGCGGTTGGGCTATTAGGTGGATCTGTATCTTTAAGTGGCGGGCATGGCACAGCTATTGCCTGGGCTGAAATTTTTGAAAATAAGTTTGCAATTACTAATGCCATCGAGATTGGTATTGCTTGTGCTACTTTTGGACTTATTTTTGGCGGTATTATTGGCGGCCCTATCGCCAAGTTTTTAATTAAGCGCTATCAGCTCAACCCCGCAGGCAACGCTGCTATTGCCCTTGGCGGTGAATATAGTCAAGGAGAAAGGATTCATGTTGATACGGTATTGCATTGCATTATAGTCATTAGCATTGCGATTGGTATTGGCTTAGAGCTTAACCAAATTTTATTATCTTTTGGTTTAATTTTACCAGAGTTTGTTACTTCCTTATTTGCAGGCATTATATTAACAAATACAGTTCCTTTTATTTTAAAGAAATGGAGTTGGCCATCAGGTACGCATTCTTTAAATTTAATCAGTGAATTAAGTTTAGGGTTGTTTTTAGCAATATCGTTAATGAGTTTGCAGTTGTGGACACTGCTTGGACTGGCTGTTCCAATATTGCTGATACTTTTAGCGCAGGTTTTTGTTATAACAATATTTGTTATTTTTGTGGTATTTAGATTGTTAGGTAAAGATTATGATGCAGCAGTTATTGCTGCAGGCTATGAAGGCTATGCAGGTTTAGGTGCAACGCCGACTGCTATTGTTAATATGAATGCCGTTACCGAGCGGTTTGGCCCATCAGAAAAAGCATTTATAGTTGTTCCTTTAGTAGGTGCTTTTTTTATTGATATAGCAAATACATTTATTATTCAATTATTTATAAGTATATTATAAATAATTACAGTTAAAATATATTAATGATATGACGTGCTATAGCATAGTCATTATAGAGCTTTAAAAAACTCTACCGAACTGTTTGATTCTTACTATAAGCATATTTTTATTTAAATTATCCTGTGATCGAATCATGTTAAGTATAAAAGAAAGTAATACATGGTTGCTCAACCTCAAAGTATTAATTCATTACCTCGAAAGTGGCTAAAAATAGTCGTTTTATCACCTTTATCACCTTTATTAAATTTAATACCAAGTAGGGCATAACTCATCTATAGCAGGTAGGTGTATATTCCTGCTATATAAATTTATTCAAGAGTTTACATATTGTTTTGTATAAAATATCCTAACGGTGTAGCATTCCTGCCCGCTCAGGCTGATAGACAACTTCCTTTATTTTCACTTTAAGTACACCGCCACCTGGCTTAGACCACTCAATTTCATCACCTTGTGATAGACCAAGTAAGGCGCTGCCAACAGGGGCTAAAATTGATATTTTATCAGTACTTGCATCAGCATTTTTTGGATACACTAAGGTCTTAGTAAATTTTTCTTTAGTTGATTCAACGATAAAGTTTACGGTTGAGTTCATTGTAACCACTGTCGAAGGCATATCTTTTGGCTCAACAATTGTTGCACGACCAAGTTCAGCTTCAAGTTCTTTTTCGCCAGCGAAGCTTCCTGCTGGTAATGATTCCATTAAATCATACAATCTATCTGCATCGAGTGATGAGATGATCAGTTCAGGCTTTTTATTCATCTTAATATCCTTAATTATGTTAAATAAAATTTACTCTGAGTATAGTTTGCTTCGTAGTTCAGGTACTGCAATACGCTTAAGTCATTTTATTTGCTACTTTATCGTTGCTCTTAAAGCTAAAAACCCAGCCGAAGCTGGGTTTTATTTGAGCTAGATGGTTAGGGGATGAATTACATCATGCCGCCCATACCACCCATGCCGCCCATACCACCCATATCAGGCGCACCCGCATCATCCTTAGGGATTTCAGCGACCATTGCTTCGGTAGTGATCATTAACCCAGCAATCGAGCCTGCAAACTGAAGAGCAGAGCGCGTTACTTTAGTAGGGTCTAGGATACCCATTTCAATCATGTCGTTGTATTCGCCAGTGGCTGCGTTGTAACCGTAGTTACCTTCACCAGCTTTAACTGCATTAATAACGACGGATGCTTCATCGCCTGCGTTTGTAACGATTTGACGAAGTGGTGCTTCCATTGCACGAAGTGCCACTTTAATACCGTGGTTTTGATCTTCGTTATCGCCAAGTAGTGCTGCTAGTTTACTTGCTGCACGAACTAGAGCAACACCACCGCCAGGGACTACGCCTTCTTCAACCGCTGCGCGCGTTGCATTTAATGCATCTTCAACGCGATCTTTTTTCTCTTTCATTTCCATTTCGGTTGCAGCGCCAACTTTAATTACCGCAACACCGCCAGCTAATTTAGCCATACGCTCTTGCAGTTTTTCTTTGTCGTAATCTGAAGTTGCTTCTTCAATTTGCGCTTTAATTTGTGAAACGCGACCATTAATGCCATCTTCTTCACCAGCACCGTCGATGATAGTCGTATCATCTTTAGTGATAATGACGCGTTTAGCAGTACCTAGGTCTTCAACCGTTGCTTTTTCAAGCTCTAGGCCGATTTCTTCAGAAATTACAGTACCGCCAGTTAACACGGCGATGTCTTGCAGCATAGCTTTACGACGATCGCCAAAGCCAGGTGCTTTAACCGCTGACACTTTAACAATGCCGCGCATGTTGTTAACTACTAGTGTTGCAAGCGCTTCACCCTCAAGGTCTTCAGCAATGATTAGTAATGGCTTACCTGCTTTAGCAACCGCTTCTAATGTTGGTAGTAATTCGCGGATATTAGATATTTTTTTATCTACAAGCAAAATATACGGGTTATCTAGTTCAACCGTGCCTTTTTCTGCGCTGTTAATAAAGTAAGGAGATAAGTAACCACGGTCAAACTGCATGCCTTCAACAACATCCAATTCGTTTTCAAGTGATTGACCTTCTTCTACAGTGATAACACCGCTGTTACGGCCTACTTTTTCCATTGCTTGTGCAATGATGTCGCCAATCTCTTTATCAGAGTTAGCTGAAATAGTACCTACTTGTGCAATGGCTTTGGTATCAGCACATGGTACAGAAAGCGCTTTAAGTTCTGCCACTGCAGCAATGATTGCTTTATCAATACCGCGTTTGAGATCCATTGGGTTCATACCCGCAGCAACCGCTTTAAGCCCTTCATTTACAATAGATTGAGCAAGCACTGTTGCCGTAGTTGTTCCATCACCCGCAGCGTCATTTGCTTTAGACGCTACTTCTTTAACCATTTGCGCGCCCATGTTCTCAAACTTGTCTTCAAGTTCGATTTCTTTTGCCACAGATACGCCATCTTTGGTGATAACTGGTGAGCCAAATGATTTGTCTAGTACGACGTTACGACCTTTAGGGCCTAATGTTACTTTTACTGCATTAGCTAGGATATTTACGCCAGTTAGCATTTTAGCGCGTGCATCACCTGCAAAAAGTACTTCTTTTGCTGTCATTTTTATTTCCTCTAAATTCTTAAATGTATGTTAAATGAAAAGTAGCTTTAGCCTACAATGCCTAAAATATTGTCTTCACGCATGATCAGGTACTCTTGACCTTCGATCTTTTCAGTTTTTTCAACATATGAGCCAAATAACACAGTGTCACCGGCTTTCACTTCTAATGCTCGAACGTCACCGTTTTCTAAAACGCGACCATTACCAACGGCAACAACTTCTCCGCGAGTTGATTTTTCAGCTGCAGAGCCAGTTAGTACAATACCGCCAGCAGACTTGGTTTCTTCTTCTAGACGCTTGATGATTACGCGATCTTGTAAAGGACGAATGTTCATGTTTTTAGTTCTCCTAACAGTTTCTGAACAATACAGAAAAAAGTGTTTCTAAGTTGCATTCAATAATGGGGGTGGAGTCAAAAATTCCAAGAGAAAAAACGATAAATTTTTAATCTTTTCGCTCAAATTCGCCATCTATTGTTTTGGGGCGTTTTTCATCTTGCTCATGGTGCATTGATTGATGAGGTTGTGAAAACCCTGAAGAGCTCGTTTGATGCATGCTGGCGCTCATTCTCACTGTTGCTTGGCTGGCAAGTCCTGCAGCTAGTTTGTTACGAATAGCAGGAGTAAGAAGGAGCAAGCCAAATACATCAGTCATAATGCCGGGTGTTAATAAAAGTACCCCAGCAATAATGACACAAATACCAGTAAATAATTCTTTCGCCGGCATTTGTCCTTGAGCCATTTGTATTTGTACGTTTTTTAGTGCGTCCATTCCTTGCTGTCTCACCATTTTCGCACCCACAATGGCAGTTAATACCACCAAGGCAATTGTTGCAAAGCCACCTATCACATCACTAACCTGAATTAGTAAAGCAATTTCAATAATAGGGATGATGATAAACAGCAAAAATAAAATTCTAAACATAAGACTCTCTAAAAATGACACTCATTAAGGTGTTAATGAAATATAAATGAGGGTTGTCGGGTCTATTTTCAAGCAAATACAGCCAAATTATAAACTTTAATGTCAGTTAAGTTATAAATAGTGGGTTTAAACCAATTTATAACAACAACCTAAAACGTCAACAGTGTTAGTGTCTACACATTACACCCGCTATCAGCTACTATGGGGCTAGACCCCTGTAAACAAGTAAAGGTTCACTATGACAACGCAATTTAAACTTATTTTTACCACTTGCAAAGATAACGATGAAGCCCGTTTATTGGCTACGGCACTAATTGAAAAAAAATTAGCTGCTTGTGTAAACATTTTACCAGCCATGACTTCTATTTACATATGGGATGGTGAAGTAGCCGAAGCAACAGAAGTGAAACTGCTAATAAAAACAAAGTCTGACAAGATGAACGATGTATTTTTAACTTTAAAAGATCTTCACAGCTATGAAGTGCCTGAGATACAAGTAGTCGATGTATCAACTGGTAATTTGGCTTACTTTAACTGGATGGACGAGGTGCTTCATTAATGCGCTTTATTTTATTTTTTTTATTGAGCATTTTAATGGCGCCTGTTTGGGCAACACAAAATAGCCTAGATGATTTTTTAAAACCAGCGCAGCATAGTTTTTTACCGGTAAATGAAGCGTTTGTATTTGATTTTGATCAGCAAGGCAGTACATTATTTATTGGCTGGGATGTTGCTGATGGTTACTACTTATACAAAGACAAAGTAGAAATTATTGCCAAAGGTGCGAACATTGAAGTCCCAGAGCTAGGCGCTGGTGAAATAATTGAAGATGAGTTTTTTGGTAAAACCGAGGTGTTTTTTAATTCCCTCAGTATCATCAGCAAGCTTAGTAATGTAAATGAAAATGCCGTTGTAAAAGTGCGTTACCAAGGCTGTGCAAAAGCAGGGCTGTGTTATCCCCCAGAGATTATTAATGTTCCATTAAGTGCGCTAGCAAGTGAAGCTAATACTGAAAAAAATACAGCAAGCAGTGCATTTGCAGCACTTAGTCAACCTGCAGAAAAACCAACGACTGCCGCATCACCTAAAAAAGAACTCACATTTACAGAGCAGTTAGCCAGTCAGAGCTTAATGGTTAACTTAGCGATATTTTTTGCTGTGGGTGTAGGTTTAGCATTTACGCCCTGCGTATTTCCGATGTTTCCTATTTTATCTAGCCTAATTGCAGGTCAAAAGAATCTGTCTACCAAAAAAGCATTTGCGCTATCATTTGTTTATATTCAAGGTATGGCAATGACTTATGCCGCATTAGGGTTGGTGGTTGCTGCATTAGGCGGCCAAGTGCAAGGATACTTACAACACCCATATGTATTAATAAGCTTTAGTTTGTTGTTTGTATTGCTGGCTATGTCGATGTTTGGTTGGTACCAAATTAAATTACCCAGTGGCATGATGAATAAACTGACCCAAGTAAGTAACAATCAAAAAGGCGGTAATTATATTGGGGTGTTTTTGATGGGGGTTTTATCAGGGCTTATTGCATCACCCTGTACCACTGCGCCTTTATCAGCTGCGTTATTATTTGTTGCGCAAAGTGGCGATTATTTAGTCGGCGGGCTAACGCTTTACGTGCTCAGTTTAGGAATGGGGTTACCACTGTTACTTCTTGGTACATCTGGAGGTAAGTTATTACCTAAGGCTGGCGGCTGGATGGAGCAGGTTAAAACCTTGTTTGGTTTTATTATGTTAGTTGTACCACTTATTTTACTAGAGCGAATTATTGATATTGAAATAATTATGCTACTTGCTGGGTTGTTAGCTATCGCTACAGCGCTTTATTTACATTACTGGCAAAGTGCTCAATCGCAAGGGAAGTTAAAGACCTTATTGTGGTTTATGGCTGTTTTATTAGTGCTTACGGGCTTTAACTTAACCAAAAGCTATTTTTGGCCAACACCCGTCGTGAGCTTACAAACAACCGCACAAAGCAATGAGTTTAAACACGTTGCTAACTTAGCAGAGCTAAAGCAAGCGGTATCACAAGCAAATAGTGAAGGGCGCATGGTAATGGTTGATTTATATGCTGACTGGTGTATTGCGTGTAAAGAGTTTGAACATTACACATTTCCTGACTCGCAAGTGCAAGCTGAGTTTAGTCATTATCAACTGATTCAAATTGACCTAACTCAAAGCAATAATGACACAATTGAGCTGATGGAAGCTTATTCTGTATTTGGTTTACCAAGTATTTTATTTTTTAATACTCAAGGTGAAGAGCTAAGTTTACAACGTGTTACCGGTTTTTTAAATGCTGATGATTTTGCTAAGCACCTTGCTGCAGTGCGTGCCAGCGCTGAATAATCTTTTTATATGGCACAACATGATTATTCATGTTGTGCCGTTATTCCTCCCTTAAAATCCGTCCCCAGAATAGAGATTAGACCAGTATTTTGCTGCTATTTACTTCGAAATCACTATAATAGTTGGTTAACGTGAGAAATTGTTGCTATCTTGCTTTTTTCAGCTTACTTTTTAGTGAAAAATTAGCTGGTAACCGCTTAACTCATTACTTATAGGATATATCGCGTATTATGACTGCAAAATTGAAGATTTTAGTTATAAATGGCCCAAATTTAAACATGCTAGGAAAGCGTGAACCCGATAAGTACGGTTCGCAGTCTTTAGAGCATATTATGAGCGAGCTAAACAGCGCTGCTAATAGTTTAGATGTGGCGCTAACGCATTTTCAAAGTAATAGTGAGCAAGCGCTCATTGAACGCATTCATGATGCTTGGCAAACGGTTGATTACATAATAATTAACCCAGCAGCATTTACGCATACAAGCGTCGCATTACGTGATGCATTGCTAAGCGTTGATATTCCGTTTTTTGAAGTGCACTTAAGTAATGTGCATGCACGTGAAACGTTTCGTCACCAGTCTTATTTTTCTGATGTGGCGCAAGGCGTTATTTGTGGATTAGGTGCAATGGGTTATCACGCTGCTTTAAATGCAGCAGTAAGTCGATTGCAAAACTCAAACTAAATTTAAACTAACAAACTAATAGGCGGGCCGTTTATGGATATTCGCAAGATCAAAAAACTAATTGAATTAGTAGAAGAATCAGGTATTGCAGAGCTAGAAATCACTGAAGGTGAAGAATCAGTACGTATTAACCGCAACAATATGAGTGCCGGTCCTGCTTATGCACAATTTGCACCACAGCAATACGCTCCAGCACCTGCGCCAGCAGCGGCTGCACCATCAGCACCTGTAACCGCTGAGCCTGAAGCACCAGCAGGCCCTTCAGGTTATCAAGTTAAATCACCTATGGTGGGTTCTTTTTATGCGGCAGCTTCACCAGAGGCACCAGCCTATGTGGAAGTGGGTTCTCAGGTTAAAGTTGGCGATACATTATGTATCGTTGAAGCAATGAAAATGATGAACCAAATAGAGTCAGATAAAGCCGGTACAGTGAAAGCAATTTTGGTAGAAAACGGCGAGCCAGTAGAATTTGATCAACCTTTATTCATTATTGAATAATAGCGCAACGTAAAAGGTCAACTCTTATGTTAGATAAAGTAGTCATTGCAAACCGAGGTGAAATTGCACTTCGTATATTGCGCGCCTGCAAAGAGCTTGGGATCAAAACAGTTGCTGTACATTCAACGGCTGATCGCGATCTTAAGCATGTATTGCTAGCAGATGAAACCATTTGTATTGGTAAACCTGCGGCAACTGATAGTTACTTAGACATTCCTCGTATTATTGCTGCCGCTGAAATTACTGATGCGGTTGCTATTCACCCAGGATATGGTTTTCTTGCAGAAAATGCAGACTTTGCCGATCAAGTTGAGCAAAGTGGTTTTGTATTTATTGGTCCTCGTGGCGATACAATTCGTCTTATGGGCGATAAAGTATCGGCAATCGAAGCAATGCGTAAAGCCGGTGTACCGTGTGTACCTGGTTCTGATGGTCCAGTATCGGATGATAAAGAACGCAATATGCAAATTGCCAAGCGCATTGGTTACCCAGTGATCATAAAAGCAGCTGGTGGCGGTGGTGGTCGTGGTATGCGTGTTGTTCGTAATGAATCAGAGTTAATCGATTCAATTGCGCTGACGCAACAAGAAGCTAAACAGTTTTTTGGCAACAGCATGGTTTACATGGAAAAATTCCTTGAAAATCCACGCCATATTGAAGTGCAAGTATTGGCTGATGGTCAAGGTAATGCAGTTCACTTAGGCGAGCGTGATTGTTCAATGCAACGTCGCCATCAAAAAGTAGTGGAAGAAGCGCCAGCACCGGGTATTACTGCAGAAGTGCGTAAGTTTATTGGTGAGCGTTGTACGCGTGCATGTATTGAAATTGGTTATCGTGGTGCGGGTACGTTTGAGTTTTTATACGAAAACGGTGAGTTTTACTTCATCGAAATGAACACCCGCATTCAGGTTGAGCACCCAGTGACTGAAATGGTTACCGGTGTTGATTTAATTAAAGAGCAGCTAAAAATTGCTGCTGGTCAGCCTTTATCATTTACGCAAGACGATGTTGTTATTCGTGGCCATGCTATTGAGTGTCGTATTAATGCTGAAGATCCAGAAACCTTTATTCCATCGCCTGGTAAAATTACCCGTTTTCATCCAGCAGGTGGGTTAGGTATTCGTTGGGATAGTCATATTTACGCTGACTACACAGTTCCTCCGTATTACGATTCAATGATTGGCAAGCTGATAACGTATGGTGAAAACCGTGATGTGGCGATTGCCCGCGCCCGTAATGCACTTAACGAACTGGTAATCGACGGGATTAAAACCAATACTTCACTGCATAAGCGTATTCTTGCAGATGAAAATTTCAAAAACGGGGGGACTAATATCCACTACCTCGAGAAGAAATTAGGGTTATAATTTTTTAGTGATTAAAAACCGAACCGGCTTAGGCCGGTTTTTTTATCTTTAAAAACGAGGCGGTATCACCTTAAATAAATAATCTGGTATGATTAACAAATATGCGCTTTTCGTAAAATTTTGAGGTAATCATGTCGTGTAGTTTTGATTTTCATTTAGTTGATGAAATTGCCACTGTTACTATGGGTAATAAATTAGCTGCCATAATAGAGCAAGGGGCAGTTATTTATTTGCACGGTGATTTAGGGGCCGGTAAAACGACATTTACTCGCGGTATAGTGCAAGGCTTTGGTCATACAGGTAAGGTTAAAAGTCCAACATATACATTAGTGGAGCCTTATGAGCTTGCGCGCGGTAATGTTTATCATTTTGACTTATACCGATTAGGTGACCCTGAAGAACTTGAATTTATGGGTATTCGTGATTATTTTTCAACGGATGCAACATGTATCGTCGAATGGCCAGAAAAAGGTGGAGAATTTATTCCTGTTCCTGATTTAAATATTACGCTAAGTTATGTCGGTGATGAGCGTCACATTGTAATTAACAGTGCCAGTAAGCGTGGTGCCGCAATTGTTGAAAAACTAAAGTATATAATCAAATAGTTAAGGCAGTAATTATCAAAATGACTAGTGGTTTAGTTAAGCTCTTTATTTACCTCATGGTGTTAACAGTGAGTTTGCCATTGTGGGCGCAAAACACGATTAATAGCGTGCGGGTATGGCCATCACCTGATAGTACACGGGTGGTATTTGATTTAGATGATAAGCCTGACTTTAGTTATTTTATGTTAAAAAATCCAAGTCGCTTAGTCGTGGATTTAGAAAACACCGATAAACTAAAAATATTGCCAAAGGTGCCAGCTAAGCATCAAATTGTGAGTAAATTACGTTACTCTAAGCCTAAAAATAAAGACAGTGTTCGCTTAGTGTTTGAATTAAGTGGTCCAACAAAACCGGTTATATTTGCACTTGCCCCCACAGGCCCTTATAAAAACAGATTAGTGGTTGATATATACGATAAAAGCCAGGCAAGCGATACAGTAACCCCCGCACAGACGGCAGCTAAAAAACGTCGATTAAGCCAAGAACGCGACATCATAATTGCAATCGATGCAGGGCATGGTGGCGAAGATCCGGGTTCAATTGGTCCTTCGGGTACTTATGAAAAAGATATTACATTACAAATAGCTAAACGTTTAGAGCGAATGATTGATGCGGAACGTGGCATGATTTCGCGCATGGTTCGCAGTGGTGATTATTTCGTTAAGCTTAATACGCGAACAAATCGAGCGCGTGAGAAAAAAGCCGATTTTTATGTTTCTATTCATGCTGATGCTTTTACTAGTCCCGGACCTAATGGTGCCTCGGTGTGGGTTTTATCGCTGCGACGCGCTAATTCAGAGATTGGTAAGTGGATGGAGGATAAAGAAAAGCACTCTGAGCTACTAGGCGGGGCTGCGGATGTAATTAAAGACACGGCTAACGAAAAGTATCTAGCGCAAGCACTGCTTGATATGTCTATGGATCATTCTATGAAAACAGGGCTAAGTGTTGCTGACGAGGTAATAAAAGAATTAAAAAAAGTAGCCAAAATGCATAAAAAAGCACCTCAACATGCAAGCTTAGCCGTGCTTAAATCGCCAGATATTCCGTCTATTTTGGTTGAAACTGGGTTTATATCTAACCCAAATGAAGAGCGGTTACTCAAAAGTGCTAACCACCAAGAGCGTCTCGCTAAGGCGATGTTTACTTCTATTAAAAACTATTATTTGCGTAACCCGCCCGATGATTCATTGTTTGCTAAATTAAAGTCACAATACCCCACAAAACATAAGGTTCGACCCGGTGAATCATTAAGTATGTTAGCTGGGCGATATCGCGTTAGCATTCATCAAATAAAGCAAGTTAATAAACTCAGTTCAGATACTTTATTCATTGGTCAGGAACTTGATATTCCACAAAGCTAATTTACAAGCGCATAACATTTAAGGTTTTTATGAGTATTGAAATATTACCTGCGCGCTTAGCAAACCAAATTGCGGCGGGTGAGGTTGTCGAACGTCCTGCTTCGGTGGTTAAAGAGTTAGTCGAAAATAGCCTTGATGCAGGTGCAACGCGAATTCAAATTGACATTGAGCGTGGCGGTCATAAGCTTATTCGTATTCGGGATAATGGGGTGGGTATTGCAAAAGAGGAGCTTACTTTAGCGCTCTCTCGTCATGCAACCAGTAAATTAAAGTCACTCGATGATTTAGAAAATATTTGCTCTCTTGGTTTTCGAGGTGAAGCTTTAGCCTCAATTAGCTCCGTTTCGCGTTTAACTTTGAGCTCTAAGCCCGAAAAACAAGAAACTGCATGGCAGGCTTTTGCACAAGGCCGCGATATGGCGGTTGAGGTGAAGCCTGTAGCTCACCCTGTCGGTACTACTATCGAAGTAAAAGACTTATTTTTTAATACCCCAGCACGGCGTAAGTTCTTACGTACCGAAAAAACGGAATTTAGCCATATTGATGAGCTAATTAAACGCATAGCGCTGAGCCGGTTTGATGTATCTATTACGCTCACTCACAATGAGAAAGTAGTCAGGCAATATCGCGCTAAAACAGACCCAGCTCAAGCAATTAACCGCGTAGCACAAGTCGCGGGCAAGGCATTTGCAGAGCAAGGGTTACATATCCAATCGGGTGAAGGCGGGCTGCAGCTACATGGCTGGGTACTGCCTGTCGGCTCGGCTAATACCACTCAATATACCTATGTTAATAATCGCATGATGCGCGACAAGCTTATTTTGCATGCCATTCGCCAAGCGTTTGAAGAAGTCAGTGGTGAGCAAGAGCTCCCTGGGTTTGTGATTTACATTGATATAGACCCACGCCAAGTGGATGTTAACGTGCATCCCGCTAAGCATGAAGTGCGCTTTCATCAAGGGCGCTTAGTGCATGACTTTATTTTACAAGCCATTAAACAAGTTGTGGTGCCGCTTCAAACTGAATGTGCACATTCGCCAGTAGTGCAAACCAATGACTCATCCTTGGCACCATTTAACTCACAAAATACTGCCAGTAGTGAACTGTTCGATTACCCCAAGTCGTCATTACAATCTAATCATACATCATCGAAGAGTGGTTCCTCTTATGGTGGCAGTCGTCAGGGCGCGAGCAATCAGTCGCGTGCTGAAAGTCAAAATTATCATGATGTAAATGCGTTTTATCAAGGCGTGAGCGAGCAACAAGCACAGCACTTTGATAATGCGGCCACAATTGTGCAATCTAATAAGACGCAAGTATCAGATACCGCATTTAACACTGTCGATATAATTAGTATTGAACAGGGCGCTTGTGTATTTAACGATGAAAACCAACTTTATTGCTCACATTTTAAATATGCGCTTACTGATGATTGGCTTACACAAATTAAAGAGCACGGCAGCCTTGAAGGCAAAGCACTTTTACTGCCAGTACGTGTTAATCTATCAAAACAAGACACTGAGCTACTTGTATCTCAACAGTCTTGGTTTACGTTACTTGGTTTTGAGTTATTAATAGAAAAACAATTCGTTATGGTAAAAAAACTGCCTATTTGTTTGTATTTACTCGATGTTAGTATTGCAGTAGATGCATTACTTGATGGGTGTCAGTCTCAATTTGAAAATGTTGAACAGTGGCTCGCATGGCAGGCAAATGCAACCCCTACACGGTTTTATGCAAGCAATGCTTTTTTAGAGCAGCAAACGCGCTTACAAAATAATGTGCAAACAATTGAACGTTTACGGCAAAAAGCAGTTAAAATAGACTTAACGTCTTATTTAGCGCAATTTAATTAAGGTATTCGTGTTGAGTAATTTACCGGTCATATTTTTAATGGGCCCCACTGCTGCTGGTAAAACAGCATTAGCAATGTCATTGTGTGAACACTTAAATACAGAAATTATTAGTGTTGATTCGGCACTGATCTACAAAGGTATGGATATTGGCACCGCTAAACCTAATTCTGATGAATTAGCACGCGCTCCGCATCACCTAATTGATTTACTGGATCCAAGCGAAAGTTATTCAGTGGCTGATTTTAGACGCGATGCAATAGAAAAAATTGATAAATTTCATCAACAAGGTAAAGTGCCTGTACTTGTTGGAGGTACAATGATGTACTTTAAAGCCTTAATTGATGGATTATCTCCTTTACCTGAGGCTGATGAGCAGATAAGAGCCGAGCTTGAAATGCAGGCAAATCAGCATGGCTGGCCGCATTTGTATCAAGAGCTACTAGCAATAGATCCACAAGCTGCGCAAAAAATGAGTGAAAATGACTCACAAAGAATTAATCGCGCTTTAGAAGTCTTTCGTATAACAGGTAAGACAATGACTGAGTTGCAAAAGCAAAAGCAGCCACCTTTATCTTATACTTTTTATCAATTTGCTATTGCACCAGATGATCGTAGTGAACTACATGATCGAATTGAAAAAAGGTTTAAAATAATGATTGATCAGGGGTTTGAAAATGAAGTTTCGGCCCTATATCTACGTGAGGATTTACATCCCAATATGCCTTCTATTCGTTGTGTAGGTTATAGACAGATGTGGGATTACCTTGCGGGTGAAATCGATCATGATGAAATGGTTTTTCGCGGTATAGCTGCCACTCGTCAGTTGGCCAAGCGTCAATTAACATGGTTAAGAAGTTGGCCAGATGTTACATGGTTAACAACCGGTGATGAAGAAAACTTGCATCGTGTAGTAAGTTCGCTAAGCTAGTAGTAGTTGGACAAAATTTAGCTTTGTTAAATCAGTTCAATCACTTAATTATAATAACACCTAGAACGAAGGAATAATAACATGGCAAAAGGCCAATCGTTACAAGACCCATTTTTAAATGCACTGCGCCGTGAGCGTATTCCAGTATCAATCTTTTTGGTAAATGGCATAAAATTACAAGGTAAAATTCAGTCATTTGACCAATTTGTAATTTTACTGGAAAACACTGTAAATCAAATGGTGTATAAACACGCAATTTCAACAGTTGTACCTGCACGCGCAGTCAACTTCCAAGGTGTTCTGGGAAGTGAAGACACTGAAGAACCTGAAGTCGGAAATTCTTAAATTAGGAGCGTAATGCTTGTTTGACCGCTATAAATCTGGCGAACAGGCGATCTTAGTTCATATTGACTTGCCTAAAGAGGGGGATCGCGAAGATCTTCACGAATTAGAAATGTTGGTATCTTCTGCTGGTGTTAGTAGTTTGGCGGTTGTGCAAGGCAGCCGTCAAGCACCACATCCGAAATTATTTGTCGGTACTGGCAAAGCAGAAGAAATAGCTGAAATCGTCAAAATCCACAACGCCGATGTTGTCATTTTTAACCATCAGTTAAGTCCGTCTCAAGAACGCAATTTAGAGCGTGTTTGCCAATGTCGTGTACTTGACAGAACTACACTTATTCTTGATATTTTTGCTCAGCGAGCGCGTACTCATGAAGGTAAACTTCAGGTTGAGTTGGCGCAACTTCGTCACATGTCAACGCGTTTAATCCGCGGATGGACTCACCTTGAACGTCAAAAAGGCGGTATTGGTTTGCGTGGTCCGGGTGAAACACAGTTGGAAACCGATCGGCGCTTATTACGAGCACGTATAAAAAATATTCGTGCACGGCTTGCTAAAGTGGCTGTACAGCGAGAGCAAGGACGACGCGCTCGTACTCGTAACGAAATACCAACAGTGTCGTTGGTAGGTTATACTAATGCGGGTAAATCAACGTTATTTAATTATATTACCCACTCAGATGTATATGCAGCCGATCAGTTATTTGCAACACTCGACCCCACACTGCGTAAGTTAGATATTGGTGATGTAGGTTCGGTGATTTTAGCGGACACAGTAGGGTTTATTCGTCATTTACCCCACGATTTAGTGGCTGCATTTAAAGCAACCCTAACCGAAACGCGAGAGGCTGATTTACAACTACATGTGATTGATGCAGCTGATGCTCGTCGCAAAGAAAATATCGAGCAAGTACAAGCTGTACTTAAAGAAATTGAAGCCGATGAGGTTCCACAATTATTAGTTTATAATAAAATCGATGCCATGGATGATGTGAGCCCTCGTATTGATCGTGATGACCAAGGCCAGCCTATAAGAGTATGGTTGTCAGCAAAAACCGGTGAAGGCTGTGAATTACTCAGTAAAGCAATAAGTGAACTGTTGGCAAAAAAAATGCTTAACGAAACTCTATTACTTACGCAAAAGTATGGACGTTTAAGAGCATCTTTATTTAATTTGAACGCAGTTCAGAATGAGCGTTTTGATGAGCAAGGTAATTGGCTGCTAGATGTGCGCTTACCTGTGATTGAGTGGAACCGATTGCTTAAAGATTTTGGTCCTGAAATTGATGGTTTTATCAACAGTGACTAAAAAAATAAAAGATTAATGTCGGTTTTAGTATAAGAAATGCGGAAGATTTGTTAGATTTAACACAATTTCCTAATTTATTTAGATAACAATGGAGTATAGCTATGGCCTGGAATGAACCGGGTAATAATGGCAATGATAAAGATCCGTGGAATAAAAAAGGCGGACGAGATCAGGGCCCACCAGATTTAGACGAGGTGTTCCGTAAATTCAGTAACAAGTTCAACGGGCTATTTGGCGGTAAAAAATCCGGCAATAGTGGCGGCGGGCTTGGTGGAGCTGGTATTTCATTCATACTTGTTATTGCCATTATCGTGTGGGCATTAAGTGGTATTTACACCGTTAAAGAATCTGAACGAGGAATTGTGTTGCAGTTTGGTCAGTACGATCGCATTGCAGAACCAGGTTTACGCTGGAAAATGACATTTATCGAAAAGGTTGTGCCAATAAACATTGAAGCAGTTCGTTCGTTATCTACATCTGGTTTTATGCTTACCGAGGATGAAAACCTGGTAAGCGTTGAATTTGAAGTTCAATATCGTGTGATAGACCCATTTACCTATAAGTATAGTGTTACAAATGCTGATAGTAGTTTAGCTGAGGCATTAGATAGTGCGCTTCGCTATGTTGTCGGTCACTCTAAGATGGATCAAGTTTTAACTGACGGAAGAGAAGTTGTTCGCCAAAATACGTGGGATGAGCTTAGTAAAATCATTGAACCATACAGCTTAGGTTTAATTGTAACTGATGTTAACTTTAAAGACTCTCGCCCTCCTGCTCAGGTTAAAGATGCGTTTGATGATGCGATTGCTGCTCAAGAAGATGAACAACGTTTTATCCGAGAGGCTGAAGCGTATGCACGTGAAATTGAGCCGCGCGCGCGCGGTCAAGTTACCCGCATGACTCAAGAAGCTATAGGTTATCAAGAGCGTATAACGCTTGAAGCACAAGGTGAAGTGGCTCGTTTTGAAAAGCTTTTACCGGAATATCAAGCGGCGAAGCAAGTAACACGTGAACGCTTATATATTGATACTATGCAAGAAGTGCTTAGTAACAGTTCAAAAGTGATAGTTGATGTTAAAGGGGGTAATAATATGATGTACCTACCGCTTGACAAAATAATGGAAAAGCAGGGTTCAGCAACACGCGTAGCACTACCAAGTTCAAGCGACATTAATGATTTACGTAATAAAGTAGATACGTCGCAAAACAGTAGTGTAAACAGTGGCGGTGACCGCTTTAACAACGACCGCTTTAATGATGGGAGATAAGCACAATGAAAAACTTTAGTTTAGTCGTCTTATTGGTTGCTATTGTTATGTCATTCTCATCAGTATTTGTAGTGTCTGAAGGGGAAAGGGCAATTGTACTGTTGTTTAGCAAAGTACAAAAAGACAGCAATGATGAAGCGGTTGTTTATGAGCCTGGCTTAAATTTTAAAGTACCGTTTTTTAGCCAAGTAAAAATTATAGATGCACGTATTCAAACCCTTGATGGTGCACCGGATCGCTTTGTAACTAGCGAGAAAAAAGACTTAATCGTTGACTCGTATGTGAAATGGCGAGTAGTCGACTTTAGCACTTTTTACTTGCGTGCTCGTGGCGATAAACAATACGCTGAAACCTTACTTAAACAAAAAGTAAATAATGGTTTACGTACTAACTTTGGTACCCGTACTATTCGCGAGATTGTGTCTGGCGAACGTAGTGAGCTGATGGAAGAGGCGTTAGTGCAAGCTTCGGAAAGTGCTGGCGAATTAGGGATTGAAGTACTTGATGTGCGCGTTAAGCAAATTAATTTACCCGATGAGGTAAGTAGCTCTATTTATCAACGCATGCGTGCTGAGCGAGCAGCTGTTGCTAAAGAGCACCGATCTGAGGGTAGAGAGCAAGCGGAAATAATCCGTGCCAATGTTGATCGTCGGGTAACGGTTATGCTTGCTGATGCAGAGCGTAATGCTCTTACCGTGCGTGGTCAAGGTGATGCTGATGCAGCTGGTATTTATGCAAATGCTTACAATAAAGATCCTGAGTTCTTTAGCTTTGTCCGATCTTTAGAAGCGTATAAACAAACTTTTAAAGGCAAGCAAGACGTTATGGTGTTATCACCCGATAGCGACTTCTTCCAATATATGAAAGGCGCTAAAGTACAGTAAACACTGCTTTGCTAAATTTTGAAAAGCCCTGCAAGTGCAGGGCTTTTTGTTATCTGCATTTTAAGCCTATAAATTATTGTTATTTATGTGATTATTAGCCAAACATTGATGTTGACTACGTGCGCGAGGAAAAAATAAGCTAAACGGGGTGAACTTTGCTTTAGTTTTCTGGTAAAATCTCGTCCTAATTTTCTCTAAGTGAATTTGCAATGGGTAAAAACGTTGTTGTACTAGGCACCCAATGGGGTGACGAAGGTAAGGGTAAGGTAGTTGACCTCCTTACAGATAAAGCATCTTTAGTAGTTCGTTATCAAGGTGGTCATAACGCTGGCCATACCTTAGTGATCGACGGTGAAAAGACAGTTCTACACCTTATTCCATCGGGTGTATTACGTGACAATGTTAAATGTGTGATTGGTAATGGTGTTGTTTTATCACCAGAAGCGCTAATGAAAGAAATTGGCATGCTTGAAGAGCGCGGTGTACCTGTACGCGAGCGCCTTTTAATCAGTGAAGCATGTCCGCTAATTCTACCTTTCCATGTTGCATTAGATGTAGCGCGCGAAACTGCGCGTGGCGATAAACCAATCGGTACAACGGGTCGTGGTATTGGTCCTGCGTATGAAGATAAAGTAGCACGTCGTGGTTTACGTGTTGGCGATTTATTCAATCCTGAATTGTTTGCTGCCAAGTTAAAAGACGTACTGGAATACCACAACTTCACATTAGTGAACTACTACAAAGTAGATGCAGTAGATTTTCAAAAAACGTTTGATGATGCAATGGCTGTTGCTGATATTTTAAAAGCCATGGTGGTTGATGTAACTGAGCTTTTAGATCAAACGCGTAAAACTGGCGACAACATATTGTTTGAAGGTGCACAAGGCACACTGCTTGATATTGATCATGGTACGTATCCTTATGTAACCTCTTCAAACACTACCGCTGGTGGTGTTGCTACCGGTGCGGGCTTTGGTCCATTACACCTTGATTATGTACTAGGTATCATTAAAGCGTACACAACACGTGTAGGTTCAGGTCCTTTCCCTACAGAGCTATACGACGGCCTTGAAAAACAAGATCCAGTAGGTAAGCATTTAGGTGAAAAAGGTCATGAGTTTGGTGCGACTACGGGTCGCCTGCGTCGTACTGGTTGGTTAGATGCAGTGGCAATGCGTCGTGCAGTCCAAATCAATAGCATTTCAGGGTTTTGTTTAACTAAACTTGACGTTTTAGACGGTTTAGAAACACTTAAAATCTGTACGGGCTACAAACTTGAAGATGGCACTATGACCAACGTCACGCCATTAGCTGCCGAGGGTTACGAAAAAGTAACTCCCGTATATGAAGAGATGCCTGGCTGGTCTGAAAATACAGTAGGTGTAACATCGCTTGAGGGTTTACCTAAGGCTGCAATTGATTACATTAAACGTATCGAAGAAATTACTGGCGTGCCTATAGATATTATTTCTACCGGTCCAGATCGAGTTGAAACCATGATACTGCGTAGCCCATTTGCATAATTGGCTATATATTGAAAAAAGCTGCCAAGTGCAGCTTTTTTTATGCTCATAAAAAAGTGTCGCTGTTAATAGTGGAACAATCTTTGTATATTATTTGGTAAGTTTATTTTTAAAGTGGTTAATATGCATTTATCTTCTCATTGTTTAGTTTGCTCATTGTCAATGTTTGTATTTTCTTTATTTAATATAAGCAATAGCTTAGCCGAAGAAAGTCCCGCAGCGGTGCCGTTGTATACGGAATCTGAGTTAATAGCTTTAATTAATGAAAATACCCATTTAGCCCGTGTAAAGGCAGATAATTGCCAGTTAGTGCAAGATATTGAAGCGCGAGCCAATAAAATGGCATTGCCATCCTATCAATTTTTATATGGTGATATGCTCGCTTATAAGGTATGCGTTGACCGTGATGTGGCTCTAGGTGTGTATTACATGAAAAAAGCGGCTGAGCAGGGCTTAGCGGCTGCATTAGAGCAGCTAGGTCGTTACTACGATGTAGGGCAATTAGTCCAACAAGACAAAACCATGGCAATAACCTACTTACGTGAAGCATCAGCGCAAGGTAATTTAAAAGCGCAGCTGAGGTTAGTTGGTTTGTTTAATCAAGGCTATGGCAGCCCTAGAGATTTTGAAGATGCTTATCGTTGGTTGTTTAATTCGACGGTAGCCGATAAAGCGACACATAAAAAAATAGAGTACGCATTAGCTAAGCTTGCTGAAAAAATGCCAGCCAGTGTGGTTACCCGCGCGCGCTTACCTATGTAAATAAAAGGCGAGAGCGCTTTTTGCTGCACTCTCGCTTTTTGTTTGCCCAGCGAAGCTGGCAAACCCGTCAGGTTGAAAGAAATCTGAATCACCCCGACTGAGGGGAAGATAATCCGAATCGTAAGGGCGTTGCTGGCCAACGGCAGGGTCTGAAGGAAGCGATAGGAAGTTAACAGTACACAACGCAAGTGAACCTGTTTCGGCAGTGTAGGTGGGTAAGCGTGCAAAATAGCGCAAAGCCCGATACTCAGTCAGACCTATACTGTGCTTGAGGGTGGGATTGTTAACAGGGAGCCAGCACAGTAACTGGGGAAGCCTGGCATCTAAACTTAGTGTAAATAAGTGGCCTAAACTCAAGGGGAAACCCAAGGTTTAACGTCGGTGTGAGGTGGCAGATGAACCCGTAGTAGTGAGTAAGGCTAGGCCGATGAAAGCCAGTAATGGTGTGGAGGGCAAAACCAAGCCGACTATCAGCAGTGTGTCTGATAGGGTCAATTTAAATCAAAAGTTTTAATTGATTGCGAAGGGGGGAAGTATTCTTTAAGAGTATGAAAATCAGGAATATCGACGTATAGGTTCACATGTATTTCGACGGAAATAGGCAAGAGATGACGGCTAAGCAGGAATGTGGACGCTGAGAATTAAAGGCCGAGCACGGGAGTAATGATTGACCACTTAGGCAGATTGCCACTGGGCTAGCACACCTAATGTCATCATGAAGGACACCACTATACATCAATGTGAAACGACAGACATACCGCAAGCAAAGGCAATTGATGACAGTTTACTACAGCTTGTATGGGCAATTATTAGATATTAATAACCTGTACAAGGGATTCAAAAAAGTGAAAACAGCAAAAGGAGCTGCCCCTTTTTATTGAAGAAAGTGATGGGCAGTCCATAGCCGCGTTCGCCTTGAATTTAGAAGAAAACTTGAAACAACTGCAACGTGAACTGCAGAGCAAGCAGTATCGCGCGCAGCCGGTCAAACGGATAGAAATACCGAAAGACGATGGCGGCGTGAGATTGCTGGGCATTCCAACAGTTCGCGATCGCATAGTACAACAAGCGCTATTGAACATTCTCCAACCGATCTTCGACATCGACTTTCACCCATCAAGTTATGGGTACAGGCCGAAACGAAGCTGCCATGATGCCATCAGCAAAGCCACGGTATTTATTCGTAAATATCAGCGTGAGTGGGCGGTTGATATGGATCTGTCGAAGTGCTTTGACCTGTTAGATCACGATTTAATTATTAGCAGCGTCAAACGTAAAGTGACAGACGGTAGCATTTTAAAGCTGCTCAATCAGTTTTTAAAAAGTGGGGTAATGATAGGCAATCACTGGGAAGCGAGTGAGGTAGGGAGTCCACAAGGAGGGGGTTATTAGTCCATTGTTGGCGAATATCTACCTAGATGCGTTCGATCAAGAAATGAAAAAGCGAAATCACAGAATAGTGAGGTACGCCGACGACATTTTGATCTTATGCTGCAAAGAAAAAGCAGCGAAACATGCACTCACTGTAGCAACTCAGATACTGGAGAAAGACTTGAAGTTAACAGTCAACCAAAAGAAAACCCATATAGCGCATAGCAGTGAAGGGGTAAAATTTTTGGGAGTGGAGATAGGATGTAATTGGACATGGATCCAAAGGTCAAAACTCAAAGGCTTCAAACAAAAAGTTAAACGATTAACAAAACGAAATAGCGGCATGAACTTAGTTGAAATAATAAAAAGACTAAACCCAGTGGTGCGTGGTTTTGTAAATTATTTCAGTATAGCCAATTGTAAACGAGCATTAACTCAGCTGGCGGGGTGGTTAAGACGCCGATTAAGGGCCATTCAGTTAAGGTTGTGGAAAAATCCAGCGAGATTGCATAAACGACTAAAACAATTAGGGAAAAAGCCGCCATGTAAGTTTATAAAAATGAACTCATGGCGAAACTCCCTAAGTCCATTATCGAGTGTAGCAATGCCAAACCAATGGTTTGAAGAGCTAGGTTTATATTCAATGGAAAAAGTAAGTACAGGATGGCTTGCTCAATCGGCGTTTAGTAAATAAGCCGAAGGGATAGAAGAATACAGGAGCCGTATACGAGGTCCGTACGTACGGTTCTGTGAGAGGGATGAGGCAAAAGCCTCACCCTACTCGATAGGGTCTGTTTACCTTTGCAAATTTAATCTTGAAAGGTAAACCGACCCAGTTATTGCTCGTCTTTTTTATTGTCTTTAGCTTTACTATTGGCTGGATCTTTTAATAGCGATATTTTAGGGGGTTGTAATGCAATTACGCGCTCACCTTCTTGGGGTGGCTTTTCCATATCACTGGTAAAAGGTCTAATTTTAATAGGCGCATCTTCATCACTGTCTTTATCTCCTTTGAGAATAAACAGCGGGATGGCTTCAGAATTCATTTCTAGATACTGTTGCCAGCTAAACTCTTCTGATATTCGCGTTGAACTTACTTTGCCGCCTTTGGCAATTAAACTGCTTAAGCGGGCGTAGGCTCCGTTTTCACCAAATAGAATTTGTCTTGATAAAAAAGTGGCGCTGTCTTTATTTGCTTTAGCGTGAAAAGAGGATGAGCGCAGTGAAAACACATTTTTTTCATTTAATAAATGAGAAAAATATTGTACACCTAGTGCATTATGATGACGATTAGGTGAAAGCGCTAAAACACTGCGGATGGTAGTCAAAGGTAAATAGCGTTCGGCATGTTCTGACTGTGGGTTACCATAATAGCAAGGTAGGCCATCCATACGCGCCATTTTACAGTTTTCCCATGCCGGATCTGATAGATAAACGGGAATGTTTTGCTCTTTTAAACCACGCGCTATGGCGCGGGATACATGATTTGCGCCAATAATTAAAATAGTGTTTGGAGAGGGTTGACGTACCCCGAGTAACTTAGCAAGCGGAATAGCGGTTAAACTTTGTAATACCACAGTAACAATAATGACAGTAAATATGAGTGGCACCATTTTTTCGGCATCGGCCACTCCTGCTTCCATCATACTTAGCGCAAATACAGATCCTACTGCTGCGGCAACTATACCGCGAGGGGCAATCCAAGCAAGCACTAAACGCGATTTCATCGGTAAGTCTGTGCCAAATGTGGATATGGCAATACACAATGGCCGCGCAATAAACAACACAATGGCTAAAAATATAAATACCTTGCTATCAAGCATCATTAAATCAGAAAGCTGTAGCCTTGCCGCTAATAAAATAAACAAGGTTGAAATTAAAATCATCGACAAATCTTCTTTAAACTCAAGTACTGAGTCTATTTCTAAGTCATCTTGATTAGCCAACCAAATACCAAACACAGTTACAGCGAGTAAACCTGACTCATGGCTAATGTAGTTTGAAATAGAAAAACTAATTAACACTAAGGCTAAAATACCAAACTTATGCAGTTCAAATGGCAGCCACTGCCGGCGTATCAATTGCGTTGTAAGCCAGCCTGAAAAAATACCGATACTTAGACCTACGCCAACGGTTTTAACCAGTGCAATTATAGTATGGCTCAATACTTCACCTTGACCTACTAGCATAACGGCTTCAAACACTAACACGGCGAATAAAGCACCAATAGGGTCTATTACAATTCCTTCCCAACGTAATATGCGATCGATATCTTGAGTTGGGCGCATTGAGTTAAGTAACGGGGCAATAACGGTTGGTCCAGTTACAACAAGCACGGCGCCTAGCACAGCAGCCACTCGCCAATTGAGCGCCAATAACCAATAGGCGCTCAAACTGATAACAATACACGTCATGAGCATACCTATAGAGCATAGGTTCCTCACTACTTTGCTTATTCCTTTGAGTTCTCGAAAATGAAGCGTTAATGACCCTTCAAATAAAATCACAGCGACACTTAAAGACACCACAGGAAAAAGTAAATCACCTAAAAGTGCATCAGGGTCTAAAACGCCACTAAATGGCCCCAATAAAAGCCCTGTAAGCAACAAAAACAGAATAGCGGGTACTCTGAATGCCCAAGCTATCCATTGGGCTAGCACTGAACATAGTGCAATACCGGCTATAAAAATTGCTGACATAGAGTGAAAACTCCTTAATGTTAATAGTATTTAAAAGTATAACTGTAAGCTCACAGTAATGCAGCGGGTATATGGGTGTAAATTAAATTCAATTAATAAATATATTTAGTGTTAACGTCTGTTTTTAAAATGTTATCAAATTTATAATCTGTATAATTACTATTTATAGTAGTCTAACTTTATGATTTTTATCATAAAAAATACTTCCCTTACCAATGGCGACCCACTTAGATTGAATTTTAGCCTTGATCTAAACAGCTGTTTTAGCGTATTATACTTCGTGTTCGAATAATTAGTTATCTAAAAAAAGTTTATTGTTAAATAAAGTAAACGTGTTAAAAATAAACATCTTAACCTTCTTAGTTATTGTTTCATCGATGTTTTATATTACTCGAACATAAATTATCATTTACCGAACTCTTTGGTATAGTTTTGCTCAAGGTGTTTATTTGCTAATAGCGTATAAATTAAAGTTTGAGTTGAATTATTGCCTTTCAATATTTAATCCCCATCGTGGCGGTTAAATCTCGGTCCTTAAGTCATCACCCTATCTGTTGGTGTATCAGACTTAAGAGGCTCTATGTATGTTGTTAATAAAAAAGCCACACACAGCTTTTTACAGCGATACATAAACAACACTTTATATTCTTTTAGTTAGTTCGATTCAATTTTTTATTGGATTGATACTATTTATTTTTTGCATCTTAATCTAAATTAAATGTTTTAGAGGTGGTGAACGTGTGTCTGATAAAAGTGTGAGCAATGATAAATAAATTCGACGCTGTGTTTTAAACATAGCGACTTAGTTTCATTCATCTGTGTGATGAATACAAATAAAATGGAAAGTTGAGCATTTATGCAAAAGTTAAATTGGCGACGTATCGTACTTAAAGTGGGCAGTGCCTTGATAGCACCCGATCAAGATGGCTGTCGTTCACGTTACATATTAACCATCGCACAGTTTATTGTTCATTGCCGATCGCGTGGTATTGAAGTTATTTTAGTTTCATCAGGGTCTGTGGCGGCAGGCTCACATTTATTCCCATCAGACAAACCACGCTCAGTGGTAATGAAAAAAGCGATGGCAGCAGCAGGACAAACCGAAATGATAGCCATGTGGGATCGCTTCTTTGACTTCCCTTCTGCGCAATTACTACTGACGCATGCCGACTTGCGTGACCGTGAACGTTACCAAAGTATTCGTGAAACTGTATTTACATTACTTGAACACGGAGTACTGCCTATCATTAATGAAAATGACGCGGTAACAACGGAAGACTTAAAAGTAGGTGATAATGATAACTTATCAGCGATGGTTGCCGCTGCAGCTGATGCCGATGCGTTAATGATTTTTTCAGATGTTGACGGTCTTTTTGATAAAAACCCAAATTTGCATGATGATGCAATATTACTGCCTGAAATAAAATCAATCGATGATTCTATTTATGCCATGGCCGGGTGCGCTACCAGTGCCGTTGGTACAGGTGGTATGAAAACCAAAATTGAAGCGGCGGAAAAAGCCACATCACATGGTATTGCAACTTATATTATTAATGGCTTTAAAGAAGAAACCTTCACCCGTTTATTAGCAGGCGAGAATCCTGGAACTGTATTCTTGCCTTATGAAAAACCAATGCAAGACTCTATCCATTGGATGACACACACCGCAAATGAGCAAGGTGAAGTCGTTGTTGATGGTTCATTTGACGAGTCATTGGAAGGAGAAACCGGGTGTTTACGTGGCGACGAGATAAAAGAGGTTCATGGTGAGTTTGCCGTGGGTGACACTATCTTAGTACGTAGTGAAGATGGTACGCGTTTAGCGAAGGCTACGGCAAATTACAGTAGCTGCTTGTTAAACTTTATTGCAGATAACGAGCAGAGTGAGTTCAGCGAAAAAATGCAGGACTCAATTGGACCAATTATTTCAGAAAAAGACATCGCATTATTGGAGAAGTCATGAGTTTAATTACGGATATATCACGCCAAGCTGCAAAAGCGGCACATACACTTGCTTTACTCGATACCGAGACTAAAAATAAAGTGCTAATTGACATGGCAGCAGCATTAAGAGAACAAAAAGAATTTATTATTAAAGAAAACGAAAGCGATTTGAGCGCAGCTCGCGACAACAATTTAGCAGCGTCAATGATAGATCGCTTAACACTCAATGATGAGCGCATTGAGGCCATAGCTGAAGGCATTGAAGTAATCGTTTCGCTTGATGACCCTGTTGGGCAGTTACGTGATATTACTGAGCGCCCAAATGGGATTAAAATTCGTAAAATGCGTGTGCCACTAGGTGTGGTATGTATGATTTATGAAGCACGTCCAAATGTAACCGCTGACGCGGGTGCATTGTGTTTCAAATCAGGCAATGGCGTTATTTTGCGCGGTGGTAAAGAAGCGCTTAAAAGTTCACAAGCGATTGCGAGCGTAATGCATAGCGTATTGGTTAAACATGGTTTACCAACAGCGTTAATTTCTGTGATACCAGACCCTGACCGTGCATTATTAATGGAATTGATGCAACAACGCGATAGTATTGATTTAATTATTCCACGTGGTGGTGAGGGTCTAATCAACTTCGTAACAGAAAACAGCACAATTCCTGTTATTCAGCATTACAAAGGTGTATGTCATTTATATGTAGATAAAGATGCTGATTTAGAAGTG
Source organism: Pseudoalteromonas sp. TAP-3C (assembly GCF_059888565.1). Lineage (NCBI taxonomy): Bacteria > Pseudomonadati > Pseudomonadota > Gammaproteobacteria > Alteromonadales > Pseudoalteromonadaceae > Pseudoalteromonas > Pseudoalteromonas sp. TAP-3C. Next base: position 2,911,804 of record NZ_CM187618.1, on the reverse strand, counting down.
GCAGTCAATTTATTGCTTAATGGTAAAACCCAGCGAACTGGCGTATGTAATGCGTTAGAGGGGTTAGTGGTTCACCAAGACGTTGCAGATGAATTTTTAAACCTGTGCGCAGTAGTACTTCGCCAAGAAGGTGTAAAAATTAATGCAGATGCAAAAGCAGCTACGTATTTTGATAATGCCACTGTGCTTGCTGATAACGAATTTGGTGAAGAGTACTTAGACTTAGAAATTGCTATTCGTATCGTCCCAAGTTTTGATGCTGCTGTTGAACACATTGATCAATTTGGTTCAAATCATACAGAAGTTATTTGTACTAAAAATAGTGCAGCTGCCGAGTTGTTCCAACGCAGTGTTGATGCGTCAGTTGTAATGGTCAATACATCATCTCGTTTTTCTGATGGTTCGCAATTAGGTTTAGGTGCAGAAATTGGTATTGCAACTTCTAAACTTCATGCTTATGGGCCTATGGGCTTAGAGTCATTAACGACAGAAAAATACTTAGTGAACGGCGAAGGCCAAATCCGCGAATAACGCGTAGTAAATTAATATTAATGCCGAGCTATGCTCGGCATTTTTGATTTAGTGGTGAAAGGTGGCTAGTTTTAAAGCACAAGCTGAAAGGCGAAAAATACAAGGTAGTAATATACAAGTTGCTGATTTTGAATGCGAGATAGGAGTATCGAGTCGAGGTATTAATATAGATGTCAGACGGTATAAATAATAAAGCCTAGGAAAATGGTGGAGCTAAGCAGGATCGAACTGCTGACCTCCTGCGTGCAAGGCAGGCGCTCTCCCAGCTGAGCTATAGCCCCACATTCCTATTTACATATGCTGTAAATGCTTAAATGCTTAAATGCTGAGTCTTAAGCGTACAAACTTTAAATATTTTTCCGATTTTGGTCAAGTATTTTTTCACAAATTTTTCTGTTTTCGCTAATTTTTGTTAAACTGGGCCAATATTTACTAAAACGACAATATAAAATGAAAAGATACGCTTTAGTTTTCATGGTTTTTCTTTTTGGCTGCGCCAGCTCGGTTGAAGAGCCACCATACGAAATTAATAATAAACAATTTTATGATACGCTCGATGAGCAAGGCAATAAGCTGTTTGCCTATGTTGTTTCTGTAAAGGCTAAAAGCCGTGAGCAAATTAATATTAATAAAAAGCTAACCCGAAGCGATATAAAGCATTTTGCTGAGCAAGAGCATTTTGAAGAGTCGAGTGTATTAAAATTGCAGTTAGAAGATCAAGCGGTAGAGTTTCTTAATAAAGAGCTCGCCCAGCGTGACTACTGTACTGATAAACATGAAATAAACGAAGTGCTATGGCGTGATTTAAGTGTGCAATTAAGAGGACGTTGTTTGTAGTATGTTGGTGGATAAACAAAAGTTAGCGGCTGTGTTAGCTCAACTAAATATTGAATATGACGTGATTGAACATCCAGCATTACAGGGTAGTCTAGATGCCGATGAACTGATGGTAAGCCGCCCCGGAACACGTTTAAAAAATTTATTTTTACGTGATAACGAAGGTCAACGCCATTTTTTAGTGATCACCGCCCATGATAAACAGCTCGATTTAAAATCACTTTCTAAACAGCAAGGTCTATCGCGTTTAGGGTTTGCTTCTAATGAGCGCTTAGCGAAATACCTTAAGGTAGCGCCGGGTTGTGTATCGATGCTCAGCTTAATGAATGATAAGCAACGAGATGTAACACTTTGGCTTGATCAAGATATTTGGTTTGGCGACTTATTTCATTGTCATCCGTTTGAAAATACTCAAACATGGTTACTCACTAAGGCTAATTTGCTACGCTTTTTTGATTTTACAGAGCATCAGCCTCGAGTAATGTTTTTGCCCTCTCGCTGAGCCCACAAAATAAGCCCCAGCCCACATAAGCAAACTGTGAGCAGTGTTACCATAAACGCGGTTTGCCCGTGTGCTTGATAAACGATACCAGGCAATAATGATCCTAGTGCGCCGCCGCTGTAATAGAATGAGACGTAGCAGCCATTGGTAACACTGGCCGGGGCGTGACTAATTTTATTAACCAAGGGTGCTGCAGTGGAATGAATCACAAACATAGCGCCACAAAATAGCGTAAATGCAATCAAAAATAAGGGCAGTGAATGACTCATCAATAGCACAATGCTGAGGTTGTAAAACACGAACACCGCAACCAACAAGTACCAAGCTGAGGTCATTTTTTTTAATAACCAAGGGGTGAAAAATGAGGCTAAAGCACCGATTAAATAACCACTATAAACCAAGCCAATATCGCGAGTATTATTAATTAAAAAGGTATTTTTTAAAATAAAGGGCAAGTAGTTTAATAGTGCGGCAAAACAAAAAAACATACAAAATATGGCACCATATAGTTTAAGTGCTGAGCCCTTTTTAAGCTGTTTTATGTAATCCAATGGCGATAATACTTGGTCTGATTTGGCGAGATTAAAGCGTTTATGGGGAATACTGAACGCGAGTATTATTAACATGCTAGCAATCAAATAATAAAAACTTTGCCATGACCAAAAATCACTAAAAAGCGCCGCCAAAACACGACCAAAATAGCCACCGACAATCGTGCTGCCAATATACAAAGTCATGTTCTTTTGTAATATATCTGCTTGATAAGTAATGCCAATATAGCTTGTCATGGCGGTTAGTGCTGCGGGCAAGGTTAACCCTTGTAAAAAACGAACCAATAATAGTAATTCAAAGCTCGGGGCAAAAATAAACAATAAACATCCGATACCCAGTAGTAGCATAGCAAAGCGTAATATTAATAAAGGGTTTCGCTTGGTTAAAAAAAGTCCGTACACTAAAGGGGCAATGGCTAAAGGGAGCATAGTGGCTGTCATTAGGCTGCCCGCAATGGCAGGGGCTACATTAAATTCAGTGGCAAATAAACTCAATAATGGCTGTGGTGCGTATAAAACAAAAAAAATAAAAATAGAACAAATCAGTAAGTGAGGTAAGCGCATTAGCTATCATTTACATTGCTTATTAGTTGTGCTGTATTATATGCAAAACTAACAAGACTTTCATAAATTAATCTTTATTGCGCTAAATCACGCTTTGTTTTTAACAGTTTGTTAGATTAATACCGATAGCGCTGTTATTTATGCTCGTTGGTGATTAAAATAACGTTAATATTCGTTTTTAGTGGGAACACGCCATGGGGTCACTACAAGAGCAATTGCTCCAAGCAGGTTTAACAACATCACATAAAGCTAAAGTTGCTAAATCAGAAAAGCGCAAGCAACAAAAAAAGCAAAAGAAGGGAGCCACGAGCAACCCAAATGATCTGCAAAAGCATATTCAGCAAACTAAGCAGGAGCAGCAGCAAAAAGCCGAAGAGCTTAATAAAGCGCGCCAAGAAGAGTTAAAGCAGCGCGAGCAAGTAGCGCGTGTTAAACAAATTTTAGAGCATCATAATCAAGAGTCCATTCGTGGTGAACGCACCTTTAACTTTACTTATGAGAATAAAGTAAAAGGACTTGATGTTAATGAGCAAACGCAAAAGGCGTTATCGGGCGGTCGCTTGGCTATTTGTGTGTTAGAAGGCTTATTTTATGTATTAGATGACGAGCCTGCACGCAAAGTGGCTGAGGTTGATGAAAAATATATTGTTTTTCATGTTGAACCTGAGAACAAAGCCAAAGATGAAGACGATCCGTATGCTGATTTTGAAGTGCCAGACGATCTAATTTGGTAAGCTGTTATTAAGTACCTGCTCAGCTGGGACAAGCTAATGTTACCGTTGCGAGGGATACGTGTATTTGTTCTGATTGATCGTCAAACCTCATCAAGGACGTATGCTTTTTAAAGATTTATTGACTACAATTATCACAACCGTTTTTTTAACCGTTAAAAGAAGAGTAAATACAATGAGCAAGATAAAAACACTTTTATTAGGCGCGGGTATTAGTTTAGCCGCAAGTTTTTCATTTTCAGCAGCCGCTGCAGACGGCGCTGCACTTTACACAGCCAAAAACTGTCAAACATGTCATGGTGCAGAGGGTAAAGCACCTATTATGGCGATGTACCCTAAACTAAATGGTCAAAACAAAGAGTATTTAGTTGCGCAAATGCAATATATCAAGTCAGGTGCACGTAATAGCGGTATGTCTATGGCCATGAAAGCCATGGTTGCAACTGTAACTGATGAAGAGTTTGAAGCGATTGCCGATTACCTATCAAAAGTACAATAATCGCTAACGCTACTTAAATAAGAGCCACACTTTTGTGTGGCTTTTTTATTTGGTGATTGCCATCGTACCAATACTCATTTAGACTTCTAAACATCTGCAATCACTAGCGCTATGCTGTGTTTTAAAAGGTTAGTTATGTTTGATTTACCCCAGCTCGATTTAAAAAATAAAGTATCAGAACAAGAGTGGCAACTACGTGTTGATTTAGCTGCATGTTATCGATTGGTCGATTATTTTCGTTGGGGAGATTTAATTTATACGCATCTTTCTGCTCGCCTACCGGGTACTGATCACTATTTAGTCAATGCCTTTGGTTTAACATTTGATGAGATCACCGCATCTAACTTAGTCAAAGTAGATTTAAATGGTCGAATTATTGACGATACACCGTTTGATATTAATCCTGCAGGGTTCACCATTCACAGCGCTATTCATGAAGTACGTGAGGATGCCCATTGCGTTATACACCTGCACACCAAAGAAACCATTGCGGTTGCAACACAAAAACAAGGGCTGTTACCGCTAAGCCAGTATTCGATGTTTTCATTACCCTCATTGTCTTACCATGGCTATGAAGGTTTAGCGGTGAATAATGATGAGCGCAAACGCTTACAAACAGACTTAGGCACCACCAATCATATGCTACTGGTTAACCACGGTGGTTTAACTGTGGGCCCAACGGTCGGCGATGCATTTATGCGCTTTTACGATTTACAACGTGCCTGTGAAATACAGCTAGCCATTCAATCAAGTGCACAAGCAGCGATTGCTGTGCCGCAAGCTATTATTGATAACATTTATAACCAAGCGAACGTGGTTCACAGCGGCAGCACCGGAGGGCAGTTAGCATGGCCTGCTATGTTACGAAAAGCGTATCGTCTTGACCCAAGTTTTGCAACATAACCTACGATGGTTAATAAGGAATTTTTATGAAAGTAAATCGCGTTGAAGTCTTTGATATTCATTGCCCAGAACGTCCAGCATGGACACCGGTATTCGTTCGAATTCATACCGATGAAGGAATTAGTGGTGTGGGTGAAGCAGGTCTTGCATACGATTTAGGCCACAGTGCCGCAGCGGCTATGATCAAAGAAATGGCCGATGCCTTTTTAATTGGCCATGACCCGTTTCAAACCGAAAAGCTTTGGTCGCGCATGTTACGTGAAAGTTTTTGGGGTTTGGGCGGTGGGCCGGTGGTTTACGCTGCAATGAGTGCCATTGATACCGCACTTTGGGATATAAAAGGTAAAGCACTTGGTTTACCTGTGTACCAATTACTGGGCGGCAAAGTTAACGACAAACTACGCACCTATGCATCACAGCTACAATTTGATTGGGATAGTGAATTTAAAGCGCTGGTACAACCACAAGAATATGCAGAAGCGGCACTTAAAGCGATTGCTGAGGGTTACGATGCAGTAAAAGTTGACCCCATTCAATACGATAAAGACGGCAATACCTATTACGACCGCACAAATATTATTTCTCGAGCTGAAATGAAACTATATCGTGCACGTATGCAGGCTATTCGTGAAGCGGTGGGTGACGAAGTGGATATTATTTTTGAATGTCACAGTTTACCGGGTGCAACATCAGCAATTCAAATTGGCAAAATTGCAGAAGAATTTGACTGCATGTACTTTGAAGAGCCTGTTAATTATTTAAATCATTCATTACATGCCAAAGTGGCTGACAAAGTCGCTGTACCTATTGCCGGTGGTGAGCGTTTATATAACCGTTGGGGTGTGCGTCCTTATTTAGAGGATCAAAGTATTGACGTATTACAGCCCGATATTGGGTTATGTGGTGGCTTTACTGAAACTAAAAAAGTATGTGATTACGCTGATATTTTTGATGTGCGTATTCAGGCGCACGTATGTGGTGGGCCGGTCGCAACTGCGGCAGCACTGCATTTAGAAACAGCGATCCCTAACTTTTTAATTCATGAGCATCACACTTACGCGATTAAAAAGTGGAACAGGGAGCTTTGTTTACAAGATCCACAACCTAAAAATGGCTTTTTTGAAGTATCAGAAGAGCCAGGACTTGGCATTGAGCTTAACGATGAAATTGTGATGCGCTCACAACGCGTAGAGATTAAATAGCTTCGGGTCGGGAGTGCCGAGCTACGAGAAGCGAGCTGCCCCCAGCTCGCTGCTCATTAAGTTTATCTACTTCAGCGTTGCCAAAATTTAAAGCTATTTTTATCCCATTCACAGCGCGACAATCTTGCCCGAAACCCGAAACCCGAAACCCGAAACCCGAAACTCGAAGCTCGAAGCTCGAAGCCCCTAGTTGTTAATTTTGCACTTTACATCCGGCAACGGCTGGGTGGCTTTGCTATCAAGGTGGCGAACAAAACAGCGCTCATTTTTAATCATTAGTTCAAATTGATCCGGCATATTAAGCTGCTTGCCCATAATAGGATTACCTTGAGGGTCAGTGTGGTTCAATCGCTCAACAGTGACAGTGCTTGAGGTTATAAAAACATCGTCTGCTAGCTGTACCTGTGAGCTATGCAATAGCTGCGCAATGGCATTGGCGACTTTACTGCTACTTGGTTCAATCAATAACGCATGTTGCAACTTAGGCGTGGGTTCGGGGCTTTGTGCTAGGCAGCCTGTTAACACTAGCATCGCTGCTGTCATGCTTATTGCTAATAATGTGTTCATTACTTATCTCATGTTATCGTTAAGAATGGTGTTTTGTTTTAGCATGGTTTGAATGCGCGTATCTTTCACTTCGGGTATATCGGTGGCAATAGCTGGTGCAAAACCACGAATACTGTTTATCGAGCTTGGGGCTGGGCAACTGCCAGTTGCTCTATAGCTAAGCGCGGTATTAAGCAGTGCTTCACTTGCATCACCTAGGGGGTTAGTAAAATCATCGGCAACAGCACAATCTGCAATACGCACTGGCTGGCGTTCATCATCAATGGTATTTTGCGGTGCAAAGCCATCTGAATACTCACCAAACCCTTGGTTATTTTCGCCCGTAAATTGAATGGAAAAATAAGTAGTGTCGCAGTTATCGGTAGGGTAAAAGCCATAGGGCTTGCCACAGGTGCCTGAGCCTATTTGAATAATGTCTACATCTGCACCACGCAAGCCATTAATAATTGCTTCGCTAGCTGAACAGGTACTGCTGGTAGTAAGTACAAATACCCGGTCTAAATTTAATGTTGGTAATGGAGTGCCTACGGTTATTGCAGGGTTATTTTCAAAGCCAACATAGCGGTTTGTAAACGGCATGGGTGTCAGTGCTTTCCCAGTTATCGGGTTGATATTGGGGTACTTATCGTTAAAAATGGTGCGCTCAAATATTTTGCCTTGGGTGTTGCTGCCCGCTACCATGTAGCCTACTTGACTGGCCATTTGTAATAAACCACCGCCGTTATAGCGCACATCAATAACGAGATCTTTAATGTTACTGGCAGCAAGTTGGTTAAAGGCATTATAAAGCTGTGTTTCGGCTACTGCGTTGTGACTATTAAATTGAAAGTAACCGACATCGCCATTTTCTAAATCAGTGCGTACATTCATCACGGGTTGTGATTCAATGTTTTGCGAGGTCAGCGTTATGGTTCGACTTTCATTGGTATTGATATCCCGAAAGATAAACTCGGTAGCTTTACCAGTTTGCTCGGGGAATAAGCCTGCATTAATAATACCGACCTCACTTGCTGAGGTGGTGTTAATAAAATCAACGCCATCAATTGCTATAAGCTCATAACCCCGAAAAATACTTTGGTTACTGGCTGGCGTGTTTGGCTCCACGTAACTAACAATTGCTTGGCGCGGCGCACTGCGGGCTATTATTTTTATGTTAAAGCCATAACCAAAGCTTAGTCCTGATTGACTTTTTTTTTGCCACTCATCCGTTGGCAAGCTAAAGTGAAAGTTATCTTTTTTTGCGCCCGAATCGGTTAACTGCTCAGTTTTTAAAGTATTAAAGTATGCAAGTACGCCATTTGTTAATGCAGGGTTGGTATCAATAATTTCGTCATACCATAAATAGGTTTCGTTACTCCAAGCGCGCAGCCAGTTTTTTTCGTTGCTTGCTTGGCATTGACCTTTAAATTGTCCTGAACTGGCAAATACACCAGAAGTCCAGCCACTGTTATTTGTGGTTGGGTTAGTATTATTATCGCTACCACCATCACCACCACTACTACCGCCACAGCCACTGAGTATAGTCGCTAGTGATAAAGAGAGTAATGTGTATTTAAAAGAAGCTGAATTAACAATAGCCATACGCATGCTCGTTTTTTAAACTGTTGGGCTAAATATAGCGGTTTTCATTTAGAGTTGATAGAGGCGCGCTGCATTTTTGTAACTCAGGTACTGCCATGTAAGCGCATCGTGGCATAGAGTGTGATAATAATGCCATAACGTATTGTAGTTACTATTAATTTGGCAAACAGGGAAGTTGCTTGCAAGCATCACTCTGTGCATACCAAAATGCTTTAAAATATGGGCAAAGCAGTGCACTTGCTGCTCATTATTAAGTGTTAGTAATTCAAACCCAGAAAACTTAATTGCAATATTCGGTTGTTGTGCGAGTAATTCAATAGCGCGTTGCCAATCAGTTATATTATTTGCAAGTCCCGCGTGATTAACGATTATTTGTAAATTAGTAATTTGGCTAGCATAAGAGATGAGCTGTTTGGTGATGTTGAGGTTTTCTACTTCAAATTGCGCTTCAAAATGCAGCTTTAATTGACTCAAATGCCGCAGGTTATCAATACAATGTGGACTGAGTAAACGCGTGGCATCATTACCCTCAGTGATGTCTCTTATACCTACAAGAGACGAATGTGTTAGTTGCTCAAGTGCTATATTAAATGCGCTATTTGGCTGGTTAATTTGTGCAAAGCCAACGGCTTTATAAGGTATGCTTTTAATGTGTTTGGCTAACCAGTTTAGTTCATTAACGGGTTGATCATTATCAAACCCCGCTTCTATGTGTACTAAACCAGCGAGTTTAAAGTCAGTACTTTTTATAAGTTCGGCAACGCTTATCGGCTGTTTTATTTTATCTAGGTTAGGCCAAACAGGTGGGTTGGCACCTTGTAGCCACGCATATTGACCCTCCAGCAAATTAAAAAAATGCAGATGCGGGTCAATAATTTTAGTACTCATTGCGCTGTGTAGCCGCCATCAATACGTTGTAAGCTACCAGTAATAAAACTGGCTTCATCATTGGCTAAAAAGTTTACCAGTGCGGCAACTTCATCGGCTTGGCCTAAACGATTAAGCGGTTGTAAAGCGGCTTCTTCTGCCACAATATCGGCTTTGTTTGCGCCGCTTTTTTTGCAGTATGCATCAATCGCATTATGAAATAACGGTGTTTCTATGGTGCCAGGGCACACTGCATTAGCGCGGATATTGTAGCTGGCGTAGTCTAATGCAGTGGTTTTAGCCATCGAAGCCAATGCATGTTTAGTTAAGTTATAAGCAAATGAATTTTGCTTACCAATAATGGCCTGATCTGAGGCAATTAACACAATAGCGCCATTTTGTTGTGCTTTCATGGCCGGTAATACGCTTTGTATAGCCGCGTATGCACCTTTAACATTAAGTGCCAGTAACGCATCGAATGTCTGGTCATCGGTTTGCTCTATCGTGGCACTTAAATGCTTACCAGCGTTAGAAACAAGTACATCAATTCGTTGTGTTTTTTCAATAATACCTTGTATACATTGGCGTACGGCGGTCACATTACTAACATCACATTGATGAAAAATGCCACACTCACTGGGCTCAATATCTAAGTTATGAACCTGATAGCCACTTGCCAATAATCGCTTTACTACAGCAAAGCCAATACCTTTAGTCCCACCGGTGACTATTGCAACTTTTGACATACTCACTCCTTTAATTACTAATTAATGTGCGTGGCCGCAACCGCCTTCAGCATGAACATGGCCATGAGAAACCTCTTCGCTGGTGGCCTCACGAACTGAGACAACTTCAACGTCAAAGGTCAGTGTTTTGCCCGCAAATGGGTGGTTTAAATCACAATCGGCATTAAAGCGGCCTACTTTTACAATAGTTACTTGGTGACGACCTTGATTTGATTGCACCATCGCAGTCATGCCTGGTTTCCATACTTTTACATCACCTTGAAGGTGCTTAAGTGGAATGCGCTGAATTAAATCATCTACACGCTCACCATATGATTCACTTGGAGATAACGTAACGCTAAATTTATCATCCGCGGCTTTGCCCTCAAGGGCTGCCTCTAAACCAGGTAGCATGCCTTCGCTGCCGTGAATGTAACTTAATGGCGCATCGTTTAGACTACTTTCTATTTGTTCACCGGCTTCGCTTAGGGTGTAATGAAATTCAACGGCCGAGTTTTTACTGATTTGCATGCATGTCTCTTTGAGTGTTAGCTAAATTAAAAACAATTTTACGTGAAATAGTGCGCTTTATAAACTTAAGGTGAATTATTTAATGCATTTTATAAGTGGGCAACCGATTTTTTAGTTGGCGATGCTTTTGGCGCGAAGTAATCCCGATTGTAAAAATAAGTTACTTGATTTTATATTAAGTGGATCCTGCTGATAAGGTTTCAGAGCCTCGCTGGGGAAGCTTTTTAGTAATTGCTCAATACTGGCATCGGGGTTGTTTTTAACATGTCCCGTAATGGTTTGTAAAAATGTGAGTGACTGTTTTAGTTTACTTTTATTAACTAAATCACCATGTCCGGGAATAAACACTGTCAATGTATTATTGTTTATATATTTTTTTAATAAATTTTGCCATTGCACGAGCTCACCATGACCGGGGTAGGGAAGCCAGTCGATAATATCACCCCCAATTAATGTTTTACCCTCGTCAGCGAGTAGTGTTAAATCGCCATTGGTGTGTGCCTGATGTGGGTTTATAGTAAGCTTATAGTCACCTAAGTCTAATGTTTTAGAGTCACTAATGCTTATGTTAACGGGGGCTAATTGATAGTTTTGCCAGCGAAATAAGCGTTTTTTAGCGCGGGTGAGCTTTTCTCGCCATTGAGCTTGCTCTGCGTCAGGTAGAGTGGCTAATCGTTGATAGCTCAGCTCAATGCTTTTTTCGAATCCCTCCAGCTTGTCAGTTAAGGCGTGTTGATAACGCGAAAAATTGTTTGTCACTTGTTGGTGCGCAATGAGTTTTGCATCTGGATAATAATGTTGTAAAACCGCCATGCCCAGTAAGTGGTCGTCATGAAAGTGGGTAGCCACTAAATAACATAAAGGCACTTTTAAACGTTGTTTTAACGCCTTTACTAATTGCTCTACTGCCGCGAAGTTGCCACTGGCATCAACAAGTAATGCACATTCATTGCCTTCAATTAATACTTGGTTAGAGTCGTAAAAGCGCAGTCTTTCTGGTTGTTTAATAAATTGAATATTAGCTGATAACGGTTGAAACTCAATGGCTGCATCACTTTTTACATGCACAAACAAGCAAATTAAAGGTAGTAAGCACTTACCTATTTTTTGAGCTTTATTTAAAAATAGTTGCATCTTTATCTCTAGCTGTATTTTGACGGTAAAAACAATAAAAGCGCAAAATGCGCTTTTATTTAGTGTGCTCAGCGTTAGAGCTTAAGTATTTACTCAGCTTATCAATAAGTTGATCTTGATACTCTTGCTCAACTGTTTTTTGATTGTTTGCTTCAAGCAATTCGTGGCTTAAGTTTAAAGCAGCCATAAGTAATGCGTTTTGATCGTTTCTGACTGTTGAACGTTGTTTCATTTGTTCAACTAAATCATTCAGATTTTTAGCGGCCGCCTTTAGTGCCTCTTCTTGCCCAGGTGGACAAGCAAATTGCTGCTCTTTACCAAGCAATTCAACAGTGACTCGCTGGTTTTGCAGCTCAGACATTAGCTTGCCTGTTGTGCGCTTTGTAATTTATCTAACAATGATGACAAGGTGGTACTCGCATCTTTTTGTTTTTCTTCGTTTTCAAGGGCTTCTAATTGTAATAACTCATTTTCATCAAGTAGTTTGTTATTTTGTTCTTTAAGCTCTGAAATGTCAGCTTGTAAGGTATTATTACGGGTAATTAGTTGATCGATCAGTTGTTCGAGTTGAGAAAGAGTGTCGTTGTTCATAAATGCGCTCATATAACTGTAATTAATGTCATGCAAATGTAAAGCAAAGTGTGTTTATTTGCCAGCATTTACGCTGGTTTTAGGTGATTTTTATTCTATGTTAAGGGATAATTCATGCTATTGGCTTTTTCATTCAGAAATTGTTCACGTAAGCACCTGCTTTTGCTGCTTATGGTTCACTCATTTTATTAAACAGCGTATGGCGAAAATAAATAATGCTTAGTTACAGACACTCCTTTCATGCAGGTAATCCTGCCGATGTACTTAAACATTTAGTATTAGCGCAGGTATTAGGCTATCAAACAACTAAAGACAAGCCGCTTGATTATATTGATACCCATTCGGGTGCTGGTTTTTTTGAGCTGGCAGCCCCAGACGCGCAAAAAACCCAAGAATACCAAGATGGTATTGAAAAACTTTGGCAGCATACCAGTCAACATAGAGCTCTAAATGACTATATTGAGTTAATAAAATCATTTAATCAAAGTTCATCTTTGATGTTTTACCCCGGTTCACCAAAAATTGCTGAACACTTTTTACGTCGTCAGGATAAGGGCTGGTTTTTTGAATTACACCCGCGAGATTTAGTCTTACTTGAAGAAAACATGCAAGGCAAACGCTCTATTCGGGTACGTGGTGAAAATGGATTTGCCGGCTTAGTTGGCTTGTTACCACCGGCCTCACGCAGGGCATGTGTGCTAATAGATCCGCCTTATGAAATAAAAGACGATTACAATACGGTGGTAGAAACCATTGTGAAGGCGCATCAACGTTTTGCCACGGGTACCTATATGATTTGGTATCCGGTTGTAGATAGAGAGCGCATTGATAACATGGAACAGGGGTTAATTGACGCGGGAATTAGAAACATCCAATTATTTGAACTAGCAACCGAGGCTGATACAGATGTACATGGTATGACCGCCTCTGGAATGATAGTGATAAACCCACCATGGAAATTGAAGCAAGCAATGGATAACGTGTTGCCTGAACTAGTAAACTTGTTAAGCAAGCCTACTGGCTTTTATCGCAGTGAGCAGTTAGTTGACGAGTGACAGTAAAAAGCCCAGTTTAGCTGGGCTTAAAATTTGTTTATTTTTTTGGCGCTTTTAAGCTACTTTTTAACGTATTTGGTTAAAATTACAATACGTTGTCCATCAACACGCCCTTCAATATGTTCTGGGTTGCTGGTTAAGCCAATATTGCGCACAGCAGTACCACGCTTAGCCGTTAAGCTGCTGCCTTTTACATCTAAGTCTTTTATTAAGGTGACGGTATCGCCAGCTTGCAGTATTACGCCATTGCTATCAATATGCTTAATATCATCATCTTCAGCCAGAACTTGCTGGGCCCATGTTAAAGTGTCTTCTTCAAGGTATATCATATCAAGCGCGTCTTGTGCCCAGCCGTTGTCAGCAGCGAGTTGTGTCAGCATCCGATAAGCAACAACTTGTACCGCCGGTGTTTGGCTCCACATACTGTCATTTAAACAATGCCAATGGGTAGGGGTTAAGTCGCTGCTGCCTTCAATTTGATCTTTACATGTTTGACAGGTGTAAATACATTTATCTGAATGAGCTTCTATAACAGGAGGGACTTCGTATACAGTTAAATTGTCTGTTGCTGTGCAGAGTTCACATTGGTTGTTACTACGCGTTATTAAGGCTTTTTCAATGCTCATGGAAGATGGCTCTTGTGAGTTTATAAAAATTAGTGCTCTATTATACCTTATAACTCTAATCTTTGGGTATAAAGCCTTATAAAAAACAAGGGTACTAATTTAAACCTATTTATTCTTTGATGAGTGAAAATAGCTGCGAGTGTTTACAGTTTCACTATACTGATTAAAAACAACGATGACATCACTGTTAAACAGGAAGGGTAATGCCAAATAACCAAGTCGTAAAAAATTCATCTATTTTGGTCACTCAGTATATTGCTAGGCAACCCATTTTTAATGGTGATAAAAGTATTTTTGCTTATGAGTTACTTTATCGAGATTCAGTCAATAATGCCTTTCCCATGGGAACAACCGACGGGCAAGCCACTGGACGACTTTTTTTAATGCGCTAATGCTGGTTGGCATTGAAAAGCTGGCGCTTGGTCAAACTGCGTTTATAAACTTATCTAGCGAGGGGCTTTTAGAGGACTTACCTAAGTTATTAGAGCCTAAAAATACCGTGATTGAAATTGTTGAGCGCACAGAAAACATAGAACAGGTTGCAGAGCGGGTTATAGAGCTTAAAAAGGAAGGGTACATATTTGCACTTGATGATTATGACACTCACGAAAAATGGCAACCTTTGCTCAGTTTGGTTGACTATATAAAACTCGAAGTTGAAATGCCGATAATAAAAACCTGCATGCTGCTTAAAAAATTAAAACGCAATCACCCTGATGTTAAAATAGTGGTAGAGCGAATTGAAACCTATGAGCAATTTAAGCAACTAAAAGAAGTTGGTTGCGATTACTTTCAAGGGTTCTTTTTTGCACGCCCAGAAATGCTTAGCTACAACAATGTTGAGCCATTGAAATTAGCAGTGTTAGATTTATTGCGTTGCACATCACGTCCTGACTTAGATTTTAATGAAATTAACCAACGCATTTCCAAAGATGTGGGTTTAACTGCACGTGTTCTTAAATTAGTAAATGCTCGCTCAGCCAATAAAAACTTAGTGATCACGTCAATTCCCCAAGCGGTTGTGTATTTGGGGGAAGATTCTATTCGCAAGTTTGTACGCGTTTTAGCGCTCAGCGAGCTTGGCTCAGACAAACCCAGTGAACTTACTCGTTTAGGGCTAAACCGAGCGCAGTTTATGCAAATAATTTTAGAACCCGGCGGAAAAATCATTGCTGAGCAAGGTTATTTAGTCGGTTTAATGTCGGTGCTTGATGCTATTTTAGATATGAAACTGGAAGCTATTGCCAAAGAGTTTAGTTTAGGTGCTGAGTTATCTGGTGCACTATTAAGTTTTGATGGCATGATGGGCAGCTCATTACATTTAATAAAAGCAGTAGAGGAAGATAACTGGCAACTAGCTACAAAATTGTTAGAGATTATTCGCCCTGCATCAAATATAGAACTGGTATTTAGAGCCATGCTGGATGCGCGCCAATATGCCGATGAGCTATTAACCACCATTATTGAGCAAGACTAACGCGAGACGTTTGGGTATGATTGGTAAATATTGACCTTACTTAGTATTACACCATGCGTATATTTTTACCGATCACGACTATTTTAATTGCTTTAGCTTTATTAATTCCCGGGGTAACACAGCCGGTGCTGAGTATGGAGGGGAAAATTGATAAATCAAAACTTGCACAAGCTGGCATTGAAATGCTGGCAGATGAAGGAAATCAAAACACCCGAAATATGTTAATGATGGTCTCGGGTATGCTGGGGTTAGACAGGCTTGAGGGTGAGATCAGCGCTTATCAAAAAACACGCAGTATTTGGGGCGCTGTGACTGAACTGGCCGATAACAAAAATTACTTAGTGGCGATATTAGTGGCGTTTTTTTCTATGGTGATCCTAACAATTAAGCTGCTGCTTCAATTGTTATATTGTGCACTGAAGGAGACGTCGTTTAAGTACAAGTTTGGCAACGTCATTATTGGCTTGAGTAAATGGAGTATGGTGGATGTGTTTGTAATTGCATTAATTGTGGCTTATCTTGGCGGTAATGCTGATGGCCAAGTGAGTGAACTGATCAACATGCACGCCGAACTTGGTACTGGTTTTTGGTATTTCACCGGTTATTGTTTATTTGCCATCGCCGCGAGCAGCTTAATAAAAAAAAATATAAAAAGTAGTTAAAAGTTTGTATTAACTAAGTAGTTATCATAAACTTCGTTAGAACCTAGAACCTAGAACCTAGAACCTAGAACCTAGAACCTAGAACCTAGAACCTAGAACCTAGAACCTAGAACCTAGAACCTAGAACCTAGAACCTAGAACCTAGAACCTAGAACCTAGAACCTAGAACCTAGAACCTAGAACCTAGAACCTAGAACCTAGAACCTAGAACCTAGAACCTAGAACCTAATTTAAAAAGGCATTGTGTTGCAACGTATCCACCTTAGTTTATTGGCCATAGTTTTGTTACTCACTTTAGTGGGTCAAGCTGTTGCGTCTGTAACTATGTTGTGCGAAATGCCGCATATGAGCCAATCTCAGTCACAACCAGCTGATGCTGTTGATATGCACCATGGCATGTCGGCAGGTATGATGAACATGGATTGTTGCGATGATGATGCAACAAACAACCAAGAATGTAGCTGTCCAATAAGTGTATGTAGTGCTCAATCAATGTTAAGCATGAGTGCGTTAGTTTCCATCAAGTTGACTAAACCTGAAAAAGTACAGCTTTATATCCTGAAAAATAAACACCGTATTGCCAGTTCTTTTTATCGCCCTCCCATGTATGGTTAATTGCAGGATTGGTGCATCTAAAATTTATCTAAATCACCTTTTCTGCCTTTAAATTAATCATTTTTTAATTTTTAGTGGAGTAAGTGATGAATCACTTCGCAGTACTTAAAGTCAGTTTTTTAGCGTTAATGCTAACAACTGCAATTCCAGCACATAGTAATGAATTAAGCCTTGAACAAGCGCTCAGCTATGCTCTTGATAATGAGCCATGGCTAACCGCCAACAAATATCAGCAAGCCGCGGTGCAAGCACAAAGCCTAGCTGCAGGTACGTTACCTGATCCGGTATTAACCCTTGGGCTAATGAATTTACCTACCAACGGCTTTGCTTTTGACCAAGAAGGCATGACCCAATTAAAAGTTGGCGTGAGTCAAACTTTTAGCCGTGGTGATAGTTTAGCGCTTAAGCAGCATGCGTTAGCACTGTCAGCGCAGCAATATCCTTGGCTACGAGCTGACAGACTCGCTCAGGTAAAAACCATTGTCACTGAATCATGGCTTAATGCGTATCGCGCCCAGCAAAGTATTGCGTTAATTGAGCAAGATAAAGCATTGTTCTCGCAGCTTATTGATATTACTGAATCAAGCTATGTCAGTTCAATCGGCAAAACACGCCAACAAGATATTATTCGCGCCCAGTTAGAACTAACCCGCCTTGAAGATAAACTGGTGATGCTGGAGCAACAGTTTGAAAGTGCCAAAAAGCGTTTATCGCAATGGCTACCGATGAGCATGTTAGCTCAGCCTGTCAGCGCTAAACGTCATGATGTAGCGCCTTTAGTTGATTTTGCACAGCTTAAATTTGCACAGTTGATGCCATTATTAATGGCGCACCCAGCGCTTGTCGCGATTGATAAAACAATAGCAGCTAAACAAACCGAAGTTGAGGTGGCAAAACAAGGTTATAAACCGCAGTTTGGCGTAAATATGGGCTATGGCTATCGTGATGATACGCCAATGGGGGAGTCCCGTGCCGATTTGTTTTCAGTTGGTGTGAGTATTGATTTACCACTATTTACTGATAACCGACAAGACCAACAAGTCAATGCAGCTATTGCCATAGCTGAGTCGGTGAAAACAGAGAAATTGATCACATTACAAAAGCTAAAAGGGATGTATTTTAAAGAGTTTAGCCAGCTTGCACGGCTACAACAACGAGACTCACTGTATCAAACTAAGCTATTGCCACAAATGGCCGAACAAGCGCAAGCCACCCTGAATGCTTATACCCGTGATGATGGTGATTTTTCAGAAGTAATGCGTGCTCGTATCAGCGAACTGAGCGCCAAAATTGATGCGCTGAATATCCAAATTGATCAACAAATTATTATTGCTCGCCTGAATTATTACGCCAGTAGCAAAGATGCTGCTGTGATGGTTGAGCAATTAGCAGGAGAGCACAATGAACATTAATTTAAAATTACTTATTGCAGTACTTACAGGTGCAGGGATATCGGCTAGCAGCTTGTATTTTTTTGGTAGTACTACAGAGCTTAAAAGCACCAATGCAGAGAAAAAACCGCTTTATTGGGTGGCACCTATGGACAGTAATTATCGCCGTGACGAACCGGGTTTATCGCCTATGGGTATGGATTTAGTGCCTGTTTATGCGGAGGATGAAAGCAATGACCAAGATAGCCCAGGTGCGGTGACAATATCGCCCGCAGTGATCAATAACCTTGGTGTCAGAACGGCTAAAGTACAGCTCAAGGCTCTGCAAAGTGAAGTAAATACTGTGGGCTACGTGCAATACAATCAAGATCAGTTGGTGCACATACACCCGCGTGTAGAAGGTTGGATAGAAACGTTGTACGTTAAAGCCGCCGGCGATCAGGTAAAACAAGGGGCACCGCTGTATACCTTATACTCACCACAACTGGTAAATGCTCAAGAAGAATTTGTACTGGCTGTAAACCGTAATAACACCGTACTTATTCGTGCGGCCAAGGCGCGCTTAAAAGCACTGAATGTGTCGGATGGTTTTGTCGAGCGCCTACAAGCGAATAAAAAGGTGATGCAAAACATTACCTTTTATGCCCGCCAAGGTGGTGTGGTTGGTGAGCTTAATATTCGTGAAGGTTTTTATGTTAAACCTGGCACCTCGATGATGAGTATCGCTCAATTGGATGAAGTGTGGGTAGAAGCCGAAGTGTTTGAACGCCAAGCGCAGCTGATTGAGATTGGTTTACCAGTGACCATGACGCTTGATTATATTGCCGGACAAAGCTGGCGCGGTAAGGTCGATTATATTTACCCTACATTGGATGCCAAAAACCGTACTTTGCGGGTGCGTTTACGCTTTAATAACCAAGATCACCAGCTAAAACCAAATATGTTCGCGCAAGTGAGTATTCATGCCAAAGCCGCTGAGCAACAACTTATAGTACCTAAAGAAGCAGTGATCCGTACAGGCAGCCAAGACCGCGTTGTGGTTGCGCTCGGTGAAGGGCGCTTTAAATCGGTGGCAGTCGAACTGGGCCGTAGCGATAGCCATAATGCCGTTATTTTAGCGGGCGTTAAAGCCGATGATGAAGTGGTGACCTCAGCGCAGTTCTTATTGGATTCCGAATCCAGCAAAAGTGCTGATTTTAAGCGCATGCAAACACCAGCAGCTACCACCAGTGTGTGGGGCAAAGGGGTGGTTAATAGTGTAATGGCCGATCAGCGTAGGGTGAATATCAGCCACGACCCTATCCAAGAGCTCGATTGGCCTAGTATGAAAATGGACTTTACGGTTGCACAGAGCGTTGATTTTCAAGCGCTGCAAGCTGGGCAAACACTGCATTTTGAGTTGACTAAAAATGCTGATGGCAGTTACACGATAAGTGGCATTCATATTATGGATTCCACCCATATGATGAATGAAGCTGACAACATGGCCACCGTAATAGGCACTATTAATACTATTGATAAAGACAAACGCACTGCCAATATTAGCCGTGGTGCAATTGAAAAATGGCACCGAGATCCGGCCACTATGGACTTTATATTTGCTGAACATATTGATTTAAGTAGCCTTGAGCCAAAACATCAGCTGACATTTACTTTTAGTGTGCAAGACGGTGAATTTGTGATCCAGCGTATTGATGCTGAATCAAACATGCGAATGAATGACAATAGTGCCATGTCATCGCATGACGGACATTAGGAGGCATTATGATAGCAGCAGTTATTCGTTGGTCCGTGACTAATCGCTTTTTTGTGTTATTGCTAACAGCAATACTCATTGGCAGTGGTTTATTTGCGGTAAAAAATACCCCAGTTGATGCCTTACCCGATTTATCCGATGTACAGGTGATTGTAAAAACCTCCTACCCAGGGCAAGCGCCGCAAGTGGTGCAAGATCAGGTGACTTTCCCGCTTACCACGGCGATGCTCTCAGTGCCTGGGGCTCAAACAGTGCGGGGCTTTTCATTTTTTGGTGACTCCTACGTGTATGTCATCTTTGATGAAAACACCGACCTTTACTGGGCGCGCAGCCGCGTACAAGAATATTTAAGCCAAGTAGCGAGCCGCTTGCCCGACACCGCAACCGCAGAGCTTGGCCCTGATGCCACTGGTGTGGGTTGGATTTATTTATATGCGCTGGTGGATAAAACCAACCAGCACGATATTAGCCAGTTACGCAGCTTGCAAGATTGGTTTTTAAAGTTTGAATTGCAAACCGTCCCTGGGGTGTCAGAAGTGGCCTCAGTGGGCGGGATGGTAAAGCAATATCAAGTCAATGTAGAGCCAGATAAGCTGCGTGCGTATGGTATTCCGCTGAGTTTGATTCAAACCGCGATTAAGCAGGGTAACCAAGAAATGGGCGCTTCGGTGGTGGAAATGGCCGAAGCCGAATACATGGTCACCAGTACCGGTTATATCAAAAGCGTCGCCGATTTAGAGGCAATTCCACTGGGGGTGAATGCCAACGGCACACCGCTGCAATTACGCGATGTCGCCGATATCCGGCTTGGGCCACAAATGCGCCGCGGCATTGCTGAGCTAAACGGCGAGGGCGAAGTCGCTGGTGGTATAGTGGTGATGCGCTATGGTGAAAACGCACAAAAAACCATAGAGCTGGTGAAAGAAAAGCTCGAATCACTCAAAAAGGGCCTGCCTGATGGCGTAGACATTGTGCCTGTGTATGACCGCTCTAATTTGATCAAAAACGCAGTAGATAACCTCACCAGTAAACTGCTTGAAGAGTTGGTGGTGGTGGCACTTATCTGCGTGGTGTTTTTGTTTCATGTGCGCTCATCTCTGGTGGTGATTATCACCTTACCGCTGGGGATTTTAACGGCATTTATTGTTATGTACTGGCAAGGCGTTAACGCCAACATTATGTCGCTGGGCGGCATTGCCATCGCCATTGGCGCGATGACCGACGGCGCGATTGTAATGATCGAAAACATGCATAAGCACATGGAAAAAAACCCGTTAACTAATGAAAACCGTTGGCAAGTTGTCACCGATGCCGCCAGTGAAGTCGGGCCTGCGCTGTTTTTTAGCTTAATGATTATTACTGTGAGCTTTATGCCGGTGTTTATTTTAGAAGCCCAAGAAGGGCGAATGTTTGCCCCGCTGGCATACACTAAAACCTATGCCATGGCCGCCTCTGCGGGCTTGGCAATCACCTTAGTACCGGTATTAATGGGCTATTTTATTCGCGGAAAAGTCATTTCAGAGCAGAAAAACCCCGTTAACCGCTTACTGGTCAACGCATATAAGCCATTGCTGGATCTGGTTTTACGCTTCCCTAAAATGACCTTAGTGTTAGCGGTGGTGGTCGCTGTTATTGGTTTTTATCCGGTCAATAAAATTGGCAGTGAGTTTATCCCTCCGTTGGATGAAGGCGATTTAATGTATATGCCAACCACTTACCCTGGCTTGTCGATTGGTAAAGCGCGGCAGATTTTACAACAAACCGATAAACTCATCGCCACAGTACCCGAGGTGTTAACCGTGTTTGGTAAAGTAGGCCGAGCAGAAACCGCCACCGATCCTGCGCCACTGACCATGATTGAAACCTTTATTCAGCTTAAGCCAAAAGATCAATGGCGTGAAGGCATGACCTTAGAAAAGTTGAAAAAAGAGCTTGATGGCTTAGTGACGTTTCCAGGGCTTACCAATGCATGGGTGATGCCAATAAAAACCAGGATAGATATGCTGGCCACCGGAATTAAAACGCCGGTGGGCATTAAGGTCGCGGGGCCAAATTTGAGTGAAATTCAAAAAATTGGCCAACAGATTGAAGTGTTACTTAAAGATGTACCTGGCACGGCTTCCGTTTACTCAGAGCGAGTAGCGGGTGGGCGTTATATCAAGGTGGATATTAACCGTGAAAAAGCCGCCCGGTATAGTTTAAATATTGCCGATGTGCAGCAAGTGGTTGCTACCGCCATTGGCGGTATGAATGTCACGCAAACGGTTGAAGGGCAAGAGCGTTACCCGGTAAACTTACGTTATCCGCAAGAGTACCGCGATTCGCCAGAAGAGTTAATGCTATTGCCCATAGTCACCCCAACAGGGCAACGTATTGCGCTTGCCGATGTGGCCGATGTATTTATTGAAGACGGCCCAGCCGGGATTAAAAGTGAAAATGCCCGCTTAAACGGCTGGAGCTTTATTGATATAGATGGCATTGATATTGGCAGTTATGTAGACAATGCGCGCCAGGTGCTCGACGAGCAATTAGTGCTACCAGCGGGTTACTCAATAACCTGGGCGGGGCAATATGAGTATATGCAGCGCGCCAAAGAAAAGCTCGCTTATGTATTACCGCTCACTTTAGCGATTATTATTGTGCTGCTGTACTTAAACTTTAGAAGCTTTGTGGAAGTGGCGATTATTATGGCTACTCTACCATTGGCGATGATCGGCGGCATCTGGCTCATGTACTTAGAAGGCTTTAACTTCTCAGTCGCCGTGGGAGTGGGTTTTATTGCGCTTGCCGGGGTCGCCGTTGAAATTGGCGTGATCATGCTGGTGTATTTAAATCAAGCCTATCAAGAAAAATGTGCTCAGGCGCAGCAAGCAGGTACAACGCTTAGTTTTATTGAGCTTAAACACGCCATTATCGAAGGCGCAGGCCTGCGAGTACGTCCAGTAATGATGACAGTGGCCACCATCATCATCGGCTTACTACCTGTACTTTATGGCACCGGCACCGGCAGTGAAGTAATGAGCCGCATAGCCGCCCCCATGGTCGGCGGCATGTTCAGCGCCATCGTATTAACCTTGTTAGTACTCCCCGCCGTGTATTTGTTATGGCGAAAGCGAGGTCTATAAAATAGATAATAAAAAGGAGTGAAAAGAATTACTTGCTCCTTTTTTCTTAATTTGCTCATTCAAGCAATAAGCAATTAACTCGGCCCATTATTTATTTCCTTGTTGAGCTATTACAATAAAGGTTAAATGCTCTGGAATTTGGATGTTATGGCAAACTTTATATGTATTTAGAGTTTCTAATAGATTGTTGAACAGAGTCCATCCATTGATATAGCAGACATTGATTAGACCAAATTCATAAACTTTTATTTAATGTTAGGTTAAAAAAATCCTAAGTTTGCTGTAATTTGATACAATAACACCTCAACTTCGAGGTGTTTATGAACTTAAAAATCAAACGGTTAGATCATCATGGTATTGTTTCAGGTGTCATTGCAGACTTAAAAATAGTGTCCCTTTTAGACCAATATTTACCTCAAGATGAAAAGCAAGAAATTACCCCAGGTGAAGCGGTTAAAGGCATGATTATGAACGGCCTTGGGTTTGCCAATCGTCCTTTATCTCTCAGTCCTCAGTTTTTTACTAATTTGCCTCTTGAACATTTGTTCCGTAAAGGTGTTCAAGCATCGCATTTTAATCGTCATAAATTGGGAAGAACCCTCGACCAATGCTTTGATTTTGGTTGTGAAAGCTTATTTTCACTCGTCTCAGAGCAAGCATGTCAACTTGAACAGGTTGATCGTACATTTGAATCATTAGATACAACGAGTCATTCTCTTACTGGTGAATATGCCGTTGACGAAGAAAATACCGATGAAAATATAATAAGAATCACGCACGGCTATAGCAAAGCTCATCGTCCTGATTTGAAACAAGTAGTACAAGAAATTATCGTTAGCCAAGATGGTGGTGTGCCACTTGCGTGTAAAAACTGGGATGGCAATAGTGCTGATACCGCTATTTTTGAAGCACGCAGCAAAGCCCTTGTTAATGAGTTCAAGAAAAGCAAGACCCCGAAATTTCTTGTCGCTGATTGTAAATTATATCATCAAAATAACGCCGAGTTTTTATCTAAGATTCAATTTATAACACTCATTCCTTCGACAATTTCGCTCGAGAAATCCTCCATCTCAACCGCTATTAAAAATAACAGTTGGATAAAAATTGATGATAACTATCACTATGTTGTTAATAATGTTGAGCACATGGGAATAAATCAGCGATGGATGGTTGTTTACTCAAATGCAGCAAATAACCGTGCAGTAAAAAGCATCGCTCGACAAGTCGAGCGTGCGCATACCCAGATTAAAAAAGCCCTTTATCACCTACAAGCACAGCGGTTTGCATGTCAAACCGATGCACAACGTGAACTTAATAAGTTAACGAAAAAATTTAAATATCATAAAGTGGCAACGATGCAGTTCAATGAACATAAAGTATACGAAGGGAAAGGCCGACCTAAAAAAGGTGCGCCAGTGAAATGTATAGAATGGCAAATAAGCGCAGAGATTGAAGAGAATGGCACTGCAATTAAAAAGGCAATAGAGCAAAAGTCATGCTTTGTATTAGCAACAAATGCAGATGAAAAAGACCTAAGTCCAGAAGATTTACTCACACATTACAAAGCACAGTCTGAAGTAGAAAAAGGCTTTAGATTTTTAAAAGATCCGTTATTTTTTGTCTCATCATTATTTATAAAAAAGCCAAGCCGAATAGATGCACTGTTGATGATAATGACACTCTCTTTATTAGTATATTCAATAGCTCAAAGACGATTAAGGGCGAACATGGAGAAAGTAAAAGCAACCATTCCAAACCAAATTAATCAGCCAATAGAAAGACCCACATTAAGGTGGATATTTCAATGTTTTGAAGGTATCAATTTAGTTCAGCATGGAGATAAAACCTACTTAGATGGGTTTAATGAGCTACGAGAAAAAATAATAAGATTCATTGGCGGTCACGCTATGCATTTATATAAAATAGAAAAAGTGGTATAGGGGTCTGATCAATGTCTGATATAGAGCAACTTTATTCATTAATGTAAAATTCTCAGCCGCATGTCCGCTTCTAAGTCGGCAGCCGTCTTTGTTAAAACTAACATCAAGCTGTCAATTCGATTTATTTTCCACTTGCCAATGGCTACGTACAGCATGACAGATAAATTCTGCCGTCGCATCTCCGTGGCTACTAATGTAATAATGTCTTTCATTTGAGCTCCCTTTACCGGGCAACTCCCTACTTGAGTCCACCACCGCGATGGCATTTACCGCGCGTCATTTTGGATGGCGTTCAATCAGCCATTTCACCTTAGAGGTAAGCTAAACCTGCCGTTGTTCAATACGCACATGCTCCTCCACGGTAGTAATGGTTGCACCTTGGATATCAAGTAGTGCCAGCAGCTTTGGAATAACGATGATCTGATTTGATTTATCTGATGCCTTAACTTGACCAAAGCACAGATTGTTTTCAACCGTTCAGGCACTTACTAGGTAGATTGCTGGATTACCAAGAGCTTTATCCAAGGTGCAGCGAAGCACTTTGCCATCCAAAACGACAATAGCCATCCAAAGCGACAATATCTTCGTGTAAGTCAGCCAAACCAGCGACCCACTGCGTAAATGCTTGTGCAAACTCAGTGGGTTTAATAAGGTTCAGTTCATCGTTAAAAGTGTTATGACTAAAGAGGTCATACGGCAGATCAAGAAACTGCCTGAACCAATCAATCTTGATTTAGCTATACTCCTCAATGGTTTGAAAGTTATCACAATCACAAATAACCGCGCCTATGGTGATGGTCAGAATATTAACCAACGAGTGGCGCTTGGTTATGTTTACCCGTATGTCTGTGAGGTGTCCGAAAGTTTGGCTGATAATGTTAGATTTTATGTTGATTTATAAATAAAGACTATTATAAGTCACGAATATTTTGATCGGTCAAATGATTTGGTATTTTTTACTGTATTAAAAATTGAGATATTTACAAATCGTATTTTCTTCTTTATTATCCTGGCCCCTGATTAGGTTCATCCTGCATAGGGATGATTTTTAATATAGTTCACGGATCGAATATAATGAATTTTCTAAAGAATATAATAACTTTATCTCTTTTAATGTTTTTAGGGTGTAAAACCCTAACAAAACACTATAAAAAGTATAATTCACAAAGAATTAAAATCATAAAAGTAACAATTTTCATGTTACTTACATTTAAAACGACGGCAGGCACAACATCTGCTCAAGTACCAGGAAATATATAATATAAGTAGCACCTATGTTGATTTGATTACTTATGGTTTCACTGTACTAGTTATTATCTATTTCCAAACCAGCCTAAATATGATGCGTTTTTTTCAATTTCATTTCTGCTTAAATGTTTGAAAAATGAAAGTGTTTTTTTACTATGTTTAATAGCTTGAACCCATAAGGCGAAATTGAGGTGTATCCGATCTTCCGCACCCATTTTAAGAATAAATCCGCTGATATTTTTCACCCAAGCAATCAACAATGGTTTGATTGCGCGGCTGCATGTTCGCCACCATGGGTGGCTTATCAGGCCAATACATTATGATGATATGCTCGAAGCACTGGAACACCCAGCGTGCCGTGGGGCGTTGGCCCGGCTTGTATTTCATTGTGGGGAAGTAGCAGTTTTTCTCGACCAAGGTTTTGCGAATTTGATGCTCTAACCCCGCGTACACCATTAGGCAGCAAGTCATTACCATGAGTAACGCTTCAATGCGCTCAGGCTTTTTCAGGTAAATAGCGCTCGTAAGGAAGTCGGGACTTTTCAAGAATCGAAAGCCTTTTTCTACATTCTGCTGCGCTTTGTAGCTGCTCAGCAAGTTTGCCATGTCAAGATGGTCGCTAACATCATTGGTGGCAATAATAAATAACCCCAGTTGTTGTAAAGCGGCTTTTCTGGATGCCAGTGGTGTGCATAATGCACCCGTAATCTGGTATTCGATACGCTCAGGAGATTGTCCGAGTTTAGGGCGTCCTGCTCCCTTAAAAATGGCTACTTCAACAACATGTGCATCCACATCACATACCGCTTGTTTACCTCGCCATTTTATAAGGGCGCTTTGTGCGTCTTTTTCGCAAGCAAAGCGTTGTTGGCACAGTTTTTTAAAGCTTTTGCGGGCAACTTCTCCGGCTTTTAGCATACGCTTGTTCAGGTTATGCTGCTCTCGCTTATACGCCTGCTCACTGCGAATGAGTAGCCATTTTTGTTTCACACCCCCGTATTCACTGTCATAACTGACGCCTTCATAGCCTGGTGAGATAGGGGTAAAATTCAAGTTAGGGGCTTGCTTAACAAGGGTTTTAGCTTCTTTGAGGGTTTGCGGTACCCGCGTAATGAACAGTTGGCCTTGAGTATGTAAATCTACAATCGTTTCTTGCACATACAAGGCGGCATCGGCCACCAAATAGCGGCTGGCTTGCGCGGCTTTTAAACTGCCAATATGCGCCTTTACAATCTGTTTAAAGCCTTCCATATCATTGCTGTTGCCACTGGCAGGTTTCATATAAACCGGTATGCCGGATTGGTTCTCACAGATAAGATTGAGTATCACTTGGTTGAGCTCAGGGCGATGGTCGCGCGAATAACCTTTCGCGATACGGATAGGTTTTGGTTCGTCATCATCAGGCTCGCTTGTCGCTTTGCCATCGTAATGAAAGCTTGTTGAATCAAGGTGTAAAGCTTCGGTTTGTAACCCTAATTTCTCTACCACCGCCTCATCCAATTGCTGATACAGCTTCGATACGCCGTATTCATATAAGGTGTCTAAACAGCGACCAAGCGCATCGTCGTTGATGTGCTCGGACTTTACGCCTTCACCTATCAATCTATCAAGCGGCTTGCCTTGAAAATACTCGCTGTACATATGCAGTGTGCGACCAGTGAAACCTAGGCCGTTTAGCACCATAGCCAACACTAATTGACCACAACTGATGTTGCGCTCAGGCGCCACGCCACCGAGTGCGTTATCAATAATATCGACAAAACCTAGATCGTGACAAAATCCAGCAACTAAGCCGTGGTGTTCGAGTTTTTGGGCATAAGGGATAGACATAAATACGCGCTCTCAAAAGAGAGTAATAGATCAAATATGGGGATCGCCGTCAAGTATTTTTTAACAAAATTCGATCAACCGCTCATTTAATGAACTAATTTAATTCAGATTTAGGGTGCGGAATGACAGGTGTATAGTTAATTTAAAAAATTTAAAGGAGTGGTTATGTATAAATTTATGTTAGTAATTATGTTGAGTGGAATATCATTTTCTTCAATTGCAGATTCGTATTGCATTGGTAAGGTCAAGCAGCTTGCAATAGGCCGAACAGGCGCGATTGCAGTCAGTGGTCCTGGCGGATTACCTATGACATATCTTTGTAGTGTCCATAGCAAAATAAACGATGTAGGGGCTGAAGCATGTAAAGTAATTTATAGTCAATTACTTGCGGCTAAAACTCAAAATGAGTCTGTGAATATTGCATTCAACCCTTCTACGCCTTGCGCATCAGTGAAAAGTTGGGGATGGGCGACTAATTTTAATTGGGTAATAGTTGGTGGTTATTAACCAAATCTCACTAAAAGTTAGCAAACTAGTAACTTGAAAGTCGGTTTTTTTACTTTGTCATTTAGTCAGGTCGCTTTTTCTTACGAGAGCAACTCATATACAACTTATATTAAATTAGGAGCCGATCTGACTTCTGGATTAGGAAGATCCTAAGTACTGTTTGTTTAGCGTTAACTCAAAGTTAACAATGCTTAAGCTGAAGCTTGAAAAGCGATGTAAGGTAAATTGTTTTGGCATTAGCAAAAAATCTTATATTCAGTCCTGTGATTGTTTCATGTAAAGAAGTAAATTTATCGGTTTAGATCACAAACTTTAATTGGATGATTATTAAAAAATGAACAAATTAATTCGTAAAATTATTTTTATCACCACCTGCATTATAGCTACTGAGGCAAATGCTGAATGGATTAATTCATCAGGGCAAGTAGAGTCCTTGTCAGTATATGATAGAAATAAAATACTCGTTAAATTAAAAGATAATAATGGTTCGCCCATAGCCGCTTGTAGCAATAAAGAATACTTTATAATACCAGCCACATACTCAGAAGAGTCGAGAAACCGTATGTATAGTACACTTTTAGCAGCCAAAATGGCGGGTCAAACAGTAATGCTTGCATACAGTGATGCGGATAATTGTGATGCTTGGGGTGTTACGCCAAATGTTTATAGAATAATTATTCGGATTTCGTTTTAAGAATTAATTATGAAACACCCAAAATTATCCGTGAGGGACTATGAAAAAAATACTAATGCTAATGTTGCTTTTTACAGGAACATTAAAAGCAGAAACTACATGGATACCGATTAGTAATGGCGGTAATTTTATCATCATTCCGTTTATACCAAGTGATAAATATAGCCAACCGAGTAATGTGAGTTTAGTAAAACTTGCAAATGGCGTCACTATTACTTGGGATGATATTCGGCATGCAAGTAAATATCGTGTTGAAGGTCTAGATAGCAATGGTAATTGGGTTTTGTTAAGGGAAGTTGATTCTAATTCAGTCACATTTTCACCTCTACCAGTTGGTATTTCGAGCATTAGGGTTATGGCGTGTAGTTATATATCTTGCGCTAACAGTGGGCTTTGGAGTAATAGCGTGGCTTTGAAAAAACAAACTATATTTATACATACGGATTTGCTAGGTAGTCCAGTTGTAGAGACAAAAGGAGAATAATTTAATGGATAATGACTCTACTCAGTTACATCAAACCGTAAAGGAACTCATTATGAACTGCATTAGAAAAAGCAGGTTAATCTTGTTTACATTGCTTTTTATAAATCAATACTCAATAGCTTCAGAGGAAGATTATCAAGGCTCAAAAGATATTTACTCCAAAACGGTGCAGCAACAGTCAACTGGTGAAATAATTAACTATCTCAGCGGTAAGTTAAGTTATGAAACGGTTGATGCAGTTATACCAGGAAGTCGTGGTATGGATATTATTATTTCTCGAAGTCACAACTTAAATGAACGTGTTTTAGGTTACCACGCTACTTTAGGGTCTATGGTTAATTGGCATTTTGAAATTCCACGCATTGTTATTCCTACCACTCCGTGGGGAATTACTTCGGGTTGGCAGCCAGAAGAGTTTGATAATATCATTGACGTTACTAGTACTACTCGCACGGGTATTTGTAACAATCCTTATCCAGGAGATGGACGGGCCTCGCAAAAAAATACTGGTATGCCAATAGCCAAAAAATATTGGGCTGGAATGCAATTGAAAATTCCAGGACAACCAGCTCAAAATTTACTAAAAAATACAGATACTAGTTCTCGATATCCAGCTAATACAAAGTGGGTAACAACTTCTGACTGGGTAGTTTCATGTACCTCTAATGGCGAAGGTTTTATTGTAAAGTCACCTCAAGGGATTACTTACACAATGGATGTAATGCGTGCATCCTATAATTATCAAGGGCTTTTATATCAATGGAATGAACCTGGGAATAACACGTTATTTGCATCGAAAATTGAAGACCTACACAAAAATAAAATAACTTACAGTTATGAAACTGGTAATGGTTTTTATGAAATTAGGGACAGAGATGGTAACTTAAGAACGAAATATAAACTACCAGTATACTCGACAAAACTAACTAAAATTACTCGTAATGATGCTGCTGGGGAGCAAATAGTTAATTTTGATTATCAAGATAGTGCTGGTTTTGGAGGTTCAATTGATACTATTACTATCAATGGTCGGGAGTGGAATTATAAGTATAAATTGGATGCCCATGTTGGAAAGCTAGAACATTATCTAGAGGAAGTTATTAATCCTGACGGAACTACTTGGAAATATAAATATGAAGGTGAGAAATCATATAGAGATGAAGACCCAGGTATTGTTCCACAATTTGAAGGCCCTAACTTATTAACTCAAGTAAAACTTCCTTCGGGAGGGACAATTGATTATGCGTATAAAGTGTTTAATAAGCTTAAAAATGATCCCTACAACACAAATATTCGCCTTCATACTCGCCTAACTAAAAATGCAGTAAAAACAGTTGATAATTGGGTTTTTAATTATCAGAATCATTCAAATAATACTGTTAAAGTTACCGTTACAAAGGGCTTGGATTCAGAGTCCCATATTTATAAAAATGATAAATCATTTCAACATGGGCAGTTAATTAGTCAAGAATTTAAACGTAATACTGACTCTAAAAAAATTAATTATACTTATGAGAAATTAGCAGAGATAGGTGAATTCACATTTCTTGATTATCCGAAGGATATACCTGATTCTTTAACAACAAAAGTAAAATTGGTTAAAAAGGAGATTATTCAAGATGGAAACACTTACACAACTGATTATTTAGACCATGATATTTATGGAAAGCCCAAAAAAATAAAAGAAGTATTTGCAGGGAAAACTAAGTTTACAAAATTAAGTTATTATAACAACTTATTTAACTGGCTAATAGGACTACCTAAAATCACTTCAGTGTCAGAGACAGATGTAGATGAAAAATATCAAGTAGTATCTGAGATTAGTTACCACAACGCTTATACATCAGCTGGTCTATACAATAACTTAGGCCTTCCTTATGAGCAGAAGAGCCTTGGTGTTTGGAAAAAACGTTTTACGAAATATACCGATCACGGAGAATTAGAGAGAGTAGAATTTAACTCTCTAAAAACTACAGGCGTTGGAAACCGCTTCATCGAGTATAAAGATTATAATCGTGGGCAACCTCAATTAATTAAAGTTCCATCTCGCTATAAAGATATTACAATAAGCATGAGTCAGGCTGTAGATAATAACGGCTGGATAAAAAGTAGTACAGACTATAACGATGTTACTACTCATTATCTATACGATGCTCAGGGTAATATTAAATCGATTGATTTAGAGAACGATACAGGAGACACGAAAAGCTGGGCAGATACACTTTATACTTGGGCTACTAACGCTAATGGCACTCTAACTCGCACTGTACAGTCGTGTGAACTCAGCGATGACGGTGAAACTTGCGCAGATGATGTGAGATTCACACAGACTGAAACTTATGATGGTCTTCTACGTTTAACCAGTTTATCTAAATCAGATAGTGCTAATACGTATCACCAGAGCTATGGCTATGATAAAAACAATCAACAAATCTGTTCATCTTATTGGAGTGACAGTGTAAGCAGTTGTAACAGTCAAACAAAAGGAATCAATAAAACGTTTGATTTTATCAATCGACTTAAAACAATATCAACAAGTGGGCTTGGGACTGTTAATTATAAATATCTAGCAGGTAATAAAATACAGCTTACTGACGCTGAACATAATATCACCACCACAAAATATCAAGCTTTTGGTTCACCAAGTTATGAACGTGCAATTGAAATTAAATCTCCCGAGAGTGTAACTACAACAATTGAGATTGATGTATTTGGCCTTACTCACTCGATTGCGCAAAAAGGGTTAACTAAAGCGGGGGCTTTGAAAACAATCACAGAAAATCGCTATTACGATGATCACAAACAATTATGTTTAACAACCCGTCCAGATGTGGGTAATACACTTTATAAGCATAATGCTTTAGGTAAGCTAGTTTGGAGTAAAGCAGGAGTCACTCACACCAAATGTAGCACAACCCAACCAGCTTTGAGCACCTCTTTTAGCTACGATAATTTAGGCGAACTTCAGGCAATTGACTATCCAGACGATTCAGGTGATGTGACTTATGAGCGAGACAATAATGGTAATATTAAAACGCTAACTGCGGGAAATGTAATTCATCGCTACGAGTATAATAACCAGAACCTGTTGGAAGAAGAGCAGCTATACATTGGCACTCAATTACCATTAACGTTAAAGTATACTTATAATGACTTACAGCAACGTAGCATGATTAGCTACCCTGATGGCACGGTTGTAAATTTCAAGCCTAATAGTTTCGGTGAACCAACAGAAGCCCAAACTTATAACGGTACAACCGTTGCATTAAGCTTTGCCAAAAGCGCTACATATTATGCAAATGGTTTGTTGAACTCATTTACATATGGTAACGGTGTTAAGCATAAAACAACAATACATGACGATAGCTTATTACCTGAACAGTTAAAAGATACAGGCCCTAGTGGCAGTAATCTGCCTAGTACGGTTATGTCATTGACTTATGATTATGATAACAATGCAAATGTCACCTCAATCATTGATGGTCAAAACAGCGCATATAGCTTAACGGATTTACAGTATGATGGCCTCGGCCGCTTAATCAGTACTACTGGTGGCTCAAAAATTGGGTCGAGCACATTACGTTATGATGGTTTTGGCAATATTACTAACTACAAAAGTAAAGATAAAACACTTGATTATACCTATGACGATAAAAATCGTTTATTTAAAGTAACCGGTGTCAGTGGGCGCTATGGCTCTATTAAGCATGATGACCGTGGAAATATAAAACATAATGGTGCATACAGTTTAGATTTTAATGCGGCCAACCAACTTACCACAGCAAAAGGCAATAGTTATTTATACGATGGCCATAACCGCCGAGTAAAACAAACTGATGGCAATGGCACCAGTTATTCAATGTATAGCCAAGATGGTACATTACTGTATAGAGAAAAAGGTGAGACCATAACAGGCAACGGCACTAACTATATTTACTTAGGTAAAAAACTGATTGCCAAGTACGGTGATGTAACACCGCAAACAGTGAGTGAAAGCCGTCAGCACACTCGTCCATTTGGTGAATCGATAGAAGCACCGAAAGATGACGTAGGCTACACAGGGCATAAATTCGACACTGATTTAGGGTTGAGTTATATGCAGGCACGATACTATGATCCAGTTATCGGACGTTTCTACTCGAATGATCCTGTTGGTTTCTCAAACGTTCACAACTTCAACCGTTATGCGTATGCAAATAATAATCCTTATAAATACATAGATCCTGATGGTCAGAATGCTTTAACTGCTTTCGGTGGATTGATTCATGAAACAGGGCAGTTTTTGCAAGGAAATGGTTTCAACGGTAGTATGGTTATGGGGGCCTTGGCTGATGGTTACAATGGAGAGGGAGCTGGTTTTTGGGCTTCCGCAGGTGAAGATGCTTTATCATTTGGTGGTGGTGCAATTGTTGGTGCAGTATCAAAAGGAGTTCAATTAATTAGAGCATCGAAAGTAGCTGCTCAAACAGGAAAAGAAATTGGTATATTACGAGAAGCAGCCCAAGGTAAGAAAAATTTTGGCTTAGGTGATGCCACTCGTGCTGAATCACAAAAACTAGGAGAAGCATGGGTTGGTAGTGGAAGTCGAGTTGCTAGTGATGGTAAATCACTTGTTAGTAAAGATGGTTTAAAAGTATACAGGCCACCTACATCTAAGCCTAATAGCCCCCACGCAACCACTGGTGTACAGGCAAACTTTGAAAGAAAAGCGATGGCAGGCGAAAGACCTGTTGGTAATGGACACTTGGATATAATTGATTAAATTATGAAAGCAAAATTAAAAGAATTATTCAGTTTAGATTTTGATCTAAATAGTTATTGGCCTGAAAATGAAACTAATTTCAGTTTGATTTTACGAGCTATGATTGGACCTGAAGGTAGTAGTGGGGCCGAGTCATTTGACATTCAAGTTTGCACATTTGACTGGCTAAAGGATAAATATGAAACAGAAAGAGCATTTTTTGGGCAACAGATGTTAGTTGTATTTGAATATGACATTAATCTTATTAAACAAAAAATAGAAAGTTATTGTGACGAGTGCATCAGTGATAATTGGCAAGTTATTGGAAATAAGTTGAATCTAATTGGTGCGTGGGAGTTCGACAATTATCAACGCTACAACGGTTAATATTTATATCTTTATATAAGTAAATTAACTGGATCGATGACGATTAAGCAGTAACCTTATTTAAACTAGAAGTTCAGAGTAATTATTCTTTGTGAATCCAAAGCCTCGCACTCACGGGGCTTTATTTTTGGCTGCTTTTGAGGCCAAAGGGATTGAAAATTAGCCTCGGATTCTACCGATTGAAGGTTTGCTCTATCAGTTTTTGTTGATTTCAAATGAGTAGCGGCTCAATGAAAAAATCCGTTTGGTGCCAAATTGGGGTGGCTGGCTGGAAAAAATTACTCAGTCTGAGTCTGGATCAATGTGATTCAAAAAATGAAAGAGTAGGGTCAAAGAATAGGGTCACCCATTAGAAAGTTCCGATCAAGCAGGCAGCTGTGTTTTCTTGATCTTTTTATTCAAAAAACCAAGTGTTCTTACTTTTTAAACTCAATTTAAATATGGCTATACATCCAGTAATGACGTCGATTGGTGTGAATATGCACCAGTCACCCATATGAATTAAGGCGGTTTAATAAGCATCATTGATGATTAATTAAGGCCCTTGGCTTTCGCCTCAGTCATCGTTTAGTGCCAATATCAGTCCAGTTTTTGGCAGTGTGCATGCACTGCGCAATAACAAATCAGTGGTTTATGTTTTCACATAACCAACCCTTTATGGCTCAGACATTGGGCATATCCAACATTTAAATTTGAAATTCATTGTATAGACGTTAAGAAAAAGCCTTATGTTCATCAAATGGCACATTGTCTTTAAGCACGTGGTAACACGCTCTTGCAAGCTTATGCGCAACGGTTTTAATCGCGACTACGTTGTTTGTTTTAGCCAGTTTACGTTGATAATATTTTTTGATTGTTGGGTTATATCTGATGGCAAAATTAGCCGCCTCAGTAAACGCCCAGGATAAATAACGATTACCATTCTTTTGATTTGTAGCGCCTTTCTTTTTCCCATTGCTGTATTTTGCACCTTTAACGCAGCGGCAATACGAAGAAAAATTACCTGGGCTATCAAACCGGTTAATCGTGCCTGTTTCTAAGATTCGTCAGGGTCAGGTCTTTCTTCTTGCCTTTTTGTTGGTTACGGCTAATCTTTAGATATTAATTTATACAAATTGATAGGTGAAAAGATGGCTAGGCCTCTCAGATTAGAGTTTGCGGGTGCGTTATATCACATAACTTCACGGGGGAATGAAAGAAAACCTATCTATTTGGAGGAATCTGATTTTGAAGGGTTTTTAACAACCTTAGGAGGTGTTTGTGAGCGCTATAATTGGGTGATCCATTCTTTTTGCTTAATGACCAATCATTACTATTTATTAGTCGAAACGTCGGATGCGAATTTAAGCAATATGCAGCGCGCCAAAGAAAAGCTCGCTTATGTATTACCGCTCACTTTAGCGATTATTATGGCTACTCTACCATTGGCAATGATCGGCGGCATCTGGCTCATGTACTTAGAAGGCTTTAACTTCTCAGTCGCCGTGGGAGTGGGTTTTATTGCCCTTGCCGGGGTCGCCGTTGAGATTGGCGTGATCATGCTAGTTTATTTAAATCAAGCCTATCAAGAAAAATGTGCTCAGGCGCAGCAAGCAGGTACAACGCTTAGTTTTATTGAGCTTAAACAAGCCATTATCGAAGGCGCAGGCCTGCGAGTACGCCCTGTAATGATGACAGTCGCCACCATCATCATCGGCTTACTACCTGTGCTTTATGGCACCGGCACTGGCAGTGAAGTAATGAGCCGCATAGCCGCCCCCATGGTCGGCGGCATGTTCAGCGCCATCGTATTAACCTTGTTAGTACTCCCCGCCGTGTATTTGTTATGGCGAAAGCGGGATCTATAACTTTTACATTGGGTGTGTAACTTGTACTGGAAAAATCGCTGCAAGTTACACAAATTAATTACAGCTACTGATCTTATTATGTTTTTTACTGGCATGATTAACGCATATATTTAGTTATTAAACTAAAAGTAAGGGATACGCATGCAAGTAAAAACAATCCAAGAAGTGTTCGATTGGACCGTTCAATTTCATATGCAAATGGCGGCTAATTTTTTTAGCGTAGGGGATCTACTCGAAGAGCATAATAAACAATTAGTTGATTATTGTGTTGAGTATGAAAAAAAGTTGGCTGAGGATTTGATTGGTTTTAAAGCCATCACTCAAATGAGCACCTTAAATACCTATTGCTATGAATACTTTTTAGAGCACAATCATATCACCCACTTTACAAACTTGGATCATAGCAAAGTTTTAAATGAGCAGGCGATACAAGCGTATTTATCTACACAGCATCAAAAAGTGCTCAATGTTTATAGCTACTTAGCCGACAAAGCTCAGTCTCCTGAGGCAAAAGAAAAACTAGCTCAGCTTTTTGAGTTAGAACAGCAAGGGCTAAAACAGATGATGCAAAGTATTAATCGGCATGCCGATATGTAAACTAAAGAAGCTTGAATGTAAGTAAAAAGGCGCTAAATTTAGCGCCTTTTTCGTGTTAAAAATAATAGAGCTGATTTAACTTTGCTCTACATCAACCACTAAGTCACTTGTAATTGACTCAAGTGCGTTAATAACTTCTTCTTTATTAAGCCCATTAGGAAGACTCACTGTGGCGACTGCACTAAATATTGGCACTCCCCAATTGGGGGCACTTTGCTGGCGTGAGTTTAAGTTTGTAATATTAGCCCCTTTATGGCGAATAACACTTGCCAGCTCTTGCACTATGCCAGGGCGATCGTTCCCGGTGATCACAAAATTAAGCTGTTCTAGTTCGACCGGCTCAATTTCAGTATTACCTTTTTCAATACGGACATCTAATTTTTCAAGCGCATTAAGCGCATCCTGAAATGCTTGTAAATGCTCCTCTGCAACTTCAACCTGAATAATGCCAGCAAAGTGGCCAAGCAAATGGCTTAAATTACTGCTTAACCAGTTGCCATGATTTTCTAATATAACGGATGAAATACTTTCTACTAAACCGGGGCGATCTTCCCCTAAAATTGTTATTACCAACTGCTTCATAATTGTTCTCTTGTTTTAAGCAAAAAAATATAGAAATTTTGTGATGTAAATCGTTTTTTAAAGTTTGTAGAAGCTAACTACAAAAGGGACGTTGTACCTTAAATGTGTCACTCTACTGTTTTGATACTTAATGCTGATTTAGTATTGTCTTGGATAAATAATTTGTCCAATTAATAACTGATTTAGTTTATCAATACGGGCAATTACACACACAAAATACGTTTATACGATTTATATTAATTATTACGACTGTAACATTACTGTCACTTTGATGAAATATAATGCGCGCAACGTTAAGATATAAGGGTGTTTTGATGACTTCAAATCCGAATAAACCGACTTTTAATACGGATCGAAGCCGGTTATTTAAAGATCGGTTTGCCCAGTTTGGCATAACTGCAGGCGGTATCATGGTATTAATAGCCCTGCTATTAATCTTTTTTTACCTTCTTTATGTAGTACAACCAATTTTTGAATCAGCTAAAGTTGAAAAGCGCGATAGCTTTAATGTTGCTCAAGCTGAGCAAGTATTAGGGTTAGGTGTTGAAGAACAAACTGAGGTTGCCTATTTGCTAGACCGCCAAGGTCAAGTTGATTTTTACAGTGTTGAAAAACAAAATTTTGGCAAAAAACTTAAAACCCTTGATATAACGCTTCCAGCAAACGTTACTAGTTTTGCTAAAAGCGCTCCTTTTCAAGGGCATTTCGCTTATGGCCTTGAAAACGGTAGCGTTGTTATTGTTGCGCCAAAATTTTTAGCCACCTATCCTAACAATAAGCGAGAGCTGACACCTCGTTTAGCTTATCCATTGGGTGAGAAGGCGTTAGAAGTTGATGAACAAGGTGCTGCCATTAAGCGTTTTGCCTTTAGCCATTACGAAGATAAAACAGCCGTTGTTGCACTCACTGTCGATAAACGCGTGGTATTTAGTAGTTTTGTAGCTCAAGAAAACATGTTTACTGGCGAAGTTGAATGGCAGGTTGAGCGCACTGAGCTTAATATTGATGGCCGTGTTGATGAGTTATTAATATCGCCCGATACTACCCGTACATTTGTTCGTTCAGCGAATCAAATGCATGTATTTGACACTCGCTACCCAAGTGAAGTCGAGCAAATTCAATTATTATCTGCCAACGAAGAAAACGCCAATATTGTCTCATCACAACTATTAGCGGGTGCCAATTCATTATTGCTTGCTAACGATAATGGTGAAATTTCACAGTGGTTTGAAGTTAATACTGACTCAGGGCGTGAGTTTCAAAAAATTCGCGCATTTGAAACCAGCAAACAAAGTAAGCTAAATATAGCGACCGAGTTTTACCGCCGCACCTTTTTTACTACAGGTCAAAACGGCGAGCTCGGTGTCTACTATACAACTAGTGAGGCTAAGTTATGGCAAGGTAAAGTGAGTGAAGGCGAGATTAAAAACTTTGCTATTGCCCCGCGCGCAAATGCGGCGTTAATTTTAGCCGATGATAAGCTAACGGTTTTAGAGATTGAAAACGAACACCCTGAAGTAACTTGGTCGGCGCTTTGGCAAGAAGTTTGGTATGAAGGTTATCCAGAGCCGGGCTATACTTGGCAATCCACCTCGGCCAGTGACGACTTTGAATCTAAATTTTCACTAGTACCTATTTCATTCGGCACTTTAAAAGCTGCGTTTTATGCCATGTTATTTGCCGTGCCTATTGCTATTTCGGCCGCTATTTATACCGCTTACTTTATGTCCAGTGGTTTACGTAAGGTAGTTAAACCAACAGTTGAATTAATGGAAGCGTTGCCTACGGTTATTTTAGGGTTTTTAGCTGGTTTATGGTTGGCTCCTTTAATTGAAGAGCATTTGCCCGCTATTGTGGGATTACTTGTGCTGTTACCACTTGGTATTTTAGCAACGGCATTGGGGGTAACCAATTTACCCGCAGCAATTAAAAATAAAATCCCTGAAGGGGCACACTCAGTCTTATTAATTCCAGTGGTACTGTTTATAGGCTGGCTGTCGTTTGCAATGAGTGAGCGTATAGAGCTTTGGATGTTTGATGGCAATGTACGTCAATATTTAACTAATGAATTAGGAATGACGTTCGATCAACGCAACTCACTGGTGGTGGGTATAGCGATGGGCTTTGCGGTAATACCCACAATTTTTTCAATTGCCGAAGATGCGGTATTTAGCGTGCCTAAGCATTTATCAAATGGCTCGTTAGCGCTGGGTGCGACGCAATGGCAAACGTTAGTTAAAGTAGTATTACTTACAGCCAGTCCTGGTATTTTCTCTGCGGTTATGATGGGGTTAGGGCGTGCCGTAGGCGAAACCATGATAGTACTAATGGCAACCGGTAACACACCAATTATGGATTGGAGTATTTTCCAAGGCATGCGTACTTTAGCCGCTAATATTGCCGTTGAAATGCCAGAGTCGGAAGTGGGGAGTTCGCATTATCGAATTTTATTCTTGGCAGCCTTTGTATTATTCATATTCACCTTTATTTTTAACACCGTTGCTGAATTTGTTCGTCAGCAGTTGCGTGAAAAATACAGCTCAATGTAAGTGGAGAAACACGACATGGTAAAACAGTGGTTTAGGTCTGGCTCTCCTTGGATTTGGATGACCGGTGGTGCTGTAAGCATCAGTTTAATTTCAGTTATTGGCTTATTAGCCATGATTTCTTGGAAAGGGTTAAGCTTTTTTTGGCCTTCTCAGGTAATGCAATACGAGCTTGAAGGTTCAATTGCTAAACAAACCGTTATAGGTGAAATTTACGATCGTGAATTAGTGCCTAAGTCGCGCTTAGCAGCAACCGGTATTGATGTTAGTAAATTTGAAAAAGACGAGATTGAGCGTTTACTAATTAAAACCGGTAATCGTGAATACGTTGACTTAGATTTTCGTTGGATACTTGAAACTGACATCACTCAAAGCGCAGCACCACAAGGGTTAGCAGTATTTGAGCGTAGTAAAAATGGAAACTTTTACGGTTATGTAGAGAGCGTAATTAAAGATGGTGAAACGCTAACAACAGATAAAGTTGAAGTTTTACATAAGCTTGTAGAGCGAGCAGTTGATTTAAATAATGAGGCGCTGGATTTACAAAATGGTGATATAGGCCACATAAACTACTCGTTAGAGCGTTTACGCTTACAAGAAAAAGCTTATTTACTTGATAACGAGCTAACCGACGAGCGCGTTGCAGAGCTTGCCAAAGCACGCGCTGATTTACGTGCGCAATACGGCGAGTTAGAAAAACAGTTATTTGCACTGCGCAAGCAGGCTAAACGCGACCAAGTAACCGTAAAAGATATGCGTGGTGAAGTAGTGACAATCCCGCTGTATCAAGTGCTGGATGTGTGGTTTCCAAACGATATGGGCTTTTTTGCTAAATTAGGCCATTATTTTATTCAGCTTGGTAAGTTTGTTTCTGACAATCCTCGCGAAGCGAACACCGAAGGCGGTGTATTCCCTGCCATTTTTGGTACTGTGTTTATGGTTATGTTGATGGCGGTGATTGTGACGCCATTTGGTGTAGTCGCGGCGATTTACTTGCACGAATACGCGGCTAAAAATGCAATAACCAAAATGATCCGTATTGCCGTTATTAACTTAGCCGGTGTGCCATCTATTGTGTATGGTGTATTTGGTTTAGGTTTCTTTGTGTACATGGTTGGTGGTAGTGTTGACCAATTATTTTACCCAGAGTCATCACCAACCCCTGTGTTTGGTACGCCTGGTGTTATGTGGTCGGCACTGACCTTGGCCATATTAACTTTACCAGTGGTAATTGTGTCAACCGAGGAAGGGTTGTCACGTATTCCAAGCACAGTGCGCGATGGTTCATTAGCACTCGGTGCAACTAAGGTTGAAACGCTGTGGCGTATTATTATTCCTATGGCAAGCCCTGCCATTATGACCGGTTTAATTTTAGCTGTTGCGCGTGCTGCTGGTGAGGTTGCC
Source organism: Pseudoalteromonas sp. TAP-3C (assembly GCF_059888565.1). Taxonomy (NCBI): domain Bacteria; kingdom Pseudomonadati; phylum Pseudomonadota; class Gammaproteobacteria; order Alteromonadales; family Pseudoalteromonadaceae; genus Pseudoalteromonas; species Pseudoalteromonas sp. TAP-3C. The sequence goes on along the minus strand of NZ_CM187618.1, from coordinate 2,869,974 downwards.
CCACTTATGCTAGTTGGTGTGGTAAAAATGGCACCCACGTTGCCGCTAGATGGTAATTTTCCGTATATACATTTAGATAGAAAGTTCATGCACTTAGGTTTTCATATTTACGATGTTGGCTTCCAAAGCCCGAACGTTGAAGCGGCTCGTCCGCTAGTATATGCAACGGCCTTTTTGTTGGTATCGGTTATTATTACCCTTAACATCACAGCCATTGGAATACGTAACCACTTACGTGAAAAATTCAGATCGCTTGAGCATTAATTTAGTATAGGTAACAAACATGATTACAGTCGCTCCACAAGTAAACCAAGCAAAGCCAAGCTTGAAGTTAGATTTAAATAATTTAACCGACGAACAAACAGCGCTAGAGATTAAAGATCTCAACCTTTACTACGGTGATAACCAAGCACTGAGTAAAGTTAATATGAACATACCAAAAGGCCAAGTAACGGCGTTTATCGGCCCGTCGGGGTGTGGTAAATCAACCTTATTACGCTGTATTAACCGCATGAATGATTTGGTCGACAACTGTCGTACCGAAGGTGAAATATTATTGCATGGACAAAATATCTACGATAAGAGCGTTGATGTTGCTGCGCTGCGTCGTAATGTAGGTATGGTGTTTCAGCGTCCAAACCCATTTCCTAAATCAATCTATGAAAATGTAGTGTATGGCCTTCGTCTTCAAGGGATTAAAGAAAAGCGTAAGCTCGATGAAGTGGTTGAGCAATCATTACGTGGTGCAGCATTATGGGATGAAGTAAAAGACAGGCTTCATGACAGTGCGTTTGGCTTATCGGGCGGTCAGCAGCAGCGTTTAGTGATTGCCCGCTCTATAGCAATAGAGCCCGAGGTGTTATTACTCGATGAACCAACATCAGCCCTTGATCCCATATCTACTTTGGTAATTGAAGAGTTAATTAATGATTTAAAAAATAAATTTACTGTGGTTATTGTGACACACAATATGCAACAAGCAGCACGTGTATCAGATCAAACTGCATTTATGTATATGGGAGAGCTCATAGAGTATTCTGATACTAATACTTTATTTACTACGCCGGCGAAGAAAAAAACCGAAGATTATATTACGGGACGTTACGGTTAAAATGCTAAAGCAATAAATTATTTAAGAGAATCATTATGGAACATAATATTAGTAAACATATTTCTGGTCGTTTTGATCAAGAGCTAGAAAAAGTGCGTAATCACGTTTTAAGCATGGGCGGACTTGTTGAGCAACAGCTAAATAGTGCGCTTGATGCAGTAAGCGAAAGTGATGCAGCGCTTGCGCAAAAAGTGCGTGAGAACGATTATAAAGTCAATGCAATGGAAGTGAGTATTGATGAAGAATGTACTCGTATTATTGCTAAGCGCCAACCGGCGGCCAGCGATTTACGCCTAGTGATTGCAATTGCTAAAACCATTGCTGATTTAGAAAGAATTGGTGATGAAGCAAAGCGTATTGCTAAAGTTGCACTGGACTCATTCACTAAAGATCAACAGCATTTATTGGTTAATATTGAAAATATGGGGCGGTTAGTGTCACAAATGCTACACGATGTGCTTGATTCATTTGCTCGAATGGATGCGCAATGTGCGTTTAAAGTACACAAAGAAGATGCCAAAATTGACCGTGAGTATGAGGCCGTCACTCGTCAAATAATGACGTATATGATGGAAGATCCGCGTTCAATCCCCAAAGTAATGGATTTAATATGGTCAGTTCGTTCATTAGAGCGTATTGGCGATCGTTGTCAAAACATTGCTGAATACGTTATTTATTTTGTACATGGCAAAGATATTCGTCATACATCTCAAGAAGATATTGAAAAATCGTTAAAATAAAACAAATCAATAACGAATAAGAAAAAGCGGCTTATGCCGCTTTTTTATTTTTGAAGATGCAATTGCACAATAAAAAGCGTTCACAATCGAGTTTAATGCTGTAAAATCCGCAAAAATAGCACGTTAAATTGATTAAAGGGTTAGTTATGCCAACCAACTTTTTAGGGGTTTTTGCTAAATCTCCTATCAAACCAATTGAAGAACACATAATAAAGGCTCATCAAGCGAGTAAAACTTTGATACCTTTTTTTAATCATGTTTTTAAAGAAGAATGGCAACAAGCTGAAGAGCTGCGTTTAACTATTCGTAATTTAGAGCGTGAAGCGGATGAAATGAAACGTAATATTCGTTTACATTTACCGGGCGGATTATTTATGCCGGTAGAGCGTACCGACTTGCTCGAATTAGTAACCCAACAAGACAAAATTGCGAATAAAGCAAAAGACATTGCTGGGCGTGTAATTGGTCGTGAGATGATCATACCAAAAGAGATTCAAGTAGACTTTTTGGCCTATGTGACACGCTGTGTGGATGCAACTAAACAAGCCTCTAAAGCGATTAATGAGTTGGAAGAACTATTAGAAACGGGCTTTAGAGGCAGAGAAGTAACGCTCGTTGAAAAAATGCTCGTAGAATTGGATGCTATAGAACAAGACACGGATGAAATGCAAATCAAAATACGCCGCGCGCTTCGTAAATTAGAAGGTGAGCTTAACCCCGTTGATGTGATGTTTTTATACAAAATCATTGAATGGGTTGGTGAGCTTGCTGATATTGCAGAGCGCGTAGGGTCTCGTCTTGAGCTGATGTTAGCTCGTTAATTTAAAATCAGTTCAAATACGAAAGATTAGGGTTATACAATGGATATCATTGAATCTTACGGCACGCTATTAATTTTAATTGCCGCTGCAGTCGGTTTTTTTATGGCTTATGGTATTGGCGCAAACGACGTTGCCAACGCGATGGGTACATCGGTAGGGTCTAAAGCACTGACGATTAAACAAGCGATTTTTATCGCTATGATTTTTGAGTTTGCAGGTGCTTATTTAGCCGGTGGTGAGGTTACATCAACAATTCGTAAAGGGATTATTGATGCTGCACCATTTGCCGACATTCCTGAACTGATGGTTTTAGGTATGATTGCCTCTTTATTTGCAGCGGGTGCTTGGCTGCTTATTGCTTCGTTTTTAGGCTGGCCGGTTTCGACTACGCATTCAATCATTGGTGCAATAATAGGGTTTGCTTTAGTTGCTGTTGGTAGTGAGGCTATTCAGTGGGTTAAGGTTGCTGGTATTGTAGGTAGTTGGATTGTTACCCCTGCTATTTCTGGCTTTATCGCCTATTTAATATTTATGAGCGCACAAAAACTGATTTTTGATACTGACGCTCCGCTTAAAAATGCCAAACGCTTTGTGCCTTTTTATATGGGATTAGCAGGCTTTATTATGTCGCTTGTGACGATAAAAAAAGGGCTTAAACATATTGGTATAAATATGGGGGCTGTTGAGGGATACGCACTTGCTGTTGCTATTGCTGTGGTTGTAGCAGTCATAGGTAAAATTGCCATTGCTCGGCTAAAAATAGACCCCAAAGCAGATAAAGAAATGCAGTTTAATAACGTAGAAAAAGTATTTGCTGTGCTTATGGTGCTGACTGCGTGTTGTATGGCGTTTGCTCATGGCTCAAATGACGTTGCTAATGCTATTGGACCCCTTGCTGCTGTTGTTAATATTGTTGAAAACCATGGTCAAATAGCTAAACAAGCTGTGCTTGCATGGTGGATTTTACCTTTAGGTGGCATTGGTATTGTTGCAGGCCTGGCTATTTTAGGTAAAAAAGTAATTAAAACCATAGGTGAAGGCATTACCCATTTAACACCTAGTCGTGGTTTTGCTGCTGAATTAGCCGCTGCATCTACCGTTGTTATTGCATCGGGTACGGGGTTACCAATTTCAACAACACAAACCTTGGTGGGCGCGGTGTTGGGTGTTGGTATGGCACGTGGTATTGGCGCACTGAATATGGGTGTTGTAAGAAACATTGTAGTTTCTTGGGTAATTACATTGCCAGTTGGTGCTGGTCTTGCTATTGTTATTTTCTACTTATTAAGAACCGCTTTTGGTGTTTAATAAAAACGACTTAAAAGACTTTTAGCTTGAAAAGATCTCAACTCCCTTGGTGTTGGGGTCTTTTTATTTGTGGAAAGAAAAATGACTAACCTTCCTAGTATTAAACAGTTGCAGTATTTGTTAGCTGTGCATCAACATCAACATTTTGGCCGAGCAGCAAGTGCCTGTTTTATAGGTCAATCAACCCTGAGTACCGCAATTCAAAATTTAGAAGAGACCTTAGGGTGTCAGCTGATAGAGCGAGAAAATCGCAGCCTAATGTTTACCACTATTGGTGAAGAGGTGGTTGAGCGCTCAAGAAAAATCATTAACGATACCATTAGTTTAAAAGAGCTAACTAAAAGCTTTTTAACACCCCTTAGCGGTACATTAACGCTTGGCGTTATTCCAACCATTGCTAGCTTTATTGCAGCCCCCCTTTATCATTTTTGTCAGCAAACATTTGTGGATTTAGAATTGGTATTAATTGAGGATACCAGCGATAAACTACTTGATAAGTTGGAGCATGGTCAGATTGATTTAGCATTATTAGCGCTGCCCTACGAAACAGATAAATTTCATACTCAAATATTGGCCCAAGACCATTTTAGCTTAGTGCATCACAAAGATTACACACCAGCAAAAGACATAGAGGATTTTAACTTACTGCCTGAGGCGAGTGTATTTTTGCTTGAACGTGAGCATTGTATGACAGGTCATGCGCTTAGTGCATGCCATTTAAGTCGAGCCAGTTGTATTAACCCATTTGAAGCCGCGAGCCTGCATACTTTATTGAGTATGGTGGAGTACAAACTTGGTGTGACGTTTTTACCGCAAATGGCAATTAATGCCGGAATTTTAGACAATAAAAATATGGTAGCAACGCCATCGCAAATTGATGCTTATCGTGACATTGGTGTGTTGTGGCGTAAAACCACAGGCCGTATTCGCGACTTTAAATTGTTTAGCCAGCAGTTAGAGATATTTTTAAAAAAACAGTGTAGTGCTGATTTTAAATAACCTAAAAAAGCCTATTACGCAGTAGATTAATAGGCTCAATAACACAGGGAATTAAAGTGGTTGTTTATGTTGGCCGTGATAGTTTTCTAAAGGCGGCAAAAAAAGTAAGTAAACCCATACAACCACATTGAAGTAAGGCACGAGTCCAAGCACTGTAAAGGTTTTTACAGGGTAGCCTTTAACCTGTGCATACTTATAACATTGCAGTGCAATAGCAAAGTGTATAAACAATAATAATGTAATTAGTTGCATCATAAATATCCACCCTATATCTATATGTCGAGCTTTAAAAGCATAGCCATCTAGACGATGAGAAATAAAGATGTCATGTAAAATCAAGGTAATCACTTAATTTTAATGACATTATGCTAAGTGTGATCAAAGTATAGGTTAGATTGGTAAATTTGGTAGTAATAAAATGTTTAAATTTGTTGGTTGATGTTTATCCCGACGTGAGGGAATCTTGATAAAAAACAGGGTTGTTCTTTATTTTTTCTAATTCATTCAATACGTTATCAATAGAGACTGGGCGGGCAATAAAATAACCTTGGCCATAGTCTATGCCAATTTCTTTGAGTGCAAAAAATACCTCTACTGTTTCTACATACTCGGCAACAGAGCGCTTGTTAAGCGACTTACTAATGTCATTAATGGCTTTTACTAAGGCTAAATCAATAGAGTCATTGAGCATATCACGTACAAAGGAACCATCAATTTTTACATGTTGTGCTGGAAGTTGTTTTAAATAATTAAAGGTACTAAACCCAGTGCCAAAGTCATCAATTGAAAAATGACAGCCTAAATTATTCAGCCGTTCAATCATTTTACGCGTAGCTGCTAAATTATTAACGCTGGCTGATTCGGTTATTTCAAAAATAATCCTTGTAGGGGACACATTATATTTTTCAAGGCTTGACTCTATTAGCGGTAATAAACGTTCATCTAAAAATGACTGTGCCGATAAGTTTATTGCAACTTGAAGTAATTCAGGATGCGCAGCAACACTGGCAATGCTGTTACGAATAACACACTGATCCATTAAAAAGGTGTCGTTTAGCATTTCCAATGAGGGAATAAATTGATTAGGGTAAATAAGCTCGCCATCAAGCTTTAATCTAAGTAGCACTTCAAAGTAAGCGACTTTATTGGCTTTAAAATCCCAAATGGGTTGATAATGAAGCTCTATACTATCTTGTTGCAGTGCTTGGCGCACGCCGTGCCCCCATTCTAAGCCGGTTTGTAATGCATTGTTTTCACCATCTAGCTTTGAATAGCAATGCACTAGGTTACGCCCTAAGTTTTTAGCGATATATAATGCAATATCTGATTGCTTTAAACATTCATTGGGGTCGCAGTTATCGGCGGTAATTTGTGTTAAGCCAATGGAGCAACTAATAGAATAAATGTGCTCTTCAGATTTGAATTGGTTTGTTTCAATAGCACTACAAATTCCCTCTGCGATTAAATGGGCGTCTAATAAATTGGTGTTTTTGAGGATCACCGCAAACTCATCGCCACCTACGCGGCAGATCAGGTGCTCATTACTAATATTGGCAATAAACAATCGAGCAACCTCTTTTAGAACAATATCACCTTGTTGATGGCCCTTACTGTCGTTTATTATTTTAAAGTGATCAAGGTCAATATAAATAAGCGCATGTTCAATATTTGAATGCGTATTGGCTGATTGGCAAATGTAATTAAGCTGTTGGTCAAAGTAATAACGGTTATGTAAGCCGGTTAAAGTGTCATGCAGTGCTAAATGGCGCAATTGTAGCTCTGCTTGTTTGCGCTCTTGGATATTATCGAGCGTGGCGGTAATGGTGGCGTTGTTATTGCTATTTTTTATTAGCTGCAGCCGACATTCCACCCATACTGAATTGCCATTTTTTTGATGCAGTTTAACTTCTATTTTTTGTTTATTTGCGCCGCCTTGCAAAATATCATTAATAGTCGATTGTAAAGACTGTCGATACTGCAAGGTACAAAACACAGTTAATGGCTGTTGTAAGGTCGATTTAACTCCAAAACCACTTAAAGACTCCCAAGCAGGATTAATAAAGCGAATATTGCCTTGTTGGTCTAGCTCAAGCACAACGGTATTTAGGTGTAATAAAATGCGCTGATGTGCTGAAAATAGGTCGCGGTACTTTATTTCGCTAACACTTAATTGTTGCACTTTATTAGCAAACTCAGCATAACTGACCATGAAATCTTCGCGACGAGCGGCATGATCACACACTTTATTTAGTAATGAAGGCTCATAAGGAGCGCGGATAAAGTCGGTAACGCCTGACAGTAATAATTGCTCTGCATAATCAGCATCGTTCTTATCAATAATAGTTACAATGGCTTGCTGAGGGTTGTGTTGCAGTATTTTTTCGACTAATTGATTTGAACTTTCAGCTTGCGCTGCAGTGGCATCAAGCAGCACGATGGAAAAAGACTGCTGATTATAAGCACTTAGCGCATTTTTTTCGTTGGTTACATGAGTAATAGCAAAGTTAAGCTTTAATTGCTCACTCATATCGTTGGCCCTACTGGCAAAGGGCTCTAATAACAACAGGTTTAAACGGCTACTTTTTTCTAAATGACTCGACAACACATTTGCTAGTATCTGCGGCAGCATATGCTGGCGCTCAAAAGGCAGTACCGCGTCTATGCCATAACTGCGTGCGGTGGTTTCGGCGATACGCTCACAATAAATAGGCGGAATAAGCAAAATAGGGGTGTTTTTAGGCGTTTTTAAAAGACCAGAGCGGATCATACGAGAAAAACGCCAGCCATCAATTTTTCCTACATCTAGACCAGTTATAATGATGTTTACGCTTTGATTTTTTAATATTTTTAATGCGTCTTGGCTATCTGAAGCTTCTAAAAACTGAAATACATTAAGTCTCTCTAACGTGGCACGAATAGCCTGGCGCTCATCATTACTTGCATTTAATATTAGTAATTTAAGCTGTTTTGCCACGTAGGTATCACTCCAAAAATTTCGATCATAACTAATAAGAATAATGATATTTCCCTCTAAGAACAAGCGTATTTATAGGGGGATTTTAAATAACTATAACAATTTATATTTAGCGGTAGTTTATAGCAACAATGACCTTAGTTTCATTTTTAAATAAGCTGCGATTAATTATATATACTGTCATTGTAGCGGAATTTAGCACACACCTTGTGGTTGTTTGGGTATAGTTATAAACTTGGCGCGAATTTAACTGATGTGGAAACCTAACATGCGCGTAGCTGATTTTAGCTTTGATTTACCTAATGAATTAATTGCTCGTTTTCCTAAAGCAGATAGAACGAGTAGCCGTTTACTGAGCCTAGACGGGTCAACTGGAGAAATTGAGCATAAAATATTTAGTGACATACTTGAACTTGTAAACGAAAACGACTTACTGGTTTTTAACAACACCAAAGTCATACCTGCGCGTATGTTTGGTCAAAAAGAATCTGGCGGTAAAGTTGAGGTACTCGTTGAACGCGTATTAGACGAACACCGTGTACTTGCGCATATTCGCGCCAGTAAATCGCCAAAGCCGGGTAATGTACTCATTTTAGAAGGTAAAGCAAAAGCCATCATGGTAGCGCGTCACGATACCTTGTTCGAGCTTGAGTTTGATCGTAGTGAAAATGTGCTCGACATATTAAATGATGTGGGTCACATGCCACTTCCTCCGTATATTGACCGCCCAGATAACGACGCCGACCGTGAACGTTACCAAACGGTATATGGCGAAAAGCCAGGTGCTGTGGCCGCACCTACTGCGGGGTTACACTTCGATACTAAGCTAATGACTGCGCTTAAAGACAAAGGCGTGCAAATGGCATTTGTAACTTTGCACGTTGGTGCTGGCACCTTTCAGCCTGTAAGAGTGGAGAGTGTTGATGAGCACATCATGCACTCTGAATATATTGAAGTACCGCAAGAGGTGGTTGATGCGGTTGCAAGCACCAAGGCCAAAGGCGGGCGAGTCATTGCCATAGGTACTACCTCGGTACGTTCGTTAGAGTCGGCGGCAAAAATACATGGCGGTAAGCTAGCGTCTTACTTTGGCGACACAGACATTTTTATTTTTCCGGGTTATCAATTTAACGTCGTTGATGCCATGGTAACTAACTTTCATTTACCCGAATCAACCCTGATCATGTTAGTCAGTGCTTTTGCAGGACAAGACAATATTATGGGGGCCTACAATACTGCGATTGAACAACGGTATCGCTTTTTTAGCTATGGCGATGCGATGTTCTTAACTCGTAAATAATTTGCAGCGCAACTTCTTTTTATTTTGCTCCTAGGTAGAGTGAATTTATCTCTGCTAATAGTAATGGGGTATTAAAAAGGGTAGAATCGAGCGGTTAAATTATAGCTTGTTGGACTGTTTTTCCGACACAGAGGATATTATGAAATTTGAATTAGACTGCACCGATGGTAAAGCGCGCCGCGGCCGCTTGATTTTTGACCGAGGCGTAATAGAAACACCGGCGTTTATGCCGGTAGGTACTTATGGCACGGTTAAAGGTATGACACCTGATGAAGTAAAAGCAACCGGTGCACAAATATGTTTAGGCAATACATTTCACTTAATGTTGCGCCCAGGTACTGAAATCATCAAACAGCATGGTGATTTACACGACTTTATGAACTGGGATTTCCCAATTCTAACTGACTCAGGCGGTTTCCAAGTATTTAGCCTTGGTGCTATGCGCAAAATCACTGAAGAAGGGGTGATGTTTCAATCGCCGGTTAATGGCGACCAAATCATGATGTCGCCAGAAAAGTCAATGCAAGTACAGCGTGACTTAGGCGCTGATATCGTGATGATATTTGACGAGTGTACGCCATACCCTGCCACTGAAAAAGAAGCCAAAGATTCTATGGAGCTTTCTCTTCGTTGGGCTAAACGTTCAAAAGAAGGGCATGGTGACAATCCATCAGCATTGTTTGGTATTATTCAAGGCGGTATGTATCCTGAGCTTCGTGCGCAATCACAAGCGGGCCTTGAAGACATTGGTTTTGATGGTTATGCACTCGGTGGTTTATCGGTTGGTGAGCCTAAACATGAAATGATTAATATTCTTGATCATTGTGCTTATAAAATGCCAGAAAATAAACCGCGTTACCTTATGGGTGTCGGTAAGCCAGAAGATTTAGTTGAGTCGGTACGCCGTGGTATAGATATGTTTGACTGTGTAATGCCCACACGTAATGCACGAAATGGTCATTTATTTATCACCACAGGTGTGATTAAAATTCGTAACGCAGTGCATAAAACAGACACGGGTCCACTTGACCCTGAATGTGATTGCCATACTTGTAATAATTACTCGCGTGCGTATTTGCATCATTTAGACAAATGTAACGAAATTTTAGGAGCACGACTAAACACTATCCATAACTTACGATACTATCAACGAGTTATGGAAGGTTTACGTAATGCGATTAGCGAAGGTAAACTAGACGAATTCGTTCAAGATTTTTATGCTTGTCGCGGCCAAGATGTGCCAGCGCTAGCTGATGTAACAAATTAAAATTTAAAATTAAAGAGGAAGTATTACTATGAGTTTATTTATTTCAAACGCACATGCAAGTGCTGGTACATCTGCTGTTGGCGGCGGTATGGAAATGCTAATTATGTTAGCGATTTTTGGTTTAGTTTTTTACTTTTTAATTTACCGCCCGCAAGCTAAGCGTGTAAAAGAGCATAAAAGCTTAATGAGCGCGATGGCTAAAGGTGATGAAGTACTTACCCAAGGTGGTTTAGTGGGTAAAATAGTTAAAATTGCTGAAGATAAAGATTTCATCGTGATTTCGTTAAACGAGCAAGCAGACGTCACCGTTCAAAAATCAGCCGTATCTGCTGTATTGCCAAAAGGCACTATGAAGTCGCTATAAAAATAATAAGGATGACCCTGTGTTAAACAAGTTTCCAGTTTGGAAGTATTTACTTGTTTTAGCTGTGTTAGCCATTGGTCTTTTATATGCTTCACCAAACTTGTATGGCCGTGATCCGGCCATACAAGTTTCTGGCGCTAAAGGGACAGATGTTGATCTCAGTGTTGTAGACAAAGTAAACGCAATCCTCAAAAAAGATAACGTAAGCGCGAAATCGACAAAACTTGAAGACGGACAAATTCTCGTTCGTTTTAAAAATGTTGAAGATCAGTTAAAAGCGCAAGACTTATTACGTAACTCGCTCAGTAAAGATTATATTTCAGCTATTAATATGGCGCCTGCGCAGCCGGCTTGGTTAAAGTCGCTGGGTGGTAACCCAATGAAACTAGGTTTAGATTTAAGTGGTGGTGTTCATTTCACCATGGAAATCGATATGGTGACGGCGGTTGATAATCAGTTAGAGCAAATGGAGCAAGATTTTCGTAGCGATTTGCGCGAAGAAAAATTGCGCTATCGAAGTGTTCGTCGTGTAGCAGGCTCTGAGCGTATGCGTGTAGAAATGCGTAACGAAGAAGATAAAGACGCTGCAGAGCGTTTTTTACAAAGCCGCTACCCACTGAACGTTTATATTGATGACAGCAGTAACGATAACGCATTTTTTGCCACCATGAGTGAGCAAAAACTTAAAGAAATTCGTGACTACGCAATCAAACAAAACGAAACTATTATTCGTAATCGTATCAACCAAATTGGGGTGGCAGAGCCAAACGTACAGCGTCAAGGAGCTGAGCGTATTATTGTGCAACTACCCGGTATTCAAGATACTGCCCGCGCTAAAGAGATTTTAGGGGCAACGGCAACACTTGAGTTTCGTGAAGTTGATGAAAATGCCGATTTAGGCGCCGCTGCTCAAGGTCGTATCCCGCCGGGTACTGAGATGATCATGAGCCGTGACGGTTATCCGGTGGTGCTTAAAAAACGTGTTATTTTAGGAGGTAGCCATATTACAGGTGCACAATCTGGCGCCGATGAATATCAACGCCCACAGGTAAGTATTAAACTTGATAGCAAAGGCGGGGCAAAAATGAATGCCTTCACCAAGCGTGCTATTGGTAAACGTATGGCGACCGTGTTTATTGAGTACAAGCCATCAGGGAAAAAAGACAGTGACGGTAAAGCACTTCCGCCGATTAAAGTGGAAGAAGTGATTAATGTGGCAACCATTCAAGCGCGCCTTGACCGCTCGTTCCGTATTACCGGAATTGATAATCCCGCTGAAGCACATAACTTAAGTTTACTGCTACGTGCAGGTGCATTGGTAGCGCCTATTCAAATAGTAGAAGAGCGCACGGTTGGGCCAAGCCTAGGTCAAGAAAACATTGAAGCGGGTATGACCGCTGTTGCCCTTGGTTTTGCATTTGTACTGGCCTTTATGCTTATTTATTACAAAGGCTTTGGCTTAGTTGCTAATATCGCACTGGCTGCCAACTTAGTACTTATTATTGGGGTTATGTCGTTAATTCCAGGTGCAACACTTACTTTACCGGGTATCGCAGGTATTGTATTAACCGTGGGTATGGCTGTTGATGCGAACGTACTTATATTTGAACGTATTCGTGAAGAGCTGGCCGATGGGCGTAGCCCGCAACAAGCTGTTCATTTTGGTTACGATAGCGCTTTTAGCACTATATTTGATGCCAATATCACCACATTAATCGCGGCGATTATCTTGTTTGCTGTTGGTACTGGTCCTGTTGCAGGCTTTGCGGTAACCCTAGCCATTGGTATTTTAACCTCCATGTTTACAGCGATTGTAGGTACCCGCGCGGTGATCAACCTATTTATTGGTGGTAAACGTGTTGATAAACTTTCAATTTAAGGAGCAGACATGCAAATTTTAAGATTGGGTGGAAAAACCCTTCGTTTCATGTCTCTTCGAAAAGTGGCAATGGGCTTTTCGACGTTATTAATTATAGCGTCGCTTGCGTCACTTTTTGTTAAGGGCTTAAACTTTGGTTTAGACTTTACTGGCGGTACAGCGGTTGAGGTGGGTTTTTCACAGCCTGCTGATCTTCAAAAAGTGCGCAGTGTATTAGCAGAAAATGATTTTGCTGATGCATCAGTGCAGCTTTTTGGTTCAAGCCAAGAAATACTGGTGCGTTTAGCGCCTCGTGGTGATGATGTAAAAGCAGAAGTGATTGGCAACCAAGTGATTGCAGCGCTTAAAAAAGCTGATGACAGCGTAGTGATGCGTCGTATTGAGTTTGTAGGGCCAAGTGTAGGTGAAGACTTAAAAGAGCAGGGTGGCCTTGCGATGTTAACTGCGCTTATCTGTATCTTAATTTACGTGGCGTTTCGCTTTGAATGGCGCTTTGCTGTGGGGGCGGTAGGTGCGCTTTTACACGACGTTATTATTACGATTGGTTTGTTCTCTGTACTTGGTTTAGAGTTTGACTTAACTATTTTGGCAGCAATACTCGCCGTAATTGGTTACTCGCTCAACGATACTATTGTTGTATCTGACCGTATTCGTGAAAACTTCCGTAAAGTACGTATTGACGACACTGTTGAAATTATTGACATTTCGCTTACGCAAACACTTAACCGTACTTTAGTAACATCAATTACTACTATTTTGGTATTAATTGCGTTATTTGTATGGGGCGGCCAAACGATTCATGGTTTTGCTACGGCACTATTATTTGGTGTGTTTATTGGTACTTATTCGTCTGTTTATATTGCCAGCTCAGTGGCTATTGCCATGGGTGTAAGCAAAGAAGATTTAATACCAGAAGTCATTGAAAAAGAAGGGGCTGATTTAGATCCAATGCCTTAATTGGAATTAAATTGCCTTGTGAGAAAACCGCTCCTTGTGAGCGGTTTTTTGTTGGCTATGCTGATCTGCAGCACAATTGTCATATTTTGTTGATATTTTGCTGCTCTTATTTAATTCTGATAAGAGCTAGTAATGCCAGAGCAACGCAAAGCCTTAGTATCAATTTTACAGCAAGGAGCAATAACAACCTTGTTCCAACCTATTTTTGATATAGCTAAGCAATCTATTATTGGTTATGAGGCACTGAGTCGAGGTCCAAAAAATAGTTTATTAGAAATGCCAAACACACTATTTGAAACGGCTCATAAATATCAACTCATTTCAGAGCTTGAGCTTCTATGTCGCTCTCGTGCCATTGAACGATTTGTGAAGTTAAACCTTTCGGGTAAATTATTCCTCAATGTCAGTCCTAAAATTTTACTTTATTCTAGCCACCCTAAAGGTGAAACCCTACATTTAATTAAACAGTTTGGTCTTGCTGCTAATCGAGTAGTGATTGAGGTAACCGAGCAAGAAAAGGTAGATGATGGCTTTTTACTGTTAAAAACGATTGCTCACTATCGAGAGTTAGGCTTCACTATTGCTATTGACGACCTTGGAGCGGGTTATTCGGGCTTAAAACAGTGGTCACAGTTGTGCCCCGACATTGTAAAAATAGATCGTTATTTTATTGATCATTGTGATCAAAGTGAGGTTAAAAAAGAGTTTTTAAAATCAATTATGGTTTTAGCGCGCGCTACAAATACAATCGTTATTGCTGAGGGGGTTGAGCGCGCAGAAGAACTAAAACTAGTACAAAGTATAGGGATTAGCAATGTTCAGGGATTTTTACTAGAAAGACCCAGTCAGCAACCAAGCTATGACTATAACTCTAAGCTATTACAGGCAATTACATTTACCCAGTCATCGGCAAAATTTGAACAGTCACTGGTTATAGGTGTCCTTGCTGTTACACAGCTTGCAATTAGCAGTCACACACGCTGTAAAGAAGCCCATGCGCTGTTTGAGCAAGATAAAAGCATAATTAGCCTACCCGTTTTAGATAACAGACAACAGCCAATAGGCCTGTTACACAAAGATCAGTTAACAGAGGTATTTGCAGCGCCTTATGGGCATGCGCTTTATGATAAATATGAAGTAACAGAGCTAATGGATAAACAGCCATTAGTGGTTGATGAAAATCAAATGCTTGATATTGTCTCTCAGCAAATAACAGAGCAAGATTTTGATATTCGTCGTCATATTGTTATTACACGTAACAATAAATATTTAGGCTTAGCGCCGCTCAGAGATATACTAAAGCACATTACAGCAGAAAAAATTCGTCATGCCCAACATGCTAATCCGCTTACTATGTTGCCAGGTAATGTGGCCATTAGCGAAGTAATAGAACAGCGACTGCGCAATAAACAGCCATTCTCATTAGCGTATATAGACTTAAATCACTTTAAACAATTCAATGATTTATACGGTTATGCCAGTGGTGATAGTGTTATAAAGTTACTGGCCGATGTGACTGTAAAAGCGTGTTCGCAAAGCTCTAACTTTGTAGGACATATAGGCGGTGATGACTTTATGGTGGTGTTTGAACAAAAAGATGCTGTTGAAGTTTGTAATAAGATCATTGCGCAATTTGAATTGCAGTCGCGGGTATTTTTTACACCAGAGCACATTGCAAGAAAAGGGTATTGGGCGACTAATCGCGAAGGCGAAAAGCAGTTTGTTCCTTTGCTTACATTATCTATAGGTTTGGTGGAGCCGGATCTGCAGCAATGCAAAAATAGCCATCAAGTGGCTGCACTAGCAACTGATGCGAAAAAGGAAGCTAAACGCTATAAACATAGCTATTTATTTATTTGTAAACGAAGAATGCCTGCAACTGCAGTGATACGGATCACTGCACAGGCTAAGTAAACTTTAATGCAGAGCAACTAAAAACAAAAAAGGAGCCTAAGCTCCTTTTTTAGCAATAATATTGCGATTAACGTAATAACGACTCAGATAATACAGGGCGCATTTCACGAACAATTGCTTGTGTTAGCTTAGGTGCACCACAAATAACGTTACCGCTCACGTTGTAGTTATTACCACCAGCAAAATCAACAACCATGCCGCCAGCTTCTTTAACTAATAGCTCGCCTGCGGCTGTATCCCACGGTTTTAAACCGATTTCAAAGAAACCGTCAACACGGCCTGCTGCAACATACGCCATATCAAGCGCTGCAGAACCTGCACGACGAATATCAGCCGTGTGTACAAATAAGGCTTTAAACGCGTCAGAGTAGGCATCTAAGTGGTGTTTTTGTTTGAAAGGAAAACCGGTGGCAAGTATTGAACCCGCAAGTTCAACGGTTTTAGATACGCGTAAGCGTTTGCTATTTAACTGTGCGCCTTGACCGCGAGAGGCAGTGAAAAGCTCGCCCCGAATTGGATCGTAAATCACAGCTTGGTCTAAACGGCCTTTAACTTTAAGTGCAATGGATACTGCGTAATGAGGAATACCCTTGATGAAGTTTGTTGTGCCATCAAGTGGGTCAACAATCCATTGGTAATCAGCATCTTTACCTTTGTGTTCGCCTAATTCTTCGCCAACAATGCAGTGATCAGGAAAGGAGCGTAAGATAGTGTCACGAATTACGGCTTCAGCTTCTTTATCAATGTTAGTAACTAAATCATTAGTGCCTTTTTGTTGCACTTCAACTTTTGATAAGTCTTCACTTGCACGAAGAATAAGTTTGCCTGCGTTACGCGCAGCGCGAACCGCAATGTTTAACATTGGATGCATGGTATTACCTTTGGGTTGTAAAAGAACGTTTATATATTTAAGCCGGCATATTTTAGCGGTTTTTGCCATAAAGTAAACCATAAAGCCTAAATACTTATGGGGGATTTTTGTACAGGTATGAACTTTCAATATATTTATCAAAATAAAAACGACAATAAATTTGTGGATTAGCGCTTTACCTAAAGTTAGCTTGAGGTTTTATGATGTTTCATACTCAATCAACAGGAAGAAAGTTATGAAATTAGAGCACGTGAATTTAGTTGTTAGTGATATAGACGCCATGCTTAAGTTTTACCAAGCAGCGTTTCCCTATTGGTCAATTAGAAGTGAGGGAGAAGGAACCTGGTATGGTAAACCAAGGCGCTGGGTACATTTTGGTGATAACGAGCAATATATTGCTATAAGCGATCACGGTGAAGGGAAAAACCGCGACCTATCAGGACATCAAATTGGTTTGGCACACTTTGCCTATGTAACCAATAACTTAAATGCAGTAATAGCGCGCCTAAAACATGCGGGCTTTGCAATAAGTAAAGAAGGTGCTGTGAATCCATTTAGAAAAAACATTTATTATATTGACCCTGCAGGGTTTGAAGTTGAGTTTGTAGAGTACATGAGTGATGTACCTAGTGAGCGAAATAACGACTTATAACCAAATATACAATTATTTAGTAAGTTACGCTATTTGAGAAACTTTTACTCAATAGCCTGTAAATGTTTACTTTTTAAGTTCAAGCTAATTAGCCCAAAATAAAGTTAAGTTATTGAAATTAAACTTTAATTAATTATGGCCCGATATTCGCATTACCCTAAGTCAACTAAAAGGAGAACGATTATGAAAGTATTTAATAAGTCTATGATTGCAGCCCTAGTGTTAGGAACAACCGCAATGGGTGCACAGGCAAGCAGCTGGGAAAACGAAAGTAAAGATGCTTGGATTGATGGAAAAGCAGAAACAGTACTGCTTATGAACACTAACCTAAACAACTTTGATATCAACACGGATGTGAAAAACGGCAAAGTAATATTGACAGGTAAAGTTAGTAGCGAAGTAAACAAAGAGCTAGCTGAAGAGCTTGTGCTAAGTTTAGACGGCGTAACGGAAGTTGAAAACAGTCTAACTGTGGTAAAAAATACCGACGCTAAAAAGCATGATGATAAGATGATGAGTAGCGACACGGAAAGTAATTTAACCGATGCTAAAATTACCACGGTAATCACTACGCGTTACTTATTTGATTCAGAAGTAAGCGGTACAGATATTGATGTAACTACCGATAACGGTGTGGTAACCCTCAAAGGGTCTGTGAAATCGAGTGCTGAAAAGCAGTTAGCAGTGAAAATTGCTAAAAATGCCAAAGATGTTCGCAAAGTTGTTGATAAGTTAACTGTTATTGCACAATAGTGCACTATACTAATAGCCCAGCCTTGCTGGGCTTTTTGCTTTGCTAACTTTAAAGGGATTAGATTATGGATATCATTAGAATTATTTTTTCTATTTTATTGCCACCGCTTGGCGTGTTTTTACAGGTGGGATTAGGCATGCACTTTTGGTTAAATATTTTGTTAACCTTACTCGGCTATTTCCCAGGGCTAATCCATGCGATTTATATTATTGCCAGAAAATAATGTCGTAGTGTAGCAGAGCACGTGATTCTGAGTTGCTAAGTGCCACCAAAGGTATGTATGTATGTATGTATGTTACTCAGGCTGCTATTCAATTAATGGATTCGATGCATAAAAGTCATCATCATTAAGTATTAAAGCCTACTATTTGAGCAGTTAGCCCCTTGATTGTTAAAATAAAGCTATTTGCTAGTGACAAGCCCATAAAAACTTTTTATACTGCAACCCGCTTTAGTCGCTCAGTGGCTAAACGCTTCAAAAATTAACTGTGTCAGTTATACAAAAATGGCCCCTTAGCTCAGTTGGTTAGAGCACACGACTCATAATCGTTAGGTCCCCAGTTCGAGTCTGGGAGGGGCCACCACTTTTCAAAGCTTTCCAAGTAAATGGCTACTAACAGAAATTACCCTGTGCTACTTTAGTGTAGCGGAAAACATCTCTATATGTTTGATATGATTAATTCCTCACCTTTTACAGAGCTTCACTTCTAATCAGAAAAGCTTGTTGCTATATGATTAGATATTGCTCATGATGCCTCATTTTGAAATAGCAACAAGGCAATATAATCACTAAAAACACGCATTGACAAGTGTAACGTTACGCGTTACCATTTTAATTAATCAGTGACTACATCCTCTATAGTGAAGGCTAAAAGCATAAAGTAATTCAATAGTTAGGCATTAGTTTGTTGATAAAACAATATAAAAAACCAATAAGGTAAAATTATGACTAATTATATAAATTATACGGAATGCGAAGGAGGTGTGGCATGGCAATTAAAAGTTTTAGACATAAAGGACTTAAAAGGTTCTTTTACGATGACAACCCAAGTGGAATTCAAAGCGACCACTTAAAAAAAGTTGGATATATACTAGATGCTATAGACTCTTCCCATCATCCTAAAGATTTGAAAGCCCTTTATAATAGTAAGTTTTCAGAGAAAAAAGGTTCAGGTGAAGGTGTTTTCAGTATTGAGGTTAATGGTAATTGGCGAATCACGTTTCAAATAAAAGATGATGGCGCCGTATTATTAGA
Source organism: Pseudoalteromonas sp. TAP-3C (assembly GCF_059888565.1). Taxonomy (NCBI): domain Bacteria; kingdom Pseudomonadati; phylum Pseudomonadota; class Gammaproteobacteria; order Alteromonadales; family Pseudoalteromonadaceae; genus Pseudoalteromonas; species Pseudoalteromonas sp. TAP-3C. The sequence continues at coordinate 2,850,808 of NZ_CM187618.1, read as the reverse complement.
TTATCGTGATTATCATGGTAAAAACATCAAAGCAGGCTAGTTTTATCCATAAAAAGGCTGTTAATTACTTTAACAGCCCCTCCCCTAAATAAGGGAAATTTGGAGATTAAAATGAGACAAACTAGAAAACCATCACATCCTGGTGAGTTTTTCAAGTTCACCGTACTGGATGAAAGAGGCATATCTATTACTAAAGCCGCTGAATATCTTGGTATATCTAGAAAGGCGTTGAGTGAGTTTGTAAATGGTAAAGCAAAATGCTCTCATGCTATGGCTAGAAGGCTTTCTGAAGCTACAGGTACAGGAGTATCTATCTGGATCAACATGCAGGCAAAGTTAGATACTTGGGAGGCTGAAAATATGGTACTTCCTGATGGAGTAACAGCTATTCCTTCGCTAAAATATGCTTAACAGTAAAATTAAAAGCCAGCTAAATAGCTGGCTTTTAATTTTTAATTCTTATTTAAATTGTAGTATTGAGCTGGCTATTTTATCCTCAATACAAGTAAGCGATAAACTATAATTGCGGTTAATTTTTACGATAAATCTCGTGATCCATTTCGTAAATATTAACGCTCAAGCTGTCAGAATCTCTGCAATAGGTTTGCAAGCACGCGAGTAACTGCTCACTTAGCTTTTGCTTTTGCTCAATAGAACGCCCAGCCATAATATGCACCGCAATATGAATAAATCCATCTTTACCTACACCTAATTGATAATGCTGATATGCAATAGCACGGGTTTTTATTGTTTCTAAATCAAATAAGCCACTTTCAAATGTTGTAGTATGAATTTTTTCCACAAGAACTTGAGGTAATAAAGGCAGATCTTCTGAGTGTTCAATAATAACGTGCGGCATTTAGCGCATCCTCTTTAGGTTGGTTGATTCAATTATATCAAACGGGTTTGTACACGCTAACCCCATGGTGATTAATTTTTAAAATTATATTTATTACTTGTTTGTTCAGCTTATTGAAAATGAAGTCTTTAACACGTTGCAGTATTTAGTTGGCGGATAAAGTTTGTTTTATCGCGGTGAAAGCGTTTAGTATAAGATGTGACTTTAATTTTATTATGGATCAAGGGCTGACTATGAAGTATCTCAAAATAGGTGGACTAATTGCATGTTTAGCGGGGTTGAGTGGTTGCTCTGATGATGTTGCTTCAGTAAGTCTTGGGCTATTTACCACTAAAGATGTGGTGGTAAATTCTCAGCAAGACCCGTTAGTGACTGGGGTAACTTGTCATATTAGCCATATTGAGGCGAATTTAGACTTTTCAGATCCCTCAGATATGTCGATTGCGTGTCGTCAAACAGGGCCAATAACCGCAGATCAATTGCAAGCCATTGACCGCAGTAAGTCGGGTGAAGTGGTGTTTAAATCATCTAAGAGTATTTTGTTTAAGTCATTAAAAGTGCGTCGTATTTATGATGCTAAAGCACATACACTATTGTACCTATCGTACTCAACCAAAGAGTCTACGGGCAGTCATCATCATGCGCTCTCTACGGTGCCTTTATACAATACCCAAGCATGGCAATGGGCGAAAGGGCAAGAGTAATTTATGCTAACCTTATTTAAATCAAAGCCCTTATTGGCACAACAAGAGCAGCAATGGCTAGTTGATACTTTTATTTGGGCAGCAGAAAACTTTGATTTGGATTTTTTCACCAAACACAGCCAAATTATTTTGCCAACGGTTGAGTTTTTTCCTGACTCGGTTTCAAGTATTGAGGAAATGGCCAGTAAAGTGTTTGCCCGTGTAAAACACTATGCCGGCATGAATGAATGGCCGATAACCCTCGTTGCTCCACAACAACTTAAACCTCAGGTGTTTCCACATTTTGAATTTAGTCAGCGTTTACGTGGCGAGCATTGCCATTTAATCGTGCCACCAAGTCATACCATTAATGTGTCGTTTAACCCTAATCAAATTAATCAACCGCAGGATTTAGTGGCGAGTTTTGCCGGTACTCTTGCCACTATATTAATTCATCACGTGGGGGTATTGCCCCCTGGGGGTATTGCCCCCTGGGGGTATTGCCCCCTGGGGGTATTGCCCCCTGGTGGTAAAGACTATTTACCCCAAGCAACCGATGCTTTGGCGTGTTTTTTAGGTTTTGGGGTGATGATGAGCAATACCGTGTACCAGTTTAAAGGTGGTTGTGGCTCATGTTATAACCCGTATGCAAATCGCGAAGCAGCGCTCAGTGAAACGCATACCGTATTTATGCATGCGTTGGTGAGCTACTTTAAGCAAGATAAACACGCTAAAAAACACTTAAAACCCCATTTACGGAGCCAGTTTAAAAAAGCGCAAAAAGAAATAAAAGCTTTGATCAACCAATCAGCTAACCCATTGCTGTTAGCGTTTTCGCCAGAGCAAGCCCGTTAATTATGAACTACTTAGATGAATTTTTATTGATTGCCGCAGCTCACTTTTTTGCAGTGGCAAGTCCTGGGCCCGACTTTGCCGTGGTACTTAAACAAAGTGTACAACATGGCAGGCTAAACGCCTTATGGACAAGTGCAGGGGTTGGGGCAGCTATTTTATTACACATTGCTTATTGTGTATTGGGAGTGGCGCTTATTTTAACTCAATCCCCCTCGTTGTTTATGGCGCTTAAATACATAGCGGGGGGGTATTTAGCGTATTTAGGTGTGCAGGCGCTGCGCAGTGCTAAACCTACAAGTACGTCATCTGATGAGCCGCTTAAGCCTCCTCTTGCACCTGAACCAGCATGGCGTGCATTTCGACGTGGCTTTTTTACTAATGCACTGAACCCTAAAGCAACACTGTTTTTTATGTCATTGTTTACTTTAGTTATTAGCCCAACTACGCCGATAGTAGTGCAGCTAGGATATGGTGTTTATATGGCACTGGCTACGTGGGCTTGGTTTTCTATTTTATCGTTAATGTTATCAAAAGCACGCGTGCGTCATTTTTTTGAGCAAAGTGGTTATTGGTTTGATCGCGGCATTGGCATTATTTTAATCGCACTGGCTGTGCGAGTTGTTATTTAACTAAGGAATAGCATGGTGTTATATAATTTTTCGTTTGGTTCTAATATGTCATCTAAGCGCTTATTAGCACGTTTACCTAACGCAAAACGTGTGGGTACTGCGCTACTTAAAGGCTATAAACTAACGTTTAATATGGCTTTTACAGATGGTTCAGGTAAGTGCACGATTGTACCTACTAATGAGCCTGATGCGGTTGTATACGGGGTGGTGTATCAGCTAAGTGAAGACGAAAAACGAATTTTAGATGACATTGAAGGCCCCAATTACGACTGTGTTGATTTAACCGTTAGCCTTTTAGAGGGTGATGATATCAATGTGCATTGCTATATCGCTAACACCCATAATGATGACTTATTACCTTATGATTGGTACGTACAGCATGTATATCGTGGCGCGCTTGAGGCGGGTGTTCCTGAGCATTATAGTCAACGTATTTTAGCGTATCCAAGTAAGCAAGATAGTGATAGAAATAGGGCTGAGATTGAATTTGCAGTTCATCAACACTAAATAATAATAACGTAAAGGTAACACTATGAAACTAAAAAAATTAGCGGCTGCAGCATTATTGTCAGGCTGGGCGTTTACCAGCGCTGCAGCGGTTGATACCGATAAAATAACGAATGTTATCAACACCTCAATGGCGCGTTTTGATGTGCCTGAAATGGCCGTTGCTATTGTTGAAAACGACAAGGTCGTGTTCGCTAAAGGGTTTGGTGTTGCTAACTTAAATACCAATAGCAAGGTTAATAAAGATACTTTATTTGGTATTGCTTCAAATACTAAAGCATTCACCAGTGCCGCACTGGCTAAGCTGGTGGATGAAGGAAAATTAAGCTGGGATGACCGTGTCATTGATCACCTTCCTGAGTTTAGGTTGTACGATTCTTACGTTACTCGTGAAATGCGCATACGCGACTTGCTAAGTCATCGCAGTGGTTTAGGGCTTGGTCAAGGCGATTTAATGATTTGGCCAAGTACAGATAAATCGGTCGCTGATATTTTATCGGGGCTGCAATATTTAAAACCTGCGAGCAGCTTTCGTAGCCAATATGCTTATAGCAATCTAATGTTTATCACTGCCGGTGAAGTGGTCGCACGTATATCAGGGATGAGCTGGAACGACTACATTGAAAAAAACATTCTACAGCCGCTAAATATGAGCAACTCGCGCACTGGTTTTTCACGTATCCCTAAAAATAACAAAAACTGGGCGATTGGGCATATCCCAATGGATAACAAATTACATCCTTTTTTTGTTAATTACATTGAGGACTTTAGAGGCGCAGGGGCGATTGCATCAAGCGCTAGTGATATGAGCCAGTGGCTACGTACGCAACTGGCTGGTGGCAAAATGCCTAACGGCGAGCAGCTGTTTAGTGAAAAACAGCAAGTACAAATGTGGCACCCACATATCACCTCATTGGCATCTAAAAGTGCCTATGAAGCGTATCATCAGCAATTTAGAGGCTATGGGTTAGGCTGGAGTATTGAAGATTACCACGGCGTTAAAAAACTCTCCCATGGGGGTGGGATTTTAGGCATGGTGTCGCAGGTTACTCTTTTACCTGAAAAAAACGTGGGAATTGTAATACTCAGTAACCAACAAGCGTTTTCTGCATTATCAGCGGTGACTCATGAAGTACTCGAAGATGTGTTAGAGCTTGAAGATAAAGATTGGGTTGAAGAGTTAGCTAAAAAGCATTTTGCAGGCAAAGAAAAAGCCTATGCTAACGCTGCAGCAAAAGCGCCAACAGATATGCAACCGGCATTACCGAATATTAATTACACCGGCACTTTGCATGATAATTGGTATGGCGATGTGATAGTTGAAGAGCTAGATGGTAGGTTACGTATTGATTTTACCCATACAAAACGCCTTAAAGGTGAGCTGGTGCATTACACAGGCAATACTTTTATTGTTAAGTGGGATGAAAAGTTATTAGAAGCAGATGCTTATATTCACTTTTCAATGAATACAGATAATCGTGTTGAATCAGCGAAAATGAACGCAGTTTCAACCCAGGTAACCGACTTTAGTTTTGACTTTAGAAATTTAGATTTAAAGCTGAGAGATCCCCACGAATTTAGCCTAAATTATCAATTTGTATAGTCAGAAGTGACAACTGGCTATACACATAAATAATGAACTGCCCATCAGGCTCATACCTAGGATCATCAACCACTTCTTTGCCAAGATAAATATAGGACAATACTCGTCGTTTTTTCTCTGTATTCGCTTGTAATGCCGCATCCCCTTGTTGTGCCGACACGGTGTACCCTATGCACCATAAGACAAACAACATTAACGCCGCTATGAGCAATAAATTATCAAACCTTTCTGCGCTTCTTGAATTTGCAAAGGCTAAACTAATGCCAAGTTTTGCATTCTTAGTGTCTCTGAAACTTTCTTCTATTTGCATACGTTGTTTATATAAAGTCACAATCCGTTGAGGCTTATCTGTAAATTGTGTAGGTAAATTAAACACAAGTAGCCAAGGCTCTTTGGCCTTTTGTTGTTGGTATTTAACCGTTGTACATTGAGATTGCCCACCCCGTTTTTTGATTTTTTTACGTCCCTTGTTTTTCCCTCTAAACAAAACACCTTGGCACGCGAAACGAACTGTTTTTCCGTAGTAAATCTGTGTCAGAAGGTGTGGTTTATCTGTTGCTTGCTCAAACCATGATTTACAATTTCGCCATGTCTCAAGGTCGCTAGATAAGGTCACATTGCCTCTGACGCGCCCAAGCCAATACCAGCCTTTATCTTCTATGGCTTTAAACCATGGCGTTCTAAAAATAGCATCAGATAAAATAATAGGCTGACAATCTGCAGGTAAACACTGTGCCAAGCTATCGAGTAAGTGTTGATGAGCCGCTTCGGTATTTAATTCGCTTTCAGGATACACTTTTTCATAGAGCGTTAACGCTCTTCCCCCCATTGGTATGCTTGCCCTGAGCACTTGAAATATTTCGCCGCCATTAATAGGTGACCAGTCAACGATAATAAGTGGGTGTTGTTGCTGGCCTACTAAGCATTCGGTCATATGTTCATAGAAACAAAGACGTTCTTGATGCAGGTTAGCATTACCAATCAAACGGTCTGCGCGTTTAATATCATGTTTTTTATCGGTATTAGAAAATGATTTTAATCCGCGGCCTAGGTAAGTGACAGTAACGCGCTGGTCACGCAAGCCTGAGTTAACAAACGTAAAGACTGTATTTAAACGTGTTTTATGAATTTCAGGGTAGGCAATGGCAATATCTTTGTGTAATATTTCGGTGGCTTTCATGATTATGAGTGAGTTTTTTTATAGTGAAAAAATTTGATCACAAATAATCATGAGAGTCTACCATTAATTTTTATTTTGTGGGGATTCGTCAGGATTTAAAGGCTAAATAGTGGTTTAGTATCAACCAAAGTCGCAAAGCCACCCAAAGGTGGCTTTGTTATACTCGTTGGATAACTTATTTTTGGAGTTAGCTATGCGCACTGCGATTATTTCTCACCCTGACTGTCGCAAACATAAAATGATTGACGATCATCCAGAATGCCCAGAGCGTTTAGATGCCATTAACGACCGTTTACTTGCCAGCGGTCTCGATGTGGCTATTGAACAAAAGCAAGCTCCCAAGGCGTTGCGTGAGCACTATTTATTAGTGCATAGTGAGCAGCACGTAAAACATGTTGAGGACATGATCCCAACACAAGGACTTAGTGATTTAGATGGTGACACTTGGTTATGTCCTGACTCTTTAAAAGCGATTGAGCGCGCTGTTGGTGCTGGCTTATTGGCTGTAGATGAGATTTTAGCGGGTAAACTCGATGCAGCGTTTTGTTCGGTGCGCCCACCCGGGCATCATGCTAACCGAGATAGCTCTTCTGGCTTTTGTGTGTTTAATAATCTTGCGATTGCGGTTAAATATGCACAAAGCAAATGGGTTAAACGCATTGCTATTGTTGATTTTGATGTACACCATGGTAACGGCACACAAGATATTTTTATTGATGACGACAATGTGTTGTTGTGCTCGTTATTTCAGCACCCATTTTACCCAAATACTGCGGTAAAAAATAATGCCACCTTAGTTAATTCACCGTTACCCATAGCCAGTGACGGCAACGATTTAAAAGCAGTATATGAGCAGCAATGGCTACCAAAATTGACAGAGTTTAAGCCTGAGCTGCTATTTATTAGTGCGGGATTTGATGCACACCTTGAAGATGATATGGCCAGCCTTAAGTTTGTTGAAACTGATTACATATGGCTTAGTGAGCAGTTAGCGCAATTTAGCCAACAGTACCATTGCTTGGGTATTATTTCTTACCTAGAAGGGGGGTATTCGCTCTCTGCTTTGGGGCGCAGCGCTATTGCACATGTTAAAGCCTTAGTTGATTTCGGCGAGTAATTTAAACGCTTGGCTAGGTGTAAGCTGCTGTATTTTACTTAAGCAACATAGCCCTTCTTTTGCTAAATATTCTTTTACTAGCTGGGCTAATTGACTCGAACTGAGTGCCTTATGTGCATCACCATTTAAATCTTGATAACCACTTACTTTATCTAAAATAACCACGTTTTGCTGCTCATTCATGTCCATAGTATAAATAAAGTCATGTAACTCATCGGTATTTTCTATTAGTTCAATTTCAGCATTATAAATAATAATTTGTGGGTAACTGGTGTTCATATATTGTCCTAAATCAAGTTATTCTTTTTTGGATAATTTATAATCGAGTATTGGTTTAACTTTGGAAGTAAAAGCAATGCCTCACACCAGCCGTTATCAAAAAGTCAGCGATGTATTCACTAATAAAGTGATTGCCTGCACAGAGGATACCCCTTTAATTGAAGCGGTGAAACTAATGCGTGCACATAATGTTAGCGCAATTTTTGTGAGGCAAGAGCAAAAAATAGTAGGTGTGTGGACTGAAACTGATTGTTTAACGCTGAATTTTTCTGATCATTTACTCAGACAAGTAACGATTGAAAAAGTGATGTCGAGCCCGGTATTTAGTGTGTTCAGCCAGCAATTATTAACCGATACTGCTATGGCATTTAATAAATATGGCGTTAAGCACTTATTAGTAACAGATGCTAATAATAACCCCTGTGGTGTGATCAGTCTTACTGATATTGTTAGTAACCAAGGATTAGAGCATTACCTACAATTTAAACCAATAAACGATCAATATAATAAAAATATAAGAGTGGTATCGGGTTCATTAGCAATTAATGACGCTGTAAGTTTAATGAGAGAATACGCTGAAAAGGTCATTTTGGTATTTAATGAAGACGAAAATGCTCATGGTATAATTACTCAACGCGATTTATTAAAGCTTATTACCGAGCAACACAATCATCATGTTTGTTGGGATTTAGCTAGCCGCCCACTGTATAAAATAAGCCCGCAAGATAGCCTTTTTGATGCCTACAGGCTGATGTCACGAAGCAATGTACGTCATTTAGTGGTTAGCGAAAACGATCAAATTAATGGCGTGTTGTCGCTTGAAAACTTAATTCATAAAATTGAAACTGCTTATTGTTATGAGCTTGAAAAAGTACTTGAGCAGCGTGATATTGCGTTACAAAATTCACAGCGTAATTTATTTTTAGCCAATAAAATTATCGACTCCTCCCTAGATGGCATTATGATCACCGACTCAAATGGCGTCATTTTGCAAGTAAACCCCGCATTTACCCATTTAACTGGTTACAAAGAGTTTGAGGTGATTGGCAAGCGGCCAAATATGCTGAGCTCAGGCCGCCATGATAAAAACTTTTACATGAAAATGTGGGACTCGCTTGCCAAAACAGGCGTATGGCAGGGAGAAATTTATAATCGTAAAAAGTGCGGTGACATTTATATTGAGTGGCTCAGTATTATTGAAATAAAAGAGCCAAGCCATAGTGATGTTATTTACGCCGCTATTTTTAGTGACATAACAGAGCGAAAAAGCGCAGAAGAAAAAGTGGTTCAGTTGGCGTATTTTGATGAACTAACTGGCTTGCCTAACCGGCGCTTATTTAATGATAGGCTCTCTATGGCACTCGCTTCTGCTCACAGAGATAAACAGATGTTAGCAGTGATGTTTATTGATCTTGATCGCTTTAAAGAGGTTAACGACAGCTTAGGGCATAATGCGGGCGACACCTTATTAAAGTTTGTATCAGAGCGTATCATTAGTACCCTTAATGAAGGGGATACACTAGCCCGATTAGGAGGGGATGAGTTTGTTGTACTGTGTGAGGTTAATAGCGTAAAAGGCGTTATAAACCTAGCTGAAAATATTTTAAACCACTTAAATACACCGTTTAAGCTTGAAGGATTTGAAGTAGGGGTTACCGCGTCTATAGGCGCAGCCGTTTATCCTGATGATGGCTTAGACAGTGAAACATTATTAAAACATGCTGATATTGCTATGTATCGTTCAAAAGATGTCGGTCGCAATTCCTTTCAATTATTTCAACCTTCAATGAATGCGCGGTCTTTAGAGCGTTTAGCGATGATGAGTCGCTTTCAACATGCGCTCGAAAATGATGAATTTACACTTTATTTTCAGCCTAAACAGTGTTTAACAACAGGCACTATTATGGGAGCGGAAGCACTACTGCGTTGGCATGATCCAAACTTAGGGGTTATTTCTCCGGCGCAGTTTATCCCGCTTGCCGAAGAGTTAGGTTTAGTTGTTCGATTAGATTTGTGGGTTATAAATCAAGCTGGTAAAGAGTTAACCCTTTGGCAAGAAAAAGGAATTAACGCCGGACGTTTAGCGATTAATGTATCGGCTTGTCACTTGAGCCAAGGTAAGTTGGCCGACAATATAAAAGCCATGCTGGAGCGTTATCAATTACCTGGCAGCTTACTTGAAATTGAACTGACCGAAAGTAGCTTTATTAGCTCATTTTCACAGGCAAAAAAACAGCTACAACAGCTTAAAGCACTAGGCGTACATATTGCGCTGGATGATTTTGGCACGGGGTATTCGGCGCTGAGTTATTTAACTAAATTACCGTTTAACACATTAAAAATAGATGCCAGCTTTATTGCTAAAATTCCGGATGAATATGGTAATAGCCAAATTGTGTCTGCCATTATTGCTATGGCAACCAGTTTGGGGTTGATGGTTGTGGCCGAAGGGGTTGAGCATGCCTCACAAAAGGCACACTTAGCAGGGTTAGGCTGTAATATTATTCAGGGTTATTATTATTGCTACCCACTAACGCAGCAACAGTGGATAGCGTTTTATAATCAAGCCGCTAACGGTTACTCTGTACCTACACTCACTTCATAAGAGGTGAATTTACGAATATTAATAACGCCGTTGTCAAAAATTAAATACTGGCCTTTAATACCCTGCAAAATACCGCTAACAACGGGGTTTTTATCAAAGTTAAACGAACTAATTTTACTTGGGTATTGGCTTACTGGGAAATCAAGGTTCACCATGTCTTCATCAAGCTGTTCAATCGCGGTTGCGCCAAATAATTCGCTCAGTTCTGTGAGCTTTTCGTTAATTTGTGGAATAAGTTCAGCGGCCGCAGCTTTTAAATCAAGCGCCTCGTTTTGTCCTTTAAGCATATTGCGCCAATTGGTTTTATCAGCAATAAACTGAGCTAATGCCACCTCAACTAAGCCAGATTGCAAACGAGTTTGCACTTTAAAAATGGGTAAGGCTTGGGTCGCACCCTGATCAATCCAGCGAGTAGGGATTTGGGTGTGGCGAGTAATGCCAACCTTTAACCCTGATGTATTTGCAAGGTATACATAATGTGGGATCATGCAATTTTCTTCCCCCCACTGTGGCTCACGACAAGTACCTTGGCTGTAATGGCAGGTTTCAGGCTTCATAATACACATATCGCAGCTAGCAAGTTTTCGCATACAAACAAAGCAATGCCCTTGAGAGTAGCTTTTTTTGGTTTTTTTACCACAGTTAGCACACACAATTGTGCCACTAAAGGTAAGCGTTAGCTGCTTACCTATTAAGGCGTTTAAATCAACTAACTCATCGCCGACAGGTAAGTGATATTGAACAGGCTCGGTTAAGCTCGACTTTAATTTACGCAGTGTACCTTGCATCTTTACTTGGCCCCAAAGATGTTAAAGAGGGGAGTTTAACATTTTTAAGCGGTATTGGCTGTTTAAGAAGGCTAAATATTTATTATAAGAAAGTGCTTTGGCATACAAGTAACCTTGAGTACGATCAGCGTTCATGGTTTTAAGTAACTCATGAGCTTCTTGAGTTTCTACCCCTTCAATGGTGATTGTAAGCCCTAAATTATGCGCCATATCAATAGCCGTTTGTACAATCACCTGATGAGCGCGGTTATCGGTTAAATCAAACACAAACGATTTATCCACTTTAAGTTCGCTAAAGTGATAATTGACGAGGTAACTCAGTGATGAGTAGCCAGTACCAAAATCATCTAGCACAACTTTAACGCCAAGTGTTGCAAGCTCATTAACCAAGGTAATTAATGCCTCTTGACTCTCAACGAAGGCAGATTCAGTTAGCTCAAATTTCAATAAATATGGGGGAACTTGATACTTAATTAATATATTTTCTACTTTTTCAGTTAAATTAGCGATAGTTAGATTTTTTGCACTTAAGTTCACACTAATACTATGATCAGTGATGCCTTCAGTAGTGAGTTTTACAATGTCTTTGCAGGCTTGCTCTATAACCCACAGGGTTAATTCATTAATAATACCGGTATGTTCGGCGAGTAAAATGAGCTTTTCTATGGAAATATTTTTAAATTCTGCATTAGGCCATCGCAGTAAGGCTTCAGCACCATTTACACTATTATTGCTTAAGTTGATTTGTGGCTGATAAAAAAGAGCCAGTTCGTTAGTTCTTATCGCGTGTTGTAACTTTGCGGCTAAAGTAACGTCCATTGCTAAATTGCTGTACTCAGTTGCTGAGTTTATCTTGGTGAGGCTATGTTTAGCATCATGCAATGCTAAATAGCCTTGTTTTAACCAAAACTCAAAGTCATTACGTTTACCAAAAGCACTTATACCCACGCTGTAATTTAATTGCAGATCTAAGCCCTTAATTTGGTATGTTTTTGGTAACTTATCTACTGTTTTTTTAAGCAATTCTTCAAGCATTTGCTGGCTTTGATTCTTAGTAGAAATACAGGCGAATACGCCGCTACCTAAATCAGCGATTTTAGCAGGCTGATTAATCTCATCGTTTAGGTTAAAAAACTCTCTTTCAAAGTTTAATTGGCGCTCGAGTTCTCGAGCAACATGCTTAATTAAGTCATATCCTTGCGCTGGGGTAATTATGGTGTTTAAAGAATTAAAGTGGCGAATTTTTACTAAACATAAGGTGGTGGAGCGTTGTTGTGCTTTTAATGCCATAAAGGCATATTTTAGTCTTGCGCTATTGAGTAACTTTGTTTGTTGGGTATGGGTTGCATGATATAAAGCGCGCTCTCGCTGATAACGAACGCGATCAGCCAGTGCCATTGCCATTAATACAATCTCACATAAGATAGCCATTAAAAAAGCATGGCGTATTGAAAAGCTATAATTAATAATGCCTGTGAGCTCTAAAGGTTGTATGGCTGCGCCAATAATCAATGGCACCCAAGAGAGTACATAAAACTTAGCCCACCGAAAACCACTTTTTAATTTGTTATAAATTAAAATAAAGCAGACGATATAAAGCAGTCCCAAGATCACAAAAAATAGGGGGGCCGCTATATTTTCGGGAATAAAAAAACTTAATACGCCGAGTACACCCATTAGCCTTAGTAACCCAATACTTAATTTATAACGCCAGCAGCCGTCTTTATGATAACGTAAAAACAGTATGCAAAAAGCGAGGGTGAAAAATGCGATGGTGTAATTAAACACGACAATTTTTTCATGGATAAATAATTGCCATTGAAGCGGCCATAAGTAAAAGCCAAATCCAAGTACGGTTCCCATTAAGGCAATTGCGCTAATAATGTAGCCAATATAAACCAAATACACGCGGTCTTTAATGCCAAAATACAGCAATAAGTTATACAGTGAGGCCATTAATAGCACACCCACAAAAATTCCCCAAATACCTGTTTGTGAGCGAACTAAATCAACAAATTCTTTATGTCGATATAAATGAACTGGCGTTTTACTGATCCCCACAGTATCTATTTTTATAATCAGGCGTTGCGTAGATTGACCATCAAGGTTAAAACGAATATGCGGTACACTGTATTTAAAAAGTGTCAGGCGTGATTCTTTATCGCCGAGCTTATAAGTATCCAGTAGTTGGTTGTTATTATTGAGCCGATATACAGTGAGGTGATCGACCATAGGGTTATCAAAATGCGCAACTACATCTTCTTGTCGTGTACTTTTATTTTCTAAATCAAGAAATAACCAGTAATTTTGCTGTTTAAAGCTCCAAGGAATGTCGTTAAATTTTTGCTTAGTAAATTGCGCCTGCTTGCTCATTACCTGTTCAAAGCTTAGTGTTTTGGTTTCATCTATGTGGTACGCATGATCAAGGTATATAGGGGTTATTTTGTCTATGGTATAACGTGAGGGCATCACAAAGTTTGTTGCCAATGTGCTGATAATAAAAAAGATAAAAATAAGTATGACGACCGCTATTGCATGATAGCGCAAGGTTTTAAATTCCAATATTAATCGATGCCCTGATTACTTTTTTATAGTGTAGCAGTAAAAAGCGCAGATAATCTGCGCTTATAAAGTTTAATGAATTTATTTATATCATTACTGCTCGCGAGCAACGGCTCTATAAGCAATATCTGTGCGGTATTGCATGCCATCCCAGCTGAGTTCATCAACCAGTTTATAGGCACGCTGTTGCGCTTCGGTTACTGTATTACCCAGTGCGGTTGCACACAGTACACGGCCACCGGCAGTGACTACCTTATCGCCGTCTTGCTTAGTGCCTGCATGAAAGACTTTTTCGCCTTCAGGGTAGGTTGCTTTTAGACCACTGATTGCATCACCTTTCGGGTAGCTATCTGGGTAGCCTTTAGCGGCTAAAACAACACCTACTGCAGCGCGTGAATCAAACTCAATGGTGGTTTTATCAAGCTCTACACGGTTAGCAGCTTCAATCAATTCAACTAAGTCTGATTGTAAGCGTAGCATCATAGGTTGTGTTTCAGGGTCGCCAAAACGACAGTTATATTCAATAACCTTTGGTGTACCTGACTCATCTATCATTAAGCCTGCATATAAAAAGCCAGTGTATGGATGACCTTCGCTTGCCATACCTTCTACCGTAGGGTAAATCACTTCGTTCATAATACGCTGATGAATTTCATCGGTTACTACAGGCGCTGGTGAGTATGCACCCATACCGCCGGTATTTGGGCCCGCATCGCCATTATAAGCACGTTTATGATCTTGACTGGTGGCAAACGGGAGTACGTTTTTACCATCAACCATCACAATAAACGACGCCTCTTCGCCTTCTAAGAACTCTTCTATTACCACACGGCTACCGGCTTCACCAAAGGCATTACCCGCCAGCATATCGCGAATTGCCTCTTCAGCATCGTGTTCGGTCATGGCAACAATCACGCCTTTGCCCGCGGCTAAACCATCGGCTTTAATAACAATCGGTGCGCCTTTTTCTTTTAAATAAGCAAGCGCAGGGTCGATTTTTTCAAAGGTTTGGTAATCGGCAGTTGGAATAGCATGACGGGCTAAAAAGTCCTTAGTGAACGATTTAGAGCCTTCAAGCTGTGCAGCTCCCGCTGTTGGGCCGAAAATAGCTAAGTTGTGTTCACGAAACTTATCAACAACACCTAACACTAGCGGTATTTCAGGGCCAACAATGGTTAGCTCAACATTATTTTGTTGCGCAAAGCTAAGCAGTCCATCTAAATCTTCAACGTTAATTGCTACGTTTTCAAGTTTTGGCTCAAGCGCAGTACCGGCATTACCAGGTGCAACATACACAGTGCGTACTTTTGTATTTTGAGCGGCCTTAAACGCAAGTGCGTGTTCACGGCCGCCGCTGCCAATGACTAATACATTCATGGCGAATATCCTATTTAAAGCGGTTTTTTAAATTTCAGCGTCATGCGATCGCTTTCACCTATGGCTTTATATTTCGCGGCATCTTGCTCGCCAAGTCTAAGGCTAGGTGGAAGCGTCCATACCCCTTTAGGGTGATCGGCTGTATCAAGAGGGTTTGCATTAATATCACTGTTTGCTTCAAGTTCAAAACCAGCTTGCTCAGCAAGGGCAATAACCACACTTTGCTTCATATAACCTGATGATTTTTGCATGTCATCATCTTGCGCTTCTGGTAGACGGTGTTCAACCACACCCAACGTGCCGCCTGGTTTAAGCGCTTTATAAAAAGACTTAAACGCATTACTTGCTGCGTCTTTATCTTTGCTCATGTACCAGTTATGGACATTACGAAAAGTAAGCACCATATCGGCGCTACCAGCAGGAGCAATATCTAAATGTGTAGAAGGAGCAAACTCAGTGAGTTTAACGTTACTAAAACGAGTATCTTCAGCTATTTTGGCTTTAAAGCCTGCTAAAGCGCGTTGGTAGTAACCAACCGATGAATCAGCAGGGAAGTGCGCAGCATAATAGGTGCCTTGCTCTTTTAGTGCTGGCGCTAAAATTTCACTGTACCAACCACCCCCTGGAGCAATTTCTACCACAGTCATTGTTGGTTTAAAGCCAAAAAATTCCAGTGTTTCTACAGGATTGCGGTATTGGTCGCGTTCACTGCTGCGCTCGCTTGCTTTAACCGCTTGGTGTAATGCTGAGTCGTGGCCATGGTTGTGTGCCAATGCAATTGTTGAGCTTAATGACAGCGTGGCAACCAGTAGTGTTTTTAGTGCAAATTTCATCGTTTAATCCTTCACATTATAATTGTTAGTCATGGTTATAGAATAAGCAGAATACGTGAATTTAATGCAAACAAAAAGAGCTAACTGAACCCGTTAGCTCTTTAAGTGATTAATGGCGGAAATGGCGCATACCCGTAAATACCATTGCCATACCGGCTTCATCAGCGGCGGCAATGACTTCTTCATCGCGCATAGAGCCACCCGGTTGAATAACGCCAGTAATACCTGCGGCCGCAGCTGCATCAATACCATCGCGAAATGGAAAAAATGCATCCGATGCCATTACCGAGCCTTTTACTTCAAGGTTTTCATCTGCGGCTTTAATGCCAGCAATTTTAGCTGAGTAAACACGGCTCATTTGGCCTGCGCCTACGCCAATGGTCATGCCGTCACGGGCATAAACAATGGCGTTCGATTTAACAAACTTAGCTACTTTCCAGCAAAATAATAAATCTTTAAGCTCTTGTTCAGTAGGTTGGCGTTTAGACACCACTTTTAAGTCGCCTTGCGTTATCATGCCTAAATCACGGTCTTGAATAAGTACACCGCCATTAACGCGTTTAATGTCATGGCCTGCACCTTTAGCAGAGAACTCACCACATGCTAATAAACGCACATTTTGCTTAGCAGAGACTATTTGAGCGGCTTCAGCGCTTACGCTTGGCGCAATAATCACTTCAACAAATTGACGTTCAACAATCGCTTGTGCAGTGTTGGCATCAAGCTCTTGGTTAAAGGCGATAATCCCACCAAACGCTGATGTTGGGTCAGTTTTAAAAGCGCGCTCGTAAGCTTCTAAAATATTGCCGCCAATTGAAACGCCACAAGGGTTAGCGTGTTTAACAATGACACACGCAGGTACATCAAATTCTTTTACGCACTCCAGTGCCGCATCGGTGTCGGCAATATTGTTAAATGACAATGCTTTGCCTTGCAGTTGAGTGGCGGTTGCCACTGACGCTTCGCTAATGTCATTTTCAACATAAAACGCGGCATCTTGATGCGAATTTTCACCGTAGCGCATATCTTGCTTTTTAGTGAATTGCATATTGATGGTACGCGGGAACTTAGTTTCCTCTGCCGCTTCCTCTGTGTAATCAGCAACCATTTTACCGAAGTAGTTAGCAATCATGCCATCGTACTGGGCTGTGTGTTCATACGCTGCAATAGCTAAGTCAAAGCGTGTTTTGTAGCTTGTTGAGCCGTTATTATTTTGCATCTCGCTAATAACGCGCTCGTAGTCTTTAGCGTTAACAACAATGGTTACATCTTTATGATTTTTAGCTGCCGCACGTACCATGGTTGGGCCGCCAATATCGATGTTTTCAATGGCATCCTCAAGGCTGCAGTTTTCTTGAGCGACAGTATTCGCAAAGGGGTATAAGTTAACTACAACGATGTCGATAGCAGAAATGTTGTTTTCTGCCATTACGTCTTCATCTTGACCACGACGAGCAAGAATACCGCCGTGAATTTTTGGGTGTAGGGTTTTTACGCGACCATCCATGATTTCAGGGTGACCGGTGTGATCTGATACTTCAGTGACTTTAATCGCATTATCAGCAAGTAGTTTACACGTGCCGCCAGTTGAAAGTATTTCAACACCTTGTGCTTCTAATGCACGGGCAAATTCAACAATACCGGTTTTGTCTGACACACTCAAAAGTGCGCGACGTATAGGACGATGTGTATCCATTGTAGTTTAATTTCCTCAGTTAATGAGCTAGCTTAGAAGCGCGTATTTTAACTGATTACGACTCAAAAAACGACTTATAACGACCCATAAAGCGTGAGCATTTTGCAATTTCGTTAATATAAAAAAAGCACCCTAAGGTGCTTTTCTAAGAATGCTTTATACAAACACATTCACTGTATTGAATCGGTAAGCGCATCAAAGCAATTACAATATCAATACCATCGTTATTAATTCATGCCGTATTTTTTCAGTTTTTTACGTAAAGTACCACGGTTGATACCTAGTAAAATTGCCGCACGAGTTTGGTTGCCACGTGTGTAAGTCATTACTTCTTCAAGCAATGGTGCTTCTAGCTCTGAAAGAACAAGGTCGTAAACATCTTGCACATCTTGACCGTTAAGCTGCTTCAGGTAGTGGTGAACAGCTTTTTTTACTGCATCACGCAATGGCTGCGGTTTCTCGTGCGACTGAACATGAGGGTTAGTAATAAATGGAGAAGTCACGTTTTGTTCGAACATTGTTTATATCTCTTTCTTTCTTAGTTAGCTGCTAGTGTTTTAAAGTATTGTTCTAATGCGTCAACTTGCGTTTGTGAGTTGTCGATCGCATTAAATACTCGCCTAAACTGACCGTCACTGTCATGGGTTTGCAAATACCAAGATACATGTTTACGAGCGATTCGTGCTCCCATCGGCTCACCGTAAAACATATGGAGGTTAGTTAAATGCTCCATTAAAATACTGCGCACCTCTGCTATAGCAGGTGGCTGCATATGTTCACCAGTTCGCAAATAATGGTCTATTTCCCTAAATATCCAAGGGCGACCTTGGGCGGCTCGACCAATCATAATGGCATCTGCACCCGTATAGTCCAAAACCTGCTTTGCTTTTTCTGGTGATGTAATATCGCCATTTGCAACCACAGGTATCGACACTGAACGTTTTATATCCCTAATTGTGGCGTACTCAGCATCACCTTTATACATACATGCGCGCGTGCGCCCATGTACAGCCAGTGATGCAATGCCATAACGTTCAGCTATTCTTGCAATCTCTACACCATTACGGTTGTCCTGATCCCATCCGGTACGGATTTTAAGTGTTACAGGTATATCAACCGCATTCACTACGGCATCAATAATCTCTTCCACAAGTTCTGGAAACTGTAATAAGGCTGAGCCTGCAAGTTTCTTGTTCACTTTTTTTGCTGGGCACCCCATATTGATATCTATGATCTGTGCACCGTTTGCAACATTGAATTGTGCGGCCTGCGCCATAAGCTCAGGATCTGCTCCTGCAATTTGCACTGCCCGTATACCCGATTCACCAGCATGATCCATTCGGTTCATCGACTTTTCGGTTTTCCAAACCTTTGGATTAGACGACAGCATTTCAGATACAGCAAGGCCTGCGCCTAAACGACGACATAGCTGTCTAAATGGTCTGTCTGTAATGCCTGCCATAGGCGCGACAATGACATTATTCTCAAGTTGGTATGAACCGATACGCACGATATTCAATAGGCCTCTTTTCAAGGGGCGCTAAGTTTACGGCTTTTTACGCAAAAATCAAAGGCTATAAATTGAACAAAAGTGACTTTTTTTTGCTCTTTTCGTATTGACATTTGATAACCGTATGACGGAGCGGTTTATTTGTGTGAATTTTGAACGTTAGTTGTTTTATAATAAAAAAATCTTTATTTTTTATTATGTAAAAAAATAGTAAAGCCTGTTAAATACAGGCTTTAGATACGACTTTTGAGTTAATACTCTAAATTGTTAATGACGCACTATTGTATCTTTTTAGTACCACTTACTCGGGTCCAATCGCCTTCAACGGCAATCTCATCGAGCTCAATAAAGGGCGCATATATGTCGGCAACCGATTGGGCTTGCTCCTCTAAAATACCCGACATGGCAATTTTACCACCTGGCTTTAATAATCCTAAAATAACACTATGAAGCTCACGCAGTGGTTGCGCTAAAATATTTGCCACCACAATGTCAGCAGTAAACTCAGGTTGGTTTTCTGGAAGGTAAACTTCAAGTTTGTCAGCAACACCATTGCGATTAGCGTTATCTAGGCTTGCTTCAAGCGCTTGTGGGTCAATGTCTATCCCTATCATGCGCTCAGCCCCCAGTTTTATTGCTGCAATACCTAATATGCCTGAGCCACAGCCAAAATCGACCACGGTTTTACCAGTTAAGTCTTGGCTTTCTAACCATTTTAAACACAGCGCTGTGGTCGCATGTGTACCAGTACCAAAAGCAAGGCCAGGGTCAAGCAGTACATTCACTGCATCTGGGTCTGGAATATCGCGCCAACTAGGGCAAATCCACAGTTTTTCACCAAATTGAATAGGGTGAAAGTTATCCATCCACTCACGTTCCCAGTCTTTATCTTCGAGTTGCTCAATTTTGTAAACTAAGGTGTCTTTTAGTTCATCATGGCGTTTTAATAACGCAATCACTGCGTTCATATCATGATTCGCTTCGAACAAACCAATTACTGTGGTGTCAGCCCAAAATACCACGGTGCCAATTTTAGGCTCATAAATAGGGGTGTCTTTTGCATCAATAAAGGTCACGGAGGCACTGCCTGCTTCCATTAATAGGTCACTTATTGCATCAGCGGTTGCAGCATTGGCATTGATGCGGATTTGGATCCAAGCCATGTTTATTTCCTTGAAATAGAAAAAAGGCCGCTACAGCGGCCTTTTGAGTTAACTTATAATAGGAACGCTGGATTATTTAGCGTCTAAAAAGCTTTTCAGTAAATCAGAGCGAGAAGGGTGGCGTAATTTACGCAGTGCCTTCGCTTCAATTTGACGAATACGTTCACGTGTCACGTCAAACTGTTTACCAACTTCTTCTAGTGTGTGATCGGTATTCATATCAATACCAAAACGCATACGTAATACTTTAGCTTCTCGGGCTGTTAGGCCTGCGAGCACATCGTTAGTTGCGCCACGTAGAGATTCCATTGTTGCCGAATCAATAGGCGAGTCGATAGTGGTGTCTTCGATGAAATCGCCTAAGTGCGAATCTTCATCATCACCAATGGGTGTTTCCATTGAAATTGGCTCTTTAGCAATCTTAAGCACCTTACGGATTTTATCCTCAGGCATCATCATGCGTTCAGCTAATTCTTCTGGATTTGGCTCACGACCCATTTCTTGTAACATTTGACGTGAAATACGATTCAATTTATTGATCGTCTCAATCATATGTACTGGAATACGGATTGTTCTTGCTTGGTCAGCAATAGAGCGTGTAATTGCTTGGCGTATCCACCATGTAGCATAAGTAGAAAATTTATAACCACGACGATATTCAAATTTATCTACCGCCTTCATCAGACCAATGTTACCTTCTTGGATTAAATCTAAGAATTGTAAGCCTCGGTTGGTGTATTTTTTAGCGATTGAAATAACCAGACGCAAATTCGCTTCTACCATCTCTTTTTTAGCTCGGCGGGCTTTCGCTTCACCAATACTCATGCGACGGTTTATATCTTTAATACGCTCAATGCTTAAGCCTGTGCTTTCTTCCATTGAAGTCAGTTTGCTGATACAACGAAGTATTTCAGGCTTCACTTCTTCAAGTTTAGCTGAGTGTTTTTCGTTAGCTGCAATTTCAACATCAACCCACGAGGTATCTGTTTCATTGTTAGCAAAATGCTTAACGAACGTTTTCTTTGGAAGCTTGGCAATTTGCACTGCATGCTTCATGATCAGACGCTCTTGAACACGCACTCTATCCATCATTTCACGCATGTTATTAACCATGCGATCAAATTGTTTAGGTACTAGTTTGAATGTCCTAAACAGCTCACCAATTTCTAAAATAGCAGCTTGAGATTCTGGGTGAGAACGACCTTTTTTATCGAATGTTTCACGTGCTTTTATATATAAATCACGTAATTTCTCGAAGTGCATGCGCGCTTCTTCAGGGTCTGGACCCGTATCGACTTCTTCTTCGTCTTCATCATCGCTATCATCGTCGTCACTGTCGTCATCACCAAGCTGTTTTTCGCTTAACTCTGAGCCTATATTAGTGGCAGCAATGGGGGGAGCTTCGTCTGCATCAGGATCGAAAAAGCCAGAGATTATGTCGCTAAGGCGCATCTCTTCTGCTTCAAATTTATCCCACTGCTCTAGTAGGTAAGTGATCGCTTCTGGGTATTCCGCCACCGAAATTTGAACTTGGTTAATACCTTCTTCTATTCGCTTGGCGATAACAATTTCGCCTTCACGGGTTAGAAGCTCAACAGTACCCATTTCACGCATGTACATGCGTACTGGGTCCGTTGTACGGCCAATTTCTTTTTCTACAGTAGCAAGGGCTGCAGCGGCAGCTTCCGCTGCGTCTTCGTCTGTCGTGGTTTCTTGCATCATTAATTCATCAGCATCAGGCGCGTTTTCGCTAACCTTGATACCCATGTCATTAATCATGCTAATGATATCTTCTACTTGATCTGAGTCGATAATATCTTGTGGAAGGTGATCATTAACTTCTGCAAAAGTTAAGTAGCCTTGCTCTTTACCTTTTTGAATCAGAAGTTTTAATTGTGACTGAGGAGTTGGATCCATAGAGATTGTTTCTTCCACTCTGATAAGTTGATACAACAGGCGCCATCATGAAGTTTGCTCAAAGGCTAACTCGAATAATGTGACGCAGTGAATAGCACAGTATAACAGCAAAAATCGTTTTTGACTAGTTGTTAGTGCCTTTTAAAGCTTGTGTTAATAGGTGACATTCTAATCGTTCATCGCTATTTAGACCTTGTGTCTTGTCTTTTATTAATAAGGTCTCTAGTCGATAATTTAAACACTGATCTTCAATAAATTTAAAAGTATTTTGAAAAACCGTCTCTAAACGCGCTTCATTTATTTGATGTTGCCATGTTGCCAGTTTAGTTAATGGCTCATAATCATCACTACCACGAAACGATTCAAGAATTTGCGCGGTGGTTATGCCATCTTTTTGTAATGCATAATGTTGTAGGCGTAATAATAAACCAATACCCGCTATATTCATTTGCGATAAATCGGGTAAATACGGGACACTTTTAGCTAGGTATGGGTGCTGTATTAAAATTCCAATAGCTTGGCGCATGGGGGTAATTTTAAATTTTCGTTCAACCGCATGCTGTTGTTTTGGTGTTTTTAAGCGATTATTAAGCTGCTCACGGGTGCGGCCAATTAATCGTCCAAGCTGCTCAAGAATGTTTTCTTGATAAAACTCACTTGGAATTTTTTCAATCAAAGGTAATGCCGCACTGAGTAATTTAGCTTTACCTGAATCAAGTGTTAAATCAATGTCTTTACTTAGTTTGTTAAACAGTACTTTAGTGAAGTCATCTGCGTTTTCAAGGCGTTGCTCAAAAGCATTTTTACCTTCTTGTTGCACTAACGAATCGGGGTCTTCACCATCAGGTAAAAATACAAAATGCAGTGCTTTGCCATCGTTTAAGTAGGGGAGTGCGTTTTCAAGTGCGCGCCATGCCGCATCTTTACCTGCTCGGTCGCCATCGTAACAGCAAATTACTTTATCTGTGGTTCTAAATAAAGTGTGCATATGCTCGCTGGTTGTGGCTGTACCAAGCGATGCAACCGCGTATTCTATACCTTGTTCGGACAGTGCGACTACGTCCATATAACCTTCTACAATTAGAACATGATCTAGCTTTTTATGCGCTTGTTTAGCTTCATACAGGCCATAGAGTTCAAAGCCCTTATGAAATATTCGTGTTTCAGGAGAATTTAAGTATTTTGGCCCTTGATCTGCTTGCATTACTCGCCCACCAAAAGCAATAACGCGGCCGCGTTTATCACGAATTGGAAACATTAAGCGATCACGAAAAAAATCGAACTGTTTGCCAGGGGTTTTTTCTGATGCGAGCTTAAGCTCGACCAATTGTTCTTTTTGTTCTTGGTTGCGACCAAGTTGTTGGCATAGCCCTTCCCATTCGCTAGGCGCGTACCCTATCATAAACTTTTTAACGGTTGCACCGCTCAACCCGCGGCCTTTAACGTAATCAATGACTGTTTCAGAGTTACTATGATGCTTTAACTGATGCTGATAAAAGCGTGCTGCATGAAGCATTAAATCATAGTCGGAGCGTTTTTGTGCTGCGGTACGCTCTGGGCCATTACTGCTTCCTTGTTCACGAGGAACATCAAGGTTAAGTAAGCTTGCTAGTTCTTCAATCGCATCAACAAACTCGAGTTTGTCGTACTCCATGACAAAAGAAATTGCGTTACCGTTAGCGCCGCAGCCAAAGCAATGATAAAACTGTTTATCTTGTGATACGGTAAACGAAGGCGATTTTTCATTATGAAAGGGACAGCAAGCTTGATAGTCTTTGCCCGCTTTTTTCAACCCTACCTTTGAGTCAATCAAGTCGACAATATCGGTTCGCGCCAATAAATCATCAATAAAGTTGCGTGGGATCTTTCCAGCCATTGTTTAAAGTACAGCCCTAAGATAAATAAAAAAGTGATGAAAACCAATTATAATACGCAAAGATTGGAACACAAATGCATATTTTTTTGAAGTACTATAGTCAAACATACACCTAGACGTAGTTTGAGGAAATACCAAAACGAAGAAACCGAGCTCAAGGCTCGGTTTGCTTCAATCATACTTAGTGTATGTGAGTAGTATTAGGCTGTTAATCGTTGCTTAATTAAACCTGAGATTTTGCCCATATCGGCACGACCTTCGGCTTTGCTTTTGATTATACCCATAACTTTACCCATGTCTTGCATACCTGCTGCATTAGTATCAGCAATAGCCGCGTCAATGAGAGCAATGATTTCTTCTTCACTCAATTGTTGAGGTAAAAAAGCTTCAAGTGCTGTAATTTCATTGGCTTCAATATCAGCTAAATCATCACGCCCAGCATCTTTGTACTGAGTGTAAGAGTCGCGACGTTGTTTAACAAGCTTCACTATAACGGAGGTAATACCTGCGTCGTCTAGTGTTATTTGCTCGTCAATTTCACGTTGCTTGATTGCAGCAAGTACCATACGAATAGGGTTAAGACGTTGTTTGTCTTTGGCTTTCATCGCATCTTTTTGTGCATCTTTTAGCGTTATTAAAAGGCTCATTTATACAAGACCAACTATATTAGTATAATTTAACGCGACGAGCGTTATCACGAGAAAGTTTTTTCATGTGACGTTTAACAGCAGCTGCTTTTTTGCGCTTACGCTCAGCTGTTGGTTTTTCATAGTGCTCGCGACGACGAACTTCTGAAAGTATACCTGCTTTTTCACATGAACGCTTGAAGCGACGAAGTGCTACGTCAAACGGTTCGTTCTCTCTTACTTTAATTACTGGCATTAAAAATTCACCTACCTAAATTATGAGCGTTGCTCAAGTTGATCAAACATTGATCAAGTGGTTCAAAAATGGTGCGGTATTGTAATCCGAAGCAACACCACATGTAAAGGATAATATTAACAGAAACCCGACCGCTAAAACAGTGTTAATTTGCACCGCGTTGATATAGCCGACAAAAAACTTGCCCAGCTTTTTTCTCTTTAATTAACAGCCAGTTACTGGGTGATTTGAAAGTGGTTAACTCAGTTTCTACCTCAACATATATCAGTGCGTTTGGGTCAAGCCATTGGTTATTTTCTAATAAATTACAGCATGATTGTGCCAAATTTTTACGAAAAGGGGGGTCAATAAAAACTAAATTAAATGCCTCATCAGTGTTTTTTTTCTCTAAAAACGTCAGTGTATTAGTGTTAAGTACTTGCGCGTTTTGTGCTTTGAGGGTGGTAATGTTTTCAGTTAATTGCTTTGCTGCTTGTGAATCAAGCTCTATAAATGTGGTGTATTTGGCAAACCGCGACAAGGCTTCAAATCCCAAACCACCAGAGCCGGCAAAGCAATCGAGAGTGCGCGCATCACGGGTGTCGTGCATTAACCAATTAAACACGGTTTCTTTAATTCGGTCGGTTGTAGGGCGCAGGCCTTGAACATCTTTTACTGGCAGTTTGCGGCCGCGATATTGGCCGCTAATAATTCTAATAACGCCATCAGCTGATTTATTGATGGGGTTATTTTGTGTGGTTTTTTTTCTCATTTAACTCACTAAAAATTGGTATCTATGATCTAGCTCAGATAATATTGCAATCATATCATGGCGCGTCATTTTTCAACTGCGCTAAAAGTGTTACTATTATACTCCCTCGAGGATAGCGTATTGTTAAAAGCAATTATTTAGGCTTAAAAGCACGTTATCGTTACCGTTAGTTTATCAGATTTTTATAAGTGGTTATTAGCAAGTATGGCAAAAAAAAGTAAACTCATGTCGTGGCTCGGTTTTGGCAAGTCAGATAAAAAACAAGCAGAAACTGATAAACAACAAGCATTAGCAAAAGAGCAGGCAGAAAAAGCCGAGGCAGAACGTTTACAAGCTGAAGCAGAGTCTGAGCGCTTAGAACAAGCCCGAATAGCTGCTGAACAAGCTGAAGCAGAACGTACAGCTGCCGAAAAAGCAGAGAATGAGCGTTTAGCGCAAGAAAAACAGGCACAGGCTCAGCGTGAACGTGCAGCGGCAGAAGAAAAACAAGCAATAGAACGAGCTAATGCAGAGCTATTGGCTAAACAACAGGTTGATGCAGAGCAGCAAAGACTAGCGCAAGCAGGACGTTTAGCAGAACAACAAGCACAAATGCTGCTAGAACAAGAACGCATAGCGGCTGAAACAGCAGAAAACGGGCGTTTAGAGCAAGCACGTATTGCAGCAGAACAAGCTGAAAATGAGCGTTTAGAGCAACAACGCATCGCGGCTGAGAAAGCAGAAGCTGAGCGTTTAGCTGCTGAAGAGGAGGCTGAACGCCTAGAGCAACAGCGGCTCACCGAAGAGCTTGCACAGGAAGACGCTAAAAAAGCTGAAAAACCTAAACAAGAAGGCTTTTTTTCTCGCCTTAAAAAAAGTTTACTTAAAACTCGCGTTAATATTGGCTCTGGATTTTCATCAATTTTTAGTGGCAAAAAAATCGATGATGAATTATTTGAGGAGCTAGAAACTCAGTTGCTCACGGCTGATCTTGGTGTTGATACCACCATGAAGCTAATTGACAGCCTGACTGATGCCGCTGATCGTAAGCAACTTAAAGATGGTGATGCACTTTATGAGCTTATGAAGCAAGAAATGGCTACTATGCTAAAAACAGCAGAGCAACCATTAGCAATACCAGCGGATAAGAAACCCTTTGTTATCCTTATGGTGGGTGTAAATGGGGTAGGTAAAACGACCACTATTGGTAAAATGGCCAAACAGTTTCAAAACCAAGGTAAGTCGGTAATGCTTGCTGCCGGTGATACATTTAGGGCCGCAGCAGTCGAGCAGCTTCAAGTATGGGGCGAGCGTAATGGCATTCCCGTTATAGCACAACATACCGGGGCAGATAGCGCATCGGTGGTATTTGATGCTTTTCAAGCTGCCAAAGCGCGTAATGTCGATGTATTAATTGCCGATACAGCAGGACGGCTGCAAAATAAAGATAATTTAATGCAAGAGCTTGAAAAAATAGCCCGAGTGATGAAAAAAGTAGACCCTGATGCACCGCATGAAGTGATGCTAACTATTGATGCTGGCACAGGCCAAAATGCCATTAGCCAAGTAAATTTATTTAATCAATGTGTAGGCTTAACAGGTATTACGCTATCAAAGCTTGATGGGACTGCTAAAGGCGGGGTTATTTTTGCGGTTGCCGATAAGTTTAATATTCCTATTCGCTACATAGGTGTTGGCGAAAGCATTGACGATTTACGTACTTTCAAGAGCGATGACTTTATTGATGCGCTATTTAGTCAAGATGAGGATGACGCTTAATTTACCAAAAGGGAGCCTGCTCCCTTTTTAATTGCGAGGAATACCAATTGCATTAGACGTTTAATGAGATTGGCATAATAAAAAATGATAAATTTTCAGCAAGTAAGTAAAACCTATGCCGGTGGACATCGTGCACTTGAAAAAGTGAGCTTTCATATAAAGCCTGGCGAACTGGCTTTTTTAACCGGCCACAGTGGCGCTGGCAAAAGTACACTTTTAAAACTCATTAGCCTGATGGAGCGCCCCTCAGCGGGTAACGTATTTATTAACGGAGTGGATTTAAATAAGCTAAACTCACGGCAAATTCCTTATGCACGCCGCGATATTGGTATTATTTTTCAAAACCATCGATTATTAGAACGATACACAGTATTCGATAACGTTGCGTTACCTTTAATTATCGAAGGCACTCATCATAAGCAGGTAGCTAAACGCGTACATGGCGCACTTGATAAAGTAGGCTTGTTAAATAAAGTGCGTTGCCACCCCTCAACGCTTTCTGGCGGTGAGCAGCAACGTGTAGGCATTGCACGCGCCATAGTAAACTCTCCACCTATATTACTAGCTGATGAGCCAACGGGTAATTTAGACCCCGAATTATCAATGGAAATACTTCGTCTGTTTGAAGACTTTAATAAGCATGGCACTACGGTTTTAATTGCAACCCATGACTTAGGATTAGTATCGCGAATGAAATACCGTAGTTTAACACTTCATGACGGGCGAATGAGTCAAGATCCATTGGCTGAGGGGATATTATGAGCTTACTGTTTAAAAGCCGTCAAAATAGTAATGATAAGCAAAAAAAGTCAGTCTTTTCTGGTGGTTACTTTTTTATTATTAATATTTTCCGCCAAGGTGTATATAGCTTAGGAGAAATGTGGCGTACGCCACTGGCCTCCATGATGACCATTGCCGTGCTGGGTTTGAGTTTAACTTTGCCAGCAACACTATACTTAGTGGTAAAAAATGTACAGCAAGTGAGTAGTGGTTTTGAGCAAGCCAGCGAAATATCCTTGTTTGTAAAAGACAATATGAGCGAGCAAGAAACGCAAACTCTCGTTAAGCGTTTAGCACTGTATCCAGAAATACAAAGCGTAACGTTTATTTCTCGTACTGAGGCGTTAGAAGAGTTTAAGCAAATGTCTGGGTTTGGTCAGGCTTTAGCGTATTTAGATAGTAACCCGTTACCTAATGTTGTTTTAGTCACGCCAACACAGCACCATAGCCAACCTAATGCGGCTAAATTATTACTAAACAAACTTGAAAGCGAACGAGAGGTCGATTTTGGTAAGCTTGATATTGCTTGGCTTGAGCGGCTAAATGCATTATTGAGTTTATTAAAAGAAAGTGTGATCACCATTGCGCTATTATTACTAACCTCAGTGACCTTGATTATTGGTAACACCATTCGTTTATCTATTATGGATAAAAAAGAAGAAATACAAGTAATGAAACTCGTTGGCGCAACCAATACATTTATACATGCGCCCTTTTTATGGACTGGAATTTGGTATGGTGTGATTGGTGGGTTGTTTGCATTTATTTGTGTAGCTTTAATGATGTGGTGGCTATCTACGGCGGTTAGCAGTGTTGCCGGGGTATATCAAACCAGTTTTACGCTAATAGGGCTGTCTCTCAATGAATTTGGTGCCTTGGTGTTATTGGCTACTAGTTTAGGTTTCATTGGCTCTTATTTATCGGTCAATCGCTACATAACAGAAATAGAACCCGATAAAGTTTAACACGTTTAGTTGTCATATATTTTCAGTACGCTATAAAGAAGAGGGTATTAATAGTGGAGTTTAATTTCATTTAATGCCCTAATTCATAGGTTATTCAGTCGTCTAGCGTAGACTGTATTAACACTAAAAAAACCACTTGATTTATGACTCAAAAAAGTTTTAAATTCAAGTTAGCACTCTGAGTTAAAGAGTGCTAAGATGGTTTCAAATGTTTATCACCGAGGTGAAAAATGAGTAAAGATTTATACGCGATGGCACTGACAGTTGGAAATCAAAGCGCAAGCATGGACGGTTACCTCCAAGCTGTTAGCACTATTCCTATGCTTAAAGTTGAGCAAGAGCAGGAACTTGCAAAAAGACTTCAGGAAGAAGGCGACCTTAGTGCTGCAAAACAACTCATTATGTCGCATTTGCGCTTTGTGGCGCACATAGCTAAAAGCTACTCGGGTTATGGGTTACCGCAAGCTGATTTAATTCAAGAAGGTAACATTGGACTGATGAAAGCAGTAAAGCGTTTTGACCCCTCTGTGGGCGTACGTTTGGTTTCGTTTGCAGTTCATTGGATTAAAGCTGAAATTCATGAGTTTGTATTAAAAAACTGGCGTATTGTTAAAGTCGCGACAACCAAAGCACAACGTAAATTGTTTTTTAACTTACGCAAAAATAAAAAACGCTTAGGTTGGTTTAATCAGGCTGAAGTAAGTACAGTAGCGAGCGAGCTAGGTGTAAGTGAAAAAGAAGTACGTGAAATGGAATCGCGTATGAGCGGTCAAGACATGGGTTTTGATTTAACGGGCGACGATAACGATGATGCGCCAATGAGTACCTATTCACCGGTACAATACCTAACAGATGGCTCAACTGATTTAGCCGACGAGGTTGAACAGCAGCAATGGCAAGAACAGTCACATACTCGTTTATTTAGCGCTTTGAAAACACTCGATGAGCGTTCTCAAGATATCGTCAGCGCACGTTGGTTGTCTGATGACAAAGCAACACTGCAAGAGTTGGCTGAAAAATACAGCGTATCAGCTGAGCGTGTTCGTCAACTAGAAAAAACAGCAATGAAAAAGTTACAAAGCGCGATGAGTTAATCGCACCTAATAAATAAAAAAGCCCCGTATAAATTACGGGGCTTTTTTTATGGATGAAAGAAAAAGTTAATAAAGCGGCTATTTTTATTTTTTTTACTTACTTGTTGTTACATCTGCGTATCCTTTAATTAAAAAACACGATATTAAAGTTAGTCAATAAGTTTGGTTTTTATATAAAGTCATTATTTTAGTTTGTTATTAATTTGGGTATATGAAATATTTGCGCACTTGAGCATCAGTCAGCTCAAATCATAGTCTAAATTAAGCAATTTAATTGTTGCACTTAAACCCTATTTAAACTTATTTAACGCGAGTATTAACACTCAATATGAACGCATATTCATTAAAGAAAAAGATCTTACTATCGGTAATTCTTGCCCTAGCCACAATTATCATATTGTTATCATGGAATAGTTACACCTCTCAAAAAAACTTACTGTTAAAAAGCAGTATTGATAATGTAAGCCAAGCGGGTAAACAACAAGCCTCAAGCATTGAAGATTGGCTGGCTAATCGTCAGCAAATTATTGTATCAGTTGCTACTAAGGTTGAAGGCAATACATTAAACGCATTACAACAGGCAAAGTTATCGGGTGATTTTCAATTAACTTACTATGGTGACAGCCAAGGTAAAATGATTGACTCTGATCCGAACATAAACCGGTCGGGTTACGACCCGCGTTCACGTCCATGGTATAAACAAGCACAGCTTGAAAAGGGAACAGTCATTACAAAGCCCTATCTAGATACCGCGTTCAATCAGTTGGTTGTCTCTATTGCTAAAACCACTGTAAATGGGGTGGTCGCAGGTGATTTATCTATTGAGGCTTTAGTTGATGACGTTAACACTATGTCTTTATCGGCAGATGGTTACGCTATCATGATGCATAAAGATGGCACTGTTATAGCGTATAAAGACACTAAAAAAGTAATGGCAGATATTACCCGTATTGACTCAAAAATAAATAGTCAGTTAATTTTGTCTAATAGCCAAAACAATGAATTTACCCCTATTTATTTTAAGGATGAAGGGCGAGAGAAGCTAGTGTGGGGGGAGAGCATTAATAATACTGATTGGCAGCTGTTATTTGTGCTTGATAAACACACCTTAGAGGCCCCGCTAATTAGTTTATTAATTACTCAGCTAGTGCTTGTCACTGTGGTGCTGTTATTAAGTATATTTGCTATTTCATGGTTATTGAGCATGTTGCTTGCGCCTTTGACTCGTGTTTCTCAAGCGTTATCAACAATTGCAGATGGCAATGGTGACTTAACACAGCGCATCAATGTTGATACCCAAGATGAAGTTGGTGTACTGGCCGATAGCTTTAATCGTTTTGTTAATAGCCAACATGAACTGATCAGCCATATTCGCCAATTAGCAACTGATTTAGATTCTGATGCAGAGAAAAGCTTAATCACCAATCAAAACAGTGTTAGCGAGTTACAGCGTCAGCAGCAAGAAGTGGCGATGGTGGCGACCGCGGTAACTGAAATGTCTAGTGCAACGCATGAGATTGCAGCCAATGCCGAAAATACCGCAGCGGCATCACAGCAGTCTGCGCAAAGTAGCCGACAAGGTAAACTGTTAGTTGATAAAACCAGAAGTACGATTAATTCACTGGCCGGAGAAATTGATGAAACAACGACGGTTATTGGTGAGCTAAGTTTACATGCTCAAGCTATATCGAGCATTCTAACCACCATTCAAGAAATTGCTGAGCAAACCAATTTGTTAGCCTTAAATGCAGCAATTGAGGCAGCGCGTGCCGGTGAACAAGGCCGTGGCTTTGCTGTGGTTGCAGATGAAGTACGCGTACTATCAAGAAGAACGCAAAATTCTACATCAGAAATTTATACCACCATAGAAACCTTACAAAACACCACTAAAAAAGCTGTGAGTTTAATGGATAGTAGTAAGAATTATGCAAAAAATAGTGTTGATGATGTGAATGCAGCCGCGCATGCACTAGAAGAAATTACGCTAGCAGTGAATGAGATTTCTGATATGGCAGGGCAAATTGCAGTCGCCGCAGAAGAGCAAACTCAAGTAACTAACGAAATAACTCGCAACACAGTCGCAATTAAAGATGTCACTGATGAGATTACTACCTCAGCAACAACGCATCTAAGCCAAGCAAAGGTACTAAAAGACCGCGCCACTGACTTAAATGAAAAAGTCGCCACCTTTATCCTGTAGTTTGTTGAAATAGCTAGTAGGGCAGATAGAGCCCTGCTAGCATACTTTCGAGTAACGCTGCTTTGTCGAATATCTGATTCATCCACTTTTTAGCAGCAGTTGTATTTTACAAAGGAATGAATTTCGCCGCATCATCGATCTTCTGCTGTACGTATTTCTTCTAGGAACTCGATCTTCTCTTGCATTGCCTTATTAAGTTTTAACTCCATAGGTTGATAAACCAAACCTGCCGATTCGCCCATTTCGTCACTGCACTCAAACCCATACTTTTCATAAGCTGTCACTGAAGATAGCGATGCGCTGACAGTGATAGTTTCAACCTTTGCATGATTTAAGGCGGATAAAAGCAGCTTTCTTCCAATACCACTTTTCTGGCGTTCAGGATGAATAAAAAGCATCGCAACGTGGCGACCTTCCTTTAGCTCGATGATGCCTTCGATATTTTCTTTGTTTTCAGCAACCAGCATCAAGTTATCGCCTTTCATTCTGTTGAGGAATGCACCGCGCGCAGCGATATTCGAAAAGGTTGTAATCCCCTCATTAGACAATGTGCTTGCAACAGACTGCAAAAAAGAGTCCATGCAAATTGCACTCACTGCTTCAAGATCTTGTTCTTTCATCTTCCTGATAATCATTAATGTCTCCCAAGAGTTTAACGCCTGCCTTTACGGCATTTTTTGGCCAGCGAGTAAATGTCTGAAATAGTCGTTTGTTTGCCACTAGAACTTAAATCTTCGAATGAATTCAATTAAATATAATAATTTTATAGTACATGCGTCGTGGCTGTTTTTGCAAATGCCACGTTTATTTAAATAGTTTCAACAAACTATCTAACACATTACTATTACTCAGTTTTACTTTTACATCATTGGGTTTCGTTGCTCTGAACCACAACCTTTAAACAGACGCGGGGTAAACCCGCTGCTACAAATGAGCAATACCCCACGTAGCAGCGACTTTATGTCGCGTTTTTTTTGGGTGAAAGGTTAAAAGTTACGGGTTACGAGACGCGGGGTAAACCCGCTGCTACAAATGAGCAATACCCCACGTAGCAGCGACTTTATGTCGCGTTTTTTTTGGGTGAAAGGTTAAAAGTTACGGGTTACGAGACGCGGGGTAAACCCGCTGCTACAAATGAGCAATACCCCACGTAGCAGCGACTTTATGTCGCGTCTTTTTTGGGTAAAAGGGTAAAATTACGGGTTACGAGACGCGGGGTAAACCCGCTGCTACAAATGAGCAACACCCCACGTAGCAGCGACTTTATGTCGCGTCTTTTCTTGGGTAAAAGGGTAAAATTATGGGTTACGAGACGCGGGGTAAACCCGCTGCTACAAATGAGCAACACCCCACGTAGCAGCGACTTTATGTCGCGTCTTTTTTTGGGTAAAAGGGTAAAATTAAGGGTTACGAGACGCGGGGTAAACCCGCTGCTACAAATGAGCAACACTCCACGTAGCAGCGACTTTATGTCGCGTCTTTTTTTGGGTAAAAGGGTAAATTATGGGTTACGAGACGCGGGGTAAACCCGCTTATATGGACTCCTCCAATTGCACAAGCCTTTTTTGCATTAAGATGATGTGATTGCGTGCTTATATACGGGCTCTAATGAGGCGCTACCTCGGCCACTTTGATGTTTTCGCGCCCTTGTGCCTTATCTGCTAAACGGTATCTTCGTACACTAGCGGGTTTTCAGGCTCTCAAGGGTGGGTCTCACCACTCAATGCTCTATCTTGGCTTGTTCAATTCTGTTGCTTACTGACTTTTTACTCTTTTATTTTATGCTGTCAGTAATGTTGGCTCATAACTCGTTCCATTTTTAAGTAAAGCATAGGCTGTTCGCATTGTTTTGTTTGCTAATGCGATAGCAACACATTTGACGCTTTTGCGTGTAAGTAGGTTTTTTATCCACCGCTCTTTTTCTGTCCTGGCTTCTCTATTTTTTAATTTACTGACAACCGAACGGGCGCCTAAAAAAAGATTGCGTCTTAATGCGCCTCCTCGTCTTTTTGGAATTCGGCCTATTTTTGCTTTACCCCCTGTTGAGTATTGTAATGGCGTGACACCCGCACACGCTGCTGCACCTCTTGCGTCACTAAACTGTGATGTATTGCCTAAAAAAGACAGGAGCTCGATAGCCGTTATAGGGCCGACGCTTTCAAGTGCCATTAAGCGTTGACAGCCATCATTTTGTTTTGAAATACGCTCTATTTGTTTTTGCAACTCTACTTTATTGTCGCACTGCTGTTTATAAAGAGCGTAACTCAGCGCGAGCGCATGTTTTAGTTCTAGCGGCAGTGCATTTTCATCATCTTCCAAAATATCCGGTATGGCTGCTTTAAATGCGGCTTCACTTTGGTTAATCACAATACCAAACTCAAGTAGCAAACCGCGTATTTGATTTGATAATTGAATTTTTTGTTTATCTGCTAACGCTCTTACCTTGCTAAGTGATTGTAAAGCCTGCTCTTCAATGGTAAGAATTTTACATGAGCGAACATTGGGGGCTCGACTAGCAACGGCGATTGCGATTGCATCGTTTGCATCTGTTTTTTGGCCTTGTCTAAATGCTTTAACAAATAAAGGGTCAAGCAACATGACTTCATGACCAAAGGATTGCGCTGTGCGTGCAAAATATTGAGCGCTTGCGCATGCCTCCATCGCAACAACTGATGGTTTTGCTTTAACTAATAACTCAAGTAATGCTTGGCGATTAACTGCTTTATTAGATTTGAGTTTATTGCCTTTAAACTGCGCTACTTGGAAAATGTTTTTTGCTAAATCAATAGCAATTAAATTAGACTGTGTCATGTATGGACTCCTTATTGGGTAAAAGATTTTTTGCAACTTCTTTATACCGTACTCTCTCGTTAATGGGGAGGAGTCCATACATCTGCTACAAATGAGCAACACCCCACGTAGCAGCGACTTTATGTCGCGTCTTTTTTGGGTGAAAGGGTAAAATTATGGGTTAAGAGATGCGGGGTAAATCCGCTGCAACAGGCGCAAAAAACCTTGCATAAGTCGCGGTGTTTTATTTTGCTACCTAACCGCAGACCGTTTTTTACTCAGCCTGTGCGAGCTGTACATATTTACGCTCAACCAACTGCGATACGGGGACCAGTTCAAAGCCTTGCTCAGTTAATTGTGGTAAAGCGTGGCGTAAAAAATCCATGGTTTCTGGGTAAGGGTGGGCAATACCAATCGCAAACTGATATTTGGTTGCTTTTGACTTGAGTTCTTCTAATCTAAATTGTAACTGCTCTGCTGTGGTTATATTGTCTAAAAATACATGACGAGCAATATTTTCCACCCCAAAAAAATTTGCCGCATTTTGCGCTTGGCTCAAATCGGTTGTGCGGCTATCAAGAAAATACAGTTGGTGTTTTTTAAGTACTTCCATGGTCCATTTCATTGCATGACTTTGCTGAGTTAACGCAGAGCCCATGTGGTTATTAACACCTTTAACCTGGGGTAGGCTGGCTAATGCATTACCAAGCGTTTGTTGTAGCTGTGTTTTATCCATATTTAAAGTAAGCCCCCCGGGGCCGAGCTTTTTACCATTCAAAGCTTGCATAGGAATATGCAGTAGCAGCTCTTTGTTTGATTGGCTTGCAAGGGTTGCAAATATTTGGGAGTAGGGGGTGTGAGGCAATATTGAATAGGACACCTGCCCAGGTAAACTCAGGAATTCTAAATCACGTTGATGATAACCTATGTCATCAATCACTATGGCTATTTGTTTGGCTTTAATGCCCGTTGATGTTGCAAATAACGCTAAAAAAAGCCCTGCTAACACCATTAAGTTTATAGTTTTCACGTTTTATAATTTTTATTATCTTTGTGATATTTAAAATAATTATTAGCGTTATTTCATGCTTAGTAACTGCTTTGCTTTTACCAGTTGAATATCAGCTCGTTCTTTTGCGCTAAAATCGGTGCTTTGTATTAATTGTTCATTTTTTATTATAGCTATTTTATTTGTTTGTGGAAGCGTTGTTTGATTAATCGCCACATTAGGCGTTACACCAACCCCCTCAATCGATTTACCAGAGGGGGTGAAATAGCGAGCAGTGGTTAATTTTAATGCGGTATCACCATCGCCTAATGGAATAAGTGATTGCACCGACCCCTTACCAAATGATTGATTTCCGACTATTTTTGCACGAAGATTCTCTTTTAATGCTGCGGCTAATATTTCTGCCGCAGAGGCTGAATGTTCGTTGATCAGTACAACAATAGGTGCGCCTTTTAAAATATCGCCACGTTTAGCGTAAAATGATTGGTTAGCATCATAAAAGCGCCCCTTGGTTGTCACTATTAGGCCATTTTGTAAAAACAAGTCAGCCACTGCTACTGCGCTTTTTAAAGTACCGCCTGGGTTGTCTCGCAAATCAATAATCAAGCCTTTTAATGGATGACCGTAATGGTTTTGCATGGCCTCTATTTGTAAAGCAACTTCATGTAAGGTGTGGTTTGAAAAATTATTAATGGCGATATAACCACTACCTGCGTCAAGTAGTTGCTTAGTTACACTGGTTAGTTCTATTTGTTTTTTACTAACGTTGAAGACTAATATTTTTGGGGTATTTGTGCGTATTATACTCAGTTTAACTGTGTTGTTAGGGCTGTTTTTAATTTGCTGCGCAACTAAGTCGATGGAACTACTTTCAAGTTGTTGATCATTAACTGCGGTAATCATATCGCCAGCTTGCAGCCCGGCCTGTTTAGCTGGGGAGTTATTAATCACTCTTACAATAGTAATTTGTTGAGCAATACTCTCTACTTCAATTCCTAAGCCGGTATAGCGGCCATTAGTGTTATCAAATAGCGCATTTAGCTCATTTTTATCTAAATATTTAGAATAGGGGTCGAGTTTAGAATATAAACGTTCAAATTGGGCATTGTTATATTCAACATATTCACTATTTTGCAGTGCTAAATCATCAACATAGTAGGTATGAATGTTAAACAGTATTTCATTTATTTTTTGACTTTCTAAGCCTTTTACAGAGCTTGCATGGGCATTATATATGACACTGTTTAGCGTTAATGAAAAAAACAAATAAAATAAAAAACAATAGATTAGTTGCTTTTTTAATGATTTTTTTTGGCAAAAGAATATGTTCATCATCACTGCCTCTCATTCGATGCAGCTAATTCAGATTAAATACGCCTGCACCACTTTGTGGGATTTACAGCACGCCCTTTGTGGCGTATTTCAAAGTATAGACCAAAATCAGTTTGTCCACCGCTTTGTCCAACTAAAGCCACACCTTCACCTTCTCTGACCATATCGCCCACATCTTTAAGTAAGGTTTGTGCGTGTCCGTATAAACTCATAAAACCCTCACCATGGTCAATTACAATCACCCAACCATAACCCTTCAACCAATCTGCAAATACAACTTGGCCGTTATGAATGCTATTTACCGGTGTGCCTTCGGATGCAGAAATTAATACACCTTTCCAATTAATGCCGCCGTGTTTACGTTGGCCAAAGTGATGCGCTAACTTCCCTTTACTTGGCCAGTTTAATTTTCCTTTACTTTTATTTAGGCCTAACAGCTCAATTTTGGCTGTTTTTTCTTCTTCAAGTTGTTTAATGGTGGTAATTAGGGTTTGTTCATTTTCTTCTAAATAGCTAATTGAATTTTTTGTATTATTTAACTGTTTTTTTAGATTTTTTAGGCTTGCCTTGCGTTCATTCTGAGCGCTCACGACTGCTGCCTGTCTTCTTTTTTGTTCTTCATATAAGGCAACAAGTTTGTCTTTTGTTTTGGCAAGCTCGGCCTGATTTTGAGCTATTTCAAGTTGCAGCGCTTTGAGTTCATCCAGTTGCTTTATTCGCGCTTTATTTAAGTAATTGTAATAGCTTAGCGTGCGTTCAAATTTAGCAGTATCTTGTTGGTTTAGCAGCATTTTAGAATAGTCATTATTGCCTGCCATGTAAGCGCTTTTTAACTGAGCCGCTAAAATACGTTGAAATTGAGTGTGTTTTTTTTCAAGTTCAGTAGCGCGTTGCTGTAGCTTTGTTTGTTGCTGCTGGGTTTCTTTGACTGAGTGCTCTGCCATATTTAATGCTTTGGCATTTTTAGCTATAGCGAGTTCATGGGCTTTTAGTTTCTGTTGTTGTTGGGCTATTTTCTGTTGTTGCTGTTTGTATTGTGCTTGGCTTTGCTCTAAAGCCACTTGAACTTGCGATAAATCTTTTTTAGTACGGTCTTCATTAGCCACTGCCATTGCAGTGACTAATAAATTGAGTACACATATACACGCAATGACGCGGTATGCACTTTTATTCATAGGTTATTTCAACACCATAATGGGTGAGCCGGTCATTTCTGGCGGTTGCGCTAACCCCATTAAATGCAGCATAGTGGGTGCAACATCACTTAAGGCTTTACCCGTATGTGGGTGTGCGTCACGCCCTACATAAATAAACGGCACTGGCTCGCTGGTATGTGCTGTGTGCGCTTGGCCTGTTTTTAGGTCTGCCATTTGCTCTGCATTACCATGATCGGCTGTAATTAGCGCCTCTCCACCGTGCTCTTTAAGTGCATCCACTACACGACCAATACAACTATCTACTGCTTCACAGGCTTTTACTGCCGCCTCAAATACGCCTGAATGCCCAACCATATCGCCATTTGGATAGTTACAAATAATGGCATCGTATTGGCCACTTTTTATTGCTTCAACCAGTTTATCGGTGAGCATGGCTGAGTTCATTTCTGGCTGCAAATCATACGTTGCCACTTGCGGCGAAGGAATAAGTTCGCGGGTTTCGTCAGTAAACTCATCTTCTCGTCCGCCACTGAAGAAAAAGGTGACATGGGCATATTTCTCAGTTTCAGAAATACGTAGCTGAGTTTTACCTTGTTTTTCAAGCCATTCGCCCAGTACGTTATTAAGTGGGGTAGGGCCAAAAGCAACCGCTGCATCAATATCGGCGGCGTACTCCGTCATCATCACAAAACTACTAAGGGCGGGTGTTTTTTTCTTATCAAAGCCGTCAAAACCAGACTCAACAAAGGCACGGGTTATTTCGCGTGCGCGGTCGGCTCTAAAGTTTGCAAATATAATGGTGTCGCCATCATTTACTTGTACAGGGCTGCTGCCTTTAGGGGTGAGAGTGCTAGCTGCTACAAATTCGTCATTTTCATCACGCTCATAGGCAGCATTGAGTGCAGTTACGCCATTTTCATAATCAAAGTCGCCTTCACCAAGGGTGATCAAGTTGTACGCTTTTTCAACACGGTTCCAGCGGTTGTCTCTGTCCATCGCGTAGTAACGACCAATTAATGAGGCTAAACGGCCGCATTTTAGTTCGCTAAACAAAGCTTCAATACGTTCAATGGATGCTTTAGCACTGCGTGGCGGTGTGTCTCGGCCATCTAAAAAAGCATGAAAATAAATGTTTTTGGCACCGCGTTTTGCAGCCAGTTGAATACTGGCGACAATATGATCTTCATGGCTATGTACGCCACCTGGACTTAATAGCCCCATAATATGTACAGCTTTGTTGGCATTAACAGCTTTATCAATGTTTTCAACAAGTGCGGGGGTTGTATTAAATTCACCATCATCAATGGCTTTTGTGATACGAGTGAAGTCTTGATACACAATACGGCCCGCGCCTAAATTCACATGGCCCACTTCAGAGTTGCCCATTTGGCCATCAGGAAGACCAACAGCTAAACCCGATGCTGAAATTAATGTATGCGGACGTGTTGCCCATAACTCATCTAATACAGGGGTGTTAGCAGCTAAAATAGCATTACTTTGCTCATCTTCTCTGTATCCCCAGCCATCTAAAATCATTAATACCAGTGGTTTTTTATGCTCTGTCATAGTCACTCCTGAAAAATTAGCGTTGCTAAAATACACGCTCACATTAATGCCAACATGCCAAGCCTTAGCATACCGCGTTTTATAGCTAGGATCAGCAATGAAAAGAAGATATTAAAAATTTTCAATGCGGGCTAATCAAATTGAATATTTTACAGGATTGGTTTATTTTTCAGTTAAAACTAGCGGTATTTTGTGGCTTTTAAGCAGACTATATCTAGTTTTTAAGCTTGCTTAAACTCGCATTTTTAGCTGATTTGGGTATACTTGCGCGGCTAATCTCTTATTTATTCAAGTATTGAATAGATTTGTGGGATAAGTTAAGCCTATGTGTAGGTAAAATTCAAAGCAGTTTAATAGTGCTCTAAGTTGGCTTGCTAATGAGTAATTGCTCATTATGTAAGTGCAATAAATATGAATTAAATATCTAAAACACCTTGTTTTAGCATGTAACTTTATAGTGGAAGTCGAATGGATCAATATATTGAATTTGTCTCAAATCATCCAATTTTGAGCCTAGCTTGGGTTGCGATTGTGTTTCTTATTATTAGTGGCTCAATAAAAAGTAAGTTTTCAGCAATTCGTAAAATCAATCCTCAGCAGTTAACCTTACTTATTAACCGCGAAGACGGCCAAGTTGTTGATATGCGAGGGCAAAAAGAGTTTAAAGCAGGCCATATTGCCGGTGCTGTACACTTAAGCCCAGAAAAAGCCAAAGAATCTGATTTTTCAACCCTTGAAAAGTACAAGAGCAAACCCATTATAGTGGTATGTGCCGCAGGTATGACAGCCTCTGGTGTAGCAACGTTAATGCACAAAGCAGGTTTTGAAAACGTGTCTGTATTATCTGGTGGCATGGGAGCATGGCAATCTGCAAGTTTGCCAACAACAAGCCATCGTTAATCTCCCTAAACAAAACCGAGTAAGGATTAATTTATGAATGATGTTGTTTTATACACCAAAGGTTATTGTCCTTTTTGTCATCGCGCGTTAGCGTTATTAGATGCCAAAGGTGTAAAGTACACAAACATTGATATTGGTGTACAGCCAGAGCGTCGCGATGAAATGATTGCTAAAGCGGGTGGCGCAAGCACGGTTCCACAAATTTTCATTAACAATGAACACATCGGTGGCTGTGACGACATGATGGCATTAGAAGCTCAAGGTCACCTTGATGCTAAGCTGAGTGCTTAATTTAATTATAATAAATAACAGGTTAGGAATAACAATGAACGAACAAAATCAAAACGCAGCAGCAGAGGCTGACACAGGTGCACAGTTCACTATTCAACGTATATACACAAAAGATGTATCGTTTGAAACACCAAACTCGCCAGCTATTTTTCAAAAAGAATGGGCACCAGAAGTAAAATTAGATTTAGATACACGCTCTAACAAGCTTGACGAAGGCGTTTACGAAGTTGTTTTAGCGTTAACTGTAACGGCTTCTATTGGTGAAGAAACTGCGTTTTTATGTGAAATTCAACAAGCGGGTATTTTTACTATTGCTGACGTTGAAGAAATGCAATTAGCACACATGCTTGGTGCATTTTGCCCTAACGTGTTATTCCCATATGCACGTGAAGCGGTTTCTAATTTAGTAAACCGTGGTACATTCCCACAGCTTAATCTTGCGCCAGTTAACTTTGACGCATTATTTGCACAATACATGCAACAACGCACAGCGCAAGCTGAGCAGGTTACAGCAGACGCTTAATTTATGAATACAGCCACTTCAGCTGTTACTGTTTTAGGGGCGGGATCGTATGGCACCGCCCTTGCTATTTGCTTAGCCCGAAATGGTCACAAGGTGACTTTATGGGGACGTAATAGCCAAGACGTTGAGACGCTTGCAGCTGAGCGAAAAAATCAACGCTACCTACCCGATGTTCCTTTTCCTGATAGTTTAATTTTAGAAGCTGATTTACAGCGTGCGAGTGCATGTAGTGATATTGTTTTGGTGGTAGTACCAAGCCATGCATTTGCCGATACACTAAAGCAAATTAAACCTGCTTTGCGCCCAAATGCAAAAATTGCCTGGGCTACAAAAGGGCTTGAACCTGACACGGGACGATTGCTGCAAGAAGTGGCCGTGCAAGAGTTGGGTGAAAATGTTCCTTTAGCGGTGCTTTCAGGGCCAACCTTTGCCAAAGAAATGGCGATGGGCTCACCAACCGCTATTTCTGTGTCTTCAACATCACCGGCATTCGCTAAACAAATAGCCGATTTATTACATTGTGGCCGTTCGTTCAGGGTATACAATAATGATGACTTTATTGGCATACAGCTTGGCGGAGCGGTGAAAAACGTCATTGCTATTGGTGCCGGAATTTCTGATGGTGTAGGGTTTGGTGCCAATGCTCGAACGGCACTTATTACTCGGGGGTTAGCTGAGCTCTCGCGTTTAGGCTGTGCTTTAGGTGCAAAACCTGAAACCTTTATGGGGATGGCAGGACTAGGTGATTTAATTTTAACCTGTACCGACAATCAATCGCGCAACCGCCGTTTTGGTTTAGCTTTAGGTAAAGGTGAAGGTGTTGAGCAAGCAATAGCATCAATTGGGCAAGTGGTAGAAGGTTATCGTAACACCAAAGAAGTGTACTTACTTGCGCAGCGAGCCGGTGTTGAAATGCCAATTACTGAGCAAATATACAAAGTGCTTTATGAGCATAAAGACATGAAAGCCGCAGCAATGGCGTTACTAGGCCGCGAGCAAAAGTCTGAATAACAAAAAAGGCCTTAAATTATTTAAGGCCTTTTTTGATGATTAAGTTTTAAATACGCTGACTGATTCTTTAAGTGTAAGCGCCAGTTCTTTCATATCTTGAGAGTATGCTTGAACTTGCTCAATTTTATCCATACTATTTTGACCAGAAGTAACTACTTGGTTAATATTTCTACTTAAATCTTCTGCAACTGCACTTTGCTCTGATACTGCCCCCGAAATATGGCTCGACATATGTGTAATTGACTCAATCGCCTGCGATATACTCGCTATGAGCTCACTGGCTTTATTAGCAGCGTCCATACTTTCGTGGCCCATATTTTTACTAAGCTTCATAACGTTTACAGCAGATTGCGATCCTTGTTGTAATTTATCAATTGTTTCATGAATTTCCGCAGTGCTTGCTTGAGTTCGACTCGCTAAAGAACGAACTTCATCGGCAACAACAGCAAAGCCACGTCCTTGCTCGCCTGCTCGTGCTGCTTCAATAGCGGCATTTAACCGATCTTCCGCACCCATTTTAAGAATAAATCCGCTGATATTTTTCACCCAAGCAATCAACAATGGTTTGATTGCGCGGTTGCATATTCGCCACTATGGGTGGTTTATCTGGTATGTACATGATGATGATATGCTCGAAGCACTGGAACACCCAGCGTGCCGTGGGGCGTTGGCCCGGCTTGTATTTCATCGTGGGGAAGTAGCAGTCTTTCTCCACCAAGGTTTTACGGATTTGGTGCTCCAGCCCTGCATACACCATTAAGCAGCAGGTCATCACCATGAGTAAGGC
Organism: Pseudoalteromonas sp. TAP-3C; assembly: GCF_059888565.1. Taxonomy (NCBI): domain Bacteria; kingdom Pseudomonadati; phylum Pseudomonadota; class Gammaproteobacteria; order Alteromonadales; family Pseudoalteromonadaceae; genus Pseudoalteromonas; species Pseudoalteromonas sp. TAP-3C. The sequence goes on along the minus strand of NZ_CM187618.1, from coordinate 2,806,973 downwards.
TTCAATGCGTTCAGGCTTTTTAAGGTAAATGGCGCTGGTTAAGAAGTCGGGACTTTTTAAAAAGCGAAAGCCTTTTTCCACGTTTTGCTGCGCTTTGTAACTGCTCAACAAGCTGGCCATATCAAGGTGCTCGCTCACATCATTGGTGGCAATAATAAATAACCCTAATTGTTGCAACGCACTCTCCCGTGCCGCTAACAGTGTGCACAACACGCCTGTTATCTGATACTCGATACGCTCAGGTAACTGCCCTGCTTTAGGGCGTCCTGCTCCCTTAAAAATGGCTACTTCAACAACATTTGCATCCACATCACATACCGCTTGTTTACCTCGCCATTTTATAAGGGCGCTTTGTGCGTCATTTTGGCAAGCGAAGCGTTGTTGGCACAGTTTTTTAAAGCTTTTGCGGGCAACTTCTCCGGCTTTTAGCATACGCTTGTTCAGGTTATGCTGCTCTCGCTTATACGCCTGCTCACTGCGAATGAGTAGCCATTTTTGTTTCACCCCCCCGTATTCACTGTCATAACTCACGCCTTCATAGCCAGGTGAGATAGGGGTGAAATTCAAGTTAGGCGCTTGCTTAACAAGGGTTTTAGCTTCTTTGAGGGTTTGCGGTACCCGCGTAATGAACAGTTGGCCTTGAGTATGTAAATCTTTAATGGTTTCTTGCACATACAAGGCGGCATCGGCCACAAAGTAGCGGCTGGCTTGCGCGGCTTTTAAACTGCCAATATGTGCCTTTACAATCTGTTTAAAGCCTTCCATATCATTGCTGTTGCCACTGGCAGGCTTCATATAAACCGGAATGCCTGACTGGTTCTCACAGATAAGATTGAGTATCACTTGGTTGAGCTCAGGGCGATGGTCGCGCGAATAACCTTTCGCGATACGGATAGGTTTTGGTTCGTCATCATCAGGCTCGCTTGTCGCTTTGCCATCGTAATGAAAGCTTGTTGAATCAAGGTGTAAAGCTTCGGTTTGTAACCCTAATTTCTCTACCACCGCCTCACCCAATTGCTGATACAGCTTCGATACGCCGTATTCATATAAGGTGTCTAAACAGCGACCAAGCGCATCGTCGTTGATGTGCTCGGACTTTACGCCTTCACCAATTAATCTATCAAGCGGCTTGCCTTGAAAATACTCGCTGTACATATGCAGTGTGCGGCCAGTGAAACCTAGGCCGTTTAGCACCATAGCCAACACTAATTGACCACAACTGATGTTGCGCTCAGGCGCCACGCCACCGAGTGCGTTATCAATCATATCGACAAAACCTAGATCGTGACAAAATCCAGCAACTAAGCCGTGGTGTTCGAGTTTTTGGGCATAAGGGATAGACATAAATACGCGCTCTCAAAAGAGAGTAATAGATCAAATATAGGGATCGCCGTCAAGTATTTTTTAACAACAACAGTCTAACCGCTCAATTAATGAGCAGGTTTAATTCAAAATAGGGGTGCGGAATGACAGATTTAACGCTAATAAATTAGTTTGTTCAGCAATGGCTTGAATAACATCTAACACCGAAACAATACCTTGCACACTTTCTTCTAAAGTACCTATCACAGATGATGCTTCATCTAACTGTGCAACTAAGCTTTTAACTGCATTAATAGAGTTTAAAAATGCGTCATGCACTTTTTGGGCATCTTCATTGGCGCTTTCAGCAGAGCTTAGAGTTAATTTGGCATTACCCTCAATTTCTGACGCAGAAGAGGCCATTTGAGTGATTGCAGTGGCAATTTGGTCTGTTTCATTTTGTTGCTCTGTTAAGTAGCTAACTCCGTCGCCACTGGCGTTAGCAATATTAGTCGATACACTAAATGAGTCTTCAACAGATGCTTTTACATTGTTGATTAAATCTGCAATTTTGTGCTCAAACTGATTAAACGAATTAGCAAGCCTGCCTATTTCATCGTTGCGACGAACAATTATTTCTTGAGTTAAATCGCCGTCCCCATTGGCAATGGTTGCCATTTTTTCAGCAACTTCAGAGAGCGGTTGTGCTACTAGTTTTTTAAAAATATAAACAAGCACAGCCCCTAGTATAATCACTAATAATAAAACCTCGATTGCAGAAAATAGTGCAAGTTCGGTGAGTGCTTTTTCAATATGGGTGTATTCAACATGCAGGCTTAAAGTGCCTACTTTGTTGGGGGTGCCTGAATCATCAAATACAAGATCGCTTTGAATAACAGACGGTGTTTCATTACCGTCTGTTTGTACAAAAACTTGTCCATTTGTATCATAGATTGTTATTTTTGAAATGTTTTCAGAAGCAACCTCAGCGTTTATTAATTTATTAGCTAATGCTTCTTGAAAATTCCACATAGCATTGGGTAACGATAAGCCAATACGTTCTTCAGCGAGGCTAATTTCAGTATCAAGCTTTTGCTTGAGCTGTTTGCTTTGGTTGGTGTAATCGTAAACGCCAAAGCATAACAGTACCAACACCATAGCGCTTAATGTGGTAATAACGAGTCTAAATAAAATTGAACGAGTCAAAGGATACCCTTACTTTAAGTAGTTCGACATAATAGCGTCGACATCTATTTTTTCTAATCCTTGGTTGTATATTTGCTGCCATTTTTGTCCATCGGCATCGTTTCTAAATGCAATGTATAGGCTTTTGTTTTCAAGTAAATTGTCATTCATCGCTACTTTATCTTTAACACCCGCTAACGACTTGTCGGTATTTAATAAATAATTTAATACGTTTGAGTCAATAACGGCAGCGTCTATTCTACCAGCCGCTACTTTTTTAATATTTAAAACATCAGATGGCACCGCGTCACCTTGTATGGCACCAGAGGCTATCATGTCATCAAGTTCTTTGGTGTTAACATAGTCTTGCACTACACCAATGCGCTTGCCTTTTAAATCACCTACGGCTGAAAAACTAATTGGTTTTGCGCTATTTTGTAGCAGCCCAAGTGGCCCAGTGCCTGTTGGGTTCGAAAATACAAAATCAGCGGTGTCGTGCATGTACTCAGGAAAGTAACCCACATGTTTAGAGCCAGCTTGTGAGGCTGAATTTACCGCGCGCGACCACGGGAAAAAATCAACAACTAATTCATGGCCCTCGGCTTTAAATGCCGCTTTTGCTACAGCAACAGATGCGCCTTGTTGTTCAAGTGATTTATCAGCATAAGGCGGCCAAGCTAATGACGTTAAATAAACGGTATCGGCACAAACTAAGTTTGAAAAACCCAGTAATATTAATAATAGTAATGTTTTCATAGTGTAGCCTTAAAAGTTAAAAGTTCTTGATACTGAAAGAAGTATAGTCGAGTCACCATAGGTGTCTAAGTCTGTGTCTTCATAACTTGCTGACAAATTCCAGTCGTTAATAGTGTAATTTGCGCCAATGCGCCAATGTATGTAGTCATCATCTGCCTCCCACTGCCATTTGTCTTCATCATGGCTAATTGAATAGTCGGCGCCTACATCAATCGAAAAAACGTCATTAATCGGAAAATTATGGGTGAGCATCACAATGCTGTGGCCAGCGCCTGTACCAAAGTAATCCCAAGAATGCCAAAAGTTTAAATTAGTATTGCCATAGTTAAACTTAGCATATGTTTCTGCATAGTTATAATCGGAACTAAACCCTTTACCGTGATAGGTGTATTGCGCAATACCAATATCTAGGTTTATAGAATCGGTTAAGCTGGTGTAATAGCCGATGTAACCATCGGCCTCTATGTCAGTGCCTTCACCAAAATCAACATTTGAACCCCAAACACCAGCATACATTCCGCTGTCGCCTGCCCAATCAAAGCTTGCCTGTAATGCAGGGTCTTCTTGGGTTTGACTAACACCGTTAAATAAATAATCAGATACAAGGGTCACTGTGGCTGAGGTGGCAGCAAGCGTTGAGGTTGAGCATAATAACAGTGAACTAAACAGTATTTTTTTCATAAGGTTTCAACATGATGGCTAATAGTAAATTTAGTTTAGTACAGATTTGTTACTTTGTTGTGAAGTGACACCTACATTTTTTATTTTTTTATTAAAGATATAAACCTCTTATACAAATTAAGTTGGCGAATACCACCAGATTGTAACAAAAGGGGTACACGTAAGTAAAATTAAAGATTACTTTCACATTACCTGCACTTAACTGCTACTGAGCATTAGGAAAACCGAGTTGGCGCCAAGATTCATACACAAACACAGCCACTGCGTTGGATAAGTTCATACTGCGGCTATCAGCACGCATAGGAATGCGTACGCGCTGCTCTTTAGGTAATGCTTGAATCATCTCATCTGGCAAACCACGTGTTTCAGGGCCAAACACCAAACAATCGCCTGCCTCATACTGTGCTTGATGATGAAACTGACTGCCTTTGGTGGTGCAGGCATATACTTTTTTAGGCTGGCATTTTGCTAAATAATCTTCAAAACACGCATGGCGCTGTACATGGCTAAATTCATGATAATCAAGGCCCGCGCGTTTTACGCGTTTATCGTCCCACTCAAATCCTAATGGCTCAATTAAGTGCAATGCGTAGCCAGTGTTGGCGCATAAGCGAATGATATTACCGGTATTAGGTGGAATTTCAGGTTGGTATAAAACGATGTCGAGCATAGTGGCCTCAAGGTAAAATTTTCTGTGTTGAGTATACACGAACAATAAATAAAAAATGATATACTGTTGTTATTAAATATAATTTGAAGCAGATAAATACGTGCACAATCGCAGTTATGAATTTTGGGTTAAAGCCTCAAGCATAGTCGCTATGGTCATGGTCAGTTTAATGATTGCGACCAAAGCGTGGGCGTGGCTTGCGTCGGGTTCAGCCTCTATGCTTGGCTCACTGACTGATTCATTAATGGATATTACGGCAACGTTTATGAGCTTTTTAGTGCTATCGTATGCACTGCGCCCCGCTGATGACGACCACCGATTTGGTCACGGTAAAGCAGAAGCGTTAGCAGGCCTTGGGCAAGCTGCATTTATTGCAGGCTCTGGTTGTTTATTGGCGTTTCATGGTATTGAGCGGTTAATTAACCCCGTAGAGCTTAAACACTCATTACTTGGCGTGTGGGTGAGTATTTTTGCTATTGTGTGCACGTTAGTGATTGTATTTGTGCAAAATAAAGTAGTGAAACACACAGAGTCAATTGCCATTAAAGCCGACTCAGTGCATTACAAAGGCGATTTAATTTTAAACGCGGCGGTACTACTTGCTATTTTGCTTGCTTATTATGGTGTGCTGTATGCCGATCCTCTTTTTGCCATTGGCGTTGCCGGTTACTTGCTTTATAACAGTTGGGATATAGCAACACAAAGCGCCGACCATTTAATGGATAAAGAGCTTCCAGATGAAGAAAAACAGCGCATTTTTGAAATAGCGCATGCGCATGCCGATGTACACGGCGTGCATGATATTCGTACTCGCCAAGGCGGTAAGGTTAAGTTTATTCAACTGCATTTGGAACTTGATGACAATTTAGCGCTTATTCGTGCCCATAAAGTGGCCGATGAAGTAGAGCGGTTGCTCACTGATCAATTTGAATCCGAAGTAGATATTTTGATTCACCTAGACCCACTATCGCTTAATCGTTAGTGATTCGCAAAATTTATACAAGCTCGTCAGAAGTGGTTGGCGAATTTCATCGCGCTCAAAAAACAGTTCATGCTTAGCGCCCTCAAAGCGTTTAATTAGTGTGTTTTTATGCCGACTAGCCATTTTATCTTGTGCGGTGTTATCAACCACCTGATCTTTTTCTGCGCTGGCAATAAATAACGGCGTAGTTATCGATAATTTATCGAGCGCTTTAATAAACTTAAAACTTGCATTTAACCAGCCATAAGTTACTCCACCTAATTGCAATAACGGCGTTTGCTGATAAGTGTCTCTAAAATGCGTATAACGTATTTGGCTACTGGTTAACGTATTAAGCGCAAACTCTTCAGGTGAGTAATCGCTTTGCCCTAGCGCATAACATCCTGAAAACCCAAAGAATGACGCACTCGCAGCGATAAACTGTGCAATCGGTTTTGGTATTCCTTTGGTGTAAATATCAAACATAGGGGCAGATAAAAACGCACCATTAAAATTATGTTTATAACGCGCTAAATAATCAAAAGCGATAGCGCCCCCCATAGAGTGACTTAACAACACCTTTTTGCCTTGCCAATGAGGGTTTACCACTTCAAGGTTAAATTGGTTGAGGTCGCGACTATAATCTGCAAATTGTTTTACATAGCCTTTGTGTGAGTTTTTTAACAATCGGTAAGAGCGTCCTTGGCCTTGATGATCAACAATAAACACAGCAACGTTATTAGCATAAAGCTCCCATAGCAGCTCTTTGTATTTATCAAGCCCTTCAATGCGTCCAGCGCTAATGACCACAGCCGTATGCGCATGCTCAGGTATTGCAAAGGCATAAAATAACGCCCCAGCGGGCGTGGTTAAATAGGCCTTTTTGAGGGTGTTAATATAAAAACTATTAATTGCAGGTAAGTTATTTTCCAGCTCACTTTCGGTGCTATAAAACATGGTCTCTCTTTTGTAATGGTAAACTTACCTCAACGCATAACCCGCCCGCGTCTTTATTTGATAAGATTAAATTTCCGCCATGGGCAATGATCGCATTTTTTGCAATGGCTAAGCCCAGCCCGGTGCCACCACTAACACGGTCGCGAGCATTCGATTGCCTAAAAAAGGGCTCACAGAGCTTGTCAAGTTGCGCTTCAGGGACGCCTAGGCCGTCATCACATATTTGTACAGTGATGGTATCACTGTGTTTTAAGGTGATGCTAATAGTATGGTGTGCATATTTAATGGCATTGCGCAAAATGTTCTCTAGGGCACTGGCAATCAGCATTTCGTCGCAATCTATTTCTACCTCTACATTACCTTGTACAAGTAAGGTTTTATTGTGCTGTTTTGCCTCAAACTGAGCGTCATTAATAACCTGATCTACAATAACTTGCAACGACTGGGCTTGCAGTGAAAGGGGTTGGCTATTGGCTTCTAATCGCGATACCTGTAATACATCTGCTATCATTTTATCGAGTTGGTTAGCCTCTTTCTCAATACGCACTAAATAAGACTGACTGGTTTCATTAGCGTGCATTTGGGCTAGTCCGGTCGCCATTTTTAAGCGTGTTAAAGGAGATCGCAACTCATGCGATATATCAGCAAGCAAGCGTTTTTGCGCACTTAATAATTGTTCTAGCTGGTCTGCCATGCGGTTAAAATCGCGCCCTAAAATGCCTAACTCGTCTTTGCGCTGGCTATTTATCTCTGCGCGCGCAGTTAAGTCACCACGAGAGAGTTTAACTGCCGCGTGTTTTAAACTATTAATTGGGGCTATTAAATTACGGCTAAATAAAAAGCTTAACGTGAGAGAGGCAATAATCGCGATCGAAATTTTTAGCCACCCAGGGAGTAACTTTAAGCGAATAAACAGCGGGCGTTGTTGGTCTATATTTATTTCATAAAGATCAAATTCACCTTCGGGCACTTCAATTCGTACAGGGCCAAAAGCTTGATAATACTCAGTAAAAATAATTTGCGGCGCCATGCCTTCACTAAAGTTCAGTAAGCTTAGGTCAATATGACTATCTATATTTTCACTGGTAAAGTGAGTGTCTGCTTGCACTTGGTTTAAATACAGTAATTTACTTTTTGCTAAGCGCGGGTGAGTAATAATGTCATTAACGGAGCGTTTGTGCTTATTTGCGCTGCGCTCAATGGCCTTTGCTAAGTATGCGAGGTTTTTTTGCATGGGCCCTTGCAGCGACTCGTGACTAATCGCATTGATCAGCGAAATGTTACTCAAAAAAAACAGCGCCGTGAAAGTACCAATAATAGTCAACCAAAACCAAGCAAACACTTTAAAAAACAAATAATGCCGTGGGTGATACAGCCAATTAAAACGAGGAAGTTTACTCTCCTTGAATAAAGACATAACCAGTTCCTCGAATAGTTTTAATTTTTTCGCCCTCGATATGCTCGGCTATTTTCTTACGAATATTGCTCACGTGCATATCAATAGAGCGGTCAAAAGAGGCTAAACGCCTTCCTAATACATCTTCGCTTATCTTTTCTTTACTAATAACATGCGGCGCTTGTTTTACCAATAAAGTCAGTATTTCATATTCGGTGCCAGTAAGGGTTAAAGCAGTCCCTTTTACACTGGCTTCACGTGTCACAAAATTAACCGTAACGCCATTTAAACAGCGCTTTTTGTTGTTACTGCCAAGGCTATTAATATGCTCAATACGGCGGGTAATGGCTTTAACACGAGCAAGTAGCTCGCGGTGATTAAAGGGTTTAGCAATATAATCGTCAGCACCAAGCTCTAAACCAAAAATCCTGTCAAAGTCTTCACCCTTAGCGGTAAGCATAATAACTGGCGTTAATTTAGTGTGTCTGAGTTGCTTTAATACTTCAAAGCCATCGATAGAAGGTAACATAACATCAAGTAATATAAGTGCATAATCCTTGTGTAAAGCAAGCTCCAAGCCCTGCTGACCGTCATGTATGGTTTCTATGCTAAAACCTTGTGCGCTTAGGTACTCGCTCAATAACTCGCATAAACCGGTATCATCATCAATCATTAATAGTTTCATTTATAAAGCCTTACGCGCTGTTTTAGGGTTTTTATTTTACGTGTTTAATACACCAAAAATGAATCTTTACACAACCTTTACACTGCTTTGCGTTACTTTGCATTGCATTAGTTATAGTTAACCTACTGGCTTAGCAGCCAACCACCAACCCACTATTAAGGTAATCATTATGACTAAAGTAAACATGCTATCAAAACTGGCACTTATTTGTGGCTTAGCAACAGTAACGCTAAGTGCGGGTAATGTGTTAGCAAAAGGCGAAGGCCATAAACAAGATCACTCTCACGCACGTTTTTTACTTTCAGAGCGAGCAGCTGATAAACTTTCGCTGACTGAAGATCAACAAACACAGCTAAAAACCATTTTTGCCAAGCAAAAAACACAAATGCAAGCACTAAGAGGGGCTAATAAAGAAACCCGTAAAGCCATGCGTGCAGCGCATAAAGAAAAAAAAGACGTGTTACTGTCAGCCCCCACATTTGATGAAAACGCAGCCAAAGAACTACTTGCCGAGCGCCAATTAAAAGCTGAGCAAATGGGATTAATTAAACTTAAAACACAGCATCAGGTTATGCAACTACTCAATAGTGAGCAAAAAGAAAAGTTAGCTAAAATGCAACAGCGCCATAGGTAGATTTTAGGTGCCAGACTCGGGTTTTAGGTGCGAACCCCGTAGCCCGACACTCGTAGCTTTTATAAACACCTGCGCGGTAAACCCGCTGCTACAAATGAGCAACACTCCACGTAGCAGCGACTTTATGTCGCGTCTTTTTTTGGGTAAAGGTTAAAAATTATGGGTTAAGAGACGCGGGGTAAACCCGGGCTACAAATTAGCACCACTCCACGTAGCAGCGACTTTATGTCGCGTTTTTTTTGAGTAAAAGGTTAAATTTACGGGTTACGAGACGCGGGGTAAACCCGCTGCTACAAATTAGCACTACTCCACGTAGCAGCGACTTTATGTCGCGTCTTTTTTTGGGTAAAAGGGTAAAATTACGAGTTACGAGACGCGGGGTAAACCCGCTGCTACAAATTAGCACCACTCCACGTAGCAGCGACTTTATGTCGCGTCTTTTTTTGGGTAAAAGGGTAAAATTATGGGTTACGAGACGCGGGGTAAACCCGCTGCTACAAATGAGCACCACTCCACGTAGCAGCGACTTTATGTCGCGTCTTTTTTTGGGTAAAAGGGTAAAATTACGGGTTAAGAGACGCGGGGTGAACCCGCTGCTACTGGTATAAAAAACCTTGCGATGTTAACGCCAAGGTTTTTAAACTTCTCGAACCTCGAACCTCGAACCTCGAACCTCGAACCTCGAACCTCGAACCTCGAACCTCGAACCTTTAAAAATTATTTAAAAAAATCATCTTGGTTTTTAGCCATCATCGCCTCAATGTCTTCAATCATATCTTGATTGAATTCATCGGCGGCGGTTAAAGGCGCTGAAATTTTATTATTTTCAAACGACCATTCACCTAAATCAATAAGTTGGCAGCGCTTTGAGCAAAAAGGGCGATACGGGCTTTGCTCTGACCATTCTACCTTTGCTTTGCAGCTTGGGCAGTTAACAATTGTTGGCATATACATCTCTTAAAAATGGGATAATTTACAGTAAAGCAAGTAGCTTATTCTAAAATTTAAAATCTAAAACCTAAAAACTAGTCACACGATTTATCTCAGCCAGTGAGGTTACCCCCTCTGCCGCTTTACGAATACCCGACAAACGCAAATTATTAAACCCTGATTTAAGTGACACCTCCGCTATTTCTAGTGAGTTACCACCGCGCATTATAATTTGTGCAATTTCAGGGGTGATTTTCATAACTTCGTAAATACCAACCCGGCCTTTGTAGCCATCAGTACAGTGTTCACAGCCTTTTGGCGTGTATAAAACCATGTCTTGTATTTGCTGCTCATTAAAGCCCTGGCGTATTAGTTCTTCAGGCGGCAACTGCTCTGGGGTTTTACATTTAGAACACAATCTACGCGCTAAACGCTGGGCTATAATTAAACTAATTGAGCTGGCTACATTATACGCGGGTACGCCCATATTTAACAAACGGGTAATGGTTTCAGGTGCTGAGTTGGTGTGCAGCGTTGAAAGCACCAAGTGGCCTGTTTGCGCCGCTTTAATAGATATTTCGGCGGTTTCTAAATCACGTATTTCACCCACCATTACCACATCGGGATCTTGGCGTAAAAACGCCCGCAGTGCATTAGCAAAAGTCATATCGGCTTTAGGATTAATTTGTACCTGATTGATCCCTTCAAGGTTAATTTCAACCGGGTCTTCGGCGGTGCTAATATTGCGCTCTGGCTGGTTGAGTATATTTAGGCCGGTATAAAGAGATACCGTTTTACCTGAGCCTGTAGGCCCAGTTACAAGTATCATCCCTTGAGGTTGTTCTAACGCATCAAGGTAAAGCTTTTTTTGCTCGGGTTCATAACCAAGCACATCAATCCCTAACATGGCGCTGGACGAGTCAAGTATCCGCATCACCATTTTTTCGCCCCACAAGGTAGGCATTGAACTCACCCGAAAATCAATACTTTTACGCTCGGTAATTTTTAGTTTAATACGGCCATCTTGGGGTTTACGTTTTTCGGCAATATCAAGGCGCGCCATGACTTTTATTCGCGCCGATAGCTTAGTTGCTAAAGTGTTAGGGGGATTGGCCACCTCATGCAAAATACCGTCAATTCTAAAGCGAATCCGGTACTTGTGTTCATAAGGTTCAAAGTGTAAATCTGAGGCGCCTTTTTTTATTGCATCCATTAAAATTTTATTAATGTAGACAATAATAGGCGCATCGTCGTTATCATCGCTTGTTGTTGTGGTTTCTTTTTTTTGCTCGGCGTCTAAATCAGCAAATTCTTTAAATTCTTCATCTGTTAATTCTAGGCTGCCTGCTGCATCAAGTAGCTGCTCAATCTTATTATTAAGCTGCACATAATCAACCACTATAACTTCGCACGACAAGCCGGTGCTAAACTCAAAGTTTTCAAAGGCGCCGTAATCAGTCGGATCGGAGGCAGCAATATATACCTTTCTGCCTTTTTGAACCAAAGGCAGTATATGGTGTTTACGAATCAGTTTTTCTTTAACTAGCTCAGCCGGTATTTTTGCAACATTAAAATCGCGTAAATCAAAAAAAGGCACTCTAAACAAGTCAACACATTGCTGGGCTAAATCTATGCTGTCTATTTTGGCGCATTTACAAAGCAGCTCGGCGGTTGAGGTAAATTCTTGCTGTTTTGCTTTTACAGTATCGGCTTCAATACGGCCAAGGGTAATAAATTTTCTTAATAACGGTGAGTTAATATTCATTGCGCACCTGATTGAGTCTTTCACTATTTGCAATTTATCAGAAAAAAGAAAGGATTACATTAATCGTGCCAATCCAAGTCATGTTTACTGATAAAAACACCCGTTTATTAGTTATACTTTAGCGCTTGCTAAGCGTAAATAATACTGATGCAGCTTAAGTAAGTCTTGTTTAACGTCATTTAAATCGCGGTTATTATCTAAAATATCGTCGGTTTTTTGTTGCTTATGCTCCCGAGACAGTTGCGCGTTTATAATTTGCTGTGCTTGTTCAGTGCTAATATTGTCACGTTGTATAGTGCGTGCTATTTGTACCTCTAAAGGCACATCAATTAGCAAAGTACGATTGCAGTAGCTATCAAGCTGGTTTTCAAATAATAAGGGAGCCACTAATATTACATAGTCACTTTGCGCACTGTTTAAATCACTAATAAGTTGAGCGCGTATTAACGGGTGTAAAAGGGCGTTAAGCCATGTTTTTTGTGCTGGGTTACTAAAAATCCGCGTTCGCAATTCGCTGCGGTTTAATGTGCCATGCTCATTAAGTATTTCATTGCCAAAATGCGCGGTAATGGCTTTTAGGCCTTTGCTACCGGGTTTAACTACGTGGCGCGCAATAATATCAGCATCAACAATGGTTATACCCAGCTCAGCTAACATATCGCTTACTGCGGTTTTACCACAGCCAATGCCGCCCGTAAGCCCCAGCACCCAGTTATTTGTATGGTTTTGTGTATTGCTCATTGTTAGTAACCAATCAAGTTAAAATAGCTGTTTTGCAGCTGCGTGCCCCACAGCATAGTGATCCACCCAGCTATTGCTAAATAAGGCCCAAAAGGAATCGGGGTGGCTTTGTCTTTGCCTTGAATGCTCAATAGCGCAATACCAATCACAGCGCCCACCACGCTCGAGAGTAAAATAATACTCAATAGCGCTTGCCAGCCTAATAACGCCCCAAATACCGCCAGTAATTTAAAGTCGCCATAGCCCATGCCTTCCTTGCCGGTTATTAATTTAAACAGCCAAAAAACGCTCCATAAACTTAAATAGCCACACGCCGCACCAATAATGGCGTCGCTTGGGGCAAGGGTGTAGCCCATCACCGACGCTAATAGCGCTAACCACAAAAGCGGTAAAGTGAGCTGATCGGGCAGTAGCATGTGGTCAATATCAATAAAGGTTAATGCAACTAAAACCCACGTAATGAAAACATATAGCAAAGCCTGCTCTGTTGCACCAAAAGTATAGGCCACAATTAAGCTTAAAACCGCAGTCAGCATTTCAACAATTGGATAGCGAATTGAAATTGGATTACTGCAACTAGCGCAGCGACCTTTTAAAAATAACCAGCTAATCACTGGAATATTTTGCCATGGTTTAATGGCTGCCTTGCATTTAGGGCAAGTAGAGTTGGGTTTAATTAAGTTAAATTCAGCGTTTGTATTATCAGCGTTTGTGGGTTTTAAATCATCAGCCAATAAAGTGCGGCATTCAGTTTGCCACTCGCGTTGCATCATCAGTGGTAAGCGGTATATCACTACATTTAAAAAACTACCTACACATAAGCTCACTAAGCCAATAGTGGTTAAATAAAACCACAGTTGGCTTTGCATTACGGTGATTATATCAATAAAAAAAGTCTGCATTTATTTACCTAAAAAACGACTAAAATTGGCATTTACGTCGGTAGCAGCGGGTTTACCCCGCGTCTCGTAATTCGTAACTTTACCCTTTTACATAAGGAAAGACGCGACATAAAGTCGCTGCTACGTGGAGTATTACACATTTGTAGCAGCGGGTTTACCCCGCGTCTTGTAACCCGTAAATTTTACCCTTTTACATAAGGAAAGACGCGATATAAAGTCGCTGCTACGTGGAGCGTTACACATTTATAGCAGCGGGTTTACCCCGCGTCTTGTAATTCGTAAATTTTAACCTTTTACCCTTTTGCCCAAGGAAAGACGCGACATAAAGTCGCTGCTACGTGGAGTATTACACATTTGTAGCAGCGGGTTTACCCCGCGTCTCGTAATTCGTAACTTTTAACCTTTTACCCAAGGAAAGACGCGACATAAAGTCGCTGCTACGTGGGGGGTTGCTCATTTGTAGCAGCGGGTTTACCCCGCGTCTCGTAATTCGTAACTTTTAACCCTTTTACATAAGGAAAGACGCGACATAAAGTCGCTGCTACGTGGAGTATTACACATTTGTAGCAGCGGGTTTACCCCGCGTCTCGTAATTCGTAACTTTACCCTTTTACACAAGGAAAGACGCGACATAAAGTCGCTGCTACGTGGTTAAATAACCGAACCTAATTGGAAAATAGGTAGGTACATAGCCACAATTAAGCCGCCCACTAATACGCCAAGTACTGCCATTATTAATGGCTCTAACAAGCTTGATAAACCATCTACCGCGTCATCTACTTCTTGCTCGTAAATGGTGGCGACTTTTGCCAGCATGCCATCGAGCGATCCCGACTCTTCGCCAATGGCGACCATTTGAATAACCATATCGGGGAATATTTTAGAATTTCGCATCGCCCAGTTCATTTGATTCCCTGAGCTCACCTCGGCTTTTATTTCTAAAATAGCATAGCGGTATACCGCGTTGCCTGAAGCGCCGGCCGCAGAGTCGAGTGCATCAACCAAAGGCACACCCGCCGCAAAGGTGGTCGAAAGCGTACGGGCATAACGCGCCACCGCCGCTTTATTAAGTATCATGCCTATTACCGGGAGTTTAAGTATTACTCGGTCGGTGGCATCGCGCAGTTTTAAGCTTCTCAGCTTGGCTTCTTTAAAAATATAAGCAAATGCCACTAAAGCAATAAGTATCATCCACCACGATTTTTGCATAAATTCAGAAATAGCAATAACAAATAACGTAAAGGCGGGGAGCTCGGCGCCAAAGCCGTCAAAAATTTCTTGAAATTGCGGCACCACAAACACCAGCAATATAGAGGTAACAATAAGCGCCACCACCAACACGGCTATGGGGTAAAACATGGCTTTTTTAATTTTTGATTTTAACGCTTCCGATTTTTCTTTGTATAGGGCTACGCGGTCAAATATTTTATCAAGCGAGCCCGACTGCTCACCCGAGGCGACTAAATCGCAATATAAGTCGTCAAAATAACGGGGGTATTTTCTAAGCGAATCAGACAGCGGCTGCCCGGCTTTTACTTCATCGCCAATGGCGCTCATTAATTTGCTCACGCTTTTATTGGTAGAGCCAGATGCTATCATCTCAATCGATTGAATTAGCGGCACGCCCGCCATCAGCATAGTGGCAATTTGCCGCGTGACCAAGGCAATGTCTTTTGGGGTGATTTTTTGTACACTTGCTAGGCCAAACAACGGCTTGGCTTTACGTTTAACTTTGGAGGGGGTAATGCCTTGTTTACGTAGTTGCGCCTTAACTAGTGCAATACTGGAGCCACTCAGCTCACCTTCTAGCTTTTTACCACGTGCACTCACCCCAACCCATTGAAAAATGTCTAAGCCTTTATCTTCTTTTTTTGCCATTTTAGAGCCTAGTCATATAAACTTGAAGTTAAAAATATAAAGCAGGGCTGACCCTGCTTTACAAAATACTATTGGCAGAAGTTTGCAGCTTTACAAGTTCCTGTTTGCTCAAATTGTGTTGAGCCGCCATCTATTGAAGGAGTAACTTTCCATGTGTAACCTCCAGCATTTGCTTTTGCAGTTACTGTTATTACTGCATCTTCAACTACTAAGGTATCGATTGCTGCTGGTAAAGCGCTTGGAATTGCAGGAATTCCTTTTGTTCCTGCTGTACAGCCAGTTAGAACTCCACCATTTTCTTGAATACAGAGTGTCACAGCTGTTTTATAACCTTCACCAACTGAAACAGCTTCAGCGAAGCGTGCTTTTTTTGTGTAATCTTGATAAGCAGGCAGTGCGATTGCTGCTAAAATACCGATGATTGCTACTACAATCATTAATTCTATTAGGGTAAAACCCTTTTGGTTTTGTGTCATTGTTTGCATAATTCCTCTCCTAAAGGATGAACTTAATGTTTAATTTTAAATGGTAAATGTTTAATTATAAATGGTTAATATTTAGTTTGCTGGGCTTTTTATTAAGTTAAGTTTAATAAAGTGTTAAAAACAATCCTTTAAGACTAATTTAAAGTGTTTTTGTAAACACTGTCAATAAAATAGCACAACAAATCACTAAATAGTCGCGTTTTACTTAAATCGGGTCGATAAATCGCATCGACAGGTCGATTGACTGTAGGTTTTTTGTTAGTGCCCCGCTGGAAATAAAGTCTACCCCCGCTTGCGAGTAGGCTTTTAAGGTTTCTAACGTCATATTGCCCGATACCTCAAGCTTAGCGCGTTTATTGGTTATGGCTACGGCTTGGCGTATTTGCTCAACGCTAAAGTTATCCAGCATTATAATATCAGCACCGGCACTAATGGCTTGATCTAGCTCAATAAGTGACTCAACTTCTACTTCTATGGGTTTATCGGCATGATTAAGCTTAGCGTGAGCTACGGCGTTATTGATCCCGCCACAGGCGGCTATGTGGTTTTCTTTAATTAAAAACGCGTCAAACAACCCTATGCGATGGTTAGCCCCGCCGCCACATTTTACCGCGTATTTTTGCAGCGCTCTAAGCCCCGGAATGGTTTTACGGGTATCGAGTAATTGGGTGCTTGTGCCGCTAAGCTCTTTTACATAACGCGCTGTGGTGGTGGCTGTGCCAGAGAGCGTTTGCACAAAATTAAGCGCGGTACGCTCGGCGGTTAAAATAGCCCGCGCTGAGCCTTTTGCAGTAAACAAGGTACTGTTTGCAGCGGCAAAGTCGCCATCGTTTATTAGCACATTGACACTAACGCTTGGGTCGACTTGTTTAAACACTTCAATAATAAGGTCTTTACCACAAAAAATGCAGTCTTCACGGGTGATCACTTTGGCATTGGCTTGCTCTGCTTGAGGAATAAGTTGCGCGGTAATATCGCCTTGTTCAGCGCTTTGATAATTTAGGTCTTCATCGAGGGCAAGTTTAACCAGTTGGCTTAATAGACTGTGTGGAATAGACATTACAAAAGCTCATTACAATTAGGAAATTACGTAAATTTTACATGGTTTACTCGTTAATGAGAAGCACAGGGTGCGGTAGCAGCGATTTTATATCGCGTCAGGGTTTATAGCGGTATGAAATAAAAATATAAAAAACGCGGGGTGAACCCGCTGCTACATATATGTGATATTTCACGTAGCAGCGACTTTATGTCGCGTTAAGGTTTATCAAAGCATAAAATAAAAAACACAAAAAACGCGGGGTGAACCCGCTGCTACATATTGGGTGTAATATTAAACATATACACAATCCCAATAAGGGTAATTTGCAACGTTGGTTACTAACTTTGCTCTCAAAGGGTTAGCAATAATATAACGTGCGTTTGCTATTAGATCTTCTTCATCACGAATTAAATGGTCGTAAAATCCCTTTTGCCACAATTTATAAATTCCAAACTTATAAAAACTAGCGGCGGTTCTCCCTTTTAAAAGGCGAATAATATTAGAAAGTGTATTATTAGGAAGGATTTGAAATTGCCAATGTAAGTGATCTGGCATAATAACGAATGCGATCGACTTTATCCGTTGCTCTTGTTCTAAATGTTGCATATGTGATACTAAACAACGATTTAAGTTAAGTTTGGTGAAAATTAGATTACGATGATAAGTGACTAAAGTAACACTATAATAATGGTTAGAAAGCGAGACTCTCCCCTTGCGTAGTTTATAAGCCTTATTCATAGCGAGTCCTTGCATATAAATAATTAAAGTGTAGCAGCGACTTTATGTCGCGCCAGGGTTTATCAAAGCATAAAACAAAAAACACAAATAAACGCGGGATGAACCCGCTGCTGCAAATGTGTGATATTTCAGGTAGCAGCGACTTTATGTCGCATCAGGGTTTATCAAAGCATAAAATAAAAATATAAAAAACGCGGGGTGAACCCGCTGCTACAAATATGTGATATTTCAGGTAGCAGCGACTTTATGTCGCGTCAGAGTTTAACAAAGCATAAAATAAAAAAACACAAAAAAACGCGGGGTGAACCCGCTGCTACAAATGTGTGATATTTCAGGTAGCAGCGACTTTATGTCGCGTCAGGGTTTACCAAAGCATAAAATAAAAAAACACAAACAAACGCGGGGTGAACTCGCTGCTACAAATGTGTGATATTTCAGGTAGCAGCGACTTTATGTCGCGTCAGGGTTTATCAAAGCATAAAAAAAACACAAAAAACGCGGGGTGAACCCGCTGCTACAAATGTGTGATATTTCACGTAGCAGCGACTTTATGTCGCGTCAGGGTTTATCAAAGCATAAAAAAAACACAAAAAACGCGGGGTGAACCCGCTGCTACATATATGTGATATTTCACTTAGCAGCGACTTTATGTCGCGTTTTTAAAGGTAGGCAGAGACTAAGCACAGTTTTTAATTTAAGCAATAGGTATAATTTTGTGCAATGCAGGTGTGGCTGAAATTTAATGTAAAAAAGAGAATGTTAAATCTGGGTATTACTGAGGAGGCTTAAAAAATAGTGGGGCGATTGACGGGGCTCGAACCCGCGACAACCGGAATCACAATCCGGGGCTCTACCAACTGAGCTACAACCGCCACTACGACACCTTGTTTGGTGTGGCGCGCATAATACATAATATCCCAAAGCTTGTGAAGCAAAAAAATCAAAAAAAATTAAATTTATTCACAAAGGGGTTAAAGATGAAGGGTTAAAGGTGTTAGGCAGAGAGTAAGCCAAATACGGTGTTTGGGTTAAACGCAGGCGGGGCTTTATGCCGTGCAAATAATTAAAAATTAAAAATTAAAAATTAACTAACCCCGAACCTCTTAGTAAAACGTTGTTGCAAAGGTGTATTAAATATTTACAATACGGTTAAGGCTTAATAATAACCAGGAAGCAACATGGAACAAATACTCAGCTGGGTTAACGAAAACTCAGACTTAATTTTACACTACGGTGCTCAAATTGTTTTTGCGCTTGTTATATTTTTACTTGGCGGGCGAGTGGCCAAGTTTTGTGCAAAATTAACCGTAAAAGCGTTCGACAAGAAAAAAGTTGATAAAGCGGTCTCATCGTTTGTTTCAAGTATTGTGTATGCCATTGTATTTGTAGCCACTATTTTAATGGCGCTATCGCAAATTGGCATCCAAACCACCTCATTCATTGCTATTTTAGGTGCCGCAGGTTTAGCTATAGGTTTAGCACTGCAAGGCTCACTATCTAACTTTGCCTCAGGCGTGCTCATTATTTTACTGCGCCCATTTAAGTCGGGTGACTATGTTGAGGCGGGTGGCAAAGCAGGCACCATTGTGAAAATAGAAATATTTTCAACCGAGCTGCGCACCCCCGATAACAAAGTTATTATAATGCCCAATTCAAAAATAATGTCAGACGCAATAATTAACTACTCGCGTGAGGCGACCCGCCGTATCGACCTTGTAATTGGTGTTGGCTACGACGCCGATTTGCGCCAAGCCAAAGCCGTACTTAAATCGGTGCTCGACAACGAGCCGCGTATTTTAAAAGACCCAGAATATAATGTCTCGGTATCTGAACTGGCTAATTCAAGTGTTAACTTTATTGTGCGCCCATGGGTTAACACAGAAGATTACTGGCCAACGTATTGGTCGTTAATGGAAAACATTAAAATTGCGTTAGATGACGCCGACATCACCATTCCATTTCCGCAAATGGATGTACATTTTCACAAGCAAGACTAATTTTTAATACGTGTTAAGGCAGTGCTCAAGTTTACGTTGCTAGTTTGCGCACTGCGTTAATCATGATGAATATATTTACAGGGTTATTTTTAATGAAATTAAAGCTTTTATCAATTTTAGTAGCAGCTACTGCCACAACCAGTGCGTTTGCAGCAGAAGAAGAGCAAAAAACCTGGGAAGTAACCAGCGAAGTGGGTGCTATTATCACCAGCGGCAACACCGAAACCACCACCTTAAAAGGCGGTATTAAAGTATTGCATAACCTAGAAAGCTGGCATAATGAATATAAGTTCGACGGCATTTATAAAGAAGACGAAGTAGAAAACGACGACGGCAGCAAAGAAAAACAACGCACCAACGAAAAATACGCTATTTCGGCGCAAGGTAACTACAAACTAAACAAAAAACATGCGCATTTATTTATTTATGGTTCACACGTGTCTGACTACTTTGGTGCCTACAGAAACGAAAGCGTAGTATCGGTAGGTTATGGTATGCGCTTACTCAACGAGCAAACCATGTGGCTTAACGCTGAAATAGGCCCAGGTTATAAGCATTTTAAATACCCCGATGTAAGCACCGAGGTTGATGAAAACGGCAATTCGTTAGCCGGCGAGTCAGATGGCGAAGTAATAGCGCTAGGAAAACTCGACTATCACTGGAAAATTTCTGATAACGCCCGTTTTACGCAAGTCGTGTCGGTAGAATACGGTGACACCAACACCAAAACGCGCTCAGAAACCGCACTGCACACTAAAATTAATGGCTCACTGCAAATGAAAGTAGCTTATAATATCACCAATAACTCAGATGTAGCTGATGACAAAGAGGCGACAGATACAGAAACCTCATTAACACTTGTTTACAGTTTTTAATTTAACTTAAAACTATAATAATGGGTAAGCATGCTTACCCATTTTTTTTAATAAAAAAATACTGTACTATGGCGCGCCGATCTTTACTTTTACTCAAGGGAACCTTTGTGAAGCTGATTCGATTTATTACCTTATTGCTTATTTTTGCAGTAGCCACACCATTAAGTGCAAAAAATATAGAGCCAACAGAGCAACAACTAGCGCAATTTCAAAAATTACCCAAAGCGCAGCAAAAAGTAATTGCTCAAAAATACGGTATCGATCTCGATTCACTTGGTTTTCCATCTAGTGACCCAAAATTAGATAAAAATGGCGAACCTGTAAAGTCGTCAGTGTTGCCACGCGATCTAAGCATGGAAGATAGCGAAGAGCTCACAGATGAAGAGAAGTTTAAACCTGCCGAGGATGAGCTAAAACCGTTTGGTTACGAGCTATTTGCCGGAGAACCTACCACATTTGAACCTTCTGAAAACGCACTTGTACCGAATACTTACATTGTTGGCCCAGGCGACACTTTTAGTATTAACTTATACGGCAAAGAATCGTTTAATGCAGAAGTTATTGTTGATAGAGAAGGGCGTCTTGCAATAGATAAACTACAACCTGTGAGTGTTGCAGGTATGCAATACAGCGAAGTTGTAGAGCTTATTAAGCAAAAAGTAGAGCAAGAAATGATAGGCGTAAACGCCTTTGTATCTATGGGCGAGACACGTACGATCAGAATTATGGTGCTCGGTGAGGCCTATAAATCAGGCGCGTACACAGTGCCTGCATTATCCTCCATTACCCACGCGTTATTTGTTAGTGGTGGGCTTTCTGAAATTGCGTCATTGCGTAATATACAGCTAAAGCGTGCAGGCAAAACAGTTCAAACACTCGATTTATACGACTTACTAATTAAAGGTGACAGTTCTGCCGATGTTATTTTAAAGCCCGGCGACGTCGTGTTTATTCCGCCGGTAGGTAAACAAGTGGCAGTAAGCGGTGAAGTTAAACGCGAAGCTATTTTTGAGTTAAAGGGCGATGAATCGTTTAACGAAGTCATTTCGATGGCCGGTGGTTTTAAAGCGCAAGCTTACCCACAAAAAACAATAGTAGAGCGCTTTACGGGTGACAGTTCAAAAACAATCTTACAGCTTGACCTGACTGAAAATGCTACTTACCAGCCTAAAAATGGCGACACTATTAAAGTACCTGCCTCAAGTAATGAGCTTAAAAATGCAGTTACTTTACTCGGTGCGGTAACTTACCCAGGTAATTACGCATGGAAACCGGGTGATAAAATAAGTCGTTTATTAACGTCATTACAAAGCGACCTGCTGCCTATTGCCGACTTTAATTATGCACTTATCGTGCGCGAAGTTAATAATAAAGGCGATATACAAATACAGCAGTTTTCGCCGTTTGAAGCTGCTAATAATCACAATGAGCACAATATAGCGTTAAAGCCGCGTGATATTGTGGTTATTTTTAGTCGTTTCCAAACAAAAGAACAAGAAGAGAACGCATTAAGTTCATTGGCTTTTTCAAAAGAGCAGCTCGACTTACATGAGCGCATAAAACTATGGGATAAATTTGAAGAAAAACAATTTTATGAATTTATTGACTTAGGGGGCGCGCTTGAAAAACAACTCGCCGAGCAACTCGCCGAGCAAGAAAGTAAAAAAATTAGCAACATTACCGATTTATTTAAAACCGAACAAGACACACTAAAGGAAAGCGACTACGCAATATTTAGCAGAGAAAAGCTACTAAAACCGATTATTGCCAAGCTTAATCAACAAGCAACTCATGTAAATCAAGTGAAAATGTTTGGCATACGTGGCGAGGTAAAATACAGCGGTGTTTACCCACTACCTGAAAACGCCACAGTTAAACAAGCCATTGCCGCAGCGGGTGGGTTAAAAGAGTCAACCTTTTTAGATAAAGCCGAAATTACACGTTACAGCACAACCAATCAAAGTGCCTTAAATCATGTGTCGGTAAACTTAAATGCTGCGCTTGATGAAAAAACAAGTGCAAATTACCCGCTACAAAGTAAAGACTCAATTAGTGTATACCCTATACCTAACTGGCAAAAAGACCTGCAAATTGAAATTATCGGCGAAGTGCGCTTTCCTGGCACTTACAGTATACGCAAAGGCGAAGACCTAACCAGTGTATTGCAAAGAGCCGGTGGTTTTACTGACTATTCGTACCCAGAGGGAGCCATATTTACGCGTGAGTCAATTCGTTTTCAAGAGCAGCAGCAGTTAAATAAACTATCACAAGACTTACGTCGTGATATTGCCTCAAAAAGCTTTAATAACTCAATTACCGACGCATCACTCAGTTATGCCGATATGGACAACTTAATAAACGACTTAGCTGAAGTAAAAGCCGTGGGGCGTTTGGTTATAGATTTACCCGCAATAGAGATGGGTAAGCAAAAATTACCGCTACAAAATAAAGACATACTGTACGTACCGACTATTAGCAACAGCATAAGTGTGGTTGGTGAGGTTAACTTTGGTACATCGCACGTATACAATGGTAACTTGTCGGTTGACGATTACATAAATCGCAGTGGTGGCTTTAAACAACGTGCCGACAAAGACCGTATTTACATTATTAAAGCCAGTGGCTTAGTACAAGTACCACAAAGTAGCTCATGGTTTACGGCTAATAAATCTGAGCAGTTAAGCCCAGGCGACACCATAGTTGTACCGCTTGATACCGAAAAAGTTGATAACTTAACGCTTTGGAGTACCGCCACCCAAATTATTTATCAAATGGGTGTAGCATTAGCGGCAATAAGCTCACTATAAATATGAATTATTGTTATAAGCGTAATTTAGGTGCTTACTATGTTATTTGAATTCATGATACTGGCTTTTGCATTTTGCTTTTCGTATGCAACAATACTGGCAATTACCCCTTTAGCGGTAAAGTTTGGCCTAGTTGATACCCCATGCAAGCGCAAACAGCACGACGGCGCTATTCCGCTTATTGGCGGGTTATCAATATTTTTAGCTGTGTTTATATCGGTGCTTGCTTTTTACCCGCTAACCACACAAATAGTCAGTTATTTAGTGTGTGCAGGCGCCATTGTTATTTTAGGCGTGGTAGATGACTACCGTCAGCTAGGGGTTAAAATTCGTATATGTATTCAAGTAGTGGTTGCCCTAGTAATGATATGGGGCAGCGATGTTTACATACACAACCTCGGAAGTATATTTGGCTTTGGCAATATTGATTTAGGTTGGCTTGGTATTATTTTTACTATTGTCAGTGTTATT
This sequence comes from Pseudoalteromonas sp. TAP-3C, assembly GCF_059888565.1. Lineage (NCBI taxonomy): Bacteria > Pseudomonadati > Pseudomonadota > Gammaproteobacteria > Alteromonadales > Pseudoalteromonadaceae > Pseudoalteromonas > Pseudoalteromonas sp. TAP-3C. The sequence goes on along the minus strand of NZ_CM187618.1, from coordinate 2,783,115 downwards.
GCCTGTATTAATGCGTTTAATATGATTGATGGTATAGACGGACTAGCAGGGTCATTAAGTATTTTAACGCTACTCTCTGTTTTTATTTTAATGTTGTTAAGTGGTAATTATGCGTTTGCATACTTACCGCTTATTATAGTGGCCACACTGGCACCTTATTTAGCCTTTAACTTAGGTTTAAAAGGCCATAAAAACAAAAAAATATTTATGGGCGATGCAGGCTCCATGTTTATTGGGTTAAGTGTAATATGGTTTTTAATGGTAAGCACCCAAGCCAGCGAGCCGGCATTTAGGCCCGTTACCGCATTATGGATTATTGCTGTGCCGCTAATGGATATGATGGCAATTATTATAAGGCGTAAACGCAAAGGGTTATCGCCACTTGCGGCTGATCGCGACCACCTACATCATATATTTATGCGCATAGGGTTTAGCCCAAGGCGAGCACTAAGAGCCATATTATTACTTGCTGTTATTATGAGCAGCATTGGTATTGCTGGTGAGATTTTAAATATACCTGAATGGGTAATGTTGTTACTATTTGTTGTTATTTTTATACTGTACTCATTGGCATTACAACATTGCTGGAAAGTGGCCCGTTTTTTAAGGCGCAATAAAAAGTAACGTGCGTAATTGAGTAAGCAATAAAACCTTATTTTTATTATTTCAAGAGAGTATTATGAAAAAAAATCACGGTTTTACAATGATGGAATTATTAGTCGTCATTGTTATTTTAGGTTTATTAATGTCGTTAGTGGCCCCTAAGTTTTTTTCAAAATTAAGTTCTTCTGAACGCAAAATTGCCGCTGCGCAAATGTCATCATTTGAAACCGCAATCGACACCTACCGGTTAGACCTAGGTAAGTACCCAAATGAGCTTAACCAGCTTCGTCAAAGCGACGAACCTCGTTGGGATGGCCCGTATTTACCAAAAGATGTGCCTCTTGATCCTTGGGGCAACCCATACGTGTATAAAACGCCCGGTACTGAGGGTAACCCTTACACGTTAAAGTCGTACGGTAGTGATGGTAAAGAAGGCGGCACCGATAACAACGCGGATATTATTCACTTATAATGCAATTACATAACCTTTTACTTAATAAGTTTAGTATAGACCCGCAAGACTTAGAGCGAGCAATAAGCTACCAAGCTAAATACAGCGGCAGGCTTGAACAAATACTGGTTAATATGGGCAGCCTGCCAGAGGATCAAGTTGCTTTATTATTAAGTGAATACCTAAATATTGCGTTATTTAGCAACGAGCAGTATGTAAACTTTTCCCCTTTAGAAATAGACAAGTCGACGCTCGACATGTTTATTGCACAAAGTTGGCTGCCTTTTAGTAGTGATAGGTCGCACCTACTTTTTGCCTGTAAAGACCCACTTAACCCCATAATGAACGAATGGTTAAGTAAGTATAATCAAGCACATACGTTATTTATAGCCAACGACATAGACATACAATTACTAAGCGCTAAATACGAAGAGCCGCTAAATGATTTAGCCGACGATAGCCCGCTTGACGAAGAAGAGCGCCTTAAAGAGCTGGCCACAGAGGCTCCTACGGTAAACCTACTTAATTCGCTCATTAGCCGTGCATTACGTCAAGGTGCATCCGACATGCACTTAGAACCATACAAAGGGCGCTACCGAGCGCGTTTTCGGGTAGATGGCGTATTACATGAGGCCGAAACAATATCAGCCCGTAAGCAATTACCAATAATTACCCGATTAAAAATATTATCGGGCATGGATATTGCCGAAAAGCGCCGCCCGCAAGATGGCAAAATAGAAATGAAAATTGCCAACCAAGAAATCGATATTCGTGTATCAGCTTTGCCATTAAACGACGGTGAATCAGTGGTAATGCGCTTTTTACGTAAAGAAAACGTGCAATACGATATGTCGGTATTAGGGCTATCAAGCGACATAAACGAACTCATACTAGAAGACATAAAAACCACCTCGGGCGTGGTATTACTTACAGGCCCTACCGGCTCGGGTAAAACAACCACCTTGTACACGTTTTTAAACGCGCTAAATAACGACGACGTAAAAATAATCACCCTAGAAGACCCAGTTGAATACCAGTTACCGGGTATTAACCAAGTACAAGTAAATAGCGATATAGGCTTTGATTTTTCTGCAGGCCTTCGCTCTGTGGTACGCCAAGATCCAGACGTAATAATGCTCGGTGAAATACGCGATAAAGAAACCGCCCAAATAGCGTTGCAATCGGCGCTTACTGGGCATTTAGTATTTAGCACCGTGCACACCAACGATGCCGCAAGCGCCTATACGCGACTACTCGACTTAGGGGTAGAAGAGTTTTTACTTAATGCCGCGCTGGTATCGATAGTAGCGCAGCGCCTAGCACGTAAAATATGTGAGCATTGCGCTGAGCCAGAGCCAAACGCACAAGCACTGATTGAAAAATACAAGCTGAACGATTTTGCCAAGCGCTTTAATTTACCAATTATAGCGCTAAAACGCGGCGCAGGTTGCGAGCATTGTAGCCAAACAGGTTACAAAGGCCGCATGGCGGTAACTGAATATTTACGCTGCGACAGCGAAATAAAAGCCATGCCCAAAAATGCCGACTTTATTCCTAAAGCAAAACTACACAACCAAAGCTTAAACAGGCGCACCTTATTAGAAGATGGCTTTTATAAAGCTATATTAGGGCAAACCACCATAGCCGAAGTAATTAGGGTTGCAGGGTAATGCCACAGTTTAACTACAAGGCGTACGACAGCTCAGGCGCAAAATCAGACGGCCAAATAGAAGCGCTCGATCAGCAAGATGCCATTAGCAAATTAAAAGCGCAAAAATTACTGCCTTTTGAAGTAAAAGAAGAGCAAAAGCAGCGCGGCTTTACTTTAAGTTTTAATAATAAAATATCATTAGCCGATTTAGAATTTTTAACTGCCGAGCTTAGTTTATTACTGGCCACAGGGGTTAGAATTGACCGTGGGCTCGATATCATTAGGCGCACTAAAGCAAAACCCGCATTGGCTAAAATGTTAGCCGATATAAGCAACAGCATAAAAAAAGGCAGCAACTTATCGCAAGCCTGCCGTGCGCACCCCGATGTGTTTGACAATTTATACTGTAACTTAATTGAACTGGGTGAGGCGTCGGGTAATTTAAGCGAAATATTTGCCGGCCTCGCAAAAGATCTAAAATTTAAACGTGAGCTGCAACGTAAAATTATAGGCTCGTTAACTTACCCCAGCGTTATTTTATTTGTTTGTGTGCTTAGTATATTTTTTATATTTAATTTTATTATTCCTAAAATGGCCGACATGTTTAGCCAACTAGACACCATGCCATGGTACACCCAGCTTATGCTCTCTATTAGCGAGTGGATGAACCAATACCAAGGGTTACTTGCCATAGGTATTATAGCCTGTGTGCCGGGAATAATATGGGCCTCAAAAAAACCGCGCTTTTTAACATGGTGGCATAAATCGGCTTTAAAGCTACCGGTTATTGCTAATGCAACCATCACAGTAGAACGAATTCGTTTTAACAGCGGCTTAAGTTTAATGTTAAAAGCCGGTGTGCCAATTGATCAAGCGCTTGAGCTGTCTGCGGGTAATATAAAAAACCATGTTTTAAACCATGAAATGAACATAGCCCGTAAAAAAGTAAAGCGCGGTAGTCAACTAACGCCCACGTTACAACAAACGTCGTTGTATCCGCCGTTTTATATATCGTTATTAGAGGTAGGTGAAGAGTCGGGCAATCTCGATATTGTATTTGAAGAAATTGCCAATCGTTCACGCCAAGACTTTGAAACCTGGACCGACAACATGACCGCACTAATCGAGCCCCTAATGATATTATTTATGGGAGGCTTTGTAGGAGGAATTGTTGTGGTTATGCTAATGAGTATGATATCGCTCAACGACGTAGGTTTTTAAATGCTAAAATCAGGTTTTAAGTCTAACAATGGCTTTACCCTAATTGAACTTATTATTGTACTGAGTATTGTTAGCTTATTGCTTAGTGTGGTTGCGCCTATATCAATTAAGGCGGTTGATAAAACTGAGGCTAAAACCGAGCTGTTAAACACCACTAAGTGGATAAAAAACATAGGTTTTCAAGCGTTTATAGCACAGCAAAATTATGCGTTAGAGCTTACTGGTAACACCCTTAATTTGTATAAAACCCCCAGTAACGAATTAATAAAAACAAAAACCTTAGCATCGTTAAAATTTAACCCGCAATGGATTAATTTTAATGCCAATGGGTTTGTTAGCCCGCAAATAATTAACGGCCATTTTAGAGGTGAGCCATTAACTATTGAGCTGGAGCAACACGATGAAAAATAACCAGCACACAGGATTTACCTTAATAGAGCTACTGGTTGCCACCATTATATTATTTATGGCCATGGGCGCGGTATCGCTTATTTACCGGGGCGCGTTTATATCGAGCGAAAAAGCCAGCAACCACGTTAATAATGTGGCGAATGTTCCCGCACTGCTGAGCCAAATAAAGCACCAAGTACAAAATGCCAGCCCACAACAAACGCAATTAAATGGCCAAGGTAACGCCTGGCAAAGTAGCTACACATGGCAAGCAACCGTGCAGCAAACTAAAAAAGTGACCGACGAAGTAATGGTGCTGGAGTTTGGCGAAAACGCGGCAACAAAAACCCAATTTAAACTGTGGCAAATTACCCTTACCTTAAACAGCCAAGGTAGTGTAAAAACCTACACCTTTAACGAAGTGAGCTGGCATGATGCGTAAACAGCAAGGCTTTACGCTTATTGAGCTGCTAATATCGGTTAGTTTACTTTCGCTGCTTATGTTTACTGGCAACTATGTTTATATGCAACTTGCATCGCGTTGGAACAAAGAGCTGGGCAGTTTTGAGCAAAATGTGGCGCAAACCAAAGCCGTGTATTTACTGCAAGCCACGCTTGAGGGCATAGAGCCCTACTTAATTAAAAATAAAAAAGGCCGCCCTGAGCTGCTTTTTGTAGGTGACGATAAAAGCCTACTTGCCATAACCAAACGCGGGCTAATAAATAGCCAATACCCAGAAATATTTCGCTTAACCGCCGTGCAAAATAACAGTGGTAAGTACGACTTAGTTTACCAAGGGGTATCGGGCAGTGAGTTATTACTTATAAATACCGAACAAAACATTGAGTTTAGCGATAAAAAAACCCTACTGACCAATTTAGACGACATAAATATACGCTACTTTGGGTGGAAAAACCTTGACCAAATGGCAACGGGCGAGCCCGAGTTTAAACCCGATTGGCAAAATCGTTATTCAGGGATTGATCAGCAACTTACACCGCAAAAAATACAGCTAACCTTAGTTAAAAACCAACAGCCATTGGTATTTTATATTCAGCTCGACAGCGAGCCAAACCGCTGGTTTGGTAATTACATACAAACAGGTGACTTTTAATGCAGCGCGGCATAGCATTAGTACAGGTGTTGCTTATTGTAGCGGTGCTTTCAATATTGGCGTTATATTTTACGCAATCGGCGCGCCAACAAGTCCACAATGCCACGCTTATGCTCGATAAAGCACAGGCCTACGTTGAGCTGCACAATGCGCAAGCAAATATACTGTATGCCTTACTTAGCGAGCAAAAAAATCCAGCGCAAACCCCCAGTACGCAAAGTGGCGTGGCAAGTAACTGGAACTTTCATGGTGAAACGTTTAACTACAGCCCACAGGTAACCGTAGCAATACAAGACCTACGCGGGCTGCTTAATTTACATTACCCAAATAAACAACGCTTAAGCCAACTATTGACCTACAGCGGCCTAAATGATTATGATGCGCAGTTAATGGCGCAGCAAATAATACATTGGCAACAGTTAGACGGGCGAACCGATTCACTGCCGCCTACTATTACGGCCCGCCATGCGGCAATACACGACATAAGCGAGCTTATGCATTTAGGGTTAGCGCCAGCGCAGTTAGCTATATTACAGGCAAACACCACACAATATAAAAAAGGGGCGTTTAACCCCATGACCGCGCCTAACGCGTTACTTAATGCATTATTAACAACAGATGTAGCAAGCCATGTTATTATGCTGCGCAATGCAAAGCAGTTAAGCGTGCGCGAGTTTTCGCAAGTAACCGGGTTTTACGAAAACGACGACATTATTTTATACCCGTCTAATTTATTTAAAGTAACCCTAAACGTACAAGTAGGCGATGCACGGGTACAAACAGTAACCTATTACCATTTACAACCCACAGGCAACCCGGTAGTTAACACCGTGGCAGTGAAGGCGCAGTAGAGAATTAATGATTAAAACTAAACTCACATTATGGATAAAAAAATGGCTATGCAAGCACGTTGTGTATTACAGCGATAAGCCATACAACTTTGTATTAAACGCCCAGCAGCAATTTAGTTTAGTGGCGCAAAATCAGCCTGTAAAAACGCCTTGGGTGCAAATTGTTGGCCGTAAACATTACACCGAGCAAAGCGAAAACTACCCGCTAACAAATAAAAAAGAGCTTAAAAATATAATAAAAATAAACAACCAAAGCCTTGCCAGCGAGCAGCAACAACGCAGTGCTTATAACATTAACCCCTTAGGGGTTGATCAAAGCAAAGTAACGTACTGGCGTTTTTTAAGCTTACCCGCGGCATGGTTAAACCTGCCTGAAAGCTTATTACTTAGCAACATAGTAAAGGCCGATCACGTGGTGCACAGTAACGCGTTTTCGGCCATGTTTGTCACTGGGCATCAACACAACGTATGCTCGGCATTAGCCAGCCCGCTTATTAACACCCCAGAGCGTTTTGCCAGCATGTTTGGTGTACCTTGCAAGCACGTTATTAATATTGACGACCCTGAACACTTTGCCCAAACGCTTATTGCGGGGCTTAAAGCGCAGCCGTTAACCCAGTTGGCAACATTTTTTAGCGCCCCAACGTCAGTTATTAATAAAGCGCAAATAAAAAAAACCAGCCTAATCGCTATTGCAATATGTGTTGCTTATGCGGGTTTAACCAGTGCGTATTTAGGCTATAAAAGCCATAGTTTAAACACACAGCTTGCGCAAAACAAAAGCAGCGTAAACCAAGCGTTAAACACCCTTGAGCAATTTGAGGCCACCACCGAGCAATTAAACACCTTGCAAGGATTTGTGCAAAACCAGCAACTAGCAAGCTCGCTATTTTTTGTATTGCAGCAATTATTTGCCAGCGCCGAGCTTAGTAATATTCGCTTTGAAGAGGGCCGTTACATACTGCGCGGTACAGCTAATAAAGCCACCGACGCGCTACAAATTATACTTAATAACCCGCGGGTTAATAATGCCAAGTTTGACTTTCCCTCGCGTAAAGAGCGCCGTGGTGAGAGTTTTGTTATTAGCTTTACCCTAAACACCGCGCAAGATCAACGCATACCAACAGCCACTCACACCAACAGTGAGGGCAAATAACCATGCTTGACCTAAAACAGCCTAAACACCAACTCGCGCTTATTGCACTGGTATTACTCATTACCCTAAAGTTTATAGTAATGCCCATAATAGAGTGGCAAAACACCCAGCTAGCACAGCTTGCTAACCTAGAAAAACGCGCCGCTAAATCGCAAAATGTCATTGCTAATCAAAGCCAAATTACCCAAAGCCAGCAACGCATAAACGCCCAGTTAAGCGCTATAAATAGCTTGTTTGTAAACCCCCAGCGCGAGGGCGAATTTAAACTGGCTATGCAGCAACAGCTAGAGCAAACCATTGCCAGTAACCAACTACAAATAAACACCAGTAGCTGGTTGCCAAGTATTGCGGTGGCTAATAACCAATTAATGCGCCACCAATTGCGGTTAAATATTAAAGGTAAAATGCACGACTTTATTAACTTAATTACCCACCTTGAAAGCCAAACGCCAAAGGCCGAGCTTAAAAGTTTAAATATAAATTTAAAAGGGCAAAACACCAACAGCCTAGGCCAAGTAGAGGGCACCATAGAACTGGCCTTTTACATGCACCCAGCCCAAAGTAAAGCGGAGGCACCATGAACAAACTAATGCTAGGCATTATTGTCATAGTGCTGTTGGTGCTTATTAGCGACTTTACCAGCCGCTTTGTACAAAATAAGCCACCAGCAAATAACAGCTTTAACGCGCAAACCAACAACGCCCAGCCGTTACCGCTTTTATCAGGCAGTGCCAAAGCGCAATTAAACACGCTGTTTAGCCAATATACACAGCCAGTGCAGCCAGAAACTGCCCCCGCCGAGCAAGGCTTAAGTGCCGCACAGCAAGCGGCGCAAAGCGGCGAGCTACTCAGTGTATTTGCCGGCAACCTTGAGCTTAAATTAAAAGCGGTGATATACAGCGCCACACCGTATGCACTTATTGAGCAAAAAAATGTAAACACCCAGCAAACCGAACTAGTAAAATACACCAGCTCGCAAAGCGTACAGGGGTATACCTTAACTATATTGTCAAACACGCAAGTTGCACTGAGCAAAAATAAGCAGCAAATTACCTTGGTAATGTACCAACGTGGTTAAAGGCTAAATACACAATTATTGGCACGGAAACACTATGAAACACAGTAAAACACTTATTTTAGGCTTATTGGCAAGTGGCGTATTGGCCGGTTGTAATACCACGCAAAATGGCTTATCGCCATCGCCCTCGTACTTGCAAAAAAAAGCCCCTGTAAATGTAGTTGCAAGCGAAGAGCCCCAATCAACTAGCCCCGGCACTAATAAAACCGCGGCGCAGCAAGGCATAACATACCTTGAGCCAATAGCGCGCTACAGTGCAAGCCAAGGGCAACAGCAAGACCTAGCCTTACAGTTTAGCAATACCGAAACCGTTAAACTCACCGCCGACAGCCTGCTAGTAAAAGACTACCTGCACTACGTATTTGGCGAGCTATTAAAAGTAAGCTACATACTGGGCGACAAATTAAACAACAGCGAAGCGCAAGTAACCCTTAACTTGCAAGACCCACTAAGCAAACGTAAATTATTTACCCTAAGCCAACAAATGCTGCAAGAGCGTAATATAGCCATACGCCACCAAGACGACATGTTTTACATACACAGCATAGAAGAGGGCGGCAGTGGTAATTTAGCCTTTGGCTATGGCGCAAGTGCCGCTAATGTGCCCGCAACCACCGCCGACATAATGCAAATGGTGCCGCTAAAATTTGGCCAGCAAGGGCAATTAAGTTTAGTGCTGCCCTCTATTGCGCGGGTCCAATACATACCCGCAGGCAGCCAAAACGCGTTTATGTTAAAAGGCAAACAAAGTGAAATAACCAAAGCGCTAGAATTTGTAAAACTACTCGATCAGCCCGCCTTTAGCGACCGCGCCATAGGCATATACAAAGCCATATTTGTCACCGCAGACGAAATAAAACAAAAACTCCCTGAGCTCCTTAAGCAAGAAGGCATAAGCACAGCCACCAGTGGCACAGGCAGTGCCGTGTCGTTGGTAAGCCTAGATCGCACCGGTAATATTGTGTTTTTTGCGCCAAACCAACAAATTATAAACCGCATAAATTTTTGGCTAAAACAAATAGACCAACCACTTAGCGGCAGTGAGCGCCAATACTTTGTGTACCAGCCGCAGTTTTCGCGCGCCGCCGATTTAGGCGACAGCCTAAAAACCTTAATAGATGGCAGCGGGGCGGGCAGTGCATTAACCAATAACACCTCGGCGGCCAGCCAAAACAAACAAGCAGGCAGTAATCGCAGGCAAAGTAGCACCAGTGCCGCCAGCAACGACGACATGAAATTGGTGGTTGATGAGCGCGCCAACAGCCTTATTTTTTACACCGCAGGCACCACCTACCAGCAAATGCTGCCACTTATAAAGCAGCTTGATATTATGCCCAAGCAAGTGGTGCTTGAAATGATGATAGCCGAAGTTACTTTAACCGATGAGTTTAAACAAGGGGTAGAATTTGCCTTAACCAACCGAGGCGCCAACGTGCAAGGCGGGTTTAACCTAGAAAATAACGCCGACGGCTTGTCGTATTTGCTCTCGGGGGCATCGGGCGAGCTGGCATTTAACTTATTGCAAAAAAATACCTATGTTAATGTGCTATCGCGCCCAAGCCTTGCCGTGCGCGACGGCGTAGCCGCAAGTATAGTTGTGGGTAACCGCATACCCATAGTGGGCGATATAATAACCGACCCAGTTAATGGCTCGCGCACCTCAGTAGAATACCTAGAAACCGGTATTAATTTGCAAGTCACCCCCACGGTAAACGCCCAAGGGGTAGTGTTAATGCAAATAACCCAATCTATTAGCAACCAAGCTAACAGCAGCGGCGCCGAGGGTAACCCCATTATTTTTGAACGCTCATTACAAACCGAGGTTATAGCCGGTAACGGCCAAACCATTATGCTAGGCGGGCTTATAAGCGAAAACAGCACCTTAAGCGACCGCCGCGTGCCGTTTTTTTCAAGTATACCGCTGCTTGGCCGCTTATTTGACGGCACCGACAACAATACCGCCAAAACCGAACTGGTGGTGCTGGTAACGCCACGCATAGTAGACTCCACCGCCGAGTGGGAAAGCATATACAACCAGTTTAAACAAGGCATGAGCGAGCTTAAATTGACGGATTAATGTTTAATTTTTAATGTTGAATGTTGAATGTTTAATTAAAAATTTACAATTAAAAATTAACAAAAACAATGCTTTTTCATTATTGTTTTTTTAGGTGGGGTTATTAAACGCGCATCGCGTGTTTTAACGCTTTTGTTGTATTTACAGTTGTTTACATAATTTGCAACCAATAAACAGCCAGCTACGTATGCAACTAACTGTTATATAATAAGTAAATAATTTAACATGCACTGCTTTTGCTTTTAAGTTATTGATTTATAAAACCTTAAAAAACTTGCTGGCAGTGTAATAAAGCGGTAACATAATTGCAGTAAGTTTAAATACGTTAATTGCTTGACAATAAACTAACAATGTTTAGACTAACTCATGGTTTAACTAGTAGTCACTTAGGTGACGGCCTATGGTGCATAGTTAACCAAAAAAATACATAAGGGAACAATGACAGTTCCTGTTTCATGAAACTTGGAGAACAAAAAATGTTTAAAAAAACACTTCTAGCCCTAGCGCTAACAGGCCTTGCTGGTACAGCAACAGCGGCGACAATCCCTGATGCAAATACTAAATACTCATCTGAAGGTATTTCTAAACTTGCTTTATTTGATCTTGCTAGTGTTGTAGCAACATCTGAACTTACTGCTGGTAACTTTTACCAAGCTGGCGACAAGGTATCTTTTACTTTCCCTAACGATACTTTTGCAATTGGTACAACTGCATCATTAGCTATCACGGGTGTCTCTGCTGGTGCCGCCAATCTAAAGGCAAAAGCAAATAGCGAAGTATTTTCTAATGGCAATACAGTAACATTCACACTTGAAAGTGACGTTGGTGCTGAAGCTGTCGGTGCAGGTTCTACTTTTACTTTAACAGGTATAAAGCTTTCTACAGATAATTTGAAGGCAGGCGGTAAAGTAACAGCTACTTTTAATGCAATTTCTACTGTCACTAGTGGTTCATTTGATTCCACTAAAGCTGCTTCAGTGCTTGCAGAGCCGGCAGAACAATACAAAGTGTCAGTAGCTTCTGCTAGTTTACTAAATGGTGTTGTTGATGTATCTAAAGGTCGCCTCGTTTTTGATGATACAGTTACAGGTACTAAACCAACAGATAAGCTTACAATCACAGTGACAGATAATGAAGCCACTACAGAGTCAGACGCTACTGCTGTTTCTGTATCTCACAAAATCAACGGTAACTTTAGCTTTTTAGATGTTGACGGTAACGGCGAGCTAAGCGCTGCTGAAAAAGCTGCTGTCACAGTATCTTCTCTAGGTGCTTCTGTTTCAGGCCAAGGTGTTGCATTTGCTGAGGATTTCCAATCAATCACTATTACTGACGTTGCTGAAGGCGGAACTCCTGCTTTTTCTGGAAGTGTTGCTGTAGATTTCGAAATTGATGGCGAAACAGTAATCCCTACACAAACGTTTACTGTTGATTCAGTAATAACGTACAAAGCAAATGGCGATACAGCTAATTCTACTAAATCAGTAAGCAACTATGCTGGTGAGTGGAAGTTAAACTCTTACGCAGATACTACATCAACATTTGTACCATTTGGTAGTAACTATGCGCACTCAATCACTGTAACAAACAAAGGTACAGTTGAAGGTGATATCAGTGTAGAAATTACTGCTAATGGCATTACTAAGTCAAAATCTTTAGGTGTTGACGCTAAAGCTAAAGCAGTTACTAACGTAGGTAAAGAAGTAGCTGCATACGCAACAGAGTTAGGTCTGACTGATACTAACGCTGCAATTAAGATAATTGTTGATGCACCAAAAGGTAATATTAAAACAGACGTAGTATACTTCTCTAAAGCTGACAAAGACCGCGTTAAAACACGTTAATTAGCATTTGCTAATTACCCGTTTACCGGTTAATAAAAAGCGAGCCTAGGCTCGCTTTTTTTGTTTGCCCAGCGAAGCTGGCAAACCCGTCAGGTTGAAAGAAATCTGAATCACCCTGACTAAGGGGAAGATAATCTGAATGGCAAGGGCGTCACTGGCCAACGGTGGGGTCTGAAGGAAGCCATAAGAAGTTAGAGGTACACAACTAACCGTAACCTGTTTCGGCAGCATTGGTGGGTCAGCGTGCAAAATAGCGCAACGCCCTATACTTAGTCAGACCAATGCTGTGCTTGAGGGTGGAATTTCTAACAGGGAGCCAGCACAGTAACTGGGGAAGCCTGGCATCTAAACTTAGTGTAAATAAGTGGCCTAAACTCAAGGGGAAACCCAAGGTTTAACGTCGGTGTGAGGTGGCAGATGAACCCGTAGTAGTGAGTAAGGCTAGGCCGATGAAAGCCAGTAATGGTGTGGAGGGCAAAACCAAGCCGACTATCAGCAGCGTGTCTGATAGGGTCAATTTAAATCAAAAGTTTTAATTGATTGCGAAGGGGGGAAGTATTCTTTAAGAGTATGAAAATCAGGAATATCGACGTATAGGTTCACATGTATTTCGACGGAAATAGGCAAGAGATGACGGCTAAGCAGGAATGTGGACGCTGAGAATTAAAGGCCGAGCACGGGAGTAATGATTGACCACTTAGGCAGATTGCCACTGGGCTAGCACACCTAATGTCATCATGAAGGACACCACTATACATCAATGTGAAACGACAGACATACCGCAAGCAAAGGCAATTGATGACAGTTTACTACAGCTTGTATGGGCAATTATTAGATATTAATAACCTGTACAAGGGATTCAAAAAAGTGAAAGCAGCAAAAGGAGCCGCCGGAATAGATGGGCAGTTCATAGCCGCGTTCGCCTTGAATTTAGAAGAAAACTTGAAACAACTGCAACGTGAACTGCAGAGCAAGCAGTATCGCGCGCAGCCGGTCAAACGGATAGAAATACCGAAAGACGATGGCGGCGTGAGATTGCTGGGCATTCCAACAGTTCGCGATCGCATAGTACAACAAGCGCTATTGAACATTCTCCAACCGATCTTCGACATCGACTTTCACCCATCAAGTTATGGGTACAGGCCGAAACGAAGCTGCCATGATGCCATCAGCAAAGCCACGGTATTTATTCGTAAATATCAGCGTGAGTGGGTGGTTGATATGGATCTGTCGAAGTGCTTTGACCTGTTAGACCACGATTTAATTATTAGCAGCGTCAAACGTAAAGTGACAGACGGTAGCATTTTAAAGCTGCTCAATCAGTTTTTAAAAAGTGGGGTAATGATAGGCAATCACTGGGAAGCGAGTGAGGTAGGGAGTCCACAAGGAGGGGTTATTAGTCCATTGTTGGCGAATATCTACCTAGATGCGTTCGATCAAGAAATGAAAAAGCGAAATCACAGAATAGTGAGGTACGCCGACGACATTTTGATCTTATGCTGCACAGAAAAAGCAGCGAAACATGCACTCACTGTAGCAACTCAGATACTGGAGAAAGACTTGAAGTTAACAGTCAATCAAAAGAAAACCCATATAGCGCATAGCAGTGAAGGGGTAAAATTTTTGGGAGTGGAGATAGGATGTAATTGGACATGGATCCAAGGGTCAAAACTCAAAGGCTTCAAACAAAAAGTTAAACGATTAACAAAACGAAATAGCGGCATGAACTTAGTTGAAATAATAAAAAGACTAAACCCAGTGGTGCGTGGTTTTGTAAATTATTTCAGTATAGCCAATTGTAAACGAGCATTAACTCAGCTGGCGGGGTGGTTAAGACGCCGATTAAGGGCCATTCAGTTAAGGTTGTGGAAAAATCCAGCGAGATTGCATAAACGACTAAAACAATTAGGGAAAAAGCCGCCATTTAAGTTTATGAAAATGAACTCATGGCGAAACTCCCTAAGTCCATTATCGAGTGTAGCAATGCCAAACCAATGGTTTGAAGAGCTAGGTTTATATTCAATGGAAAAAGTAAGTACAGGATGGCTTGCTCAATCGGCGTTTAGTAAATAAGCCGAAGGGATAGAAGAATACAGGAGCCGTATACGAGGTCCGTACGTACGGTTCTGTGAGAGGGATGAGGCAAAAGCCTCACCCTACTCGATATAATTTTTAATTATTAATTTTTAATTTTTAATTATTAATTTTTAATGTTTAATGTTTAATTCAAAATTCAAAATTCAAAAAACGCCTCACACTCAAATGTAAAGAGTGAAGTGATAAGGGTAAAGGGTAAAAACACCTCACACTTATCTAATGTTTAATTTTAAATGCTAAATTTTTAATTAAAAATTCAAAAAAACACCTCAAAATTAAAAATTAAAAATTAAAAATTAAAAATTAAAAATTAACTCATTCTTTGCTACACTTCCCCACCTTAATTTTTAACGAGTGTATGTTGTGAAATACCCCATTGTTAAGCCTTTTTTACCTAAAAACCATGACTACACAGCCCAAATTGATGCAATATTTCAGCGTAATTGGTTGACCAATAATGGCCCGTGTTTGCAGCAACTTGAGCAGCAGTTGGCTGAATATTTAAATGTTGAGCATTTACTACTCGTTGCCAATGGCACCTTAGCTTTGCAAGTCGCCTTTGCAGCGCTTGATATTGATGCTAAAAACAAAAGCTGCGTACTTACCACGCCATTTTCGTTTGCTGCTACCGCCAGCTCTTTGTGTTTTGCGGGTATTACCCCCGAATTTATAGATATAGACCCAACCACGTATAACATAAATATAGCCAACGCCAGTGACGAGCAATTAAACCGTGCCAGTGCCATTGTGGGGGTGCATGTATTTGGTAACCCCTGTGATGTTGTTAATATTGAACAGGTTGCTAATAGGCATAACCTCAAAGTAATTTACGATGCCGCGCATGCGTTTGCTAGTAATGTTAACGGCCAAAGCGTACTGCAATATGGCGATGCCGCTACGCTGAGTTTGCATGCCACTAAGTTGTTTCATAGTGTGGAGGGGGGCGCGGTAATTTTTAAGCACAAAGCCGATTATTTAAAAGCAAAACAACTGATTAATTTTGGCTTTGACGCGCAGCAATTTCCTGAATTTGTGGGTATTAATGCAAAAATGAGCGAAATGCACGCGGCTATGGGGTTGTGTGTATTTAAACATATTGACCACATTACCACATGGCGCAGCCAGTTAGTTAAGCGTTACACACAGTTGCTAGCGCCCGTTAAAGCGCTGCAATTACAAGCTTGGCACGCTGAGGGGGCTAACAATGGCGCCTATATGCCGGTGGTATTTAAAACGCAAGACACGTTGTTAAAAGTACAAGCCGCACTGAGTAATGTAGGGGTGCAAACCCGCCGCTATTTTTACCCCAGTTTAAGCCAAGTGCCTGCCTATGGTATGCATGGTAATACACCCATAGGAAACAGTATAAGCGAGCGGGTTTTATGCCTGCCTATGTTTACTGATTTAACACTTGAGGGGGTTGATGAAATATGCCAGCACCTTATTGCGGCAATTAATAGTCACGCTTAATGCACACAATCATTACCAAGGAGTGAATAATGGCACTATATACAGCGCAAGCCTTACGTGATTTAGGGTTTTTACATGTAGGGCGTAATGTACGTATTTCAGCTAAGGCCTCTTTTTATGGCGCGGCGGCGATTAGCATTGGTGACAATGTGCGTATAGATGATTTTTGCGTTATTAGTGCAGGCGAGGGCGGCATTAATATAGGCAGCCATGTGCATATTGCGGTGTACAGCTCAATTATTGGTGCAGGTAAAGTAACCATAAATGATTTTTGTAATATTTCATCGCGGGTGGCTATTTACAGCTCAAGCGACGATTATAGCGGCGAGCACTTAACTAACCCCACCATCAATAGCGAATTTACGGCTGTTGAGCATGCACCCGTTACACTAAATAAACACGTAATAGTGGGTGCTAGCAGTGTAATTTTGCCCAATGTTACCCTAGGTGAAGGTGTGGCTGTGGGCGCGCTGACCTTAGTTAACCGTAATTTAGCACCGTGGGGTATTTACGCAGGGCAGCCGGCTAAATTTATAAAACCACGCACCAAACAACTACTTAATTTAGTGCCCGCATTTATAAAAAAATACAACAGTGAGCAACCATGAGTAAAGTGATTCATGTATTTGATGACACCCCTCATCATTATATAAATATGCAGCAGTTTTTTACTCAGCAATGTAAGCCACGCTGTGAACAGGCATTTTGGGTTAAATCGGCTACGCCAGTAACGGGGTTTACTCAGTATAAAAATAACCATGAGCTATTTGAATTATTAAATGCACTGGATAGTGTTGACCATGTGGTGTTTCATGGTTTGTTTGATATGCACACCTGGAAAAAACTACTGTTTAACCCAGTAATTAAACGCAGTAGCTGCGTGCTTTGGGGGGCAGAGTTGTACCGCCATACAAAAGCGGGTAGAACCCTTAAGCAGCGTATAGTGCATGTTTTACATGCGCTAGTGATTAACCGCTTTGCACAGGTGTTTGCGCTAAACCAAGGGGATGCGCAGTTAGCACAAAAAGTATTTAAACGTAAACATGTAGCGGTTTTACCTTACCCGCTTATTGGTATGCAAGTAACTAAACCCGATTGCACACAAGTAGGTGAACAACAGCCGGTTAAAATACTGGTGGGTAACTCTGCATCACCTAGTAACAACCACATTGATGCGCTTAATAAATTGGCGCATTTAGCCGATGACAACATAGAAATAATTTTGCCCCTTAACTACGCCGGTGAGCCTAACTACATTGAGCGCGTAATTAACCATGCAAATGGTTTATTTAAAAACAAGGTCAATGCTATTACCACTATGTTGAGTAAAACCCAGTACGATGCCTTATTAAATGACGTGAGCATGACGGTGTTTGCGCAGCAGCGACAGCAAGGATTGTATGTTGCATACGCCATGTTTTTAATGGGTAAACCATTATTTTTACTTGGCAGTACCTCAAGCTACCGTGATTTAACTGCTTTGGGGTTTAAATTATATAAAACAGATATGTTAGCGACTATGCGCTTTAGTGAGATGGCTGCTTTAACGCATGCGTTTAATAGTAATAATGCTGATTTAATGCAGCAACATTTTACCGAAGCGGCACTTGCGCCAAAGTGGTGCAAAACACTAGAGTCATTGTTTTAAGTATTAACGAGTTGTGTTTTTTAAGTAAGGTAGGCCAAGGTTACTAATGCAAACCCTAAAAAGTAAAACAACAACAGGTTTAAAGTGGAGTGCAATAGAGCGATTAGCCACGCAAGCTATACAGCTAATTGTAATGCTACTATTAGCTAAGTTTTTGGGCCCTGAAGCCTTTGGCTTAATTGGTATGTTGGCTGTGTTTATTGCAATAAGCCAAGTATTTGTTGACAGCGGTATGAGCTCTGCACTTATTAGAAAACAAACGCCTACGGAGTGTGATTTTACGACGGCGTTTATGTTTAATGTGGCTATTGCGTGTACATGTTACTGTGCTTTGTTTTTTAGTGCCCCTTTAATTGCTGATTTTTATGAGCAAAGCGAGTTAACTAATTTACTTAGGGTGCTGGGCTTTGCGGTGATTATTAACTCATTTACGCTTGTACAGCGCGCAAAGTTGTCAATTGAGATGGACTTCAAAACGTTGGCTATTGCTTCTTTAGTTGCCGTTTTTTTTAGTACTTGCCTGGCCTTGTATTTAGCCTATTTAAATATGGGAGTATGGGCGTTGGTGGGGCAAACATTAAGTTTTTCACTGCTAAGCGGTGTTTTACTGAGTATTTTAAAACCATGGAAGCCTAAACGGGGCTTTTCGTTTAGCTCTTTTAGAGAACTATTTGGCTTTGGCTCAAAATTATTACTCGCGGGGCTAATTGACACTGTATATAGAAATATTTATCAGTTAATTATTGGTAAGCAATTTACGGCATCTGACGTGGGTCATTTTACGCAAGCTGATCAGTTAACTAAAATGCCAGTGACCACTTTAACTATGGTAATACAGCGTGTTACTTACCCTATGCTAAGTAGTATTCAAAATGATATTAAGCGCTTAGACGATACATATATATTAACCTTGCGGTTTGCTGCTTTAGTTATTTTTCCTTTAATGTTTGGGCTTGCCGTAATTGCTGATGTGCTTATACCCGCTTTATTAGGCAGTGCCTGGGGCCCCTCTGCGGTTTATGTGTCGATTTTAGCGTTGGGGTTGGTGTTGTACCCTGTGCATGCAATTAATTTAAATTATTTACAGGTTAAAGGGCGAACTGACTTATTTTTAAAGCTTGAGATAATAAAAAAAATGATTACCACGGTCATACTTTTTATTAGCGTACCTTATGGTATTAAAGGGATTTGTATAGGTATTGTTGTTCAATCGTATATTGCTTTGTTTATTAATACTTACTATAACGGGCAGCTAAGTGAGTTGTCGTTATTAAGGCAGCTTAAAGCGTTAGTTCCGTTATTTTTGCTAAGTTTAATAAGCTGTGTAAGCGCTGCGTTTTTTGCTTATATTGTTAATCTATCGGCTTGGTTTAATATAGTATTTACCATTGTGGTTGCAATGCTTTTATATATTACAGGTGTTAGGTTATTTCAAAACGATTTATATCAATATGTTTTGGGTATTGTTAAAGCAAGAGTACCCTAACTATTTAATGTAAGTATTAGTAAGCGCAGGCTAGAAAGTACGCTTGAATTTTGCGATAATCTTGCGCTAATTTGCCCTTAAGTGGCTATAAACAGGTTAAAGGCTTTTTAATGAAAACTATTGTTGTTACCGGTGGGGCGGGCTTTATTGGCAGTGCTGTTATACGTTTTTTAATAAACGAGACGCCCCATAGTGTTATTAACTTAGATAAACTCACTTATGCGGGTAACTTAGCGTCGTTGACAACCATAGATAAAAACCAGCGCTATACCTTTGAACAAGTTGATATTTGTGACCGCGCTGAGCTTAAACGGGTATTTAATACCTACACCCCCGACATTGTAATGCACCTAGCGGCGGAGTCCCATGTTGACCGTTCGATTACCGGGCCCAGTGATTTTATACACACCAATATTGTAGGCACGTATACGCTATTAGAAGCCGCCCGTGAGTATTGGAGTGAGTTAGACCAAGCCACTAAACAGGCCTTTAGATTTCATCATATCTCTACTGATGAAGTGTATGGTGACTTGCCACACCCTTCTGATAATGATGAATGTTTAATTTTGAATGATGAATTGAATGATGAATTGAGTGGTGATGAATTAAACATTAAAAATTCAACATTAAACATTAAAAATTTACCCCTCTTTACTGAACAAACAGCTTATGCGCCAAGTAGCCCTTATTCTGCCAGTAAAGCGGCGAGCGATCATTTAGTACGTGCTTGGCATCGTACTTATGGTTTACCTGTGGTTATTACTAATTGCTCTAATAATTATGGGCCTTACCATTTTCCTGAAAAGTTAATACCGCTGGTTATTTTAAATGCGCTTGCAGGTAAGCCGTTACCTATTTATGGCAAAGGGGATCAAATTCGCGATTGGCTTTATGTAGAAGACCACGCCCGTGCACTTTATAAAGTGGCTACTGAGGGTAAAGTGGGCGAAACCTACAATATAGGCGGCCATAACGAAAAAACCAACCTTGAAGTGGTACACACTATTTGTGAAATACTTGATGAGTTAGTACCGAGTGAAGCGAGAGGTGTAAAGTGTAAAGATGGAGCGCCCCTAACAACCTACTCTTCTCTCATTACGTATGTAGCTGATCGTCCTGGACACGATAGACGCTATGCTATCGATGCATCAAAGATGGCAAATGAACTTAATTGGCAGCCACAAGAAACGTTTGAATCAGGTATTAATAAAACCATTAACTGGTATTTAGATAATTTAGATTGGTGTGAGAAGGTGAAGGGTTAATTGTGAATGTTGAATGTTGAATGTTTAATTCAAAATTCAAAATTAAAAATTAAAAATTAAAAAAAGTGGGTGTTTTTATGGCTAAGCAAAATGTGGTGTTAGATAAAAGTTTTTTATTTTCCGTGCGTATTGTTAAGCTGTACAAATATTTAGTGAAAGAGCACAAGGAGTATGTGTTATCTAAGCAGTTACTTCGCAGTGGTACGTCTATTGGTGCTAATGTAAACGAGGCGCAGGCTGCGCAAAGTAAAGCAGATTTTATTGCTAAAATGAGTATTGCTAGTAAAGAGGCGCGTGAAACCCAGTACTGGATTAATTTGTTAATTGAAACAGATTATTTAAACAGTGAAGAGGTATATGTGCAAAGCTTGTTAGAGCAGAGCAATGAATTAGCTAAACTGGTAACAAGCATAGTAAAAACGACACAAGGCTTTTGAAATTATGAATTATGAATTATGAATTATGAATTCAAAATTAAACATTTAGCATTAAAAATTAACTAGTCGCATTTAAAATTCAACATTTAAAATTAAAAATTAAAAAACAAAACCTATGGCTCATTCAAAATTAAGCACTAAAAATTCATCATTACGCAGTACCAAGGGTATTATCCTCGCCGGTGGCAGTGGTTCTAGGTTGCACCCAATTACTGTTGGTGTGTCTAAGCAAATACTACCAATTTATGATAAACCTATGATTTATTACCCGCTATCTGTGCTTATGCTTGCGGGTATTAAAGATATTTTAATAATTACCACACCGCATGATCAGTCGCAATTTCAAACCTTACTAGGTGATGGGAGTAATTTTGGGGTTAATTTAAGTTATGCAATTCAAGAAAAACCAGAAGGGTTAGCGCAGGCTTTTATTATTGGTGAAGACTTTATTGGCCAAGATTCGGTGTGTTTAATTTTAGGCGATAACATTTTTTACGGTGCTAATTTTTCACCTAAATTAAAGGCAATGGCAAAAATAGAGCATGGTGCGTGTGTGTTTGCTTATCAAGTTAACGATCCTGAGCGTTTTGGTGTGGTGGAAGTTGATGAGCATTTTAACGGTATTTCAATAGAAGAAAAACCGGTGAAACCTAAGTCTAATTATGCGGTAACAGGGCTGTATTTTTATGATAACTCAGTCATTGAAAAAGCCAAAAAAGTTAAACCTTCAGCGCGTGGCGAATTAGAAATAACTGCGATTAACCAAGCTTATCTAGATGAGGCAACGTTAAAAGTTGAGGTGCTAGGGCGTGGGTTTGCGTGGCTCGATACAGGAACGCATGACAGCTTAATGGAAGCTGCATTATTTGTACAAACCGTAGAAAAGCGCCAAGGCTTTAAAATTGCGTGTTTACAAGAAATTGCTTATTCGCAAGGATGGCTTACAAAAGAATCATTGATAGAGCAAGGTGAAGCACTTAAAAAAACAGGTTATGGTCAATATCTTTTGAAGCTTGCTATGGGCTCGTAAACATTATTAACTGTTTATTTTAGTTATAAACTATCTAGCTGATTATACGTCTCCAACAGCTTTTAAATTCTATTACACTTAGGTTTTTCATGAATAAATTAGTTACCGTTATTATACCGACTTATAAGCGCGCACATGCTTTACCTAAGGCGATAGAAAGTGTAAAAAATCAGTCATACGAAGAATGGGAGATTATTATTGTCGATGATAATCCTCCGCTCAGTGATGACCGAGAATTTACAGCTAACGTTATGTCAAAATATAATGATAATGCCCAAATTAAGTATATTTGTCATAGTGAAAACAAAGGTGCGTGCCAAGCTAGAAATACAGGCTTAGAAGCGGCTAAAGGGGATTATATAGCCTTTTTAGATGATGATGACCTGTGGATTGAAACAAAGCTTGATAAGCAGGTGTCTGCCTTAAACTCTAGTGGCGCAGATATTTGTTATTCTGATATGTATCAAGAATATAAAGGGTTAAGACGTTATTTTACCTGTGTAGATGACAAGAATTTATATACATCGTTGCTTAAACAAGGTTTTGGTATTTGTACGTCTGCGTTACTTATTTCAACCCAGGCAATACGTGCTATTAATGGCTTTGATGTCAGCTTACCTAGTATGCAAGATTACGATTTACTTTTACGATTATCTAAAAAATATAGTGCTATTCGTATTGCTGAGCCCCTAATTACTTATCAATTAGCTGATGATGGTATTTCGTGTAACCCTGTTAATAAAGCAAACGGGCATCGTGCGATTATTAATAAGCACCAAGAAGAGTATAAACGTTTAGCGCTGTATAGAGGTTTGGCGCGTCAATTCGAAAGTTTAGCCGATTTTGAGCTAAGAAGTGGAAACCGACTCAATGCAATAAAACATTACTTTAAAGCGCTGAGGTTTTGTTTTACCTCACCACGTGTATTTGCAAAACTTGTTGCAGGCACGATACTGGGCAAAACGCCCCTTGAATATTATTTAATTAAACGCTTAGAGCATCAATCAACACGTATTGAGCGTGATGTGTAATAACATTGCTTGCTTATAAAAATAACTTAACGTGGATTGGTAATGCAAAAATTAATGAAAGTGTTGTTTTTATCCAATATGGGGCCCAGTAGCAATAAACCTAATTCTGGGCGCTTTATTTTTAATCAGTATTTAAGTTTAAAACAACAGGCTGAATGCGATATTGATTTTTATTACTTAGATCAAGAAGACAAAAAAGGCCTTGCCAAGGTGTTGCGTTACCCTTTGTTTTTTGTTCGCTTTATTTTTATGTATGTTTTTGCGCGTGATAAGTGCGACATTGTTCATGTTCACTTTTACTTCCCAAATATATTACTAGCCATTGCCTATAAGCTTTTACGTAATTGGCAAGTTAAAATTGTGGTTACTTTTCATGGTAGTGATATTTATTTATATACGCCACCAAGCTTTTTATATAAAGCCTGTACAGGTTTTGTAGATAAATATATTTTTGTTAGCGAAAAACTTAAACAACGGTTTTTTAAACCTGTTAAGAGTGTGGTTTTAAGTGCTGGGGTAAGTGATGTTTTTTATCAGCAACAAGCTAAGAGTAAACATAATAAGTTTGATTTAATATTCGTTGGCCATTTAGATAAAAATAAAGGGATAAAAAGGCTAGAAGACGTTTTAATTAACTTTCCCTCTAAATTGCGTATTGCTATTGTTGGTAAGGGCGAACAGGGGTTTATAGCGCGAGCACAAGCTAATAAGAATGTAAGCGTTACCCACTTTCCAAGCTTAACACCTGAGCAGTTGGTAACAATTTATAACGAAAGTAAACTGCTAATTAACTTATCATATAATGAATCGTTTGGCTTGGTAATGAGCGAGGCAATGGCGTGTGGCACGCCTGTGCTTGCAACAGAAACCGACGGTGCAAGCGTTCAAATAAAAAGTGGTATTAATGGTTTTTTAATTGCTAATGATGACACGAGCGTTAGTACTGACGTTATAAAAACCATACAGCATGTGATGAGCATGCCCCAAAATGATTATGACTATTTGAGTGAGTATGCGGTTAAATCGGCGCAGCAGTATCGTTTATCGTTAATTACTCAAGAAATTTCTAAAATTTATAAAACGCTACGGCTGGGCGCAATTAATGACTAATAAAGTAAATATAGGCGGTGTTAATATAGTTGCGTGCCCATCAATTAACGAATTAATTGGCACCTCTATTTTAAATTCAGGTGGTGTTATTGCTGGTATGGCTATTGCCGTTAACCCCGAAAAAATAATAGCGGCAAAGAATGACCCTAATCTGATGGCTATTTTGCAAAATGCAACACTGTGTTACCCCGATGGATTTGGGGTCTCTTATGTTATGTCTAAACGTTTAGGTAGCAAAGTGGCCAGAATACCAGGGTGTGAACTTTGGGAGCACTTAATGGCGCGCTCTGTAGAGAAAAAAATACCAGTATATTTATTAGGTGCTACACAAGATACTGTAGTGCAAACACATGAGAAGCTAAGTGCGTTAGGCGTTAATGTAGTTGGCTTTAAAAATGGTTACTTTACTAAAGAGCAACAACAATTAGTGATTGATGAGATTGTTGGCTCGGGTGCAAAAATAGTGAGCGTAGCTTTAGGCTCTCCTCGTCAGGAGTTGTTTATTTTTGAATGTATGAAACAAGCCCCTCACACCTTCTTTATGGGAGTGGGGGGAACCTATGATGTTTTTACGGGAAATGTTAAACGCGCGCCAAAAGCATTTAGAGCAGTAAATTTAGAGTGGTTGTATCGATTGTTATCTCAGCCATCTCGTTTATTTCGCCAAAGTAACTTATTAAAATATATATATTTTTACTTAACGAAAAAATTATAGGTTTTCGTTTTTACTCAGTATGTTCGCAATATAAACATAAACTTACTATAATGCCATGCGCTAAATACTACTGAAATTTTATTTAATGTTTTTGTGGGCTCTTTAATTATTGATTGGCTGAGCAAACTATATACGGATGTAATATTAATGACTAATGAATCTTCTTCCTACACTGCTGATGAGATCAAACTTTCTCATTTGTTTGAGATACTGTGGAACTATAAAATTTTTATTGTTTTATTTGTTTTTGTCTTTTCGGCTGTTACCGTGTTTTATACATTAAATATGCCTGATGAATATACCGCAGAGGGCATGTATATGCCTAAAAGCGACGATGCCTCGGGAGGGTTATCAAAATTGGCTGGGCAATTTGGTGGTTTGGCAAGCTTAGCAGGTGTAGACGTACCAGGCTCTGAAAGTAAAACGGAAGTTGCACTTGAACTATTGCATTCTCGTGCATTTTTACAAGACTTTATTGCTCGTCATGATTTGGTTGCACCGTTGTTTGCTGCTTCAGGTTGGAATGAAGACAAAAATGAGCTTGTTTATAATACTGATATTTACGACCCTGCAAGCGGGAATTGGACACGGGATGTACCTGCTAATAAAAGTATTGAACCTACTCCTTGGGAAGTTTATGAGCGCCTTAAAGAACGCATTCATATTGTGCACGATCCTAAGAAAAATATGGTAAAGATATCATTGACCTATTATTCACCCCACATGGCAACTGAGTGGTTAACACTTTTAGTAAAAGACACTAATAATTTTTGGAAACAAAAAAAATTAGCTGAAAGTAAGCGCTATATTGAGTTGTTATCAGATAAAGTGGGTGAGATATATTTATCTGAAATAAAGGATGTTTTTTATGGCATTATTGCAGAGCAAACAAAAACAAATTTATTGACACAAGCAACCGAAGAATCAATGTTTGAAACAGTTGCAGAAGTAGTTTTACCTGAAAGTAAATCGGCACCGAGTAGGGCTTTATTATGCATAGTTGGTTTTGTTTTTAGTACTTTTTTTGCGTGTGTTATTTCATTGTTTTTAGGAATAAATAAAAAGCGAGAGCAGCTTTACGGTCATTTATAACAATGAAATACAGCTTTGTATTAGGTAGCTATCGTTACTTTTGGTCTCAGTTAGCCATATTAATGATGGCTTTGTATTTATTAACGGATATGTTATCTGGCTTTTCGATTATTTATTTAGGATTAGATATAAAGGCATCTTTCATTTATAAAATACCTTTATTTGTTTTAATTCTATTTTTAATTGCTAGCTTTAATGCCGTTTTATTTTGTCGGTTGCTACTGTTAGTAATAATAATATTTATTGGTCCATTTTTTAAGTTTTATGAGCATGGGAAATTAGAATATTTTATTTTCGATTTTTCTTCAGCTATTAAAATACTAACCCCTATTTGTATATTTTTTCTTTATAGAGAGTGGTCAAAACATACTCCGGAATTAGCCCTTACTAGTGCGCATACTATTTTAAAGTATGGTTTTTTTATCCTAAGTATTAATTTTATTTTTGGTGCATTAGGTTTTGGTAAAAGTACTTATGTAACAGGTGATGATGCAGGTATAGGCTCAACCGGTTTTATTATGGCTGGTAATGAAGTCGGTGGGGTTTTTGTGGTTGCATATGCCTACATGCTGCATATTTTTTGGAATAAAAGAACAAAAAAAGAATATATTTTACTTTCGTTGTTTACACTCTTTTGTGCCGTAACTATTACAACTAAAACAGCTATTCTTGCTGCTGTATTGGTGATTTTTTTGATTCCAATTGTCAATGAAAGAGGGCGCCTTTACAAAGTAACCTTGTTAAAACTTCAAATGTTTACTCCTTTGCTAATTATTTTTGTAGCGGGTGTTATTTTAGTGGCTGAGATTTTGCACACGCTTGGCTTGTATGAACGCATGATGCACGCATATAACCAAACGGATGTTCTCACTACGCTTTTGTCTGGCAGAAATATTTATGTAAAAGATTCACTTAGTTTAGTGTTTGCTAATAGTGGGCTTATTGAACAAGTGTTTGGCCATGGTATAGCGCTTTCTTATCACACTGACAAAGCAGGCATAACAGAGGTGGATAGTGTTGATATATTTATTTCTTTTGGTTTATTTAGTTTGTTAATAGTATTTAGCTTTTATATTTATGTGCTTATTAAGGCGCATAAGCAAACTATACAAAACCGTAATTTTTTTGCTCCATTTGTTTTTTTATCAAGTTTTATATTGTTATTGCTATCGCAGCTTAGTGGTCATATTTGGTCATCAGGCACCATAGGCATTTTAATGGGGGTTATGTTTGGCAGCCTTCATGTGCGAAATTTCCGTTAACTTATTATATTTACAAGGTAAGTTACAAACATAATTTTTAAATTGAGGTTTTAATGTTTAAAAAAGTATCAGTAATTGGTTTAGGTTATATTGGTTTACCTACAGCCGCTGTGATTGCGTCTCGTGGCATGAGTGTAATAGGCGTTGATGTAAATCAGCATGCTGTTGATACCATTAATGCTGGTAATGTACACATAGTTGAGCCCGACCTTGATATGGTTGTACGCAGTGCGGTACAAGCAGGTAATTTGCGAGCAACCACAAAAGCTGAAAAAGCCGATGCGTTTATGGTGGCGGTGCCAACGCCTTTTAAAGAAAATTATGAAGCAGATTTGAGCTATATTGAATCGGCTGCCAAAGCAATTGCCCCTGTACTTGAAAAGGGTAACTTGGTTATTTTAGAATCAACCTCTCCTGTGGGGGCTACCGAAGAGCTTGCAAATTGGTTAGCAGAAGCACGGCCCGATTTAACCTTTCCACAAACCCATGGTATTGATGCCGATATAAATATAGCGCACTGTCCTGAGCGTGTATTACCGGGCCATGTGCTGCGAGAGCTGGTTGAAAACGACCGTGTTATTGGTGGTATGTCGCAGGCGTGTTCTAAAAAAGCAGTGGCTTTATATAAAACCTTTGTTAAAGGTGAATGCTTACTTACCAATGCGCGTACGGCTGAAATGGCTAAATTAACTGAAAACTCATTTAGAGATGTAAATATTGCGTTTGCTAATGAGCTTTCGATGATCTGCGATAAGCTCAATATTAATGTGTGGGAGTTAATTAAATTAGCGAACCGCCACCCTAGGGTAAATATTTTAAACCCGGGCCCAGGCGTTGGTGGCCATTGTATTGCGGTAGACCCTTGGTTTATTGTGAGTTCTGCGCCTGATACAGCTAAATTAATTCGCCAAGCACGGGAGGTGAACGACAGTAAACCACATTATGTATTACAACAAATACTCGACGCTGCAGAGCAATTTAAAAAGCCAGTAATTGCCTGTATGGGAATTGCATTTAAAGCTGATATAGACGATTTAAGGGAAAGCCCTGCACTTGATATAACTAAAATGTTAGCACAAAAAAGTGAGGCTGAAGTATTGGTTGTAGAGCCTAATATTAACACTTTGCCAAAAGCATTAAGCGACTTAGGCGTAGAGTTGGTAACTATACAAGAGGCTTTAGCGCGTTGTAATACGCTTGCTGTATTAGTTGACCATAAAGAATTTAAAAGTATTGCTCCTGAGCAGATTGCTAAAAAAGTAATTGTTGATAGCCGTGGTATTTTTTAAAATTATATAAAAGAAAAAGCCCACCAATTTTATTTGTTGGGCTTTTATTAGTTAGGAATGATATGAAAGTTTTAACCGTATTTGGTACTCGCCCAGAAGCGATTAAAATGGCGCCATTAGTGTTAGCATTAGCGCAAGAACCGGCCATTGAATCACGGGTTTGCGTAACGGCGCAACACAGAGAAATGTTAGATCAAGTACTCGAACTTTTTAAAATTGTGCCTGAATATGACTTAAATATAATGAAGCCAGGGCAAGATTTATACGATATTACCAGTAAAATATTACTAGGTTTACGTGATGTGTTAGATGAGTTTAAGCCAGACTGGGTATTGGTACATGGCGACACCACAACTACGTTTGCCGCATCAATGGCCGCATTTTATAAGCAAATAAAAGTAGGGCATGTTGAAGCCGGTTTAAGAACAGGGGATTTATATAGCCCTTGGCCAGAAGAAGCAAACCGTACTTTAACTAGCGTGATTACTGCTAAACATTTTTCACCTACTCAAGCCTCTGCCAATAATTTATTACGCGAACATGTAACAAGCTCAAACATTGTTATTACAGGTAATACCGTTATAGATGCCCTGCTGCAGGTTAAAAACACTGTACTTCCAATGCAAAGCACACAAAAAATAATGACAGAAAAATTTGCTGGTATTATTGATAAGCCATACGTTCTAATAACTGGGCATCGACGCGAGAGCTTTGGCGGTGGGTTTGAGCGAATTTGTGAGTCTATTTCGCAATTGGCAGTTAAATATCCAGATTTTAATTTTGTTTACCCAGTGCATTTAAACCCAAATGTACAGGAGCCAGTAAACAGGTTACTTGCCGATAAACCAAATGTAATGCTTATTGAGCCTCAAGATTATTTACCGTTTGTGTTTTTAATGGATTGTTCATACCTAATTTTAACCGATTCGGGGGGAGTGCAAGAAGAGGCGCCGAGTTTAGGCAAACCCGTTTTAGTGATGCGTGATACGACCGAAAGGCCAGAGGCTGTTGAGGCAGGAACGGTCAAATTAGTTGGCACAGATGTAGCCAAAATAGTTGAGTCAGTGAGTGAACTAATTGAAAATGAATCGCTTTATAAAAAAATGAGCCGAGCACACAACCCCTACGGTGACGGCTTGTCAAGCCAACGAATAATTGCCAGCCTTTTAGATACACTAAAGGATTCAAAATGAAAATTGCGATAGTCGGCACAGGCTATGTGGGTCTCTCTAATGCAATGCTGCTTGCGCAACATAATGAGGTTGTGGCGCTTGATATTGACGAGCATAAAATAGCGCTTTTGAATAATAAGCAGTCACCTATTGTGGATGTTGAAATTAGTGATTTTTTACAAAATAAAGCGTTAAATTTTACAGCCACTACTGATAAAAAACGGGCTTTGTTGGGGGCTGATTTTGTAATTATTGCCACCCCTACCGATTACGACCCTGACACTAATTATTTTAATACTAATAGTGTTGAGTCGGTTATTGGTGATGTAATGAGTATAAACCCCAATGCTACAATGGTGATTAAATCAACGGTACCGGTTGGGTTTACTCAGTCGATTAAGCAAACGTTTAATACTGAAAATTTACTATTTTCACCTGAGTTTTTACGTGAAGGTAAAGCACTTTACGATAACTTATACCCTTCGCGTATTGTGGTGGGAGAACAAAGCGAGCGTGCTGCTGTATTTGCAAATTTACTTAAGCAAGGTGCCGTTAAGCAAGATGTTGAAGTGTTATTTACCGATTCAACTGAAGCAGAGGCGATAAAGCTTTTCTCAAATACTTACCTTGCAATGCGAGTAGCCTATTTTAATGAGCTTGATAGTTACGCTGAGGCGCATGGGTTAAGTAGTAAGCAAATTATTCAAGGTGTTGGTTTAGACCCACGGATAGGCAGCCATTATAACAACCCGTCGTTTGGTTATGGCGGTTACTGCTTACCTAAAGATACCAAACAGCTATTAGCTAATTACAAAGATGTGCCTAATAACATTATAGGTGCCATTGTTGATGCGAACCGCACTCGTAAAGACTTTATTGCAGAATCAATCATTAAACGAAACCCTAACGTTGTAGGTGTTTACCGTTTAGTTATGAAAACCGGCTCTGACAATTTTAGAGCATCGAGCATTCAAGGTATAATGAAGCGCATTAAAGCAAAGGGCATTGAAGTGGTTGTGTATGAGCCCGTGCTTGAAGAAAGTGAGTTTTACCATTCACGGGTGATTAAAGATTTAAATGAATTTAAGCAGCTTTCGGATGTTGTTTTGTCTAACCGTATGGTTGACGAGCTAAGTGATATTGCTGATAAAGTTTATACGCGTGATTTATTTGGTAGTGATTAAATACAAAGGTTAAAGGTTAAAGAGCGACGGGCATTGAGCAGCGAGTTACGAGCCTAGAGCTTAGCACCTCGAACCTAAATTCTAATATCGACGCGGGGTAAACCCGCTGCTACACGTATAAAAAAACACTGTACTTGCATTAAACGCGGTGTTTTTATGTTTTTCTGATGCCTTGAACCTTGAACCTTGAACCTTGAACCTTGAACCTAGAAGAGTGATGGTGGAATCAACAGATTTTGCTGTATCACAAACTCAAGCTGGGCATATAGCCGCTGCTATAAAAACGTTATTGTATAAGCGTTCTAAGCGTGACCAAGTTAGTTGTCGCTTAATATATAAATCAAAATTTCTCTCCATATGATTCATAAAGCATAGACTTTTAAATCACAATTCGATATAAAGTGATTTATAACGAACAAAGGTTTAAATCACATGTATCATTGGCAACAAAAAAATTGGCCTCAATTTGAATATGATGTGACACGCTTTGAGGCAAGTGTCAGCGAGTATTCGAAAAAAGCTTACAGCATTGAAGGGGCATTATCGCAAATACCGTTAAATGACCATAATGATGCATTTGTTCACTTACTAGTGGAAGAAGCATTAAGCACCAGTGCCATTGAAGGTGAAAAACTTAACCGTGAAGAGGTGCGCTCATCGGTTGCTCGTTTTCTAGGGTTAAAAGAACCAGAGCGTGGCGGTTACTTCCCTAAAGAAAAAGGCATTGCGGCGATGCTTGTTGATGTGCGCAAAAGCATTAAAAGTGCTATGTCTAAAACCTTACTTTGTCATTGGCACACGCTGCTATTACACGGTAGTGAAGATTATTATGTAAACCCTATTACAAAAGGCGATTATCGAGACTCGCCCATTGATGTAATAAGAGAAGACTTATACGGCGACAGTGAAATCATCTACAAAGCACCCGGTAATAATCGCACTGAGGTTGAACATGAAATGGGTGCTTTCATACAATGGTATAACAGCGCCAATTGTTCAGGCCCTATAAAAGCAGCCGTTGCTCATTTATGGTTTGTCGCTATTCATCCATTTCAAGATGGTAATGGCCGTGTTGGTAGAGCCATAGCCGAGCATGCATTATTTCAAGACTTTTCGAGACCGCCGCTTTTTAGTATGTCGAGCATGATTAATACTAATCGAATGGATTATTATCAGCATCTTAGAAATACCAATACCAGCTTACAAATTAATGAGTGGATAGCATGGTTTGTTGAGCTAGTCAGAACTTCGCAAGATAAGTCACTTGAGTCCGTTGAATTTGTATTGCAAAAATCAAAGTTTTGGGCTGAATATGGGGAGGTCAAACTCAACCAACGACAAGAGAAGGTGATGAAAAAAATCTTCACTGTAGGCGCTGACGGCTTTGTACGTGATGGTTTAACTAATGAAAAATATCGAGCTATTACTGGTGCGCCACCGGCAACCGCTACAAGAGATTTAAAATCATTGATTGATAATGGCTTACTATATCCGTCAGGCGAAGGTAAACGTGGATTACGCTACTTTGTGAACTTCCCGCAAGAGAAAAACCTATTTGCTGACAAAGGAGATGTTTCATTGGTGGATGATATTAGCTTAAGCAAAATCTTAAAGAAAATAGAGCGTAATATTGAATATTTTCGTGGTGAAAAAAACTCAGGCTTAACAAAGCTTATTGATGAATATAAGTCTCTATCATTAGATGATAAAGTAGCGGAGCGAAAGTTAGAAAAGCTTTTAGGACGAAACAGGTAAATTAGTTACACCCTCGCATTGGTGATGGTGGTATCGATGTTGCAATTTCCGCTTCACTGAATGGGCAACCTAAAACCTAAAACCGACGCGGGGTGAACCCGCTGCTACAGGTATAAAAAAACCTTGCGATGTTAACCGACCGTAAGATTTTTAAATTCCTCGAACCTCGAACCTCGAACCTCGAACCTCGAACCTTGAACCTAGCAGCCTTTTAAGCCCTCCCACGCAGGGCGGAAATGCAACTTGCCAGTATGACAAACCCTAATGACATTTTAAACGCCAATGAAATGGTGTTCATTAATGCGTGGCTATTTTGCGCCGAGAAGGTGCTGTCGCCAAGGTAATAATGCACAATTAAGTTGATTAAGCTCATGCCAAATAAATTACCAATAGTGCGTGATAAGTTTAATGAAGAAGACGCGACGCCTAGCTCGCTTTTATCTACCGCGCCCATAATGGCATTGTTGTTAGGGGTTGAAAATAAGCCAAACCCAATCCCTACCAATAGCAGTGAGCCGCTAATGTAAGCGGTGCTTGAACTAACCGACAGCTGCGATAACAGAAAAAAGCCAACCAGAACAATTATACAGCCTAGTGTGGCAAGTAAGCGCGGTTGTATTTTATCAGCAAATTTACCTGCTAAGGGCGCCATAATGGCCATTGAAACCGCTTGCAGTAATACTATTTGCCCTGCATGTGCGGGGCTTAATCCTTTTATATATTGCAGGTATAAACTTAACAAAAAAGCCAGTGAAAAGTTACTCGCATACATTAAAAATGATGTAGACAAAGACAGGCTAAATACTCGACTTTCTAAAAACATTTGCACTCTAATTAAAGGGCGCCTGCTGCGACTTTGGTGAACAATAAATAGTATTAAACAAATGATTGAAAGTGCAGTTAACAGCCAGCCTGCTATATTGGGTAAATTACTTAGCCCTAATACTAAGCACAGTGCAAAAAGCGAGAAAATACCCGTGCCCCACCAGTCAAATGGCAGTTTTTTATCGTTTTTCCACTCCCCATGTAAAAACAGTTTAATGGCAATGAGGAGCATAAGCACCAAGGGGATTTGTGAGTAAAACACCGCACGCCATCCCCATAGTTCAGTGAGCCAGCCACCCACCGCAGGCGCTGCACTGAGCCCTATGTACACACACGCCGCAGAAGTGCCCAGTGCCATTGCGCGCTTATTATCAGGTGTAACAGAGGTAATAATGGCCACGCCTATGCCAAAAATCATGGCGCCTGCCGCCCCTTGAATAAAGCGCCAAAAAAGCACCCATTCAATAGAGGTAGCTAACGCACACATTAGCGAGGCCAATGCATTTAAACCTAAACCAAACACATACACGCGTTTACGGCCATAGTTGTCAGCTATTTTACCGCACGGCAGCATAAAAATAACGCTGCTGAGTAAATACAAGGTAGGCATCCACGCGATCATTTTTGCGCTTGCGTGTAAATCTTCTGCAAGGTTTGGAATGGCAATGTTAACGCCTGCCATGCCAAGCGGCCCAATAATACAGCCGCTACAAACAATGATAAGTGCAATAGTAGTGGGAGGAAGATTAAACAAGAGGTATCCTTTTATTTACTGGCTTTAAAATGATACGTGAATATACCTACTTGTACAGGATTTAAAGGGCTGCGGGTTGCGGGCTGCGAGCGACGAGCGGTGGGCAACGGGCATCGGGGGGCGAGCTACGAGCGGTGGGCTTCGGGTTACGAGCCTAGGGCTAAACACTTAACCTCGTACCTAGAACCTAAAATCTTCATGAAGCCGTTGCCAATGAGTTTTAAGTTGTTGTTTATGCGCTTCACTCATTGGCAAATTCTTAATCGCATCTGGCCATTGTTTACGCGCTTTATTAATTACATCATCTAAATGAGGTTTTATAGCTCGCCAAGGAATGTCAGCTTTTTTAGACCAGTATTCAAAATGTTTATAAGAAATATCGTACCATGCTTTTGTTTTTGCGAGGTTGAGTGCAAAATGTTGCTCATTCGTAATGTAAACGCTGGTTGTAACTATATCATAGGCAGGTGAGAGCCTTGGCGTTGTTTGGTCTGAATATAATAAACTCCAATTTTTTAGGTGAGCGTCTCCATTAGCTAGCAGAATATTAGCAAGTAAACGTCGCGCGAGCTGTTGCACATCAGCGAGTCCATCGCCTGAAAACTGATATAAGATTCTTGCTATTTGCTCATAGTTTCCAGAATTGTATTTATCGTGTGGGTACTTAACGAGTACTTGTGCAAAATCTTCCATGTGAATTCGTTGATTGCTTTGCCTATCGAATCGCTTTATCGCAAGCGCTAGTTTTTCATCAGGTAAATTAATTTGAGGTAAATTATCTAATTGTTCAATATTAACTAGTTTTATATCCGGAATATCCACACCTATCATTGACGCTAAAGTCATTGATGTAAACTCATTAGTTGGCACGTTTTTATGTTTAGTTGAGGGGGTTTTTATAATCCAATCACCTAACACATTATCACGTGATAAATTATATCGGCCGTCTTTTTCTTTCATAGAAAATTTCATTTGGACACCAGCCAAAGAAAATTTATTTTCTTGATTTAATTTTTCAAAATTCACCGCAGTTACTTGGCCATGACTATTGAATAGGCTAATTGGAACGTCTTCAGGCTTCATTGGTTCAGCAACTAAAGCACCCGGTAAGTCCATCCCGAGGTACGAAAGGATGTGAAACTCATTATCTACATGCGTTTTAAGCCCTTGAGCTATAAGCTCGCGTAATGAACCTTCCGGTAGTAGGTTTGACAGTATAGGGTGAACGCGTTGGTTTGTTACCCAAGGTTCTGACATCATTTTTTCAGCTCGAGGGAAGTTTGGATGTGTAGTTAAGCTAAATGTTGGCCTCGTTTTATTTAAACGAAAGCCTTCATCGAAGTGGAATATGTTTAAGCCATTTTTACCCCCAGCAAGAAAGCCTACTACATGGCCATGCAGTGTTAACTTTAAAACATTAATTTCCATGTTCATCTTCATCCTCTAGTAATCCTTTCCATGGATCTTCAGATACAGTTATTTTTTGTAGGCTTTGATTAGGCTTTTGGTGTTCTGTTGGTTTGTTGCCATCACTGTTTTTGAGGGCTGCTAATACCACACTCATTTTTTCTTTTGGTATTAACATTATTTCACTATTAAGCCCTTGAGCTACTAATGTTAGCGTATTTAACCTAGGATTGCCTTTTGCTTCAAGTCGCTGATATTGTTGCCTAGAAATGCCAATGCGCATGGGCATTTCATTTTGTTTTATTTTTAGAGCAAGACGACGGTTTTTTATTTGCTGTAGAAGGTTCATTTAAGGAGACTAATAAGTTGCTTTTAAAGTTTATAGAAACATATTAGTTGCTATTATTATTTTTAGCAACTTAAGTGTTGCTATTTTATACTGTACTTTATGCTGCGCATTTTATTTTTGGGCGACGGCGACGGTTAATGGGCACCGAGCGGCGGGTTACGGGCCTAGAGCCTAAAACCTAATACCTAAAACCGACGCGGGGTAAACCCGCTGCTACAGATATAAAAAAATCTTGCAATGTTAACCGCAAGATTTTTAAATTCCCCGAACCCCGAACCCCGAACCCCGAACCCCGAACCCCGAACCCCGAACCCCGAACCCCGAACCCCGAACCCCGAACCCCGAACCCCGAACCCCGAACCCCGAACCTATCCCTTTCCAATTTCTACCGTCACCTCATCCCCCAATATTGCCCTGTATTTTGCTGCGAGTGCATTTTTAGCATCATCATCGCCGTGAACTATTTTTATATGGCTGGGCTTTTTGCGCATGCCGGTTACAAATTTAATTAAACCTGCTTGATCGGCGTGGGCGCTGTAGCCGCTTATGGTGTGTATTTGGGCGTTTATATTTATACGTGTATTGTTTATAAATACATAGCCGTTGCGCGGGCCATATTTTTGTATGTCACGGCCTAGGGTGCCGCGACCTTGGTAGCCTACAAAGAGGATGTCGGTGGTTTTGTCATTTAAAAAGCGCTCTAAGTAATTAACGATACGCCCGCCGGTGCACATGCCGCTTGCGGCTAAAATAATGGCGGGAGTTTGCCGTGTGGCTAAGTAATTTATAAGCGCTAAGTGCTCACTGTGAGTGTTTACCGTGGTAAGGTTTTCAAAGTTGAGCGGGTGGCGTCCTTTGGCTACTTTTTGTTTTGCTTCTTTATCCCATAAATATTTAAACTTTTTATACTGCTCAGTAAAGTTAGCGGCCATGGGGGAGTCGAGTATGACTTGTATTGTGCGCCAAGGCGAATTTTTAGCAGAGGCATGAATAAGCTGCTCAAGTTCGTATAACAGCTCTTGGGTGCGGCCAATACTAAATGCAGGCACAAGTACGATGCCGTTGTCGGCTACCGCGCGTTCTATCACACTTTTTAGTGTTTGCGTGCGTTGTTTGCGACCTTGATGGTTTTTATCACCATAGGTTGACTCAATTACTAAGGTATCGGCTTTGTAAGGCGCTTTAGGGGCGGGTAGTAAAGGTGTGTAGGGCGCGCCTAAATCACCAGAAAATACCACTCTATGACTATTTTTAATGCTACGGGACGGTGTGTTTATGTCTATTTCAACATAGGCTGAACCTAAAATATGCCCCGCACGCTGTAACCGTGCTTTAGCGGTATGCTCGCCTTTGCAGGGCAGCTCAAGCCAGGCTTTAAAATCAACAGCAACAACTTGCTGTTTGAGTAGCCTTAAGCAGGTAGCTATTATTTTTTGATCGCGCGTTACGCCTACTTTTAACGCATCTTCAATTACTAGTGGCAGTAAGCTGGCGGATGCAATAGAGGTAAATATGGGCCCTTTAAAGCCAGCCATTAATAAGTAGGGGATTCGGCCAACATGATCAATATGGCAATGGGTGACGATCAACGCGCGAACAGTGTTTATATTAAATTCAATAGTAAGATCATCAACAGAATCTTCTCCCTGAAACAGCCCGCAATCAATAAGGTATGAGGTGTGGTTGTTTACTACCAGCTGGTGGCATGAACCTGTTACGCCATTGACTGCTCCGTGGTGAAGTATTTGCATGTTATGTCCTTATGTTTTGGCTGCGGGTTACGGGCCACAGGTTACGGCTAGAAGCTCGAAGCCCGAGCCTAGTACTTAGAGCCTAACGCCTTTATTTTATAGGTAAATATAGCAGGTAATTAATAGTTTGGAATTTTAGCGGGTTACCATAGCGAAATTGCGCGAGGTAAACTCCCGCCTTGTAGGTTAACATGGGGGGGGTTGGTAGGCGGGGATTTATGCCGCGCATTTTATGTTTTGGCGACGGGCTGTGAGAAACGGGTTAGGCTTGAAAAACTCCGGAATTGTGTAGCAGCGGGTTTACCCCGCGTCTGGGTAAAGGTTAAAGGTTAAAGGTTAAAGAGCAGGAATTAGGTTTTAGGCAGGGATTAAGTCAATCATAGTGTTTAGGTTGAACGTAGGCGAGGCTTTATGCCGCGTAAGTTTGGTTTAAAGTTCACGGCGGCGGGCAACGGGTCGCGGGCTTAAACCCAAACACCTAACAATACAACTTTGCACCTCGGGCTTAGCACTTAAAACTCCGTTAGTTTAAGAAACAACTCTAGTTATCACTTTTAATGTTAAAACAAACCCACACGGCTCTAGCACTTTTTTTAAAATCGATAAGCGAGGGTCTGTGTTGTTTTTTTCAATATCACGTAATGTTCTATCTGATACTTTTACATAATTAGCAAATCGTGTTTGCGACATTTTATAAAGCTTAGTACGAACCAATCGCACTGCATCACCTATTTCTATCTCATTATTTAAAATGTCGTGCTCTATTTGTGCTAAAAACGCCAACCTTTCTAACCCATCGTATTTACTCATCCATCACTCCCATTTGTACAAACTTACTCTCTAAAAACTCAAACCCGATAGCAGGAAAATAAACAATGCGTTCCGGGCAACCTGCATCTAAAAGTAATGTTGGTAGATTTTTGAGCCTTTTGGCTATTTTTTGTAGATAGGTGATTAATTCATTTGGGTCACACATAGATGAGAGTTGATCGGCTACTTGCAAAAAGTTTACCTTGCCTCCACTTTCAAAACCGTCACCCCACTTAAACAATCGTGTTACCATTTCAGGATCTGCTTTCAATGGTGCATTGACAGAACATGCTCTGTTATCAATACAGTTATTATCTGCTACAGAAAATAGATAGTCCGTAAAATAAGTGAGCCTTGCTTTAGCGCTCATTTCATCACCTGTAAATGTTAATTGCGCAGCATCATGCCACTGACCACTGTGAAACAATTGGAATATTACACTCATAGCTACCTCGGGAAGTATGTTTCCGAAAATTACAGTTTTTATGATTAAAAGGGAAGTGTAGTTCTGTTTTTATGTTTGTTCAACAAAATAAAAAGAAGTAAGCTTCTGTTTTTTGTTTTAATCTATATTATTACAAATGAGATATACGTGATGTAAGAAACATATTGGCTATATCACTATGCTAGATATCGTGATATTTGGGATCTTATGCGGTTGTAATACCAAGGGCTAGAATTAGTGAACGGCTGGTCTGAGATTAGATACAACGATTTTAAAATTGTGGCTGGATTTTAGAAACCACTACGGATTAAAGGTTAAAGAGCAGGTTTTAGGTATTAGGTAGGGATTCAGCCAAGCACAGTGTTTAGGTTAAACGTAGGCGAGCTTTATGCCGCGCAGATTTGGTTGAATTTCGCGCCGACGGGCGACGGGCGACGGGCAATGGGCAACGAGCGGCGGGCAATGGGCAACGAGCGACGGGCAACGAGCGGCGGGCAATGGGCCTAGAGCCTAAACCCTAATACTGACGCGGGGTAAACCCGCTGCTACCGGTATAAAAAAACCTTGCAATGTAACCGCAAGGTTTTTAAATTCCTCGAACCTCGAACCTCGAACCTCGAACCTAGATCTTAAAAGCGTCTTGCAGTGGCGGTACTACTTGCTTTTTACGGCTTAATACGCCGTCTAGCCATACTTTACCGTTTTCTGGTTTTACACCGTATGCTTGTTCAACGAGGCTGGCATCGTCTGAGGCAATGAGCATTTGCGAGCCTTCTTGCATAATGTCGGTCAGGAGTAAAAATACTGAGTGGCGATTACCTTCTTGCTTAAGTTTAGCAATGTCGGCTTCAAGGTCGGCTTTTATATCGTCAAATACAGCAAGGTCAATCACTTCTAATTGGCCAATACCGACGAGGTTGCCGTTCATGTTAAAGTCTTTAAAGTCACGCATGACTAAGTCACGCACGGGGGTGTCTTCAACGGCTGATTTAACGCGGAACATGTCCATGCCAAGTTCTTTAAAGTCTTCAATGTCGGCAATTTCTGCAAGGGCTTCAACACATTTAATGTCGGCTGTGGTGCAAGTTGGCGATTTAAAAATAACCGTGTCACTTAAAATAGCGCATAGCATAATGCCGGCAATATCTTTAGGGATTTCTACGTTGTAGAAGTCATACATCATTTTAATAATGGTGTTAGAACACCCAACAGGGCGGATCCAACACTCAAGCGGTGTCGATGAGGTTAAATCCCCTAGTTTATGATGATCAACCACGCCCACTACGCGCGCTTGGTCTATATCATCGGGGGCTTGCGTTTTTTCAGTGTGATCGACAATATAAACGTCTTCACCTGCGTAGCTTAGTTTTAGCTCAGGTGCTTGGAAACCAAACTTATCTAAAATAAACTGTGTTTCTGGTGACACTTCACCAAGGCGGGTGGGAATGGCTGGCTCACCAATTTCATTTTTTAAATAAGCCAGTGCAATTGCACCACATATTGAATCTGAATCTGGGATTTTATGGCCCACTACATACATTGACATTGACTAAACTCCTTAAAATTTGCTGATATTCTAACAAAGTCTCTGGGTTTTAACATATAGACAGTGCAATTAAGTTTTAGCTAAACTTGAAAACCTTATACACAGTAGGAACTGCATATGCGATTAAGCCGTAAAGGTTGGAACAACGTGATTATTTTTTCTATGTTGATCATGATCTTCTTTTTAAATGGGCTGCATAAAAAAATAGGTAACGACGAAACGCAGGCACAATTACAGCCGTTACTGCCGGTGCAAAGTTTTGTGTTAACGCTAACATTTAGCGATCAAAAAATTGAGCGTATTGGCACCAGTTGGCGTACGGTTGCTTTGCAAACAGAGCAGCCGCTTTATTGGCAGGGCACTGAGCAACAACTTAGCGAATTGGTTTATTTATGGCAAAATACCGCGTTAATGACCACACCCGACGCTATTGATTTAAATAAGCCGTTGTCGGCCGCTGCGTTTGAACTCGCCGGTGAGCCTCTGCCGTGGGTATACTTATTATACAAAGCAAATGGCCAATATTATTTACTTGATAAAACCAGCCAACGCTTACTGATGCTTGATTTAGTGACCGCTAAGCAGTTATTTCCTAGTTTTAATTTTTATAAGTGAGCGTTTTAAAATGCCTGAATTACCAGAGGTAGAAGTTAGCCGCATGGGTATTACCCCTCATGTGTTAAATCAAGTGGTTACTAAGGTAAATATTCATAATGGCAGTATGCGCTGGCCGGTGCCCGATGAGGTTTATCAACTTGAGGGGCTGGTGGTCAAGAGTATCCAGCGCCGTGCAAAATATTTACTGTTAGAGTGCGAACTAGGGTCGGCTATATTGCATTTAGGAATGTCGGGGAATTTGCGGGTGGTAAATAAAGCCGAGCCACTTAAAAAGCACGACCATGTTGAGTTTATTTTGGCCAATAATAAAGCGCTGCGTTTAAATGATCCACGTCGTTTTGGTTG
Organism: Pseudoalteromonas sp. TAP-3C; assembly: GCF_059888565.1. Taxonomy (NCBI): domain Bacteria; kingdom Pseudomonadati; phylum Pseudomonadota; class Gammaproteobacteria; order Alteromonadales; family Pseudoalteromonadaceae; genus Pseudoalteromonas; species Pseudoalteromonas sp. TAP-3C. Next base: position 2,741,785 of record NZ_CM187618.1, on the reverse strand, counting down.
TTGTTTATGGCAAGCGCCGGGGGATGAACATAAGTTACTTGCTAAATTAGGCCCAGAACCACTCACTGATGATTTTTTTGCCAAACGCGTTTATGAGCAGTCGCGTAATAAAAAAGTACCCGTTAAGCAGTTTATTATGAATAACGCGGTGGTGGTAGGAGTAGGTAATATTTACGCTAACGAGTCGTTATTTAAAGCAGGCATTGACCCTCGTAAAGAAGCCGGAAAGGTAAGCCTTAAACGCTACCAAGCGCTAATCCCCATTATTAAAGACACGCTAGCGGCAGCGATTACTCAAGGTGGCACAACCTTAAAAGACTTTGCTCAAAGTGACGGTAAACCCGGTTACTTTGCGCAGCAGCTATTAGTGTATGGTCGAAAAGGCCAACCGTGTGTAAATTGTGATGCACCACTGACAGAAATACGCCTAGGGCAACGTAGCACCGTATTTTGTGGGGTGTGTCAGAAGTAATAAAGGTGCTAGGTAAAGGGTAAAGTTCACGGGCGACGGGTAACGGGTAATGGGCGACGGGTAACGGGTAACGGGCGACGGGCCTCGAAGCTCGAAGCCTCGACCCCAAACTTTTCTTGTGGAAAAAACAACCGTCCGGTAGCAATGTGATTTAAGTGCTGGTATACTCCCGCGTCTGCCACGTTGCGTTCTATGTCCTCATATAGTTTAGCCACTTGTGAGCGGCGCAAAAGTCTAAAACTCGAAGGGGTTGTAGCAAACTTAGAGCGGTAGTTAAACATAACTACCTGTGGTTTTAATTGAAAAACATTGGATTTTTATAAATGAAAACGTTTGTTGCTAAACCAGAAACAGTAAAACGTGACTGGTACGTAGTTGACGCTGAAGGTAAAACTTTAGGTCGCATCGCTACTGAAATCGCTCATCGCCTACGCGGTAAGCACAAAGCTGAGTACACACCGCATGTAGATACTGGTGATTACATCATCGTGATCAACGCTGAGAAAGTTACTGTTACTGGTAATAAATTCAAAGACAAAGTGTACTATGCTCACTCTGGTTTCCCAGGTGGCCTTAAGTCTACTACTTTTGATAAACTTCAAGCTGCAAAGCCTGAAATGATCATCGAGAAAGCTGTTAAAGGCATGTTGCCACGTGGTCCTTTAGGCCGCGCCATGTACCGTAAACTTAAAGTTTATGCGGGTACAGAGCACAACCATGCTGCACAACAGCCTCAGGTTCTAGACATTTAAGGAGCACTACCATGGCAAATCAATACTACGGTACAGGTCGTCGTAAAAGTTCAAGTGCTCGCGTATTCTTACGCCCAGGCACTGGTAACATCGTAATCAACAAGCGCTCTTTGGAAGAGTACTTTAGTCGCGAAACAGCACGTATGGTTGTTAACCAAGCTCTTGAGCTTGTAGATATGACTGAAAAATTTGACTTACACATCACCGTTTCTGGTGGTGGTACTACTGGTCAAGCTGGTGCTATTCGTCACGGTATCACTCGTGCACTTATGGAGTTTGACGAGTCATTACGTCCACAACTTCGTAAAGCAGGTTTTGTTACCCGTGATGCACGTAAAGTTGAACGTAAGAAAGTGGGTCTTAAGAAAGCACGTAAGCGTCCACAGTTCTCAAAACGTTAATTTTTACGTTATCAAGAATTCAAAAACCCAGCTTATGCTGGGTTTTTTGTTTTTTAGCTGCGGACGACGGGAACTGAGCTACGGGCAACGAGCTGCGAAAGAGATTAAGTTCTGTGCGTTAAATTATATATCTACTATAGTTTATAGTGTTCAGCGTATTAAGACTAAGGAATAGTTGTGAGGTATGAAAGTTTAGATGTATGGAAAAAATCTTTTTCATTAAGTTTGTTTGTGTATCAGACATTTGCTGCTTTAAGGGATTTTGCTTTAAAAGATCAAATGTGTCGAAGCGCCGTTTCTGTGCCTAGCAATATTGCAGAGGGGTATGAACGTTGCTCTGATAAAGAAAGAGCTTATTTTCTTTCTGTAGCTAAAGGGTCTATTGGTGAATTAAAAACTCAACTAATGATTGCATTTGAGTTAGGTTATATTAATTATGAACAAACAGAATATGCTTTAAATGAATGTGAAAGTATTGGGAAAATGCTTGGCAAATTAATATCTATAATGAAAAATACATGATAACCCCGAACCCCGAACCCCGAACCCCGAACCCCGAACCCCGAACCCCGAACTCTGAACCCTGAACCCCGAACTCTGAACCCCGAACTCTGAACCCCGAACCCCGTTACCACTAATATCGACATTAGCTTGATCAAAATAGCTTTGTGGCGCGTATTTATTAGGCAAATTTTAAAAAACAGCCTATTAACTTAAAAAAAGTTAAACAATTATCGCAATTAGTTTAAATCCATCAGTTAATTGGTGAATTTTTTTGCTACAATTGGCGGGCAAATAAAGTGAATGAGTTTAATGTTGCCAAATTCAGTTGTTACTGAATTTAGTTGGCGAGTTTATACTTGTTCAAAATTGTTTTTATGGAAGCGATATTATAGTCATATGGTTTCATATTCGAGCTAACTTAATCAACTCGTTGAGTAAGTCAGGATTATTCGAGTAATAGGCTGTTAATAACCTTGTTTTAGGCAAGGGTTTTAATTATGATCGTTTCTCTTTTAAAATTCAAAAATTAACCTGCTGTAACTGATGTTCTCAATATAGCAAGTGTTGAGAATCATAGTGGAGATAAGTGGATGAGCAATGCGCCTGTAGACAATGGCCGACGTCGCTTTTTAACCATAGCTACCTCTGTTGTAGGTGGTGTTGGTGCGGCTGGGGCTGCTGTTCCTTTTATTGCGTCTTGGAATCCAAGTGAGCGAGCTAAATCTGCGGGTGCGCCTGTGGAAGTAGATATAAGCAAACTTGAGCCAGGACAATTAATACGTGTCGAGTGGCGTGGTAAACCTGTATGGGTTGTATCACGGACCCCAAAAATGCTTGAGCAGATGAAAGAACATGAAGGTCAACTTCGTGATCCGCACTCGCTAGAGCCACAACAATTAGAATCATCAACAAATGATTATCGTTCATTACGCCCTGAGATATTTCTCGCTGTAGGTATTTGTACGCATTTAGGGTGTTCACCTAGCTTTTTACAAGGTGGCTTTGGTGAAAAAGTGGAAGGGACTGATGACGGCTTTTATTGTCCGTGTCATGGTTCTAAATTTGATATGGCTGGCCGCGTTTTTAAATCGGTACCTGCACCATTAAATTTAGAAATTCCACCGTATACTTTTCTTGATGAGACCACTATTTTAGTGGGCGAAGAACAAGGGGTGGCCTAATGTTTGGTAAAATTGTTAGTTGGATAGACGACCGTATCCCAATGACACGTGTTTGGAACATGCACATTGCACAGTATCCAGCACCAAAAAACTTTAACTTTTGGTACTTCTTCGGCTCTCTAGCTATGTTAGTGCTAGTAAACCAAATCCTTACGGGTATTTGGTTAACAATGAACTATGTACCTTCTGCTGAGGGGGCGTTTGCATCAGTAGAATACATTATGCGTGATGTAGAATATGGTTGGTTATTACGTTATTTACATTCTACGGGTGCCTCTGCATTTTTCATCGTTGTTTACATGCATATGTTCCGTGGCATGATCTACGGTTCTTATCAAAAACCACGTGAATTACTGTGGTTATTCGGTATGTTTATTTTCCTAGCCTTAATGGCTGAAGCATTCATGGGTTACTTATTACCATGGGGCCAAATGTCGTTTTGGGGTGCACAGGTAATCATTTCATTATTCGGCGCTATTCCGGTTATTGGTGATGATTTAACTCTGTGGATCCGTGGTGACTACGTTATTTCGGGTGCAACGCTTAACCGCTTCTTTGCACTGCATGTAATTGCACTACCACTGGTTATTGTTATTTTAGTATTTTTACACATTGTTGCATTGCACGAAGTGGGTTCTAACAACCCAGAAGGTATTGATAACAAACGTAAAAAAGGAACCGTGGCTGAAGAAGACAAGCCTAAGTTTAAGTTCCATGAATACTACACAGATAAAAAAGACATTCTTGATGCGATACCGTTCCACCCTTATTACACAGTAAAAGATATTGTGGGTGTGGTTGGCTTCTTAATCTTGTTCTGTTGGGTGGTCTTCTTTATGCCTGCAATGGGGGGGTTCTTCCTAGAAGCGCCAAACTTTGAACCGGCAAATCCACTTAAAACACCAGCACATATTTTCCCTGTTTGGTACTTTACGCCGTTTTATGCAATTTTGCGTGCGATTCCAGATAAGCTAATGGGTGTTGCAGCAATGGGTGCATCTATTGTAGTACTTGCATTATTGCCTTGGATTGACCGTGGTTCGGTTCGTTCAGTTCGTTACCGTTGTGGCTTCCACAAGTGGAACATTGCAGGCTTTGTAGTTACTTTCGTTCTTTTAGGTTGGGTGGGTGCTACACCTCAAACTGACTTTAAAACGCTGGTTTCGCAAATCTGTACTGTGACTTACTTTATGTTCTTCGTACTGTTATTTGTTTACAGTAAGAATGAAAAAACTAAGCCATTGCCAGAGAGGTTACTGAAATGATGAAAAAGCTATTAATCGGTTTATTTGCTTTATCAGTAAACGTGTTACCGGCAATGGCGGCGGGTCCGTCGGTTCCTTTAATGGAAGCGGGTAACGATATATCTGATCAGCCATCTTTACAACGCGGTGCAAAGTTGTTTATGAACTACTGCCTTGGTTGTCACCAAATGCAGTATCAGCGTTATGAACGTACTTTTCGTGATATTGGTATTCCAACAGCGATTGGCCAAGAGCAACTTATTTTTGATGGTTCAAAAGTAGGCGGTCATATCCTCAATGCGATGGACAAAGACGATGCTGCAAAGTGGTTTGGCGCAGCTGTGCCAGACTTAACTAATGTTGCACGCGTGCGTGGCAGTGATTGGATTTACACTTACTTAAAGTCATTTTATAAAGATGAATCTCGTCCGTTTGGCGTAAATAATAGATTATTTCCAATGGTGGGGATGCCTCATGTGCTGCAAGAGTTACAAGGTGTGCCAACTGCAATAACTGAAGAAGTAACAGTAGATGGTAAAACAACCACCCATATTACTGGTACGCAAACAGATGGGTCGGGCGAATTAAGTGTTGATGAATATGACCAAGCAGTTCGTGATTTAACGAATTTCCTCGAGTATGTAGGCGAGCCTACACGTCTTGAATCGGAAGCGCTGGGTCTTAAGGTAATCGGATTTTTAATTATCCTGTTTATCTTGGCATTTTTGCTTAAGAAAGAATACTGGAGAGATGTTCATTAAGTTTGAACATATTTAAAGGTAATTTTGCAATAGGGGCTTAAGCCCCTATTGCTGTTTTTGTTATTTTATGGAGGTATAGGCATGGCCGTAGCTGCCAATAAGCGCCCTGTAATGACCCTTTTTTCTGGTGCTAACTGTATGTATAGCCACCAAGTACGTATGGTACTTGCAGAAAAGGGTGTAAGTGTAGATATTCATATGGCTGAAAAGGATAATCTGCCAGAAGCACTTCACGAAATTAACCCTTACGGTACAGTGCCAACACTGATTGACCGTGAGCTTGGTTTATATCAGGCAAACATCATCATAGAATACCTTGATGAACGTTTTCCTCACCCTCCACTAATGCCTGTATATCCGGTCATGCGTGGTCGTAGTCGTTTAATGATGCATCGTATTGATACTGATTGGTACAGTCTAGCTGCAAAAATTATTAACAACACCTCTGAAGCAGCGCAAGCGCGCAAAGAGCTTACAGAAGCATTGCTGGCTGTTGCACCTATATTTAGTGAAGCCCCTTACTTTATGAGTGAGGAGTTTAGCTTAGTTGATTGTTACTTAGCTCCACTATTATGGCGTTTACCTGAATTTGGTATTGAGTTAAATGGCGCAGGGTCTAAAGAGCTTAAAGAATATATGTTGCGTTTATTTGAGCGTGAATCATTCCAAGCCTCTTTAACTGAAGCAGAGCGTGAGATCCGTTTATAATGACTTCAAATCGTCCTTATTTACTTCGCGCTTTTTTTGATTGGATTGTTGATAACGACTGTACACCACACTTAGTGGTTAATGCTGACTTTCCTGCAGTGCAAATACCAACACAGTTTGTCCAAGACGGCCAAATTGTGCTGAACATTAGCCCTTCAGCGGTGACTCAGTTTTCGTTAGATAATACTCAGCTTAGTTTTAACGCGCGCTTTGGTGGTCAGCCAATGCAAGTATACGTGCCTTTAGGCGCCGTACTTGCAATATATGCACGCGAAAATGGCGAAGGCACAGTCTTTACTGCAGATGAGTTTTTAGAGGATGAAGACGCGTTTGATTCAGAGTTTGACAGTGCTGATACATCGTTTGAAATAGCCGATGAAACACCAGCTCCTAAGCCTGAAAAGAAAAAAGGCTCACATTTACGTGTTATAAAATAACTCGTTAGTGTTGATATAAAACCGCTTAATAAGCGGTTTTTTTATGCTTGTCATGTAGGTTAAAGTCCGCGGGCGACGGGCGACGGGCGACGGGTTGCGGGCAACGGGCGACGGGTAACGGGCAATGGGTGACGGGTTGCGGGTTAAGGTTGATTGGTGTAGCAGCGGGTTTACCCCGCGTCTGGTTAAAGGTTAAAGGTTAAAGGTTAAAGAGTAGGGGTTAGGTTTTAGGCAGAAAACAAGCCAAACGTAGTGTTTAGGTTGAGTGTAGGCGGGGCTTTACGCCGCGCAGGTTTGGTTTAAAATCCGTGGGCTACGGGCTACGGGCTACGGGCTACGGGTTGCGAGAAGCGGGTTAAGGTTGATTAGTGTAGCAGCGGGTTTACCCCGCGTCTGGTTATGGGTTAAAGATTAAAGAGTAGGGATTAGGTTTTAGGCAGAGACTAAACCAAGTACAGTGTTTGGGTTAAAGTTCACGGGCAACGAGTCGCGGGCTGCGGGCCTAAAACCTAATACCGACGCGGGGTAAACCCGCTGCTACAGGTATAAAAAACCTTGCAATGTTAAACGCAAGGTTTTTAAATTCCTCGAACCTCGAACCTCGAACCTCGAACCTGATATCTTTACAAATACTCAAATACTTTTATAACACGCTCTACGCCAGAGATATTACGGGCAATATTAACAGCTTGATTGGCTTCGGCGTCAGAGACTAGCCCCATTAAGTAAACTTCAGCGTTTTCTGTCACTACTTTTATATTATTACTGCTGATGTTTTCGGCCGCTAAAAGTTGTGCTTTTACTTTTGAAGTTAACCACGAGTCATGTGTTTGCGTGGTGATACCAATATTAGTGCCAATGCGTAATTGGTTATGAATTTTACGAATGCCTGAAATGCTTTCTATGGTTTTCAGTGCTTGGTTTTTCATTTCTTGGTTTGGGACTTGGCCAACCATTAATACCACGCCATTAACGCTGATAATGCTGATGTGAGCAAATTTATTTAAACGCTCAACGTCGCTAATTGCAATACTGGCTTTAATTTCAATATTATTATCATCTATTTGTGAGCCAATAGTGCGTCGATCGTTTGCGGCAGTAACTGCACCGGCTGTACCGGCGACTACAGCTGCTGCACAGCCTTGCAGTAATAAAACGGTACCTAAAACAAGTAGAGGGCGCTTAAACATAATTTTCATCCTGCGGGAAAAGGGTTAAATCCACCAACTCACTTAAACAGTGAAGGTTAACTAAATGCGATTCAATAATGCGGCTAGGGCGTTTAGATGGTGTGCGTATTTCTACATCGTTAGGGCCAAGTAAACCTACTAACTCACCGCCATCGTCACCCACCATTACTATGACCTTCATATCTTTGGTTAGTGCCGCTTCTACTGCAGAAATTATATGTTTTTCATTGCCATTAATTGCTAATGCAAGCAATAAGTCACCTTGCTGAGCAAAGGCACGTACTTGACGCGCAAAGGTATCATAGTCATCAACTTGATGACCTTGTCCTAAGTTAACGTTTTCTTGCGAGAGGGCAATTGCGGGCAAGCAAGGACGCTCTGTTTCGTAAAAGTTTACTAACACGCCTGCTATGTGTTGGGCTAACATATGGCAATTTGCTGCACCACAGCAGATCAATTTATTACCATTAATGAGGCTTTGCGCTATGGTAAATGCCGCTGATTCTAACGCACTGGGTAATACTTCGCCGGCCGCTATTTGAACTTGAATGCTTTCTTTAAAAATTTCTTTAATTGTATCTTGCATGAGTTACCAACAATTTATACCTAATTCTGTGTATATTTAGTATTAAAATACGTTTTTTAGCCAATTTATATGTAATGATGGCTCGCCTGTTATGGCAACATAATCAATACGCAGAGGCTGATTTTTTAAGTTTTTAGCCGCGAGATAATGATAAATAGTGCGTTTTAACTTTGCTTGCTTTTGCGGGCTTAGCGCATAATTAGCGCCGCCTTTACTCTTATTTTTACGAAATTTAACTTCTACAAACACTAAGGTATTGCCGTCTTTCATAATCACATCAAGCTCACCATAAGGGCAATAGTAATTACGCTCAATCGCTTTTAAGCCGTGCGCTTCTAAGTGTTTTTGCGCTTGACGCTCATAATATTGGCCTTTTTCACGACTATTTTGCCACAGCTGTTTAAACCACGACATACTCGCCCCTTAGTCAAACGTTGCAATATTCTCGTTTGCAGATTGCATAAACAGTGGCACTGGTTGTTGCGTTTTTAGCTGCACCGCTTTTATACGGCGATCGCTATATTGTGCCCATTGCAGTGTGCGCTCAATATTACCGGCACTGTTTATTGATAAGTTGCCACTTAACCCTGAAAAATATTTATCGGGTGTGATGGTTAATTGCCTAATATCGTCAAGCATGGCTACAGCATCATAACCCATTGCAAATAAACGCTGGCTTATGTCTGCTTGTTCAGGCCACAACGTATTGTATTGCTGGCGAAGATTATGTTGCGTAATTTGTGAGTTTAACATCCAAGGGAGTTCAGTAAAGTACAACCCCTCTAAATCGCCTTTGTCGGTTGTATCGATTTGCTTACTATGACTTTTTGAGCTGGCGTAAATAGGAATTCTTTCGGCGAATGTACTTACGTTAACATCAAGGTAAGGCTTAATTAAGCGGGTTTCAATGGCATCGCCAAGTATATAAATTGCATCGATATCGCTACGCGAGCGTGTTTCACTTTCGACTTCTTTATTAAAAAGTGCTTTAACCGCTTTGATGCGTTCTTTAGATTTATCAACTTCTAGCAAACTAGTAATTGTATTTGGCATGTCTTTATTGTCATTATAAAAGCCCACTTGTGTGTTGGTTTCACTGTATCGCTGCCATTGTAAATTAAAATAGTCAATTAAGCGTTGGCCACTGGTATTATTTGGCGCTAACAGCATAGGCTTTTGATAGCCTTGTGCTAAAAAATGTTCAAGTGTTTGCTGTACTTCATGCTCAGGGTTAAGCGCAAAAAAGTAGTGTTGCAACGATGTTCTTTCACCATCAAAGGTGTTCAAATGTAACGTGGGTATATCGAACAAGGTGTTGGCATTGGCAAGCTTATCGATATTAGCTTTTAACAGTGGGCCAATGACAAAATCAGGCTGAAGCTCATTAATTTTGGCGCTCAATGTCTGTATTTCGGTGTTTTCATCAATAAACAGCGTTTCGTTAATCTGTTTTTTATCAAGCGCTGCCAATATACCGGCTTTTAATGCATCTCCTAAACGCTGATTAGCACCTGATTGAGGTAGTAATACAACCAAGCGTTCAATATTAAGCGGTGCTAAATCATCAATATAACTTTCTTTTTTAGGAAGTACATTATTCCCTGGGTGACCTAAATAACGGCGGCGCCAATTATTTATTGCTTGATCTAAATCAACCGAGTTATTGGCATAAACTTGATGGTATAACGCTAAATTTATCCAGCCCTGTTGAATAACTGAGCCACGATTTAACCGTTCTAATGCATAGGAAGAAAGCTGCTTTAAATTATTCCATAATGCTTTATCAAGTTGAGGAATTGAAATATCGTTTTTAGCTGAAGATTCAGACGCTGCAAAAAAGTACGGCGCTGCACGTTTTGGTAAGTTTTGAGAGGCGAAAATGCTCGCAGTTAAAAATTGGTGCCAAGCAAAGTGCTCAGGTTGCTTAAGCTCGCCATCAAGCGAGTTTAATACCTCAAGTGCTTGCTGGTTTTTGTTTTGCTCTTTTTGTGCAAAAGCAATATATAAGCGATTTTGAATTTGATCAACACTGGCCGTGAGTGTAAGTTCAGTCCCTATTTTTTCAAGTAATGGCCAATTCTCTTCAGTTATTGCGCTATCACGCGCACTGTAAAGTAACTGAATTTTATCTGCACCAAAGCGGCTTTGCGCTAATTGGTAAATAGATTGCGCATTGAGTGCTTCATTTTTCAGCGTATTGGCACTGTTACTAAAGTTATCGCTGGTTTTAGTTGGTTTTTCGGTTGTGCTACACGCCGATAACCCTGACAATATAATTAATAGACTAACTAGTTTAAGTCGCACAATGATTTCCCATACGTTAACGCGATTTGCTTATATTACTGACTGACGCAGGAGACCTCAATGTTAAATGAGGAGAATTCACATAAAATTGGCACTCTTTACGTTGTTGCCACCCCAATCGGCAATTACGACGATTTAAGTCAGCGTGCAATCGCGACATTATCGCAGGTTGACTTAATTGCAGCTGAAGACACCCGCCATACAGGTAAGTTGCTCAGCCACTTTGGCATTAAGGCTAAAACCTTTGCGCTACATGATCATAACGAAAAGCAAAAAGCACAACAGATTATCGATCAACTTAATCAAGGATTAAATATTGCGTTGGTGTCTGATGCCGGCACACCACTCATAAGTGATCCCGGGTATGCGGTTGTTAATTTATGCCGTGAACAGGGCGCAAGTGTAACACCTGTCCCCGGTGCATGCGCTGCAATTACTGCGGTATGTTGTTCAGGGCTGCCAACTGATCGCTTTCAATTTATAGGTTTTACGCCCGCAAAAAGTAAAGCACGCCAAGACTTTTTTATTGATGCGGTTAATTCTGGTATCACCAGTATTATGTATGAAAGTACTCACCGTATTATGGCAAGCCTTGACGATTTAGAAGCGGCCTTAGGTAGCGAGCAACAGGTGGTATTTGCCAAAGAGCTCACCAAAACCTTTGAAACATTTTTTAACGGCACAGTGAGTGAGTTAAAGCAGTTTTTAACGAACGATCCAACCAAGCAACGCGGTGAAATAGTGCTCATGCTGCCGGGTAAACCTAAGGTGGTTGATGATATTCCGCCAGAGGCACGCAAAATGTTGGCACTGCTTGAAAGTGAAATGCCAATGAAAAAAGCCTGTGGTGTAGTGGCTGAGTATTTTGGCATGAAAAAAAACGCCCTTTATAAAACAATTATTGACGAAAAAGGCTAAATCTTTACTGCATATACTATCTCGCTCATGTATACTGCGCGCCGAGTTAGCCAAGATAATCGCTGCCTGCAACGAAAATGCGTAGGGGGAGGAAAGTCCGGGCTCCATAGGGCAGAGTGCCAGTTAACGGCTGGGGGGCGCGAGCCCACGACAAGTGCAGCAGAGAGGAGACCGCCAATCTTCGGATTGGTAAGGGTGAAAGGGTGCGGTAAGAGCGCACCGGGCCACTGGTAACAGTTGGTTGCAAGGTAAACTCCACTCGGAGCAAGACCAAATAGGGTTCTATCATTTTAAATAATGAACGCGTGGCCCACGTGAGAACCGGGTAGGTTGCTTGAGCCATAGAGCGATTTATGGCCTAGACGAATGATTATCACTTTCTTCGGAAAGCACAGAACCCGGCTTACCGGCTGACTCAAACTCAAGCGTAAGCATCTGATTTATTAGATGCTTACGCTTGAACCACTAATCTCATGGCACAAAATTTCTGAAGTGTGCCAAATAGTGTGCCAAATAAACTCAATACGTTACTTACACATAGGTAACTTAATGAGACATATCAAACTCCCTGAACACCTCATACTACGAAAAGAACGTTACTATTTTCGTTATGTTTTCCCTCGTAAATTTATCGGCTCCGATATACGCATTTCACTTAAAACCAAACACCTTCATCATGCTTTAAACTTTCTTGAATTAATCAAACCCGAATTAGATAAACTAAAAATACTTGCGAGTGATCGGCACAATATAGATACTGAAACTTTAATCACTCAAGCAAAACGTATTTTAATTCATATGAAGCAAAAACTTACCCATGAGCTAAGCAAAAAAATAATAGCAAAAGAAGAACAACGTTATGCTTCAACTGCACATTCTATAAATGGCATTAAAGCTAAGCCGTTAAACAATCACTCACCTACACATTTGAGAACCGCAGCAAACATTATGCTTTCTATTGCAGATGGTGAAACGGGTGAGTTATTACTTGAAGCTATAAAAAACAATGATTATGACGTTCTTAATATTTATGTTTTGGTCAGCAAGTACATGGCACTTAAAAATAGTGGTTTAAGTAATGCCGATATTGTAGCTAATAAAAAAATCGAAAAAAGTGTTCGTCAACTTGCACGCCAATTAGATACGTTTTTACTCGCTGGTATGTTTAATAGTTCTGAAGTTGAAACAGATGAAGACTTATTTGATGACTCAGATGAAAACGACAACTTTTATGCCGATAACATCGATGCAATAGAAACCCTAAACAAACACGATGTAGAGTTCGAACATGGGTCATTAGAGTATTCAGCATTTAAAAGTATGCTAGAAACCTCAAGAAATTTACAGGCTAAATACTTGGCTTCTTGCTTAACTAAAGATTCAGAGCAAAAACATTTATTAGATTCAATGTTTAATAAAAGCTCACACACCATAATTGAAAGTCAGCCAAGTGAAGAAAAGCCAAAAGCTCAAGGCCCATTGTTTTCAGAAGTGTATGCTGAGTTTTTAGATTTCAAAGTAAATTCAGGTCTAAACGATAGGATTTTAAAAGAATATGCTCGGCACTACGAAGCATGGTGTTTACTGAGTGAAGATAAAGCAATTGAAAGTTACAAAGCGAGTGATATAGGTCGCTTTATTGACCGTTGTTATCAACTACCTAAAAAGAATCGCGCACCATACAGCAAAATGAGCCTGCAAGAGTGCCTAGACTTCGATGTGCCAGAAGTTGACTTAGTTACACCTAAAACAGTTCAAGGCTATTACAAGTGGTTACAGGGGATATTCTCCTATGCTAAAAGAGATACTGTTGAATATATTCAGCATTCACCATGTACTATAAAACGAGACTTTAAGCAGCGTATACGTGGTGTTTTTAATAGCGAAGAACTTAATAAGTTTGAAGTATTCGCAATGCAAACAAAACATGCGTGGCAAAAGTGGTCACTATTATTAGCCATGTATACAGGCGCAAGGCGTACAGAGATATACCAGTTAAGAAAGCCCGATATCCGTGTTGAAGATGGTATTAACTACATATTAGTAACTGATGAACACGAATCACAACGCCTTAAAACTAATAATGCAAAACGTAAAATCCCTATCCATAAACGCCTAATCGAGCTTGGCTTTTTAGAGTATGTAGAGCAAGCGCAAGAACGTATTCTATACGAAATAACTTCAGCTGAGAGTATCACTAGTTGGTTTGGTCGTTTAGTTGTGGAGCTTGAAATACCTAGCCTTAATGAGCTAGATGAACTTCGCAGTTATCATAGCTTTAGGCATACGTTTATAAGTAACATACGTAATAATCATTCGTTTGATCTTTCATTGATACAACAAGTTGTTGGTCATGAACTTTCTAAAGGTGGGATAACTGATAAGTACACACATGGTGGTGCTAGTTTGAAAAGGTTAGCAAAAGTAGTGGATTCATTTAACTTTTCTGACTAATAATGTTCTTATTTATACTGAGTATATACATTACTGCTGAAAAGTTATTGTTATTCCTAACCAGTTAGATTATGGGGCAAAAAAAATCAGCAAGTTACTTATTGCTAGTTATCCCGCTTCTTTCTATCTAATGCAGACATTGGTATCATAATCGAATTTTTAACTGATAAATCTACTTAGAGTCAGTTTGTAGGATGCTCGGTAAAGTGGGGCAAAAGAGTGTTTAGTATATTGGATATGTACCACACTAAAAAGGCTATGCTTTAGAAGTATCGCTTTAATAAAATAAAATGAAAAAGAACTTAAGCGGTGGAATATCAATATTATGGAAAAAACGATAGATAGGGAAGCTGGAGACTCAGGGAAAGGCTTTAGGTTGCAACTTATAAGGGCCATAAAGCTAATGCTTAAAACTATCCAGCGGAGTACAAACACAGTATTTTTTACTGCGGTTGAAAATCTTGAAGATGTTTCTCATCAAATAATTGTCGATGGTGAAGTTTTTAACTACTTTGAGGAAGATAAAAACTATGATCTTAAAGGCAACTTCACAATTTTTAGTCCCCCAGTTACTAATACTCTAGTTAGTTTTTTTGATATTTATACAGAGCAATTTCGTACCAGTAGTAGTGTTCATTTAGGCTTTTATACGACAAGAAGCATAGGTAAAGAGAGGAAGTCTGGGCTTAATGATGGCGTAAAAATAACCTTGCCAAAAAAACCGATACTAGAGGTTCTTCAATCGTTAGATGATGCGGAAGACAGCACTATTAGTTTGGTTAAAGATATTCTTGTCGAAGAGTACACTTCGCAATATAAAAACAAGCCAAACTCAGGGAATTTAGAGACGCTTAAAAGTTTGACTATTAAAGATTTCAAAGTCTTTTTAAGTAAAATATTATGGAATTTTGGCCAAGAAGATGAAGATGCGCTGAAACAAACTGTCCTAAAAGAGATAGAGCTATCCCCCCTCCATAATAATGCACACATAGGTAAAGAGAATATAATTTTCTGTTTACTCATGGATAAGTTAAGTGAAAAACAAAGTAGCAAGAATTTAGTTGATAAACTAGTTCATAGCTCTGATGTGAAATTGATTTTTAAAGAGGCTGAGTCTCAAATTCCAGATGAAAGCATAGACCCTACATGGAGGTATATTTCTGAATTGGAAAATGATGTGACTGACAAACGAAACCTTGAAGAAAAAGTGGTTTCAGTAGTTAAAGATGTTACAGAACGCCGAATCAAACAACTAGCAAGAAAAGCTAGTGGGTCTAAATATGAAGAGCGTGATTCGGATAAATCTTTTTTGTCTTTGAAATATCGTATTTTTGAGGCTTGTGAAGAATATTTTTTAAAAGATGACTATATACCGCCCAAGAAAGATAATGAGCTGGACGCTATTCTTCAAGCACTTGTGAGTAAAGCTGTAGGTGATATATCAATGTTAAAAGCCGATTACAGGTATACGATTTCTAATGATAAAACAATCGAAGGTATTATTTTGAATTTATTTGATGGTTGTTTTTTAGCTTTTGATGAGTACAGCAATGAGTAATATAAGTACAAAAAAGAGGTTAATGTACCTGAGTGGAGAAGATATTTACCTTTATTGCTATTCTGTTTTTGTTATTTTAGAGTCACTAGGTTGTCGTGATGGAAAATATTTCAGGGATTATAGAAAGTTAGCATTTTTAACTGACATTATTAGTAATGATAAAAAGGTATATGTGGTTACTCACTCATTAGGGGAAAAGCCTAATCCTAAAGACTATGAATGTTTGCTTGATAGCTATTCAAGTGGGTTGACACGTAAAAGTGAAATTCTAAAGTTACTTTTTACTCTTGAGAAGAGGGGCTATGTAAGCCTAAATAGAGGTAACGCTCAAGAAATTGATGTAACTTTAATTAAGGGGAATCTGCCAGATGATTTCTTCAAAAGTAATATCTTTGATTCAGAACTTAAAAATATAAAAGATATATCAAAAAAGATAAAGCGTTTGGCATCATTAACGCAAAGTACCATGTTAAATAAGATTTATACTGAAAATGGAGTTCCAACATGGGCAGAATGAGAGTAAATAAGCTCAAGTACGAGGGAAATAAGTACCAGTTTGAGTCTACAGAATTTGATAAAAATATTATTTTAATTGAAGGTGATAATGGGACAGGGAAAAGTACCTTTTGTAATTTAATTTATTTTGCATTAGGTGGAGAGGTTCCTATATTTCGAAAAAATAATAATACACGTCATTACGAGATAACATCAGATAGTGACAATTATGTTGATCTCTACATATCGATCAATGATAACACTTATTTGCTTAGACGATATTTTAACGATAACGAAATTACAGTAATTCCCTATGAGCGGGTTGTTAAAAAAATATACTTAGATGACGATGAAACTTTAGTTGAAGAAAGAGTAAACTTCTTATTGTTAGAAGATAAAACCGAGATATACCCTATTAACAGAGGTAGTGAAACTTACGTTTTTTCTGACTGGCTACTATCAAAGCTGGAAATATCTGTAGTTGAACTTTTTCATGGATATAATACATTCAAAATCAACATATCAGATTTAATGCGATTAATTTATCATGATCAGCAACCAAACCCTGAAGGTATTTATAAAAAACCCGATACGAACTCAACTTATGTGTCTGATTCTGAGTTAGTCAGAAAAGCTATATTTGAGTTGTTAGTTGGAAAGGCTTATTCCGATTACTATGACTCTATAGTGGAGGAAAAGACATTATCGAGGAAAAAAGGATTAGCTAAGGCTGTTGTAACTGAGTACAAACAATTAGCTGATAAAATGAGACCGGATGGTGAGATAAAAAACTCTAGCTTTTTAAATAAAGAGATTACCGAGAAAGAAGAGCAAATTGATAAACTTCATAATGCGAGAGAAGCATTTAAACGTAATCGCTCTGGCTCAAACAGCATCAATCAAAATATTGAATTTTGTAAGTCAGAATTAATTGAAGGCGAATTAAAGTTAAGTCAATTAAAAGAGACCTTAGTTTCGGCTCTGAATGAGCGATATAAGTTGAGCACAATTAGGAGTGAGTCGGCTTCAGAAATTAGACGTATTGAAAAAGTCATTTTTTCTCATGATCAGCTAAACCTCTTTACATCAGATACTTGCCCTTATTGTTTAAGCCACGTTGAGCGCACAGAAGGCCATTGCGTTTGTGGTTCGTCAATTGAAGAGGAACAATATGAAAGGTTTTTTTATACCTCGAAAGAATATAAAGATATTTTAAAAGCAAAGCTTAAAACGTTATCTACAATTAAAACTGCATACATTGATTGTGATTCTGAGGTTAAAGAGGCAAAGGAAGAAATTGAGTCTGTAGAGAACAACTTAGTGGTTTTACGTGAAAAATTACAACAAGTGCTTGGTAGGGTCGATGAAATAGTCGACATTGAAAGCTTAAATGATATTGATGATAAAATATTACAGCTTAGAGAAGAGGTTGCAAACTTAACTCGTCTATTAGAGATTGAGTCAAAATTAGAGGGTTTTCTTAGTGACCTTGACTCTATTAGCCACACGGCAAAAGATGCTGAACTAAAAAGAAAAGCATTTGAGATAAAAGCTCAGCAGGACGTAACCTCAAAAGTAAATGCATTCAGTAAGAAGTATGATGAATTAATGAAAAAAACTTTGCCTGACTGCAGTACAGCCAAAATCAAACTTGAAAACTATTTACCTTCAATTAATGAAGGCCTATATAGGGAGACAAGCTCGTTGGTTTCTATTCGATTAATGTATTTCATTACTCTAATGGAGTTAGCCCTTTCCGATGAGTCAGTTACATTCCCTCGCTTTTTACTTATTGATACTCCTGAGACCGCAGGGATTGAGTTGGATCATCTGATTAATTGTATTGATCAATTAGAA
This sequence comes from Pseudoalteromonas sp. TAP-3C, assembly GCF_059888565.1. Taxonomy (NCBI): domain Bacteria; kingdom Pseudomonadati; phylum Pseudomonadota; class Gammaproteobacteria; order Alteromonadales; family Pseudoalteromonadaceae; genus Pseudoalteromonas; species Pseudoalteromonas sp. TAP-3C. The sequence goes on along the minus strand of NZ_CM187618.1, from coordinate 2,723,963 downwards.
GGGTTAAAAAAGCATAATGTTGACTTTCAGGTTATTATTTCAACTGGCTTGAATAAGTATCCTAAATCTTTAAAAAGCAACCGAGCGTTATTTATGCCGGATAAGCAGGAAGAGAATATGCTATTGAAGAAGAAAGTTATCTAATTCTATTATGTTTTATTCATAGTGAATAATTAGTTTTGTGGCAACCTCATAATTGTGTATTAGGGCTTTAACATTTGTACCCAGTCAACTAACGTTAATACATATTAACGTTAGTTGATTGAAAGGGGTAGAGGCATGCAGTTTAGATGTCGCTGTTATTGTAAACCGAAAATGACTTATATGATGTTAATCACTGTTTAAAATAGAGCGTTATAGCTTTTCTATTTCGTTGTGAACTGAATAGTTATTGTTAAACCACCATTTGTATTATTTTTGAATTTACACTCACCATTCAACACTGCCACTCGCTCATAGATACCTACAATGCCAAACCCGCTATTAAAGTTTGAGTTTGACTGCTCAAATAAGCCTATTCCATTGTCTTTAATGATAATCTCTAGTTGATCTCTGTTATAAGCTATATCGATTGAAAACTCTGTTGCTAGTGAGTGTTTCATTGTATTGGTAGATGCTTCTTGGCAGATTCTAAAAATGGCTATTTTATAATTTTCAGTCAATGTATCTACAGGGCCATTAATTTTACAACTGTATGAAACGCCTGCATCTTTTAAGTTTTCTGAAAATAACTCACTTTTTAATGCAGCTTCTAATCCAAGCTCATCTAACAAGCGTGGTCTTAACCAGTGCATAAGTCTATAAACGGAGTCGTACATATGGTTAGATACATTTTTGAGTCGTAAAATCGTATTGTCTAACTCATTATAGCTAGCTGATTTCTTCTCTAAAATTGCAATATTAGTTTTTAAAGCAGTAAGGTTTTGACCTATATCATCATGTAACTCTTGTGATAACTGGCTACGCTCTGACTCTTGTACATTGACAACTTTAGTTGCTAGGTTTTGAGTAAGTGAACTGAGTTCTATTAACTCTTTGTTTTGGTTTAATAGCGCGGTTTTAGATTTATTTAATTCAGTTACAAATGCACTAAGTAAGATTGCAAGTACGCTATACGTAATAATATAAAGCTGTGTATTTAGCATCAATTCAGTGTGGCTTGAACCATACACATTAACTAGTAGTGTTATAACCGTTATTGAACCGTAACTTAAAGCACCTAACGCACCAAATGAATAGCTAAACCAAATTAATGGAAATATCGCTAACATTCTCAAAAGGTATAAAGATTTAGGCTCTAATTGGTAAGCTGTAATAAATAAGCACAAACAAATAATAAGTTGTCCTATCAATTTTGCTGAATTTTCACTTATTAGGATGTGCCATTTTTTGTATAAAACCATTCCCGAAAAAAACAGTAGCAACATGATTAGTATAGGAATTATTCCACCTAGTTGATGTGCCAGTATCATTTCGAAGCGTTCTTCATCTGCGATCAGTCTATACTTATTGTTTCTGTCATTGAACGCGATGATTATAATTGAGCGAATTAAGCGATATGAAATAGCAGCAAAAATCACAATTACTGCATTTTTTACGGTGTTAATATTGAGTGGTATTTTTAATAGTTTTATTGCAATTACAGGTAATAAAATTAAATACTCTCGTAACATGCTTTTTGCTAAGCGATAGGGTATATCTAATAGTGCTTCATCATAGAAATGCCAAGTATAGAGTATTTGACCAAGCGTAAAGCCAATCGTTAAGGCAGGCCAATATCGAAGTGGGAAGAATAAATAGCATACAACTCTAACTCCAGCAGGGAAGTACCAACTTACAAAGTTTTCATAGACGACAAAGTTGAATGAAAAAAGATAAAAGCCGATTTCAATAGCTGGCGCTAGAAATATTATTAGCGTACAAGCGATCAGGTAACGTTTTACTTGTGTTGGTGTTATGGCTTTTATTTGAGGTAAAAGGTGTTGAAGCTTAATACCAGCAATTACTCTTTCCATGAAGCTGAATTCCATTATTTATAATAGATAAACCTGTGTTGTATCAAACTGCTGTTTTGGGTTTGAATTACAAAGAGTATATCGTTGAGTGACTTGTATTTCAGCTTTATTCCCAATAAGTTGTAGTAAAAAGCCTTGTGCGACATCAGACATATTGCGTTTATGTTTTACTATAACCTCTCTGCCTAAAGCACCCTGTAGTCGCGGTTTAGGGAATGCTGCTTTTTTGATTGATTTGATATGTTCACAATGGGTAAAAAAATCCAAACATTGCTGCTTTGCTTTAAGTATTAGCAGGTCGTTACACTTTATAACATCGACATTTTTTATAAAGTGAACAAAGGCGGCATTGCGCGAAGTGAAGTTAGTCACTACGTCAGTTAGACTTTTATTTTTGGGCCACTTTCGAATAACAACATATTTATTCTTACCTGTTTTAACTAGATTAGTCGATCCCTTCGTCATTTTACTAGTCCATTCCAGCCGGTAGTTTGACTCGCCAATATGATGCAGTAGCACCGAAACATTTTGAAAGTGTACCGTTTCGCTCGCTATTTTATTCATCGTTAACTCCTTGTAATTTATAATGAGAATACAATGGAGTTGGCAATTAATTAATTAGCAACATTCTTAATGAAATAAGAAAAATTCTTACATAGGAAAGCAGAATTAAGGTTACAATCAACTTATGTAACAGACATTGATCAGACCCCTATACCACTTTTTCTATTTTATATAAATGCATAGCGTGACCGCCAATGAATCTTATTATTTTTTCTCGTAGCTCATTAAACCCATCTAAGTAGGTTTTATCTCCATGCTGAACTAAATTGATACCTTCAAAACATTGAAATATCCACCTTAATGTGGGTCTTTCTATTGGCTGATTAATTTGGTTTGGAATGGTTGCTTTTACTTTCTCCATGTTCGCCCTTAATCGTCTTTGAGCTATTGAATATACTAATAAAGAGAGTGTCATTATCATCAACAGTGCATCTATTCGGCTTGGCTTTTTTATAAATAATGATGAGACAAAAAATAACGGATCTTTTAAAAATCTAAAGCCTTTTTCTACTTCAGACTGTGCTTTGTAATGTGTGAGTAAATCTTCTGGACTTAGGTCTTTTTCATCTGCATTTGTTGCTAATACAAAGCATGACTTTTGCTCTATTGCCTTTTTAATTGCAGTGCCATTCTCTTCAATCTCTGCGCTTATTTGCCATTCTATACATTTCACTGGCGCACCTTTTTTAGGTCGGCCTTTCCCTTCGTATACTTTATGTTCATTGAACTGCATCGTTGCCACTTTATGATATTTAAATTTTTTCGTTAACTTATTAAGTTCACGTTGTGCATCGGTTTGACATGCAAACCGCTGTGCTTGTAGGTGATAAAGGGCTTTTTTAATCTGGGTATGCGCACGCTCGACTTGTCGAGCGATGCTTTTTACTGCACGGTTATTTGCTGCATTTGAGTAAACAACCATCCATCGCTGATTTATTCCCATGTGCTCAACATTATTAACAACATAGTGATAGTTATCATCAATTTTTATCCAACTGTTATTTTTAATAGCGGTTGAGATGGAGGATTTCTCGAGCGAAATTGTCGAAGGAATGAGTGTTATAAATTGAATCTTAGATAAAAACTCGGCGTTATTTTGATGATATAATTTACAATCAGCGACAAGAAATTTCGGGGTCTTGCTTTTCTTGAACTCATTAACAAGGGCTTTGCTGCGTGCTTCAAAAATAGCGGTATCAGCACTATTGCCATCCCAGTTTTTACACGCAAGTGGCACACCACCATCTTGGCTAACGATAATTTCTTGTACTACTTGTTTCAAATCAGGACGATGAGCTTTGCTATAGCCGTGCGTGATTCTTATTATATTTTCATCGGTATTTTCTTCGTCAACGGCATATTCACCAGTAAGAGAATGACTCGTTGTATCTAATGATTCAAATGTACGATCAACCTGTTCAAGTTGACATGCTTGCTCTGAGACGAGTGAAAATAAGCTTTCACAACCAAAATCAAAGCATTGGTCGAGGGTTCTTCCCAATTTATGACGATTAAAATGCGATGCTTGAACACCTTTACGGAACAAATGTTCAAGAGGCAAATTAGTAAAAAACTGAGGACTGAGAGATAAAGGACGATTGGCAAACCCAAGGCCGTTCATAATCATGCCTTTAACCGCTTCACCTGGGGTAATTTCTTGCTTTTCATCTTGAGGTAAATATTGGTCTAAAAGGGACACTATTTTTAAGTCTGCAATGACACCTGAAACAATACCATGATGATCTAACCGTTTGATTTTTAAGTTCATAAACACCTCGAAGTTGAGGTGTTATTGTATCAAATTACAGCAAACTTAGGATTTTTTTAACCTAACATTAAATAAAAGTTTATGAATTTGGTCTAATCAATGTCTGATGTAACAAGGAGCTTAAATGAAGTTTGCACTAATTGATGATCACCAAATGGTTCGAGAAGGCTTTAAAGCTTTAATTGAAGATGAGAGCCCACACTGGAGTGTCGTCTTTGAAGCAAATAGCTTTAAAGAGTGCGAGTCATTGTTAAAAACCTCATTACCTGATTGTGCTGTTATTGATATATCTTTACCAGATAAAAGTGGTTTTGAAGTCGCTGAGTATATTGGCAAAAAATTCCCTCATATTAAACGTATTATGCTTAGTATGTATGAGGGAAAGTCATATATTGATAAAGCTTTGGGCCTCGGAGTTGATGCTTACCTTTCAAAAAGAGATGCGGCTAATGAGCTTCTCATTGCTATCAACGCGGTCAATAGAGGCCAACGTTTCTTTAGCCCGTCTATAAATACTAGCTACTTTTCAAATAACACAATTGGCAGTAGCCTAAGTAAGCTCACACCGAGAGAGTCAGAAATATTTAAGCTGCTTGCCCAAGGACTTAATGCCAAACAAGTTTCACAAAAAATTACCATAACGCCAAAGACAGCTCATGTTCACCGTGCAAATATAATGACTAAATTGAATTTAACATCACAAATACAGCTTACAAAGCTAGCTTTAGCTGAGCATGTGATTTGTGTTGAAGATTTGAGTTAGTGAATTAAATAGCCTTAAACAGTCAAAAACAGCTCTGGTTTTAAGTAGTTAGTCATGTATACCGACTATACGTTTATGTATAAGAGGTATCTATTATGTCTAATTACACACCTACAGAATGCTACTTAAACAACTTAGCGCCAACAGGGCGAAAGGCTGTTATTTCACTGATAAAAAGTGTTAAAAACACTTTATTATTGAACGATAAGCTAGCTGCATTACCACTTCACAAGCTAAGCTTTGAGCAGCTCTCTACGCTTAAACAAAGCTTAACACTTAATAATAAGTCAGCTAGAACCATTCAACTTACTTTTCAAGTTATTAAAGCCATAGCTAAAACTGCTTTTTTTATGAATTTAATTGAGCAGCACGAACTAGAAAAGTTTAATATTCTTAAGCTTCCCCATATAGAACCAAGCCTAAAAGGTAAGTCACTTACAGCCACACAGCTAAAAAGCATATTAAAGCAGCCCTATACACCATCTTCAATTATTAGCACACGTGATATTGCATTATTGGCTTTAATGGCTGGTGCGGGATTAAGAAGATCTGAAGTTTCGGCTTTAAAGCTTAGTGACTTTTCAATGGCTGATCAGCTAGTTGTTATCCATAAGGGAAAAGGAAACCGTACTAGAACGCAGTACTTACCAGTTTGGGTATTAGAGTATTTAAGCTCATGGCTAACGGTACGTGGTAAAAACGAGGGGCCATTATTTTGCGTGGTTTTGAATGGTAAAGCTATTCAAGCTCGTGCTATTTCACCTGAAACTATATATAGCGTTGTAACGGCCAGAACTAATCACGTTTTGGGGGAGAAGTTTACACCCCATGATATGAGGCGAACTTATATTTCATCACTCTTGGCTAATGGTGTGGATATTTCTACTGTGAGTAAGTTGGCAGGGCATAAAAGCATTATTACCACACAGCTATACGATAAACGTGGCGTGGACAGTTTAAAGCGCGCCGTTAATACTTTATCTGTGAATGGATGTGGTGATTATGAATAAGTTACTAATAAGCCAATTTACAAGCCATTATGGTATCAAGTTAATAGAATCAGGCTTATTTGATGATGATACGTTTGAACAATATAGCCCTAGGGAAGTACAGCAACTATCAGGATCAAAAAGATCAAATTTACCTGTTGATCTGGATGAACTATACGACTCATTTATTGAGATAACTACAGACTTTGACCAAAAATTACTTTCAAAAAATAGCCGTTACTTTAGCAAAAGTATTGGATTGCCAAGCAATGCTAGCTCACTTATTGAGTTTATTATTGTTGGTACTCTCAAACCAACCATTTTTAGGTCTATAGAGCAATTTATTACTAAATCTGCGTATTCATATTCAGATGCATTCACTGTGTTATTGGGGCTTGGAGAGATTGAGTTGGAGGAGTGTTTAGAAGCACTTGAATCGATTGGATTATATAAAAACCGTATTTTTGACTATGAGCTACCATTACTCCCTAAATCTCTTGCCCATTATTTATTCACTAGCCACCAATACAGGACTAAAGATGCATTAGGGCTATTTTTAAAAAATGAAGAACCAGCTAGTTACAATTTGAGCTCTTTTGGCCATAGGGATACGTTCCACCTAAAAAGCTTATTAAATGGTTGGAAGAGATCAAGTAATAATGGCTTAAATATATTGATATATGGGGCTGTTGGTACGGGTAAGTCTGAATTAGCTAAGTCTTTATGTAGTAATGCTGGCCTAGTTTTAATGAAGGTTAAATCTAGCTCTGAAGTTGATGCACAAGTTGAAAGGCAATTAGGCACAAAGTCTTCAACTAGTTACCGTATACATAACCTATCTATGGCACGTAAGTTAATGGGGGAACGCCGTGATGGAGTGTTACTTATAGATGAGTGTGAAGATATATTCGATGTAAACATGTTTGGTTCTAGTGAACCAAAAGAGCTTCTGCATAGCTTAATTGAAGAACCTAATGGTGCAGCCATATGGATAACGAACCATATTGAAGATATCCCTGAGAGTTGTGTGCGGCGTTTTGATTTTGTACTTGAAATGCCCCAGCTAACGAAGGAAAAGCGTTTAGAACATGCCCTAGGGTACTTTAATGAGCTAAAAGTAAGCCAAAGCTTTATTGAAAAGGTGGTTTCGAACAAACACCTAAGCTTGGCGAATATAAGTAAAGCCAGCCATGGGGCTAGTTTATGTGGTTATAAGAGTGAGGCAGCTCAAGAGTTTATAGATTCGTATGTTGAAGGAGTAATGGTTGCATCGGGTATTGATTTAAACCAAATGCATTACAAACCAGAGCTGAAGTTTGACCATACCAATATTAACTTAAAGGGTTCGTTTTCTAATCTTAATGATATAACCAACGCTCTTAATAACCATCATGGTGCGAGAACGTTACTATTTGGCCCTGCGGGTACTGGTAAAACAGCATTCGTGAATCATGTATGCCAAGAAGCAGGTTTTGAGCTAATTAGCGTTCAGGCTTCAGACATTTTAAGTAAATGGGTGGGGGAGAGTGAACAAAATATAAAGAACTTATTTATACAGGCAATAGAAGAAGGTGCAGCTATATTTATTGATGAAGCCGACAGTTTATTTTCAAGCCGTGAGGGCGCCACAAACAGCTGGGAGGTTCAATCCGTAAACCAATTATTATGTAACCTTGAAATGTTTGAACTTCCTTTCTTTGCAGCTACCAACTTTAAAAAGCGTTTAGATAAAGCTTTACTTCGCCGTTGTGATTTTAAGCTTGAACTAGATTACTTAACACCTGAACAAGTATCACGAATGATATTAAACTTAACAGGCAAAAAAACCTTAGGTAAAAGTGAGAGCGCTAAATTGGTTGGATTAGATCGCATAACTCCTGGTGATTTTAGCGTGATAGCAAGAAAAATGCGTTTTTTGAATAAAGTGCCGACATCGATTGAAGTATTAGAGTTCTTGTTTGAAGAGCAGAAATTGAAAGGCGATTGTAAACGGCGTATAGGTTTTTAATCTATTTTAAAGCAAGAAGAGTTGAGAGTTTCAACTCTTCATTCTCGCTATTATGAGGGGTAACCAGTAAATATATGCTTATGACAAATACATAGTGCTTAACTTACTCTTATAATGACGTTGCTTACTTTTAGGTAACTTATTAAATGGATCCATTACTTCAAGCTTATCAACTTGTTTTAACCATAATAGGTTGATATTTTTCAGGTCAATAACAGGTACTTGATATGGTTTAATCGCTCCTCTAATTTTACTTCTTTCTTTCTTCACATGCTTTCTCAAAAATGGAGTGAGCCCCATAGCATGAATAGCCATAAGTTCGTATTTACCTAGAGCTGAAGAGTCTTTAATTCGCCCAAAATCATAGGATTTAATGTTTTTGAATTTAAATAAATAATCATGGTTGTTAATAAAGTCATTAAGCAACATTTTCATTTTTCCAAGCTTTAATTCAACCCTAGTACTCTCTTGTACCTCAGTATTTAGTCTTCGATTTTTTGCTTTGGCTAACCTACTGTAAACAGTAATTTCTTGGGTTTTATTTTTAGGTTGAAAGTACACTGTCTCGATATCACCATTGCAACTAAAATAGATCCCAGCTTTACGAGCCAAAAGTTTATCAAACAGTAATTGAGATATTGGCAGGTCACTCCCAATAGCAATATCTACGTTTGATACGGTTAATTTATCCCAGTACTCATTGTAAAGTTCTGTACTTAGGATTTGTTCCATAAATAGCCTAACACAATGCCATTCACCCTTACTGTATTTATGCCCTTTTAGCTCAAAGGCAATAAACCTTCGATCAAGAGCATTATGAGAGCATTTTACTAGCATATGGGGCGTTTCTTCATTACTAGTAGCATAATTAAATTCGGAAAATAGTGGTAACCTAAGGAAGTATTGATAGCCTGCCCTTTTCAGTAAAACTTGAGAAAGCGGAGTAGATGTATTTTTTGCTACTTGTTTCGAAAGCTCTAAGATGTTTTCTTTTACTTGCTTTTGGTGTGCTTGATCATCGATTTTCAATGTTAAGCGCATATAGTCTATGTTGCATGATTTTATATATTGGTCCATGTTATAAAGTCTCAATAGTTAGTATTTTGCTGACTAAAAAAGGCCAGCAGGAAAATAAAGGGTTAGCCGTCTATAAGATTCTGTAGCTGATTTTTAATTTTTTGAGTGCCTTCTTCTGGTAGTATTTCTCTACAAATACGTAAAATATTTTTCTTTTTTACTGTTTCTTTAACTGCAATGGCGATACGTTTTGAAAACTTATCTGATTTAGCATTCTGTAATGCTTTGTTAAACCTAAAGTAAGCTTCACTTTGACTAAATGAATGCGAGTTTTTGTTTACTTGAGTATTTTTTTCATGTGTTTCACTCTTCTTAAAACCAAGCTCAATCATATATTCACCCACCGTATTCTTAGTTAAATCGCTACTTGTTAACTCTTCCTTGTTTGATGTTTTTTTTGCTAACTCATATAACTCTTTTCTTGACTCAGGAGTCAGATTTTTTAACTGTAAGAGGGAATATGGAGTGAACTTTCCAATATTGTTGACCCCGCACATATCAACTGTTATGCATGCCGTATGGTAGTCATTGTTAATTGAGTCGTAGCTACGGCCTAATTTATCTTGATTTTTTATAGCCCATTCTTTTAAGCTCTCGTAACCTAGTTCTATAAAATATTCACCGTTACAAAAGTCATAAATAGTTCGCTGGTTTGCTTTTGTTCCTTTAATAATTTTTGCTGATAGCACTGCTGCTGTAGTTTGCTCTGTTTTCTTCAGCTTGCTTTTCTTTGATTTAACCTGTTCATGTTTATTTCTATTACTTGACATCGTGTAGCTCCTATTGCTTCAAAGTAATTACTGAAAGGACATTATTACTGGGATATTTTGGAGTAACATTCCCCCATAGCTAAAAAAGCATGCATCGCTGAACGCTAGATTTTGTAAGTGCTAGAGCGGTAAAGGTAACAGAATAAAATTTATGTAAACCGTGAATAAAAAAATGAAAATGCTAGACTTTTAACTAACTGTTTTTACTAAGTTATAATCAAGTAGTGACAAAACCTTATGGGGGAATAAAAATCCATGGCCAAGAAAAGGCAATTATTAGTAGGGCCTGTAAAATTTAAGCTTGGGACAGAAAGCATCCCCCTAAAGCTAACGCCACATGGCGGGGGTAGTCATACTAAATATCTGGATGACCACGTGGACTTTTCATCACAGAGAAAAAATTTGATTGATGAGTATGTAAATCTTCCACATGAAGGTGGCACATACTTGGACTTCTATAAAATCAAAAAAGAAGTACCTGACTCATTTGTCAAAAATGTAATTACCAACCCTCATTTAGATTCATTGGAAATTAAGTTCGCAATATATCTGCATAGGTATTTTCAAACACACCCACAAGGAAATGTATTTTTCCTTCCAGAACAGCTGAATGTTGACGATTTGTGTAAAGATATTAGTGAAGATGGTCTTCTTTATTATGGGTTTCCCAATGAGACTCAACCTTTCTTTATTTTGGATTTCGCTGTATATATAAGTAATATTTTTTATGAGCTTAATTTAGAATATGATGAGTACTTAGCCAGACAGGCTATTTTGAAATTGCATAACTTTTCGTATATCACAGTAACAGAGGTTTGTTGGAGAAATACCCAGAAAAGAGCCACAAGAAACTTTGAAAAGTTACCGATAGATAAAAAGGTTAATGCTCTTATAATCCAACTCTATCCTATGATGGATGAGAGAGATATCAGCCAGTATTGGAAACCAAAAGTTGTAGATTGAGGTGTTTTAAACTCGCAATTAAAACTGTGCCAAATACTGTGCCAAAGCCTGTATATTTAAACGTGCATAAAATTTTAACGTATTGATTTATATGTTTATATTTGAGTCTCCCAGTTAACTTACCGGCTAACTCACTCATTTAATAAAAAGCCCGTAGTTAACGCTGCGGGCTTTTTTGTGTTTAGCCACGGGTTACGGGTTACGGGCTGCGAGCAACGAGCAACGAGCGACGAGCGACGAGCCTAACACCTAATGCCTAAAACCTAATACCGACGCGGGGTAAACCCGCTGCTACAGGTATAAAAAAACCTTGCAATGTTAGCTGCAAGGTTTTTAAATTTCCCGAACCCCGAACCCCGAACCCCGAACCCCGAACCCCGAACCCCGAACCCCGAACCCTGAACCCTGAACCCTGAACGTCTTTATATAATATTTTTGCCTTGCTCAGGGTCGCGAGATTGATCGGCTTGTTCGCGAATTTCATCGTTATCACTGCTCACATCATCAAGCTTTTTAGTTTTTGTGTGTGTTTCATTAGTTAACTCAACGTGCTTTAGTGGTGTACTTTCTTTTGTGTTTATTTTAGCTTGGTCTGTGGTGTTTATTAAAATCCGTTCGCGGGCATCATCGGGCATACTGATATTGTGGGCTGTAAATTGGTTAACCAGTTCGCGCATCAGTTGAGAACCCACTTTTAACGTACTGTGTTGCTCGCTATTAACCCAAAAATAAAGAGTAAGGTTTATTGTGGCTGGGCCTAGGTTTTTTATCAGTACTTGTGCTGGAGGATCGGTTAATACTCCATTTTGTTGATTCGCTAAGTTTAATGCGAGGGTTTGTGTTGCGCGTATATCGTTATCGTAGCCAAACCCAATGTCGACTTTGCCGCGCATTTTAGGGTTCGCGGTTAAATTTTTGATGGTATTTTTATACACAGTGGCATTGGGTATTTGCAGATGATTGCCATCGTAGTCAATTAGAGTCGTTGCCCGTGCAGTGACTTTTTTTACAATACCTATTCTGCCATCCACTTCAATTACATCATCTATTTTAAAAGGGCGTTGTACACTTAAAAGTAAACTGGCAATAAAGTTTTCAGCTATGTCTCTAAAAGCAAATCCTAAAATAAGCCCTATCAATCCAGTGCCACTCATAATCGCGACAGCAAACTCGGTTAAGCCTGCCAAACGTAAAAACAAGTAAATACCCAGTAGCATAATTAATATACTAATACTTCGTCTTACAACTAAATGTACCAAGGTGCTATTGGTCATGTAAGTAACTGGTTTTATCAACAAGCGCGATAATGGCGTGGCGATTACATAACTAATCACTAAAATAATAATTCCTAAAAACAAGGTAGGCAGTAATTGCATAAATGTGTGAAGTAATTGCACGCTTTGATCTTTTAAAAAGTCCCATGAAACCACGTTTGGCTTAGGGGTATCGATTGTAGCCAGTAATGAATTATCAGCGAGTGTTGCAATTAAAGCACTGAGCATAGAGGTCATCCGTGTTAGGTCAAAGTAATTACGCTAGGTGCTGACGAATCCCCACAAAATAAAAATTAATGGTAGACTCTCATGATTATTTGTGATCAAATTTTTTCACTATAAAAAAACTCACTCATAATCATGAAAGCCACCGAAATATTACACAAAGATATTGCCATTGCCTACCCTGAAATTCATAAAACACGTTTAAATACAGTCTTTACGTTTGTTAACTCAGGCTTGCGTGACCAGCGCGTTACTGTCACTTACCTAGGCCGCGGATTAAAATCATTTTCTAATACCGATAAAAAACATGATATTAAACGCGCAGACCGTTTGATTGGTAATGCTAACCTGCATCAAGAACGTCTTTGTTTCTATGAACATATGACCGAATGCTTAGTAGGCCAGCAACAACACCCACTTATTATCGTTGACTGGTCACCTATTAATGGCGGCGAAATATTTCAAGTGCTCAGGGCAAGCATACCAATGGGGGGAAGAGCGTTAACGCTCTATGAAAAAGTGTATCCTGAAAGCGAATTAAATACCGAAGCGGCTCATCAACACTTACTCGATAGCTTGGCACAGTGTTTACCTGCAGATTGTCAGCCTATTATTTTATCTGATGCTATTTTTAGAACGCCATGGTTTAAAGCCATAGAAGATAAAGGCTGGTATTGGCTTGGGCGCGTCAGAGGCAATGTGACCTTATCTAGCGACCTTGAGACATGGCGAAATTGTAAATCATGGTTTGAGCAAGCAACAGATAAACCACACCTTCTGACACAGATTTACTACGGAAAAACAGTTCGTTTCGCGTGCCAAGGTGTTTTGTTTAGAGGGAAAAACAAGGGACGTAAAAAAATCAAAAAACGGGGTGGGCAATCTCAATGTACAACGGTTAAATACCAACAACAAAAGGCCAAAGAGCCTTGGCTACTTGTGTTTAATTTACCTACACAATTTACAGATAAGCCTCAACGGATTGTGACTTTATATAAACAACGTATGCAAATAGAAGAAAGTTTCAGAGACACTAAGAATGCAAAACTTGGCATTAGTTTAGCCTTTGCAAATTCAAGAAGCGCAGAAAGGTTTGATAATTTATTGCTCATAGCGGCGTTAATGTTGTTTGTCTTATGGTGCATAGGGTACACCGTGTCGGCACAACAAGGGGATGCGGCATTACAAGCGAATACAGAGAAAAAACGACGAGTATTGTCCTATATTTATCTTGGCAAAGAAGTGGTTGATGATCCTAGGTATGAGCCTGATGGGCAGTTCATTATTTATGTGTATAGCCAGTTGTCACTTCTGACTATACAAATTGATAATTTAGGCTAAATTCGTGGGGATCTCTCAGCGCTAGGTGTAAACAATAACAGCAAGTTTAATACCAAGCAGTATTTGTTTAGCATTTATGTATGAATTATTTTTTATTTATGTTTGTTTAGTTAATAAAAAAAACAGTATAATACGAATAATTATCATTAATAAAAATAAATAGTAATGAGTAAAAAAAATACTTTTACGGTAACTAAGCGACGTCATATTATGGCTTGTTTACTTGCATTAATAACCGCCGTGGTGATGATCCCGGGCATGACTACGTACCTACCTTTGGCAATGGAAGAGCAAATATTAATACCGATAATGCTTTTTCCACTTATCTGGACTGCGCTGTTTATTTACGCTTATATGGCTAAAAAAGCATGGCAGCCTTTTGTCGTTATGCTAGTTATTTTGTTAGGTCATGCTGGGCTTAGTTTTATGGCGTTACAAGGAGCACAAGGATGAGATCCATTACGTTAAAAAAACTATTTTTACTGCACAGTTGGGTGGGCATTATTACTGGTGTTTTACTTTTTATTGTTTGCTTTACCGGTGCGTTAGCTGTACTTAGCCGTCCAGAGTTAAAAATTTGGGCCAACCCAGAATTACACCAATTAAATACAGTACCAAGTGAAAAGGTTGCTGCATTAATTAATTATTATCATCAACAGGTACCCAAAGAGTTTGGTAAAAATATTCATGTATATTTACCAACGGGGCATAACACGCATTTATTGACTATTTTATTTGAATCTCACGATGGCGATGAAAATTATGACGAAGAGGCGGCTTATGCTTATCAGTTTGATCCTCGTAATTTTGATTTAGTAAATCAATATTATGGTGCTGCAGACTATTTTTATGAGCATCTTAAAACTGATGCGCCGTCGTTCATTGGACGCTTTCATGCCGACTTACATTTAGGAAGACCAATAGGGCTTATTCTCACAGGTTTTTTAGGTTTAACCTTATTAGTGTCTGTGGTGACTGGTTTATTTATCCATCGGCAAATAATAAGAGAGTTATTTACATTTAGAGCTAAAAAAGATCTTGATGTAAAAGTAAACGATGCACATAAAATTATGGGTATTTGGGGAAGTATTTTTCATGCTGTAATTGGTTTTACAGGTGCATTTTTAGGGCTTGCAACCATTATATTACTTCCTGCCGCAGCTTTCGTGAGCTTTGGGGGAGACCAAGATAAGTTAGTGGAAAAATTCACAGCCATGCCTGAGACCGTCGTATCTGGTAACTACCAAGCGACAGATATAAATACAATTTTACTTGATGCCCAAACGCGTTATCCAAAAGCGAAAGTTATTGATTTGACTGTCATGGCACATAATGATGCGAATGCTAAAGTATACTTACGCCTTATTGGAGGTGATGCTGTTGCATCGCAGTTGCTACAATATTCTGCAGATGGCAAATTTAGTAAATCTATGAGTAGTTTTGGTGATATTCCAGGGCCTGCAATTAAGGTATTGGAATTATTGTTCCCGCTACACTTTGGCAATTTTGCTGGTACTTTTGTCAAATTAATTTGGGCACTCCTTGGTTTAACAACTTCATTAATGCCACTTTCGGGAATTATGATGTGGTTAACTAAGCGTACACGCGGTAGCAATCCGACCCTATCAGAAGCGGCTTATCAACGATGGAATAGGGCGATTATCGGCAGCTGTGGAGGCCTAGTATTGGCTACTGCCCTGTTATTTCCATTACAAATATTGCTTAACAACTATATCCCAGTGCAATTACATAATAACTATTTCGGGCCTGTATTCTTTTACTCATGGCTAGCTTGGTGCTTATTTGCATTGTTACCGATTAATTATCACCGTTATTTACACGTTACTTTGTTAATTACAGGAATGGTATGCATGGCTGTGTTGCCGTTAAACTTAGCATTGTCATCGAGCCATGCTTTTATCACAGATAACATTTTAGTTACTGTTGTTGATATTAGCTTTTTGTTTATTGGTGGTTTAATAATTTATACCAGTCAGCGGATGATGACTAAACGGCAGATACTAAAAAAACCAACAACACAGGAATTGATAGTATGACATTTATTTACATAACACTGGGGTGTGGGTTGTTAGTTATGAGTAGCTTATTACTTCGACTTATGCGCCCTGCAAGTGCTTACTTTAGTCTAGTTATGTTTATTGGTGCACTTATATGTTTTATAGCTGAGTATGGAAGTATCGCAGGTTCATTTGTCAGTGTTGCTACGGCTTTATTGATTAATTTAAGCGTTGCTTTTTTGTTCGGTAAACCTAGTTTAACGCGTTAAATTACAAAGCGAATATATTGAAATAAGAGGCTGTTTATTACCAGCACATAGCTCAGCCTCTTACCATTTTAAGTTATATACTTATAACTTTGCAGATTTACCATCATATTTCTTTACTGCCTAAAAACCATACACAGTTACAAATTTAGCTGCCTAGCTTAGATTAATTACTTGGCTAGTTGTTATCAGCTGCATAAATGCAGCTTTATTTAGTGGTTTTGAGAACAAATACCCTTGACCGTAATCACAACCGGCCTCAAGCAATAAGTCCATTTGGCGTTTTGTTTCTATACCTTCGGCAATGACTTTTAAACCAAGCTGATGAGCCATCATAATGATGGCTTCACATAAGGCGAGTTCTTGGCTGTCTTTTTGAATATTATCGACAAAGCGTTTGTCTATTTTAAGGTAGTCGGTATCCATTTCTTGTAAATAAGCCAGTGATGAGTAACCGGTACCAAAGTCATCAAGTGCTAACTGCATTCCTGATTTTACCAAGGCTTTTAAGCGACTTTGAGTAAGCGCTTCTGGGTTTACCATTAAGCCTTCGGTAATTTCTGCCACAATTGCTGAGGCTGGTACGTTTGCTGCTGCGAGCATAGCGTACCAATCATCTATACCGCTATCGACGGTTGCCAGTTGCACTGGCGAAACGTTAATGCTTATTTGAAATGCATCTTTAATGTGCTTTTTAATGTCGTTAAGTGTTTGAATCGCTTCGGTAAACACAAACTGACCAATGGGATTTATTTGCCGAGTTTCTTCAGCTAAAGGAATAAAGTTAGCAGGACTGATCAGGCCTTTTTCTGGGTGTTGCCAGCGTATAAGTGCTTCTGCTTTATGAATGTGGAGGGTGTTTAAGGCAACAATGGGCTGATAATGTAATTCAAATTGTTCAAGTTCTATGGCTAAACGCAGTTCTTTTAATAGCTGCATTCTGGCGTTTGCATATTCACGCATATTATATGAGAAAAACTCATAGCCATTACGGCCACTATTTTTTGCTTCAAACATGGCTTGGTCTGCGGCTTTTAGCAGCTGCTCGGGGCTTTTACCATCATCGGGTGCGCAGGCAATACCAATACTGGCACTAATATAGAGCTTTTCATCGTCAATAAAAATAGTTGAGGCAAGGCTATTTAATAATGACTGCGCCATTTGTTTGATGCGATCACTACCGCGTAATCCGTTAAAAACGACAACAAACTCATCCCCACCAATTCTTGCTACAAAATCTGCGTTTTTGGCTGTAGCGACGATACGCTCAGAGACTAACTTTAATAATCTGTCTCCATAATGATGGCCTAGCGTATCGTTTATATCTTTAAAGTGATCAATATCAAGTAGCATAATAACGAGCTGCTGCTCTTTATTACTGACTGCTTTAAAGCGTTGATTTAGTCTCTCTTTTAATTCTAAACGATTGGGTAAATCGGTTAAGTGATCAAAATGAGCCTGTCGCCAAATTAACTCATCGGCTTGTTTTTTCTCGGTTAAATCCGTAAAAATAGCAATACGGCTAGTAGGGACATTATTTTTGTCGTAAATGGTGTCTATAGTCAGCCACTCATCATAAAGTTCACCATTTTTACGACGATTAGTTATTTCACCTTGCCAACGACCCGTTGTATTGAGTGATCCCCACATGTGATCATAAAACGGTTTATCGTGTTTACCTGATGATAAAATACTTACCGTTTGATTAAGTACTTCATCTTTTGAATATAAGGTTGTTTCACAAAAAGCAGGATTTACATCATAAATAACCCCGTTTTCATTGGTAATAGCCATACCTTCACTGCTGTTGTTATAAACCAGTGACGCTAAATGCAAAGACTGTTGATTTAATTTTCGTTGCGTTATGTTAATAATGACAATGATAAATTCATCGGTTTTTTTCATTGGGCTAATTTTAACTTC
Source organism: Pseudoalteromonas sp. TAP-3C (assembly GCF_059888565.1). Lineage (NCBI taxonomy): Bacteria > Pseudomonadati > Pseudomonadota > Gammaproteobacteria > Alteromonadales > Pseudoalteromonadaceae > Pseudoalteromonas > Pseudoalteromonas sp. TAP-3C. Next base: position 2,705,999 of record NZ_CM187618.1, on the reverse strand, counting down.
AAAAAACTGATCGTGCTGCTTAGCTTCAAGTTCGATGGTGACAGGCGCTGTTAATGGCTTTAAATATAGCGCTACTTGTTTTAGGTTATCGGTAGATAATAAGCAAGATAACGTTTTTGGTGGCGTTGAATGGCTATAGTTTAATTGTTTAATTTGACCACCTGTGTCAAGAATAGTGCCATTGGCATTTACACGTAAAAAGGCATCAGGAAGTGCATTAAGCAAGCTGTTGAGCTCATCATGTTTATGTTGCAGGCTTGCCTCAGCGTTTAAACGCGTTTCGGCCATATGTTTAAAACGATGATAGAGTTTATTTAATTCAGGACTATTAGGTTGTTCATCATCATGCGGCATATTACCGGCGGCTAGGCGGTTAACGGCCTGTGTTAATTTTTCTATGGGAAATAAAATGCTGTTGTTTACTAACCTTTTTGCCAGCGTGGCTAATGCGATAATAGTAAGCAAAAATATGAGTGACATTTTTATAAATTGAATATCAATGTGCTCAAGAGTTTGATTAACCGGTTGGGTAATATGAATAGACACATTGTTGTTATTGTCATCGCTGTATAAGGTGGCTTGGTAAACAATACCTTCGATCCCCTCTTTTTCTCGGTAAACTTCGCCAATTTGCTTGTTGTGCGCTAGATCGTGGTCTTTTAGTACATGCCCTAATCTTTGGGGGAAAAGGGGTAATTTGCCAAAATACGTTGATCAGAATCAGTGATCGCTGCACGCATTTCAGTAGCAAGATTTAAATTGTTTAGTGCTGAGCTCCACCAGTTTAGAGCAATGACAGTGACAATTACGCCTTCTACATTATTTTTTTCATCTAAAATAGGGTAAGCAAAGTTGATGCTTTGCGCTTCAAGGCTTCTATCATGTTGAAAGTGGCCAATAGTAAATTTTTTATTGGCTAATGCATTTTTAAAATAGGGGCGATCGCTGATATTGATATGGGTATCGCCATTTTTTGTGGTACACACTATATTGCCATTTTTATCTACAACACCGATATTGGCGATGTTGCCGTTAAGTTTTTTAACATCTAAAAAATAAGAAGGGCAGGTAGAAGATAAATTTTTAATGTTTGTCTGTTTTTTTGCTAAAAATACAGTTAGGCGTTGCACATCATCAATCATGCTCTGTTGCTTGAAAATTAAACGCTCAGTGATATGGCGTACTTCTTTTTCATTTTCTTTAATCGCTGCGCTACGGCTTAGCCACAAGGCGACTAAAATGACAACCACCACGGGTATGCAAATAAGCATAAGCAGCCGATAGAGTTGATGTTTTAATGATGAAGTAAAAATAATCGTATCCAAATTATGATAAATTAAAGCGCCACTTAATAATTTTACTATAAATAACCCTAAAGGTACTAAAGTAATATCTAAATATTAAATTTACTTTTATTGCATGTCATTGAAATATTTTAATTTACGTAGCAAAGTAGTTTCGTTTATATTGACATTATTGACATCAGGCAAAAAATAAAAGTAACAAAAGTATTAATTGCATACGCAACTTAAGGTGGTGACGGCGTTAATATTTGCCGTAATACTGGATTTGATTTTTAACAGGTGGTTTTGAGCAAAAAGACAAAATGATAATAAAAAGGTGATCAGAGCGGGAGATATATAATAGATGGCGGCATGCGGTGTGATGCACAGTGTAATACCGCTTGCAAATGCAGTACAAGACCTACATAGTTTGCAAAGTGTTTTTTGGCTTTAAGCTAATAGTTTTAATATCCAGCCATATTTTTTAACCATGCTTATGTCGCTTTTAGCCGACTCAACCACAACTCCTGCCGTAAATGCACTAATAATTCCCACTCTTGTGGCTGCAAAACGTTTGGCTCTGTATTTTATGGCAGCAAGGTGCTGACGTTTCAGCTCTGAGCGCAGTACAACGTCTTTGTTTAGACGTTGTACCCGAGAATTCGATGAGTTGATTAAATAGTTAATTAGCATAGTTGTGAATTTCTCATTGTTTAAACAGTTGCTTTAGGCTATTGAGCGTTTTACTAAAACCAATTTTTTTACTTAGGTAAACAGCATTTCGCCATAACCAAACTAGGCACAGGATCTGTAAACCAATCACTACTGCAATACTTAACCAAATTGAACTAAAAAGATCAAAAGTAGCATAGCCTACAATACTTAATAATCCTACCCACAACAACACCAATCCACTGGCAAAACATCCGAGTAAAATAGTAATGATTGCCAGTGATCTTAGCGACAGTTTCCATTCGGCTGTAGCCAGCTGCTGCGTTAACTTTCCTTGTTGATGATAATCATCCTTAAGCTGGGCAGCATAATCGGTGAGCTTAGCAATATGATCTTGCCAGTCATCAGCTTGTTTGACCTCTGACTGTTTTGGATTTGTCGATTCTGAATCGCTCGATGTTGTGTGTTTAGATGCCATTAGTACTTACTTACGACGAAATAGTGCCGTTACTAACATACCTGCAGCAAATGCAATTCCCGCAGTCGCTAGTGGATTTTCTGAGGCAAATTGACGTGTTTTAGATGAATATTCTTCTAACTTTTCACGAGCAATTAATTGTTTCTCGTTTAGCGTTTCTGCAGAATTTGAAGCTCCTTTGCGAACGCCACTTTCTGCTGCTGCCGCTTTACTAGAAAGTGCATCTACAGCATCGTGAGCCGCTGATGTTGCTTTGTTTGTTAAAGGTGCTTCGTTATCTTGTTTTGGATCTAGTGGTGTTTTGTCTTTAGTAGCTGTAGCCATAATTAGTCCTTAATATTTTTAAAAGTAACCATTATCCAAGCAATGATTGAGCCATCTTTTAAATTTATTTAACTAACTGTTTTTATTGTTTTTTTATTGTTTGGCTATTTCATGTTTGTGTATGACTGTAATTATTGCGACAACACCTTGTAATTTTTACAAACAAAAAATGTAATTATTCACTGTTTGTTCATCAGTGAAATAATGCCTAATAAAAAACCATAAAAAACTTTTATTGGCTGATCTGGTTTTTTACTAAACAATTCAATCGCTTTAATCTAAGCCTTATTTTTTCTGGCTTCGCGGGGTGCTAAAGCTCGGTCACTTACTTGACAAAAAGGCTTGTCAAGCCCTAAACTGGAGCACTGTGGTAAAAAGTGGTGTTTAGTGGATCAAACTGGATCGGGTTAATCAAAAAGTTGATTAAAATAATTTAACAGTAGGCTTTTTATGTTTCGTGGCGCAAGTTCGCTGAGTTTGGATGATAAAGGACGTTTTGCGGTACCGACTAAGTACCGAGATACCTTATTGTCTGAAGATCAGGGAACAGTTATTTGCACCGTTGCACTTAATGAGCCTTGTCTGTGGTTATACCCGCTTGCTGAATGGTTAGAAATAGAAAGCCGTTTAGCAAAAATATCTAATATGAACCCTAGAGCACGGCGAATGCAGCGCATGTTGTTAGGTAATGCGACAGAGTATCAGCTTGATAAAAATGGTCGAATTTTGTTGGCGCCTTCATTGCGTGCACATGCAGAGCTTGGCAAAAAAATTATGCTGGTGGGTTTAATGAATAAATTTGAAATTTGGGATGAAGCACGTTGGCATCAACAAATGCGCCAAGACACTGAGCTTGAAAGGCAAGGTGACTTTGAACCAAATGACGATTTAGATAATTTTACCCTCTAGCTGCAAAAATAAAAGGCAAACAATAGTTAATGACAGCGCAATTTGAACACGTATCCGTATTGATGGATGAAACCATAGATGCACTTGCAATTAAGCCAGACGGTATATACATGGATGGCACCTTTGGGCGTGGCGGACATTCAGGGCAAATACTAGCGCGCTTGGGTGAAAGTGGTCGCTTGCAAGCTATTGATCAAGACCCACAAGCAATAAAGTCTGCCGAAAAATTTGCCGAGGATCCGCGTTTCGCAATTGCTCATTCTCGTTTTTCAAAGTTATACGAGGTCGCTGAGCAAAACGATCTCATTGGTAAAGTTGATGGCATTTTACTCGATATTGGTGTGTCGTCGCCGCAGCTGGATGATGCTGCACGTGGCTTTAGTTTTATGAAAGACGGCCCGCTCGATATGCGAATGGACCCAAGTTCAGGGCGCAGTGCTGCGCAGTGGTTAGCGGAGGCTGAGCTGGATGACATCACTCATGTAATTAAAAAATTAGGCGAAGAAAAATTTGGCAAGCGCATTGCGCACAAAATATTAGAAGTGCGTGAACATACGCCCATAACAACCACTAAGCAGCTAGCTGATTTAGTCGATGAAGCCGTACCGGTAAAAGACAAGTTTAAACATCCTGCAACGCGAACGTTTCAAGCTATTCGCATTTATATTAATAGCGAGCTTGAAGAAATTCAAACTGCATTACAAGCGGCGATTAAGGTGCTTAAGCCCGGTGGTCGCTTAGTGGTTATTTCTTTTCATTCTTTAGAAGATCGCATTGTAAAACAATTTATTAGAAAACAGAGTAAGGGAGAAGCATTACCCAGAGGTCTGCCTTTGACTGATGCACAAATAAATAAAAATCTGACGTTAAAGGCAGTGGGTAAAGCTATTAAACCAAGTACTGAAGAAGTGGCGCGTAACCCGCGTTCTCGCAGTTCGGTATTAAGGATCGCACAGAGGTTGGAATGAGTAAAAAAGCGAGTTATCGCCAACCCAATTTATTTTTTGAAATAATTAAAGGCCTAGGTGCAAACAAGATTACCTTGGCCTTGTTGGTTGTGATATTCGTGTCAAGTTTAAGTGTGGTGCAAGTAACCCATTTATCACGCGCGCAATTAATTGCACAAGACGTATTGCTCCAAGAGCGGGATGAACTGGATTTAGAGTGGCGTTATTTTTTAGTAGAAGAAGAGTTTTATTCGCAACATGTGCGGATTGAAGAGGTCGCCACGTCGCACCTTGAGATGAAGCGGCCAACCAGCCAAGATGAGCAGGTAATTATATTACAATGAGAACGCGAGGCAAAAAACAAGTAAATAATTTAATCGCATGGCGTTTTATTTTAGTGTGCGCGGTTATTTTTTTAGTGTTTGTGACTTTGGTATCGCGTGCTGCGTACTTACAAGTTATTGAGCCAGATAAGGCACGCTCAGAGAGCGATAAACGAACAGTACGTGTTGAAAAGCTGCATGTACAGCGCGGTATGATCTTTGATCGCAACGGTAAAGAATTAGCCGTCAGTGTACCGGTGGTAAGCGTATATGCTGATCCTAAAGCTTTACATAAGTCACTGGTTAATAAAGTGCTTAGACAAGCACGTAAAGATGGCGAAGATCAGCAAACACTGCGTGAAAATGTGGCTGAGCTAAATAAACGTACCGCTCTGTATTATAAGAATGATTTACGCTGGCGAGAACTTGCTGATGTACTGCGCATTGAATCCAGTACAATAAACACTCGATTATTTGACGATCCGAGTCGTCGATTTGTTTACTTAAAACGTCAAGTGACCCCTGCGGTGGCCAACTATATTGGTGATTTACGCCTACCTGGCATTCATTTATTGGATGAGTCAAAACGTTATTATCCCGCCGGTGAAGTGAGCGCACACGTTATTGGCTTTACCAATATTGACGGCAAAGGTATTGAAGGCATAGAAAAGCTTTACGAAAACGCACTTACGGGTGAAGAAGGCCGTCGCACTATTCGAAAAGATGCCCAAGGGCGCGAAGTGGAAGTACTTGACGAGCGCGAACGTGTTGAGCCTGAAAGCATTCAGTTGAGTATTGATCAGCGTATTCAAGCCATTGCTTATAAAGCGGTTAAATCTGCAGTACTCAGTTACAAAGCGACTTCAGGTTCTGCCATGGTGGTTGATGTTAAAACCGGTGAAGTATTGGCTATGGTAAACAGCCCTTCATTTAATCCTAATAATTTAAGCAGCGCGGCGCCGCATAAACGTCGTAACCGTGCCATTACCGATTTGTTTGAACCGGGCTCAACTGTTAAGCCCCTAGCCATTTTGGCTGGATTAGACTACGGCACATTCCAACCGGATGACAAAGTTGATACTTACCCAGGCTGGATGCGCTTAGGAGGCAGCTTAGTGCAAGATACGCGTAATCATGGCGAAATGACGCTGCGCGAAATTTTAAAATACTCCAGTAATATGGGAGTAACAAAAATTAGCCAAACAGTACCCAAAGATTACTTTGTCGGCCTTTATCAAAAGGTTGGCTTTGGTAGCGACAGTGGGACCGGCATGGTAGGTGAAAGTAGCGGTTTATTTTACCCAAATCGGCGTTGGTCCGATCACGAAATTGCAGCGCTGTCGTTTGGTTACAATATAGCGGTGAGCACGGCTCAAATGGCGCGTTTTTACGCCATGTTAGGCGCCGGTGGGATTAATCGCCCGCTAACAGTATTAAAGCAAGACTCAATACCTGAAGGTGAACGTATTTTTCAACAAAAAGACGTTGAAGCGGTTGTTCACATGATGGAAAGCGTATTTGAAGAAGAGGGTACTGCACGACGCGTAAAAGTAGATGGCTATCGTGCTGCTGGTAAAACGGGTACTTCTAAAAAAGCGGCAGCAGGCGGTTATGGCGATGAATATGTAGGTTATTTTGCAGGTATTGCACCAGCAAGTAACCCACGTTTAGCCGTTGTGGTACTGATCAACGAACCCGGTGGAGATGTGTATTATGGCGGCGCGACAGCAGGTCCAGCGTTTGCAGAAATAATCTCTAATTCATTAAGAATTTTAAACGTTGCCCCAGATAAAGACACGGTGGCACTCGTTGAGGGTAAAGATGATGGTGCGTGATTTACACACAATTTTAAAACATTTGGAAATAGATGCAGCACATTTAATAGTAAATGAACTGCGTTTAGATAGTCGCGATGTAAAACCAGGTGATGTGTTTGTGGCGATAAAAGGGCACCAACTCGATGGCGGGCACTTTATTGACAAAGCAATTGAAAATGGTGCCAGTGCAATTATTGCTGACAGACTGTGTGAATTTGAAAGTGATTTTGAGCCGCTTTTTTTAGTTTCTGAGCTAAATAAAAAGTTGCCGGTATTAGCGAGTCAATTTTACCAACAACCAAGCCGGCAATTAGATTTAATTGGTGTAACGGGCACTAATGGTAAATCGACCACCACCGCAATGATTGCCTACTTAGCAAAATTTTGTCATACCCAAGCTGCGATTATTGGCACGTTAGGGTACGGCTGTGCAGATAACTTAACATCACTTATAAACACCACACCTTCAGCAGTTGATTTACAGCATATTTTAAGTGACTTAAAAGATCAGCAATATCGCTTAGTGGCGATGGAAGTGTCATCGCATGGTTTGGTGCAGCATCGTGTTGATCAGTGTCATTTTAAAGCTGCGGTGTTTACCAACTTATCTCGCGATCACTTAGATTACCATGGTGACATGGCAAGCTATGGTGATGCTAAACTCATACTGTTTCGCGATTTTGATGCTGAAAATGTAGTTATTAATCAAGATGATGCTCAAGCAGAGCAGTGGATTGAAAAATACAGCTTTAACAATTTAGTTTGCTATGGCCGAAAAAACTTAGCGCCTAAAAACGCACAGTATGTGTATTTTAGTGATGTTAGGTATTCTGCAACCGGTATTTCGGCGCAATTAACCACTAGTTGGGGGGATATTGCCATACAGTCGCCGTTGTTTGGTGAATTTAACCTTTATAATTTAACCGCCGCTTTAGCAACACTATTAGCGCTGGGCTACCCATTAGCAAAATTAGCAGCCGGGTGTGAATATTTGCAGCCTGTAGCAGGCAGAATGCAGGCATTTACAGCCCCCAATGCGCCTACCTGTGTAGTTGATTATGCACATACACCTGATGCACTCGCTCTAGCATTACAAGCGCTTCAACATCATGTGCCAGGTGGGGTGAGTTGTGTGTTTGGTTGTGGCGGTGACAGAGATAAAGGAAAGCGTGAATTAATGGCACAAGCTGCTGAGCAATTTGCAGATAAGGTGATTATTACTAGTGATAACCCGCGCTCTGAAGACCCTAATGTAATTATTAATGATATAGCCGCGGGTTTAAAGCACCCAGAAAAGGCCCATTTAGAGGCCGACCGTGGTACTGCAATACAATTTGCTATTGATAACGCAAAAGCCGGTGAGGTTATTTTAATTGCAGGTAAAGGGCATGAAAACTATCAAATTATAGGTGATAAACGCATCGATTTTTGCGACCGTCAATTTGTACAACAACAAATAAAAAAAGCAGTAGGAGGGTCTCAAGTATGATCCCCATGGATTTTGACTGGCTAGCCAATGTACTAGCAACCGATTATCAAGGTGATAATCGTCAAGTAATAAATATAAATACAGATACCCGTACCTTGTGCGATGGCGACGTATTTTTAGCGCTAAAAGGCCCTAATTTTGATGGTCATAAGTTTATTGAGCAAGCAAAACAAAAAGGCGCTATAGGAGTGATTGTCGAACGCGCTGTTAATACTGATATTACTCAATTTGTGGTTGCCGATACCCGCATTGCATTGGGTGAACTCGGTGCTGCGGTTATGGCAAGTGTGGCGCCTAAAACCATTGCTATTACCGGCAGTGTAGGCAAAACCACAGTAAAAGAAATGTGTGCAGCTATTTTATCCAGTAAAGGGGATGTACTTGCCACAAAAGGCAATTTTAATAACGATATTGGTGTGCCGCTAACGTTATTGAGATTAGAGCCACAACATCGCTATGCGGTTATTGAGCTAGGTGCTAATCACATTGGTGAAATTGCTTATACTACGGCTATGACCAAACCAGATGTTGCTGTGGTATGTAATGTTGCTGCTGCGCATTTAGAGGGCTTTGGTAGTCTGCAAGGGGTGGCGCAAGCCAAAGGCGAAATTTACGACGGTTTAAAATACAATGGCATGGCTATAGTCAATTGCGATAGCGATTTCAGCCAGTATTGGCTTGATAAGTTAGCAACACGCAATATCAAGCGTATTTCTAGTACAGAAAAACTCGATATTTGGGCAGAGGATATTAGCTTAGATGACAGTGCTCGGGCCAGCTTCACACTATGTACTCCTAAGCAATGCGTGCCGGTTACTTTAGCCCTGCCAGGCAAACATAACATTAATAATGCGCTAATTGCTGCAGCCTTAACCCTTGAACTTGATGTGTCGCTTGAAACAATAGCGCATGCGTTAGCTACTATGGCGGAGGTTAAAGGTCGGGTTAATCTTATTAAAGCCAGCGACTCACTGACCATTATTGATGATACTTACAACGCTAATGTTAAGTCGGTAAAAGCCGCGATTGATTTACTCAGTGATATTCAAGGACATCGTATTTTGGCGCTCGGTGATATGGGTGAATTAGGTGAAAATGCCCGCAAATATCATCAAGAGGTTGGCGAGTACGCATTAGCGCAAGGCATTGATGAATTATTTACACTGGGTGTATTAAGTAAATCTGCCAGTGATGTGTTTGCATTGCCTAATCGTCATTTTTCTAATCGTGAGCAAATGCTGCAGCAAATTCAAAACAGTATTAGCAAAGCAGATAAAAAAATTACCTTAGTAGTGAAAGGATCACGCAGTTCGCGCATGGAGCTTTTAGTAACCGATTTAGTTAATGGCCAGCAACAAGCCATCAATGGAGTATCATCATGTTAGTGTGGCTGGCTGAGTATTTAACGCAATATTATAGTGGTTTTAATGTATTTTCGTATTTAACCCTGCGTGCCATTTTAGGTATTTTAACCGCATTGATGATGTCATTGTATTTTGGTCCTAAGTTAATTCGTGCGCTGCAACGCATGCAAATTGGGCAAACAGTGCGTGATGATGGCCCACAGTCGCATTTATCTAAATCGGGTACGCCTACCATGGGTGGCTTACTTATTTTGGGGGCTATTTTTACTAGCACCTTGTTGTGGGCAGATCTTTCAAACAAATACGTGTGGGCCACTTTGTTTGTGATTGGCTCGCTAGGTGTTGTGGGCTTTATTGATGATTACCGTAAGGTTATTCGTAAAGACCCTAAAGGACTTATTGCTAAGTGGAAGTACTTTTGGCAATCGGTCATTGCGCTGGTTGTAACAACCGCTCTTTATATCACAAGTACACACGCGACAGAGACATCTTTGGTGGTGCCATTTTTTAAAGATGTACTACCGCAACTAGGGCTATTTTATATAGTCATTGCTTACTTTGCCTTAGTTGGTACGTCAAATGCGGTGAACTTGACTGATGGCTTAGATGGTTTGGCCATTGTTCCTGTTATTTTAGTCGCTGCGGCGCTGGCTATTATTGCTTATGTAACCGGTAATATTAATTTTTCCGCTTATTTACACATTCCGTATTTGCCAATGGCAAGTGAGCTGGTGGTCGTGTGTACCGCTATTGTCGGCGCAGGTTTGGGCTTTTTATGGTTTAACACCTACCCGGCACAAGTATTTATGGGTGATGTAGGTTCATTAGCACTGGGTGGGGCATTGGGTATTATTGCGGTGCTGGTGCGCCAAGAGCTGTTACTTATTATTATGGGCGGGGTATTTGTAATGGAAGCGCTGTCGGTTATTTTACAAGTAGGCTCTTACAAATTACGCGGACAACGCATTTTTAGAATGGCCCCTATTCATCACCATTATGAACTCAAAGGCTGGCCAGAGCCGCGTGTTATTGTGCGCTTTTGGATTATCTCCATTGTGCTGGTACTCGCTGGCCTTGCGACATTAAAGATCCGATAAATGCAGTATTTAAACGAGATACAAAAAAAACAAATAACAGTGCTTGGGCTCGGTGTAACTGGCTTGGGCATTGTGCGCTTTTTATTATCTCAATCAATACAGCCTTACGTGGTTGATAGCCGAGAGAACCCGCCAGGTGTTGATTGGCTTAATCAGTATGCTGGCGACTTAAAAACCCACTTTGGGGATTTAGATAATGCGGCGCTCAGTGCTGGCGATATGATCATTATCAGCCCTGGGCTTAGTTTAAACACGCCAGCGGTAGTTGAGGCTATTAATGCAGGCGTTGAAGTGATTGGTGATGTTGAGCTATTTGCGCGCATTAATAACAAATCCGTTGTAGCTGTAACCGGTTCAAACGGTAAATCAACCGTAGTCACACTTGCTTATGAAGTATTAAAAACAGCGGGATATAAAGTGGCACTTGGCGGTAATATAGGCACTGCCGTCCTTGATTTGCTCGAAGGCGATTATGATGTATTTGTACTAGAACTATCGAGCTTTCAACTTGACACCACACACAGCCTAAAAGCTAAAAGTGCAACTGTGCTTAATATTTCAGAAGATCACCTCGATCGTTATGATAGTTACCAAGCTTACATCGATTCAAAGCTTAGTATTTATAATGGTGCTCAGCTTTTAGTTACTAATGCAGATGATATACAAACGCACCCAATAAATCGCACGCTTTCACCGCAGTTAAGTTTTGGTCAGCAACAAGGTGATTATCACCTAGCACACCATAATAACCAAATGTACTTTATGGTAAGGGGTGAGACATTTTTACCGGTCAGTTGTTTAGCCGTTGTTGGTAAACATAATTATTTAAACGCGCTGGCAGTAATGGCGTTACTAAGCCCGTTTGAAATAACAAAAGCACAGTATAAAACGGCATTAGCTCAATTTAATGGTTTAGCGCATCGTTGTCAGTATGTTAGTACACGAGATGGGGTTAAATACTTTAATGATTCTAAAGCAACCAATGTTGGTGCCACCATTGCAGCAATAGAGAGTCTTGCTGGTGACGATGAGAATTTAATCGTTATTGCCGGGGGCGATGCCAAAGGCGCAGATTTAGAGGTATTAAAACCTTATATTCAAGATCATGTAAAAGCGCTGATTTGTTTTGGTAAAGATGCAAAAAAATTAGTGGCGCTAAGTGCTAAAGGTCATTTAACTATTAATATGCGCGAAGCTGTAGAGCTTGCCAAACAATTAAGTGCGCCCGGCGATACGGTTTTATTAGCCCCCGCCTGTGCCAGTATTGATATGTACAACAATTACATGCAACGCGGTGATGACTTTGTGCAATGTGTATTGCAGGCGCAACCATGATTGATTTTGCTGATATTAAACAGGCACTCACCCCTAAACCGTCGGCGCAGCTTTACGATGTACCACTACTTTATTGCATGATAATGCTAATAGGCGTGGGGTTTGTCATGGTAACTAGCGCCTCTATGCCTACGGCTGAAAGACTGTTTGATAACTCGTACCATATTACTATTCGTCACAGCATGTTTTTAGCCATGGCTTTTATTTTGTTTTGGATTGCCGCCAGTGTGCCCATGGGTTGGTGGAAGCGCTCAAATCCTTATTTATTACTGCTAGGCATGGTATTACTTATTGCTGTTTTAATAATTGGTAGAGAAGTAAACGGTGCTAAGCGTTGGATCCCTATTGGTCCTATTGGCTTTCAGGTCGCTGAAGCCGCTAAGTTATTCTTTTTTAGTTATATTGCTGGCTACTTAGTAAGAAAACGCGCAGAGGTACAAGAAAACATTAAAGGGTTCGCTAAACCCATTGCTGTATTTGCCGTGTATGCATTACTTATTTTACTCCAGCCTGACTTAGGTACTGTTGTTGTGATATTTGTAACCACGGTGGGTTTGTTGTTTTTAGCAGGTGCGAAATTGTGGCAGTTTTTTGTGCTCATATTAACGGGAATTGGCCTAGTAGTTTTATTAATTATAGTCGAGCCATATCGAATGGCGCGCGTAGTAGGCTTTTTAGATCCTTGGGATGATCCCTTCGGTAAAGGTTATCAGTTGGTACAGTCACTTATGGCTTATAGCCAAGGTGGTTGGTTTGGTCAGGGGTTAGGTAATAGCGTGCAAAAGCTCCAATATCTACCTGAAGCACATAATGATTTTATTTTTGCCGTTATTGGTGAAGAACTTGGTCTTGTTGGCGTAGTCAGTATTTTATCTGCGCTTGCGGTGCTTGTATTTAGGGCGCTTTTAATAGGTCAGCAAGCTTTAAAATGTGGCAAAGAATACGAAGGCTATTTTGCCTTTGCAATCGGCATATGGTTTGCGTTTCAGACCATGGTGAATGTAGGTGCAAGTGCGGGGATTTTACCGACTAAAGGGCTTACGTTGCCGTTTATTTCATACGGAGGCTCTAGTTTGATGATTATGACTATTGCAACGGGAATATTATTACGGGTTGATTTTGAAACCAAGATGGCGACCAAGCAAGCCACATCGGGTGGAGCTAAGCGATGAGTAAAAAAATAGTCGTTGTAGCCGGGGGCACAGGTGGACATATCTTTCCAGGGATTGCTGTGGCTGATTATTTAAAGCAGCAAGGTTGGCAAGTTAGCTGGATAGGCACCTCAGACAGAATGGAAGCCCGTGTCGTGCCTAAGCATAACATAGACATTGATTTTATTAATGTAAAAGGGGTGCGAGGTAATGGCTTAAAACGCCTTATTAAAGCGCCATTCATGATTATTAATGCAATATTGCAAGCGCGTAAAGTATTAAAAAAACAATGTCCAGACGTTGTTCTAGCTATGGGCGGTTATGTAACAGGGCCCACGGGTATTGCGGCAAAAAGCCTCGGTATCCCTTTGGTTATTCATGAGCAAAACGCCGTAGCAGGTATGAGCAATAAGTGGCTGGCTAAATTTGCAAACCGTGTATTAGCCGCATTTCCTAGTGCGTTTGCTAATGGCAAAGCAGAACTCGTTGGCAATCCTGTGCGCCAAAGTGTAATTGATATTACTAAGCGAGAAGTATATAGCCCGATTAATATACTGGTGGTGGGTGGTTCATTAGGGGCACAAGTACTTAACCAAACACTACCCGAAGCATTTAAACGTTTAAATGCTGCTTGTGCCATTAACGTTTGGCACCAAACAGGTAGAGGACACTTTGCCAGTGTAAGTGAAAGCTACCAGCAGCAAATGAGCGATGAGCAAGTAACCGTTGCTGAGTTTATTGATGATATGGATACCGCTTATAGTTGGGCTGATATTGTTATTTGCCGCGCCGGTGCGCTCACTGTTAGTGAAATAGCCGCAGCCGGAAAAATGGCCGTATTTGTGCCGTTTCCTCATGCGGTTGATGACCATCAAACAGCGAATGCACAGTATTTAGTAATGGCAGGAGGGGCGCTATTAATACCGCAAGCGCAATTTAATCAGCGCAGTATTGTTGAACTTTTAAGTCCCTATTTAGCCGAACCTTTATTAATAACTAAAATGGCTGCTAAAGCAAAGCAGCAGGCTATTTTAGATGCCACAGCCAGCGTAGCGATGCACTGTGAGCAAGTAACACATAAGAGAATATAAGTGAAACAAACATTAGTACAAGAAAAATATACACGCCCTGCGATGCGCCGTATCGACACTATTCATTTTGTTGGAATAGGCGGTGCAGGCATGGGAGGAATTGCAGAAGTACTTGCTTTTGAAGGCTATCGGATTACTGGCTCAGACATTGCGCACAGCGCGATGACGGAACGTTTAATTAAAGCCGGTGCTGAGGTATTTATTGGCCATCATGAAAATAATATTAAAGACGCCAATGTGGTGGTGGTTTCGAGTGCGATAGATAAAACCAATCCTGAAATTCAAGCCGCACAAGCAGCCCGTATCCCAGTGGTGCGCCGCGCAGAAATGTTAGCCGAACTGATGCGTTTTCGCCACGGTATTGCTATTGCGGGCACCCATGGTAAAACCACAACAACCAGCTTAATTGCCAGTATTTATGCACAAGCAGGGCTCGATCCAACTTTTATTATTGGTGGTTTACTTAACAGCGCTGGCAGTAATGCAAAGGTAGGTAAAAGCGACTTTTTAATCGCTGAGGCTGATGAAAGTGATGCTTCGTTTTTGCATTTACAGCCTATGGTATCGGTGATCACTAATATTGAAGAAGATCATATGGAAACTTACGGCGGCAGTTTAGAAAAGATGAAAGATACTTATGTTGAGTTCATTCATAATTTGCCGTTTTATGGATTAGCCGTGGTGTGTATAGATTCAGCGGTTGCTGGTGAATTGATCCCACGTTTTTCTCGTCCGGTGATCACCTATGGTGAGTCGAATGATGCTGATTATCGAATGAGTGATTTTAGCCAAACAGCAAATACTTGCCAATTTACAGTCACTAATAAACAAGGCGAGAACTTAAACGTTAAGTTAAATATGCCAGGTAAACATAATGCGCTTAATGCAACCGCAGCGATTGCTGTGGCTAAAGATCAAAATATTGCGAATCATGCAATCTTAGCGGCACTGGATACCTTTGAGGGGATTGGCCGTCGTTTTCAGCATTATGGTGAATTTGAAAATGAACGCGGTAAGGTGATGCTAGTCGATGACTATGGTCATCATCCGTCAGAAGTAGCCGCGACCATCACCGCAGCACGAGAAGGTTGGCCAGATAAGCGGTTAGTGATGGTGTATCAGCCACATCGTTATACGCGTACTCGTGATTTATACGAAGACTTTGTAAAAGTGTTAGCTGAGGTTGATCAGTTATTATTACTCGATGTTTACAGTGCTGGCGAAGAGCAGATAGTGGGTGCTGATAGTAAGAGTTTATGCCGCAGTTTACGCCAGCGTGGCAAAGAGCCATTGCATGTAGCTTCAAGCTCTGAGTTGGCAGGTGTTTTGGCTAATTGTTTGCAAAATAACGACTTAGTACTTACGCAAGGCGCGGGTAACATAGGTCAGTTGGTTAAAAGTTTAGCCGCAACAAAGATGTCGATAGAAAAATTACAGCAAGGTGAAGTATGACGCAGTTAGGTTCCCAGTTTGGTAAAGTTGCGGTGCTGCTAGGTGGAAACTCGGCAGAGCGCGAAGTGTCATTAAAATCTGGTCAAGCCGTACTCAATGCCCTGTTAACAAGTAGTATTGATGCGATTGCATTTGATCCGCAAAATCGCTCGTTGTGGGAATTAAAATCACTAAACGTCAGTCGTGTTTTTATTGCTTTACACGGTCGTGGTGGTGAAGACGGCACGGTACAAGGTGCTTTAGAATTTATGGACCTGCCTTACACTGGCAGTAATGTATTGGGTTCGGCACTGGCAATGGATAAAATTCGTTGTAAGCATTTGTTTAAATCGGCGGGATTAAGTACCGCACCTTATGCTGTGGTTGATGCTAAAAAAGGCTTTGATAGCAATGCCATTATGCAGCAATTTAAACAAGTAATGGTAAAGCCATCGCATGAGGGTTCAAGCATAGGTATGGCAAAGGCAAGCTCTGCACAAGAACTTGACGAGGCATTAACTAATGCATTTAAATTCGACAGCCAAGTACTGGTAGAGCAATGGATCAGCGGGCGCGAATTTACTATTACGGTTCTTGGCGATGAAGTGCAGCCAGTGATTGAAATGAGCACGCCAAACGGGTTTTATGATTACCAAGCTAAGTATCAGTCAAGCACTACGCAATATCACTGTCCTGCTGATTTATCGCAAACGGATACATTAAAGTTGCAAGCAATGGCGCTTGATGCGTTTGATTTAGTGGGTGCCAGTGGTTGGGGACGCGTTGATGCGATGCAAGATGAACAAGGCCAATTTTACTTGTTAGAGGTTAATACTGTACCCGGTATGACAGAAAAATCATTGGTGCCAATGGCAGCAAAGGCTAACGGGGCAAGTTTTGAGCAATTAGTTGTTCGCATTTTGGAGCAAACCCTATAATATGCACCCCTTTTTAGAAAGAGCAAAGCAACTAAAACAGCAACTTAATTGGTCGCTGATTTTTGGAGTGAGTTTTTTTTTAGCGGTAGTGATAGGGTTAATTGAAATAACCAATGGCGTTTCGCATTGGTTAGTTAAAAACAAAGATGCACAAATTAAGCATTTAACGGTATTGGGTAACCCCAAATACACAGATGAAAAAGCAATAACAAACGCGATAAAAACAGCGGATTTAAGCAGTTTTTTTGAGCTAAACGTGAAGCAAGTTCAGCATGTAGTACAAGCGCTGCCTTGGGTAGCTACGGTATCGGTAAGGAAGCAATGGCCCGATACTATTCAAGTTTACGTGGTTGAACACCAAGCCGTTGCTCATTGGAACAGTGATTTGTTGATTAACCAAAACGGTGACGCGTTTGAAGCTAAAAGTGATAAATTAGCCGCCACTTTACCCAAACTTTATGGGCCAGAGGGGAGCGAAAAAGAAGCATGGACAGCGTTTAAACAGCTTGATGAAATGCTCAAAGTAAATGCATTTACGCTCAGTAGCTTAGCGTTATCAGAGCGGTTTTCATGGCAGCTTTGGTTAGATAATGGCGTGCGACTAAATTTAGGGCGCAAAGACAAAGCTAAGCGTGTACAACGTTTTATAGATGTTTATTCACGCATAAAGAAACGTGCTGATGCACAAATAGATGTAATCGATTTACGCTATGATACCGGCCTTGCAGTGAGCTATAAGCCATTGCAAGCACAGCAATTATAATAAAAGAGTAAGGCATGACTAAGTCAGCAGAAAGAAACCTAGTGATTGGATTAGACGTAGGCACTTCAAAAGTAGTGGCTACGGTCGGTGAAATCACCACAGATAACAAGCTCAGCATTGTTGGCGTGGGAAGCCAAGTATCGCATGGCATGGATAAAGGCGGCGTCAACGATTTAAACTTAGTGTCTGAGTCAATTCGTCGCGCGATTGATGAAGCTGAACTTATGGCTGATTGTCGTATCAGCTCGGTTTATTTGGGAATTTCTGGCAAACATATTCAATGTCAGAACGAAAGCGGCGTTGTGGCTATTAACAACACTGAAGTAACCGATGAAGACATAGAAAATGTGATTCATATTGCGCGTTCAATCCCAATTTCAGCTGAACGAAAAATGTTGCATGCCTTGCCGCAAGAATACAGCATTGATATGCAAGAGGGGATTAAAAATCCATTGGGTATGAGCGGTGTGCGTATGGAGGCACGTGCACACATTATTACTTGTTCGAGCGACATGGCAAAAAATATAGAAAAATGTGTTGAACGTTGTGGCCTTGAAGTCGACCAGCTGATATTTACGGCGCTTGCCTCGTGTTACTCTGTGCTGACGGATGATGAAAAAGAGCTCGGTGTAGCCGTGATCGATATTGGTGGTGGTACTATGGATATCACTATTTATATTAATGGTGCGCTGCGTCATTCTGCGGTTATTCCGGTAGCAGGTAATCAAGTAACGGGCGATATTGCAAAAATATTCCGTACACCTATATCACATGCCGAATCACTCAAAGTACAATACGCTTGTGCAAGTAGTCAAATGGCCAGCAGCGAAGACACGATTGAAGTGCCAAGCGTAGGCGGGCGACCGGCAAGGCTGATGTCAAAACATACGTTATCTGAAGTGGTTGAACCACGTTTTAGAGAATTATTTGAACTGGCGATGGAAGAAATTCGTCGTTCAGGGTTTGAAGACCAAATTGCAGCAGGGCTCGTTATAACAGGCGGCACTGCTAAAATGACTGGCGCAATGGAAGTGGCTGAAGATATTTTTCAAATGCCAGTAAGAGTAGGTAAACCAATTGGGGTGGTTGGTTTAACTGATTATGTTGATGATCCATCGTACGCAACCGCGGTAGGTTTGTTACAATATGGGCGTACTATGCAGTCGATGAATGCACAAAAGTCGAAAGCGGATAGTGGTAATAATTGGTGGAACCGCATCACAAAATGGTTTCAAGGCGAGTTTTAGTACTCAAGTCGGAGAGTAAATATGTTTGATATAATGGAACAACACAGCGAAGAAGCTGTCATAAAAGTAATTGGTGTTGGTGGCGGCGGCGGTAACGCAGTTGAGCACATGGTAAAGCAGCAAATTGAAGGTGTGCGATTTATTGCAGCCAATACGGACGCACAAGCACTACGTAATTCAGGCGCTGATGTAACCGTACAGTTAGGTACGCAAATAACTTCTGGGTTGGGTGCGGGCGCAAACCCTGAAGTAGGTCGTAAATCGGCTGAAGAAGACGCAGACACCATTCGTGCCAGCCTAGAAGGTGCCGATATGGTATTTATTGCCGCAGGTATGGGTGGTGGTACCGGTACTGGTGCAGCGCCAGTGGTTGCTAAAATAGCCAAAGAACTGGGTATTTTAACTGTAGCCGTGGTAACTCGTCCGTTTGATTTTGAAGGTAAAAAGCGTGCCGCTGCAGCAGAGCAGGGTATTAACGAATTATCTGAAATTGTAGACTCATTAATCACCATTCCAAATAATAAATTACTAAAAGTATTGGGTAAAGGAACAACTTTACTGGATGCGTTTGCTAAAGCAAATGACGTATTATACGGGGCGGTACAAGGTATTGCCGAGTTAATCACTCGCTCAGGTTTAATTAACGTGGATTTCGCCGACGTACGCACAGTTATGTCTGCAATGGGCCCCGCGATGATGGGAACTGCATCTGCATCGGGTCCTGATCGTGCACAAGAAGCAGCGGAAGCTGCTATTTCAAGCCCATTACTAGAAGACGTTGATTTAACCGGTGCTAAAGGTATCTTGGTTAATATTACTGCTGGCATGGATATCGCGATTGAAGAATTTGAAATTGTTGGTAATCACGTTAAAGCATTAGCATCTGAAAACGCCACCGTGGTTGTGGGGGCGGTAATCGACCCTGAAATGACGGACGAGCTACGTGTAACCGTTGTTGCAACTGGCTTAGGTGGCGATCGTCGTCCACAGTTTGGTATTGTAGATAATGGCTTTAAAAAAGCATCAGGTTCTGATGTAGCAAGTTCAAGCACGCAAACGAGCAGCGGCATGTATGTACCTAGCTTTGCAAGTCAAGGCACAAGTAAAGAAGAGCCAACAACGACGACGCAAACTGAATCAAAAGAGCAAAGTACATCGAGCAGTTCTTCAAGTTCTACAGCGAATAAGTCGTCAAGCAGTGCTAAGAAAACAGATAAGTCTGAGGGTGGTGATTATTTCGATATTCCCGCTTTTTTACGTAAACAAGCGGATTAATTAAAAGCAGTGCTTCTGTTTGAATTTTAAACGAATATTGTAGTTATACCGTATTTATGTTACACTTTGCCGTCTAACTGTAATATTTACTTAAAGTGAGCGAACCTATGATAAAACAGCGTACGATTGCACAAGTAGTAAAAGCCATAGGAATTGGACTTCATAAAGGTGAGAAGGTCACAATAACTCTCCGACCTGCGAGCGCAAATACTGGGATTGTATTTCGTCGTGTCGACCTTGATCCGGTTGTTGATTTTGAAACAACACCTGAAGCCGTTGGTGATACGCAACTATGTACCTGTTTAATTAACAAAGATGGCGTTCGTTTATCTACAACTGAGCACTTAATTGCAGCGGTTGCTGCAATGGGTATCGACAATTTAATTGTTGAACTTGATAGCTCAGAAGTACCCATAATGGATGGTAGTGCATTGCCATTCATTTATTTATTACAAAAAGGCGGCATTGAAGAGCAAAATGTCGCAAAACGCTTTATTCGCATCAAAGAAAAAGTACGTATTGAAGAAGGTGATAAATGGGCCGAAGTGGAACCTTACGACGGATTCCATATCGATTTTGAAATTGCTTTTGATCATCCAGCAATCAATGAAAGCCGTCAACGTATTGGCTTAGATATTACCGCGCAAAGTTTCACTGAAGAGATTAGTCGTGCACGTACTTTTGGCTTTATGAAAGACATTGAATATATGCATGCTAACAACCTTGCACTAGGCGGCAGCATGGATAGCGCAGTGGTACTAGATGAATTTAAAGTTTTAAATCCAAACGGTTTACGTTACGCCGATGAGTTCGTCAAGCATAAGATTCTAGACTGTGTAGGTGACATGTTTATGACAGGTCATAATCTTTTAGGCAAAGTTACTGCCTTTAAATCAGGTCATGATTTAAATAATAAGTTACTGCGTAAAATTATGGCGACAGAGTCAGCATGGGAGTGGGCAACATTTGAAACGCCTGTGACGATGCCTGCGCCCGGTCTTGAGCTAGCTCATACCTAATCAGTATTATGCTTACATACAGTTATAAAAAATGACGCTAATTAGCGTCATTTTTTTTGGTTTTTATTATAAACCCAAAATAGTGTGTAACTGTTTAAGCTGAGTTACTTGATAGGTTGGTTTAACTCCCTCAGGCAAGTTCATCCCAGGGTGTTGCAACCAGCAAGTATCAATCCCCGCATTTTGCCCGCCAAGGATATCGCTTTTAGCGGTATCACCGACCATTAAAATTTGCTCCTTTGGTGGATCTCCCATTAATTTAAAGGTGTGATCAAATATTTCTTTGGCAGGTTTAGCAATACCTACTTCTTCAGAAATTACTAACCAATCAAACATATTTTGCAGCCCAGTATGCGCTAGGCGACGGGCTTGTAACTGAGAAAAACCATTGGTAATAATCCCTAATTTGGCATGCGGTTTAAGGGCATTTAATAAATCAATTGCGCCGGGTAAAGGTACACAAATTTCGGCCATCGCCGATAAAAAATTATCATTGAGCTGCTGAGCTGGTACATTCAGTTTATTTGCCAGTTCGCTAAAACGGGTTACTTGTAGGTGGCTTGAGGTGATCTCATTGTTTTGATACGCAATCCATAATGACTTATTGGTATTTTGGTAATGGGCATAATCTGCCTCGGTAAAATCTAAGTCATAAGTTGTTAGCATTTTTTTAAGGCCAGCAAAGGCATTGAAGCTAAATAAGGTTTCGTCGGCATCAAATAATACGTAGTTATACTTCATTAAAGCATCCGTTATTGATTATAGAGAGTGGGATTAAGAAAAGGCGCCATGGCGAGTGTCAGCGCTTGGGTATAGGTACTTTCTCGTGTTGCATGGTGATCAGTTAATAGGCCAATAGCGCCCCCTTGCTGTTTAATATTGGTAATATTAAATGCGTTATCCATTACATCCCCAAGCTCTTCACCTTGAAGCAATGCTTTATAAAATACCATGGGTAGGGGTAAGTTACTGCTTCGTCCTGTTACTTGCTGTGCGCCATTATCAATAACCACATAGGCAAATGTTGCTGCACCATAACTAAATTGCGCTGCACCACCTTCCATTGCCACATAGTAGTCTGCTTGATACTGGGTTTTACAGTAATTAACCCTATTTTGCGCCCCTAAGCAGGTTTGCTCTTCACCTAAGGGTTGCTCGGGTACATCTGAAGGTGCATGAACGCCACTGCATTCAATTACCTGCTTGGGAAAATACATCGCAAAAATATGTTTGGCGGCATTGATTTTTACTGGGTTTTTAGACCCAACAATAATTTTAATTAGTTGCGACATACTAGGCTCATCATACTTAAAAAACGCCAGTTTACGTGAGAAAGACTTAATAAAAAAGAGTCTAAATAGGGATTTCAGGTGGTGCTAACGTCGCTAAAGCCCGCTTTTTCATAATTATGTCTTTAATGAGTGGCGTGAGCACAAGTTCCATTGCAAGTCCCATTTTTCCACCAGGCACTACAAGGGTATTTATTCGCGACATAAAACTGCCTTCAATCATGCGTAGATAGTAGGGGAAATCAACATCATCTATTCCTCTAAAGCGAATAACGACAAAGCTTTCATCAAGCGAGGGAATATCTTTGGCGCTAAACGGGTTGGAGGTATCAACAGTGGGCACCCGTTGAAAGTTAATATGGGTACGAGAAAACTGCGGTGTAATATGATTAATATAGTCATCCATGCTACGCACAATAGAATCCATTACTTTTTCACGAGAATGTCCTCGCTCAGAGGTATCGCGAATCAGCTTTTGGATCCATTCAAGATTAATAATGGGCACCATGCCTATGAGTAAATCGACATGTTTAGCTACATCATGATTTTCATCGACCACGCCACCATGCAGCCCTTCGTAAAACATTAAGTCGGTATCTTGCTCTAGTTCTTGCCAGGGGGTAAATGTTCCTGGTAGCTGATTGTAAGGTACAGCCTCATCAAAGGTATGTAAGTATCGGCGCAATTTACCTTGGCCCGTTTCACTGTATTTAATGAATAAGTCTTCTAATGCACCGAAATCGTTGGCTTCTCGACCAAAATAGCTAATATGTTTATTTTGTTGCTGCGCTTCGCGAATTTTTTTATCCATTTCAGGGCGAGTGTAACGATGAAAGCTATCACCCTCGATAAATGCTGCGTTGATATCAAGGCTGCGGAAAATATGTTTCACGGCACTAGTTGTAGTTGTTGTGCCTGCTCCTGAAGAGCCAGTGATTGCAATAATAGGGTATTTAGCCGACATTGTTGTTCTCTTTTTTATGACCCGTTAGTTAAAAGCGAGGTCAAGTGACGTCATCAATAAATAACGTTATCATGAGGTGCTTAAAATTAAAACGAGAGAAAGCATGAAATTGATTAAACCCTTGCTAGGGCTTGTTGTTATAAATGCCATAACACTAGGTACTGCTCAAGCAAATATGCCTAAAAGCCAAATATTACTTGCCGATTTAAATACCCCGCATGGCATACGGGTAAACGTTGTTAGTGATAAAACAGGTTATAACAATCAACCTTACTTAACCGACAATGGCCTTTATTATACACATGAGATAATCAATAATAACCAGAGCCAAACTGATATTGCGTTTTACAATTTATCATCAAAACAGACCTCAATAATCACTAATACGCCGGTCAGTGAATATTCGCCCACAATAACCCCAGACGGGCTGTACTTATCGGCGATTGTCGTTGAAGAGAATGGCAAGCAAAAACTATGGCAATACCCGTTAACAGCACAGCAGCTACCCAGTCGTATTTTTGATTGGATTGAACCTGTGGGTTATCACGCTTGGGGAGGTGAAAATGATTTAGTGATGTTTATTTTAGGTGAGCCACACACATTACAATATACCTCGGTAGCTGCGGCAAAAGGTGAGGTTGTTGCCAGTAACATTAACCGTACACTTATTTATAATAAAACGCAGGCAGGATTTTTATTTAGTCATAACAAATATGGCCAGCATCACTTAGCGCGTTTTGACCCGAAAACCAAGCAAGTCACTAATATACTTAGACTGCCAAACCAAGTACAAGATTTTATCCTAAAAGATGAAAATACCATTGTTTACGCGATTAAAAACCGCGTTTATCAACGCAAGCTAACATCTGGTTCAAACATATCGCAGTGGCTTGATTTAAGCCAATACTGCGAAACAGAAATAAGCCGTATGAGTTATAACAATCAGCAATTAGCGTTTGTGTGTAGTGAATAAATAAATTTCGGACTTTAACTTATGCATGAGTTAGTCTAACCCCCCATTAAATAAAAAGGAATATCACGTGGCATTTAGTGCAGACGAGTTAACAGAGCAGCTTATAAAACTTCAATGTAGAAGTAATTTTAAAATAAAAAACATTGCTGAGTATATGCTAGCAAATTCTAAAGAAGCGTTTTACACCCATGCCGAAACGGGCAAAGGTAAAATTGTGATCCGTCCTGCCTTTGAAGTGTTTAGTGATGACTTTACTGATATTGATGGGGTTGTTCGAACCCAAGGTTACTTTCATAGTAGTGAAATGACCCGTTTTCCTACTCGGATTTATAAAAGTGCCCATCCTATTCATTATGGTGTGGCCTTTAAAATTAACTCTGAGCAAGCAGCGAAAGAGTTTATAGCCAAGCTAACGATGATTATTGGCGGTTAATAGATAGGTTTAGGGCTAAAGGCTAAAGATGAAACTTTTAGCCCTTAACCCTTGTCTTTAATCACTAGCTCTAAAAGCGCAGCGCCTCTTAATCTCTTTGTGAATAAATTTTTTAAGATTTTATTACACAAAGAGAAGACAATGAGAAGTAAATGAGAAAACATCAGCCATTAGCCCGAGTTTGAGGTTTTCGGCCCGTTACCCGTTACCCGTTACCCGTCGCCCGCAGCCCGCCATCCTTTAAATTTCAACTCATTTACTGTTTAAGAAGTTATTTACCGATTCTAGTTCACGGTTTTTAAGTGCAATACAGTCACTGGTGCTTTCAGCCAGTTTGCTTAATGTACGCGCATAACCAGGTACATCATCAAGTTTAGCGTCAAAGAATTTTTGCGTTGTAGCTAAACTTTGCGCATTACAACTGGCGGTAGTAAAGTAAGGTAAGTTAGGCACAAAAAACGGTGGCAAGCTTGCTGTTACTTTATCGTAGTGACTATAAATCCAATCAATAAATAACGCCTCGCGTTCATCGGTATAACTTTGCCCAGATAAAATAGTACGCATATCGGAAGCCGTTACTTCGTCTGTTAAGCTATACGCCAGTACCGCTTTTTGCAGTTCAGGTTTGCCAAAGTAACCCATCGCTGCCAGCATATTGGTACGAACTTGTGGATCTTTAGTGGTTTTAAAGGTTGCCATAAACTGCTCGAGTAAGGCTTTATCGCCATGAAATGCCGCTAAGTGTAAATAAGTACTCGCTAGATAAGGGTCAACTTTTTGCGGGTCGTTTAAGTAAGCTTGCGTTTGCTGCTTTGCTTTACTAATCACATTTTTATCTTTGCCATCAAAGCCTAAGCGCGATACGACCGCTGCACGCAGTTGAGCTACAGAAGCGTCTTCGCCTATTTTAGCTTCTAGGCCATACTTTTTAGCGGCAGGCATCACTGCATTTTGAATAAACGTAGGCCATAAATCTTTATTGCTGTCGTCTTTAAAGATACGTTGTTGTGAAGCTAAGTAACCTAAGGCGGTATTAGCAACACGGGGGTGGCTGTCGCTTGAGAAAACGTCAAGTGTTTGCATAAATTTAGCTGCAGAAATAACACCCGCATCAAGTAAGGCATCGGTCGCTGATAATAGCGCTAAGCGCTCACGGTCGTTTAGTACCATAGCTGCATTATCTATTAGTGCGTTAAATTGCGCGTCATCCATTACCCAGCGGTAGTAACCTAAAGCGCCTTGATCTGGGTAGATCCATTCTGGTTCAAAATCTAACTCGAGCGTTTGGCTTTGTTTATTTAATAATACATTGGCTGTTTTTACTTTATCGCCAGCCCCGTATTTAATAGCTACCGGTACATTCCACAGTTGAGCAGGGGCTTTAACACCGGCATTAACAAAGCGACTTTGCGAAATAATAATCTTTTTACCTTGCTGCTTAACGTTAATTAGCGGAAATGACGATTGTTCAATAAACGATTTTAATACGCTCGCTACATCTTTGTTAGATGCTTTACCAAGTGCTTGCCATAAATCGGCGGCTTCGGCATTTTTATAGGAGAATTCTTTTAAGTAGTTCTGAATACCGGTTTGAAATGCGTCTTCACCAATCCAATTTTCAACCATAGCCAGTACCGAGCTACCTTTGCTGTAAGCAAGGCCTAAACCATCCATAATATCGGCTTCGGTTTTAATTGGCTTACGTATTGGTTTAGTGCTCAAACGTGCATCAAGTGCCATAACATTGTTTTGTGGTAAATCCAGATGTGATTCAAACTCAGGATTAAGCTGCTTAGTCATTTTAGCGGCCATCCAGCTTGCAAACGCTTCGTTTAGCCATAAGTCGTTCCACCACTTCATGGTCACTAAATTACCGTACCATTGGTGCGCTAATTCATGGGCGATAATAGACACATTCCGTTGTTTTTTACTGCGGGTCGCGCTGTCTAAATCAACCAGTAAAATATCTTCACGGTAAGTCACTAAGCCTGAGTTTTCCATGGCGCCAAACGGAAATTCTGGCACAGCTACAGAATCTAGCTTTTTATATACATAAGGAATAGCAAAGTACTCTTCAAGAGCGGCTAATACTTTGGGCATATTCTCCTGTGCGTACTGCGCTAAATGAATTTTACCTTGGGGGGTGATCACACGTCCAGGAATTGGCATGCCTTTAATTTCAAGTTCTTCAAACGGACCTACAGCCATAGCCACTAAGTATGACGGGATTGGCGGCGTTTTATCAAAGTAATGGGTGGTCATATCACCATTGACTGTGGTTTTTAACACTGGTGTATTTGAATACACGTTTTGCGAAGTAGGCGCAGTAATGGTTAACTGAAACGGAATTTTATAGCTTGGTTCGTCAAATACAGGAAAGGCGCGGCGAGCATCGCTCATTTCAAATTGGGTGAATAAGTATGGAATACCTTGATCTAAGGTTTTATATAACCCCACACTTTGACGATTATACGGCGCCGAAAAATCAATTTTTAAGGTGTATTTACCTGGCTGGATTTGCTCTTTACAGCTAAATTTAATTTTGCCTGTTTTAAGCATTTCACTGTTTAGATCGCAGTTTTGCTCGCCTAGTAGTTGCACCATTTTGGTTGCGTAATCAACACCATTGAGTTCAATGTATTTAGTTGGTTTAAGCACTTCCAAGCTAATCTCAGTCATTCCTGTAAAGGTGTCCTGACTTGGGTCGAGTGTTAAAGCGACTTTTTGTGAACTTGGCCTGGCGAGTTTTTCAATAACGAATTCGTTAGCGCTTGCAGCATTCATCGCAAGCGCAACGCTTACGGTTAAGAGGCTTTTTAAAAACATAGTTATCCCTAGATTATTGTTGTTAGAAACAGTTATATAACTTCATGCTAACAGCTTTTATTACTAGAGTAAGTGCAGATCACCAAGGAAAAGAGTAACAAAGTTTGTCAGTGGTTATCTCGCGCTAAAAAGCGCTGCCAATAAATATGTGAATTGATAACACGGATCTGTTGTAAAACAGTATTAAGCTGTGTGATATCACTAAAGCTGTCGTGGGGGTAATCATTAAATCCCATTAAGTAATTAAAGCAGTCTTTGTTGCCTGCTTGCAGAGCATAAATACGAATTTGCTGCTCAAAGTTAAGCCGTAAACTACTGATGGCCGTTTTCATACCAAGCTGGTCGACTGAAGGAATTGTGCATTTTTGCAAATAGCCCGCGCGCGCTCCTTCGCCAGAAAACCAAATGCGTACCTTTTCACTAAAGCGCCCCGATTTAGCGGGTAGATCAAACATTAAACGTGCATGATTTTGTGCTTTTAGATAAGTTAAATAATCATTAAATCCGGCCCTGATCAGAGCGTGGTGTACAGGCACAAAACGCGGCTTAATTTTACCATGGGTGTGAAAATTAAAGCACAGAATATTATTTTTAAGTATCAGATCATCAAGGGTTAAGCAGCCAATTTCATCACTGTAAGCGCCACTGTAATAAGCGATTAAAGGCAGCCAAAAGTGCCAGTGTTTAGCTTGTTCGCGGGCAAGTCGTGTATCACTATAAATATACCCGTTATAGAGAGTGTGCAGCTCCATCGCTGAAAATGGACGACGACCAAGATGGGTTTTCAACGTATTACCTTGACAGTTTTTATTATTTTTAAACCCCAGCTAACCGGTTAGCTGGGGTAGTGTCAGCGAACTAACGCCTAGTGATTATTCGCTTAACGCACGAGCTAAACCAACCGGTTCTATTTCTATACACACCTGATCGTCATTCCAATTTAAACCGACAAGTGCATCATCAGATTTTAGGTCTTCAACCCAATCATCTAAAAATTCATCAAGGTTTATTTCTACAGGGCTGTAGTCTTGCCACTCTTCTTTACATTGTGCTTGCGCTGTTTCTTGGGATTCCCAAAGCAGTAACACATCGGTGTCATCAAACTGATTTGACTCACAAACAACAAAACCACCATCGTCAGCACCCAGTGCCCAGATCTGCTCACTAACACGTACTTTTTCTACAAAGCTAACTAGTTGTGATTCAATTTCGATATCGTTCATGTATCCACCTTTTAAAATTTAAGTCGAGGGTTGGCATTTTTAGCCGCTTGACGCTGACTAAAGGTTTCATGAAAGTTAACTAATTGCGGCTGCGCGCTAAATCGGCTCGTTCACGAAAGCATATCCAATCTAGTGAGCAGTATAAACTGATGTTGAGGCATTCACAGCTTTTAAATTCATCATCGTCTAAATGATCATTTAAATAGTGTAATGTTTGTGCAACTCGCTTATTGTGCAGATTAAAAAAACCTAAAAAAGCCGCTAATGCGGCTTTATCGAAAGGTTAGTTTAGTTATTCTGTACGGCTGGTTACTTCTAGTAAATGGTAACCAAATTGTGTTTGTACAGGGCCTTGTACTAGATTAAGTGGCGCTGAAAAAACCACTTTATCAAACTCTGGTACCATCATGCCTGGTCCAAATTCACCTAAAGCCCCTCCATCTTGACCTGACGGGCAATTAGAATGTAATTTAGCTAATTCGGCAAAGTCTTCACCTTGCTCAATTTTTTCTTTAAGGTCTAAACATTGTGCTTCACTGTCTACGAGTATGTGCCTTGCACTTGCCACTGCCATAAAATCTCCTATTTATAAGTTTAGTTTCGCTAAGCAACATATTAGTAAGGTTAAACTAAAATTACCAGTCCTGTGCTAAAAGGCACTTTCAATTGCACTTTCTAATTTTGCTGAATCGGGTGTTTCACGACTGTTAAAACGGGTAATGGTTTTGCGATCGGCGGACACCACGTATTTATAAAAATTCCAGTTAGGTGAGCTGGTTTGTGCGTTTAAATGCTTAAAAATAGGGTTAGCGTTACTGCCGCGCACGGAGCTGGTGGCAAGCATTGGAAAGGTAACACCGTAATTTACATAACATACTTTAGCGGTATCTTTTTCATCGTTTTCTTCTTGAAAAAAATCATCCGATGGAAAACCCAATACCACTAACCCTTGCTCTTTATATTTTTTGTAAAGTGCTTCTAACCCTTCAAACTGTCCAGTAAAGCCGCAATTACTGGCGGTGTTAACAATTAAAAGAGGTTGGTTTTTAAATTCGCATAAATTAAGGGTGTCGGTTGAGCGAAGCTTTCTAAGTGACACATTAGTAAAATCATCGCAGGTATCTGCTTTTTTTGCAGCAGTGTTAACCTCTGCGGCATTAATATTTTGCGATACACAGCTTAATGCTAACGTTAAGCCCAGTATTATTTTTTTTATCATGCTGTCACCTTGAATGCGATTAATGGGTATTTATGTTATTTACCTTACGCTACTATAGACAAAATTGATCAACTTACTTACTTTTTATGACTATACGTTTAGCAAAACCCGATGATTTAGCTGTCATTGTTGCCATTTATAACGAAACTATTCCCAGTCGCATGGTTACCGCTGATACCGAAGAGGTCACCGTTGCTGATAAACAGCAATGGTTTGATAGTCACACAGCTCAACGCCCTATTTTTGTTTATTGTGAGAATAATAAAGTATTAGCATGGTTAAGTTATAAATCGTTTTATGGCCGTCCAGCCTACGATGGTACCGTTGAATTAAGTATTTACATTACTGCAGCAGCTCAAGGCAAAGGGCTGGGTAAAAAAATGATGCAATTTGCGCAACAACAAGCTAAGCAGTTAGGTATTGAAGTATTACTCGGATTTATTTTTAGCCATAATGTACCCAGTATTAAATTATTTAAGCATTTTGATTTTGCAGTATGGGGAGAATTACCTAACGTAGCGAGGATGGACAACCAACTTTATAGCCTAACTATATTTGGCAAACATATGCAAACCCAAGAGTAAGCGTTTTAATTTTATGAGTATGCCAAACCAAAAAATGTAGACTATGCTTAAGAGACGTTTTATTTAAATCTTTTTAAGTTTGTTTGCATGGCAAGGGAAATACTTATTATTGACAGCAGTAGCATTATAGCTATGCGCTTAAAAGTATTGCTAGAACTAATTGGCTGCCAAGTTGAATTAGTTCATCACTCTATGTTTGATGAAAACACAGATATAAGCAGCTACGATTTAATTGCCTTTTCTCAAGGCATACCCACTAGCCTAGTCGCTTCGTTAGTAAAAAATGCAACTCGTCAATCATTTTTACTATTAGCCCCTAAAGCTGAGACCGGTGAATTACTAAATGCGTTTGGCAAATTAAATACTCTCGTGCCTGATGCAACTATTATTTACCCATTTTTTTCAAATAAAGAAATTACTTCATTAGTTGAAGCCATATTAGAAATAGGCGCTGATGATATTTTTAAACTGCCCACTATTTTGTTGGTAGATCATGTTAATGATCGTTTAGACAAGCTTAAAAGTAGCTTAGTGGGTGCGCACATAGAAGTATACACAGCAACAAGTTGTGATGAGGCGTTGAGTATAGCCAACCTCAAAACGATTGATATTTTGATTAGTGACTTTAGTTTAAAAGAAGGCTTAGGATTAGATATTTTTACTAGCCTGAAGCAAACACAACCTGATAGCCGATGCCTATTAATGACCTCATGCCCTGCTCAAGTGTCGATGATTGAAGCGATACGTCAAGGTGTTGAAGATGTATTAATTAAACCACTTGATGATAATGTATTACTACAAGCAGTGCATAAGCTATGGCAAACCGAATTGTTAAAACGCCACAATGCTGAACTAGTAGAAAGATTACAAGAAACAGTTGATGTGTTGATTGAAAAAGATAGCCTACTGCAAGTTATTTTTAAAAACACGCCAGATCCTATTCTTTTATTCGAACGTAAAGGAAAAATAGTTGAGGCTAATGACGCTTGCTTAAAACTCTTTAATTTACGATTTGAAAAGCTGATTGCTCATTCAATATTTTACTTTTTAGATGAAGATTCTGTAAGCGTAATTAAAGAAAAAATTTCTACACTAAACAGTAATCGGCAATTTAGTTGTGACTTACACATTGTCAGTAAAGAAGGGAGTACAATACCCTTGGTCGGCTCATTTAATGAGATTGACCATCATGGGGAAATTGCGTTAGCCGTTATTTTTAAAAATGTTGCTCACTTAAAACAAAAAGAAGACTTGTTACTTGAGGCAAAAGATTTATTAGAAGAGCAAGTAAGAGCACGTACCTCTCAGCTTGAGCATGCGAAAAATATTGCTGAGGCAGCTAACCTAAGTAAATCAGAATTTTTAGCAAATATGTCACATGAGCTAAGAACGCCAATGCACTCAATATTAAGCTTTTCACGCTTTGGTATCAGCAAGTTAGAGGAGAGTGAATTTAGCAAAGTTAAACTTTTAAAGTACTTAACTCGAATCGAATCAAGTGGACAGAGATTATTGTCGTTACTTAACAACCTACTCGATTTATCGAAATTAGATGTAGGTAAGTTTCCTTTTAATCCTCGTCCGTGTGATTTAAAAACCATTATAAGAACTAGCATTGATGATGTTGCCGGTATAGCTATCGAAAAAAATATTAATATTATATTTAATACAGCGAGCGCGCAGGTTATTGCACAATGTGATGAAGAGCAAATTAATCAGGTGCTTAGAAACGTACTGAGTAATGCATTAAAATTCAGTGAAGCACACAGTGTAATTGAAGTAGTGCTAAAAACAGACAATGACTATGTAAATATTGAAGTAATAGATAGTGGAATAGGTATTCCTGACGATGAACTTGAAACGGTTTTTCATAAATTTGTACAAAGTAGTAAAACAAACAGTGGTGCAGGTGGTACGGGGCTAGGACTTACCTTGTGTCGCGAGTTTGTTTCACTACATCAAGGCAGTATCAAGGCTTGTAACAACAGCCTTGGTGGGGCAACAATTTGTATTAAATTCCCTTTAGAAATAAATTTAGACGAATATTTAGCCGATGAACAATTAGCTAACAACCACAGTTAACAATTGAATTTTTAATAAACATGCTTTATATGGATGAAAAATTATGCCTTTAACTAAAATTCTTGCAGTCGACGATGAGCCATTTAATCTTGAAATAATTGAAGAGATTTTAGAGGACCTAGATTTTGAACTCAGGCTAGCCTCTAGCGGCCCTGAGTGTTTAAATATGGTTGAAGCGTATATGCCTCAGGTTATTTTACTTGATGTCAGCATGCCAAAAATGAATGGTTATGAAGTGTGTAAAGCGCTAAAAGCAAACCCTAATACACGTGATATTATTGTAATGTTTGTTTCTGCAAGAGGCACGGTCGAGGAGCGAATGGAAGGGTATTCAGTAGGCGCTGAAGATTATATTGTCAAACCGTTTGGGCATGACGAACTTAAACAGAAGCTGCAAAAATTAAATCAAATTTTATTACAAAAACAGCAGCTTGAAAAGCAAGTACATGAAGCAACCTCTACCGCCTTTAACGCTATGGCCAACAGTAGCGAAATGGGTCAGATAGTTAATTATGTTGAAAGTATTGGTGCCATAGATAATGTACAAGAGCTCGGACAGGCATTAGTAAATTGTCTACAGGCATTTGGTTTACAAAGTAATATTGAACTTAGGTGTAATGACTCCAGGCTTCACT
Source organism: Pseudoalteromonas sp. TAP-3C (assembly GCF_059888565.1). Lineage (NCBI taxonomy): Bacteria > Pseudomonadati > Pseudomonadota > Gammaproteobacteria > Alteromonadales > Pseudoalteromonadaceae > Pseudoalteromonas > Pseudoalteromonas sp. TAP-3C. Next base: position 2,672,818 of record NZ_CM187618.1, on the reverse strand, counting down.
TTGCCTTAAATGGCGTATGCTCTCCCATTGTTATTGAATTATTTGAAATGCTCAAAAATAAAGGGCGATTACACGAATTTTCTCATCGTATTTTAGTAAATTATGAACTTATCAGTTTACTTGTTTTAAATATGCCTGAGCATGATGAGCAAAAGCATGGCCGCATGCGTGACCACATTTGTTTTATTGTTAGTGTAACTGAACAGCAACTTCGCGCTATTTTAACCAAACAAATGCTGATTTTGCAGCAAGATAAACTAAATAAAGTGGCGGGTACGGTACACAGTAAATTTCACCGTTTAATTGAACTGCTAAACGATAATCGAATTAATAATGAAAAAGTATTTAAACAGCTGCAAGAAGAGTTAGAAGAGCGCATTCCTACTATGGGGCTCGATGAAGACCAAGAGGTATTTATTTACAAAAAGGTCGACGCGACAATACAAAAATCGGTGGCACGAGAAGAGTCCGTTACTCAAGTAAAAACAGCGTTTGCAGAAATAGAACAGGATTTGGCTTTATTGCTCAAAAGCTAAAAGTGCGGGTTACGGGCTGCGAGATACGAGGTAATCCTGTAGCAGTGACTTTATGTCGCGCCTTTTAAAGGCTTACGCGTCTCTGGGGAGGCCTTTTTCGACTATACGGATTAACCGCGCCGTTTTACGTAATTTTTGTCTTTGCTTGTCGTGTTGCTGGGTGAGCGCCCAATTGATATGTTCACCCACCATGTCACTCACCGTTTGGTGTTTATCTTCCAGTGCAGCAATAATCGTTGGGCTAAAGTCTGCGTTGCCTAAGCCAACAGCAATGTTTCTTAGCCAACGCTCATGACCAATACGACGAATTGGGCTGCCCTCAGTATTTTTTAAGAAGGTGGCTTCGTCCCACTCAAATAACGCCAGTAAATCTTTATTCTTTAGTTGTGTTCGAGGGTGAAAGTCTACTTCATCAGTTATTTTTCCATAGCGGTTCCAAGGACATACTAATTGGCAATCATCACAGCCATAAATACGATTGCCCATTAGAGGGCGGTATTGCTCAGGAATAGCCCCTTGATGCTCTATGGTTAAATATGAAATACATTTACGGGCATCAACCACATAAGGTTCTACAATGGCGCCTGTTGGACACAAAGTAATGCATGCTACACACTTACCACAGCCTTCAAATTCATTGGGTTTGTCAATTGGTAACGGAATATCTACAAAAAGCTCACCTAAGAAGAACCAAGAACCGGCTTGTTTATTTATCAACAAAGAATGTTTACCGCGCCAACCAAGGCCCGCTTTTTCAGCGAGTTGACGCTCAAGTATCGGGGCTGAATCAACAAAAGGTCTAAAGCCATAATCACCCACATGTAGTTCAATTTTTTTGCCTAGCTGCTTGAGCCGATTACGCATTAATTTATGATAATCTCGGCCAAGTGCATAACGGCTTATGTAGGCTTTTTCGGTGTTTTTAAGGTTTTTGGCAAACCCTGAATCAGGTGGCAGATAATTCATTTTAACTGAAATAACTCGCTGTGTTCCGGGTACGAGCTCACTTGGGCGGGCGCGTTTCATGCCATGTGCTGCCATGTAATCCATTGAACCATGAAAGCCCGCATCTAGCCAACGCTGAAGCTGTGCTTCATGCTGACTTAAATCAACATCAGTAATACCCACTTCACTAAAGCCAAGTTGTTGGCCCCATAATTTTATTTGTTGGGCTAGCTGTTTATAATTTGGATTTGCGTCGCTCACATGCTTCACATAGTTAAATAACAAGCCGCGTAATTTAGCATAATTGCGGCTTGGGTGAAACTAATCTACAAAGCGCTTTAACTGTTGTTGGGTTTGTTGGCTCAGTTTCTGTGATTGCTCAGAATCGTGCAGCGCAATATCTATTTGTTGTTTGGCTTGTTCGCCTAAAGTCGCAATTTTTTCTACCGATTCATGTGTTTGATTTTGAGTATCTTCGAGTAAATGTACTGCATTGGCTATTTGTTGTAATTGTTGTTGATTATGTTCAAACTCGTTAAGCATTTTTCCAAAGCCATTTGAGGTGTTTTTGATAGCTGTTTGAGCATTATTTGAGTGGCTGATCAATTGCTTTGATTCTTTGTTAGTTTCATTGACCAGCTCATTCATTTGAGTGATAAAATCACTGATCTGCCGTGTTGCGTCACTTACTTTTACTGATAGGGTACGTACCTCATCGGCAACGACCGCAAAACCTCGCCCAGCTTCTCCTGCTCGAGCGGCTTCGATAGCTGCATTTAGTGCTAATAAATTAGTTTGATCAGAAAATTCTTCAACCATTTTTAAGATGCCGCGAATATTTTCACTGTTCTCTCTTAAGCCCACAATAGTTTTAGAAAAGTTATTAAGCATTTGATCAATGTGGCTGATCTGCTCAACGAGTTTAGATAGCTCTGTTGCTGAGAGTTTTACAAAATTTAGGTGTTCATTATTAATATTACGCACACTGTCGGTATTGCTTACTATGTTTTGCAAGCTTTGCGTAATTTGATTGCTTGCATCAATAATTGTGTGGCTTAAGTTTATTTGTTGTTCACTTAATTGCTCGGTGTGATGCATTGATTGAGTAACTTGGCTATTACTTTGTACGCTTTCTTGTGAGCTTGAGTAAGTAGTACTGAGCAGCACGTTTAAATGTGTTGTAAATTGATTATATTGCTCACTTAAATCTCTAAATTCATCAAAGGTGAAATGAGGTAGTTTGGCAGCTAAATTAGCATCTTGCTGGTTAATTTTGATCAGTGTATCGCGCATTGCTTTTACAGGACGCACAATTAAAAAGCGCATATAAAACAGAGTAAATATAAAGCCCGCAATAATAATTAAGGCGAGTGTCCAAAATAACCCTGTATTTTGCTGGTTTTCAGATAAGCTGCTATACAACCAAAATAATGTTATAGCTTGAAATAAAAAAACAAAGCTTAAATTACCCACTATTTTTCGGGTTAAAGTATAAAACAGAGTTTGTTCTAAAAAATTATAAATACGCATATAGCTACTCATTAAATTGTGACCTACTAAATTATTGTTTTTATAGCATAAATAACAATCAAATAATCAGTTACAGTTCATTTAATTGTGCTAAATAATGCTTGCTGCGTTCCGGGTCGTTAGTAAAAATACCATCTACGCCACATACCAGCATAAGCTTTATGTCTTCAACTTCATCGACCGTGTAAGCAAATACTTTCAAACCACGTTGTTTGGCATCGTCAACAAACTGTTTATTCATAAAGTTTTTATCTATATGAATACTATACGCATTTAACTCTTGTGCAAACTTAGCATACTGCAATGGAATAGAGGCAGTCAGTGCGCCAATTTTAAGCCAAGACATGCGCGCTTTAAGCCAGTGTAGTTGATGATGGTTAAATGATGAAACTAAAATATTGTCAGCGGATATTTTGTTCGCCGCGATATTTATTTCTAACTGGGTCGCAAACTTTTCTAGTTCAAAGGTATGTTTTAGCTCTAAGTTAAGCAATGTTTGATTATTATTCCAATCAATTAATTGCTGTAAGGTAGGCACTTGCTGAGCGTTACCAGCATCGAATTGTTTAATTTGTTTTACGCTCAGGTCGCATACCTTGCCTTTACCATTAGTGGTTCTGTCTAAATAAGTATCATGAATAATGACGTAATCGTCGAGTGCACTTTGTACATCAACCTCAATACCATCTACGTTTGCTTTTAATGCTGCCATAATGGCACTTTGGGTGTTTTCAGGAAAGTGTGTGCTTGCGCCTCTATGAGCAAAAATTTTCATGGCTGCTTTTTCCGTGAGATTGACCAAGTTTCAAAGCACGCAGCACTAACAATAAGTGCGCCGCCAATCAGGGTCATTGCTGATGGACGTTCGTGCAGAATAATTATAGCCAATATTGTGCCATAAAGCGGTTGCAGGCAAGCGATCAATCCAGCGGTCGCGGCGGATAAATGTTTTAAACTTGCTGCAAATAATGAATGCGGCATAGCGGTAAATATAACGCCCGCTATAAGCAGTAGCATTAAATCAGCATCACTAATTTGCGTTACAGGCACTTTAATAAAAGCGCACAGTATTAAGCTTGCCACCAAGGTTTGATAAAACATGGTTTGCGGCCCGCCATATTGGCTAAAATAGCGTTTGTGGGTAATGTTACGAATTGCAAAAAACAACGCCGATACCACGCCCGTTACAACGCCTAAGGTAATGTCATCACCTAAATTTGCGTTAGGGATCAATAAATAAATACCGACAATAACCACCATAGCACTTATTATATCTTTTACTTTTGGGGTACTTTTATTAAATAGCGGTTCTAAAAATACCGTGATCACTGGGTAAGTAAAAAAGGCTAACATACCTATCGTTATGCCTGCTAATTGCATGCCTGCGAAGTAAGTTACCCAATTAATACCCACAGCAACACCCAATAAAATTGCAATGAGATAATCCTTAGCTTTATGAAGTTTTATTGGCTTTTTTTGTAAATTAAGTAACACATAAATTGCCACTGCTGCGATAGCCGCACGATAAGCAGTAATATCCAATGCATTTAAGCCAATTAGCTTTGCAAATAAGGCGGTGCCGCCAAAAAGTAATACCGCAATGTGTAAATAAAGTAGGCTTTGCTGTTGGGAGTGCATTAAATTTCCTGGTTACTTATTTTTGGCCATATTAACATTGCTTTTGTACTCAGAAGATGAAATTTTCTACTTCATGACAAATGTCAGCAAAGTTAATGACACTTCTCACTCTTATTATTTTTACGCATTGGCATAGTTACTCTACTTAATATTGGAGAACGTTATGAACAGTTTAATTTTAATGAGCCTGGATATTAGCGAATTTTTTGATTCGCTCAATTTTACTATTACTTTTGTTGATTGCTTTATGCTGCTGAGCGTTTTTATGTTATCTATATTTATTAATAAAAATAGTGCTATAAATAAAAATAATACACATGAGGTATTAGCATGAGTGCGCAAAGTCGCTTTTCTCAACAAACAGATAAAACTTTTTGGAAGTACGGCCACTTAATTTTTACAGGCTTTTATTTATTGCCATTAATTATTAATTTTGACCAATTTACAACAAGCCAAATGACGATGTGTTTAGCTTTTTATATTGCTTTTATTATTTTGTATGTAAAAGCAATTAACTGCGATAACACAAAAATAACCCCCTTATTTTTAGCGCTGCTCGCAATTTGTTTTAGCGCCACATTTTTCACCTCTGGTACACCTACTTTATATGGTTTTGTCGCCTATATAGCAGGGTATTGTTATAACCAAAAGCAGCGGTTTTACGCCGCCTTAGCCATCATCGTTGCGCTTTTTGTAAGTTCTTATTTAAGCGGTATGGGAAAGCTTGAGTACTTTTTAGCGGTGGCTTTAATTTTATGTGCGGCCCTATTTAGTTATGGTATAGCGGCAAAAAGAGAGCATCTACATAAAACTCGCGAGCAAGAAAGTGCAAACCAGTTAGAGCAATTAGCGGCTATTGCCGAGCGTGAGCGCATAGCCCGAGATTTACACGATATTTTAGGCCATTCATTGTCTTCTATCGCTTTAAAAGCCGAGCTTGCAAATAAGCTAAACCAAGGAAAGAGGTATGAGCAGGCGAACAGTGAAATATCACACGTTGCTGATCTTGCAAGGCAGTTACTCAGTGACGTAAGAAATGCGGTGAGCGACTTAAAACAACTCGATCTTGCTAGTCAAATAGCACAGTTAAAACAACGATTAGTAGAGCAAGATTTTAATGTAGAGTTTAAGGTGAATTTAGCGACTTTACCAGCTAAGGTAGAGGGCATTGCTGGCCTTATTATTAAAGAGTCGGTCACTAACTTATTACGCCATAGCAGCACAAAAAATGGCGCTATTAATATAGAACTGTCATTCCGCACCCCTATTTTGAATTAAACCTGCTCATTAATTGAGCGGTTAGACTGTTGTTGTTAAAAAATACTTGACGGCGATCCCTATATTTGATCTATTACTCTCTTTTGAGAGCGCGTATTTATGTCTATCCCTTATGCCCAAAAACTCGAACACCACGGCTTAGTTGCTGGATTTTGTCACGATCTAGGTTTTGTCGATATTATTGATAACGCACTCGGTGGCGTGGCGCCTGAGCGCAACATCAGTTGTGGTCAATTAGTGTTGGCTATGGTGCTAAACGGCCTAGGTTTCACTGGCCGCACACTGCATATGTACAGCGAGTATTTTCAAGGCAAGCCGCTTGATAGATTAATTGGTGAAGGCGTAAAGTCCGAGCACATCAACGACGATGCGCTTGGTCGCTGTTTAGACACCTTATATGAATACGGCGTATCGAAGCTGTATCAGCAATTGGGTGAGGCGGTGGTAGAGAAATTAGGGTTACAAACCGAAGCTTTACACCTTGATTCAACAAGCTTTCATTACGATGGCAAAGCGACAAGCGAGCCTGATGATGACGAACCAAAACCTATCCGTATCGCCAAAGGTTATTCGCGCGACCATCGCCCTGAGCTCAACCAAGTGATACTCAATCTTATCTGTGAGAACCAATCCGGCATACCGGTTTATATGAAGCCTGCCAGTGGCAACAGTAATGACATGGAAGGCTTTAAACAGATTGTAAAGGCGCATATTGGCAGTTTAAAAGCCGCGCAAGCCAGCCGCTATTTGGTGGCCGATGCCGCCTTGTATGTGCAAGAAACGATTGTAGATTTACATACTCAAGGCCAACTGTTCATTACGCGGGTACCGCAAACCCTCAAAGAAGCTAAAACCCTTGTTAAGCAAGCGCCTAACTTGAATTTCACCCCTATCTCACCAGGCTATGAAGGCGTGAGTTATGACAGTGAATACGGGGGGGTGAAACAAAAATGGCTACTCATTCGCAGTGAGCAGGCGTATAAGCGAGAGCAGCATAACCTGAACAAGCGTATGCTAAAAGCCGGAGAAGTTGCCCGCAAAAGCTTTAAAAAACTGTGCCAACAACGCTTCGCTTGCCAAAATGACGCACAAAGCGCCCTTATAAAATGGCGAGGTAAACAAGCGGTATGTGATGTGGATGCAAATGTTGTTGAAGTAGCCATTTTTAAGGGAGCAGGACGCCCTAAAGCAGGGCAGTTACCTGAGCGTATCGAATACCAGATTACGGGTGCATTATGCACACCACTGGCATCCAGAAAAGCCGCTTTACAACAACTGGGGTTATTTATTATTGCCACCAATGATGTTAGCGACCATCTTGATATGGCCAGCTTGTTGAGCAGTTACAAAGCGCAGCAAAACGTGGAAAAAGGCTTTCGCTTTTTAAAAAGTCCCGACTTCTTAACCAGCGCCATTTACCTTAAAAAGCCTGAACGCATTGAAGCCTTACTCATGGTGATGACCTGCTGCTTAATGGTGTATGCAGGGCTGGAGCACCAAATCCGTAAAACCTTGGTGGAGAAAGACTGCTACTTCCCCACGATGAAATACAAGCCGGGCCAACGCCCCACGGCACGCTGGGTGTTCCAGTGCTTCGAGCATATCATCATCATGTACATACCAGATAAACCACCCATAGTGGCGAATATGCAACCGCGCAATCAAACCATTGTTGATTGCTTGGGTGAAAAATATCAGCGGATTTATTCTTAAAATGGGTGCGGAAGATCGGATAGAACAAACAGAACGACAATTACTCATTAGCGTTATTGATAACGCGCCATGCACCACATTAAAAGCAGGTAATGGTTTAAACGGCATTAAAGAACGAGCAGAGCGATTAAACGGCAGTGCAACATTTACCTGTGGCGATACATTTACTTTAAATGTTGTGCTGCCACTGAGTGCTGAGGATTTAAAATGATCAAAGTATATTTAGTTGAAGACCAAGCGCTGGTTCGTGACGCAGTTGCTGCTTTATTAAGCCTTGACTTTAATATTGAGGTAATTGGTCAAGCAAGCAATGGCCAAGATGCGTTAAATGAAATCAACGCGCTTAGTAAAGACTTACATCCAGATATTGTTTTAACAGACATAGAGATGCCAAGCATGAATGGTATTGAGCTGAGCGAACAAATAGCCGCTAAGCATCCTGCAATAAAAATGGTGGTTATAAATAGCTTCTTTAATGGTTACAAAAAATAGACGCTTTATAAATTTCATACAACGTATTACTATTTGACTAATAATTATAAAAGTAACAAAAAGTGCTAAAGTCGCAGCTAAAAGCACCAAAAGAGGCCCTAATGACAACATTAATAGAAATTACCATGCAGCAAAGTGTGGCAACTCTTACCATGAATACCGCTGAAAACCGCCACAATCCAACCTTTATAAACGAGTTTAATCAGCATTTAGATACCATAGAGGCTAACGAGGAGATTAAAGCGGTCGTATTAACTTCAAGCAGTGATAAAAGCTGGTCGCTGGGGATAGATTTACAGTGGATGGCAAACCCAGATAACACGCCTGCGGTTATTGCCGATTTTATGAACTCGATAGGTGCCTTGTTTAAACGAATTGTGACGTTTCCTATGCCCATTATTGCTGCGCTAAACGGTCACACTTATGGTAATGGTTCGGTGCTTGCTTGTGCGTGTGACTTTCGATTTATGAAATCAGACAAAGGCTTTTTTTGCTTTCCTGAAGTGGATGTACTGGTGCCGTTTGTTCCCTCTATGTTTGCTATTATTAACAAAGCCATAGCTCAGCAATTTTTTAACCGTTTAGCAATGACGGGTGAGCATGTTAATGCACAAAAATTATTAGAACATAACGTGGTAGAAGCCACTTTTGCTGATGAGCAAACCTTGCAGGCGGGTGTATTAGAGTTTGCACAAGGTTTTGATAAAAACCGCTGGATATACGCTCAAAATAAAACCCAAATGAATAAGTCAATACTCGATGCAATGGCTGTACAAGACTCTAAATTCATTGAAAGCATAAGTTCGTTGCTGTGGAAAAAATTACAACAGAATTAAGTTTACCCACACTTAAAAGAGCATTAATTAAGTGCAAGTTAAGTGACATTTAGTTATATTTTTACAAAATTCGAAAACTCATAACGTTTTTTTAAAAGTTTAATGGCTTTTACCTGTCTCATTACGAGTATATGAGTTAAAATATTTACATAACCAACTAACAAGATAGTGAATGTCAAACCAAGATCCAAATCTCAGTCGAGAACAAGAAAAGTACGAAAACCCAGTCCCTAGCCGTGAGTTTATACTTACTCACCTTCAAGAGCGTTCAAAACCGGCTAATTACGCACAACTATGCGAAGAATTAACGGTGGATGATGAAGAACGGCAAATAGCATTTAAGCGCCGACTGCGTGCCATGGAGCGTGACGGTCAGTTGTATTTTAATAAATTTAAATGTTACGCCCTAATTGACGAAGCCGGTTTAATCAAAGGTAAAGTAATAGGCCACAGAGACGGTTTTGGCTTTTTAGAAGTTGAAGGCGAGAGTAAAGATTGGTTTATTGCCAAGCACCAAATGAACATGGTGTTACATGGCGACATAGTGCTTGCTAAAGGCACTAAACGTGGCTCGGGCTCAAAATGCGATGCGCGTATAATAAAAGTGCTTACTAATGAGCGCGCGCCCATTGTAGGGCGTTATTTTGTTGAACATGGTATTGCGGTTGTTGTGGCTGAAGACCCACGTATTACCCAAGATATTATTATTTTACCGGGTAACGAAAAAGGGGCACGCCATAACCAAATGGTGCAAGTGCAAATAACCCAAAACCCAAGCCGTAATATGAACGCGGTAGGTAAAGTAATTGACGTACTGGGTGAGCATTTAGCCCCAGGTATGGAAATTGAAGTGGCGCTGCGCAACCATGATATTCCGCATGTGTGGCCAGAAGAAGTTGAACAACAAGTCGCTCATTTTGACGAGTTTGTTGAAGAGGCCGATAAACAAGGACGGATAGACTTACGTGATTTACCGCTTGTCACTATAGATGGTGAAGATGCCCGCGATTTTGATGATGCCGTTTATTGTGAGCCTAAGCCCTCAGGTGGGTGGCGTTTATGGGTTGCTATTGCCGATGTATCGCATTATGTCGGTATGAACACACCGCTCAATAAAGAAGCCATAGAGCGTGGTAATTCAGTGTACTTCCCTGAGCAAGTCATTCCTATGTTGCCTAAAGTATTATCAAACGGTTTATGTTCGCTTAATCCAAAGGTCGACCGTTTATGTATGGTTGCCGAGATGACCATATCGCAACAAGGTAAGCTCTCAGGTTATAAGTTTTACGAAGCGATAATGAACTCGCATGCCCGTTTAACTTATACAAAAGTTAACGCCATATTAAAAAATGACGAAAAACTACGAAAAGAATACGCAGCGGTCGTGCCTCATTTAACTAACTTACAGCAAATGTATATGGCACTTAAAGCAGCTCGTCAAGAGCGTGGCGCTATTGAGTTTGAAACACTTGAGACCCGTTTTGTGTTTAATGCGCAGCGCAAAATAGAGTCTATTGTACCGGTTGTTCGAAACGACGCACACAAGCTAATTGAAGAATGTATGATTTTAGCCAACGTCTCAGCGGCGAAGTTACTCGAAAAACACGAAGCGAGCGTGCTTTACAGGGTGCATGATGAACCTGATAGTGAAAAACTGGGTAACTTTACTCAGTTTTTAACTGAACTTGGGATTGAAAGCACTTTAAGCGATGAACCAACCCCTAAAGAAATTACTCAAGTACTAGCACGTTTAGGCGAGCGCCCTGAGGCTGAATTGATTCAAACCATGCTACTTCGTTCAATGAAGCAAGCGGTTTATCAGCCTGATAACATTGGTCACTTTGGTTTAGCCTTGTCGGCTTATGCGCACTTTACATCGCCAATTCGACGCTACCCTGATTTAGTGGTTCACCGTGCAATCAAAGCCATATTAAAAGCACAAGGGCAACAAACATCAGGCGCATATGCCTACAGTGATGATGAAGTGGGTAAACTAGGTGAGCAATGCTCTACTACTGAGCGCCGCGCAGATGATGCCACTCGTGAAGTTGCTGACTGGTTAAAATGTGAGTACATGCAAGATCATGTTGGCATGGAGTTTAATGGGGTTGTTTCATCGGTTACTAATTTTGGTTTGTTTATTCGCTTAGATGACTTACAAATTGATGGACTGATCCATGTTACTAATTTAGGTGATGAATACTTCCAATATGATGGTGCTAAACACTGTTTAATTGGCGAGCACACGCACAGCGTTTATCGCTTAGGTGATAAGTTAACCGTGCAAGTTGCCTCAGTGAGCTTAGATGATCGCCGTATTAACCTAACGCTCAAAGGTGATGTCGCTCAAGATCGTTATGCACGTCGTCGTACGCCTAAAAAAAGTGCCCCAGCAAGTGTTCGCTCACAACTTAAAGCCGGTAAAATACCTGCTAAAAAGTCAACAAGTGAAAATAAAAAACCTGCGGGTAAATCAAAAGTGGCTGCAGATAACACGATTGTGAAGAAAAAAACCAAAAAAAAAGCGGTCAATAAACCTAAAAGAGGTGGTAAAAATGCTCGTAAAAGTAATAATTCGGGAGCAGATAATTCGTGAGTAATGAACTAATTTTTGGCTTTCATTCTGTTGAAGCAATTTTAGCAAGCGAACCCGAGCGTTTTATAGAAATTTACGCGCTTAAAGGGCGTGATGATAAGCGATTAACCCCGGTTATTGAGCAAGCACGTCAATTTGGTATTTCAGTTCAGTTTATGCAGCGAAAAGCGCTTGATAACAAAGCAAAAGACGAGCAACATCAAGGGATCATTGCCAATGTAAAAGCGGCTCGCGTATTTAACGAAAAAGACCTTGATGAAATAATTGAACGTGAAGACACGCCATTTTTACTGGTGCTTGATGGCATTACCGATCCGCATAATTTAGGGGCATGTTTGCGTAGCGCCGATGCAGCAGGGGTGCATGCAGTGATTGTTCCTAAAGATAAATCAGCAAAGCTCAATGGCACAGCACGAAAAGTAGCGTGTGGTGCAGCTGAAACGGTACCGCTTATTCAGGTGACAAATCTTGCACGCACATTACGTGAGATAAAAGACGCCGGTGTATGGGTTGTTGGTACTGCCGGTGAAACTGACACCCACGTATTTGATGCCAGCTTAACAGGCCCAATGGCTATTGTTGTGGGCGCAGAGGGCGAAGGTATGCGCCGTTTAACCCGTGAGCACTGTGATGTGTTAGTAAAAATTCCGATGGCAGGCACTGTATCAAGCTTAAACGTATCGGTGGCAACTGGTATTTGCTTATTTGAAGTGTTACGTCAGCGTGCTGAAACTAATTAATTTTAATTTAAGTTAAGCATTAAAAAAGCCGAGATTGATAGTCAATCTCGGCTTTTTTGTCGCTATAAAGGCTATTTAGCCTTTAGAATGAGTAGCTATAACCCATTTTAATAGTGCGTGGTTTACCTGGTTGAATACCCCCGTTAGAGCGATTACCAATGTAGGTTTTATCAAACAGGTTATCTACGCTTAGGTATACTTTTTGATTTGCATCAATAAGGTACTTAGCTGCTAAGTCCCATACAACGCGGCTATCAATAGCATTTAAGCCAGAATCACTTAGATCAGCATGCGCATCTGAAACGTAACGCATTTGCGTATCAAACATGAAGCTTTCAAGCTCGGCGCCAAATGATAGGGCCAGTTGATTTTCTGGCACATATGGCATCGCATCGCCTTTTTTCACAGATCCCCAAAGTTTGTTTTCGAAATCGTTTTCAAATTCAGAGTCTGTGTAAGTGTAAGTCAAACGTACTGGGAATGAAGCGGTATTGCTAGTAAATACCTTGCCTGCACTTGCTTCAAAGCCTGATACGGATACTTCGCCGTAGTTATATTGGTCGCCAATATTGTCATCATTACAACCAATTGATGCAGTACAGTTACCGTGCATGTTGTCGTAGTCAGAGTTAAAGTAAATAACCTCACCGTTAAAGCCTGCATAATCGTAACGAGCACCTAGTTCAATGTTTACACTTTCTTCTTCTTGTTGTTCAGCATTACCCGGTGCTGCAGGTGCATAGCCTTGTTGAATGCCGGCAAGAAGCGTTAGCTTGTCATTAACTGTGTATGTAGCACCTAAAGAAGGCACTAAAATTTCAGTGTCATTACTGATGTTTTTTGTTAAGCCTTGGCTGCGCGTTGGATCTGTTTTGGCCCATTCTTCACGTTTAATGGTAATGTCTTCATAGCGAAGCCCTGCGTTGATCATTAATGCATCTAGTGACCACTGATCTTGAATAAATAACGTGGTTGCTTGCGCACTGTCAAAGCGGTTACTGTCTGAACCTGGAATACCTTTTTCAGTGAGTGTCATTGAAAGATCTTGGTTTAGGCTGTACTTGTCTTGCCATTGGAAACGATCCATTTCATCTTCGTGATAACGCACACCAACAGTTATGTAGTGGTTGCCCGCAGGGATATGCAGTTCAGATTGAATGCCTTTAGCTTGGTAATTACGGTTGTTTGCTTTAATAGCAATACCATCAAGTCCTTCGGCTGTTGGATTAGCTTCAAAGTCACTGTACTGTTGTAAATTGCCTAACCCTACTTTACTGGCTTTATACCAGTTACGATAAAAATCATTTAAATATGCAGTGGCAAATAATTCATAGCCTTCGTCAAAGCGATAAGAATAGTTAAGTTGATAACCGTTGTGGCGAGTGTTCATCTCATCGTTTTGCGACGCTGCATAACGGCGGTATGGACTTGCTTGATAGTCTGCATCGGTTAAGCCCATGTAGGTTTCATCAGAACGTTCATCTGAGTATTTCACCTTCATCTCTAAGTTATGCGCTTCGTTTTTACCAAATTTATAGCCAAATTTAAGCAATACATCGTTCTTTTCAAAGCCAGTGTTATCGCTGCCAACGGGAAGTTCTTTAAAGCCATCCGCGCCATAACTAAATACTTCAATTAAACCTGCTGCATTGTTTTTTTCTTTCCCAAAGTAAGCATGGCCTTTATAAAATCCATCACTGCCAAGCTCTGCATTTAATAGCCCCTTAGACCCTTCAGTTGGAAGACTACGCGACACTAAATTTAATACGCCACCTGTTGTACGAGGGCCATATTTAGCCGATGTAGCACCTTTGAGTACTTCGATTGATTCTAAACGGCCTGTCGTTGGGAAATAATAAGCTGCGGGTGCAGCATAAGGGGCTGGCGCGATAAGTACACCATCTTCCATTACCGAAATTTTATCGTTACGGCCCGTACCGGTTCCACGCATACCAATGTTAGGGCGCAAGCCGTAACCGTCTTCCTCTTGAACATATACACCAGGTACAGAGGCTAAAACGCGAGAGATATCGGTAAATTCGAATTTTTGCAATTCTGCATCGGAGATAAACGTAGCCGATCCCGGAATGTCGTTAATGGCTGCTTGCGAGCCAATAACGGTAATTTGTTCAAAATTGCGCTCAACGCTGCCGGCATCTTTTGCTATCGCTGTGCTACTTAAAGATAGTGTAATAGCAGCGGTTAACGAAGAAACTAAAAATTTATGTGACATATGTTACCCTGAAGTTGTTTAAATATTGAAATTAACGCAATTTAAACATGTTAACGAATGATAATCAATGTTATTAAGGTTTGATTGTGTTTACACTTGCTGTTAAAGTGTGCGCTTTTTATAACTTTTTTAACTAAGTATTTATTAAAATGGATTATGTGTTTGCTGGTGTAGGTTAACCTCTTTTAAGGGGGGTCGATTAGCCTAATCTTAGTTTAATAAATTCGGCGAGTTTAAATACGGCGTTTTCAGGCTCGTTGGCAGTTTTTACTAAACTAATACCAATGCTACCAAGTGCAGGTAAATGTTTAGTATGTAATTGATAGGCTAAATCATTCGGTACGGTACTTTTTGCTAGCACTGTAATGCCCAAGCCTTCTTTTAATGCGGCAATTAAGCCGGTTAAATCGGCATTACTATATACAATACGATACTTTATACCGGCTTTTTCTAACGCCTCAGTGGCACGGCGGCGGTAAATACAGCCCTCAGGGGCGGTTACTAAAGTAACGGTTGCATTTTGTGCCAATGAAAGGTCGCCAACCCATACTAATTGGTCTTGAATAAAAATAGGGAATTTCTCTGAGTCAAGCTGCTCGTTAAGCGCCAGTACTAAATCAAATTGATTTTGGCGCTCATCTGAAAGTAAATGCTTACTCAAGCGTGACTTCACCTCTAACGATACATCAGGGTATAGCGCCACAAAATCGCCAATAATGGAAGGTAAAATACGCGCGGCAAATTCGCTGGGGATCCCCAGCCGCACTTTACCAGTCACGCTCTCTGAGGTGAACAACTGCAAAATAGCATCGTTGTGTTGCACCATTTGCTTTGCCATAGGCATTAACAACTCGCCATATTGATTAAGTACTTGGCGCTGCCCCTGTTTTTTAAATAATTTATAGCCGAGTAAGTCTTCTAAACGTTTTACTTGTAAGCTCACCGCCGGTTGCGAAAGGCCAAGTAAATCGCCTGCTTTGGCAAATCCACCGACCTCAACCACCATAACAAAAGTACGTAAACTGTCGGTTGAAATGTTTTTCATATTTAAAATTACTATTTATATGGCTATATAGATAAGTATTATTTATCAATTGATAAGTAATTACAATTTGTTGTTGTAAGCCTTGCGCAATATACTTTTGCCATTAAAGATAGATAGGTATTTGTTATGACTTTTAACCCGATTATGTTTGCCCGCCATAGCAACGCTAACAGCGCGGTTATTAATGCCTTACAAGCTAATAACAGCCACGTTGTTATTGATTTTAGCGGCAGTGAAGCATCGGTATTTTTAAGTGCTGTTTTAGGTCATGACCTCACCAAGCTTACCGCCAGTGGTTTTGGTTTTAAAGGCACGCTGGATGGCTATTTAAATTCTGATTTTAGCTACAGTATTTACTACTTTAGCGAAACCGCCTTTCGATTTGTACTGCCAGTTAATGCCAGCCTGCAATTACAAGCGCTCATTAACGAGCAGCAGCTCAGATACGATATCGACTTTGTGATACGCACCGATTTAGCGACCTTTACTTTAATTGGTAGCAACGCGTTTGATACCTTAGTAGATGCGTTTAAATTAACCCCTGGGTTACGCCTTGCTGATGCGCAGCTTTGCTATGGCGCGCAAAGTGGTGATGTGTTTGTTACTGCGGTTAATAACAACAATGAGCAGCGGTTTATTGTTATTGCTAAAACACCCACCCTTGATAAGTGGCAACAATATATGCAGCAACAAGGCTTTAGTGTTACCAACACCCAAGCAGCCTAACGGGTAAAAGTTAAAAATTACAATTTGGTAGGCGTATTAATGGCTACCATGTTATTCCCCCTCATTTAATTGAGGCCACGCCCACACACATGGGTTAATTTAAAAGTGAAGGAATATTATGACTTCTAAAACAGTATTACATGCAAAGCACCTTGAAGCCGGCGCAAAAATGGTTGATTTTCATGGCTGGGAAATGCCAATTAACTACGGTTCACAAATAGAAGAACACAACGCCGTACGAAACGATGCAGGTATGTTCGACGTATCGCATATGACGATTGTTGACATACAAGGTGAGCAAGCACAAGCATTTTTACGCAAGCTAGTGGCTAATGATGTTGCTAAATTAACGCTACCCGGTAAAGCACTTTACACCGGCATGCTTAACGAGCAAGGTGGCGTAATCGACGACTTAATTATTTACTACTTTAGCGAAACATTTTATCGCTTAGTGGTTAACTCTGCGACCCGTGAAAAAGATCTAGCACATTTAGCTAAGGTATCGAGCGATTTTGCAGTAACCGTTACTGAACGCCCTGAATACGCGATGATCGCCGTTCAAGGCCCTAATGCTCGCGCTAAAACGGCCAAGGTTTTAAACGCAGACCAGCAAGCTGCGGTTGAAGGCATGAAGCCATTTTTTGGTGTTCAAGCGGGTGATTTATTTATTGCTACAACAGGTTATACTGGCGAAGACGGTTACGAAATTGTAGTACCAAACGAGCAAGCCGCCGATTTATGGCAGCAACTGCTTGATGCCGGTGTAGCGCCTGCGGGCTTAGGCGCACGCGATACACTGCGTTTAGAAGCAGGTATGAACCTTTACGGCCTAGATATGGACGAAAGCGTATCACCACTGGCAGCTAACATGGCATGGACGATTGCATGGGAACCAGAAGAGCGTGACTTTATTGGTCGTGATGTTTTGGTAAAACAACGTGCAGAAAAAAGTACTCACAAGCAAGTAGGTCTTATTCTTGAAGAAAAAGGCGTATTACGCAGTGGTTCTAAAGTAATTGTTGATGGTGGCGAAGGTGTTATTACATCAGGCACTTTTTCACCAACATTGGGCTATAGTGTTGCATTGGCACGTGTACCACGTTCAACTGGCGACACAGCCCAAGTAGAAATGCGTAAAAAATTAGTTAACGTAAAAGTAGTTAAATCGGGCTTTGTACGTAACGGTAAATCAATAATTTAAATAATTTGGTTATACCAACAAACAAGCGAATAGCGCTAAGTTGGTATGCTCCCAATCTAAACCAAAGGATGAAACACAATGAGCAATATCCCTAGTGAGTTAAAATACGCACCTTCACACGAGTGGGTTCGTAACGACGGCGACGGCGTTTACACTGTTGGTATTTCTGAGCATGCGCAAGAGCTGCTTGGCGATATGGTATTTGTTGAATTACCAGAAGTTGGCGACGTAGTTGATGCAGGCGAAGACTGTGCGGTAGCAGAGTCAGTAAAAGCGGCGTCAGACATTTACGCACCAATTAGCGGTGAAATTGTTGCTATTAACGAAGAGCTAGAAGATGCGCCAGAAACAGTAAACAACGACGCTTACGGCGATGGTTGGTTATTCCGCATTAAAGCATCTGACGAATCTGAAGTTGATAACTTGCTCGACGCAGAAGGCTACGCACACACTATTGACGAAGAGTAATCGTTAATTAGTTAAAAGCCTCTCTATTTAAAACATTGGGGCTTTTATGATTAAAGCGCTTATTTTTCCATACAAGGTAAGTTGTTAAATCATAATTATTTTTTATTATTACTAGTTACCCATTGGTAATATTTTGGATCATAGGAATCTGGACACATGTCAAACGCCAAATCTCTTGAACAATTAGAGCAAAAGCAAGCTTTTATTCGCCGTCATATTGGGCCAAGCCCTGCGCAAGTAAACGACATGCTTAGCGCTCTTGAAGTATCGAGCGTTGAAGAGCTGATCGGTCAAACTGTACCTGCTGGTATTCGTCTTGAGCAAGGTCTTAATATCGGCGAAAGCCGCACCGAAGTTGAAACACTAAGCTACTTAAAATCGGTAGCCAGCAAAAACAAAGTTTTCAAATCGTATATTGGCCAAGGCTACCACCCAACGCATGTACCGCACGTAATTTTACGTAACGTACTTGAAAACCCAGGTTGGTACACAGCGTACACACCGTATCAGCCAGAGATCGCACAAGGGCGTTTAGAGTCACTATTAAATTTCCAGACTATGACCCTAGATATTACCGGCCTAGATTTAGCAAGTGCCTCGTTACTTGACGAATCAACCGCTGCAGCTGAGGCAATGGGCCTTGCAAAACGTGTCTCTAAAGCGAAAAAAGCCAATGCGTTCTTTATTGCCGACGACGTACACACGCAAACCATTGACGTAGTGAGCACCCGTGCAGAGCAATTTGGTTTTGAAATTATTGTAGGTAAAGCGGCCGATGCTGTGAACCACGACATTTTTGGTGCGTTATTTCAATACCCGTCAACATCAGGCGAAATTGTTGATATAACCGACCTAATTGCTGGCGTACAAAGCAAAAAAGCGATTGCCTGTGTGGCAGCCGATATCATGAGCCTACTACTATTAAAAGCACCAGGTAAATTAGGCGCAGATGTCGTACTTGGCTCTGCTCAACGTTTTGGTGTGCCAATGGGTTACGGTGGTCCTCATGCAGCATTTTTCGCAACACGAGATGCATACAAACGTTCATTACCAGGGCGTATTATTGGTGTATCAAAAGACCGTTTAGGTAACGATGCACTGCGTATGGCAATGCAAACCCGTGAGCAACACATTCGTCGCGATAAAGCCAATTCAAACATTTGTACTGCGCAAGTATTACTAGCCAACATGGCTGCGTTTTACGCGGTATACCATGGCCCGCAAGGCTTAAAAACCATTGCACAACGCATTCACCGTTTTGCTGATATTTTAGCAACCGGCTTAAAAGCAAAAGGCGTTGCACTTAAGCACACGACCTGGTTTGATACATTAACTATTGTTGATGAAAACAAAGCCGACGTGATTGCCCGTGCTGTGGCTAAAGGTGTTAACTTTGCTGCTAACCATGCAGGCGAGTATTCAATTTCAGTATCAGAAACCACAACCCGTGCAGACGTTGCCGAGTTATTTGATATTATTTTAGGCGAAGGCCACGGTCTAAGCGTAGATGCGATTGCTGGCGATATTGAAGCCAATGGCAGTGACTCTATTCCTGCAAGTTTAGTGCGTGATGATGAAATACTAACCCATCCAAACTTTAACAGCTACCACAGCGAAACAGACATGCTTCGCTACATCAAGCGCCTTGAAAACAAAGATTTAGCGCTTAATCATTCAATGATCTCGTTAGGTTCATGCACCATGAAACTCAACGCGACTGCTGAAATGATCCCCATTACATGGCCTGAATTTGCTAATCTTCATCCATTCTGCCCGCTGGATCAAGCAGAAGGTTACCAAATAATGATTAACGAGCTACACGATTGGCTAGTTAACATTACCGGTTACGACGCGGTTTCACTGCAACCAAACTCAGGTGCACAAGGTGAATACGCAGGCCTAATCGCTATTCGTAAATACCACGAGTCACGAGGGGACGCACACCGTAACGTGTGTTTAATTCCAAGCTCTGCGCACGGTACTAATCCAGCGTCGGCACAAATGGCCAGCATGAAAATTGTGGTTGTTAACTGTGATAAACACGGCAACATCGACATGGAAGACTTAAAAGCAAAAGCTGCTGAGATGTCTGAAAACCTATCATGTGCCATGGTAACCTATCCATCTACTCACGGTGTGTACGAAGAAACGATTCGTGAACTGTGTGACATTGTTCACCAGTATGGTGGCCAAGTTTACATGGATGGCGCCAACATGAATGCCCAAGTAGGTGTTACTAGCCCAGGCTTTATTGGCTCAGATGTGTCGCACTTAAACTTACACAAAACGTTTTGTATTCCACACGGTGGCGGTGGCCCAGGTGTTGGCCCAATTGGTGTTAAATCGCACCTTGCGCCATTTATGCCAAACCACAGTGTAATTAACGTACCGGGTACTAATGCTGGTAACGGCGCAGTATCGGCAGCCCCTTACGGCTCTGCCGCTATTTTACCTATTTCATGGGCTTACATTGCCATGATGGGCTCTGAAGGCTTAAAACAAGCAACAGAAATGGCGATTGTAAATGCTAACTACCTAAGCAATGAGCTAAGCAAGCACTTCCCAATTTTATACCGTGGCCGTAACAATCGCGTTGCTCACGAATGTATTATTGACCTACGCCCATTAAAAGAAGCCTCAGGCATTACTGAAATGGACGTCGCTAAGCGCTTACAAGATTACGGTTTCCACTCACCAACCATGTCGTTCCCAGTAGCGGGCACATTAATGATTGAGCCAACTGAATCTGAGTCTAAGGGCGAAATTGATCGCTTTATCGAAGCCATGGTGTCGATTAAAGGTGAAATCGATAAAGTGATCTCTGGCGAATGGTCTATCGAAAATAACCCACTGGTATTTGCACCACATACACAAGCTGATGTGTTAGGCAATGAATGGGATCGCGCGTATGACCGTTTTTACGCCGCCTTCCCAGTGCCCGCGGTTGCTAAAAACAAATTCTGGCCAACGGTTACGCGTATCGATGACGTATACGGCGACCGTAATTTAGTATGTGCATGTCCTCCGGTTGAGACATACCGCGATTAATTTTTGAACTTTAATGGGTAGTAAGTTCCACTGTAGAGTGGGGTTTATCGAAATTATAAAAGCCGTTGTAGCAATGCAGCGGCTTTTTTTGTATGTGGTGATTAACGTTAATTGTATAAATGTAGGTTGGGTTGAGTGAAACGAAACCCAACGAGCATGCCTTAAATTGTAGGTCGTCCTTTAGGGCGAAAAAGTGAATTTTACCACAGAGAGTTCAGAGGCGCTTCGCGCTGCACCGAGGTTTAATATCTGTTGTAGGAGACGATTTCAGCTACGAATGATTTAACACCAAGGATACAGTTAACCATCGTAGGCGCTGAGCTTGCTGGCGCGTGTGATTGTAGGTTGGGCTTTAGCCCAAAAAAGAATTTCACCACAGATAACTCAGAGGCGCTTCGCGCTGCACCGAGGTTTAAAGTAGATTGTTGGTTTTAACATTACCGTCTGTAATTTAAATAATATTGCGCAAATGTAGCCTTTGGGCTACACTTGTTTTATGAAATATCGTGTTAAGAAAACCGACGAGTTCGACAAGTGGCTTAAAAAGCTAAAAGATCGGCAAGCATTTATGGCGATTGCTAAACGTATAACGCGCGCTATTAATGGTAACTTTGGCGATAGCGAGCCCGTTGGCGGTGGTATATCTGAAATGCGTATTTTTGTAGGGAAAGGCTATCGTGTTTATTACATAATCCAAGGCAATGAGATTATTTTACTACTCAATGGCGGATATAAAGGCACGCAGAGTAAAGATATTAGCAAAGCGAAAGCCCTTTTAAGTGAATTGGAGTAACTATTATGACTGTACAAACATCAGATTTTAACCCGTTTGATTATATGGAAACCCAACAAGAAATTAATACATTTTTAGAAGAGTGTTTAGCTGATGACGATCCAAATACCTTTATTGAAGCACTCGGCTTATTAGTTAAAAAACATGGCGTGAGTGATATTGCTAAGGCGACAGGGTTAAACCGTGAAAGCTTGTATAAGGCGGTAAATGGTAAAACTAAACCTCGTTGGGAAACTGTTTTTAAAGTGATGAAAGCACTTAATTTTCGCCTTACAACACAAGTGGCGTAGGTTGGATTGAGTGAAACGAAACCTAACGGCTTTGTTTAAATTGTAGGTCGTCCTTTAGGGCGAAAAAGTGAATTTCACCACGGAGTGTAGTGGTCAACTAATTTTGACCACTACACTATTGCAGATATGATTAATTTAAATTATGAGAAAGAATAAATGGGTAAAAAAATTTCATTAGATGCTTGTCCAAGATGCGATCGAGATAATGAGTCAAAATCTCAACTATGCTGGTGTGGTTATAACTATCATGAGCCAGATAAGTCAAAACCCACTGCTAATGAGGAATATATTTTTCATAATACAAAAACAAGCCATAAGCGTTATGAATCTATGGTTGTATACGCTCTACACTATGCGCTTAAATTTGTTGAGATTAAATCACAGTATCATGTGGGTTTGATGGGTAAAGATTATTATATAGATGCTTATATACCTGCTTTAAATTTAGCTATCGAGGTTGATGAGCCTTATCACGAAACTCAGAAAGATCATGATATAAAAAGACAAAAAGAAATTGAAAGTGAATTAGGATGTAAATTTATAAGGGTTTCTTGCCGGGAGTCAATCTATAACCAAGTTGATAACATTATTGAATTTGTTAAGGAAAAAGATACTAGCCCTTGGTTATATAAAAACCCAAGGCTGAATTTTCGTTCTGGTGAATATTCAAAGTCACATTGGAATGCACTAGTTGACAATAAGATACCTGAAAAAATGGATTTTTTTGCTGATAACTTAAAAAATAACGGTTATGAGATAAAAACAGGCTCAGTCCGTGGTATACCTTCGATTAGTAATGGTGAATATGGGTTCTTAATATCCAATAATAACGTTACCTTAGCAGTATATGCCAGAAAAACAGGAAGAGTTAACGTAAGGTTAATGTACTACCCTGAAGATATAGAGTCTTATGTGATTAAGCTTGTTGAACCTAGACAGATTTCTAGAGAAGGTGTGCCAAAATACTATGCGATTTTGTCCTGTGAAAACTCACTAAAAGATATTAAAGAGTCAGAAAAAAAAATAGAGCATTTCTTCAGTAAAATAAAACAATTCATAAGTTAATGATCCCTCAGAACTAGATTAGGGTCAAATCCTGAGGGATCCCCACATTTTTTATCCAAGCTACAAGCACTCACGGTAATCCTTATTTAGTTGGTTGAGTGCTTCTAAAAACGTTTTCAATTTTATTTTATAGCCAAATTTTTCGAAGTATTGCGTTCCTAAACTAAAACAAGACAGCACGTTTCTATCCTTTATCGTATTCGCCTGAAAGCTTCTATGCACATTCAATATTTTTGCCGTTAAACCTGCTAGCCAAAGGATAAAATTAGCAATTAATGCTATCAATAATGCGACATTCAAGCGGCCTTTTTCATAGCTACGACAATGACGTAAGTTCAAGCCATTACTTGTGTTTTTTAAGTCTCTAAAGGACTCTTCTATTTGCATTCGTTGACTGTAAATTTTAACAATATCTTGTGCTGAATAATTAATATTGCACAATGAGGTAAATAATAACCATGGCTCCGTCGCACCTTTAGCATGTTTCAAGCTTACGCTGCTGCGAATAGTTTTTCCTCGAAGATTTTTCTTCTTTCTTTGTTTAGGTTTTGATTTAAATAAGTAAAAGTGACCACTCAATGAATTGGCTTTAGCGAGTTGTGTTTCAAATAAATAAGCGGGTCTTGCAGTTGCTTTTGAGTAAAGTGTTTTGACTGGTGACCAACATGTATCATCTTCTGGCTTTTGATATTGTGTTTGATGCCTCACTCTGCCTACAAAATCCCAACCAAATTTAAGCACTAACTTAAACCAAGGATTGCGAAATCCTGCATCGGTAACGATGATCGGCTTGCACTCAGAAGGCAATATTGATTTAAGTGTTTTGAGGAAATCCTTATGCACGCTTTGCTTCATGTATTCACATTCACGAAAACTTTGCTCATAGATTGTCATTGCTCGACCTTTAACTGGGACTGCTGCTCGTAATAAATGAAACTCGCCACAGGGTGTTAACCCAGACCAATCAATCGTCACGCATGGACGTCTAATTTGACCAATCACGCGGCGAGTGATTTCTTGGTAATAGTGGTAGCGGGCGTGCTGGACGCGGGGGTTGCCAAATAACCTATCCATTCGTTTAATAGTGTGTTTAACCTTCGCGTTGCTCTTTAGTTTTCGCCCTAAAGCAGCAATGGATAAGAACTTATGTTGGCAGAGTGTTTCTACCGCTTTCATTAATGTGCAGTGGTTACGCTTATCAATAATACCCGCTGTATTAGAAAATGTTTTATGTAATAATTTACTCAAGTGCATAGTCGATTTACTTTGTAATTTCTTTGGTCGGAAAAAACATATAAGATCAGAATTGGCTGTGCACTTCAACTGTTTTTTACATTATCTTATTGATTTATATTATCAAATTGTGGGGATTCGTCAGGCGCCAACCCCGAAACTCGGCATCAGGACGATGCCGTTTCCGAATGGGAAATCACGCTTCAACTCGCCATACAGGAAACTTGCGCCGTTCTTGACCCAGGCAAACCCCAGCGATGGCACGAGACGGTAATCCCCGATGGGGCGCAATCGGTATTCGATGCCGTAGCGCCAGGGGTTTTCCACATGCCGGTCGATGCCCACCTGGCCGATGGTCAGATTGAGCGTGGGCGAATCCGTCATCGCATCTTCTGCCGGGAACGCCTGGACGAATACCGGGAAAATGAGTGTTGCGGTGATAATGAACCACCCCCGCAAGACAGAGCTGGAAGCCGACCGCCTCATGAGGGCCATCCTACCAATCAATCCGCCAAGTCGACCGTCGGCCCCAGCTCAACGGGAAGCGCCATTGAAATATTCCTGGGTACCATGATGGGCCATGGCACCCGCGATACGGCCAATGGCCTGGGTGTAGGCCGCAGTCCGCAGAGTGACGCCATTCTTCTCTGCATAGTTAAAACACAACCCGGCCTCAAGGGCCAGACGCTCGGCGAGTCGTTGGGTGACTTCCTCTTCGGACCAGATATCGCCAATACGGTTTTGCACCCATTCCAGATGACTGACGATCACGCCGCCAGCATTAACCAATACATCGGGTAGCACCTCTATACCGCGATCTACCAACAGCCGATCAGCACCACCACTAACCGGCCCGTTGGCGATTTCCAGGATCGTGGTAGCATTTACCGACGCGGCGTTATCCTCGGTGATAGCGTTTTCCATGGCAGCAAGTACCAATACATCCACATTCATCGCCAGCAGTTCATCGTTCGTCAATTGCTCGAACTCGGATTCTTCGCAGACCGAAGCGTCGCAATAGACCATGCCCTTGAGTTCACGGTTCTCGTTTTTGTGCCGCCAGATCGGGTCCGGGTCGAGTCCGTCATCAGAATGGATGGCGCCTTTTGAGTCCGACAGCGCGACGATGCGATAACCGCGCTCGTGGGCCAGCCGGGCGAAGTGATAGCCGGCATTGCCGAAGCCCTGGACTGCCACGCTGAGCTCTTCCGGTGCTTTGCCCCGACGTTCCGCCCACAAATCGAGCACCTGCAGGGCACCGCGCCCGGTGGCTGCGGTGCGCCCCTTAGAGCCACCCAGTCCCAGCGGCTTGCCGGTGATGGCGGCGGGTACCTGGCGGCGTTCGATCCGGGCGAATTCATCGGCCATCCAGCCCATGATGGTGTCGTTGGTATTGACATCCGGCGCCGGAATGTCGCGATCCGGCCCGATGAGATCGTGAAAGGCGCGGATATAGCCACGCGACAGGCGTTCCAGTTCCAGTCGAGAGAGCACCTTGGGATCGACGCAAACACCGCCCTTGGCGCCACCGAACGGCAGGTCTACCACCGCGCACTTGATCGTCATCCAGAAACTGAGCGCTGTGACTTCCTCCGCGCTGACGTCCGGATGGAAACGAATGCCACCCTTTCCGGGGCCTCGGGTATCGTCGTAGCAGATGCGCCAGGCCGGAAAGAATTGCAAAGCGCCGTCGTCCATGCGGACCGGGACGTTGATCTGCACGGTCTGCTGTGGCTGGGCCAGACGTCGGCGCACGTCTTCAGCGACATCTAGTTGGTCAAAGATCGCGTTCAGGTGATCGTTATCACCGAAGGCTTGGGAGTTTGAGTGGCTCATCATTGTGACTCCTTATTGGATGGGGTATCGCAGCAGGCATCGGACTGTTTCTTGCGCCATAGGGCGTAGGCGGTCAGGCCGATGAAAAAGGCCAGAGCCGGTAACAAAACGTAATCCAGATAACCGGTTAGTGCCGCCAGACCTACGGCACCGAGCAGCACGACCAGGATGGGCGTGAAGCAGCACAGGGCGACGATCACCGTCCCGATCAGACTAACTCGCAGAAGTGTTTTGGGATTTTTCATCGTTCAGTTCTCCTTCGGAAAATGATGTGTGTGTGGTCGTCAGTCACCGGTTGCCGATCTGTAGCAGCCGCATTAGCGACAACACGAACAGGCCAGTCAGCGCGATGGCGGCAATTGCCCAGTGCTTCCCGATGAAGGCACCGGCGCTGGTGCCGGCCAACAAGACGGCGAAAATCGGCAGATGACAGGGGCAGCTCAGGGCGGCGAGTAGGCCCCAGGCGTAGGCTCTCCAAGTAGATGATGCGGGCTTGCTGGGCGCGATACTGCGCCTACCCCTATCAGGATCTGAATGGCAGTCATGCTTTATATCGCTCATCTACATCTCCCCGCAAGACTCACCCCGCGCAACAGGACAGTTCTTTGACATCCTTGTTGAAAGTCTGGGCGCACAGCTTTATGCCTTCAACCATAGTCAGGTAGGGAAATAACTGCTCCGCCAACTCGGTGACTGTCATGCGGTTACGAATGGCCAGGGCTGCACTTTGGATCAGTTCACCCCCCTCGTGAGCCAGGATCTGGGCACCGATTAAGCGTCCGGTTGCTTTTTCAACCACAAGCTTGATAAAACCATCGGTCTCGAAATTGGCCAAGGCGCGGGGGACGTTCTCCATACCCAATACTCGACTGTCAGTGTCAATACCTTGCTGCTGGGCCTGTGCTTCAGTGAATCCAACGGTGGCTACTTGCGGATCGGTGAAGATCACTGCGGGCATAGTGGACAAATCCAGTTGAGCGTCTCCCTCCGTCATGTTGATCCCGGCACGGCTGCCAGCCGCTGCGGCAACGTAGACGAATTGTGGCATGGTGGAACAATCGCCGGCAGCATAGATACCTGCCACGTTAGTCTCCATGTGCTTATTAATGATGATTTCACCATTTTTTTCGGTTTTGACATCGATCCCTTCCAGGTTGAGCTTAGCCGTATTGGCATGGCGTCCGGTCGAGACTAAGAGCTTATCGCAAAGCAGTTTTTCACTACCGATTTGTCCTTCACCCTCTAGGGTTAAAGTAAATTGCTTGCCATCATGGGACACCTGACTCGCCTGGGTGTTCGTCAGGACACGAATGCCCTCTTTTTCAAAGCACTGCGTGAGTTTTTCGCCCAGTAAAGGCTCTTCGCGATACAGCAGGGTATGTCGTGCCAATACCGTTACTTTACTGCCTAAACGTTGATAAGCCTGAGCAAGTTCCAGCGCCACCACGGATGAGCCAATAACGGCCAAATATTTCGGCAACTCTTCGGCAAAAAGCGCTTCAGTAGAAGTCCAATAAGGCGTATCCGCGAGACCATTAATAGGTGGGATGGTCGGTGTTGACCCGGTTGCGATCAGAATTCTATCGGCGTAGAACTCTTCTTCCGTACCATCCGTTTTGCTGAGGATTAAGGTGTTTTTATCTTTAAACTGTGCCCAGGCTTTGACCAGACTGATAGCAGGATTGGCATCCAAAATGTTTTGGTATTTCGCCACACGAAGTTCTTCGACACGCGCTATTTGTTGTTTGCTGAGTAATTTACGGCTTATCTCGGGCTGATGGTTTTTAACTCCTGCAAAAGGATTGCTGCGCTGCTGCTGCGCCAGTTGGGCGGAGCGGATCAAGATTTTGGAGGGCACGCAACCGACATTGACGCAACAGCCACCGATCACCTCTGCCGCCTCGATAAGAGTAACTCTGGCTCCCCGCTCTGCGGACTTAATGGCGCAGGCGAAGGCTGCAGAACCACTACCAATAATGGCTACTTCGGGTACTTTTGAGTATTCATTTCTTGTATCGTTAGTCATAATTATCTGCTTCCTTTAATTAGCTTTGTTAGTTGGCACGGCGCAGCTATCATCATTACAGCGCTTGTTGGCCGGTGAAAAAATATCCCAAAGTGATACTGCCACCATCAAGCCCAGGGCCAAATAAGTGACATAAGTGCTCCAGCCGTACTGAAACCAGGGATACAGGGACAGCAGTAGCAATACCGGACCCAATATGCCCAATAGGCTGCGGTGCCATTGGCGGTGACTGAACCAGCCTAGGCCATTCAGTACCAGAGCAATCCAGGCGAACAGAGGCAATAACGTATTAATGAACACACCTTCCCACTGGCTCAGAAAGCTAAGACCAAGGGCTGCGCCTAGCGTGGCTATGGCGGGAAAGCACATGGCGCAGCCCATAGCCGCTACCACGGCGCCCAAAGAGCCAATTTTATCGCCAATGCGGGTCAGTAAACGAATGAGTGTTTCCATGGCGATTACTCCTGGACCGTTGAGGGATAACCGGCATGGGTCGTGGCCTTAACCAAGGCATCGGCAGTGGTTTTGCTGTCCTCGAAAGTCACCACCGCTTGTTTTTTCTCATAACTGACCTCTGCGCTGGATACGCCTTCCACCTTGTTCAGCGCCATTTTCACTGTGATCGGGCACGTGACGCAGTTCATGCTGGGCAGATCCAAGGTGACGGTTTGGGGTTTGGCCCAGGCAGACAGGCTGGCGACGAGCAAGGTGAAAGTGAATAGGATTTTAGTCATAGGTTTTTTCCTCATTTAGTTAGGTAAGTAGTTAGACAATTAGTAATATCCAGTAAGTACTGGTAATGAGTACCAGGGCAAGGAGTGCGCTGATCCAGAAAATCACCTGGCGACGCTTGTGCACTTGTGGTACCGCACAGGCGGTGCCCGGTTCGCAGGCCTCAACGGGACGGTAGAGCTTCCAACCGGTCCAGCCGAACAGGGCCAGCACGGCAAAAATAAACACAGGGCGATAGGGTTCCAACAAGGTCAGGTTGCTGATCCAGGCACCACCGATGCCCAGGGTTAGCAACAACAAGGGGCCAACGCAGCACAAGCCAACGCCAATGGCGGCCGCTATACCGCCAATCAGCGGCAGATTTAAATGGTTTTTTGGCATGGTTTTACTTAGCTCCTTTTCAGCACTTGATTTGTTTCAGTGAAGTAAGCCTAAGCGCCGTACCATGGTACAGAGTCAAGCAGAAATATACTCAATGTGTTTTTAAGGTTTATGCTCGGGTAGCAGGGATTCAATAATGGGGCAATGTGCCTGGTCAGGATTGACGGCGCATTGGTTTAATAAATTATTGAGGACGATTTCCAGGCGGCGCAGATCGGCCATTTTGGCACGCACACTGGTGAGCTTTTGCGCTGCCATGTTTTGCACTTCCTGACAGGGAGTGTCATTGAGGGTCAGCAGGTTGGTGATTTCCTCCAAGGTAAATCCCAGTTCCTGGGTACGCTTGATAAACCGGATCCGGTTCAAAGTGGTCTCTGGGTAGCGGCGATAACCTTCGCTTGGCTTGTCGGGCTGTTCGATAAGACCACGCCGCTGGTAATAGCGGACAGTCTCGACGTTGACGCCTGCCGATTTGGCCAGCTGTCCGATGCTATACGTCATGGCCACCGCGAAACGCAAGCCATCATGCCACAAGGCTTAGATGTGCATCGATGACATCCCAGGGGGCCCGCAAGGTGCGGGATCCTGTCCGCTCCAACAAACTTGCTTCTTCCAGGGCGCGGGTATCGGCATGGACATTCTTGTAGTCGCGCGCCAATGTGTTCGCCAGCGAACGGACACTCATCGACCCTTGTTGGCGGAGCGTCTTCAGCACCTCCAGGCGCCGAGGGGTAATCACTGCCAGAAGCATGGAAAGATCCTCGAAATTCAGGTGGATCTCTGTATCGATTTTCTTGCCCTCTGTTTTTTTATCGCTTTGGGCCCGCTGCCAGGCATCCACGAAGCGTTCAAACCCTTTGTCGGGTGTTTCAGTACCAATATGGATATGCTGTTTAGTCATGTTATTTACCTCGCAGTCGTTCAATGTCGGTTTTAAAATCGGCGATGAGCTGTTGCACGGAGATCCAGGTGTAATCCTCTTCGCTCTCTTGTCCTCCGGAATTTCCGTAATGCCGGTGATCCCCTTTGCCGCGTCATTGTCATAGCGAACCAGGCAGTGCCCGGACTGGCCGTAATAAAGCCGGTATTTCAATCCATGTGGCCGCTCCGTGTCTGGTATCGGTAATCGCCAGATCACCATTTCGCGGATGGCCCCATCCCGGTAGACGTACTTGTCTCTAAAGAGTAATTCCGCTTTCATATGGCTAACAGTACCATATGGTGCATCCTTGTGACAATTGTGTGTAGTATTGATTTTAGCTGGCGTTTATTAGCAATTTAAGGGTAAGCGCTCAATTCTGCGCGTATATTGACAGTTATGCTAATTGATCGCTTTTGCTGATATTCCATGGCAGCAGCGCGTCGATTTGCTCTACTGTTTCGGCATAAGGTAACTTGGTTAGCAAGTCATGAAGATACTGATACGGCTCAAGGTTATTAAGCTTGGCACTTTCTACGATGCTGTAACACACCGCGCTGGCATGGGCACCCTGTGGGGTGTCGGCAAACAGCCAAGCTTTGCGCCCAACCACGAACGGGCGAATGGCATTTTCGGCTAAGATATTACTGATACGCAGCTCACCACAGGTGCAGTAAACCGTCAGTTTTTTCCATTGGTTCAACATGTAGTGAATGGCCTTGCCCGTTAAGCTGTCTTTAGGCACTTTGTTCACATTAGTATCGAGGAACGCTTTGATGTCATTTAATATCGGCACGCTATTTTGTTGCCGATACGCTTTGATGTGCTCAGCCGTGAAGTCTGTTTGTTTCTCGCTTAGGTCGTTTATCTGGCGCTCAATATTGTAGAGCTTTTTAATCAAGGCGAGTGCCACGGCAGCCTTGCCGACGTTGTTGGTTTTTTTCTTTGGCGCAGCGTCGAAGGCATCTTTAAATTTACGCCGTGCATGGTCCATGCAACCCACACTAGTGAGACTATATTTTTTACACGCAGGACTGTACCCATCATAACCATCAGTTTGCAGATACCCTTTAAAGCCCTCGAGTAATGTCAGCGGCACTTGCCCGCTACGCGACGGGTCGTAGTCATACAGTATGCTTTGTTGCCCCGGCAAACCGCCAAGGGAAACCCACATGTATTTCTTGGAGGTCGCGGCTTTGCCGGGCTCCTTCAATACTTGTAGCGGCGTTTCATCCATCGCAATGACGTTGCCTTCATGTTGTTTGTCGCGCATCAGGTTGATGATGGGCAGCAGCACGTTGGCCGATTTCATCACGGATTCGTCAGGGTCAAGTCTTTCTTCTTGCCTTTTTATTGGTTATGGATAATCTTTAGGTATTAATTTATACAAATTGATAGGTGAAAAGATGGCTAAATAAAGAGTAGGGCATTTATTCCAAGGGCATGACAGCGGGGTAGGGTGTTAAACTTGAGATTGGTGTTTGCCCTTGGCAAGAAACAAGATCTGATAATCATATAGAAAGCTCCTCGAGTTTTTCGATACAGTTGTGTTGAACAAAACATAAACTGTACCTCGAGGAGCTTAGTATGAAACTATATGGTGGAATTGACTTGCATTCAAATAATAGTGTTATTGCTATCATTAATGAACAAGGTGAAACGCTTACCACTAAGCGTTTAAATAATGATATGTCCGTCATTTTATCTTTTCTAACCCCTTATAAAGACACGCTATCAGGGCTTGTTGTTGAATCAACTTTTAATTGGTATTGGTTAGTTGATGCATTAATGGATGCCGAGTTTAAACTTCACTTAGCAAACCCCGCTGCAATTCAACAATATTCAGGCTTAAAACATGCTGATGACCATAGTGATGCACGCTGGCTGGCTGAAATGCTACGGCTAAATATTCTGCCTGAGGGCTATATTTACCCGCGTGAACTCAGGGCTGTTCGCGACTTAATGCGTAAACGAATGGACATTGTTCAACAGTCCACTAAAAACGTATTATCAGTGCAAAGTTGTTATATACGACATCTTGGCTACAAGCTCAGCAGCAACAAAATAAAGCAAATGGCTGCTATCAGAAAAGGCGTGGATGTTGAGCAAGTGAATGCAGATTTTAGTTCAATAAACACGGCGCTGGCAGTCATTTCTAACCTCTCATTAATACGTTGTGCTCAACAGCAAATCAATGCAATAGAGGGGGCGATTTTAAAACAAATGTCACTCTCCCCTGAGTTTATAAACCTAACCAGTATCGATGGAATTGGAAATATATTAGCGCTGACGATAATGTTAGAAACAGGCACGATTAAACGGTTTGATAGCCCAGGTAATTTTTCTTCGTATTGCCGCTGCGTTAAAGATGCAAAATACAGCAATGGGAAAAAGAAAGGCGCTACAAATCAAAAGAATGGTAATCGTTATTTATCCTGGGCGTTTACTGAGGCGGCTAATTTTGCCATCAGATATAACCCAACAATCAAAAAATATTATCAACGTAAACTAGCTAAAACAAACAACGTAGTCGCGATTAAAACCGTTGCGCATAAACTTGCAAGAGCGTGTTACCACGTGCTTAAAGACAATGTGCCATTTGATGAACACAAGGCTTTTTCTTAACGGCTATACAATGAATTAGGTTAACGTGTTGAGTTAATAATAGGGTTGGTAAAACCATCAGATCTGATTGAGCCTGCACGTTAACCGCTCAAATTTAAATGTTGGATATGCCCAATGTCTGAGCCATAAAGGGTTGGTTATGTGAAAACATAAACCACTGATTTGTTATTGCGCAGTGCATGCACACTGCCAAAAACTGGACTGATATTGGCACTAAACGATGACTGAGGCGAAAGCCAAGGGCCTTAATTAATCATCAATGATGCTTATTAAACCGCCTTAATTCATATGGCGTTCTTTATTCAAGTCACGGTGCATATTCACACCAATCGACGTCATTACTAGGTGCGTAGCCATATTTAAATTGAGTTTAAAAAATAAGAACACTTGGTTTTTTGAATAAAAAGATCAAGAAAACACGGCTGTCTGCTTGACCGGAACTTTCTAATGGGTGACCCTCGGAGCTTCATTTCTCTGCATTTCCTATGCAAACTCTTACTCAGCAATTTGGACTCAACCAGGTGAGCCAGTAAATTATAAACTGAGCTTAAAATATAGCTTTTAATTTATGATAAAAAGCCCATTTAGCTGTAGTAATGTTACTCGCAGTACTGCGGCTATAACTGGTGGTGTTTATTGTCATTGTTTTGCAATTGGCTCGTCTGTAGTCATTTTTAGATAAGTCATATTTTCAATATCTAACTTATCAAAAGGGTATTGACCTCGAATATTATCATTAAAAAACTTCCCCATTGATGTTGAGTAATACAATTCATCCCATACTAAAATTGGGATATTGTAATAACGGTAAACGCTTCCTGATTCAAATTTCAGATCAAGGACTTTACTGATCGTTGAGTAGCCTATGTGTGAAAAAGCATCGGATCTTACTGGGTGTTGTTCAAACAAGGGGAATGGAATTTGGTTTTGTATAGAAAATTCAATTCCAGCGCTTATTGCATTTGCAACTGCATTATTTCTTAGGTATGCATCAATTAGCCCATGACCAGTTGAATCAAATAAAGACTCAGCAGAATAGTTTGAAGGTAAACTACCAAATAAAATCCTTACGGCTCGCATGACCCAGTCTTCGTCAAGTGTAAGGTGTGAAATGATCTCTTTATATTCCTCCCCCAAACTTCCTCCTATTGAGCTTGTTGGTGTTGCTATTGCGGCTAGGCTAACCATTGGATAATCGGAAGCAAGATAACCGTCGCTATATTGATAAGTAGATATGGTTTCCTCAAAAAGAGCATTGGTGTAAAAGTTTCCCTGCGAGTGACCAATAAGAATAATACGGTTGCAAGAATGCATCTGAAATTGAAGTCTTTGAAATGCATTTTTATAGTCTGTCTCGTCAATAATAGAGTAATTTACTTCAGTAAATACATCCTGTAAAACTGATTCAATTTGGGCGATATCTACATTTGAAAGTGAGCTAACAGTGCCTCCAATGATCGCAGTTATTATACGATACTCTGGTGAAAATATAGGTAAGTCGCTATATTTTTGCTGCGCAACTTCATATATTTGCATAAGTATTGCTTCACTTTTATTATAACTCCCCGTAGGAAATGCTCCTTTTTTAAATTCAGGTAGATGATAATTTTGAAAGTGACCTAATTCATTTAAGTTTGCCCTGTATTGCTTGATATTAGTTCGCATCCCATTTACATAGAAAATGCGTACATTATCAATGTTTTTAGAGCAGTACCGATCTAGTGCTTGATAATTACCATACGTAAAAACTGGAAATATAAGTAAGAATAAAAAATATATAGCTTTCACTTTATGTCCTCCTTAAGTATTTTGCAGTCTCTATCAGCATTTCGATGAAAACCGTCATCCCAAGCAATATAGTCACTAATTTTATTTTGGCTTTTTCGGTTCGCGTAAGCTCTGTCTATTGTATTAAAGTATAAAATTTCAGGTTCTCTAAAATGAGGTTGTGAATTTTGTAAATATCGAACACAGTAACTGATGTTAATCATATCTAAAATAATCTGCTTACCAATATCAGCATCTAAATTTGGTATACGCCCTTGCTCAATATCAATAACCAGTTGTAATGTTGAAGCGGCACCTAAACTAAAGGTGATGAGCTGCGGTGAATCAAATTTTTCATATACATAGCGCTCATAATCATCACGAATACCGTTATCATTTTGGTCAACACCGTCCAGCGTTTTGTAGTCGTCAGGGTGTTCAGGTGGTAAATCTGGGGTTAGGTAAAATAAATCTTTAATGCGCTGCCAGCTACTGTGGGGCTTAGGTTCGTTATTCTCATTCCAATAACGGGCAAGGAAGTAGTCAGGTCCGTATTTTACAAGGCTGCCACCTTGATACACTTTGTTTGCTTGCCATTTTTCTATCATGGTATTTTGCAGCCAAATCCAACCATCCCAATGTGGCTGGTTTTCTATCGGCTCAATACCCTTAACCCAAAAAGCGGCAATAAATAAGCTGTTGTTGTGAGTAACGACATCACCGGCTACATAGATAGAGCTGGCATTCCATTGTGGATGGTTTGGTTTAATGCTAGTTAAATCTACATTTTTAGATTCAGAGTTAAGCTGAAAAATATTTACAGCGTAAGTGTATGAACAGAATAGTAAACATGTGAGAACTATGAGTTTAGTCATTACAAATTCCTTTTTATAGAAGCTCCATTACTTTTTTTAAATTAAGTTCATTTTTTGGGTGATTGCAAGTCGAAAGTATTAAATATATTAATAACGTGATGGGTACATGTGTAGCTGCCAAATTTAAAGTATTTTTTAAAACCTTATTAAGTCTGTGTTCCATTTGCTAATAAAGTATCAATATAGGCGAGTTCTTCGCTAAAAATCCCACAAAAAAATGCACTTTGCTCAATGATTACAGTGTCATTAGGTTGAGCTTTGTAATCATGTTGGCAACGTATAAGCTCGCTGATTAACCACGGGCAATCATTGCTTGTAGTATTTATAGCTGTTTTTAAAAAAGAGGGCCATTTGATTTTTTGTAAATTAAAGCGATACAACATCACAGCGATATGGCTATACGCTTGTTGCTCAAGTGATGGTGGGTTATCACTATTTGCTGTATCACTATTTAGCAACTTACTACTAATAAGTACTTGTTGCAGTGCGACTTGTTGTGATTTACTTAAAAAAGTTGTTGTCATAATGCGTGAGTAGCCTTGGTTACAATGAAAAATAGCATTAAATATTAAAGGCTAAGCAGGCGTTTTATGACTCATGCAGCACCGAAAAAACGCAGCAACACTAATAACAAAATTGGCCTGACTCGTTACTGAATTAATAAAATACAATTGTAATTGGATGGATAGTTTTGAAGAATAAAGCTTAATGAAACCGTACTTCCCTAAAATGAATTTTATTTAAAATTGCGTTATTATTTAACCACTTTAAACAATTGCTGAGACTACATTGAATTATTTAGCCCACCTTTATTTAGCGCAGCCTATGGCTGATTCTCAGTTTGGGAATTTGTTGGGAGATTTTGGTGGTCAGCGGCAGTTAACACACATACCTGCAAGTGCTAAAAATGCGCTAGATAATCATTATTTAGTCGACAAATTCACAGATACTCATCCTTTAGTTAAAGAAGCTAAACAGTACTTTTCCCCTAAACGTAGGCGCTTAACTGGCTGTGCTTTGTAAAGGTTTAAAGTCTTGATTTATTATTCTTAGTTTATTTTAATGAACTTTACTGGGTTTTAGTTTTAATTTGCGTACTTTAACATTGGTCAGGTATGTTTAGTTTGTTTTAATGTACTTTCCTATTTATAAGTTTATTTTGCTGTACTTTTTTGTTGATAATTGCTTTTTTGTTCACTATAGTAAACTTAGTTTTGTTTAAGTTCTTTTTTATGAACTATTAATTTAAGGTTAGAAGATAGTGAGTAATTTATACGCTCTAAAGCAACAGCTTTTAATGCTTTTGCAAGAAGTTGAACGATTAGAGTCTTCATATGCCAACTTAGATGAAGCTTTTCCTTTGTCTGAAATTAAAGCGCGCGTTAATCAATATTGTAAAGATAATAGCATCACGGTAGATATCTTTTGCGAACTTGCCGCAATCAGCAAAGCGACTCTCTATAAAGCATATAGCAGTCCTGGTTCAGCTAAGCGCTCAACTATTGAGTCTATCCTTAGTGTGTTAGGGGATTATCAATTACTGGTAGGACGATGTATGTAATGGAAATTAACCGCAGAGCAACGGTATTTATAAATAATATCAGAGCGGGTGTTCTGATTGAATATAGGGATGAAAGCCTGTCCGGTAAAGAAGAGTACACTTTTATTTATGACGAAAATTATTTAACAAAAGGTGAGCCAATTGGGCATCACTTTCCACTAAGAAGTGAACCGTTTTACTTTGACATTCTTCCTCCATTTCTTACTAATTTGTTATCTGAGGGATGGCTGCGGACTCATTCCATTTGAGTCTGGGGAGCTTGCTTATATAACGAAGCGCTTTGATGTCATCGACAAGTAGCAGCGCTACTTAATTGAAGATGGGGCATCGTTGTGCCAAGTTCATCCAAAGCACAAAGATAGCGATGCGTTGAGTTACGAGAACGTGCTAATTAAGTTGACTCGTTGCGCAGGTAATAGCAAAGCCGTTACGCTAAAACTGTTTTTACACGTTGTATTTAGCCATATAGTCGGTAACAACGATTTGCATTTAAAGAACTTTTCAATGCAAAGAAAGCCAAATAAAAACAATAACATTATGGACTTAGTTACGCCCATGTATGATATGTTGAGTTTGGCACCTTATCCAGTATTCGATAGAGCGTGTTTTATGTCTTTTGGCGTTCTTGCTATTGAAGAAGGGGAAGAAGGCGATTTTAGCGACGCGTATAATATCTTTGGCTTTTATACCAAAGAGGATTTCGTTCAACTTGGTGTTA
Source organism: Pseudoalteromonas sp. TAP-3C (assembly GCF_059888565.1). Classification (NCBI taxonomy): domain Bacteria; kingdom Pseudomonadati; phylum Pseudomonadota; class Gammaproteobacteria; order Alteromonadales; family Pseudoalteromonadaceae; genus Pseudoalteromonas; species Pseudoalteromonas sp. TAP-3C. The sequence goes on along the minus strand of NZ_CM187618.1, from coordinate 2,634,972 downwards.
ATATTGGTCTGCCTAAATCTATGGTAGAAAAACAGCTAAAAGTGCTGAAGATTAAAGTACTTAAGGCCATTGATGGTGGCTTTCGCACACCGATCCCTGATCACATATACGATGTTATTATCAAACGCATTCGCGAGCGTTGTCGTACATTAGAACTTACTCCACCCTAATAGTTGACGTGTTAATACTTAATCATCAGGCCCTTTTAGGGTAAACACTAAATGTTTGCGCATATCTTTTAAAATCACGCCTTTTTTTAGCATGGCACCACTTAAACGTTTTTGCCATTTCAATAAGTCGGGCTCTGCCGCTGTTAACGCCTGCTGATTCTCAAACTGAAAACACATTAATAAAGAGCCAGGGAATAAGTGGTATTCTACGTCAAACCAGCACTGCGACATGCCTGGAATGTCAGTAAGAGCCTGTTTTTCGATTGCATCAGCAACATTGAGCACCAGTGCTTGTTGTTTTATTTGCACTTTAGAGAGTTTTTTCATGAGAGATCCGATTTGAAGGCTAAAAATATAGCCAAGATGGCATATTATACCTAAGTATTTAGGTTGTTAACAACGTTAACTTTAGCTAAATACGGGGTGTAATGTTCAGCTGTAAAAGTTTTTTGTTAGTGCTTTGCCGTTGCTTGTCTAGTTATATAGCCTTGATTTGTTTAGATAAAAACAAGTTAGCTATATCTGCCACTTTTATCAATGAGTCTTTATCTTGAGAGCTCCATGACACCTTTTTTCCCACACTTTCACAACAAATAACACCTAACGGTTTGTTATCAAGAATGTAAATGTAATCAAGCAAAGAATAAATATTTAGTGGCTTGAAGTAAGCGTTAGTAAATGGTTTGGTTACCTGGTTATTTCTGGCGTCGGAGGCGTCTAGCACTTGGTTGGTTAAAATATAATTGAAATAGGCCGGGGAGTCTCCGGTATTTAAAATAGTGCCACTGGATATGTGATCATTTTCATCAAGGCAAATTAAACAAGTTAATGCACTATATTCTTTGCTAAATAACCAAAGGCTAACTCTATTGGCATTAGGAACTAATATTTTTAATTCTTTGCATATTTGGTTTAGCTTCCAGTCACTAGAAATAGTAGGATCGCTGATTTTTACTGCTAAGTTTTTTAAATTTAAGTTTTTAGGGTTGTAAACATTAAGTAAACTATTTAACTTGGTTTTATCAAATGGTTTAGTTAAGTAGCCATCCATACCAATCTCTAAGTAATGCTCTATGTCTTGTTTTAGGGTGTTTGCCGTCATTGCTATAATTGGAACGGTTTTGCCTGCGGGCAGCGCTCTAATAACCTTAGTCGCTTCCATACCATCCATTTCAGGCATTTGTATATCCATAAAAATTAAATCTACAGGGTTTTTTGTGAAGTACTTAATACATTCTTCCCCGTTTTCAGTGAGTACTAAATTGGTGTTGTGTGCGTTAAGCATTTTAGTAATTATGAGTTGATTGATTTTGTTATCTTCTGCAATTAAAACAGTGCAACCTTGCAAGTTTGTTATTTCACTGCTTTGCTGTGGCATTGAGGGTAATAAAGCAAGCTCAAAGTTTTGTTCGTAGGTAAACGTAGAACCTTTTCCTTTTACACTGCTAAAACTAAGATGCCCTTTCATTAACTCACTTAAATGGGAACAAATCGATAAACCTAAACCTGTCCCGCCATATTTTCTTGAGGTCGATGCATCCGCCTGTTGAAACTCTTTAAATAAGTGCTCTCGAACGGTTTCGTTAATCCCTATGCCTGTATCAATAACTTCAAATACAAGTGTTTGTGACTGCAATGTACTGCTTTTTACACTCACCTTTATTTCTACTTGACCATGATTGGTAAACTTAATCGCATTTGAACACAAGTTATTTAGAATTTGAGAAATCCTAAGAGGATCGCCCTTTAAATGAACCGCTATGTTAGCATCCACGGATGTGAAAAGTTTTATACCTTTAGTCGATGCTTGCTTTTGCTGGGGCTTTACAACGTCGTTGATAACTTTATTGAGGTTAAAATCGGTATGCTCAATGTCTAACTTGCCCGCCTCAATTTTAGAAAAATCTAAAATATCATTTACAATATTTGATAGGTAACGCGCTGAGTTTAGAATGTTTTTTAAGGTGTTATCTTTCTCTTCTATTGTGCTTTCAGCTATACCAAACTCAGCTAAGTTTAAAATACCATGTAACGGTGTTCTGAGTTCGTGAGTCATATTCGCTAAAAATTTACCTTTTAAATTATTGGCTGTATCTGCCTCATCTTTTAGTTTTTTAAGTTCTTTATTGTGTTTTTCTTGCCTCTTTAAGGCTATCGCGAGCTTTTTATTATTAAGCCTGAGCTCTAGCTGTGTAATTACTTCTTTGCCTAAAGTTGTCAGTGCGTTTTTTTGTTTTTCAGTGAGTTTTTTTGGACTATCGCTGATAACACATAACGTACCTATGGCATTTCCTTTAGGAGTTATAAGAGGCGCACCAGCATAAAAACGAATGTTGGGATCATTGGTGACTAATGGGTTGTTATAAAAACGCCTGTCAATGAGTGCATTTTGTACTTCGAAAATTTGCTGCTGTAATATTGCGTGAGAGCAAAATGCAATATCTCGTGGTGTTTCGTCTGCATCAATGCCGTGTTTTGATTTAAACCATTGCCTGTTTGAATCAACAAGGCTTATAAGTGAAATAGGGGTTTCACAAATGTCAGATACAAGCTGGGTTAAATCGTCGAATATTTTTTCAGCTTCTGTGTCTAAAACATCATACTCATATAAGTCCTTCAGCCTAGATAACTCATCTTCAGCTATTGGTGCTTTTATCATGGTATTGCTCTGTATTTAGATTTCATTAGTATCAAATAAACGTATAAAAATAATAAATAGAGTATAGCCGTGCTTGTGCAGTTTAGCTTTATGAAAAAGGGGTGAACACTGATTTTCGTGCACCCAATATATCACGCTTTGGTTTTACGACTCTTTATACTTCGTTTGAGAATGCATGGCAGGCAATGGTTATTTTAGCTGAGGCGGTTAAAACTCAGTTGTACAAAGAGCCACGTTTTAATTTAGCCGGCAAAGTAACGTAACGCTATCTTACCTTAACAATAGCTTATTTAACTAACAACATAAAAGCAGATGAACAGTGCCACTACTGTTCATCTTTTATCAAGTTAAAGTAATTTAGTTGCACTCTCATCTCGGTAGCTTGTTCCGCCATTTGCCGTGCAGCTGCCATTGTTTCTTCTGTAATGGCCGAATTAGCTTGTGTTAAACCGGTTAAGCGTTGTACAACAAGATTAACTTCTTTAATGGCCTGCTGCTGTGCAGAGGTTGAATGATCTATATGTATGATGTTTTTATTAACATCGCTAACAGCTTGCATAATTTGTTTTAATTTCTCACCAGAGCTGCCTGCTAATTCAGTCCCAAGGGCTATTTTTTGGTTACTATTTGCAATGATACTTTTTATTTGCTTTGCAGATGCCGCACTGCGACCCGCTAAATCACCAACTTCATTGGCTACAACAGCAAAACCTCTTCCATTATCGCCAGCTCTGGCTGCTTCAACAGCGGCGTTAAGCGACAGTAAGTTAGTTTGAAAAGCAAGGTTATCAATAACAGTGAGTATTTCGTTAATATCTTTACTTGCTTTATTTACTTCATCTATTGCATTGACTGTTTGTGTTGATAAGCGGTTACCTTCATCAGCAATTTTTTCTGCATTGTTAGCTAATGCCACTGCGCTTTTTGATTGTTCAGATACTTTGGTTAGCTCATCTAGCATTTGCTCGGTGCTTGAGCTTGCCTCTTCAAGGTTGGCAGCTTGCTCCTCTGTTCGTTTACTTATTTCAGTATTGCTAGATGCTATTTCTCCTGCATTTTGCACAACCTGACTAGCAGAAACTTGGATTTCTTTTATAACACTGGTTAATTTAGCAATAGTTGTGTTCGTATCGCCTTTAAGTGTGTTAAATACACCTTGATATTGTCCCTCTATTTTTTTAGTAAGGTCGCCTTTAGCTAAGTTTGATAAGACACTGCTTACTTCATTTATAGCTAATGAAACCAATGAAGTAGACTCGTTTACGTTGTTTTTTAAATCTTCCAGCTGGCCTTGCAATGGTTGGTTCAGCTGATGGGTAAAGTCGCCGTTTGCCATTGCTGCCATGACTTTATTGAGGTCATTTATTACATGGTCTAGATTAGTTACCGATTGATTTATATCATTTTTTAAGTTATTGAGTTGGCCTGTCATAACAGATGAAATAGTATGATCAAAACGTCCTTGACTAATGGCTAGCATAACTGATGAAATTTCAGTTAGCGCATTATCAATCGCCATAATTGATGTGTTGATGTTATTTTTTAACTGCTCTAGTTGACCACTGGCTTCACATTCTATCATTTTTTTAAAGTCACCTAGGCTAACAGAGGTCATAACCTCACCTATTTCATGCATAACATTATTTAGATTAGCCATACTGGAATTAATATCTTGTTTTAGGGTGTCAAGTTGACCTGCTAAAGGGGCGTTTAATTGTGCTGAAAATTGCCCTTGGCGTAATGCACTCATAACGTCACTAATGCCATTTATTGCCATGTTTAAACTGCTTACGGAGTTATTTACGCTGTCTTTTAATTGTGCAAGCTTGCCTTTTGCTGGGTAGGTGATTTGCTCTTTAAAGTTACCTTGTTCAACGTTCATCATAATATCGACAATACTGTTCATTGTTGTATCTATTGAGGACAGCGATTGATTAATATTACTTTTTAAGGTGCCCAACTCACCTGACATGGAGGCATTAATTTGTACATCAAATTTGCCCTCAGCCATAGCAAGCGAGATGTTATTTAATTCGTTTACTGCACTGTTAAGCGAACTTGCACAGTCGTTAGTAGCTTGTTTTAAGGTATCGAGCTCTCCCCGACAGGGTGCATTGATGCGTTGGTCAAATTTACCTGCGGCCATCTGATTCATCACACGGTTAGTTTCGCTAATTGATAGCTGTAAAGTAGCCAAAAGAGTGTTGAATGCATGAGTGCTTACACCTATTTCATCGTTTGAATAAATTGTTGCCCGCAATGAAAAGTCACCTTGTTGCTCTACCTTTTTCATTGTATCAGCCAGTGCATGGATTGGTTTTGTTAAGGTGCGTGAAAACCAATATGCGGCAACAGTAACCATGACAATAGTGATTATAAGTATAACGATGAGTAGCTGAGAAAGTGTATTTATAGACTCGAAGGCTTCGTGTTCATCCATTTCTGCTATTAGTGCCCAGCGCATATTAAATACATCCACAGGTGCAAATGCGGACAGAACCATTTCATTATTATAATCATTAATTACGTGTTGGCCTTTTTCATTGTTGAGCGCTTTGGTAACAGATAAAGTATTAACCGCGCCTTTATTTGGGTTTCTAAAAGAACGCTCTACAGAGCGATTTATAGGATCGATATAAGAATCAGAGCGCATTAACCCTTCAGGGCCAACCAGGTAGGTTTCTCCACTTTCACCTAAACCTTCACGTTCTTTCATAATTGAGTTGATGTCATCTATAGAAAGCTGAGCGGCTAAAATTGCAATTGTTTCACCATTGACAACAATTGGCTTACCAATAAAGCTTGCAGGTGCATTATATGAAGGGGAGTACTGTTTATAATCAACAAATGCGATTTTTTGAGGATCTTTGTTATTTTTTAATATTTGAAACAGGCTTGCTAAATTACTATTGGCGTAAGGGCCTGATTGCAGTGACGTTGCAAAGTCGACTTCTTTGTAAACTGAATAAACAATATTGCCATTTTTTGGGTCGATTATAAAAATGTCGTAAAACTTATTTATAGTCGCAACATTGCGCAAATAGTCATGATATTTACGATGGGTTTGTTCATATGCATCTGATTGCGCTGTAGCCGTTAATTTTTGTTTTTCACCAATTGGGTTTGGATTGTTAGCTAAATAACGAGATTGTAACTCAATAGTTTTTGAGCTCATTAAATCCAGCGCTGATAGCGAGGCGGTGTTTGTTGGATTTAACTGTTTAAATTTAGGGAAAAAAGAATCTTTATAAAAGTTATTTAGGGACTCTGGGGACATGGAAGGTGAAATAGCATCATACCCATTTATAAACTGTGCAGCTATGAGGGGGAAATCGGGATTAGCGTGCAGTGTATTAAGTTTATTTTCAATATTGTCAAAGTAACGTTTTACAGCGCTTTGCTTAACTTTGCTTACAGCATCTAATCGAGAATATACTTGTTTGGTGATTGAGTCGGAAGCTATACCAATAGCAACGGCTATAATTATGGCTATTGGTACTAAAGCAACTACTAAAAAAGCAGATATAAGCTTTTTAGTTAAATTTAACGAATTAAAAAAATGACTGATTGCGGGCATTACTATGTTCCTTGTAATAAGGTTTGTACCTTATAAGAGCATAGAACACAATTTCTGAAAATCTAATTAATAAGTAAAGTTGTGGGTTTTTATTTACTTTCAATACATTTTATTGTGCTTCCCATTTTTAAAGGTGTTTTTTATTAAAGCGCAACTAAACTATGCGCTAGCATGGTTTGAATTTGTTTTACTATTTTAGCTTCAATCTCGGGTTCAAACTGTGCAATGCGCGGAGTATGAATATGGCCTGTAGGAATATTTGAATTTAGCTGATTGCGCAGGCGAATACTGCGATAGGAGATTTCGTTAGACAAATAACCACCCCCGCCGCCTTGCACTGCAGTCGCGTTTTTTAACTGTTCAATCGTATTCGCTTTAAAATCTTTTTCTAGAGTAATAACGTGGTGGTTATCATTAATAGAATAGGGCCCTTTTGCACTTTGCATAGCCCTAACAGGTAAGCTAAATTCTACAAATTCGTTACCGGGTAATGGGCGGTCGTTTAAGCTTGGAATAAGTGGCGCCGTTTTGCTGCCGCCATACACTACGTTGGCGTTGTCGGGCGCTGTTACACTGCGACGCTTACCGGGGAAGCGCTCAAGATCAAAGTCTTTGCGACCCATGCTAACGGTAACCACCATATCAACATTATTAAGTGCGTAATAAGGGGCAAGTAACGACTCTATTATGCCTTGGTCAAAATCTTCGTAGCGCACCGGTATCATCACTGTGTTGATTTCAGCAGTGATACCTTTATAGCTAATCACTTGGCCATCAAGTAGCAATGCAGCAATACCTGATGGGTTACTTTGGTTTATATGTTTATCCAGTAAAAATGGGTCAAACCCGGTTAGTAATATTTTTTTATTGGTATTTTGTGAGTAGCTTAGGTCGGTGCGTCCTCGGCTACCGTTTTCTAGTAAGGTTAATAATACGGCTTGTTGCGCTTGGCTCAGTGAAAATGCAGGCTCAATGGTGCGTATTATTTTACTTGATTGTAAACGAGCCCAGTAAAGTGCGCGATCATCAAGGTTCTGCGTTGTGGTTATGCGCTTTTTGGCACTAAACCATAACCGTTTTGAATAGTCATTAACGGTATCTACGGCTTGTGCATAGCTTGAGAGGGATTTGAATTGTTGCTCAAATTGATTTACCTCGCTGGCAAAAGCGCTAAATACCTTAGGCATAAAGTGGTTGGCTTTTTCAATGCGTAATTCTTCTGGGGTTAACGGCGTATCTAAATTAGCAAAAACGCTAAAAGTAGAAAAAACTAAGCTAGAGGCAATCAGTGTCTTTATCATGGTAATTCTGTGCTGTGTTGTATTTATTACCCACTATCTTACGTCTAATAAGTGGATGCAAATAAAATCGATGGCAGGTTTCATGCTATAAGTAATATAAAAAGGCGTTAAATCAAAAACTGCTGATATTTTCTTAAAAAGAGTCGAAACTCTATGATAGGTTTAGCTACAATGTCGGCTGTGTATTTTTTAGTTTTTTACTTTAGGCAATTATGCAACTTATTGAAATAGATAAAGTACGTTATCGTAAACATTTAAATCGCGTTATCGTCGGCTGTGCAGCGAGTTTAGCAATTGGCAGCCTCGCGATTTCACAAACACTTATTGCAATATTTCCCGATGAAAGTGGTAGTCATTTTCATTGGAACTTATTAGGCGTTATTGTCACGAGTATTGGCATAGGGTGGTTGTTAAATAAATACCGTAAACATGCGTTTATGACAGAGGTTGTATATGTATGGGAGCTTAAACAAGCGCTCAATAAAATCACTCGTAAAATGGCAAAGCTAAAAGCGGCGGGACGTGAAGGTAACCCTGATGCACTATTAGCCATTCAGTATAGTTATGCAGGTTCACGCTTGTTATGGCAGCTTGACGATAACACTATCACTATGGATGAGTTAGCGATTAAACAAGCCGAGCTTGATAGCGTCGCGGCTAAATATAATTTAACGCTTGATGTTAATGATTATGATGACGCAATTCTAAAGCAGTTTTAATTTATAGGAATCACAATGTGCATAATTCTCTACGGTGTCCCGCTTTCTCCTTATGTACGTAAAGTACGTGTGTGTTTAGCGCATAAACAACTCGACTATAAACTCGAAATGGTCTCGCCGTTTAATCAACCTGATTGGTTTTTAGAACTTAACCCGCTAGGGCGTATTCCGGCGCTAAAAGACGGCGAGTTAAGCTTGGCCGACTCCAGCGTTATTTGCCAATATCTTGATGAAAAATACCCCAATTTACCGTCTTTACTTGGCAATACCGCAGAGCAGTGTGCAGCCGTTCGCTGGTTAGAAAAATACGCAGATTACGAGCTGGCTCCTTTTGCTACATTTACGGTATTTCAGCAACGTATTATTGCCCCTACAATGCAAAAGCAAACCGATGAGGCATTGGTGCAAAGCGCATTAAATGAAAAACTCCCCCCTTTATTTGATTATTTAGACGGTTATTTAGGTAATAACGAGTTTTTTATTGGCGATAGCTTAACCCTTGCCGATATTGCTGTGAGCTGCCAGTTAATGAACATGGAACACGCTGGTGAGCAACTTGATGAGTCGCGCTGGCCTAAGCTTGCTGCTTTACATAGCCGTGTAAAACAGGGCACCGCTATGCACACAATGCTTGAAGGCGAACAAAAAATATTAGCCTCATTAAAATAACGTTTATTACTGATTTTTATGCAAAAGCTTAAGGAGCTATAAGTGAAAAAAGTACTGATTGTTTGTTTAGGTAATATTTGTCGCTCACCGACGGCTGAGGCGGTATTGAGGGCACGCGCTAAAAAGTTAGGCATTGATCTGCTAGTGGATTCGGCGGGAACCATTGGTCATCACGAAGGTAACTCGCCAGACAGACGCTCAATGCAGGCCGGTGAAAAACGCGGTTATAGTTTTAAAGGTATTTTTTCGCGCAAGGTACGCAGCAGTGATTTTAGCGAGTTTGACTTGATTTTAGCTGCAGATACGCAAAACCTCGCAGATTTAAACGCACGCTGCCCTGGGCATTTACAATATAAGTTAGCGTTATTTTTAGAGTATGGAGAGCAAGCGCAAAGTGCAATACCCGATCCTTACTATGGCGGTGATGATGGCTTTGAAAAAGTGCTCAATTTAATAGAGGCCGCCAGCGATAACATTTTAGCCAAGTTAAAATAGCTATAGTGTTAAATTAAAAGGCGCTTGAAGCGCCTTTTTGTAGCAATTCGCTTAATTAAGTGAATGGGTATTATCTGTAATTAACGGTTTACTTTAAAGTCGAGCTGCACTTGAGAAATTGCAGTAATGGCTTTACCGTTTTCAAATTTAGGTGCATAGCGCCACTGTGCTAATGCTTCTATTGCCGATTTTTCAAAGGCTACGCCGCCTTGTGAACTAAGTACTTGCGGGTTTTTTACAAAGCCTGATTCATCCACTTCAAACTCCATAATTACACTGCCATCTTTACCAAAGCGAGCTTTATTATTAGGGTATTTAGGGTTAACGCGGTATAGCGGCGTTTGTTCTTGGCTTTCTTTCCACGGCACCATTTTAGCAATTGCTATACAGTGTTTAGTGGCTTCATCGCTTTTGCCTTGTTGTTCATACAAGCCAATTAGCCGAGAGTGTGCGGTAAGCTCTGCGTTGTGATCGTAACTTAAGCTTTTATCAAACACGTTGATCACGCGATTAAGTCTTTCAATCGCTTGGTCGTATTTTTTTCTACCTTGTGCAAACGATGCCATTAAAAAATCAGCTTTAATTTGCTCTATTGAGTTTTTAGGTAAGTGAGCCTGATAATACTCATCGGCCTCTTCTAGGTAGTTTTTGGCCTCTCGGTATTTTTTATGGCTAAATTTATTCGCTAATATCGTCGCCGCTTCTAATTTCATATCGGCTACAAATTTAGGCTTGTTTTGTGTGTTTGCGATTGTAATTACTTGATCTAAATAATAGTCAGCTTTTTGAGCTGAAGGTGCAAAATTAGCCATGCCCATTAAAGCATCAATATTTTTTAGTGATTGCTTACCATGATTCTTGACTAAAATGGTATAGGCTTGCTGGTACAGCGCAAAGCGTTTTTCAATCGAGTGGTTACCATACCCATTAATTGATTTTGCATAGTTAATAGCTAAGTTTGCAGTGTTATCAGTATTTTCACTGTAAACAGCTTTACCTAATGTGTAAGCCTGCTTCGCGGCTTGTTGCACATTTTCTTTAGTTTTAACCGCATTTAAGTAATTTTGATAAGCCTTGTTAAATTCTACTTGGGGGTCGTTTACTTGCACTGCAAGTAAAGAGCTACTGACCATAGATAACAGTAATACAAGTTTGTTTAGTTTCATAATAATCCCTATTTTTTATTAGCAGCAATGTAGCAAACCCTTGCGTGTTTGTCATTTTTTTAGGTAAACCAAGGTAAAGACTTACTGATAATTATTTATACTTAAAGATTGAAAATAGCCGCTGTCGTCGCCATATATGAGTAATAAAATAGGGCTGTACTACGATCTAATTTTGAACTTTTGTGATATTATCACTTTATCGTGTCGTAGTTTTTAAATATTTGGATTGGTCGTGGCGCAAGTAAGAGCAAGAGTCCAGCTTAATGTGGGCAAAAATAGTGATATTCCAGCAGAAATTATTTCATTTAGTGGCTTAAAAGATGGCCAAGAGCATGTTGCTTTAGTGTTTAATAACGCTGATAGCCAACAAAGTGTGCCGCTTATTCGAATGCATTCAGAATGTTTAACAGGCGATGTGTTTCATTCGTCACGTTGTGATTGCGGTGAGCAGCTAAATGAATGTGTTGAAATGATGCATGAGCAGGGTGGCATTTTACTCTATTTACGCCAAGAAGGCCGTGGCATTGGTTTATACAATAAAATAGATGCCTATGTTTTGCAGTCACAAGGCATGAATACCTATGAGGCTAATAATCATTTGGGTTTTGCTGATGATTTACGTGATTTTTCGGATGCGGTGTTAATGCTTAATGCGCTTAATTTAAAACATGTTAAGTTAATGACTAATAACCCTAAAAAGCTCAACGCATTAAAAGATGCCGGTATAGAGGTTGATTCTGTTATAGGTACGCATGCACATATTAAAGCAGGGCTTTCGGGTAATAAGGCATACCTAGAGACCAAAATTAAGCATGGCTCGCACATGCTGGATATTAAGAAAATTAAAAAACCTTAATATTACTTATCTGCCTCTGTAATACCAACCAACGCCGAGTTATACTCGGCGTGTTTTGTTTTAATTAAGAGCAAGTATGTCTACACAATTACGAATTTTTAAAGCGGATGCTGGGTTAAAGTGGTTTAAAGCCGGTTGGCTAATTTTTAAAACTCAACCATTAACGTTTATTTTTATGCACTTGTTGATTGGCATTGTTGGCCTGTTGTCATTATTTTTGCCGTTACTACAAATAGTGGCTGCGTTGGCAACACCATTTTTAACCGCAGGTTTTTATCAAGCGGTGCTGACTAAACAGCAAGGTGGCAAAATTATGCTAGCCGATATTTTAAAACCGTTTTCAGCCAAAGGAAATCGGCTGGGCTTATTTCGCTTAGCACTTTATCAAATGGGGGCGGGAATTTTAATTGCATTGCTCGCTAATGGTTTATTCGCAGATGCGATGGCGGTTATGACCCAGCCTAACCTAGATCCTAATACAGCCGTTAGCCAAATGCTTGAAAGTATTTCTTTTGCCAATGTGGCGCTGTTTTTAATTGTGCTGTCGGTATACTTTACCTCGTTTGCCTATGCCGTGCCGCTGGTTTACTTTAATAAAGAGCAGCGTATTTTAAATGCCTTAAAAAAATCGTTTATGGTGTTTTATTATAATATTTTACCATTGAGCATTTATGGTATTATTTGCGCATTACTCATGGTGGTTTCGGTGTTCTTATCGTTACTACCGCTATTGATATTAATGCCAATTTGCTACATTAGTTTCTTTGTTTCTTATCAGGCTATTTTTATGCCGGTTGTGCCGCCAAGTGATGACAATAACATTAAGCCTTTAAGCAGCGAGCAAAGCGGACGCTTTGACGCTTAATGGATGATACGTTAAAACAAAAGCTAAAAAACTATGTACTTTGGTTACTTGGAAGGCAAGAGTATTCGCGTCGAGAGTTAACCCAAAAGTTACAGCAAAAAGAAGCAACTGACGAGTTCATAGAAAACCTGCTTGATTGGTGTGAGAAACACAATTTTATAAACGAGCAGCGTTATTGTGAAGGGTTTGTAAGAAAGCATATATTTAAATGCCACGGCTTAAAGCGAATTCAAAGTGAGGCCATGGGTAAAGGGATTGATAGAGCACTGCTTGAAACAGTGGTTGAAGAGCTGGAAATAGATTGGTTTGAGCTCGCGCAGGAAGCGTACAACAAAAAATATTCAACGACACCGGCAAACCTCGAGTACAAAGAAAAAGCTAAGCGCGTGCGCTACTTAATGTACCGAGGTTTTAGCTATGATGAAATAAATTTTGCAATGCAAGCACAGTAAATACAGGTGAGACTTTCACATGCAGCACATGACTACCGCACAAATTAGGCAACAGTTTTTAGACTTTTTTGCCAGTAAACAACATCAAGTTGTTCCCTCTAGTTCGCTTATACCGGGTAACGATGCCACATTATTATTTAATAATGCCGGTATGGTGCAATTTAAAGATGTATTTTTAGGCGCAGAAAGCCGTCCTTATACACGTGCAACCAGTTCGCAGCGTTGTGTACGTGCTGGTGGTAAACACAACGATTTAGAAAACGTAGGTTACACCGCACGACACCATACTTTTTTCGAAATGCTAGGTAACTTCAGCTTTGGTGATTACTTTAAACAAGATGCGATTAAATTTGCGTGGGAATTTTTAACACAAGTTGTAAAACTCCCAAAAGAAAAGCTGTTAGTGACTATTTATCATGATGATGAAGAGGCTTTTGGCTACTGGGCAAACGATATAGGTTTACCTGAAGATCGTATTATTCGCATTGCGACTAGCGATAACTTTTGGTCCATGGGGGATACCGGTCCTTGTGGTCCATGTTCTGAAATATTTTATGATCACGGTGAGCATATTTGGGGAGGCCCTCCGGGTACGCCTGAAGAAGATGGCGATCGTTTCATTGAGATTTGGAACTTAGTATTTATGCAATACAACCGTCAAAGCGACGGGACTATGTTGCCACTGCCTAAGCAATCTGTTGATACGGGTATGGGTCTTGAGCGTATTTCAGCTATTTTACAAGGTGTGCATTCAAACTACGAAATTGATTTATTTCAAGGTTTAATTGCCGCAGCGGCAAGCGTTACCAATGCCCAAGATATGAATGATAAGTCGCTTCGCGTAGTTGCCGATCATATTCGTTCGTGTGCGTTTTTAATCTTAGACGGGGTGATGCCATCAAACGAAGGGCGTGGTTATGTGTTGCGTCGTATTATTCGTCGTGCAGTACGTCACGGTAATAAGTTAGGTGCTAAAGGCGCGTTTTTCTATAAGTTGGTTGCTGCACTTATTGAGCAAATGGGTCAAGCGTATCCAGAACTTGCTAAGCAACAAGAAATTATTGAAAAAGTACTGCGTATTGAAGAAGAGCAATTTGGTAAAACCCTTGAGCGTGGTTTAGCTATTTTAGAGGAAAGCCTAAGTGATTTAACCGGTGATGTGATCCCCGGTGATTTAGTATTTAAGCTTTACGATACCTATGGTTTTCCTGCAGATTTAACAGCCGATGTAGCGCGTGAGCGCCAGATGACGATTGATCATCAAGGCTTTGAAGCATGCATGGCAGTACAACGTAAAACAGCGCAACAAGCCGGTAAGTTTGGTGCTGATTACAATGACCAATTAAAATCAGACAAACACACTGACTTTAAAGGCTACGATAGCACTCATTACCGTGGCACTGTGGTCGAAATTTTTGCCGGTGGCAAAGCGGTATCATTACTTGAAGATGGTCAACAAGGTATTATTGTTTTAGACCGCACGCCATTTTATGCAGAATCTGGTGGTCAAATTGGTGATAGCGGCACAATTACTGTAGCTGGTGGTGAGTTTGTTGTTACTAACACCACTAAACTGGGTGATGCATTTGCACACCATGGCACAGTGCAAGGGCGTATTGGGGTTAACGATAAAGTTGATGCAAATATTGATGCTAAACGCCGTGACAGCATCAAGAAAAACCACACAGCTACCCATATTCTTCACCAAGCATTGCGTCAACTTTTAGGTGAGCACGTATCGCAAAAGGGCTCACTTGTGCAGCCAGATCGCCTGCGTTTTGACTTCTCGCATTTTGAAGCGGTGACCAAACAAGAGCTGCGCGAAATTGAGCGCGTAGTGAATGACGAAATTCGTGGTAACTTTGCACTCAACACTGAGCTAATGGCGATTGATGATGCTAAAGCAAAAGGTGCAATGGCATTGTTTGGTGAAAAGTACGATGACGAAGTACGTGTCGTAACCATTGGTGATTACTCAATTGAGCTTTGTGGTGGTACACACGTCGAGCGTGCGGGCGACATTGGCTTATTCAAAATTGTATCTGAAAGCGGTATTGCTGCTGGCGTTCGCCGTATTGAAGCGGTAACGGGTGCAGAAGCAATTACTTATGTCAGTGAGCAAGAACAGCAATTAGCTGATGTTGCAGCGCTGGTAAAAGGCGACAGTGCCTCAGTACTTGAAAAAGTAACAGCCTTACTTGAAAAATCGAAAGGACTTGAAAAACAAGTTGCCCAGCTTAATGATAAACTAGCCAGTGCGGCAGGTGCATCGTTACTTGATTCAGTGGTTGAAATTAACGGGGTGAAATTACTGGTAGCCAATGTTGAAGGGACTGAATCAAAAGCGCTTCGCGGCATGGTTGATGATCTTAAAAACAAGATTGGCTCAGGTGTTATTGCGCTTGGTGTTGCCACAGGTGACAAAGTAAGCCTAATTGCGGGTGTAACTAAAGACTTAACGGGCAAAGTAAAAGCCGGTGAATTAGTTAATCACATGGCAGGTCAAGTAGGTGGTAAAGGCGGCGGTCGTCCAGATATGGCACAAGCGGGTGGTTCACAGCCACAAAACTTAACGGCAGCACTTGATAGCGTAACCGCTTGGTTAACTGAGCGTACTTAAGCTTAAGTGGCGCTTATAGTTCAAAAATTTGGCGGCACTTCGGTAGGCTCAATAGAGCGTATTGAAGCGGTCGCCGATCTTGTTGTTAAAACCAAACAACAAGGCCACCAAGTGGTGGTGGTGCTCTCGGCAATGTCGGGAGAAACCAATCGTTTAATTAATCTTGCCAAACAAATCGACTCTCGCCCTAGCAGTCGTGAACTCGATGTGTTACTCAGTACTGGTGAGCAAGTCTCTATTGCTTTATTAGCGATGGCTATTATTAAGCGCGGCCATTCAGCAGTTAGTTTATTAGCCGATCAGGTTAATATATTAACCGATAACATGTTTGGCAAAGCGCGTGTAGAAGAGGTTGCTGCAACACGTTTAAAACACGAACTTGAGCATAATCGCATTGCTATTATTGCCGGGTTTCAGGGGCGCGACATTGAGGGAAACGTGACTACGCTTGGGCGTGGTGGTACCGATACCTCGGCAGTTGAAATTGCCGGTGCAATAAAAGCCGATGAGTGTCAGATCTATACCGATGTGGACGGCGTATATACTACAGATCCGCGTGTAGAACCTAACGCACGACGCTTAAGCCATGTTACTTTTGCTGAAATGCTTGAGCTGGCAAGTTTGGGTGCTAAGGTGTTACATATTCGCTCCGTAGAGTCTGCTGGTAAGCACAATGTGCCGTTACGGGTTTTATCTAGTTTCAAACCTGACGCAGGTACATTAATAAGTTTTGAGGAGAGCGACGTGGCGAGCAACGTGGTGTCGGGTATTGCATTTAATGCAGATGAGTGTTTAATTAAGCTACATGGAATGCCGCAAGGATCTAAGCACCTTACAAAAGTTTTGAAACTTTTTGCTGATAATGGCATCGAAATAGATATGATTAATCAAACTAATCATAAAGCTGAAAAAGTCGACTACGCTTTCACAGTGCATTTAAATGATTATTTAAACGCGCTTGATTTGTTAACCGCCGCTCAACAGCAACTAGACGCACAGGTAATTGATGGTTTAATGAATGTGGCGAAAGTGTCAGCTGTGGGTATGGGCATGAAATCCCATTCTGGAGTAGCAAGTTTATTTTTTGATTCGTTAGCAAAAGAGAATATTGATGTGATGTTTATTTCAACCTCAGAAATAAAGATTTCAGTTTTAATAGATGAAAAATACCTAGCGTTAGCTGTTCGTGCATTACATAAGACATTTTTAACAGAAAATGAATAGATTGAGAGTTTTTACTTACTATTTAGTCTAATTTTAATTAAAATGTAAACGCGGAATCTTATAATTTTATTGGAACATGGGAGCAAGAGAATGCTAATACTAACTCGTAGAGTAGGCGAGACCCTTATGATAGGTGACGAAGTTACCGTTACTGTTTTGGGTGTTAAAGGAAATCAAGTTCGTATCGGTGTGAATGCACCTAAAGACGTATCAGTTCATCGTGAAGAAATTTACATGCGTATACAAGCTGAAAAGTCTAACCCTAATCCGGACAATGCTTAATCAATAGAGTATTAAATGTTTAGTTAATCACTATGACATTTGTAAAAGCCACTCACTGAGTGGCTTTTTTGTTTATAAAATCAATGGTTTCATCGTTGAGTATGGCTTTTGAAATGTACTGCATACCGCTTTTACTTTTTAACAGTAGTCCGCGATCTGTGGTAATAATTTCAATAATATCGTGCCACGCTAATTGGTAGTCTTTGTAATGATTAGAAGACGTTATTCCGTTTTCGTCGAAGGTGAGGGTAACTTCAGAGCCTGACGCTCTGCTGAGCATTTGTCTTGTGGCCCACCAAGGGCGGCGATAGTAAAAAGCAATGCATTCAAGTAAGGCTAACATCAGTAAAAATGTGCCCAGGTAATGATCCCCTAAACCATAAATGCCAAATAATCCTAATACAACAAGCAGTGCTAATAAAAAATATTTAGGTTGTGCGCGCTTACTGTAGGGCAACGACTGGTCGAAGCATTCATAAAAGTAAGGTTTATCGAGTTTGTAGGTTGTCGTAAATACCATGCATCTATACTTAACATTTATTTTTTATCATTTTAGCAAGCTATGGCATTAATACGCAGCTTAAATGAGATAAATTATTAAAAACGCTGTAAATTTTAGATATAAAAAAACGACCCTGAGGTCGTTTTAAAGAAAAATGATTGTAAATTAACAGTTTGTTTCTTTAGCATTAACGCCTTCTTTTACTTCTTCACAGGCGTCTTCTACTTTGTTTTGTACATCTGTCACTGCTTCGTCGATGCGTTCACCCGCTTCTTCTGCGTGATTGTCTTCACAACCCATAATAAATGCACTTGCAAATAGAGCAATAGCGACTGCTTTGATTGTTGATGATTTCATAATGTAATTCCTTATATAAAAGTTTAAAAGAGTTTGTCGTTTCGTTATCTATCTGGGGCCTTTACCGCGTAAAGCACCAGAGATAAGTGAAATAACCAGTAAAACTAAAAATATAAAAAATATGATTTTAGCAATACCTGTTGCGGTTCCTGCAATACCACCAAACCCTAAAACGGCTGCGATTAGAGCGATCACCAAAAATGTAATTGTCCAGCGTAACATTGATATCTCCTTATTGTGTTAATATTATTCTAAAGTACTAAAGTAAGCGAATATCGTGCCAGTATATTTTATTTATTAAAATCATGTATTTAAGTTTGTTGTGGTGTTTTTCTTTATTTAATTAGTAATTTTTACGATTTTATCGGTAACTTATTCACAGTTATATATGATGAAATAAAAAGTTATGTGAATCTATTTATTTTGGTAAGACCAATTTCTATTTGGTTTAAGTGTTACTGAATAACTTACTTAATAAGTTTGCTTTATATATCTTTTGTTTATAACGAACATTTTTAATATCTATCTTACAAGGCTAAATAAGCTATTTTAGGTGGTGTTAACTTTATTGATGATATGTTACTTTAAGTTTAATTGGTTTTACCAATTTACAACTTGTGGGCAAAAGAATCGCTTTTGTTATTGTGTGTGAATAATTATTTAAATAAACTGACTTTTTATTTTTTATGGTTTGAAAGGAGAGAATTATGGATATAGGGGCTTCGCTGATAACTGCGGGCAATTTAATGCTGACAGGTATGGTGAGTGTATTTGTATTTCTTTCTTTATTGATTGGTGCTGTGGTAACCATGTCTAAATTGGCTGCCAAATTTTCTCAGCCAGAGGTGGACGCACCACAAAGAGTGCCATCTTTTAAATCTCAAGGCGTACCAAGTGAACACATTGCTGCAATTAGTGCTGCCATCGCTCAGTACAAAACAAATAATAATTAGAGGAGCATGAAATGGCTAAATTGAAAATAACAGAACTCGTACTGCGTGATGCACATCAATCCTTATTAGCTACTCGCATGCGCTTAGACGATATGTTGCCTATTGCTAAAAAAATAGATGATGCTGGTTATTGGTCTATTGAGTCTTGGGGAGGGGCTACTTTTGATTCGTGTATACGTTATTTAGGTGAAGATCCATGGGAGCGTATTCGCGCGCTTAAAAAGGCCATGCCCAATACGCCACAACAAATGCTACTTCGTGGGCAAAACCTATTAGGTTATCGTCATTATGCAGATGATGTGGTTGAAAAGTTTGTAGAGCGGGCGCATGAAAATGGCGTTGATGTATTTCGTATTTTTGATGCAATGAACGATGTACGTAACTTAGAAACAGCTATAAA
Organism: Pseudoalteromonas sp. TAP-3C; assembly: GCF_059888565.1. NCBI lineage: Bacteria > Pseudomonadati > Pseudomonadota > Gammaproteobacteria > Alteromonadales > Pseudoalteromonadaceae > Pseudoalteromonas > Pseudoalteromonas sp. TAP-3C. The sequence goes on along the minus strand of NZ_CM187618.1, from coordinate 2,615,705 downwards.
AGCAGCAGTTAAAGTAGGTGCGCATGCCCAAGGTACTATTTCTTATACAGTAAGTCCGGTTCACACTCTCGATATGTGGCTCACGCTTGCAAAGCAGCTTGAAGAATTGGGCTGTCATTCAATTTGTATTAAAGATATGGCGGGACTACTTAAGCCGTATGATGCAGAAAAACTAATAAAAGCGTTAAAAGAAACGGTTTCAGTGCCTATTGCCATGCAATGTCATGCAACCACAGGTTTGAGTACTGCAACTTATCAAAAAGCCATTGATGCTGGCATAGATATGCTCGACACCGCTATTTCATCAATGAGTATGACTTATGGTCATTCAGCAACCGAAACAATTACGGCAATTGTAGAGGGAACAGATCGCGATACAGGCCTTGATCTAAATCACTTAGAAGAGATAGCCGCATACTTTAGAGATGTACGTAAAAAGTATGCAGCGTTTGAAGGAAGCTTAAAAGGTGTTGATGGGCGAATTTTATTAGCACAAGTGCCCGGTGGCATGTTAACTAATATGGAAAATCAGCTCAAAGAGCAAGGCGCTGCTGATAAACTAAACGAAGTATTACTCGAAATCCCGCGCGTGCGTGAAGATCTCGGTTTTATTCCATTGGTAACACCTACCTCGCAAATTGTTGGTACTCAAGCTGTATTAAATGTTCTCACTGGTGAGCGTTATAAAACCATTACCAAAGAAACTGCAGGCGTATTAAAAGGTGAGTATGGTTCAACCCCCGCACCGATGAACAAAGAACTACAGGAGCGTGTACTCGATGGTAGCGAAGCAATTACCTGTCGCCCGGCGGATATCATTAAACCTGAGCTTGAAACATTAGAAGCTGAGTTAGTCAAACTTGCACAAGAGCAAGGCTTAACGCTTGCTGATGAGCAAATTGATGATGTGCTCACCTATGCGTTATTTCCGCAAATTGGTTTGAAGTTTATTAAAAATCGTAATAATCCTGATGCATTTGAACCTGTTCCTAGCGCCGATGACAGCTCAAGTAAAGCAACTGAACAATCAAAAGCAAGTAACAAAGGTGTTAAGGCCGAACAATACAGCGTTAAGGTCGATGGTAAAGTATACGATGTGGTCGTGGCTCAAGGTGGTGAACTTAAAGAAGTTACCCTCAAAGACTCTGAACATATTCCTCAGTCGGCATCAGTTGCTTCAGGTGAAACCCTTAATGCACCACTTGCCGGTAATATTTTTAAAATTAAAGTAAAACCAGGGCAAGTAGTCAATGAAGGGGATGTGGTGATTATTATGGAGGCCATGAAAATGGAAACCGAGGTACGCGCCATGCATACGGGTACTGTTGCAAACGTGCTTGTGTCTGAAGGCGATTCAGTGTCCACCGGCGATGCAATGATTGCCCTGGCTTAAGGAGTAAATAGAGGATGGATGGTATTTTAAACCTCTGGCATGCCACAGGTATTGCTAACTTTACATTGCCCGGGTTGCTGATGATTGCCGTTGGTTGTTTGTTGCTATTTTTAGCAATAGCCAAAAAATTTGAACCATTACTACTGTTACCAATTGGTTTTGGGGCTATTTTAACCAATATTCCGGTGGCTGGCTTATCAGACCCTGGTGGCTTACTTTACTATGTTTACTATGTCGGTATTGATACTGGTATTTTTCCGCTATTAATATTTATGGGCGTGGGGGCGCTCACTGATTTTAGTGCCTTGATTGCAAACCCGCGTATGTTGCTATTAGGCGCCGCTGCACAGTTTGGTATTTTTGCGACTTTATTTGGTGCTATTTTGCTTAACTTTATTCCGGGGTTTGAATTTAGTTTACAAGATGCGTCAGCGATTGCCATTATTGGTGGTGCAGATGGACCGACAGCCATTTTTTTAGCATCAAAACTAGCGCCTGACTTACTCGGTGCTATAGCCGTAGCCGCTTACTCATACATGGCGCTGGTTCCTATTATTCAGCCGCCTATTATGCGTGCGTTAACAACACCGCAAGAGCGTCAAATTAAAATGCCTGAACTGCGTAAAGTATCTAAAAAGGAAAAAATTATTTTCCCACTGGTGGTACTTACTTTAACGGCATTATTTTTACCCGTTGCCATTCCTTTGGTTGGTATGTTTTGTTTAGGTAATTTAATGCGTGAGTCGGGCGTGGTGGATAGGCTTAGTAACAGTGCCCAAAATGAAATCATTAATATTACCACTATATTTTTAGGGTTGGCTGTAGGCTCCAAACTTGCTGCAGAACAGTTCTTAACCTTAGAAACCATTGGTATTTTAGTGCTGGGTGCCTTGGCGTTTTCTATTGGTACCGCTTCGGGGGTATTTATGGCAAAAGGCTTAAATAAAATATCAAAAACCCCGATAAATCCATTAATTGGTGCCGCCGGGGTCTCGGCTGTACCGATGGCGGCGCGTGTAGTTAATAAGGTCGGACTTGAAAATAATCCACACAACTTCTTACTAATGCATGCAATGGGGCCTAATGTTGCTGGTGTACTCGGTAGTGCGGTCGCTGCCGGTATTTTACTTGCCCTGGTTGGTTAAATATACTTAGACTCAACCTATTAGCGCAGTTTACTGCGCTTTTTTTTGCCTAAAAAACTTAACGTAAACAGTTTCTTGTTTAGGTTTTTTTGTTTACAGTAATCATTCTTTATATTTTTAAGGGCTGTCTAATATGTCACACACTCCGCTGGCAAAATATCTCCCAAATGCAAGTAAGCTGATATTTGGTTGTATGGGCTTAGGAGGTGCATGGGATAAGAGTGCGATCAACAGTGCGCACTTACAGCAAGGACATGCATGCATAGATACAGCGATTGAGGGCGGAATTAATTTTTTTGATCATGCTGATATTTATACCTTAGGTAAGGCTGAACAAGTGTTTGGTAAGGTGCTTGCTCAGCGCCCAAAGCTTAGAGAAAAAATATATATCCAGTCTAAGTGTGGTATTCGTTTTGCTGATGAGAAAAACTCACAACGCTATGATTTTTCTGCCGATTGGATTGAGCGCTCAGTAGCAGGCTCATTAAAGCGATTAAATACCGACTACATAGATGTGCTGATGTTGCAAATCAAATAGAGGCGAGTTTGCAAAAGCATCAATGGGTCGATGAAGGCATTTATGTCGGTAATACCGATGGCAAAGATATTAACTTTACGCCAGGATGTATTGAATATTGCCGTGAGCATGATATTCAAATTCAAAGCTGGGGCAGTTTATGCCAAGGTTTATACTCGGGGGGCGATTTATCCAAGGCTTCACCTGCGGATATAAATACCAGTATTTTAGTGAGTAAACTTGCCATACTCTATGAAACAACGGCTGAAGCAATTGTATTGGCTTGGCTGTTGCGTCATCCTGCATTAATTCAGCCTATTATTGGCACTACTAATGTAGAGCGTATCAAAGCCTCGTGTGGTGCAATTAATATTAATTTAAGTCGTGAGCATTGGTACCAGTTATATATTAGCGCCAAAGGCTGTGCACTACCGTAACTTAATATCAAGAAGGTGATATGAACATATTTGTTATTTTAATTAGCTTGGTAATTGCTTTAGTGGTTATTATTCCTTTACTAGAAAAATACCAGAGTAAAATGGGGCTTGAAAACGCCACTAAATACAGCAAGTATATTTGGCCACTGGTTATGATCTCTTTGGTTGTGCAGCTTATATATGTTCTTTTAAATTAATCTATAAAAAAGCCTTTGCGGGTAACTCCAGCAAAGGCTTTTTTATTTAAGCATCGAAAATGTTTATTTAAGTGCTAGCTGTAATTCACGGTTACGCTCTAATTGGGCAATAAAGTTATCAGCAATTGGCTTAAATTTAGCCAGCTCTGAACGAGGTAATGGTTCAGACTTGGGCAGCTCAACGGTTTTAGGATTACGGTGAACGCCATTAACCAAAAACTCATAATGTAAATGTGCACCGGTAACACGACCTGTTGCACCAACTGTACCTATTTGTTCACCTTGTTTAATTTTTTGTCCTGTTTTAACTAAGCGTTTATTAAGGTGTAGATATTTAGTAACGTATTGTGTACCGTGGCTAATAAATACGTAATTACCATTATATTTGCTGTAGCCAGATTTAATTACTTTACCATTACCCGATGACACCACAGGCGTACCTGTACGCGCTGCGTAGTCAATACCGCGATGCGCTTTAACTTGTCCAGTTACTGGATGCAAGCGGCGAGGGTTGAAGCTTGAACTAATATATTTAAAGTTAACCGGTGCACGCAAAAAAGCTTTTTTCATACTGCGGCCTTCAGGGGTATAAAAATTACCGTCTGTGTGACGAATTGCTGTGTAGCGCTCACCTTGGTTGATAAATTCAGCGGCAATAATTTTACCAGTACCAATAAACTCACCATCAACATAATGAGATTCGTAAATTAAACCAAATTCATCACCCTTACGAATGTCGTTAGCAAAATCTACGTCCCAGCCAAATATATCGGCAAAATTCATAATTTGGCGTTCGCTCAACCCTGCTGCGATAGCTGAGGTCCAGAAGCTGTTTGAAATTTCACCGCCAACAGTTTTGCTAAGCGTTTCTATTTCTTTGCTGTCGATAGATGTGTCGTATTGGCCTTCGTCATTAAGGGTAACAAACAGGGTGTCTGTTTTAGAAATAACATAGCGTAATTGGGCCAGCGAACCATCCTCTGCAGTAGCAAAACTCAAGGTTTCACCAGGGTGGATTTTGGTTAGTTTGCGTGTTTCGGTATTGGTATTTACAAGTTTGTAAAGTGTTTGCGCAGAAAACCCAGCGCGCTTAAAAATGATCGCTAAGTTGTCTCCATTTTTTACAATATGGTCGACAAATTCGTATTCTGGAAGCTTTTGCGTTACTTGCTCTGAATTTAAGTCTGTGAGTTTTTCGTTTTCACCTACTTTTATTTGTAATTCGTAGCGCTTACCAATTTCTAGCGTGCTCTCGCTATTGTCTTTGGATGCAGTGGCTTTTTCAGAAGGAAGAAAGGTTAAGGCAACAATAGCAGAAGCCAAACCTAGAATAAGCATTTTGTGTTTTTTGGGGAGCGTGTTTACCACGTAAACCATAACGTGCCTTTTTCTGCTGTCAAGATAATAAATGGGCCATATAGCAGGATATAACGAATAATCGGTGAATACTAGTATTTTGTAGATTTAAACTCGAGTTAAATTAAGCTAAAATCACAGAGTATTCAGGCTGTATATGCTGATTGTAGTGTAGTAACAATTATTTTTTAATTTTAAGTAGAATATTTTTTTAGAATAATCTGAAATTAACTTGTTAAATAATGCAATGACAAGAAGTAATTAATCTATAAGTTTTTTTAAGTTCATTTAGCTGGTTTCTTAAGCATTATTAATAACTACTTTTTATTCCTTTTTAGAGCCTACCGCCTCGTTTTTAGTTAGTGCCATAATTAACTAAAAAAGTTATTCTAATTAAGTGGAAATTTGTTATGTTAGCTAAATAGTTTTATTTGTTTTGTGATAACGCGCTAGCAATAAAATGTGAGCATATTATACCCCCTTCGTTGTCAGAATTTTTTGGAGTAACACACAGTGGATTTACAAACCGCTCTAGCAGAGATAAAACGCGGTGCAGAAGAGATATTAATTGAAGATGAGTTGGTTGAAAAATTAAAGTCGGGGAAAAAGCTAAAAATTAAAGCTGGTTTCGATCCTACGGCTCCAGATTTGCACCTAGGTCACACTGTACTCATTAATAAAATGAAAACCTTTCAAGATTTAGGTCATGAGGTTATTTTCTTAATTGGTGACTTTACCGGTATGATTGGCGATCCAACAGGTAAAAATGTGACCCGCAAGCCGCTTACGCGTGATGACGTGCTTGCTAACGCTGAAACCTATAAAGAGCAGGTGTTTAAAATCTTAGATCCAGCTAAAACAACTGTCGCATTTAACTCTACTTGGATGGAGAAGTTAGGCGCTGCGGGCATGATCAAGTTAGCCGCTCGCCAAACTGTGGCACGTATGCTTGAGCGTGATGATTTTAAAAAGCGTTATGCAGGCGGCCAATCTATTGCAATTCATGAATTTTTATACCCATTGGTACAAGGTTGGGATTCTGTTGCACTTGAATCTGATGTTGAGCTTGGCGGTACAGATCAGCGCTTTAATCTTTTAATGGGGCGTGAGCTGCAAAAAGACGAAGGCCAAAAACCACAAACCGTATTAATGATGCCTTTACTAGAGGGGACTGATGGCGTTCAGAAAATGTCGAAGTCACTAGGTAACTACATCGGTATTACAGACACGCCTTCAGACATGTTCGGTAAAATTATGTCAATTAGTGATGTACTAATGTGGCGTTATTATGATTTATTAAGTGCGTTGTCTATTGAAGAAATTGCAGTGCAAAAACAGCGTGTAGAGCAAGGCACTAACCCACGTGATATTAAAATTGAATTAGCGAAAGAGCTTATTGCACGTTTTCATAGTAAAGCCGATGCACAAGCCGCGCATGATGATTTTATTCAGCGCTTTCAGAAAAAAGCACTGCCAGATGAAATTCCTGAGCTGACGGTTAATATTGATGAAGAGTCAATTTTAATTGCTAACTTGCTCAAAGAAGCGGGTTTAGTAGCCAGTACTTCAGAAGCAATGCGGATGATCAAGCAAGGCGCCGTAAAGCTTAATGGCGAAGATAAAATTACAGACACTAAATTGGAAGTAGCAAAAGGCACTACAGCTATTTACCAAGTAGGCAAGCGCAAGTTTGCAAATATTACGATTGCTTAATGCTATAAGTAATTAAATAAAAAACCAGCGGCGGCTGGTTTTTTTATGCGAGTTTAAAACTCAGAACAGCCTTAATAATTTCAAGGCTAATAATAACCAGTAACCAAAATAACCGAGTTTGATTAAGGATATTGAGCAGTTTTGCTACATCATCAGCATTTGGCAGGCGCTCCACTCCAACACGCATTTTATTAAAACGCTGCTTGTTATATATAGCAGGGCCACCAAGTTGTAACGCTAAAGAAGCAGAGCAAACACTGAGTAACCAACCTGTGTTGGTTTGATAAAAGTGACGTCCATAATGCTTAATATAATGTAGGCTTTTTTTACTGGCTTTAAGTGAAGCAATTGTCAATGCCAGTAAACGAATCGGTATATATTCAACAACAAAAAGCGTCAGTTTAAGCGGCATTAAAAAAGCGCTGTTAGGGGTAATGTCAGCTCGCCAAGCGTGTTGGATTAAGGTAAGTAAGCGGTAGGCAAGAGTGGCAATTGGGCCTAGTAATAAAAAAATAAAAATAACCACAAAGTAATGCCGTGCCGTTCTAAGTATGACACTTTCCATAACGGCTTTAATGATCCCAGAACTTGAAAGTGTTTTGACCTCGCGTGCTACCAAAGGCTTTAATAACTCGCGCGCTGTCGATTTTTGATTTTTTTTAACCAGTCTGGCTATACGTAATGCTTTTTTATTTAAGCTACTGCTTTCTAAGCATAAATATAAAATAAAACCAGATAACAACTCAGGGTAGAAAGCAAATTCTAGGAGCAAAACGACAATAATCATAACAACAGTAAGAACAAGTACGCTTGCTAATGAAGCCGCTAAATAATGGTATTGTTTGCTGTCTGTCTTTTTATAAAGACGCTGGCCAATGGCGTTAAAAACAGCACCGAGTATATGATTAGGGTGATACCAGCTAACTAAAGGTAAAAAGCGCTCAGCAAGGAGCGCACAAATAAATACAATAAAGTCCAAATGGTTTTGAACTATATTATTGAGCATTTACAGCGTAACCGCCGTTAACTTCTCAAGTAAGGCCAACACCATTTTTGACGAATTAATAGAGGCTGTTTCTAAATAGTCTTCGAATGATTGTGGAGACTCCTTACCAGCAATATCAGACATTGAACGAATAACCACAAATGGCGTATCAAGTGTAAAACACGTTTGCGCAATTGACGCCCCTTCCATCTCTACTGCCAACATAGCAGGGAAGTCACTTCGTGTTTTTTCAATACGAACAGGGTCGCACATAAACGAGTCGCCAGTACAAATTAAGCCAACGAGGGTTTTTATCTCACTAATTTGTGCAATTGTTTGCTCGGCCGCTTCTACAAGTTTAGGGTGAGCAGTAAAACCTGCTGGCATTTGCGGTACTTGGCCAATTTCGTAACCAAATGCTGTTACATCTACATCGTGATGACGAACTTCTGATGAAATCACCACATCACCCACATTAAGTGAAGGGTCGAAGCCTCCAGCAGAGCCTGTGTTGATAATACAATCTGGTTTGAAGTTATCGATAAGTAAAGTGGTTGCAATAGTAGAGACCACTTTACCAATACCTGATTGCACTAAAGTTACAGTGTTATTTGCAAGCTCACCGGTGTAAAAGGTAAAACCTGCTTTGGTTAAAACCTGTGGATTTTTCATCGCCTCGCGTAAAATTTTAACTTCTGGCTCCATTGCGCCAATAATACCAACATGCATAGTGTTAAGTTCCTAAATTTGAATAGGGTGATTATACTGTAAAAAATAACGTAGGGTAAAATAAACAAAAATGCGAGCTTAAAAAGCCCGCACTTTAAAGCGACGTATTGTTTATATTTCAGCAAGAGCCGTTGATTGCGCTTTCGCTTGAGAGGGAGATAATACCGCCGGTTTATTTACTCGCGTACGCGTAGGGCGTAAGGGTTGCGATTTAGCAGGTTTGCCTAGCTTAAACATAATAGCGTCGCGCACCTCGCTTGAGCGGTAGCCCGATTTTACCTTCATACGAATGTGTGGAATGCCCGCGGCTTCTAATGCACCGTTAACAAACCAATCACGCTGTGCTTTGTGACCATCTTTGTTAGTATTATTAACCAAATCAACAGCAGCGACTATAGTCATTTTTTCTTTGTCTATCAGTACAAAGTCCAGCTGTTTATTTTTTACTTTAGCTAATGCCGCGCGTTTAGATTTAGCCGACAGACCTTGTTTACAATCAATTACATCGATTAGCTTAACACGGCTGACAATTTTATATTGATCGCCAACGGCACGCTCTAATAACCCTAAAAAAGCCCCTTCAACTTGAGTAAATACACTCTGTTTACGGGTAAAAGGATAAGGGTTTCCGCCATCATCATTAAATTTTGACGCAACCACGGATGCCCCAACAACCAGTACTAATATTAATAATAAAGCGAATTCCATACGGTAACTCCATAACAACAAATTGACACTGCTTTTTGAAAGCAAGTTATGTGCCTAAATAGTTGTTATGGCTATTTTATTAACGAATGGAGGTGAGCATTATTATGCTTTTATTTAGCCCACTAGGTTACAAATGTCGCGCCAAGATTACTTTACTGGGTTGACAAATTTTAATCGAGAAAAGCCTATAGCTCCTAAAAATAAGTGCAATAAATATAAAATTTTACGGTTTTTATCACACACTATGAAATTAGCGGATAGATAATGCTAAAATTAGTCTTTAATCATACTTACTTATAAAAATAAGCATTTAGCTAAGAGAAAACTGACATATGACAGATTCTTCTTTGAACCCATGGGTTCGAGTACTTTCTAGTTCAATAACTCGTTTTGGCGAGTTCAAAACTGCGGCTATTTGCTATGCACTATTACTGACAGTATCGATGGTTTTATCAAGTATGTTTTATTACGTTGCCACAGGCGAAATAAATTTAGTTGATATATTGGCAGTGGTGTTTTTTACTGCTGTTGTTTCTCCTCTTGTCATAAGTGTGCTTCTTAACTCTATTTTGCAACTTGATGCCTCTTACGCTTACTTAGACAGCGCTACAAAACAAGAAAAGCTTTTAAATCAAACCTTAAAAGACAATATTAATCGTTTAAATATTGAAATTGATGAACGTAAAATGGCTTTTCACGCCAAACATCGCGCCATTGAAGAGCTTAGACGTGAAATTGCAGAGCGTAAAAAAACCCAACAAGAACTCGCACAGCAAGGTATGCTTCTTCGCTCGATTGTAGACTCTTCGCCGGATTTATTTTATTACCGCGACAATAATGGGGTGTTTGCCGGTTGTAATAAAATGTTTGAAGAGGTGATGGGTAAAACCAGTGGCGAACTAATTGGTAAAACTGCTGAGCAGATATTTCCAAGTCACTTTTTATCTGAAGTATTAAGAACTGATGAGCAAGTTGAACACACGCATCAAGGCTTAACTATAGATGTAGAGTACTCAGTAAGTGGTGAGATTAGATGGTTTGAGTTACGTAAACTTCCCTTTATTAATGAACAAGGGGATTATATTGGTTTACTGGCATTTGGGCGGGATATTACTAGTCGTAAAGAAGCCGCACAAGCACTGGAAAAAGCCTATAAAGACAAAGGGAAATTTATTGCCACATTAAGCCATGAGTTACGCACTCCCCTTAATGGTATTGTTGGCCTAACGCGTATGTTGTTGGATACCGAACTAAATAAACAGCAGCGTAGCTGGTGTAACACGGTGTTTTCGAGTGCTGAAACGCTGGGGAATATTTTTAATGATATTATAGATTTAGATAAAATAGATCGTGAACAATTAGACATTGCTGCCAACGAAATTAATGTGTCGGATTTTATTAATGATGTGGTTAATTTTGCCGGTTTGATTGCTGAGCAAAAAGAGCTATCGTTTGAAGTGAAGCGCTCGGGAATGCTTGATATATACGCTTTACTTGACCCGACTCGTTTACGCCAAATTGTTTGGAACTTAATTAACAACGCCGTTAAATTCACCCAATATGGTAGTGTAACTCTCGATTTTGCTAGAGAAAACCGTGCAGATGGTCCGTGGTTAATTATTAAAATACTTGATACTGGTGAAGGTATACCTCAGGAGCAACTTACCCGTATTTTTGATATGTACTATAAAGCGCCTGATCTCAAAGGCACTAACGCAATAGGCTCAGGTATTGGCTTAGCGGTTACTAAAGCGCTAGTCAGTGCAATGAAGGGGATTATTACTGTTAATAGTACGTTAGGTGAGGGGAGTTGCTTTACCGTACAAATTCCGTTGCAGTTATGCACTGCACCAACCGAACACAGCTATGTTGGCCGCAGTTTATATATTTTATTAGTTGAAGATGTCCCTTTAAATGCTGAAATTGCTATTAACTTGCTAGAACAGCGTGGCCATGAGGTACTTTGGGCTGAGACAGGTGAAGATGCTTTGTCATTTGTAGAAACAGAAGATGACTTAGATTTAGTGCTACTTGATATGCAATTACCAGATATTAATGGCGATGAAGTAGCAAGGCAAATTCGCTCGCAGAGTCATTTTGATCAACTGCCTATTGTTGCACTTACCGCGAATGTTCGAAGTGCGGAGGAAGAGCTCAAAGGCATTTCTATTCAAGGCGCGCTTGCTAAACCAATAAACACCAGCAAGCTAGATAATATGTTGGCTGAACTATTTGGTATAAAACAAGTGCAAAGTGAGGCTCCTCAACCACTTTTGAATCAAGAGGTATTAAGTCAGATAAATACTGAACTATTAGATATTGAAACTATAGAAGACTTTGTAAGTTCGATGGGGGTTAAAGTGTTTAACCGCAGTAGTCAGTTGTTTGCAAAGCTAAATCCACAGTATCAACAAGAGTTATCAGTTTCGTTAAAAGCTGCTGATAGAGAAGAGTACAAATCGGTTGCACATAAGCTTAAAGGCGCTGCAGGTTCAGTGGGTCTTAATGATGTGCAATTGCATGCAAAGCAAATGGAGCATGGGGCATTAGAGCAAAGCGATGAGGTGTTAGCGCAGTGGCTTGATGAATTAGCAGATAAAATAAATGAAGGACAACAGGCCCTTCATTTATTTTTACAACAATTAGAATAGCTAATTAACTGTCTATTTTACCAATGAAGCGATAACCTTCACCGTGGATAGTGCTGATTAACTCTGATGTAGAGTTGTCACTTTCAAAGTGTTTGCGGATACGACGAATAGTAACGTCAACCGTACGGTCGTTAGCGCGAAGCTCTCGGCCAGTCATGTGCTTTATTAGTTGCTCACGGCTAAATATACGACCTGGAGAATCAAGCATTAAACGCAACGCTCTGTACTCTCCTTTAGGTAGGCGTTTTGCATCCCCGTTTGGAGATGTAAGGCAACGACTGTTTTCGTCAAGTTCCCAACCGTTAAAAGTGATCACGCCATTTGTTTCAATAGCAGATTCTTCAGCACCTAACGCAGTACGCGTAATTAAATTACGTGCACGAATAGTTAATTCACGTGGGTTGAAAGGTTTAGTAATATAGTCATCAGCACCAATTTCAAGACCTAAAATACGGTCTACATCATTGTCACGGCCTGTTAAGAAAATAAGACCAACTTTGCGTTTTTGGCGTAATTCGCGAGCTAAAATAAGCCCGTTTTTACCTGGCAGGTTGATGTCCATAACTACAAGATTGACGTCATCGTTATTTGTAAGCTTATCATGCATATCATCGCCATCAATGGCTTCAATAACTTTGTAACCTTCGGCTTCAAATAAACTAACGAGGTTTAGTCTAGTTACGTCTTCATCCTCTACGATCAGAATGACTGGCGTTTGCATTTTTAATTAACCTTTTTGGAGTGTGTTTTATTTATAAAATCGGCGTGATCATCAAAACCGACTACTAGAATTATAGGATTATATCTAAATGTTAACAAGTAAAAACACATTAGATAAAACAGCTGCGCGTCAAACCTACTTTGACGTATTATTAAAAACCGCAGCTTAATTGATACTTAACGTTGAATGTATAATTTGAATTATAAAGTCGAAGCCATTTCCCTTTAATAATTGACACATTCATCAACCACCTAAAGATACTTAAAATAATCAGACTAATTCAAAATGAAATTATATCACTTTCCAACTTTTCAGCAATGTATGTGATATGTTAAACGCAATTAAGTTCATTTATTGTTTAAATATACAGCATTAATAGTACAACTGTTTAATGCATTTCGTTTAAATGTGGTCATAAAGTGGTAATTCAAGGGGATTAATAAATTTATTTGGTTCTTTTAAGGTAATGTAATAACAAACTGCGCCCCTTTTGGGTGTTTAGTATCTAGCACTATTTCTCCCGCTAAGGCTTGAGTAACTAAATTATAGACCAAATGCATACCTAAACCACTGGCTCCTTGTCCACGTTTTGAGGTAACAAATGGATCAAATATTTTCGCTCTGATATTTTTTTCAACACCCTCACCGTTATCTGAATAGATGATCTGCGTTTTTTCTGGCGTTGAGACAATATCAATCTGTATTTCATTATTCTCTCCCGCTTTAAATCCGTGAAGTAAAGAGTTTAAAATGAGTTGATGGAATATTTGCTGTAATGGCCCTTTTTTACTTTCAATAGTTAAATCTGCTGGGCAATTTATAATCATTTTAGGTTTTTTTATTTTTAACTCTTGCCCTATTGATAATAATGTATCGTTTATTAGTTGATGTAAATTGACGGTGTTTGCGATTTCATCATCGTTAATTACCGCTACTTTTTTAAAGTTAGAGATAAGTTCTGCGACGCGGTTTAAACTGCTGTAAATTAGATCTAAGTTTTCAAGACCATCGTTAGTAAATTGCTCAAATTGGCTGGCAGTGAGTGATTTGTTTTGGAAACTAATTTGTAGTTCTGCGAGTTTATCTCGTAATAGGGTCGAGCCTGTAATGCCAAGCCCAATAGGGGTATTTACTTCATGAGCAACACCTGCCACCATTTGCCCTAATGAAGCCATTTTTTTATTTTCAACAATTTGAGTTTGATATTGGTGCATTTTTTCAAGTGTTGACAACAGCTCTTTATTTGCCTCTCTAAGTGCAATCGTTCGTTGGTTTACTTTTTCTTCAAGGTTTAAGTTTAATAGTTTAATTTCTTGTTTATCTTCTTCATGGCGTTCTATTTGTCTTTGTGTTCGAGCTAGCATTACATTTAAGCTATTTGAAAGCCGTGTTATTTCAGTTAAGTTGGTCAAAGGTGCGCGAGCGTAATAGTTGCGATTTCTGGCTATATTTTGAAGTAGTAAGCTCAAATTTTCTATTGGACTAGCAATCCGTTTTTGCAGCCTTAAAATAATCAAACTAATAAAAATAAAGATAAGAGTCATAATAACGATATCGATTATAATTTTTTTAGCAATTAACTGATTTAAATTATCTAATCTTCCTCTTATATATACATAGCCTAGCAATTGCTCGTCATTAAGTATGGGAGTTATGTACTCAATATACTCATTACTGACTTGTGGTTTTGTGAACTCATTGATACTGTCGGTTTTAATGGGAACAGGGGGCGATTTTCGAGCATTAAAGCTGGTAAAAAATACCGGTTTATTAGTTTTTTCATCTAAAGCATATATATGTAAATTTGTTACTGATGAAACTTGCTGAAGAAGCTTTAAGCGTCTTTCTTCTGCGGGTCTATTTTTATTAAGTAATGAGGGCATAGCATCAAAGGCAATGATTTCTGACACCAAAACAAGTTTGCTAATGAGTTGTTTTTTTTGTTCTTGCGCACTTAAATAAGTAGAAATAGAAAGTGATAATAACAAACAGATAGCGGTTATAAGCATGATGGTTTTAAACAATATGCTACGAATGCTATTTTGCGCTACAGTTTTGGACATTGCGAGAAGGCCATCCGTGTCAATTGTGAATCTGATAAATAGTAGTTTAGCAAAAACAGCAAAAAGTGAAGTAAAAAGATTAGCTTAATTACACTATTTATTTTTATAAAGTAAATATGCGGCTAATATACCGCACATTTATGTTTTGATAGGGGGTTAATAGTTTTAACTACTGTATACGGCAAATTTGTTGTTTTTAAATACGGTGTGATAACTATCAAATTGGGCTTCTAAAATAGGTGGGTATTTTAAAAAACTATTAGCAACAATGGTTAACTTACCTGTTTTAGTTAGGTGCTGTTTAGCATTATTTAAAAAGGACTCGGCAACTGTGTAGTCAGTTGCAATCCCGGTATGAAATGGTGGGTTGCTAATAATTAAATCAAACTTACCTGCAATGCTGCTTAAACCATCGCTCAGTATGGCTTCACCCTTAACGTTATTAAGTTTAAGCGTTTGTGTTGTTGCATAAGCAGCAAGTGCGCTTACATCACTACATGTAAATGTAAGCGCCTGATTTTTTAGCCCTAAAAACGTAGCAATAAGTCCGGCGCCACAACCAAAATCGAGTACTTTACCGTGCTTTAGCTTCGGTGCATTTTCTAGCAGCATTTTCGTACCTGCATCAAGGGCGCCATGGTTAAACACGCCAGGAATACTTACAGCAGTAAACTCAATATCACTTACGTTTATCACAAACTCTTTGTGGTAAGTACTAATATCAAATACTTGACTAAGCATTATTTCTGAAAATGAGTACAAAACACAATGTTTTGCCGAGTCTATTTTATTACTAAATGCCGCTTTACCGGCGAGTTGTTTTTCAATTGATTTAACACCGCTCTTATTTTCACCCACGACTAGCAGCTCTGCGTCTTTGCATATAACTGCACGTATGTTATCGAGCGCCATTAATAGCTCGGGCTTAGACTTGGGGTAATAAAGAATCACTAAATCATATTCACCGGCATTAATCGTGTGATTAACAACGACATTTATACCCGATATGTTTTTAGCAAATTCACCATTTGCATGGTTGTAGCTAAAAGCCGTTATTGTACTTTGTGGGTTGAGCGTTTTTAGCGAATTTAAAAAGCCATCTTGAACAAAGTTGACCACCAATATTGATTTACCTTTTAGCTCCTCGCTGTTGCGAAGTAATAGAAGGCTCGGATTGGTTAATATGCTCATAAATGGCTTTACCTTACTTGATTATTTAATTTACGGTTACCTAGGGTCTGTTGACCTTTGCGGATTACAATTTGTTCAAACTAGGGGCGGTTTAATCGCGGCGCGAGGCTTGTAACCTAGTGGGCTAAGTAAAAACCGAGCAACAAAGAGTAAATCGCCCCTAGGCAGAACCCGAAGGGCTGCGCCTGTTTGGCATTGATGCTGCGTTATCGCCTATTTATGGGGAATAACCACACCACATAGGCTCTGCCTTGCCTAAATACCAAACAGACTGCTGCAAATTCAACCTTGAAAGGTCAACAGACCCTTAGTACGTTCGAACATTAAATCCCATACGCCATGGCCTAAACGATGGCCACGTTGTTCAAACTTAGTCAGTGGGCGTAAATTAGGGCGAGGTACATAGTCGTTAGTTTCTGATTGGTTTTTGTAGCCAGGTGCTGCTTGCATTACTTCAAGCATATGCTCTGCATAGTTTTCCCAATCGGTTGCCATATGAAAAACGCCGCCAATTTTTAATTTAGAACGCAGTTTTTCTACAAACTCAGTGTTTACAATCCGGCGCTTATGGTGACGCTTTTTGTGCCATGGATCAGGAAAGAACAACTGCAAGGTCGATAAGCTTTCGTCACTTATACAGTCTGAAAGCACCTCAACCGCGTCATGTTCAAATACACGAAGGTTTGTAACGCCTGCTTCGTCGGCATCCATTAAGCACGCGCCAACGCCTGGGCGATGTACTTCTATGCCAATAAAGTTAAGCTCTGGTGCATTTTTTGCCATTTCAACCAGTGACTTGCCCATACCAAAACCAATTTCTAATACTACATCATTGTCATTACCAAAGACTTGGTTTAAATCAAGTAGGCCGTTTTTATGCTCAAGCCCCATTGTTGGCCAGCATTTTTCGATTGCAGCGGCTTGGCCTTTGGTTAATCGGCCTTCGCGTTTTACAAAACTACGAATAGTGCGGATATACTTACCTTGTTGCTTAGCTTGCTCAAGGTTGTTGTTACTTGATTCACTCATATTATTGGCCTGACAAAACAATGTGTTTAAAAATGGTTGCGTATTATCCCTGACCCGCGTGGGGTTGACAAGCTCTAGGGCGTTATAGCTTGATCTTTTCAACAACTACAATAGACTGAGCCGCCATTGAGCATTAGTAAAAAAGTAAATATGTTGGATTTAAAAAAGCAGCAGTCTGATTGGTTTTCTAATCAAGTAGTTGATTGGTATCATCTCCATGGGCGCAAAACATTGCCATGGCAATTAGCTAAAACCCCTTATAAAGTGTGGGTATCTGAGGTAATGTTGCAGCAAACCCAAGTTGTGACTGTTATTCCCTATTTCGAAAAGTTTATGCAAAGCTTTCCCGATATTATTGCTTTAGCAAATGCTGATGAAGATCAGGTTCTGCATCACTGGACTGGTTTAGGTTATTACGCGCGTGCACGAAATTTACATAAAACGGCCAAAATAGTACGAAACAAATATCAAGGCCATTTTCCCAGCACACTTGAAGAGGTAATGGATTTACCCGGAATAGGGCGCTCCACTGCCGGTGCTGTTTTATCTTTATCGTTGGGGCAGCATCATCCTATTCTTGATGGTAATGTTAAAAGAGTGCTTGCGCGATTTTTCATGGTTGAAGGGTGGTATGGGGTCAAAAAGGTAGAAAATCAGCTCTGGCATTTAAGTGAACAACTCACCCCTAAAAATAATGTGACTGAGTTTAATCAGGCTATGATGGATTTGGGGGCAAGCCTTTGTTCACGAAGTCGTTTTGACTGTGAAGCATGCCCGTTAAAAACACAATGTGGTGCTTTTAATGCGGGTAAGGTTAAAGAGTTCCCACATTCGAAGCCTAAAAAGCAAACCCCTAAAAAACACTGCCATCAGCTAATTATTCGATGTGATGATAAAGTGTTAATGGAAAAGCGCCCAAGTAGTGGCATTTGGGGCGGATTATTTGGATTTTTTGAATTTAATGAGCACAGTGAGCTCGATACTTTTTTAGCACAACAAGGGCTAAAAAGTGAGCTTGAGATATTAGCGCCTTTTACCCATGTGTTCTCACATTTTGAGCTAACCATAAACCCACATGTGCTCAATGTTCAGCAAATCCCTGATGTGGTGAACGACAAGCAATTAATATGGTATCCGCTTGATCAATCAATAGAGGTAGGTTTAGCTGCACCAACTAAAAAGTTGGTTAAACAAATTACGGCAATAGGTTAGACTATTAGCATTAAGCATTAGAGAGAATAAATCATGGCACGTACTGTATTTTGTCAAAAGTTACAAAAAGAAGCCGAGGGCCTTGGATTTCAACTTTATCCTGGTGAAATTGGCGAAAAGATTTTTAATAACATATCTAAAGAAGCATGGGGGCAGTGGCAGCATAAACAAACTATGCTGATCAACGAAAAGCATTTAAATATGATGGACCCAGCTCATCGTACCTTCTTAGAAGAGCAAATGGTTGGCTTTTTATTCGAAGGTAAAGATGTGGAAATTGAAGGCTATAAGCCTGTAGAAAAATAAATAACAAAAAGGGCTGTTAAAGCCCTTTTTTACTTGGTTTGGGTATAGTTACGTTGGCTCAATTTGCTGCTCGTGGTTTTTAATTTGCTCTTTTAAAAACTGTGCCGCTCTGGAGTATTCAATTTCAAGTTTATCTCTCATTTCAATTAACTCATCAGCATTGACTTGCTCTACTTTACAACTATCTTCAAATGACTGTGCTAAATCAGCGACTATATTAGCGCCTACTGTTTTTGATATAGACTTTAGTTGATGACAAGCCGCTGTAATTTCAGTTTTGTTGCTTTGAAGTACCGCGAAGTTAATCGATTTAATTTGTTCTTGGCTTTGCTCTAAGTACATCTTAAAAAAGCGAATTTTTTTAGCTTCATCGCCATTTATATATTTGTTTGCAGATTCCATATCAATAGGTATAACTGGCTTGTCAATTGAGCTAATTTGTCTTGGCTGTTCACTAGATAAATCACTCCATTGTTTTAATATATCTTCGAGCGCATTTAACTCAATTGGCTTAGTAATAAAGTCATTAATACCGACTGCTAAACAACGTTCTTTTTCACCTTTTAAAGCATTCGCAGTGACAGCAATAATATAAGGTTGAGCGTCAACTGATTCTAGTAATGAAGCTTCTTCACGGATTTTTTCAACCATATCGTAACCAGACATTTTAGGCATGTGTAAATCGGTTAGGATGAGTGAATAGCTATTTTTGCGCCACATTTCTAGCCCTTCTTCACCATTATTAGCCAGCTCTACACTGTACCCTAATATATGTAACTGTTCTGTCAGGACTTCTTGATTTAATAAATTATCTTCAACTAACAATATAAGCTTATTATCAGCTAACGCCTCTTGTGAGTTTAAATAGCGATTCATGCTTTTAGCTTTTTTGATCTGCTTAGGTTTATGCAAGCCAGCTGCAACCAAAGTTGATAGCATAAAGTTAGATTTACACAGCGGTGAGGCATTAATATAAAAAATATTCTGATGATTGATAACAGCTTCATCTAGCTTACTTAATATCACAGCTTGTTGGTTATTATCTTCTAATGAGTAAAGCAAACCTCTTAGCAGGGTGCTAATACTAGCCATGTCATCAATGCCATCAATAACCCAAATAACATCTTTTGTCTCTACGTGAGCTTCTATGTCTTGTTGTTCGTAAGCGTAGGTAATTTTAGCGCCCATAAAGGATAAGTAGCGATAAATTACTTTACTGCGGTCAGTATTTTTACTGACTACAACGACGCGTTTGTCATTAAGTGTATTTTTATAAGCAAATTCTGTTTTACCTGCTGTTGAAAAGGGCAGCTCTACAGTAAATTCACTACCAATGCCCTCATGGCTTGTTACCTCAATGGTGCCAAGCATTAGTTCAGTTAAACTTTTACAAATAGAAAGGCCAAGCCCTGTACCGCCAAATTCTCTAGTGATTGAACTTTCAGCTTGAGTAAATGGGTTAAAGATTTTTCGCAATTGTGACTGACTCATTCCTTTGCCATTGTCGCTTACGCAAAAACGCAGTGTGAAATGATCAGCTGTATTATGGGCTACTTCAACTGATATTCTTACTTTACCTTTTTTGGAACCATTAGAGGTGGTAAATTTAATGGCATTACTGCATAAGTTATAGAGTACTTGACGTACTCTGACTGAGTCACCCATGAGATTAGTGGGGATATCGGGAGCAATCGATAAATCTAAATCTAGATGTCGATTTTTTGCCACCGAGGAAAGAACTTTAGCCACTTCCTCCAGTGTGTCTGAGACAGAAAATGGCGTGGGATCTATATTGAGTTTGCCAGCTTCAATTTTAGAAAAGTCTAAAATATCATCTAAAACACTAAGTAATGAAAATGCAGACTCGCGAATGATGGTGCTTAAACGCAGTTGTGCACCATCAAGTTCAGTTTGTCGAAGCAAATCGATAGTACCTATAACCCCATTCATAGGTGTTCTTATTTCATGGCTCATGATAGCTAAGAAAGTGGTTTTAGCTTCACTTGCTTTTAATGCTCTTTGAGTTTGTTTTTCTAATTCAAAAGTTCTATTTTGTACTTCTGATTCAAGACTCGTTTTTAGCTTTTTTAATTCCTTTTGCGCCGCTTTATCATCAGCTTGAACGGCACTTACTTTCTTTAACAATATATTAATTTGCTGAGCAATAGGCGCTAAACCACCTTCAAGTCCCTCATTAAGCGTACTTTGATAGTTATCATCGTGTGTAATTGCTTTAAGATCTTGCGTGAGTAAATCAGCATTTTTAGATAATCGTTTATTAATATATTTATTAAAAATAATTGCCAATAAAAATAATGCCAACAAACCTATAATGCCAACAAGGTAAGAAATTAGCGATATATTTTGCTTTAATTGTGGGGTTAATGGTTGTTTTTGTTCAATAATAAGTTCACCCACTAATTGCCCATCTAACGAAATTAGGTGGTGAAGCGTATTTTGTTCTTTTAAGTGTTTATTAATAGCTAAAGGCGCTATTGATTTATCATTATTGTTATAAACCAGCTCTGCTTGATTTGCTGCATCAAAGCGGTAAAGGGTATAGCTATAATCATTGTTAAGCTCGGTTGTGATATCGAGTAGTTGCTCAATCTGCTTTTGTTTAAATAAAGACAATGCACTTAATATAGGTTGCTCAAGGCGCTTAGCAAGTGTTGTAATTAATATTGAAGACTTAGTGCGAACTTCATTGTCCTTAATATTGCTTTGGGGGTAAAGCGCGAAGGCAATTACAAATAATGTAGTGATTATAAGGTTACTAACTAAGAATAAAGGTAGTAGGCCCTTTACTGCTGAGGAGAATTTACTCTGCATGAGTTTTCCTATCGTGATATTATTAAAACGGTAAGTCTGTACCGAATGTTATATGTAATCGTAACATCTAAAAAAAATATTTCACTACGTTTTTTAAACTCTTTTGTTGGATAAATAAACTGCATTTATAAAAAGTTACGTTAAGTTGTCTGGAAAACGCGCAAACAGTTATAAAGAATAAAAAAAAAGTTGACTTGCAAAGGCAAAACTCGTTTAATACGCCGCACGCACAAATGGCTCAGTTGGTAGAGCTAAGTAGTAATTGCATTGAAAATCCATTGAGATTTTTAATTAGCACTGTTTAAGTGCCTCGATAGCTCAGTTGGTAGAGCAGAGGATTGAAAATCCTCGTGTCCCTGGTTCGATTCCGGGTCGAGGCACCATTTATTAAAAGTTATCAATATTTAAAATTGATAAAGTGCCTTAGCACACAGTTTAGTGTGCCGACTTAGCTCAGCTGGTAGAGCAACTGACTTGTAATCAGTAGGTCAACCGTTCGACTCGGTTAGTCGGCACCATTTATTTTAATTAGATGTTTTAACAACATTTAATTAGTACTATTTAAGTGCCTCGATAGCTCAGTTGGTAGAGCAGAGGATTGAAAATCCTCGTGTCCCTGGTTCGATTCCGGGTCGAGGCACCATTTATTAAAGTAAAGTTGTTTAAATAAAGCATATAAACATTTTTAAGCGTGCCTTAGCACACAGTTTAGTGTGCCGACTTAGCTCAGCTGGTAGAGCAACTGACTTGTAATCAGTAGGTCAACCGTTCGACTCGGTTAGTCGGCACCATTTATAACGTAACTAGAAAAAGAAACTGTAATCAGTAGTCTGTTCAAGTTACCCGTTGACTCGGTTAGTCGGCACCATTTATAACGTAACTAGAAAAAGAAACTGTAATCAGTAGTCTGTTCAAGTTACCCGTCGACTCGGTTAGTCGGCACCATTTATAATAATTAGGTGTTTTAATAATATTTAATTAGCACTATTTAAGTGCCTCGATAGCTCAGTTGGTAGAGCAGAGGATTGAAAATCCTCGTGTCCCTGGTTCGATTCCGGGTCGAGGCACCATTTATACAAAGCCTCGCTCATGCGGGGGTTTTTGTTTCTAAATTTAACTGGGCCACTGAACGGCATCAAACTGCGTTCGATTATAAAATACATCCCTGTATTTTCTCCTTTGGGCCATCTTTCAGATGTTAAAAATTGTTCCTGACAATTTTTTGCCGGGTTGAGGCACCATTTATACAAAGCCTCGCTTATGCGGTTTTTTTTCTAAGTTTTGCTCTATCCTGCTCTATTTTTCCCCAGTACGCTATAAACAACAAGCCCATCAGTCATTTACGTACCACTTGTTAATATCTTTATTCAGCTTTTTTGCTTAAAAATTAGGTTACAAATTGATTTGTAAATAATGCGTTAATGTCTGGCGTATTAAAGCCACTTATAATTTTATCGAAAAGTATGTAATGTTATGTAAAGTCAATTGAGCTAAGTTTGCTAAAGTGCTTGAATAACACTCATAAATAGCATTAATTAGGTTTAAACATGATGTGGCAATATAAGCCATCTTTATTGGCAATAAGTATTGTGCTGCTAAGCGGTTGTGCGAGTAACTTAAACCCGCAACAGCGTGAGCAAGCGCCAAGTGCACTCCCTACTCAGTGGCAACAAACCGTAGTTGAATCAGTGGTGGCTGTAAATGATACGTGGTTTAATCAGTTAGCTTCAGCAACTATGCAGCAGCTCGTCACGCAAGCGCTTAAAAACAATCAACAACTACTGCAAAACCGCTTCGATGTAGAAATACAAAAACAACAATTAATTGTTACCGGTGCTGCTTTGTGGCCTAGCCTTGATATTTCATCTCGGGTTGGGCGTAGTAAAGACAATCGCCCAGTTAGCTATAATAACTCAAGCTCTGTCTCGCTAGCATTAGACTATGAAATAGATTTATGGGGTAAGCTTTCAGATGCAAAACGCAGAGATAATCTAAGCTACCTTGCTCAACAGGCCCGTTACGAGCAGGCCAAACAACAACTTATTGCCGACGTTGTTACTAATTGGTTTAACCTAATCAGTGCAGAGCAATTACTTGATTTGTTCAAGCGCAGAGAGGCTAACGCCAAACAAAACCTCGAAATTATTGAGTCGGGTTATCGCCAAGGTTTAAATGAAGCGTTAGATGTTTATTTAGCGCGCAATGAGTTAAATAACGAACGTTCTCGTATTGCGACTCAACAAGCAAATTTGTCCCAGTCAGTACGCAGCCTTGAACGCTTATTGGGCGAGTATCCAAAAGGATTGATAGCAGCTAATAATAAGCTACCTGTTATTAACGACGATATTCCTCTTGGTCTACCGTCCGAGCTTATTACCCGAAAGCCTGCGTTACGTGCTAGTTGGTATCAGTTGTTAGCTAGTGATGCTTCGCTCGCTTATGCGCATAAGCAGCGATTTCCCAGTTTAAATTTAGCCGCAGGATTAAGAGACAGTACCAACAGGGTGAGTGACTTACTTTCTCCATCAAGTTTAGCGTGGTCGTTAATTGGCAGTATTTCTGCGCCTATTTTTAATGGCGGCCGATTAGCAGCTAACGAGGCAATAGCTAATTTACAAACGCAAAAACAAGAGCAAGCCTATCTGCAATCTTTATATGATGCATTTGCTGATGTTGAAAATGCTATTGCGCAGCAGCAGTCACTCAAAGCCCGCTATCAAAGTACCATGCAGGCACAAGAAAACGCTTTAGCGGCAGAGCAATTATCGTTTGAACAATACCAAAGCGGTCTAGTCAGTTACACCACGGTACTAGACGCACAGGCACGCTCGTTTGATGCACAAAGCTCACTTATTGAAATTAAAAATCAATTATTGACTAACCGAATAAATTTACATGTTGCCCTAGGTGGTGACTTTGCCAAATCAATATCCGCACAGGATGAATCAGCAATATGAAACTTAATAAACAAAAAATAATTGTTCCCGCTGTTATTATCATAGTGACTATTTTCTTGGTGATATTTATTAAGGGAAACCCACCTAAAGCGTCACGGTTTGCAGCGCCGCCAAAGGCTAAAATTAACGTGGCGGTAATGCCATTACAACGCGTTGACTATCCGGTTGAAATTGACAGTTTTGGTACGGTTAAACCTCGCACTCAAAGTATGTTGGTGGCTCAGGTTTCGGGGCTGATTATTGATATTAATGAGCAGTTTCGCGAGGGGGGCTTTTTTGCCAAAGGCGATGTGTTATTGCAACTTGACGATCGTGATTTAAAAGCTGAAGTTAAATCTGCACAAGCTAATTTACTCAATGCTGAGCAAAGCTTATTAGAAGAGCAAGCGCGAGGTCGCCAAGCATTAACCGATTGGCAGCGTTTAGGGAATGAGTCGGAGCCGAGTATTTTAGTACTGAGAAAACCGCAGCTAGCAGCCACACAAGCGCAAGTGTTATCAGCCCAAGCGCAGTTAGAAAAAGCGCAACTTAATCTTGAGCGTAGTAAAATAAAAGCGCCGTATGCTGGGCGAGTGTTAAATCGTAGTGTCGATCTTGGTCAGGTAGTATCAAATAATATGCAGCTTGCAACAATATACGCCACCGACAGTGTTGAAATACGTTTGCCAATCAAAAATAAGGACCTGCCTTTTATTAATTTACCAGAGCAATACCGTGATGGGGCTAAAAACCAGCGCGGCTCTGCGGTTAATTTCACTTCAGATTTAATTGGTCAGCAGCAATGGCAAGGTTTACTTATTCGTACTGAAGGCGCTATAGATGAAACTGCTCAGCAGTTATATGTAGTAGCTAAAATCAATGACCCCTATAAATCTACCAGTGATAATCTCTATCCGATAAAAATAGGGCAATACGTAAAAGCTAAAATTAGCGGTAAAATTGCACCTCAAGTATTAGTTATTCCCAATAGCGCTATTTATCAAGGTAGCTATGTTTATGTGGTAGAAAATGGTGTATTGCAGCGTAAAAATATTGCTTTAGCATGGCAAAATGCCCAGCAAAGCATTGTGAGTAAAGGGCTTGAGGCGGGTAGCCAGCTTGTGTTAACACCTTTAGGTCAAGTAAGTTCGGGCACCCCTGTACAGGTCATGGATGATACCACTCAATTACAAACGCAAGGAGAGCACCCATGATTGCTTGGTTTACACGTAACCATGTCGCTGCCAACTTATTGTTAATTAGCATTGTGTTGGGTGGTTTATTCAGCCTATCTTCTAAATTGCCTTTAGAGGTGTTCCCTTCGTTTGTTTCCGATCGTATTAATATTAGTGTCAGTTTACGAGGCTCAACCCCAGAAGATGTTGAAAAAGGGGTTACCATACGCATAGAAGAGGCTTTGCAAGACTTAGAAGGTATTAAGCAAATATCTAGTCGCTCTTCTGAGGGGTCATCACAAGTGAGTGTCGAGGTTGATACCGGCTACGACGAACGTGAGCTATTAGCGGATATAAAAAGCCGTGTTGATGCGATTAATACCTTTCCGGCGGACGTAGAAAAGCCGGTCATTGGCTTAATTCAGCGTAAGCGAGAAGTAATAGCGGTCACTGTTTCAAGCGACTATAACGAAAAAGAAACCTTAGAGTATGCTGAGCAAGTACGTGATGAATTACTGCGTATTCCAGCTATTACTCAAGTTGAGCTCAGTGGCGTACGTAACTATGAGTTGGCTATTGAAGTAAGCCAAGACACTTTGCGCCAATACGATTTAACCCTAGCGCAAATATCCAGTGCCATTGCCAATTCAAGTTCTGATATTTCAGCGGGTAACCTTAAAACAGAAGGCGGTGACGTACTTATTCGCTCAAAAGGGCAAGCTTACCGTAAAGATGAATTTGCTAATATAGTGATAAAGAATCAAGCCGATGGCACTATTATTCGCTTAAGTGATATTGCCAGCATAAACGATGACTTTGAAGAAACGCCAGTACGTACTCGCTTTAATGGCAAACAAGCGGCCTTTATTGATGTTTATCGTATTGGCCCGCAAAGTGCGATAGAAGTGGCTGATGCAGTGAAAAATTTTATTACTTCACGACAAGCAAGCTTACCGCAAGGGTTTTATTTAAGTTACTGGGATGATGACTCAGAAGTAGTAAAAAGCCGTATTGCAACGCTCACTAGTAATGCTTTACAGGGCGGTATTTTAGTACTGGCTCTGCTTACTTTATTTTTAAGACCTGCCATCGCATTTTGGGTATTTATTGGTATTCCAGTTTCATTTATGGGGGCATTTATGGCAATGGCTGCCTTTGGCGTGACCATAAATGTGATTAGTTTATTTGGTTTTATACTGGTGCTAGGTATTGTGGTGGATGATGCCATTGTCACTGGGGAAAACGTGTATACCCATTTAAAAACCGCCAAGTCAGGGAAAGAAGCCGCTATAAAAGGAACCCAAGAAGTGGCCACACCGGTTACTTTTGGCGTGCTTACTACCGTGGCCGCTTTTTTACCGTTAGGTTTTATAGAAGGCGCGCGAGGCGCTATTTTTGCGCAAATTCCGGTGGTGGTTATTCCGGTGTTGTTATTCTCATTGATTGAATCTAAATTTGTGCTGCCTGCGCATTTAAAATATATCAAACTGCGCCAGCAAAAAGGCGAAGGTTCTAAATTAGAGCAACTCCAACAACGTTTTGCCGATGGTTTTGAGCATGCTATTTTAAGATATTACCAGCCTGTATTAGGGCTCGCGCTTCGTAATAAGCTGGCTACGGTAAGCTTATTTATGGGGGTGTTTTTAATTATCTTAACCATGATCACCAGTGGTTGGACAAAGTTTATTTTCTTTCCGCGTATCCCTAGTGAAACCGTACGCGTTAATTTAACTTTTCCTGCAGGGACACCGTTTGAAGTCACTAATAAATACATTATTGATATATCGGATAAGGCAACAGAGCTGCAGCGTAAGTATCAAGATGAAGAAACGGGTGAAAGTATTATTCTTAATATTTTAGCCAGCACTGGCGGGCGAGGGGGGGCAGCCAATTCAGGTAGTGTACGCTTTGAAATCACCCCAGCAGAACAACGAGAGTCTGATATTGGCTCGCGTGAGTTGGTAAAAGAGTGGCGACAATTAATTGGTGTGATCCCTGGCGCTGAAAGTGTTACGTTTAGGGCTGAAATAGGTCGAAGTTCAAACCCAATTGATGTGCAATTATCGGGAAATTCAATTGCAACACTGCAAACGGTAGCCGAGCAAGTTAAACAACGATTAGCGACGTATCCAAGTGTATTTGATATTGCCGATAGTATGTCTGACGGTAAAGAAGAGCTTCAAATAGAGCTCACTGAGCAGGGGCTTGCGCTTGGTTTAAACAGGGTTGATGTATCGAGGCAAGTACGTAACTCGTTTTTTGGTGTGCAAGTGCAGCGTATTCAACGCGGCCGTGATGATGTGCGTGTGATGGTACGTTTACCTATAGATGAAAGGCGCTCGGTTGCTGATTTAAAGGATATATTAATACAAACGCCGAGCGGCGGACGAGTCCCCTTATCGCATATCGCCGCGTTAGTGCCAGGACAAAGTCCCTCAACGATTACGCGTATAGACCGTTACCGCACACTTAATGTATCGGCCGATGTAGAAAAAGCCGACACCAATATGACCGTACTGCAAGCTGATTTAAAGGCTTATTTGGATGAGCTAGTGCAACAATACCCGGGTGTTAGTCACTCACTTGAAGGTGAAGCCAAAGAGCAGCGCGAATCATTTGGTTCGTTATTATGGGGTATGATATTTGTATTCTTTGTAATTTATGGGCTACTTGCCATTCCGTTTAAATCATACTTGCAACCACTTGTGGTAATGAGCATTATTCCGTTTGGCATGATAGGCGCGGTTATCGGGCATTGGATCATGGCAATGGAGCTTACCATTATGAGCTTGCTAGGCATGCTGGCGTTAATTGGGGTAGTTGTGAATGACTCGTTAGTATTGGTTGATTTTATTAATAAAAAGCGCAGTGAAGGGCTTGAACTATTGGAAGCAGTTAAAATCGCTGGTGTTGCGCGTTTTCGCCCCGTTATGTTAACGAGTTTAACCACCTTTATTGGGCTAATGCCGTTATTATTTGAAAAGGCCACTCAAGCGCAATTTTTAATTCCTATGGCGGTTAGTCTAGGCTTTGGAATTATATTTGCTACTTTTATAACCTTGTTGCTAGTGCCTGTTAATTATATGTTGATGGAGCGATTTCAAGGCTGGTTTAAATAAGTGTTAGATATTAGAAAGGCAAAGATTTAAAAGCGATTAGGCGCGAGGAATAAAATTAAAAATCGGGCTGTGGAAACGCAGTTCGATATATTTAAAGAGAAAAAGTAAGGATAAATTTAGTTATAAATAAATGCTTGAGAACCTAGAACCTAGGTTTAAAAGAAAGTGTTCCCCGAGCATGCGGTGCTCGATGTCAGTCCTGAAACCTTTAGGTTTCAGGGCGGAAATCTGCGGTTTACCGTAGGCTTCTCGGTACATGCCAAGCTTGCACAATAGTAGACGAACAGAAATCCTAGTATAAAATTTATCGGCTCAGGGACTTAATCAAGTTCCTGCACCCCAGGGAACAAATTAAGTATATAAGACATATTCTATTTCTTAAACCCCAAACGTAAAAAATTAAACTGCTTGCTCAGTTTTCCTACAAATTTAATTCTGTATTTACTTTTGAGGTTACCTTTTGAGCGTGAATAACTTTTTCAATAGCTTGCTTTTGACCTCAGTCATAGAATTTATTGGAGTTGCTTTTTATCCAGTGGTAGCATTGCCTTAATTAGCAAAGCGAAGACACCATTATGAATAGCCTACCGGATTATGAAAAAGCCCAACTTCTTTTAGAAAAAAACGAAATATTTGTATCACCCGCTGAGGCGCACGGCGTTATTAGTGGCTTACTTGCTTGTGGGCTAAGTATTGACGATAAAGAATACTTAGGTTTACTAAGCGATGTATTCAATGATGGCGAGTCGTTTAGTAACGATTTAAAACAGTTTTTTGGCCAAGTTTATCAACAAGTTGTTGAGAGCTTTAATAATGAAGAGTTTCAATTTGATTTGTTTTTACCCAGTGATGATGAAACACTCATCGATCAAGCTAATGGGCTCGTATCATGGGTAGCAGGGTTTATGTTGGGCTTTGGCTTAAAGCAAAAAGACTACGGTAAGCTGTCGGCAGATGTAAAAGAAGTGATCAGTGACTTTAGCGAAATTACGCGTCTTGACACCACATTTGAAGAAACCGAGGAAGACAGTCAAGCTCTCCATGAAGTGATTGAGTACGTACGTGTATCGGCGCTGCTGTGCTTTGCTGAACTAGGTAAAGAGCAAAACCCACAAAGCAACAAAAAAACACTGCATTAATTTAGCAACACAACATAGGTAATGGGTTAGTTATTAATGGTAGAAATACAAAAGTCAGAGTTTAAAGCGCGTCGAGAACGTTTACTTGCAAAAATGGATAATAACAGCATTGCGCTTATTCCTGCTGCAAGCGAAGTAACGCGAAGCCGTGATACAGAATACGCTTTTAGACAAGACAGTGACTTTTTTTACTTAACCGGATTTAATGAGCCCGATGCCGTGTTGGTGTTATGCAAAAATAGCGATTTACCCAGTACGTTATTTTGCCTTGATAAAGATAAGCTCGCTGAAATTTGGCACGGTCGCCGAGTTGGTTTTGATAAAGCAAAAAGTGACTACTTATTAGATGAGGCTTACCCGTTAAGTAAGCTAAATGATGGGCTATTTGATATGTTAAACGCCCAAGATACACTTTATTTTGCTCAAGGCGCGTGCCCTGCATTTGATGGCATAGTGTTTTCGTTATTAAATTCACTGCGCTGTGCACCTAAAAAAGGCAATAACGCACCAAATACCATTAAAGATATACGCCCGTTATTGCATGAAATGCGTTTATTTAAATCGCCAAGCGAAATTAATGTTATGCGTAAAGGCTGTGAGATAAGTGCCCAGGCGCATATCCGCGCCATGCGCTTTTCTCATTCAGGTGCCAGCGAGTTTCAATTAGCAGCAGAGCTACATCACCATTATGCAATGAATGCTGCGCCACATGCTGCTTACGGCACCATTGTGGGCAGTGGCGATAACGCCACTATTTTACATTACACCCAAAATAGTGACGTATTAAACAATGGCGACCTAGTACTGATAGATTCAGGTTGTGAGCTGCAAGGTTACGCGGCTGATATTACTCGTACTTTTCCCGTTAATGGTAAATTTAGTACCGAGCAAGCTGCGCTTTATACTATTGTCCTCAAAGCGCAAGAAGTGGCATTTAGCCAAGTAAAGCCCGGTGGCTACTTATCGCAGGCTAATAAATTAGCCATGCAAGTGCTGACTCAAGGGTTACTCGATTTAGGTATTTTAACCGGTGACTTTAATGAGCTGATGGCGCAAGGAGCCTGTAAAGACTATTACATGCATGGTATTGGGCACTGGTTAGGACTTGATGTTCACGATGTAGGCGATTACCGAGTAAATAATGAAGAACGTGCATTTGAGCCTGGTATGGTACTGACCATTGAACCTGGGCTTTATATTAGTAAAGACTCAAACGCACCTAAAAAATATCAAGGCATAGGTATTCGTATTGAAGATAACCTGCTCGTTACTGAATCGGGCCACGACAATTTAACGATTACTGTGCCTAAAACAATTAGCGAGATAGAAGCGTTGATGCAAAGCGCTAAAAACCCATAAGCTTGGAGATAAAAGTGGCTAAGCAGTTTGATATTGTAGTGATTGGTGGTGGTTTAGTCGGTGCAAGTTGTGCCCTGAGTTTAAGTAAAAAAAATTCTAACCTAAATATAGCCGTGGTTGAAGCAAATCAAGTAACCACCGATTACCACCCAAGTTTTGATGACAGAAGCATAGCGCTTGCACAGCAATCAGTGGAGTATTTACAAAACTTCAATTTATTTGAAGCACATGCTTTTTATGCCACTGCAATAAGAAAAGTGAGTGTTTCTGATAAAGGGCATGTTGGTAAAACCCATATACAGTGTGATGAGTTTGCTAAACCCTCACTAGGGTACGTGGTTGAAGTAAACCCATTTGGCCGAGCGCTGCATCAGCATTTAACGCAATCAAATATATCGCTTTTTTGCCCTGATAGCGTAACGGCGATAAAACAAAACGCCGATGGTAATGAACTTACATTGCAAAGCAATGAAAAACTCAGTGCTAAGTTGTTAGTGATTGCTGATGGTGCACAATCGGCAACTCGCAACTTACTAGGTTTGGGTTTTAATACCCAGCCTTATGAGCAAGGCGCGATTATTGCCAATATAGAAGTGGCTGGTGGGCACAACCATCATGCGTTTGAGCGTTTTACTCAAAATGGCCCAATGGCTTTATTACCTATGAGTAATAACCGTTATTCGTTGGTATGGTGTATGCGCCAAGAGCAGATTGAGCAGCATATGGCATTGAGTGAGTCAGACTTTTTAACTGCACTGCAAACAGCCTTTGGTTATCGTGCCGGGCAATTTATTAAAGTTGGCATGCGCGCCAGTTATCCACTGCTTTACGGGCAAGTAGAGTCGTTAACGACGCACCGAACTGTGATTATAGGCAATGCGGCGCATGCCATTCACCCTATTGCAGGGCAAGGCTTTAATTTAGGTTTGCGTGACGTACAAGTGCTAAGCGACTTAATTGCAAACAGTGAACATGATTTAGGCAGTTATACTTTTACCCGTCAATATTCAATTAAGCGCAGTGATGATATACAAACCGTAATGACATTGACCGATGCTCTGGTTCGGCTGTTTTCAAACTCATCACGGGTATTGGCGCTTGGTCGCAGTATTGGGTTATTTTCGATGGATTTATTCCCCGCATTAAAAGCCCCATTAGCAAAACAGTTAATGGGGCAAGTTAAACAAGGTACACGTTTATGAAACAAGTACAGGTTTGTATAGTGGGTGGTGGCTGCGTAGGTTTAACGCTGGCGCTAGGGCTTGCTAAAGCAAATATTAGCGTGATTGTGTTAGATGCAGCACCAAAACAAGCGCCCCCAAGTGATGATTATAGTTTACGTGTAAGCGCACTCAGTATTGCCAGTCAAACCTTACTTGAGCAGTTAAATGCATGGCCACACATAATAGCTGAGCGCGCTTGTGCGTATACGCATATGGATGTTCGCGATGCTGATAGCTTTGGAAAAATCGCCTTTAATAACGAACAACTAGAACTTGAACATTTAGGCCACATAGTTGAAAACGATATTATTCGCTTTGCGCTTATAAAAGAGCTTGAGCAGCAAAGTAGTGCCACACTCATGTTTGATACCGAGTATCAGCAAATACACCAAAGTGAGTCTGACGTGTTTATTAATTTAAAAACAGGTGAGCCTATTATTGCTAAACTGCTGGTGGCAGCAGATGGCGCAAACTCCGCGATTCGTAAGCAGTTTAATATGGCGCTGAGCTTTAAAGACTACGATCACCATGCACTGGTAGCAACAGTTAAAACTAAAGAGCCGCACGCAAATACCGCACGCCAAGTATTTTTACCCACAGGGCCGCTGGCATTTTTACCATTGAGCGATGAGCATACGCATTCAATTGTATGGTCTACTAGCCCAAATCATTGCGATGAACTCCTTGCGATGGACAATAACAGCTTTAATAAAGCGGTGATGGCTGCAATAGATGGCCAATGCGGTTTATGCGAAGTGCAAAGTAAGCGCGTCGCGTTCCCACTTAAAATGCGTTACGCCCAACAATGGATAAATGGCAAGGTGGTATTAATGGGCGATGCAGCACATACTATTCATCCGCTGGCAGGGCTTGGCATGAACCTTGGACTAAAAGATGCTGCTTATTTAATTGAGCTTTTAAGCAAAGACGCAGAAGAATTTGCAAGTACTCGCACACTGCGTGATTACGAGCGTACCCGCAAGCTCGACGCACAAAAACACATCGCCATGATGCAAGGGCTAAAAGAGCTATTTGAAGGCGCAAACCCAGTTAAAAAACTGATTCGTGGAGTAGGGCTTTCATTAGTTGATAACCTTGGGCCAATAAAACACCTGTTCGCCAAAGAAGCGATAGGAAAGTGATAAAGACAAGCGATTAGTTTTTAGCTGTCAGCTTTCAGCAAAGAAAAACCGATGTTTAGTTTAAACGTCGGTTTTTTTGTTTATAGACTTTAAAAGCTACGCTTTTCACGCGAGCAAGCTCAGCGTCTACATCGAAAATATTAAACACTTATTTTTATTTTATTTGTTGATATCAAGGGATCGTTCAGTAATCTATTCCCGAAACCCGAAACCCGAAACCCGAAACCCGAAACCCGAAACCCGAAACCCGAAACCCGAAACCCGAAACCCGATACCCTATCTATCAAAGCTTAAAAAACCTGCTTGCTTAATTATCCTACTAAGCGTAAAATGCGCGCTCATTTCGGCTTTTAAACTATTAATTCCTTGCCTTAAACCGACCGGCCGAAACGGTAAAAGGCTCTATTAACCGTAAGGAATATCCATGCGTCATTACGAAATCGTATTCATGGTTCACCCTGATCAGAGTGAGCAAGTATCTGGTATGATCGAACGTTATACTGGTTCTATCACTGAAGCGGGTGGTACTATCCACCGTCTTGAAGACTGGGGCCGTCGTCAATTGGCTTACCCAATCAACAAGCTTCATAAAGCTCATTATGTTCTTATGAACGTTGAAGCACCTACTGAAGTAATCAGCGAGCTAGAAACTACTTTCCGCTACAACGATGCAGTGCTTCGTAACTTAGTTATGCGTACTAAAAACGCGGTAACTGAAGCGTCTCCTCTTGTAAGAGAAGAGAAGAAAGAAGCACCAGCTGCTTAATTGTTTTGAGTCCTAGCATGGCACGTAATCAGCAGTTACTATAATGGTTAGCCCATATACAAATCAGCTGGTTATATCGGGGGTTGTTTGTAAAACACCCAAGTTTAGCCAAAGCCCCGCGGGCATACCGCATTGTATTTTTGTTGTAGAACATAAATCAATGCAAGTTGAAGCAGATCTTAACCGTAATAGTTATGTCAGGCTTCAGGTGGTCGCCAGTGGTAAGCAAATGCAACAACAGACTCAACATTTGCACGTTGGGCAGGCATTGCAAGTGAGTGGTTTTTTAAATCGCCACGAAGGTCGTAACGGCCTTAGCCAGTTGGTTTTGCATGCTCAGCATATAGAAAGAATTATTTGAGGAATTAATCTCATGGCACGTTATTTCAGACGTCGTAAGTTCTGCCGCTTTAAAGCGGAAGGCGTACAACAAATCGATTACAAAGATCTAGCTACTCTTAGAAACTATGTTACAGAAAGTGGCAAAATCGTACCTAGCCGTATTACAGGTACTAGCGCTAAATATCAGCGCCAGCTAGCAACTGCTATTAAGCGTGCTCGCTACTTAGCCCTTCTTCCATACACTGACTTACATAAGTAAGCAGCGGATTAACACGTTTTTAAAAGGTGTAGAAACATGCAAGTTATTCTACTAGATAAGATCGCTAACCTAGGTGGCCTAGGTGACCAGGTTGTAGTTAAATCTGGCTTCGCACGTAACTTCCTTTTCCCGCAAGGTAAGGCAGTTCCTGCAACTAAAGCAAACATTGAAACGTTTGACGCACGTCGTGCAGAACTAGAAGCTAAAATTGCTGATCAGTTAACTGCTGCACAAGCGCGCGCTGAAAAACTAGAAGCATTAGCAGAGGTTACTTTAGTATCTAAAGCTGGTGACGAAGGTAAGTTATTCGGTTCAATTGGTACTCGTGACATTGCTGATGCTATTTCAGCTGTGGGTCTTGAAGTTTCAAAATCAGAAGTTCGTTTACCTCTAGGTACTATCCGTGAGACTGGCGAGTTTGATGTTGCAATCTCAGTACACTCAGAAGTAACGGCAACTATTAAAGTTATCGTTATTGCTGAAGCTTAATTTTTTAAAATTAAGAAAAAACCGCGCTTTTAGCGCGGTTTTTTTATGTGCGATATTTATTTTTATATTATTTGAACAAATACCAAAGCCTAAAAAGTTGATTAGTATCAAAAAACATTAATTCTTATTACAGTCAAAGCCTTTGATTTTGCGTAGACTTGTGGTAAATTTTTAGTCAATGACAGCGTTGTCAAATTGATTTGTATTTACTAGACATTAAAAAGGTTACTCAACGTGCAAGAGCAAAGTAATGCGAAATCATGGAATGAAAAAGGCTTTACACTATTAGAAATTTTAATTGTTGTCGTAATATTAGGAATATTATACAGCGTAGCTTTACCCTCATACACAGCGCATATGCAGCACAGTCGACGTGCTGATATTCAGCATATTATGCTGCAGTATGGCGCATCTTTAGAGAGGATTTATTCGCGTAATGGGGGCTATCCTGCTTCAAGTAAATTTAGTACACCTGATACGCCTTACTATGCTTTTACATACACGCCTTCAAAACCAATGTCTGGTGTTAGTGCGAGTGCCGAATTTATACACAGAGCTTTTATGTTACAGGCAACGCCAAAGCGTGGCTCTGCACAAGTGAGCGATCGTTGCGGGGTATTAACGATAACTCATAACGGAACACATTCTGCCAACTCAGATAATTGTTGGAATTAATAAATGGCTAAAAATATAGGGTTTACACTCATAGAGCTTGTGATTGTGCTGGGTATTATTAGCATAATGGCAGTGATTGCTTTTCCTTCATTTAGCCAGCAAATTATGCAAGAGCGAGTAGTAACTACCGCGAATCAACTCAATAGTGTGTATAAATTCGCACGCAGTGAGGCTGTTAAGCGTAACCAACAAACAAAACTAATTATTAATGACTCACAATGGCAAGTAAAAGCGATTATTGATGGTGTTGATACCGAGTTAAAAACGTTTGCTATTGCATATCAAAATGTCAGTGCGCAACTTGTTAATTTAACTCTTTGGCCAAGTGGTGAGGTATCAGCAGCGCATCAAATATTAGTTAAGAGCAGCAATAGCAATACGATAAACTACTACTTATGTATATTAAAAAGCGGCCAAAATTGGCTGGCTGAAGAATCACAAGGATGTGTATGATAAACGAACAAAAAGGATTTTCATTGTTAGAGGTAATGCTTTCTGTGGTGATTGCAGGTATTGCTTTACTAGGGCTTGCTGCAGCACAACTTAAATCACTTCAGTTTGCTGGTAATAGTTTTAATTACACTGTGTCCCTAGTGCAAGCACAAAACACACTGGAGCGATTATGGCCGCATTTGTGCCAATTACAAACAATGCCAATACTGTTAAGTGACGCTAATTTTAAAGATGCATTATCCCCACAAATAAAAGATTACTCGCTTATATTACCTGCCACTTATGATCATGAAATGCAAATTTCAATTGCCTGGGTGGATGAGCGCATGACAGATGATGCTGAAAATCAAGTGTCGATTAACGCCAGCTTCCCTGAACTTCCTGGCTGTGTTTTATGAATATTCGTTTTAATATACAAGGTTATACCTTGGTTGAACTCATGGTCGCGTTAGCCGCAGGCGCATTTTTATTGGCGGGTGTGAGCATGTCTTACTCGGCAATTAAAAGCACCATTTTAGTTAGCAAAGAGCTAGAAAACGCACAAGAAGTCATTCGCTATACCAGCAAAGTATTTACCCGTAGCCTAAAACAAACACCAGAATTACCAACACTGAGCGAAGACAAACTTAGGCTCACTATTAAGCAGCCTGCTGGGGTTATTAGTTGCACCGGTGAGCTGACAACCAACGAGATAAATGAAATATATTATCTTGATGATAACAATTTAATTTGTGCTTTGGGCAATAATTCCCCTCAAAGATTATTAACTGGCGTTAAGGGATTAAATTTTAGTATTAATAACAATTTAGTGTCGATTAAGATAAAACCACAGCATTTACCTGAGCCGTTTGCAGCAGGATTAGTAATAGATGTTGCCGTCTCTAATGTTATTTTAAATAATGCATTGGGTGAAGTGTAATGGCTAAACAGCAGTGTGGATTTACTCTGGTAACGGTTCTTATTTTAACCAGTATGGCAAGTTTAATTGTACTTAGTTCTTTACGCGAAAACATTGTGCAAGAGCGTTTAAGTGGCAATTTTCAAAAGAAAATGAATAGCCGTTTGCTTGCAGAAAAAGGTGTGTTTGCAGAGACCAAATTATTACAGCAAGCTTTAGCTGCAAATAGCGCACTAGATATAGATGGGCTAATTAACGCAGCTGGTAATGCATCAGGGTATGGTGTGATTGGTAGCGATGCTAAATACACTGCACGTGTTTTAAAAAATGCCGCTAACGAACTTGAAATAATTAGTGTGGGGCAGCGTTATGACGGTGATGCACAAAGTAATTTAGTTGCGCGTTATAAATTGATCCCCGGTATGGCTAGCTCAACGTTTAATAATGCATTAGTTGGTTGTAAAGGGGTCACGTTATCCGGCAGTGGTACTATAGACAGTTACGATTCAAGTAAAGGTACATATGAAGAGACTAAGTCTAACCAAGGCGATGTTTCAACCGTTGATAGTGATGCTGATGTAACACTAAGTGGTCATTCACCTATTAAAGGTGATGTTCGAGCATCAGGAATTGTTTACTTGATTGGCTCCTCCCCAGTGGAAGGCAATATATACGCTAACGGTGGGGTCGATATTTCTGCAGGCGGTGGTGTTCGTGTTCAAGGGAGTGTTTATACACAAGGCAATTATAAGCATAAAGGCGGGCGTGTTTTGGGTGTCGTCCGCGCTAATGGTAATGCAGAAATGGATTCGGGTGCGCTAATTGAAAATAATACTGCTAATGGCTTAGATATTCAATATGGTGGACTAGGCGATTTTAAAAATATAAATAATCACCAACAAAATGGCGATTTTTACAGTGAACCGCGCTTTAATGTTAATCCACACGTTGATCCTGTGGCCATAGCAAGTGCAGAGTCTTTAACAAGTAATACTGCGTTGTTAGGGGCAAGTTGCGATCCGATAAGTTTACCCAGTAAAGTAAGTGACTTAATTAAAGATCAAGCATTTTTATCGTTGTTGGAGGTTGATGCAACTCAAGCCTATAAACTGACTACGAAACAAGGAGTGTATACCGCAAATGGTAATGGCACGTTAACTCCAACTCTTGGCGATGTTTTTTCATTTAGTAGCCGCTCTCAAAATCATTTAAATACAGTATCGAATAAAGAGTATATATACTCGCTTAGTGGTGTAACACTTAGTAGCAACGGGGAAATGGAAATAGCGGGTGGGGATGTCATTATGGTTATTGATGGCGATTTTAAAATGACAGGCGCTGCTAAATTAACAATAAAAAAAGACAGTAGCTTAACCATATTAACAACAGGTAAGATAAATGTAGGCGCAGGGGCACGTATTATAACCGAGCAAGAGGGGTTAACCCTAAGTGGCCACCCATCGTTATCATTTTATACCTCGTTTACGGGTACTGACGGCGTGATTTTAAATGGAGCTTCGCGCATGTATGCCGCAATTTATGCACCTTTAACAAAAGTTGAGTTAGCCGCAAGTGGTGAGTTATTTGGCACTGTGCGAGGCTCTGAAATAATCGTCACAGGCGCTGGTAATATTCATTTTGATGCGGGTTTACTAAATGCACAAAATGGTGGTGAGCTGGCATCACCTAGCCGTATTGCTTTTCTTGGTTGGTTTTACAAAGTACCAGAGAACATTAATGAAGAGCCCAACAAGCCTAGTTTTTAACTCAATAAAGTAAAAACTAGTTTAGCTTTTTTGTAAAAATATTTTTATTTCATTTAAACCTTTCAGTTACATATTACGTCTAATTAGCCAAGAAACTTAAAATTCTCAAAGATCGTATTTTCTGGGTGTTTGGGTATACTCATTTGAGAATAATAATTATAAAGGTACAACATCAGCGATGTTGATTGATGCGCAACAGGTTTTTTTACAACGAAGTGAAAAAACGTTAATAGCTAAAGTAAAAAAAGGTGATCAACACGCATTTAACGAGCTGTATACGCGGCATGTTAAAAGGGTTTATGGTTTGTGCCTTCGATTACTTGCGGATGAAGAGTATGCTCAAGATACTACTCAAGAGGTATTTGTGCAGGTTTGGCATAAAATAGCGCAATTTGATGAGCGCGCTCAATTTTCTACTTGGCTTTACAGTGTTACAAGTAATACAGCTATAGATTATCTGCGTAAGCAAAAAAGCTGGTTACAAAAAGTAATTAGTATTGAACAAAGTGGTATGGATGAGCAGTCAGCTAAAGATTGCCATGGTTTAAATGATTTAGACAAGCTAATTATTCGGCTGCCTGAGCGAGCACGTATAGTGTTTATTTTATTTGCTATTGAGGGTTACAGGCATCAAGAAATAGCAGAAAAATTGGGCATGGCTGTAGGTTCAAGCAAGGCGCAATATCATCGCGCTAAGCAGTTATTAAAGCAGTGGTATGAAAATGAATAAACTTAATTTTGATACTTATTTAAACGAGTCACTCCACACTTTGGATAAGGAGATAACCCCACAAAAAGATTTATGGACTGGCATTGAAAAGGCGATTATAAATACGCATCATCCAGTTCAAGCTCGCGCTTCACTATGGCCTAAACTTTCAGTAATGGCTGGGTTTGCAGTGATAGCATTAGTCATGGCGCAGCTGTTTATTGTGACTCCAAAGCAGCAACAAATAACACGGATGAGCGAGCAGTTTGCACAGCAAAAACAACAATTACTCGTTCAATACAAAGATAAAAGCGCACTTACTGATAATTGGCAGGTGCAACTACAAGAGCTTGAAGAGGCTGAACAAGCTATAAAACAAGCACTTAAAAGTCAGCCCCAAAACCAAGCGCTATTTTCTATGTTAGCGCAAGTATATAAACAACAACTCGATTTAATTAACAAGGTGCATGCACCGCGTTGGCAACATATTTAGGAGAAGATAAATGAAAGCAATAATAGTAGGGATCGCTTTATGGCCTATGGCGGTATTAGCGGGTGAAAAAATAGATCAACAAATTGAAGTGCCAAATAGCGGCGTTATCCATATTGAAAACCAGCGTGGTGATATTAAAATAACTGGCTGGAATCAAAATCAGTTTAAAGTGAGCGGTGAGCTTGATGATAAAGCCCAAGGCTATACGCTAAAAACACAGGACAATAAAACCCAGTTTATTGTAAAAATGCCTGAGCTTTCAAATTGGGATAATAATAATAATGGCTCAACACTAACCATTTTTATGCCAGAAAGCAGTGCATTGGAATTTGTCGGTGTTAATGCATCAGTAACCGCTAATAAATTGCAAAAAGGCACTCAAATTGATGTGGTCAATGGTGCCATTACAGTAAATGATTTAACCGGTGATATTCGCCTTACTAGTGTTAACGGTAACATTAAGGCAAAAAATCTTAATGGCAAAGTTCAGTATGAGACTGTAAATGGGTCGATTGACGATCAACAATCTAGCGGGGAAATTGGTTTTAATGCGGTAAATGGCGATATAAAATCAAATTCAATGGCTGACAATATTCGCTTAGAAAATGTAAATGGTGGGATAGACCTTACTCTTGATGCCATTAAAGAGTTGCAAATAAGTACCGTCAATGGCGAAGCTGCAGTGCGTATTAACCGCCTTTTAAGTGCCGCTGATGTGAGTTTTGAATCAGTAAGTGGCAATGCTGAGTTTTATTTTCCTGCTGATTTATCTGCTCAATTTGAGGTCGAAGCGCATGCGGGTGGTAAAATTGTAAACACCCTTACCAACGATAAAGTGCAAAAAGCTAAATACGGTCCAGCAAGTGGGGTTAAATTTACAGTCAATGCTCATGATGCCAATGTAGAAATTAATACAATTAGCGGTAACATAGCGCTTAAGAGTCAATAATCACTCATTTTAATTTAAGTTACAAAAAGCAGGAAAAGATTTCCTGCTTTGCTATTTGCACAGCCTCGTCAAGTCGATAGAATAGAGCCATTAAATTTTAGTACTGTGAAGTTATGGCCAAACCAGATAAGCAAGTCGATACTCTTAAAGTTCCTCCCCATTCAATAGAAGCTGAACAATCTGTTTTAGGTGGTTTAATGCTTGATAACCAAGCATTTGATCGCGTTGCTGAACTGGTTGTAGCACAGGATTTTTATACCCGCACTCATAAGCTTATTTTTGAGGCGATGACCACACTTGCTGAAATTGGCGATCCGATAGATTTAATCACTATTTCTGAAAGTTTAGAAAAAAATAATAAGCTTTCAGGCATTGGTGGCTTTGCCTATTTAGCTGAAATCGCTAAAAATACCCCCAGTGCTGCCAACATTGACGCTTACGCCAGTATCGTGCGCGAGCGTGCAGTAGTACGAGAAATGATTGGCGTTGCTAATGAAATTGCTGAGGCGGGCTTTAATCCTGAAGGGCGCACCAGTCACGATTTACTCGATTTTGCCGAAAGTAAAGTATTTAAAATTGCAGAGCAGCGCACAAAAAGTAGTGATGGTCCGCAAAGCATCCATAATATCCTCGAAAGAACGGTTGATAAAATCGAAGAGCTTTATCAATCACCACAAGATGGTGTTACAGGGGTAAGTACCGGTTACGCCGATTTAGATAAAATGACCACAGGCTTGCAGCCTTCTGACTTAATTATTGTCGCTGCGCGTCCGTCGATGGGTAAAACCACGTTTGCAATGAACCTTGCAGAGCATGCCGCAATGACACAAGATAAGCCTGTACTTATTTACTCATTAGAAATGCCCTCAGAACAAATAATGATGAGGATGCTGGCATCCCTTGGTCGTATTAACCAAACTAAAGTACGTACCGGTCAGTTAGATGACGATGACTGGGCGCGTCTTTCATCAACCATGGGGCTGCTCATGGAAAAAGGTAAAATGTATGTGGATGATGCATCTGGCTTAACCCCCACTGATGTACGTTCACGTGCGCGTCGTATTGCCCGCGATCATGGCGGTATTAGTATGATCATGGTCGATTATTTGCAATTAATGCGTGTACCTAGCTTGTCAGATAACCGTACCTTAGAAATTGCCGAAATTTCCCGCTCACTCAAAGCATTAGCAAAAGAATTACAATGTCCGGTTGTTGCCCTATCGCAGCTTAACCGTACGCTTGAACAACGTGCCGATAAGCGCCCAATTAACTCAGATTTACGTGAATCGGGCTCTATTGAGCAAGATGCCGATTTAATCATGTTTATTTATCGTGATGAAGTCTATAACGAAGACAGTGCCGATAAAGGCGTGGCAGAAATTATAATAGGTAAGCAGCGTAACGGTCCGATTGGTAAAGTACGTTTAACCTTCCAAGGTCAATATTCTCGCTTTGATAATTACGCGGGGCCTGCTGTAGATGATGATTACTAATGCGTTTAGCCACGGCAGAAATTAACTTAACTGCACTTGAGCATAATTTAGCACAAGTAAAACGCTTTGCCCCTAACAGCAAGGTGATGGCAGTACTAAAAGCAAACGCTTATGGCCACGGTTTAGTGACCATTGCGCAGCACTTAAATGACGCTGATGCATTTGCTGTTGCGCGTATTGACGAAGCGTTAGCATTGCGAGCTGGTGG
Organism: Pseudoalteromonas sp. TAP-3C; assembly: GCF_059888565.1. Lineage (NCBI taxonomy): Bacteria > Pseudomonadati > Pseudomonadota > Gammaproteobacteria > Alteromonadales > Pseudoalteromonadaceae > Pseudoalteromonas > Pseudoalteromonas sp. TAP-3C. The sequence continues at coordinate 2,572,927 of NZ_CM187618.1, read as the reverse complement.
CTTGACTAAACCAATAGTGCTGCTTGAGGGATTTTTTCATCAAGATGATTTGGCAATTTTACTGGCAAATAATTTTCAAACCATTATTCACGATGAAACTCAGCTGAAAATGCTCGAAAGTGCACAGCTGGATGCTCCACTCAATTGCTGGCTAAAAATAAATACCGGCATGCATCGATTAGGGATCGCGCCTGAACAATTTGATTGGTTTTATCAGCGGCTAAAAGCGACCCCGAATGCACAAAATAAAATAAACTTAATGACTCATTTTTCGTGTGCCGATGATGTAAAAAACACAAAAACGATGCAGCAAATTGCCTTATTCGATAATTTAACGCAGGGTATTGAGCAAGCGCATTGCTTATCGAACTCTGCGGGGATTCTTGCATGGCCGAAAAGCCATGGTGATTGGGTCAGACCTGGGCTTATGCTTTATGGTGTTTCACCTATGGCCGAACATATAGGTAAAGACCACCAATTAAAGCCTGTGATGCGTTTAACAACCAAAGTCATAGCTATTCGTAATGTAGCGGCTTATGAGCAGGTGGGTTATGGTGGGCGTTGGCAAAGTGATAAACCCACAGTATTGGCAGTGGTTGCAATGGGTTATGGTGATGGTTATCCGCGTCATGCAAAAGAGGGCACGCCAGTAATAATCGATAATCATCGCTATGGCATTGTCGGCAGTGTCGCCATGGATATGATCACTATTGATATAGGTAATAATTCGCATAATGTGCAAGTCGGTGATGAAGTCATTATGTGGGGGCCAGAGTTACCAGTAGAAGAGATTGCACAATGTGCTGATACTATATCTTACGAGTTATTATGTAATATTACACCGCGCGTAAGTTATGAGTATCAGCGCTAATATTTATTTTTAAAATACGGATTAACTTTATAGTTGTTACAATGAGTGTGATGCTAATTTAATCGGTATGGTTATTCTTTTATAAAATAAATATCGCTAAAGCCCATACGCGCAAATTCTTGATCACGAAAGTTACGTACAGCCGATGAGCCCTTAGAGGTCATTTCTATTTGGCGTACCATGTTTAAGTAATTAGTTAAATCGATGCCTTCGGCAGCCGCAATAGCTTGATACATATCGTGATATTTGTCTTTAGCGAAGTTAATCTCGCGCGGTTGGTTTTTAAAAGTGTAGGTAATTCTGCGTGCCATAATAAGCTCAGTTAAATTGAGTGTGAGTGTAATTTTACACTGTATTTAAGCTGCGTTGAATGATTAGTTGAAATCAAATAATTAAAAAGGTGAGTTTAAAATGAAATTATCAGTAGAGATCAGTAAATATCCGCTCCATCAAGATTATATCCCTTTTATTAAAGGATTTATCGACAGAATTAATGCTTATGAAGAACTTAAAGTAATTACTAATACCATGTCTACCCAAATATTTGGTGATTACGATTTAGTAATGCAAGTGATCAGCACAGAAATTAAACACTCGTACGAGCAATTTGGTAAAGCGATATTTGTGTGTAAATTTATCTCGGGCGATTTATCTCCTAAATAATCCCTTAATAAACACGGTCGTTCTGTAATGATAGATTTTATAACGCAAATACTCAGTGGTTTTACTGCCATGTCGCATTGGGAATATATTGCGGTTGCTTTGTCGATGGCGTATTTATTACTGGCCATAAAAGAAAGTTTATGGTGCTGGCCCGCGGCATTTTTTAGTACGCTTATTTATACCATTATGTATTGGAATGGCGCGTTATTAATGGAGTCACTACTCAACTTTTATTATATGTATATGGCGGTGTTTGGTTGGCTTGTATGGCGTAAAGGTAAAGCGAGTCAAGCACAGCGATTAATTACATCTTGGCCGGTAAACCAACACGTTATTTTAATTGTATTAACTACGTTAGCCTCATTAGCAATTGGTTATGTAATGCAAAACTATACGCATGCAGATTTTGCGTACCTTGATAGCTTTACTACTTGCTTTGCGGTAGTAACCACTTACTTGGTGGCTAAAAAAGTACTTGAAAATTGGCTGTATTGGATTGTGATTGATGCAGCATCTATGTATTTGTATTACGAAAAGGGCTATTACCCAACATTGGTGCTTTTTATATTTTATACCGTTATGGCAGCCTGGGGATTTAAAACCTGGTACCAAGAATATGAGCAAAGCCAAGCTAAACCAATGGCACAATTGTAGTTTATGAACCAACATCCTCAGCTAGTAAATATTTGCAATGCGTTTTTAGCACCAGAGACAATAATATCAACCCAGTACTTAGTTAACGGCTTAAGTAACGATAACTTTTTAATACGAACTAATTTTCAATCTTATTTATTAAAGTGTTATAAAACCTCTTGGCCAAAAACAGGGTTGTGTGCTCAATATCAACTTAGCAAGCAACAAGTTTGCCCTACACCCATTTGGCTGGATGAGAAAAATAAGCGGGCTGCCTTTAATTACATCGAGGGCGAGGTTGCACTGTCTTATTTGGCTACTCCTTTACTTACTAAACTGGTTAAAGTACATACATATATCACTGATGCTCAAACAATGGATATAGCCAAGGAATTACAAGCCTATGAGCATTTATTGGTATTTAAACAGTATGATAAATATATAAAAAGAACACTTAAAAGTATTGCCGATATGCCTGTAGATATTGGCTTTTGCCATAACGATTTAGTGAAAGAAAATATAGTGGTAAACTCGCAAGGCGTTTATTTAATCGACTTTGAGTACGCCCAGAAAAATGATGTCTATTTTGATCTTGCTGCGCTGGCGGTTAGTTTTAAGCTAGATACTTTAGCTAAGCAGGCCTTGCTAACACACTACCAAGCACTTAGGGTATCAGAGTCATTTTATCTATCTATGCATAAACTTAACTGCTATCAACTAGTGTATTTATCGTTATGCATTGGTTGGTATGAGCGACGCGCCATAAACAAAAAAGTTGTTGTATTGCGCGCGCAACTGGATGAACTTATAACATTAATGGGTATTTAAAGCCCACCAAAGCGTTCCGCTAGTTCTTTGTATTTTGCTACTTCATCAGCGTCAAATTGCAGTTCACCCTCTTCATCTTCAGATTTTGCGATTAATAAGCTCTCTCTTACAAGGCGTTTAACGCGCTCTGCTTTTACACCTAAAAACTCCGCAACTTGCTCTGTTGACATTAACTTCATAATTATTTCCTCGTGTTTAATCGTTCCGTACAGTGACAATAATAGATAATATGTGTCTAAAGCGTTACTGTTTTTTTACATAATATAAATAAATAGCTTTTTTTTACGTTTTGTTAAGCGATTAGTTTAAATTATAGACATGTAAACGAATCATGCTGGTATTTAGGTGAAGATATCTTTATTATTGCACCGCTGACGCATTGATATCGCGAGTTGATGTGGCGGCAACAAATGTGCTCTCGTGGTGAAATGGATATCACGTGGCCCTCCGGAGGCTAAGTTGTAGGTTCGATCCCTACCGAGAGCGCCATTTGCTTTTAAAGTTTTACTTCAATTACTGCGTTAAACTAGCGGCTATTTTTAAACAATCAGCTCCATAGCAATCTACTTTACCCTATCGAACGTAAGTTTATTATTAATAACTCGTATGATTATCAGCGTTAATCATTTACTATTATCTAGCACTCAAAAACTAGACTTTTATAGCTAAATAATGCTATTAAAAGTATATATTAATTAATTATAGAATCCCTCATTTTTATGCTAATAACCTTACCCATATCAGAACTTACTCCAGGCATGTACGTCAATAGCGTTACTAAGCAGCAGGAGAGTGTGGATGGCATAAAAATTAAAACCAGCGGCTTGGTTCGTGATAAATCAATTATTCAACGTCTGATCAGTGAAGGAGTGCTTGAGCTTCTCATTGATTTTACCAAAAGTGATGTCGCCATCCCCGCTAAATATAAAGTAAAAGATAAACCGCAAGTCGCTACCGAAAAAGAACAGCTAAAACCATCAAAAACTAAGCTAGCAATTAGTTTACGACAAGAGTTTGCAAAAGCCAGTGTTAGTTACGATGCGCACAATAGAAAACTACAAAATATTTATGGTGATTTAACCTCAGGCTTTAGCGTCAATATTAAAGCGCTTGATGAGATAAGTAATGAAATAGTCAGCTCGGTTTTTCGTAACGAGCATGCGATGACCATTCTGACTCGTATTAAAGATAAACATAGCTATAACTGGCGGCATATGATCAATTGCACCATATTTACGGCTGTGTTTGCTAAATACCTAGGTTACAAACAATCTGCTGTACACGAACTAGCAATGGGGGCATTGCTGCATGATTTAGGTCAAGCTAAGTTACCGCAAGGTATATTTTCAAAGCCCGGAAAAATTACGGGTAACGAGATGACGGCAATAAAAAAGCATGTTGCACAAAGTTTAGGGTTGTTAAAAGGTGAAAAGGGTATTACCCCTTTAATGTTAGATATGATTGTGAATCATCATGAGCGTCTTGATGGCTCTGGTTACCCGCGTGGTGTCAGTGGTGATAAATTGAGTCGTGCTGCGCGTATTATCGCTATTGTAGATGTTTATGATGCACTAACTGCAGACAGGCCTCACCAAGAGGGTGATGAGCCCATTAATGCCCTGCGTTACTTACTGGCCAATAAGCAGTTATTTGATGCTGAATTAGTGCAGTTATTTATAAAATGTTTAGGTGTTCATCCTGTTGGTACTATTGTAAAGCTGACTAACGAGCGACTCGCTTTGGTACTTGAAGGCAATCACAGCAACCCTATTAAGCCTAAGGTTAAACTATTTTATAATGCCAAGCATAACCACCATGTTACCCCAAAAGATATTGATTTGAGCTTAAATAATAATGAGATAAAAATACAGGCAAGTGTAAAACCTGCCGACTATAAAATTAATTTACCTCGGCTTTTAAAAGAGCATTTGCTCCTTTAGCTTTGCTGCATCTGCTCTTTTTATTTGTTTTAACGCCGATAAACCCGCCTAAAAAACAATTTCCCATTAACGTTAACCATAATAGTGTGCCTAACTCTGCATGTAATGCTAAGCAGCAAAAGCCTAAAGAAATAAGCGCCATGCTTATTGCCGCTAACCAATAATGATTAACGGGATTGTCACAGTTGCCTGCTTGGGTACATGCACAATAATTGGCTTTAAAAAAGAAATAAACGCTCACACCGCAAAAAATAAGCCCAGTAATAATAAGTAAAATAATCACCGTTTTCTCCCTTAGTTATTATATCTGCAGTTTAGATTGCAAAACATTTCAAGTCAACGCAAATGAGAATTAATTGCATTAGAGTATATACTCTAATAGCATACTTCTGCTCCGATGAGTTTTAAATAGTTGTTAAAATGTCGTTAAAAAACGTGTTTTTTGGCCTTTTTTAACGTTTTAGTAGAGTTTTTTATAAAAAATTAAGGTAGGGTACGGTGGTTTGAAACTCTAATAACAACACACATAGTTATCCAAACAGTAGTTTGGTTAAGGACACAACAATGAAATTTACTAAAACTCTTCTCGCAGCGTCACTGGCATTAGTTTCAGCGGATACGTTTGCAGCCGCTTTTCAACTTGCTGAGCAAAATGTATCTGGTTTAGGTCGTGCATACGCAGGTGAAGCGTCTGTAGCAGACGATGCGTCTGTGGTTGCGCGTAACCCTGCACTAATGACATTATTTAAAGAAAAACAACTCAGCGTTGCCGCTATGGCGGTAATCCCAGATGTTAGCCTTAAAGGGACAGGTAATGCCTACGGTTTAGATAACAGCGTACTAGATGATGACAGCATCGCACCTAGCGCGATTATTCCTGCGGGTTATTTCACTATGCCAGTAAACGATAAAGTATCGGTTGGTTTTGGTGCTTTTTCTAACTTTGGCCTAGCGACTGAATTTAATGATGATTACGCAGCAGGCCAAATTGCCGGTGAAACTGAAATTGTTACTGTGAATATGAATGCAAGCGTTGCTTATAAAGTATCAGAGCAGTTTAGTTTTGGTGTTGGTTTAAATGCAATTTATGCAGAAGCGAAGATTATTCGTAAGTTTGGCGTAGTACCTCCTGTAAACCCTGCTATTGCATCTATTCCTGCAAGTGCTGATGCTGTTCACCTTGAAGGTGATGACATGGGCTACGGCTTAAACGTTGGTTTAATGTACCAATTAGATGAAAATAGCCGTTTTGGTTTTAATTACCGTACAGAAACAGACATTACTTTTGAAGGTGAGTACTCGAATGAGCTACCTTCATTTATTCCTGGTGGGTTAAACGGTCAAGTTGAACTACCTGGCTCAGTTGAAATTACACTACCAGCAATTGCTGAGTTTTCAGGTTCTCATCAGTTAGATGAAAAACTAGGCGTTCACTACAGCGTATTATGGACAGGTTGGAGCAGTTTTGATTCTTTAGAAGCACAAGTAACAGCACCTACAGGTGATAAGTTTAGTGCATTTAAAAAAACCGAAGACTTCTCTGATGCCATGCGTTATTCAATGGGTGCTGATTACCAATTCAGCGAAAACTTAATGTTACGTGCTGGTGTTGCCCTTGATGAGTCGCCAGTATCACAACCGCATTTGTCAATCTCTATTCCTGATACCGATCGATACTGGTTTTCATTAGGTGGTAACTATGCGATTGATCAAAACTCAAACGTTGATTTAGGTGTGAGTGTATTACGTGGTAAAACACAAAACTTTACTGAAAAAGTAGAAAGCGAAACACTACCACAGCAATGGTCTTTTGAATCAAAAGGGCATGCAGTGCTTATTGGTGCTCAGTATAACTACACGTTCTAATTCTGCCTAGAGCCTAGACACAAAAAAGCCGCTTACTTCAAATGAAGTAAGCGGCTTTTTTTATACTTATAAATTACATGTTTACGGATAGCATAAGCCATCCGTAACGGTTTAATTATAAGCTTGCTATTTTAACTTTTTGCTCAAGTAGCTTGGTTTTAGCATCGGTGAATTCAGCTAACTTGTCATTTTCTTTAGCCAGTACCGCTGGCGGTGCGTTGTTAACAAACTTTTCGTTAGCCAGTTTGTTTTGCACTTGCGCTAGCCCTTTCTCTGCTTTTTCAAGCTGCTTATTAATACGTGCAAGCTCGGCTTCAACGTCAATTAAGCCCGCCATGGGGATCATAATTTCAAGGTTGCCAACATAAGAGGTCGCACAGGCTGGGGCGTCGTCTTTATTTTCAAGTAGGGTAAACGCTTCAAGCTTAGCCAGTGATGCTAAGAACGATTCATTTTCGTTAATTCGGCGCACATCGTCGCTCGATGCATTGGCGAGTAATACCGATAGCGGTTTGCTTGGGCTAATATCCATTTCGCCACGAATATTACGAATGGCTAAAATAAACTGCTTAACCCACTCTAAATCGTCCATTGCTTGTGCATCAACATTGGCTTGGTTATAAACAGGGAAGCCTTGGACCATAATACTGGTACCCACTGTTTCAAGCCCTGCAAGTGGCGCAACACGTTGCCAAATCGTTTCTGTGATGTAGGGCATCATTGGGTGCATTAAGCGTAATAAACTTTCAAGTACGGTAATCAGTGTATGACGTGTACCGCGCTGTTGTGCTTCATTGCCTTTAAATAATACCGGCTTAGTTAGCTCTAGGTACCAATCACAAAATTGGTTCCAAGTGAATTCGTACAGTGTATTAGCCGCTAAATCAAAACGGTAGTTATCAAGGTGCTCGGTGTAAGTTTTAACGGTTGCTTCATATTGGCCTAAAATCCAACGATCAGCTAATGAATACTGTTTTTCACTGTCGTTAAAGCCACAGTCTTGCTCTTCGGTGTTCATTAATACGTAACGACTCGCGTTCCATAATTTATTACAGAAGTTACGGTAGCCTTCAAGGCGGTTCATATCCCAATTAATATCACGACCGGTTGATGCCATGGCTGCTAAGGTAAAGCGCAGTGCGTCAGTGCCGTGGGCTTCAATCCCATTTGCAAATACTTTGCGGGTATCTTTTTCAATTTTAGCGGCAAGTTTTGGCTGCATCATGTTACCAGTACGTTTTTGTACTAGCTCTTCAAGGCCTATGCCGTCAATCATGTCTAGTGGGTCAAGTACGTTACCTTTAGACTTTGACATTTTATCGCCGTTGTCGTCACGTATAAGGCCAGTAACATACACGGTTTTAAAGGGGACTTGTGGTTTGCCATTTTCATCTTTTATAAAATGCAACGTCATCATGATCATACGCGCAACCCAGAAGAAGATAATATCAAAACCGGTTACTAACACGTCTGATGGGTGGAAGGTTTTTAAATCATCGGTATTTTCTGGCCAGCCTTGGGTTGAAAACGTCCAAAGTGCAGATGAAAACCAGGTATCAAGTACGTCTTCGTCTTGGCTAAGTGTTACGCTATCGGCAAGGTTGTTATCGCGGCGAACCTCGTTTTCATCACGGCCAACGTAAACGTTACCTTCACTATCGTACCAAGCTGGAATACGGTGCCCCCACCAAAGCTGGCGTGAAATACACCAATCTTGTATGTCGTTCATCCACGAAAAGTACATGTTTTCGTATTGCTTGGGTACAAATTGAATGTCGCCATTTTTAACCGCGTCTTTTGCAGGTTCAGCCAGTGGTGCAACACGTACATACCATTGGTCGGTCAGCAGTGGCTCAATAACAACACCAGAGCGATCGCCATAAGGAACAGTTAGGCCATGATCTTCAATTTTTTCAAGTAGCCCTAGCTCTTCAAATTCAGCAACAATGGCTTTACGTGCGTCAAAACGGTCAAGGCCATGCAGACGCTCAGGGATTGGCGCATCAAATTCAAGTTCTTTACCGTCAAAGGTGTAGGTTTCACCTTTTGTTAAAATAGCCGCGTCTTTATCGAAGATATTAATCATCGGCATTTGATGACGTTTACCCACTTCGTTATCGTTAAAGTCGTGCGCAGGGGTGATTTTTACACAGCCCGTGCCTTTGTCTTTATCGGCATGTTCGTCAGCAACAATCTTAATTCGACGATTAACAATCGGCAGTAAAATCTCTTTACCAACTAGATTTTGGTAGCGTTCGTCATCAGGGTTTACTGCCACGCCTGAGTCACCTAGCATGGTTTCTGGACGCGTGGTTGCTACTACAATATAATCTTTACCGTTTTGCGTTTTAACGCCATCAGCCAGCGGGTAACGCAAGTGCCACATATGGCCTTGCTTATCTTTGTTTTCAACTTCAAGATCGGAAATTGCGGTGTGTAATTTTGGATCCCAGTTTACTAAACGTTTACCACGGTAAATTAGGTCTTCTTTGTGCAGGCGTACAAACACTTCTTTAACGGCTTCAGATAAGCCATCGTCCATGGTAAAGCGTTCGCGATCCCAATCAACAGAGGCACCAAGGCGACGAAGTTGTTTAGTGATAGTGCCACCCGATTGGTTTTTCCACTGCCAAATTTTATCGATAAATGCATCACGGCCTAAATCGTGGCGCGTTTTACCTTCTTCAGCGGCAAGTTTACGTTCAACCAGCATTTGGGTGGCAATACCGGCGTGGTCAGTACCTACTTGCCATAATGTATTGTTACCTTGCATGCGTTTAAAACGCGTTAAGGTATCCATAATGGTATCTTGAAACGCGTGGCCCATGTGTAAGCTACCCGTGACATTTGGCGGCGGGATCATAATCGAATAGGGGGTGCCTTGGCCAGATGGTTTAAAATAGCCTTTTTGTTCCCAGTCTTGATAGAGAGACTGTTCAATATCTTGCGGATTGTAGGTTTTATCCATTACACAGAACCTTAAATAAGTACTTAAATGAGTTAGTTAGCTTTGTACGCAGTGAGCGTTAGCAATTAATATCTTGCGTGGTGATGTTGGCACCGAGTTGGCGTAGCTTTTTAAAACGCTCACGAGCGGCTTGTTTGGCGACGGGCTCTACGGGTACAAAATCAAAAACTTGGTTAAACCGACGAATAAAATCCGGTAAGTGATTGGCCAAGTTAATTAATACTTTACGATTACCAACAGGCGGTGTTGTGCCTATTTCTACAGGTGCGCCGCCTTTTGGGCCTTCGCCTTGCAAATTATGAGGTACAAAACTGTCGGCATCAAATGTCCAAATCGTTTCGTCAATGCTGTTGGCGGTTGCTTCGCTATCTACAAAAATAAAGATGCGTTGACCAAGCCGATACTGTTGCCCAGCTATTTGAGCTGCTAAAGCAAAATGATCGTCAGCTTTTGCTTGTGACTCATCTTGTTGCTTTAAAATGAAAAACTGGGCGTTGATGTTCATTGTATCGGGGTTTCCCATGACATTGATTGTGCTGTTATTAAATATACACAAATTAAGAGGCAGATTTTGCCATATAACGGGGTTTGCTTCAATTAATACCCAATAAATAAGGCGCTTTAAAAGCGCCTTATTTTATACTCTACATTGGGCTGTAAAGCCTTTTACAGGTTTGTTAGTCGTGAGTTGCTTCGTTAATGCCAGCTCGGTTTAATAAATATTGCGTAAGCATTGGCACAGGGCGACCTGTTGCGCCTTTTTTAGCGCCGCTGCGCCATGCAGTCCCTGCAATATCTAAATGTGCCCAGTTATACTTTTTGGTAAATTTAGATAAAAAACACGCAGCGGTAATCGTCCCTGCAGCGCGTCCACCTAAGTTTGTAAAGTCGGCAAACGGGCTTTCAAGTTGATCTTGGTAATCGTCCCAAAGTGGCAATTGCCAAGCACGGTCGCCACTTTGCTCTGATGCTTTTAATAAATCATGAGCAAGCGGGTTATGATTTGATAATAACCCAGTTGCATGCGCGCCAAGTGCCACAATACAGGCACCAGTTAAGGTGGCTACGTCAATCACGGTTTCAGGTTCAAAGCGTTCAACATAGGTCAGTGCATCACATAACACTAAACGGCCTTCGGCGTCAGTATTAAGCACTTCAACCGTTTGCCCCGACATGGTTGTTAAAATATCACCTGGGCGGTAGGCGTTTGAGCTTGGCATATTTTCACAACCTGCCAAAATACCAATCACATTAATAGGTAATTGCATTTGAGCAAGCGCGCGCATAGCACCAATAACCCCTGCTGCGCCTCCCATATCATATTTCATTTCATCCATACCTTCGCCGGGTTTTAATGAAATACCGCCTGAATCAAATGTTAAGCCTTTACCAACGAGCACAATCGGCGCTTGGTCATCGCCTGCACCTTTGTAGTTAATAACTGACATTACCGATTCATTATCACTACCACGGCCTACCGCCAGATAGGAGTTCATGCCCAGCTCTGCCATTTTTTCCTCGCCAATTAGCTCAACAGTGATGTTGTTAAAGTTTGCCTCAAGCTCTTTGGCTTGCTCACCAAGGTACGCCGGGTTACAAATGTTAGGCGGCATATTAGCAACGTCTTTACACAACTTACTGCCTGCTGCAATGGCTAAACCATGCTCAATGGCACTTTCACCTATGGTAAGTTCGCGGCGAGTAGGGACGTTAAATACCATTTTACGCAGCGGGCGACGGGGGTCTACTTTTTTGCTTTTTAGCTGATTAAACGTATATAAACAATCTTGTGTTGTTTCTACTGCTTGACGAACTTTCCAGTAGGTATCACGACCTTTGACATGTTGCTCAGTTAAAAAGCATACCGCTTCCATTGAGCCTGTTTCGTTTAAGGTGTTAATGGTTTTTGAAATAATTTGTTTGTATTGTTTATCGTCAAGTTCGCGCTCTTTGCCACAACCAACAAGCAAAATACGTTCGCTTAAAATATTGGGCACATGATGTAATAGTAATACTTGCCCTGGTTTGCCTTCAAGGTCGCCACGGCGTAATAAATTAGAGATATAACCATCGCTGATTTTATCAAGTTGTTCGCCAATGGGGGATAACCGGCGTGGTTCGTATACGCCCACAACAATACATGCACTGCGTTGTTTTTCTGGGCTACCACTTTTTACGTTGAATTCCATTGTCACTCCTGATTTTGAGTCATCTATAGCAACTAAGTTGGGACTAAAAATGTGTTTTCTAGTCTTTGGACCTAAATTTTTAGGGTTAGCACTAATATTAGTAAATTTTACTCGACTCTTACTGTGTATTTGAACTTTATATGCTTAAGGGCTACTAATGCAACATTATATCGTGATGTTAGGTAGGATAATTAATAGTGATGGCTTATAATATCTGCTTAATACGCATTTAAAATGAGTCAATTAACTCGTTTTCAATTTATTGTTACCATATTGAAATTCCATGTTTAACAGGGGCGAACATTGCTAATTTTCCGTTACTTGACCACTGAGGTTTTAAAATCGCAGGTCGCCGTATTTTTAACTTTGATGACAATATTTTTATCGCAAAAGTTTGTTGTAATTCTTGGTGATGCCTCCGAGGGCAGTATCCCAGCGAAACTTGTTTTCGCCATGATTGCACTGAAATTACCACAACTAGCCTCATTAATTTTACCGTTGAGTTTATTTTTAGGGATTATTTTAGCTTACAGCCGCATTTACGCCGACAGTGAAATGACAGTACTTAAAGCGTGTGGCGTGAGTGAGTGGTACGTGGTGCGCATTACGCTCATCTCTAGTGTGATATTGGCATTACTCGCCGCGGTACTTACTTTGTATATTGCGCCGTGGGCCAGCGAGCAAGAATATCAATTAAAAGAGCAAGCAAAGGCTGACGCAGGTTTATCGGCGCTTAGGGCAGGGCGTTTCCAGCAAACCGGTAACGAAAAAGCCGTGGTGTTTATTCACAGTATTGAAAATGGCGGCAAAGAACTCAATAAAGTATTCGTCGCGCAACTGCCTGACAGTGAAAAAGGTGACTTAGCCCGTTTGGTATATGCAGAGCAAGGTGTTGTTATTGAAGCGCAAAATGGTGAGCAACAGTTAGTCCTTACTGACGGTAAGCGCTATGAAACCAATGGTGAAGCGCCCTCGCTTAATCTAACTGAGTTTGATGGTTACAGCGTACAAATTCGTGAGCAAGAAATAGAACACCAACGACGTAAACTAGAAGCCGTGCCAACGCGTGAGCTAATGACAATTGACACCCCTGAAGCCATTGCACAATGGCAATGGCGCTTGGCTATTCCGTTGTCTATCCCATTGTTAACTTTGCTTGCTGTGCCCTTGAGTGTAGTAAACCCTCGCCAAGGTAAATTTGCCAAATTAGTACCTGCTATCAGCCTGTATTTAGGGTATTTCATTTTATTAAATGCAGCCAAGTTTGCAGTCGAAGATGGTAAAATACCGCCATCAATTGGGCTATGGTGGATTCATCTAAGTGCGTTGTTTATTGGTAGCTTGTTAATTATTAAAGGCCGGCCGGTAGGGGTTTGGCTCAAGGCTGTTGTGACTAAGCGGGAGCAACATGTATGATGAAAACACTGGATTGGTATTTAGGGCGTAGCATTTTACAAACCACCGGGTTTGCACTCATGGTGCTGGTGGGAATAAGTACCCTAATTAAATTTATAGAGCAGCTTAAATCGGTTGGGCGTGGAAGCTACGATATAGTAAGCGCCTTGCTGTACACTATTTATAGCATGCCAGGGGATTTGGTGGTGTTTTTTCCTATGGCGGCGTTAATTGGTGGCTTAACTGGGTTAGGTGCATTGGCCTCTAATAGTGAACTGGTAGTAATGCAAGCAGCTGGTATGTCGCGCTTACAAATTATTGGCTCGGTAATGAAAACCGCTATTTTTATGGCGCTGTGTGTAATGGCATTGGGGGAATGGGGCGCACCGGCGGCTCAATTGCATGCCAAAGAAATGCGTAATCAAGCAATTTATGGAGGAGATGTGTTTAACGCGCAGCAAGGCGTATGGGCTAAAGACGGTAGCAACTTCATTAATATTGAAGATGTTGACCAAAATGGCATGTTACGTGGCTTGAATATGTACCATTTTGATAAATCGCTAGCGTTAACGCAAATAACTAAAGCAAAAGAAGCCGTAGGGCGCGATAGTGGCTGGCTGCTGCGCGATGTAAATAAAGTCATTATTACTGATGAGTTGATTACCACTGAACAACTAGATGAAGAGTTTTACCCATCACAGCTTACTGCTGAAAAGCTCGGTGTGGTATCAGTAAAACCAGAGTCATTGTCGTTTTCAGGGTTATGGTCATATTTAGCTTATTTACAACAAAATGAGCAAGACACTAGTAGCTACGATTTAGCATTATGGCGCAAATTTATGCAGCCAGTATCTATTGCGGTAATGCTGTTAGTCGCTTTGTCGTTTATATTTGGTCCGCTGCGTACTGTGACTATGGGGGCACGCATTATTATGGGGGTTGTAACAGGAATTGTATTTCATTTAACCAATGAAATATTTGGCCCTGTGGTAATGGTGTATCAAATCCCAGCCATTGTGGGGGCGATTTTACCGAGTATTTTATTTACCGGATTTGCTGCTTATTTAATGAATAAGCGGGTGTAATTTAAGTTTTAGCTTTAATAAAAAAACGCGGCCTTTGTAAAAAGCGCCGCGTTTTTTATTCTTTAGCTTGAGATTATACCAATTCGCTTAATTAAGTATTATTGCGGATTAATCTAGTTCGCGATAAACGCGTTTATTTTCTTCTTTGGTGAGCGTAACTACTTCGGTTTTTGATAAGTAATCTTGCAGCGCTTTTTTATTTTTAAAGTCGACTAATACCACTAAATTCCCTAAACCAAGTAATGCGCTGATACTGCGTATAACGGCTTGTGGCCAGCTAATTAAACTTCCTTGGTTGGTTTGTACTTTTAAGCGCCATGCGCGCATACCAATTGTTTGCCCACTTTTCGTCCAAAAATAGCCAAAAAAGACCAAGCTAACAAGCACCAGCAGCGAGCTGCGAATACCAGAAAGTAATAGTGAATCCTGAATACGTGCAGATACATCTTCAGCGCCATTAAGGGCAATAACATCAAGGGAAATAAGCCCTTGGATAGCAAATAAATACAATACCACCGTTAGCATCGCAAAAGCGATAATAGCTAATGTGTCGTACACCAATGACGCAAAACGACGCCAAAACCCTGCTCGTGGAAACTCAGCCGACATAAATATACTCTCACTGTTAATGTGCGCGATAGTTTAGCAAATAAGCCGTTAAATACTACCTATTACGCTACGTGCTTAACTCGGCATTGGCTCAAATGTTAATGGTTGCCTAAATGTTAAGCGGTCGATCACGCTTAATACATAAAACGCTTGCCGCTTTGCTCATTGTTTGTATAATGCTAGGCAATGAGATGGAAGAGGGTACATAATCTTTCACTCTTAAGTGGTTTTTCTTTATCTTCTCGTGCTTAGAAGGTTAAAGAAAAATGATGCCAGCGTGATGAAATTGGTATACATGGGGGATTCAAAATCCCCTGCCGAAAGGCGTGCCGGTTCAAGTCCGGCCGCTGGTACCACTTTTTATAGCCCCTGCTAGATTTAGCGGGGGTTTTTTTATGCCTAAAATTTGAGCTGCCGGATTTGAGCGGCACGTGAGGTGCCGCTGTTATAGGTAAAAGTCCTGCCACTTGGTAATACTTTGTTTTTTTAATAGGTTTTCTAGGGTGGTAACTGCTTTTACAAAATATTCACTAGTTAAGCTAATTATTCTTGCGAGTATTTCTTTCGAGGCGAGCTAAACAGGTAACAACATTGTCGCGATTACGCCTTGGTGTTTTTCTTTATTCGCTATACTTAAACTACCATGATGCTGCTCTATCACGTTACGACAAAAGCTTAGACCAATCCCTTGCCCTTGTTGTTTGGTAGTGTAAAACGGTACGAAAATATTGTTGGGGTTGGCAAGGCCTTGCCCATTGTCGTCAACGGTGATGCAGTTTACTTTGCTTTGCTTGAGTATGCTTAGCGCAATTTTCACCGGTGGAGTGCTTGCTTCAATAGCATTTTTTATCAAGTTGATCATAACTTGATGCATAAACGTGCGATCGGCTTTAAAGGTTTTGGCGTTAGCAACGCAGCTAAATTCTAACATCAGGGTAAATTTCACAGACTTGTTTTAAAAATGCAGCTGTGTCTATTTCAACTATGTTGAGTGCCAGTGGTCTATTTATATCACCGTAGCGAGTGACAAATTCATTAAGATAATTACAGCGCTCACTTATTACGTTAAGTGCTTGTACTTGTCGTGGTTCGGTGAGCTTCACGGCGAGATTTTCAGCCATTGCAGTAACTGGAGTGAGTGAGTTTCGAATTTCGTGACCGAGTACGCGAATAATTTGCTGCCATGCTTGTAGTTGGTTTTCTCGAAGTGCAGAAGTGATGTCGATCATAACAATAAGTTGATGGCAGCTGCCTTGCTCTATAAATTCACTATGGCGTATTTGCCATTGCTGAGCTGTAATAACATCGCTAAATTGCCAATGCGCGTCTTGCTTTGTAAGCCCTAATTGTTCAGCGCTTGAATAGCGTAAAGTTTGCCATTGAGTCTGTTTAAATTCGTTAAATGCATTATTGGCATAGCTGAGTTTATTATGTTGATCGAGCACCATGATAGGCACATTAAAATGTTCAATTAATTGGTACACCAAAAAAACATGCTGATCATATCGCGATTTCTTTTTTAACAACTCTTCACTTAGTGAAATCAAACTTTGTTGTAATTGGTTAATACTCCCTGCCTGATAACTGGGCTTAACGAGCTGGTTATAATCTTCGTTTAAAATGGCATCTAAGTGGGCGTGATTGCGGTTAAAGCTGTTGATTACTTTTTTGTAGGTACGAATAAACAGCTTAAGGTAAATACCTAAAAATAAGATTGAGAGCCCAACTGAAGTAACAATAGATAAAGCAAAATACTGGCCAATCAAGTAGCAGCCTAATGCGGAAAAAAGAGCACTCAATAGCGCAAAGCCAATTAAGCTGCGCTCAAGCGACGATTGATAAAGGCAATTCGGTTTCATCGTGTTTTCATCCAGTAATACCGTATTTTTCTAGGCGACGATACATAGATGATTTACCTAAACCTAATAACTTAGCGGCATTAGGGATATGTCCTTGAGTTTGCTTAAGGGCTAGATCAATTAACTGGCGCTCTGCGTGCTCTAGTGTCATAAGTGGTAACGCGTTATTGTTTTGACTGTTTTGCAGGTTTAAGTCATCGACAGTTAATATCTCGGTTGTTGATAATAATATTGCGCGTTCTATCACATGGCTTAACTCGCGAACATTGCCGGGCCAAGAGTAGTGGTTTAATGCCCGTTTGGCGCATTCACTCAATGTAAGTACAGTACTTGAGTATTTTTTAGTGTGTAAATTTATAAAGTGCTCGCATAAAGGGATTATGTCTTCAATGCGCTCGCGAAGCGGCGGGATCACAAATTCCGAGGTATTGACGCGATAATATAAATCTTCTCTAAACAGGCCTTCGGCTATTAGTGTGAGAATATCGCCATTGGTAGCGCTTATTAAACGTACATTAGTTTTTTTTGTTTGACTCGAACCGACCATTTCAAACTCTTGGCTTTCGAGTACCCGCAATAGTTTTGCTTGTTGAGGCAAAGGTATATTGGCTATTTCATCTAAAAATAAACTGCCGTTATCGGCCAGCTCAAAACGGCCAATACGCTCACTTTTAGCATCGGTAAATGCGCCTTTTTTATGGCCAAACATTTCACTTTCAAATAAAGACTCAACAATTGCTCCCATATTTACTGCGATAAACGGTTGTGTATGACGCGAAGACTGCTGATGAAGCCATTGTGCTAGCTGGCTTTTACCTGTGCCATTTTCACCTGTCAGTAAAATATTAGCATCGGTTTTCGCCACTTTAGTTAACTGGCTTATTAGTTGTTGCATAGCGCGTGACTGATACACAAATGCAGATGTGTCATGATCGCTAAGCTGTTGCTGCAATTTTTGGTTTTGTTTATTTAACTTTTTAAGCGTGAGTTGTTGATCAACTAGTTTTAATAAGCGCTGGTTTTGCCATGGTTTTTCAATAAAGTCACACGCACCGTGTTGCATAGCGCGCACTGCTAGATCTACGCTCGACCATGCCGTCATTGCAATGACGGGGATATCTAATTGTTGTTTATGTAAGTGCTTTAAAAACGCCATACCTTCGTCACCCGAGGTTGTGTCGCGAGTAAAATTCATATCAAGCAAAATAAGGTCAATTGTCAGGCTGTCTTCAATCAGAGTATGTGCTGTAAAAGGCGAGTTGCATTCGAGTACCTGATAGCCGTTATCCTCTAATATAAAACGCGCGCTTAGGCGAATTTCAGGGCTATCTTCGATGATCAAAATAGTGGCAGACATAAGCTTCCAAATAGGTGAATAGGCGCAGGGTGATTGTAGCGTATAGCGATTTCTATGCCAGTGATTTTATTATTGTATTTCAGCTTGTTAGTTATTAAAAGATGGTTGTATGAGGTGTTTTATTTCGATTTCGGACTATTTGAGTCCGATTTTGAAGTTGCAGTATTAAGCATAGTGAAATCGTTAGTGCCTGAGCAGTTTCAAACTGGCACTGAGCAGTCCGGTATCGCCGCTTTATAAGATTTTTTAAACAGTTAACATCTTTAATTTATTGTATTTGTTAGATTTTAATGTTGGCACGTGTTTCGCTAATGCTTAGGTATACAAAGCATAATACGGTGCAAGATGGACATAGTAAAAACAAAAGTAGTAAAGCAGTTATCGCTCTGGCATAAGCTCGTTTTATTACTGGCTGTTATTTTAATTGTAGGAGTGATTTATCAGCGCAACAGTCAAGGGGGGGTGTCTGTATCGCGCAGTAATATAATTATTAGTGATGTACGTCAAGGCGCGCTTTCAATTACAGTTACAGGTTATGGTGAGCTTAAATCTGCGCAGCAGCAATTATTAACGGCAAAAACTCCCGCCACAGTACAGGCTATTTTATTAAAGCCTGGTGCCATTGTGAGTAGTGATTCTGTAATAGTGCAATTAGCCAATCCAGCGCTTGAACAACAGCTCGAAAGTGCGCAGCAAGAACTTAATAAACTCAATGCTAATTTACGCCAGTTAAGATTAAACAATACCCGCGAGAAATTAAACGAACTTTCTCATATGGCACAAAGCCATGCCGCTTATGAAAATGCCAAACTAAAATTAAAAGCTGAAACTAGTTTAGTTGAACAAGGGATCGTCTCAACACTTAATTATCAGCGTAGTAGATTAGACGAGCAACAACTAAGTCAGCAATTAGCGATAGCGAAGCAACGTGCAGAGCAACTAGAAGCTGTGCACATAGAATCTGAAAATATTCAGCTTGAGCAAATTAAACAACAACAAGGGGTCGTGGCGATGGCACAAACCCAGCTAGCTAATCTATCTGTTGCAGCGGGAATCGATGGCGTACTCCAGCGTTTGCCGGTTGAGCTTGGGCAAAGTGTAAACGCAGGGCAAGAAATTGCGCTTATCGGCTCGGTTGATTCACTCATTGCGATAATTCAAGTACCACAAAATCAAGTGGATGATATCCGATTAGGGCAGCTTGCCCATGTCGACACCCGTCGGGGGGTTGTTAAAGCAAGAGTCGTGCGCATTAGCCCTGTGGTGGTCAACAATACCGTAGAGGTCGAGTTATCGCTGCCTAAAGAGCTCCCAGAAAATGTTCGTCCGCAATTAACAGTTGATGCCAATATTGAGGTCGCACAGCTAAAAGATGTTACTTATATCGAGCGCCCAGCAAACGTAAAACCGCACAGTGTAAGAGATCTGTATCAGGTAAACTCACAGCAGCAAAGCGCACACTTGGTTGATATCAAATTTGGTCGCGAGGCTGGACGCTTTATCGAAATACTAAGCGGTGCACAGTTAGATCAGCAATTGATTATTTCAGATTTAACCAACCTTACTCGCAGCAATAGCGAAATTCTAATTAACTAATAAACAGGACAAAAATAATGACAGAGCAAAAAATAACGAACACCCAAGCCGATGTCGTATTAGCAATGAACGGAATTAGTAAGGTATTTGAAACACAAGAGCTGCAAACATATGCACTGCGCAGCATTGATTTGTGTATTTATCGCGGTGAATACTTGTCGATATCGGGGCCCTCTGGTTGTGGTAAATCAACATTACTTTCACTTTTAGGTTTACTTGATATGCCAACTAGCGGCGAATATTTTATTGAAGGTACAAACGTGTCTTCACTTTCGCTAAATCAGGCTGCTGATATTCGCAATTCAAAAATAGGGTTTATTTTTCAGTCGTTTAATTTAATCGACGAGCTGAGTGTGTTTGACAATGTGGCATTACCACTGCGTTACCATCACACGAAACCGAGCAAGCAAGTTACTGCTGAAAAAGTAAAGGCGTGCCTTGAAAAAGTGGGGCTTGGGCATCGTATGAGTCACAAACCTAATCAGTTATCGGGTGGGCAGCAGCAACGCGTGGCGATCGCTCGGGCATTAGTTACAGAGCCTGCAATACTATTAGTTGATGAACCAACGGGTAATTTAGACTCAAAATCGGGCGACCAAGTAATGCAAGTTTTAAGTGAGCTACACGCCGCAGGCACCACTATTTGCATGGTGACACATGATCCGCGTTACTGTGATATGGCTACAAGGCAGCTAAAGTTGCTAGACGGTGAGATGTTAGGTGCTTTGGGTATAAAAGAGCAGTTAAGTGCTTAAATCTGAGAGATCCCCACGAATTTAGCCTAAATTATCAATTTGTATAGTCAGAAGTGACAACTGGCTATACACATAAATAATGAACTGCCCATCAGGCTCATACCTAGGATCATCAACCACTTCTTTGCCAAGATAAATATAGGACAATACTCGTCGTTTTTTCTCTGTATTCGCTTGTAATGCCGCATCCCCTTGTTGTGCCGACACGGTGTACCCTATGCACCATAAGACAAACAACATTAACGCCGCTATGAGCAATAAATTATCAAACCTTTCTGCGCTTCTTGAATTTGCAAAGGCTAAACTAATGCCAAGTTTTGCATTCTTAGTGTCTCTGAAACTTTCTTCTATTTGCATACGTTGTTTATATAAAGTCACAATCCGTTGAGGCTTATCTGTAAATTGTGTAGGTAAATTAAACACAAGTAGCCAAGGCTCTTTGGCCTTTTGTTGTTGGTATTTAACCGTTGTACATTGAGATTGCCCACCCCGTTTTTTGATTTTTTTACGTCCCTTGTTTTTCCCTCTAAACAAAACACCTTGGCACGCGAAACGAACTGTTTTTCCGTAGTAAATCTGTGTCAGAAGGTGTGGTTTATCTGTTGCTTGCTCAAACCATGATTTACAATTTCGCCATGTCTCAAGGTCGCTAGATAAGGTCACATTGCCTCTGACGCGCCCAAGCCAATACCAGCCTTTATCTTCTATGGCTTTAAACCATGGCGTTCTAAAAATAGCATCAGATAAAATAATAGGCTGACAATCTGCAGGTAAACACTGTGCCAAGCTATCGAGTAAGTGTTGATGAGCCGCTTCGGTATTTAATTCGCTTTCAGGATACACTTTTTCATAGAGCGTTAACGCTCTTCCCCCCATTGGTATGCTTGCCCTGAGCACTTGAAATATTTCGCCGCCATTAATAGGTGACCAGTCAACGATAATAAGTGGGTGTTGTTGCTGGCCTACTAAGCATTCGGTCATATGCTCATAGAAACAAAGACGTTCTTGATGCAGGTTAGCATTACCAATCAAACGGTCTGCGCGTTTAATATCATGTTTTTTATCGGTATTAGAAAATGATTTTAATCCGCGGCCTAGGTAAGTGACAGTAACGCGCTGGTCACGCAAGCCTGAGTTAACAAACGTAAAGACTGTATTTAAACGTGTTTTATGAATTTCAGGGTAGGCAATGGCAATATCTTTGTGTAATATTTCGGTGGCTTTCATGATTATGAGTGAGTTTTTTTATAGTGAAAAAATTTGATCACAAATAATCATGAGAGTCTACCATTAATTTTTATTTTGTGGGGATTCGTCAGTACTCAGTAACTAAATAGCCAAGTTTATCAACAAGCGTACTTTCAGCTGACTGTGTAAAGTTATTGTCTACCCATTGGTGAATATGAGTATCATTTGCGATTGTATTAGCCAATATTTTCATATTGCTGACACGTTGGTCGATATGAGTTGCAATATTTTCAATCGTTAATTCAACTACTTTATCTGGATGAACCATATTTTGGGTATTATTTGGCGCGGCCATAGTGGCTGAGCAAAGCATTAAACTTGCTATTATTAACAAAACTTTACTGTGAGTGTTATTAATTATGTTTATATTTTTCATATACTAGGCACTTATTTTATTTGGAGTAAAAGAGTCATTTTTGCTTTTTTTAACAGCGTTTTTTGATCTAAAACACCTTAGTTAACGTTATTATTACTAAATTAAACAGCTATCATACCCTAGTTACATTTACTGCTGATAGTTTTGTATTTTGGTGTGAAATATGTTTTTACTCGGGTACTATACTCCCCATCTTAATTGCGAAAAAAAGTATCATGACTCAATTAACTGCAAAACAAAATATCCAAGCTATTGTTAAGGCGATTAAAGCGGAGGAACTAAAACTGCGTCAAAAGCATCCGCTACTTGCTCATCAAAATACTCTTGGAATGGCCATTTTATTATTATCACTTGGGGCGTTAATTGGAGTTGGTGCACTTTATTACTTTGCCATTATTCCCGCGTGGTTGTGTATTATTTTAGCGGCCATCGCTGCATCAATTTCTCATGAGCTTGAGCACGACCTGATCCATAAACAGTATTTTAGTAACCAACCTTTTTTGCATAATTTTATGATGCTAACGGTGTGGCTGATGCGTCCCAACACCATTAGCCCCTGGTATCGTCGTAAAATGCACTTGCATCATCATAAAACCTCAGGTACAGATCAAGACCTTGAAGAACGCTTAGTAGGCAATGGCATAAAAAGTCCGTTTTTGCGCGCCTTGGTGATTGTTGATGGTTTACTGGGCTTATTAATTAATGCAAAACGTTTTAGCAAAGAAATCAAAGGGTTTAGCTTTTTTAAGGTATTTAACGCAGGATTTCCGGTTACCACAGCATATTTTGTTATTTTATACAGCGTAATAATTTTTCATTTAGTGAATCTTTTCACGCCAGTTGCAGCAAATTCACCGGCGTTATTGCTTAATATAATGACTTTGTTTGAGTTTTTAATGGTGGTGTTGATTGTGCCTAATATTGTACGCTCTAGCTCGCTTAACTTTGTGACTTCGTCAATGCATTACTACGGCGGCGTTAATAACATGCTGGAGCAAACCCATGTATTAACCAGTCGCTTGTTTGCACCGTTTAACTTATTTTGTTTTAACTTTGGCCATACCCATACCATTCACCATTTTGTGCCAAATCAGCCTTTTTATTTACGCCAAATGATCAGCAAAAAAATTCTTGAAGTAATGAAAAACCATGGGGTGCGTTTTAATGATTTTGCTAGCATTAAACAAGCAAATCGTTATCAATAATTAGGTTCACTGTGAGTTAAAAAAATACATATAGATAAACTTAGGTGCAATATGCAATTAAACGATAGTGAAGTTTCTCGGATTATTGAAATGGCGTGGGAAGATCGCACGCCATTTGAAGCAATAGA
The DNA here is from genome assembly GCF_059888565.1 of Pseudoalteromonas sp. TAP-3C. Lineage (NCBI taxonomy): Bacteria > Pseudomonadati > Pseudomonadota > Gammaproteobacteria > Alteromonadales > Pseudoalteromonadaceae > Pseudoalteromonas > Pseudoalteromonas sp. TAP-3C. The sequence goes on along the minus strand of NZ_CM187618.1, from coordinate 2,549,356 downwards.
AAATTTATATGGCTTAAACTACACCCAACTTGTTAATTTTATGCGCAGTCATGTTTCTAAAGGCAGCTTTAAAGTATGGCGCAAGCGCCATGCTGGGCGTACTACTAAACATTTAAAATTACGCGATCCCGCTATTATGCGCAGCCACTGTAAAACCCAGTATAAAAACCGTTAATGACCTAAACGTTTGTTGAAATTACAAGGGAAGTTGGCGTAAAGTGATACCACTTTAGTTAGTTAAAACTCTATGTAGGTAGCTTAAATGCAAATTACCGGACGTTGTCATTGTGGTGAAGTTACTTACCATGCAGAAGTTGATGAAAGTAAAGTAATAAATTGTCATGGTGATATTACGGCCACCTTCAATCAAAATGCTCGGCAACCAGCCAATCATGATATAGGTAAAAAATGAGTTTAAGCCAAGCAGTAAAGTTATTTGCCAGCCGATACTTTTATATTCAGCTAAAGGAATAATAAGCGCGGCATAACTATCCCCAAAAACACCCATCGCCAACACATAAGTAGAGGTCATTACCGCCACTTTATGCGGGAAGTCGCGTTTAATTAAACTCGGTGGCAACACATTACCTATCGCGATACCAATGCCTATGATGGCGGTGCCAAGATACAACATAGCAGTAGCAATACCCGACGTATGTTGAATATGGGGCAGCTACCACCAAGTGATGCGGTACGCGAAGAAGCCTTTATAAACTATTTCGATTATGATTACAGTGCCCCCGAGAGTATTAGCTCGTCATTTAAGGTGCACTTAACGCAGCAATATAAACAGCTATTACAGTAAAAGGTAATCTAGTTATGTTCGCTATATAGCTATATTTTTTGTTTTATACTACCATGTTCGCTATATGGCGAGTTTTTGGTGGCTTCGATGAATAGAATTGAAATAGGAAAAGCGCTTGCTCAGGCGCGCAAAACAAAGCAACTCACACAACGAGAAGTGCAAAAATTGACGAACATTAATAAAAGCACACTATCTGAAATTGAAAACGGTAAATTTACAGGGTCATTAGATATCCTTGAGCGTTATACTCATTATTTAGATTATGAATTAGCAGTAGTACCTAGGGCTTCGTCTAAACCACGGTTACCTCGTTGGGATGAATTAAACGAGCTTTTTAGTGAGGATAGCTAGTGATGGCTTTTAACCTACCTGAAAAAGTACAAAAGTTGACAGTGTGTATAGATGACAAAGAGCTGGGCGTGCTAACCCATGATGCAATACACGATTATAAGCAAACGCAAAATGAGTTTAATCTATCATTAACTATGACTGAAAAAGGCATGGATGATAGTTACCGCTCTGGCGCATTGCATCCTATTTTTGCGCAAAACTTACCAGAAGGACATAATCGTAGATACATTGCACAAAGGCTTGCTCGTTATGCCAAAGTTAACGACATGTACTTATTAGCTTTGCAAGGAAGTGATGGTATTGGCATGTTATCTTACCAAGGTGACTTTGAATTACCGCAAGTTGATAGTGTGTCACTTAATGATATTCTTACGTATTCTGACGCAAAGCCTTTATTTCCGCAGTTATTAGAAAAATACTATCTTAGAAATACCTTATCAGGCATGCAACCAAAAGTAAGCATTCCCAGTGTTGAGCGAACAGTTCACCAAAAAGATCTGATCGTAAAATCATTTGATGAAGCGCTCTTCAGATCCTGATGAAAAGTACCGAGGAAGTTACGAAACCTTATTGAAAGCAACTTATTTATACACGAATAATATGATCGAAGTTGAAAAAATGTATAAATACATCGTTTTCAGTTGTTTAATTGGTAATGGTGACGCTCATCTTAAAAATTTTGCGCTGCAGTACACGCCAGATATGAACAATATTTTTGTTTCTCCACCTTTTGATATCACTCATACATTAATCTATCCAACCATCAATAATAAAATGGCACTCAATATTTGTAAGAGCAAGGAGTTCCCAGACTGTGAGCACTTAATTAAGTTGGCTAATCAAGGTCATACCGTAATTAGGAATGCGCAAGAGATTGTTGAATCGTTAGCACAAGGGATTATCGAGTATGTTTCAAGCTCACAAGAAGTCTTGCTCTTAAGTGGTTTAAAAGAGTCGATTTTAGCTGGCGTTGATAAAGTGATGACTGCAACTTACAGCTCAAAATCATATCGCCATGACAAAAAGAAAAAGTTTGAGTAATAGCATAAACCATTTAATTCAATATTTACCAAGCGTAACTTGCTGAGAACATGATATTACGTGGCCGGCCAGGGAAGTAACGGTCGCCAGTAAAGCTGGTGTAATCGGCGCGTTCGGCATAAGCGGTATCAAATAGATTATTAATTCGCGCAGTGAGCTTTAGTTGCTCAGTGAGCTGCCAAGCTCCGCGTAAATTAATTAAATCATGACCGTCATAGCTGTGTAAGTTTTCAGGGTCGGTAAAATAGTCACTGACATGATGCCATTCAATGGCAACGAGGACGTTGTTAGTGATTTGCCAGTTAGCTTGTAGGTTGGCGATATTGCGCGGTGCTGTGTCTATGTCGTTGCCGTTAATGTTTACCCCAGATAAAACTTGCTCATGGTCGTAGGTGTGTTTGGCGTGGCTTGCCGCAAGAGCGAGTTGTATTGATTGAGTAAGCTGATAATCAAGCTCAAGCTCAATACCACGATGTCGAGTTTGACCATCATTAACAGTAAAAAAGTCACTGTCACGATAGATGGTGTTGTCCTTACTCATGGCATAAACTGATAAACCGTAGCGAGTATTGTCATACACGCCTTTAATGCCAAGCTCAGCATTGTTAGCAATTTCAGCATCTAGCTCGGCGGTGCTTTGCTCACGTTGTAATTGATACAGTTCTGCCGCTTGGGGAGCTCGGTAGCCTCTTGAAAGGTTGGCGTATACGGTATTATTAGTATTAAGCTGGTAGCTTAGCCCTAGTTTAGGCGAAAGATTGCTAAAGCTGTTTTTGGTGCTTTTTGGGCGGCTATATCGACATCCGCCAAAACCACATTCACTGCCATCTTCTTTTGTACGCCCCGCAAGCATATTATTTTGATAGTCATATTGCATATACTCATAACGTACACCTGCGGTTAAAAGCCACTTATCCAGTTGCCAATCAATAGCGGCAAAGGGGGCATATAAAGAGGCATTTACTTGGTAATTGTAATGCGTGCCTTGAGGTACGGTTGCTACTAAAAATGCAGAGCCCTGAGTGGGTTTATCTTGCGTTTGTAAAAAGTCAGCTTGGGTAAATTCACCATCAAAGCCAGAGTTAAGTTTAATATTGTCGTTTACGTAATACTGATAAAGCGATTGCAAGCCAAATCCTGTTTGGCTGTTTTTTTCAAGCGGTGTGCCGGGTAAAAAATGTTTAAAAAAATCCATGCTTTGATCGCGAATATAAGGCGTTATGGTCAGCGTGTTTTTTCCTATTTTCCAGCTAGCTTTGCTCCATGCTCGTAATGAACGAGCCTTTCTAAAAGCATCAGGATCAAAGTTTTGCTGAGCTATTGCTTTGTCTTTATAACTTTCAAAGCCATTAATGTATCCGGCAGTGTGTTGGTCTAAATTGGTATATGTAATCCCCGATATCACATTTAGGTTGTTGTTAGTGTATCGATGGCGTAGGTTTATTTTTTGTTGTTTTACGCTTTCATCGTCTCGGTAGCCGCTATCATCAGTAAAACTGGCATTAATGCCTACTCCTGAATTATCCATAGCATGGCCTGCGCGTAATTTATAACGAGTATAACCGTATGAGCCATAATCAAAGCCAAGTAAACCGACATCTTGTGTCGTATCTGGGGTGATCACGTTGATTACGCCATGCACCGCATTAGAGCCATAAAGTGCAGAGCCAGGGCCTTTTAATACTTCAATACGCTGCGCAATTTCGCTATGCGCTTCAAACAGCTCGTTAATGTTACAAAAGCCTGCTGCACGCAAGGGAATGCCATCTTCAGCCGTTAAAATACCGCCACAAGCTCCCGACCCTGAAAGCACTTGTGAGCGCAGTGCGGGTAAATACTCTTGACCATTACCACGCTGTAGATTGGCACCGGCTACGCGTTGCAGTGCTTCTTGTACGTGGGTTGGGGCAATAAGCTCAAGCTGTGATTCGCTCAACACACTGATCACTAAAGGTAATGGGGTAGAAAGCGCTTCACTGCGTGACGCTGTTGTAGTAATACGTTCAATTGATTGCGCGGTGTCTTCAGCAAAAGCGCTATTGATTAAACTTAATTGGCTACATAACAATAAGGGAGATAAGTAATCACGTTTCATCATTTTCCAGTATTAACGACTTAATGTGCTTAGAGTAAAGTGTTTTACCAATACCTTAAAGCACATTCAACCTATAAACCCGATAGATAATCGATAAAACAATACAAAAAATGCCAGGAAAAACTAAAGTGAGCACTGAGTAATGCTTAAATAGCAGCACGCCAGCGACTCCCCCTGCCAAAAAACCGGCGATAATTAATATAAATACCAAACACTTTCTGCTGTCAAATGCTTCTCTCTTTAGTGCTTTACCTATCATTAAACCTAAGTCAGTAAAAATACCGGTTAAATGCGTAGTACGCACAACAGCACCACTGTAGTTTGTAGCTAAGGCATTTTGTAAACCACAGGCGGCAGAGGCCAGTGTAAGTGCATAAGGATATGAATGCGTTAATAACAGTGAGCTGGTGAGCAGCAAAACGCCTTCAATAAATAATAAAGTGTCATAGTGTCGGCCTAGCTTAAGTGACTCTCCCGATAGCATGAATCCTGATAGCGCTGAGCCAAACATAAAGCTCAGTACTATCGCAATTAAAAACGACGCCGAATTTATATCAGACGTTAGCTCAATAGCCAATGAGGTAACTGACCCTGAAACGTGAGATATTGCTTGATGCTCAAAACCTAGTAAAGCAACCGAATTCACTATACCCGCAATAAAAGCAAGGGTAAACGCGCCATACTCTACCCATTTGGGTAATTTTGTAAACATTTTATGCTCTTTCAAAAGTTAAAGACTAACCAGCAGTGCTTGTTGGTATAAATCAGGATAATAATCCAAATACCTACCTCGAGACCCAACGCTTAGCTCAATGACATTACATTTAAGCAAAAATGTACATCATTTAATACTACACTCATCTTTTATTCTAAATTTAAAATTTATTCAGTCGATAAAAAATAGAAATGGCGCTTACAAGGAGATGTTATCTTAAATAACTAATAACGTACTGAAATGTTATACTTATGTCGATTATTTTTTTATTTTTTCATAGGAGTGATATGCAGTCATATTGGCGTTTTGTTAAACAATATTGGCCTTTGCTAAGTTTTGGTTTTATCACTATTTTTTGGGGGAATTTAGGTCAGTCTTTTTTTATCAGTTTTTATGGTGCGAGTATTCAAAATAGCCTTGCTATTAGCGCGGCAGATTATGGCTTGATATATGCCCTAGCAACACTGAGCTCTGGGTTAACTTTAATGGCTGTTGGTGGCAAAGTTGATAAGTATCCGTTAAAGCATTTTACTTTAGTGGTTGCGCTGGGTTTAATGTTTGCCTGTGGGATTATGTGGTTAACTAATTCTGTTTGGTGGTTAGGGTTGGGCTTTTTTTTACTGCGTTTGTGTGGTCAAGGGCTTTTGCCGCATATAGGCCAAACAACGATGGCGCGCAGTTTTGAGCAAGACAGAGGTAAAGCGATTAGCTTATCTGCCAGTGGTGTGCCAGTCGGCGAAGCTGTTTTACCATTAATAGCGGTGGCCTTGATTGCATGGCTCGGTTGGCAACAAAGTTGGTTTTGGTTAGGTTTAAGTATTCCTTTAATTTATATTCCACTGAGTCGTAAGCTACTCAATAAAGCGGCGCTAAAACCTATTGAAATTACAGTAACGGCGAATTCAGCTCCACACTTTAGTCGTCGTGATGTTTTAAAAGATTGGCGTTTTTGGCTTTCATTACCTGCGATGCTGGCTGGCCCGTTTCTTGTTACAGCTCTATTTATTCAACAAAATTATGTGCTAACACAAAAAGGCTGGACTACCGCTTTATTAGCGAGTAGCTTTTTAGTGTATGGAGCCACACATTGGGCAGGGTCTATGTGGTCGGGTGTGCTGGTTGACAGATATCGTGCGAAAAAACTAGTTCCCTTTATTTCGTTACCTTTATTGTTGGCAATGGTGTTATTAATGCTCGGTTATGGCCCTTGGTTGGCTCCCGTATTTATGGCTGCTCTTGGGCTTGCTATGGGAGTTGTTAGTCCGGTGTTTAATGCGTTATGGGCTGAGGTTTACGGCGTTACTCACCTAGGCGCTATAAGAGCCATGGCAACGTCATTAATGATTATTGCCACTGCTAGCTCGCCTTGGTTATTTGGTTTACTAATTGACAGCGGCATAAAAGGCGATATTTTGTTTGCTGGCTGTGCAGTTTTAATGCTTGTTGTTGCTCTGGCTGTGTTTATTGCTTATTGGCGTCCATTAAATCAACGGACTTAAATGCTTTTGCATATTGTACATTAATCACCTAATTAGGAGATTAATTTGTTTAAAAGGACTCATTAATGTTAATAGCATTGCTAGTTTATTTATTATTGCTGTTATTACTTACCTTACTACCTATGTTGTATAGCCAACACTATCTTGTTCGCAGTTGTGATTTTATTCGTTTACAAGTGTTTTATTTAGCCTGTATAGGCGGGTGTATCGCAGGTTACTTTGTATATTTAACACTCAGTGCGCCAAGTATAGCAGCCATTATTATTGTCGGTATCGTTTTAGCCATTCAAGGTAAATGGATTTACCCCTATACGTGGTTGGCAGCTAAAGAAGTCGCGCCATCGGCAAAAGGGGCTGCTCACAGTATGCGTATTATGTCGGCCAATGTATTAATGTCGAATAACAAATACAAGGTATTGATCGATTTGGTTAAAAAGCACCAACCCGATTTGCTGATCACCTTAGAAACAGACATTAATTGGCAGCAGCAATTAAGTTGTTTAGAAAGTACCTACCCTTATCGCGTTTATTGCCCCAAAGATAACCGTTATGGCATGCATTTATACAGTAAATTTAACATACTGGATGCGCAAATATGTGAGCTAATAGAAGACGATATTCCCTCTATTCATATTTTATTTGAAAACCATCAAGGCTTAAAAATGCAAGGGCACTTTATTCACCCTGCGCCGCCAAGTCCGACTGAAAAAGATTCATCACGCCCACGTGATAGCGAGCTTATAATGGTGGCAAAAGCGGTTAAAAACCCTGTTCGGCCAACTATTGTTGCCGGCGATTTAAACGATGTTGCTTGGTCACGCAGTACCCGTTTGTTTATGCAAATAAGTGGTTTTTTAGACCCACGTAAAGGGCGGGGCTTTTATAACACTTTTCATGCTAGTTATTTTTTCATGCGCTGGCCGCTCGATCACTTATTTCACTCTACAGGGTTTACTGTAAAGCGCATCAAGCGCCTTGCAAAATACGGCTCCGATCATTTTGCATTACTCACTGAGCTGGTTTACGATGATGTAAACCAAACATCATTAGAAACAAAATCCACAGCGCTTAAACAGCAAGAAATTGAAGAACTTGCCATCAGCAAAGCTGACAAACGCAAAGTCCCGAGGTTTGAGAAGAACTAGGATATTAGCAGCCAGATAAAAAATTAAAAAAGCTTCTTATTATCCGAATTTAAGTATTTTAAAAACGACAAGGATCAATCCATGACAGAGAACAATAACACCCCAGAAAATACTTTATACATAGAGGTGTCTGGTTCAGGCTTACCTGAGGTTGATGGTCTGTATGTTCCTTCAACAGCTCCACCTGCTAAATCAGAGGCGAACGTTATGTCGAGCCTAGGGTATTGGAATGGTAAAATGGCGTGGGATCGTGCTGATGGTAAAGCAGCCAGAAGCCCTGCAATATCTTACTCAATTGGATTTAAATCATGGCGAATTTGCCGCTTAGACGGGCATTTAGCTTACGAAATTACCTGTGAAGATGAATTACCGCCGACAGAACGGCAGTGGAACGTATATAAAATGGGCGTTGCGCCTGCTCCAAAAGTAGTGATTCATCACTGCGATCCACGCTAAACCACGGATAAAAAACACCGCGCTTGTAAACAGCGCGGTATTTAATTTTACTTACCTAACACCTAACACCTAGCTATAAATCATAATGCTTTTAACATTTACGAATTCGCGAATCCCAAAACCACCATGCTCTCGGCCATAGCCACTGTTTTTAACACCGCCAAAGGGGAGATTCGGTTGTGCTAGGCCATAACCATTAATGTTGATCATACCGGTATCAAAATATTTTTTAGCCAGTTCAATCGCTTTTTTCTCATCTTTGGAGAAAATGCCGCCACCTAATCCATAACGAGAATCGTTGGCGATACGCATAGCGTCGTCGTTGTCTTTGGCTTTAATTAATGATGCTACAGGGCCAAATAATTCATCGTCGTACGCAGGCATACCTGGCGATAAATTTTCAAGTATGGTTGGCGGGTAGTAATAACCCGTTTGCTCAGGGATTTCGCCGCCCACAATTATTTTTGCACCCGCATTAACCGAATCTTGTACTTGTTGATGAATATCATCGCGTAAATCTTTACGTGCCATTGGACCAAGTTCGGTGTCTTTTTCCATCGGGTCACCCATTTTTATGGCTTTAAATTGTTGGCTTAGTGCTTCTTTAAAGTCATTGTAGAGTGAGTCAACCACCACAAAACGTTTTGCTGCTACACACGTTTGCCCGTTATTAACGAGACGACCTTGTGTACAAGTTTTAACTGCTAAGGCTAAGTCGGCGTCATCAAGTACAACAAATGCGTCGTTACTGCCAAGTTCCAATACGGTTTTTTTAACATGGAGAGCGGCTTGCTCTGCTACTTTTTTACCTGTGCCATCACTGCCAGTGAAGGTAACGCCACTAATATATTGATGAGAAATAAGTGCGCTGGCAGTTTTGCCATCAACCAGTAAGTTACTAAAACAATGTTCAGGAAAACCAGCTTGTAAAAATAGCGTCTCTATTTTTTCGGCCATACCAAATACATTACCAGCATGCTTTAACACTGTAGTGTTGCCTGCCATGATATTTGCGCCACTGTACCGAATAACTTGATAAAGTGGGAAGTTCCATGGCTGAATACCTAGCAATACGCCGGTAGGGCGATAACTTATAATTGCTCGCCCACCTTGCATGTCGCGTTCTTCGTCGCTGAGCATATCGGCGCCATGTTCTGCAGTATAGCGGCAAATATCTGCACAAAGCTGCACTTCTTGAAAGCCTTGTTCGTATACCTTGCCCATTTCTTCGGTCATCAATTTAGCAAGCGCTTGTTTTTGCTCTTCAAATATAGAGGCTAACTTATTAAGGTATTTTGCGCGCTCAGTAAATGAGGTTAATCGCCATGTTAAATATGTTTGGTGAGATTTTTCGATCACTTGTTCAGCTTGAGCTTGAGAAAGCAGCGTATAGCTATTAATGACTTGCTCGGTTGCGGGATTGATCGTATCAACTGTGTTGCTCATTTTATCTCCTAACAAATTATGTATTTAATTAGGTGCAAAACTAAAGCCAGTTAGGTTAATGGCTAATAAAAATTATAACCTGCTGTTAATAATGGTTTTTATATCGATTATCAGTAAGATTTTGATGTTGTTTGTTGGTTGTTTTTGCTATGGTTCTGTAAATACTGCACGTTGTTGAAAAAGTTACAGAGAGTAGTTAGATGATACAGTCATTGTTTAATATTAATTTACCGATAGTTCAGGCACCTATGGCGGGTGTTCAAAATGAGCAGCTTGCTATTGCTGTGAGTGAGGCTGGTGGACTGGGTTCGTTGCCTTGCGCTATGTTATCGTTATCACAATTAGCAGAGCAACTTGACTTACTAATTGAAAAAACAGATAAACCATTTAATCTAAACTTTTTTTGTCACACGGTTGCTGATTACACCAGTCAACAAAAGCAGCAATGGCATAACCTGCTAGCACCTTATTTTGCAGAATATAAAATTGACCCGCAAAGTTTAACTGCAGGATCGTCTCGTCAGCCTATAAATCAAGCCGTTGTTGATATTATTGCTCCTTATAAACCAGCGGTTGTGAGCTTTCATTTTGGTTTACCTGATCCTGCAATAGTTACACAGATTAAAAGCTGGGGCGGTAAAGTGATTTCTACTGCGACTACTGTTGATGAAGCAAAGTGGTTAGAAGCTAATGGGGCCGATGCTGTTATAGCGCAAGGTTTAGAAGCGGGCGGTCATAGAGGGCACTTTTTATCAATGGATTTAAGTTTGCAGCAGCTAACGGCGGTATTGGTTGAACAATGTATCGGTGAGCTAAATATAGCGGTCATTGCTGCTGGTGGTATAGCAAGTGCTGAAGATGTTAAATATTACTTACAGTTAGGCGCGGCAGCTGTACAAGTTGGTAGTGCCTATTTACTGTGCCAAGAGGCAACAACGTCTGCGCTGCACCGCGATGCTATTTTACAGCAGCCAGCGAACAGCACGGCGCTGACAACGGTTTTTTCTGGGCGCGCTGCCCGAGGGATTGAAAACCGTATTATGCGTGAGCTTGGCACTATGCCACAGCAAGCCCCTGCATTTCCATTTGCGAGTCTTGCGCTAAGTGCATTGCGTACTAAATCTGAAGCGCAAGGAAAAAGTGATTTTTCGCCTTTATGGTGCGGGCAAAAATACATTGTTAGAGATGCTGTTAGTGCCGCTGACATTACCGATGAATTGATGTCTGAAAACCCGAAGCCCACCGTTTAAGCACATTACCAGAATAGGGCTATACCGTTGCCGATTTCCTCTTGACGATAAGTCATTACACCCCGCTAGGTTAGGCACTAAATCATAAGGGTTGTTATACGCACCGCAATAATTTTTAGCCCCGTACTGCGCGCGACCCATTTTGCCTTGCTAGCAAGTGCACTAAGCTTGACGAAATAACTTGACGCAGTCGTTGCATTAAGCAAAGCCCCTAAACAATAATCGATCGTAACAAAGTTTGCGCTGTTGATAGGAGAAAACATGGGTTTTTGGCGCTAATTTTTTAATTGCTTTATTTTGCTATTTTTGCTGCGTAGAATGGCAAAAAACACACAGGGAATTAAAATGTTAAATATACTTTTGGTTGATGACGACACCGAATTTAGTGATGTTATTTGCCATATTGTCGAATTTCTTGGCCATAATATTAATACAGCCGCCAGTTTAAAAGAAGCACATCAATGGTTTGATAATAATACTTTTGATCATGTACTGTTGGACTTTATGCTGCCCGATGGCAGTGGTTTGCATTTGTTAGATCATTTAAAAATGATTGGCCAATCACCTAAGGTCACGCTTATTTCAGGACATCCTTCGGTTAAAGGAATTTTAGCTGATATGTGTGAGCCTAACGTGTCGCATTTATTAAAACCGTTGCAACGTGAAGATTTAGAATTAGTGTTAAACGGGTCGAAAAAAACCACTAAAAAAACTAAAAAAGCTGAAATAACACATCATTTTGATACTTTAATTGGTGAGTCTGCCCCCATGCAACAGCTTTATACTATGATTGAGCGTGTGGCAAAAACGAATGCCAACGTGATGTTAGTAGGTGAAAGTGGAGTAGGTAAAGAGGTCGTTGCACAAGCCATTCATAATGCCAGTAAATGCGAAGGGCCAATAGTAGCAAGTAACTGTGGTGCATTATCGAGTGAATTGATTGGTAGCGAGTTATTTGGCCATGAGAAAGGCGCATTTACTGGGGCGATTGCACGTAAAGAAGGCGTGTTTGAACAAGCCAATAATGGCACCTTATTTTTAGATGAAATAACCGAAATGCCCATTGGCATGCAACCAAATTTACTTCGCGTGCTGGAAACTAAAAAAGTAATACGTGTGGGCGGTAATCAAGAAATTCCGACTAACTGCCGTGTTATTTCTGCGACTAATCGTTCACTTACCGACTTAGCAAGAAATAATATTTTACGCGAAGATATTTATTTCAGACTGGCTGTTTTTCCTATTAACATTCCGCCACTTCGAGATAGAAAAGACGATATTCCATTGCTGGCTAAATCGTTTTTAGGGCAGTTAAACGATGAAAATGGCACTGCTTTTAGTTGGACGAGCGAGCAACTAAAAGAGCTAAAAACATACCAGTGGCCTGGTAATGTGCGTGAGTTACGCCACGCTATTCATCGCGCTTTTATTATGAGCGACTCGCAAACGAGCACGATTACTTTACCAGATAATTTAGAGTCGCCTTTTTCGCGCGTTAATAATCAAGCGGAAAAAAGACAGGTATCAGCAGGGCAAACAATTGAAGAGGTTGAAAAGGAACTTATTTTTGCCACGCTCGATAAAGTACAAGGTAATAAAACATTAGCAGCACAAATGTTAGGGGTAAGTACAAAAACGCTTTATAACCGTCTTAATGCTTATGGCGGTATTGGTGAATAAAACAACGAGGGGGACTTGATGGGATCAACTAAACCACAGGCAAAGCCTATTAATGAATTAGTGCATGATGCCCGCGCACCGTTAAATCATATTTCAATGAATGCTGAACTTATCAAGCTAGTACTTGAAAACGATATGCCCGTTGAAAAAGCACTCGATGCACTTGATAAAATAATTGTTAATTGCCAAGCATGCAGCGATAGTTTACAACTTATCTCAGATTCAAATTGATGTTAAACGATGTAGGAAGATAAATGATTAAACGCAAACAGCAAGGCAAAGCAAATGTTATATGGGCGTTGTTTATTTTTGTTGTGTTATGCATCATTGTTGGTAATGCGTTTTTAGCAATAAAAACCATTGGAGGGTTAACGCGTACTCAGCAAAGTTTAGATAACACCCATATGCTAAGTACTGCTGTTCAACGGCTTCATCTATCTATTGTACAGGCTGAATCGGGTCAGAGGGGGTTTTTACTAACCCAAAGTGATGATTATTTAGCGCCCTATTATGATGCACTAGCGCAAATTGAATCACAAATCAATCATGTAAGTTCTTTGCGTTCAGAAATTGATGGGCAGGCTCAGCGTATAGCCGCACTTTTACTGCTAGTTGAAAATAAAATAACCGAGCTAAAAAAAACGGTAAACTATGCATTAAACGCTAAAGAGCAAAGCGCATTATTAATACTTAACTCTCATGAGGGGCTTGATTTTTATCGAGATATTCGTATTTTGGTGAATGACATTCAAGATCGCGAATTATTATTTAAAGTAAGCCATTTTTCTAAATTAGCGCAAATTAAAAAGGAAGCAAAAATTACGTTTGGTATAACGGCTGTCACGAGTACCTTATTAATTGTGGGCATGTTTTTACTTACAAGGCTAAATTTAAAAAATGCTGCTGCGTACCGTGCTGAACTTGAAATGCAAAATGAAACGTTAGCCAGTAAAGTAACCGAACGTACCCAAGAGCTTACTTTGTATTCTGATGAGTTGAGTCGCAGTAACCGAGAGTTAGAAGAGTTTGCTTTTGTTGCCAGTCATGATTTACAAGAGCCGCTTAGAAAAATTCAAGCATTTAGCGACCGACTTGAAAGCATGTTTAAAGATGAGTTAGGTGAAAAAGGGACAGATTACATTGCGCGAATGAAAAATGCTGCACAGCGAATGTCTAATTTAATTAATGATTTATTAGAATTTTCACGAGTGACAACGCGGGGTAAAGACTTTACTGATACCGATTTAAATCGCGTATTTAATGATGTTTTAAGCGATTTAGAAATAGCCATTTATGAGTCGAATGCGCAAGTTATTATTGGTGAGATGCCTATAATACAAGCGGATCCGAGCCAGATGCAGCAGTTGTTTTTAAATTTAATCTCCAATGCGGTTAAATTTAGGCACCCAACCGTGGAGCCAATTATTAACATTGATTTTGAGCGGCTAAATGAATTTAGTGACGATCTTAATCGTGAAGTGAGTTGGCATATTATTACCGTTAAAGATAACGGCATTGGGTTTTGCGCTGACTATGTAAATAAAATATTTGTGCCATTTCAGCGATTGCATGGTCGTTCGCAATATAAAGGCACTGGCATTGGTTTGTCTGTATGTCGAAAAATTGTAGAGCGTCATGGCGGCATTATTAGCGCAACAAGCACCCCAAATGAGGGCGCAACCTTTATGGTTAAACTCCCAGTGGATGCTGAACTATTCACATTACAAGCAGAGGCATAAATGTCGTTAACCAACGTGAAAAAAATTACTATTTTAATGGCTGATGATGATGAAGACGATCGCTTATTAGCACAAGATGCACTTGCTGAAAGTCGCGTCCTAAATGAATTACATTTTGTCGAAGACGGTGTGGAGCTTTTAGAATATTTAGAGCGTAGAGGCAAGTTTAAAGACAAAAGTTTATCGCCCAGACCTGGCTTAATTTTGCTTGATTTAAACATGCCACGAATGGATGGCCGCGAAGCATTGCAAGCGATTAAAGCAAATCCTAACTTAAAGGGCATTCCAGTAGTGATTTTAACTACCTCTAAACAAGAAGAGGATATGATAAAAGGTTACAACCTTGGTGCTGCGTCCTACATTACTAAGCCAGTCACTTTTGATGGTTTAGTTGATTTGATGAAAACACTGGGTAAATACTGGGTAGAGTTTGTAGAGCTACCAAGCACATTTAGCGATTAAGATTATTATCAGAACAGGAAACACTATGTTAGCAAAGGCGACAAAACTGCTACTTGTTGAAGATGACGAAGATGATTATATTTTAACGTGTGATTACCTAGAGCAGCTTAGTTCTCATGTGTTTGACATAGAATGGATAAGCTCACCTGGACAGGCAATTGAGGTGTTGAGCAAAAATCAACATGATATTTGCCTGCTTGATTATCGCTTAGGTGCTTCTGATGGCTTAAGTGTATTAAAACAAGCCATTAAAAATGGTTACTGTGGGCCTATTATTATGCTAACTGGGCAGTCTAATGATGCCCTAGATTCGGCCGCGTTAGACGCTGGGGCTGTTGATTACTTAGTTAAAAGCGAAATGAGTGGTGGCCGATTTGCTCGTTCAATTCGTTACGCACTAGCGCGTCGAGATGTAGAGGATGAGCGAGTTGAACGTTTAAAAGCAGAGGCAGAAAATCGTTCAAAAGACCGTTTTTTAGCACATTTAAGCCATGAATTACGCACCCCTTTGACTTCTATTTTGGGTTATACCGAACTCTTAATGTTAAGTGATTATAATAAACAGGCTGAAAATGAACTTGGTGTTATATACCGTAATGGCAAACATTTGCTTAGTTTATTAAATGATGTATTAGATTTATCAAAAATTGCTGTCGATAAGCTTGAGCTTAACCTTAGCAAAGTCAACCTTAATAGCTTAATGGCCGATGTTTTTAGCTTAATGCGGGTCGCTGCATTAGATAAAGGTTTGTCATTGAAGTTTGAGTCGTTAGCGCCTCTGCCATTAGTGGTTTGTGTTGACGCTACACGGCTTCGACAAATTCTCATAAATCTGATTAATAATGCTATTAAGTTTACAGAGCAGGGCGAAATTACTGCCAATGCTTGGACTGAGGTAGTGGCTGAACGAGAAATGCTATTTTTTAGTATTAAAGATTCAGGGCTAGGTATTGCGCCAGAAAAGCAAGCATTAATATTTAAACCTTTTGAGCAGATAGCCGATGTAGAATCGCGCTCTGTTGGCGGTGCAGGCCTTGGGTTAGCAATTTGCTCTGAGTTACTTAGTCGTATGCAAGGTAATATTTCTTTAGACTCCCATGTAGGTAAAGGCTCAACCTTTACCATTTCGCTGTATCCTGGCGATATAAAACAGGTAGAGCGTAATGTATTAAAGCTTGATTTAACTCCCAATATGCAACAAAAAACAACGCCGTGTCATGTTAGCGGTCAAGTATTGGTGGTCGATGATTTACGCGACTTACGCGTGTTAGTTGGTCATTTAATTGGCTCAGCAGGCGCTGATGTAGAGTATGCTGATAACGGCAAACAAGCGCTTGATAAAGTCAAAAAGCGCCTTGCACAAGGGCATGCAGCTTACGATATTATATTTTTAGATATCCATATGCCGGTAATGGGAGGTAAAGAGACGGCCATTGAGCTAAGAAAAATGGGTTATCAGGGCGCTATTATTGCCCTAACTGCGGCTACTATGAAAGGCATCGATACTGAATTATCGGCATTAGGGTTTGATGATGTTATTGCTAAACCAGTTGATTCTCTTCTATTGTATCAGTGTTTAGAGTCGACGTTAGGCAAAAAAGCTCCTTCAATGCCTGCTATTCAAACTTCATTAAAGGGCAGCAATAATAAAAAACGTTTTTTACTCGTAGAGGATGATGCCGATGCGGCGCAAATAACGCAGTTATTATTAGAAAGCCTCAACGTACATACTGATATTGCCACAAGTGTTGAAGATTGTTTGGCAATACTGAAAAAAAATACTGATTACCATAAAGTATTGCTCGATATGCATTTACCTGATGGTACCGGTTTAGAATTAGCAGCACATTTAAAAGCGCATTACCCATCAATCGAACGGGTTATTATTAGTGGTATGGAACCAGATGCTGTACATATCAGGCAGCTAGAAATCGAGCAAGTACTGTTAAAGCCGATCAACCTAGCGCTATTGAGCAAGCTAGTTTAATAACCCGGCGCTTTTTTAGTTTATATCTACCACTGATTGACGAATTACCAGTGCAGGTTCGAACAGTGTTTGAATGGGTTTAACGCTCTTTTGGTACACATGACTAAGTACCCACTGTGCTGCTACTTTACCCATTTCATCTATAGGGTAATTAATGGTGCTTAACGGTGGATAAACATGGCGGGTAAAAAATACATTATCGTAGCCTATGATTGAAAGTTGTGTGGGAAGCGCAATGCCATGCTCCCTGGCACTGACCATAGCACCGGTGGCCATTTCATCATTGGCACATACTAAAGCTGTGATGGTTGGATTTTTTTTATAAATTTCAGTAAACCCTCCATAGCCGCTATCTTCTACAAAGTCACCTTCATAGAAACTGTTTTCATCAAACTCAATGGCGTGTTCAGTAAGCGCTTGTTTATGCCCGTCTAAACGCTCTTGGGCATCTTTTTTCCACAGTGGACCGCTAATATAAGCAATATTTTTGTGACCAGATTCAAGAATATATTTAGTCGCTAAATATCCACCTTTGACATTATCAAGGATAATACAACGATCTGCCAGTTCAGGAATATGTCGATTCAGTAAAACAAACGGTGTTTTGCCTTTGCTCAGCTTTATTAAGTATTCATCACTAACGGCTTCTACGTGCAGAATAAGCGCATCACAATTACGGCTAATTAAAAATTCTATGCCTTGCTGTTCTTGTTCTGCGTCACTGTGCCCTGCGGTAATAATAACGTGTTTGCCTTGGTTTCTAAGGGTGTTTTCTATGCCACTCATCATAGGGCCGTAAAATGGACCCTTTAGCTCAGACACCAGTAAGCCAGCACTATTAGAACAATTAGAGGCAAGTGATTGGGCAATTGAGTTGGGACGATAACCTAACGCTTGCATTGCTATTGTAACCTTTTTTCTGGTTGCATCACTGACGTTTGCATTGTTGTTCATTACTCTTGAGACTGTGGCTAATGATACGCCTGCGAGTTTCGACACCTCATAAATGGTGGCCATGCTATTCCTTGTTACACATTTTTTTTGTTAAATCGGCAGTTATTTTTTTTATAGTATTATTATCTAGGCTGTATTTACTCATTATTAAGGCAACAAGTACACTGCCAATAGCAGGATAGAGAGTAAATGAAGTTAAAATACCGGTTTTAGTCGCTTCACTTAGCTCTAAATTGGGCTGGTATTGATAATAAGCAAGCAACCACCCGGCGATAGCTCCGCCTAATGCCAGTCCTAATTTGATAAAAAATACGATGCTAGCGTAAACTAAACCGGTTAGTCGCCGTCCTGTTTGCCAGACTCCATAGTCAATTGTATCAGCCATTTTTGCCCACAATAGGGGAGTCGCCATTTGGGTGAAAAAACACCATAAAAAATACACTAAAAACGCGAGTAAAACGTGTTCATTAGGAACAAAAAAAGCAAAGCAGCTAAGTATGGCAGACATATATTGCAGATAAATATAAGCCGCTTTTTTATCTAGGCGTTTACTTAAAGGCTGCGCACAAGCGCAACCTAAAATATTACCGACCATACCTAAGGTCACAAATTCGGTGATTAGGTCTTCTTTGCCAAGTACGTACTTTACGTAATAAATAGCTAAGGTGGTGCGAAGAACCATACTCGTTAATAAGACTAATGCAGCCAAGCAAAGAATTTTAAACGGCTGGTTTTGCCATAAAATAGTTAGTTGGTTTTTTAAAGATAATTTATGCGGCGGGTTAGTTACTCGCTCTTTGGTATAACGAAAGCAGATTAAAAATAAAACGACTCCTAGGCCACTCATAACCAGCATAGTGAGCTGATAGCCCAGCTCATTGTTGCCGTCACCAAACCATTCAACCAAAGGTAAAGTACAACTAGTAACCAGTAAGCCACCCAGCATACCAAATACAAAGCGATATGATTGTATAGAAACTCTTTCGTTAGGGTTGCGGCTCAGAACGCCACCAAGTGCCGAATAAGGAATGTTAATTGCGGTATAAACCAGCATAAGCAGCGTGTAAGTGACAAACGCATAAATAATTTTATGCGTGTCATTCAATGCAGGCGTAGTAAATGTAATTACACTAATAACCGCAAATGGCAGTGCAAGCCAGAGTAAATAAGGGCGGTAACTACCATATTTAGTATGAGTTGCATCAGTCAATGCGCCCATTAGCGGGTCTGTAACGGCATCAATGACTCTAACAACTAAAAAAAGAGTACCCACAACAGCCGGTGAAATACCAAAAATATCAGTGTAAAAAAAAGTTAAAAATAGCATCACGGTTTGAAAAATAATATTGCTGGCCGTGTCACCTAGGCCATACGCTATTTTTTCTTTTTTACTCAGCATAAAAGCCACTCATTATTATTTTTGGCGCTGTTTAAGAAAGTCGCGGTACGCAATTGCGCTTTGCTTTAATATTCGTTGTTGGGTTTGATAATTTACATAGACTAGCCCAAAGCGCTTTTCATAGCCATAGGCCCATTCAAAATTATCCATTAAGCTCCATGCAAAGTACCCTTGTATATCAACACCTTGTTTAACTGCATTATGAACGGCATTAATGTGAGTATGGTAGTAATCGATACGTTGTATGTCATGTATTTTACCATCAATTAACACATCAGCCATCGCGGCGCCATTTTCAGTTATATATACTTTGGGTAAAGTGTAACGATCATTCAATGAAAGTAGTAATTCATATAACCCGTGGGGGTAAATTTCCCAGCCCATATCCGTGGTTTCAATATCTGTTAAAGGAGCTTCACTAAACCAGTGTTCAGGTGTGTTTTTGTAATGAATACGAGTATAGTAATTAACCCCTAAAAAATCGATTTTTTGGCTGATAATAGCCATATCCCCATCTACAATATCGGGTTTTGCATCACAGGGTAGATCGTTAATTAACCCTGGGTAATGTCCTTTTAGTATTGCTTGGATATACCATTGATTGTGGTAATCATCGGCAAGTTCAGCGGCGCGTTTATCCGCTGGAGTTAACGGGTATGCAGGGCTAAAATTAAGTACAATCCCAGCTTCTGTCGCAGGGCAGTTTTTGCGTATCACTTGCATGGCTAAGCCATGAGCAAGTAATAAGTGGTGCGCTGCTTGACGTCCTGCTTGTTGGCTTTTTATACCGGGTGCATGCACGCCTATTTCGTAGCCTAAATAGGCGCTACAAAATGGTTCATTTAATGTCGCATAAGAGTCAACCAGTCCCTTTAACTGCTTCGTTACTGTATCTGTGTAATGAGCAAACTGATAGGCGGTATCGCGGTTCAGCCAACCCCCGTTGTCTTCTAAGTATTGAGGGAGATCCCAGTGATATAAGGTGACATAGGTTTTAATATTGCGCACTTTGAGCGCCTGTAATAATGATTTATAAAACCCTATGCCTTGACTATTCAAACTGCCATCTTGGTGCATAACGCGAGGCCAAGAAATTGAAAGTCGATAGGCATCAACAGCTAAATCAGCAACCATTTGCACATCTTGTTGCCAGTGTTTTACATGTTCGCACGCTTGGTTGCCGTTACTGTTATCTGCAATGGTATTTGGTTTGCTACAAAAAGTATCCCAAATACAGGGTAGACGTGAGTGATGGTCTCCCTCTATTTGAAAAGAAGCTGTGGCAACACCAAAAATAAAGGGGGGTTTTAAAAGAGTTGACGTTCTTGGTAACGAAATTGTTTTAAACACAATGAGACACGTCCTTAAATTTACAGTAAAAGAGCACATTACTGTGAACCGCTAAAAAATAAAAATCACGGGAAATAGCAATGTAAGCGCTTACAATAATTTTGTAAATAAATTGATAAATATTATTTGTATGTTATAAATGTAAGCGCTTACATTTGGTGTTGCAACTATTATCTGCGTTTTAAGGTTTACTGACTACGATAAAATAGAGGTAACAATCTGATAATTATAAATAATTAGAGATTTACTATGGCACATATCACACCGCCACTACCGGCAACAGAAAACAGCCAAAAACCAGGGGGTACACACACCTTTGCGTTAACATCGCTGACGACTTTATTTTTTATGTGGGGTTTTCTTACTTGCTTGAATGATATTTTAATTCCGTATTTAAAAGGGATGTTCTCCCTTAATTATACTCAGGCAATGTTGGTACAATTTTGTTTTTTTGGTGCCTATTTTGTAATGTCAATTCCAGCAGGGAAACTGGTCAGTAAAATAGGTTATCAATTTGGTATTGTTGTTGGGTTAGTTGTTGCAGCAATAGGCTGTGCACTATTTTACCCAGCTGCAGAGGCGCATGTTTACGAGTTATTTTTACTTGCTTTGTTTGTGCTTGCTTCAGGGATCACTATTTTACAAGTTTCTGCTAATCCTTATGTCAGTGTGTTGGGCCCTGCTAAAACAGCGTCTTCACGTTTAACCATGACTCAAGCTTTTAACTCTTTAGGTACAACGGTAGCGCCATTATTTGGTAGTTGGTTAATTTTATCTGAAATTAGCCAAGCTACGGCGGAACAAGTCAAATTTCCGTATTTAATGCTCAGTGCAAGTTTACTGGCATTGGCGATTATTTTTGCCTTTTTAAAGCTACCTAAACTCGGTAAAGCCATTGATAGTGAGGCTGAAAACCAAGGCGACAGTGAATTTGAAGATTTAGGCAGTGTTTGGAAGTACCGCCATCTTATTTTAGGTGCAATTGGTATCTTTGTGTATGTTGGCGCAGAGGTTGCGATTGGCAGCTTTTTAGTGGGCTTTTTAACCCTTGATCATATTGCAGGCTTACCAGAGCAACAGGCTGCCCATTATATTAGCTATTATTTTGCAGGTGCGATGGTAGGGCGCTTTGCTGGTGCTGTCATCATGCAAAAGTTGAACGCGGCCAAGGTATTAGCTTGTCATGGTATATTAGCGGGTTTGTTAGTTTTAGTTGCTATGACGGGACAAGGGACTCTCGCTATGTGGGCTATTTTATTGGTGGGATTATGTAATTCAATAATGTTTCCCACTATTTTCAGTTTAGCGCTTCAAGGCTTAGGTAAATACACCTCGCAAGGGTCGGGTATTTTATGTTTAGCAATAGTAGGCGGTGCAATTATCCCGCTATTACAAGGTGTACTAGCAGATAACATTGGCGTACAGCTAGCGCTGGTAATTCCTATTGGCTGTTATTTATATATTACTTATTTCGCGCTGTTTGGTGCAAAAAAAACAACGTTAACTCGTCTTTAAGCTTTAGGTGAATATTATGATTATTAAACGAACTTTTTCAGTTACAGCACTGATGCTAGCTGCAATAACGAGTAGTGGTTGCTCGCAACCCCTTAATAATGCAAACGAGGCGGTAGCCAAAAAAGAAATTTGGCCAACGATCAAAACGGGTATAAAAAGCGATGCTCAAATGGAGCAAAAAATCGCTGATATGCTAGATACCATGACATTAGAGCAAAAAATTGCACAAATGATCCAACCTGAAATTCGTCATATCACGGTTGAAGATATGCGCAAATATGGCTTTGGTTCATATTTAAACGGCGGTGGCTCGTTTCCAAATAATAACAAACATGCAACCCCTGAAGACTGGGTTGATTTAGCGCAAAAGATGTACCAAGCGTCTGTTGATGATTCTCTCGATGGTAGCACAATTCCGACAATGTGGGGTACTGATGCGGTACATGGCCACAACAATGTTATTGGCGCGACTTTATTTCCGCATAACATTGGTTTGGGGGCGGCGAATAACCCTGCACTGATTGAAAAAATTGCTGCAGCTACGGCGCGCGAAGTCATGGTGACTGGTATTGACTGGGTTTTTGCACCTACGGTTGCAGTCGTTCGAGACGACCGCTGGGGCCGTACTTACGAAGGGTACTCAGAAGATCCTGAAATAGTGAAGGCATATTCAGCTTCTATCGTTAAAGGACTGCAAGGTGCTGTAGATGAAGATTTTTTATCAGATACGCGCGTAATCAGTAC
Organism: Pseudoalteromonas sp. TAP-3C; assembly: GCF_059888565.1. Taxonomy (NCBI): domain Bacteria; kingdom Pseudomonadati; phylum Pseudomonadota; class Gammaproteobacteria; order Alteromonadales; family Pseudoalteromonadaceae; genus Pseudoalteromonas; species Pseudoalteromonas sp. TAP-3C. The sequence goes on along the minus strand of NZ_CM187618.1, from coordinate 2,526,723 downwards.
GGTGAAGCATTTCCTAGGCGATGGCGGCACTGAGAGCGGTGACGATCAAGGTAACAATATTGCTAATGAAGAAGAGTTATTTGCACTTCATGCTCAAGGCTATATTGGCGGGTTAGGTGCTGGTGCACAAACGGTAATGGCCTCGTTTAATAGCTGGCATGGTGAAAAAATTCACGGTAGTAAGTATTTATTGACTGATGTGCTAAAAGACAAAATGGGCTTTGATGGCTTTGTTGTTGGTGATTGGAATGGTCACGGGCAAGTAAAAGATTGCTCAAATAGCAGTTGTGCACAAGCGGCAAATGCAGGTTTAGATGTATACATGGCCCCCGATGAGTGGAAGCCATTGTTTAGCAACTTAGTTGATCAAGTGAACAAGGGTGAAATTCCTTTAAGCAGAATTAATGACGCCGTTACACGTATTTTACGCGTTAAAATGCGTGCCGGTTTATTTGATAAACCAAGCCCTGCACAGCGCCCACTTTCAGGTAAAACTGAAATTATTGGTAGTCCTGAGCATCGTGACATTGCAAAGCAAGCAGTGCGTGAATCGCTGGTATTGCTTAAAAATAAACAGCAATTATTGCCATTATCACCTAAAGCAAACGTATTAGTAGCAGGTACAGGCGCTGATAATATTGGTATGCAATCAGGTGGCTGGAGTGTTACATGGCAAGGTACAGGTAACATAAACAGTGACTTTCCTGGTGGAAGCTCTATTTATGATGGTATTAAAGAAACCGTTGAACACGCAGGTGGCCGTGTAAATCTTAGTGTTGAGGGGCAATTTACTAATCGTCCAGATGTTGCGATTGTTGTTTTTGGTGAGCAGCCATACGCAGAGGGTAACGGTGATGTTGATAATCTTGAATATCAACGCGGTAGTAAAACAGATTTAGCGTTACTGCGTAAGTTTAAAGATGCAGGGATTCCGGTTGTTTCTTTATTTATCAGTGGCCGTCCTATGTGGGTAAATGCAGAGCTTAATGCCAGTGATGCGTTTGTTGCTATTTGGTTGCCAGGCAGTGAGGGTGATGCAGTTAGTGATGTATTATTTAAAAATGTAGACGGTTCAGTTAATCATGATTTTAAAGGTAAATTATCATTTTCATGGCCAAATAATTCAATAGATAATGAAAATCGCTATGATGAAAATTACAGCCCACTATTACCATATGGCTTTGGTTTAACTTACAGTGATAGCAATGTGCTTAAAGATGACTTGGTAGAGCAGACTCAACAGGCAGAACAAATTGATGATTTAGTGTTATTTGAACGGGCAGTTAAAGCCCCGTGGTCGCTGGTATTAAAAAGTGGCGATCAACAAAAGACAGTGGCGAGCAGTCGCGAATCATTGGGCGCTGTGAGTGTGCAAACATTTGATAAAGAAGTTCAAGAAGATGCCCGTGCTATTGGTTTTAATGGGCAGGCATTGGCAGGAATTAATTTAGCCACTGCATTTCCATCTGATTTACGTTCATACGTTGAAAACAACGGCCAACTGCAAATGCAAATTAAAGTAGATAAAGCAGCAACTAATCCATTATGGGTTGGTATGGGCTGTGGTGAGAGTTGTCAGGGCAAGTTTGATATTACTGATAAACTTGAAAAACAAGGTCAATGGCACACACTTAATATTGATTTGAGCTGCTTTGCAGAGCAAGGTGTTGACTTAGCACAAGTATTTTCACCTTGGCAGTTAAGTACACAAGGCGATTGGCATGTATCTATTACTAAACTAGCTATAACAGCAAATGCTTCCGAGCAAGGTCGTGTTACCTGTAAGTAGTCAATAATTTATTAATAAGCAGGTATTTAGCGTACCTGCTTATTATTTCAGAGTGCTGCACGACAACCCGCCTAATTATACTCTCCCTACTTTTTATCTCAGCCTATATAATTGATTATATTTAGCTTTGTCATAAAAACATGATAAAAATGCATTCGCTTTTGCGTTAATAATCTGAGAGTATGCCAATTAAATCCAAAGTGTAATTAATTGGTGAGTAAATGAGACAAATAAAGTTAGCTTCGCAGCACTTACACCCTTCAAAAATAGTTTGTGTGGGGCGCAATTACAGTGCCCATATTGCTGAATTAAATAACGAACACCCCGAGCAAATGGTAATTTTTAATAAACCTAATAGCGCGATCACCAATATCTTACTTGCCACTCATAACGATGATACATTGCACTATGAAACAGAGTTATGTTTTGTGATTAAAAATAAACAGCTTGCTGGCGTGGGAATGGGGCTTGATTTGACTAAACGCGCTTTGCAAAGCACCTTAAAAGAAAAAGGCTTGCCATGGGAGCGTGCAAAGGCATTTGATGGCTCCGTGCTATTTAGTGATTTTATTGAGTTAACGCCTACTATGTCATCATTTAAATTTGAATTACAGATTGACGGCAAAGTGGTTCAACAGGGTGACACAAGCCTGATGTTACATCAACCGGAACAAATACTAGCTGAAGTAAGCCAATTTATGAGTTTAGAAGAGGGCGATATTATTATGACAGGCACCCCAGCTGGCGTGGGGATGGTTAAGGTCGGTCGAGAATTCAAAGTTGCTCTTTATTGTGATTCTGGCCAGCAATGCTTATTGGAGCATCGCTGGTCTGTGGGTCAAATTTAAGCACATATTGATAATAAAGTATGTCAAAGTTTTCAATATGTTTATCTAACCAATAGCGTTGGCTTTGTTGGTATGCTGATGAGCTTAAAATACTGCTTTTTAATACCGCATTAATTTTTGTGATCGCTTGGCTTGCAAAGTTATTTGGGGCGTTAGTTGCACAACCTACAGCCCCTTGAATTAAACTATTCTTACTTTTTGCAATCGGTATACTAATAATTTCTTTTGGATTTAGTTGTTGATTAAAGTAGCTCGCCATAAAAGGGTAATCGAGCGAATAATCTAAAAAGCCATGCCTTAATCGATTGATCACCGCACCACTTTCATTATCGCTATTCCAACTTAGTGACACGTTCTGATGGGTTAAAGAGTTTTCAATAATAGTATTGAGATCAGCAGAAAATAGCCGCGCTCCTGCTTGACCGTAGGTAAAACTCTCATCTGTAAGCAAGCTGATTAAATCAATGGGATTACCATGTTTTTTAGAAATTATATCAGCCTTACTTTTCGTAGCAATAACACTAAACGCCGGGTAAATTGCAGTAGGGTTTGAGTAAATATACGTTTTATTTGCGATTTTTTTATGAATAACACACGGGAAGCAGACATTTCTTCCTTCTTGAATATATTTATTGATTCGCTTTTGTGGCATGACTAAGTGAGTGTGTTTTACACCTTCAATAGCACTAATTAATTGCTTGGTTAAGTTGTCACATAAACCTGATTGCAATTCATCGGGCTGCAAATGAAAGGGGGGAGTGTTACTTTGCAGCCAGGTTATTTCAAAAATCGGCTTTTCTGGCTGACTAATACAATAATTTGAAAAGAGCAGTAACAGGGTAAGACATAGATAACTAATTTTTAACATAAAAAAGCCATGCGCGCTTAGATAAAATCTAATGTCAGTATAGCTTTAATGTTCAAAAATAAAACATAAAAAGGGCTAAAGAGTAAATATTACTATACCAACTATTTACTCTGGTTAAACTTTATTTAAAAAGGCATAGGATTACTTCTGAATATAGTATCAATTGCTGATAATACTTCATCGCTGAGGGTTAGCTCAAACGCATCAATATTTTCTTGCAATTGCGCCATAGTGGTAGCACCTATAATTGATGAAGTAACCCCATCCACTTGATTACACCAAGCCAGCGCGAGCTGTGCAGGGGTAATGTTGTGCGCATGCGCAAGCTCAACATACGCTTTAGTGGCTTGGTGTGATTGTGGTGTATCGCGAAAAATACCGTTACGCTGCATAAACGTCCAGCGCGAGCCTTCAGGGCGCGCTCCATTTAAGTACTTACCGGTTAAAAGCCCTGCAGCCAACGGTGACCAAGGTAAATAAGCAATATCCTCATGCACACATTGCTCTATTAAATAAGGCCAGTCCTTAGCGTGCGCTAAACTAAATTCGTTTTGAATAGACACCATTTTTGGCAAGTTATACGCTTTGGCTAAATTTAAAAATTGGCTAATTCCCCACGGGGTATCGTCAGAAAGCCCACAATGCTTAATTTTACCCGCCTTAACACACGCATCTAAGCCCTCTAAAATATCAAGCATATCAGCGGTGTGTTGAGTTGCATCCACCTCAGTAAATTTAAGCATACCAGGCCATTGCCTAGCAAAATGAGGTGTGCGGCGATTAGGCCAGTGTAGCTGGTATAAATCAATATAGTCGGTTTGTAGACGCTTTAGAGAGTGATCAACCGCGTCAATAACAGCTTGGCGAGTAATATCATTGCCACCACGTATCCACGAAAGTCCGTTACCGGCAATTTTAGTCGCTATAACAATGTCTTTTCGTTTATGCGTATTGCGCGCAATCCAGTTTCCTATGATTTGTTCTGTTTTACCGTAGGTGTCAGGAGAGGGAGGAACTGCGTACATTTCTGCCGTATCAATAAAATTAACACCACGCTCAAGCGCATAGGCTATTTGTTGATCGGCATCGTGCTGGGTGTTTTGCACCCCCCAAGTCATGCTGCCTAAACAAACCCTTGAAATGCTAACATCACTGCTGCCTAATTGACTATATTGCATTATTAATCCTAATTATTCGTTTTGAGAGTGTGCTTTTAAAGCCGACAACAAGGGCTCTGTGATTATCGCTTTTTGCCCTGTTTTAAAATCAAACATCACCACTTTTGACATGCCAGTGGTTGTTATCGCGTTTTGCGCATGACTAAATACACTGTAATTCATTATAAATCGGTCAGATTTGATGTCACTGATGGTAATACCTACGCTTAATGTATCGGGAAATGTCACCGGGCGCTTGTAGCGAATATTATTTTCACTGATCACAGGGCCTGTGGCTTGGGAATTAATAGTATCAAATAAATTTAATTTATTTAAAAAATCAATTCTGGCTATTTCGAAATAACGAAGGTAAACACAGTTATTAACATGCTGTAGGGCATCCATATCGCCCCATGCTACAGTGATATCAGTATGAATAGGGTGTTGTTGTTTAAACGTTTCCATGTATTTATAGCTCTTAGTTTGAAAGCATCTAGATTAGCAACATGGTCGGATGAGCTCAAGGGAATTATAACTGAGCTTAAAATTGTAGCTCTTTGAATTTAGCACTATAGTAATTATGAACACACGAGGAGATAACGATGCAGAATATAATTAATTGGTTATTAGCATGCACTTTTTTGATAGCTTCATTTACGTGTTACGCGATGGGCAATCAAGTGGGCGCAATTATTTTGATGTTATTAGGCTTTTTTTTAGAAGTCCTGTTTTGGATGTACTGTTTTAATAAGCCGAAAAAAAGTAAACGCGCTTTTTAGATACTAACAAGCTTGCTAATTAAAAACGCTTCCGTAATAATGGCTGTATAAATAAACAGTTGTTATAGTGTAATGAAAAAGTTTATTCATATAGATATGGACTGCTTTTATGCAGCCGTTGAGATGCGCGACAATCCCAAGCTTGCACATGTACCGCTTGCAATTGGTGGTAACAGTCGCCGTGGAGTGCTCTCTACTGCTAATTACATTGCCAGAAAATACGGTGTGCGCTCTGCCATGTCTAATTACCATGCCAAACAACTGTGCCCTGATTTAGTTATAGTGCCTGGCAGAATGGCTATTTATAAGCAAGTATCAACACAAATTCGCGCTATTTTTAACCGCTACACTCACTTAGTAGAACCCCTCTCACTGGATGAAGCTTACTTAGATGTGACCCACAGCAGCGCATTTAAAGGCAGTGCAACCTTAATCGCTGAGCAAATCCGCACCGATATTTTTAATACCACCGGGCTTACTGCATCTGCGGGGATTGCGCCAATAAAATTTATAGCCAAAATAGCCAGTGATGAAAATAAGCCCAACGGTCAATTTGTGGTTTTGCCTGAGCAAGTGGATGACTTTTTAGCGCAATTACCATTGGGTAAAATTCCTGGCGTTGGTAAAGTAACCCTTGAAAAACTTAATTTAAAAGGGTTATACACAGGCAAAGATGTACGCGAAAAAGGCGCTAATTGGATGCAGCAGCATGTGGGTAACTTTGGCGTGTCGTTATACCAAAAGTGTATAGGTGAGCATATAGGGCAGGTTTCAACCGAACGAGTTCGTAAGTCATTAAGCGTAGAGCATACTTATGAATACAACAAAAATAGCCTAGCAGAATGCCTTGAGCAATTACCGCAATTGTTAGATGAGCTCATTGTTAGGTTAAATAAACAGCAGTTGCAAAATAAAATTAATAAGTTAAGTGTTAAGGTTAAATTTGCAAATTTTGTCGTCACTTCAGCAGATCAAGCCGCTCATCAATTAAATTTGACTATTTTTAAAGAGTTGCTCGCTAAAGCATATCAACGTGGATTGCAGCAGCCAGTTCGTTTACTGGGTATTGGTGTAGGCATTAAAAATCAACCTGCGCATAATTTGCAACTGAGTATTTTAGAGCTGTAAAAAGCTGTAACTACAAGTTGCCAGTGAGTATGCAGATTATCGCAGTTCACTGGTTATAAATTGCTAAATAAATAATAATAGGGGCTACGTTTTTTAATCGGAGCCTTTTATGGCATACCCAAAAGCAGTAATGGCTCAGCCACTAAGTGCAAGCCTAGATTGCACATCACATGATGCACTTATTATTATCAGTGATGACTTTTCTCGTTTACCAAATACGCCATTGCGTGATGCAATTTTAACGCAAGCACAAGTTGATTCACGCATCGGTCAGCAGGTTACCTTGTTAGTGATTAACGCTAAGCGTGTTGTACTCGCACCTACAGGACCGTTAAACAGAGATTATGACGACGTTCGTCGTTATTTTGATGCAGCCAAACTAGCCATCAATGAAGCAAAAGCATCGGGCAGTGTAAACCCGGCTATTTATTTACCGACCTTAAATAGTGATAGTCGCTATCAACATGCGCTAGAAGTGGCCTATTTAGGCGCATGCCAAGCGTTATGGCAACCTCTTGAAGCGCGTGAATTTCACGGACAATGCATTGAACCTGTTACTCAAATAGGCTTAATTGATGCAAGCGAGCAAACGATTAAAGCCGTTAATGCACTGGCCGCAGGGCAATATGCTGCACGTGACTTATGTGGTACTGAGCCTGAACGCATGGCGCCCCCTCGTTTTGCAGATTACTGTGTAGATTTATTTAAAGGTAGCTGTGTTAATGTTGATGTTATTGCTGATTTAGCCGCGATTGATAAGCACTATCCGATGCTCAGCACTGTTGCTCGCGCATCGTATGCGGTAGAGCGCCATCATCCTCGTGTTGTTAAGCTTGAGTATGTACCAGAGGGCGAAATAAAACGCACACTAATGTTTGTTGGTAAAGGCTTGGTGTATGACACCGGCGGTGCCGATTTAAAAGTAGGAGGCTTTATGGCGGGTATGAGCCGCGATAAAGGCGGCGCGGCATCGGTCGCTGGGTTTATGAAATCAGTGGCAGATTATCAGCCTAGAGGGGTTAAAGTGATTGCCTTTTTAGCGGTTGTGCGTAACTCCATTGGCTCAGACTGTTTTGTCCCTGATGAAATTATTACTAGCCGTGAAGGTGTGCGAGTGCGTATTGGTAACACGGATGCCGAAGGACGTTTGGCAATGGGTGATTTACTCAGCGAAATGAAAGATATAGCTAAAAACGAAATAAACCCAACGCTGTTTACTGTCGCGACCTTAACAGGGCACGCCGCGCGTGCAGTGGGCCCTTATGGTGCCTATGTTGAGAATGGCCCAGCGCGTAGTGCGAATATTTCACGTCAATTAGCTGATTGTGGTGATTTATGGGCAGACGGTGGCGAAGTATCGCGTTCACGCCGTGAAGATTATGACTTTATAAAACCTCGTACGTTAGCCGATGATGTACTCTCTAGTAATAATGCGGCTTCTGCTGTAACAGCGCGCGGCCATCAATTTCCTATGGCGTTTTTAGCTGTGGTCAGTGGATTAGACAAACATGGCAATGAATCTGCGTTACCACTTCCTTATGTACATATGGATATTGCTGGGAGTGGTGTTGAGGGCGGTGATTGGCAGCACGGTAAACCAACCGCAGCGTCAGTAAGCAGTTTATTTGCTCGCTATTGCTTATAACTTTAGCCTAAAGTAAACCTAAAAAGCCCTGAGAATCAGGGCTTTTTAATTGGTGAAAGGTATTTATTATCCGCAGTTCAGATTAACTAAGCTTAAAACGCGATACCACAGCTGATAATTCAACACTGCTTTTTTTAAGTTTGTCGCTGGCAAGGGTTAAGTCTTTAGTATTGCCCAGCGATTGTTCAGTTGATTGCGATAAGTCGTTAATTCTTAAATTTACCTCATCTGCGGCCGATGTTTGTTGTTCAGTGGCACGGGCAATTTGCCCATTCATATCGGTGATCACCGAAACGAGTCGCTCTATCTCATCTAGCGATATATTAGCTGAAGAGGCTTGTTCAACCGTAGAAATAGAGATTTCTTGACTTGATTTTACCGCGTCTACCGCAGCTTTAGCCCCTTCTTGTAGTTTAGCTATCATGGTTTGAATTTCATCGGTACTTTTACCAGTTCGGCTTGCCAGCGTTCTTACTTCGTCAGCCACCACGGCAAAGCCTCTACCATGTTCGCCTGCTCGTGCCGCTTCAATGGCTGCATTGAGCGCTAAGAGGTTGGTTTGCTCAGCAATGCTTCTAATTACATCAAGTACTGAGCCTATATTGTTACTCTCTTGCGCAAGGTCTGCGGTGACTTTGCTCACCGTTTCTATATTGCTGGAGAGAGTTTCAATGGCGGTAATGGTTTTAGATACCACATGTTTACCATTTAATGCATTACTGGCCGCTTCGCTTGCAGCTTGTTCAGCAGCTTCCGCATTACGACTCACATCATGAATTTGATGCGTCATTTGCTCCATAGCCGTAGCTACTTGGGTTGAGCTGTCGTTTTGATGTTCAATGAATGATTGACTTGTTTTGCTGGATTCGTCGACAGTGTGGGCATGCTCGTCTACATCATTAGCGCTTTTGGCAACCAGTATCAAGGACTCTCTAATTTTAGAAACAAATAAATTAAATGACTGGGAAAGCTGAGATATTTCATCATTACCATCTTCGTTTAAGCGACGAGTTAAATCTCCTTCACCTTGTGAAATATCTTTCATCATCTCGGCCGCTAAACGAGTAGGGATTAAGATACTACGGCCAATGAAGTAGCTAAATAGCACCACGACAATAACCATAATTATGACATTTATAATAATTATGCTGCGTTGCTGCGAAAAAGCACTGTCTATAGTGTCAAGGTAAACTCCCGAGCCAATGATCCATTGCCATTGCTCAAAGCCTTTCACAAAAGCAACTTTATCAACTGGTTGGTCTTTATCAGGCTTAGGCCATTTATAAGGCACGAATCCTTCCCCCGATTTTTTTACAACAGTAACCATTTCAATAAAGAGTGCTTTGCCATCTGGGTCTTTGTTGTTGGTTAAATTTTTGCCATCAAGAGCCGGTTTTATTGGATGCATTACCATTGTAGGTTGATAATCGTTAATCCAAAAATAGTTAGTCTCATCGTAACGTAATGAACGTATAGCATCCATTGCTTGAGATTGCGCCTGTGCGCGAGTGAGTGTTTGATTTTTCTCAAGGGCACCATAGTGCGTAATTATACTGTATGCGGTTTCGACAACATGTTTAGTTTTAAGGTATTGCTCATTTTTTAGTGCTTGGTATTGATTACTTAAGCTAGAAACACTCAATACAATCAAGCCAATAATCACAATGGTTATCAATATAGCCAGACGTTGAAATAGAGTAAAACGGCGAAGATTTGGCATAGATTTGTTCCCGTATCAGAGTATTATTTCTCTTAAATAAGCATAGTTAATATAGGCTAATACTGCTTTAATTTCCTGCTATTGGATTTTTTATATTTACATAGTGGTTAGTGAGTTCAAATAGAGCAAAAATGCAGCGTGAGCCTTAATTTTTTTATTCGGCAATACTTAAGGTTATTTTAATTTATTGTTTTATTAATGATTCAATATAGCTTATTTACACAAAAAAAGGCTGATATTTATATCAGCCTTTAGTCGAATAATTAACCCAGTTTTAGTTAGTTTGTATTAAAATTACGGTTAAAGAAGTTTGTAATAGTGTGATGTAAGTGAGTTTGCACGTGTTTACCGCGAAGGCTATGTTTTGAACCTGGGTAAGTCATCATTTCAAACTGTTGATTGTTATCTTGCAGCTGTTTAAATAACTTAGTTGCGTGGGTAAACAACACGTTGTCATCGGCCATACCATGGTAAATCATTAATGGGCCTTTTAAGCCATCAGCGTAGGGGAAAACAGCACTGTCGGTATAACCTTGCGCATTCGTATCAGGGTGGCCTAAATAGCGCTCGGTGTAGTGAGTGTCATACAAGGCCCAGTCGGTAACAGGCGCACCAGAAACGCCAGCACTAAAATAATCGCCGGCTTTAAACATAGCCATTAGTGCCATGTAGCCGCCGTAGCTATGGCCATAAATACCAATGCGAGCAGGGTCTACGTAATCAAGGGTACGTAAAAACTCAACCCCTTTAATTTGATCGGCGACTTCTACAACACCTAAATTTTTATAAATTGCATCTTCAAACTTTTTACCGCGATTGTAAGAGCCTCGGTTATCAAGTTGAAAAATCACATAGCCCTGTTGCGCCATATATTGAAAGTATAAGTTTTTACTGCGCCAGCTATTTGTTACTCGTTGAGCATGAGGGCCGCCATACACATTAACAATAACCGGATGCTTTTTACCCTTAGTCATGTTTGCTGGTTTAAATAACCGGTAATGCATAACTTGGCCGTCTTCAGCGGTAATAGTACCGTACTCAGGCTGTGCTAAATCGGTTAAAAAGGGGGTTAGTGGGTGAGAGTCATCAAGCTTATTCTCTTCAAGCCACGTAATAAAGTCACCGTTAATTTTGCGCAGTGCTGCAGAATTTGGTTTGTTAACCAATGAGCTAGTGTCAATAAAGGTTTTATTATCTTTTGCCAGAACGATATTATGGTATTGGCCTTTTTCAGTAAGGCGCTTAATGTCTCCTTCTGCAAATAAGGGCGCACTGTATAAATGGCTCTCCAGAGCGGTATCTTTACGTGCAGCAAAGTAAACTACACCATTTTTTTCATCCACGCCTTTTAAGCTATCAACAACCCAATCACCGGCGGTAATTTGACGAATAAGTTGACCATTGTTGCGATACAAATACAGGTGTTTGAAGCCATCACGCTCTGAAGCCCATACAAAATGCTTTTTATCTTTTAAAAACTCAAGGTCAAAATGCAAGTTGATCCAGGTATCACTTTTTTCAGTTAGCGCAATACTTTGTTTTTTCGTTTTACTGTTATAAAAACGTAACTCTAAATTGTGTTGAGAGCGATTTTGCCATTGATAAGACAGAGTTTCGTTGTCGTTTAGCCATGTAGCGCGGGCAATATAAATGTCTTTATCTTCACCTAAATCAATCCAGTCAACCGTTTGCTCATTGAGCTTTACAATGCCAAGTTGAATGTCAACATTGTTGGTGCCAGTAAATGGGTAACGCTGGTTAAATAGTTTTACTTCATCAGCATAAATTTCGTTACGAATCGCTTCTTGAACAGGGCTTTCATCAACGCGAGTAAAGGCGATTTTAGATTCATCATTTGCCCACCAATAACCGGTCATACGGCTCATTTCTTCTTGCGCCACAAATTCAGCCATGCCATTTTTAATAACGCCACCGCCATCTTTACTTAATTGAATTTCTTTGCCAGAGGCCAGCTCTAATGCGTAGAGATTTTGCTCACGAATGAATGATACAAAATTTCCTTTTGGAGAAAATCGAGCATCGGTTTCAAATGCGTCGGTGTTAGTGAGTTTTTTACTGTTTTTTGTGTTTAAGTCATAGTAATAAAGGTCGCCATTTAGAGGGAACAGCAATGCTTTACCGTCTTTTGACCATTTATATTCAAGGATGCCTTTGCCAAAAATACGTTGACGTTCACGACGCGCTTTTTCTTCATCGGAGAGGTTTTCTGGGCCTGAAAATAACTGCGCCGAATCGACTAACAACCGGTTAGTGTTGTCTTTTAAATTATATTCCCATAAATCGTAGCGGTTATAGTCATCTGTTTTACCTTGTAAATAGGTGACCCGACTGCCATCGGGAGAAAACTTAAGTTGTACCGGAGATTTACCCGCTAAACTTGGATCATCAAATATACGTTCAAGGGTTAACGGCTTTGCTGCTACGCTTAATGTGCCCACCATCAGGGGAAGTGCCAGTGAGAGGTGTTTTAGTTTTTTTAACACAGGATTGCCTTTACTTACATAAAATTATCTCGATGGTAAAGCACAAGCGTGTGCAACTGCAACTAAATGCTATAAAGTATGCAGTATAATAACCTAAGGATTTTAACATGAGCGACACAGTATTTACTTTAGCATTAGAGCTAAAAAGAGATTGTATTGAAATGGCTGATTGGCCGTTGTGCAAGGTGTTACTATTAAATGATAGCCAATATCCTTGGTTTGTATTGGTCCCCAGAATAGCAGGCTTAAAAGAGATTATTGATTTAACCGAGCAGCAACAAATGACCTATTTACGCGAGTCGGCTAAGCTCAGTCATTTGTTAATTGAGGTGTTTAATCCTGATAAATTGAATGTGGCTGCCTTAGGGAATATGGTGCCGCAATTACATATTCATCATATAGCGCGTTTTACGCATGATATAGCGTGGCCTGCGCCGGTATGGGGCAAGTTCCCGAGTGTCCCTTATACTAATGCTCAAATTGAGCAATTAAAAACGCATTTTTAAAAGCTAAAATACATAGTGCTATTTCCAGGAGAGCGTATGAAATTAATAAAACAATGGTGTACCAGCATATTTATTGCTGTCATTTCAGTCTCAACAGTCAGCGCGAACGAGCATCCTGTTGCCATCGATGTGTTAAACGGTGCCAATATTAAAAATTTTGCAGCACATGACAACTTGGTTTTTTCTGCGGCGCAACCTAGCAAAGAACAATTTAAACAATTGTCAGATGCAAAAATAAAACACGTTATTAATTTAACTGGCGCTAATGAGCAAAATTGGAATGAAGGTGAATTAGTCAGTTCATTAAAAATGAGCTATCACACTATTCCTATTGCTGGCGATCAAGATATTAACGCTGATAACCGACATTCCGCACCTATTTTAAGAATAAATCCTCTGATATTTTTCACCCAAACAATCAATGATGGTGTGATTACGCGTTTCCAAATTGGCAACGACAGGGGGATTGTCTGGTAAATATATAATGCTTATTCCTTCGAAACACTGAAATACCCAACGTGCTGTGGGCCTTTGATCAGGTTTGTATTTCATACTTGGGAAGTAACAATCTTTCTCGACTAAGGTTTTGCGAATTTGATGCTCTAACCCCGCGTACACCATTAGGCAGCAAGTCATTACCATGAGTAACGCTTCAATGCGCTCAGGCTTTTTCAGGTAAATAGCGCTCGTAAGGAAGTCGGGACTTTTCAACAGACATTGATCAGACCCCTATGCCACTTTTTCTATTTTATATAAATGCATAGCGTGACCGCCAATGAATCTTATTATTTTTTCTCGTAGCTCATTAAACCCATCTAAGTAGGTTTTATCTCCATGCTGAACTAAATTGATACCTTCAAAACATTGAAATATCCACCTTAATGTGGGTCTTTCTATTGGCTGATTAATTTGGTTTGGAATGGTTGCTTTTACTTTCTCCATGTTCGCCCTTAATCGTCTTTGAGCTATTGAATATACTAATAAAGAGAGTGTCATTATCATCAACAGTGCATCTATTCGGCTTGGCTTTTTTATAAATAATGATGAGACAAAAAATAACGGATCTTTTAAAAATCTAAAGCCTTTTTCTACTTCAGACTGTGCTTTGTAATGTGTGAGTAAATCTTCTGGACTTAGGTCTTTTTCATCTGCATTTGTTGCTAATACAAAGCATGATTTTTGCTCTATTGCCTTTTTAATTGTAATGTCATTTTCTTCAATCTCTGCGTTTACTTGCCATTCTATACATTTCACTGGCGCACCTTTTTTAGGTCGGCCTTTCTCTTCGTATACTTTATGTTCAGTGAACTGCATCGCTGTCACTTTATGATATTTAAATTTTTTCGTTAACTTATTAAGTTCACGTTGTGCATCGGTTTGACATGCAAACCGCTGTGCTTGTAGGTGATAAAGGGCTTTTTTAATCTGGGTATGCGCACGTTCGACTTGTCGCGCGATGCTTTTTACTGCACGATTATTTGCTGCATTTGAGTAAACAACCATCCATCGCTGATTTATTCCCATGTGCTCAATATTATTAACAACATAGTGATAGTTATCATCAATTTTTATCCAACTGTCATTTTTAATAGCGGTTGAGATGGAGGATTTCTCGAGCGAAATTGTCGAAGGAATAAGTGTTATAAATCGAATTTTAGATAAAAACTCGGCGTTATTTTGATGATATAATTTACAATCAGCGACAAGAAATTTCGGGGTCTTGCTTTTCTTGAACTCATTAACAAGGGCTTTGCTGCGTGCTTCAAAAATAGCGGTATCAGCACTATTACCATCCCAGTTTTTACACGCAAGTGGCACACCGCCATCTTGGCTGACGATAATTTCTTGTACTACTTGTTTCAAATCAGGACGATGAGCTTTGCTATAGCCGTGCGTGATTCTTATTATATTTTCATCGGTATCTTCTTCGTCAACGGCATATTCACCAGTAAGAGAATGACTCTTTGTATCTAATGATTCAAATGTACGATCAACCTGTTCAAGTTGACATGCTTGCTCTGAGACGAGTGAAAATAAGCTTTCACAACCAAAATCAAAGCATTGGTCGAGTGTTCTTCCCAATTTATGACGATTAAAATGCGATGCTTGAACACCTTTACGGAACAAATGTTCAAGAGGCAAATTAGTAAAAAACTGAGGACTGAGAGATAAAGGACGATTGGCAAACCCAAGGCCGTTCATAATCATGCCTTTAACCGCTTCACCTGGGGTAATTTCTTGCTTTTCATCTTGAGGTAAATATTGGTCTAAAAGGGACACTATTTTTAAGTCTGCAATGACACCTGAAACAATACCATGATGATCTAACCGTTTGATTTTTAAGTTCATAAACACCTCGAAGTTGAGGTGTTATTGTATCAAATTACAGCAAATTTAGGTTTTTTTTTAACCTAACATTAAATAAAAGTTTATGAATTTGGTCTAATCAATCTCTGTTTCAAGAATCGAAAGCCTTTTTCTACATTCTGCTGCGCTTTGTAGCTGCTCAGCAAGTTTGCCATGTCAAGATGGTCGCTAACATCATTGGTGGCAATAATGAACAAACCCAGTTATTGTAAAGCGGCTTTTCTGGATGCCAGTGGTGTGCATAATGCACCCGTAATCTGGTATTTGATACGCTCAGGAGATTGTCCGAGTTTAGGGCGTCCTGCTCCCTTAAAAATGGCTACTTCAACAACATGTGCATCCACATCACAGACCGTTTGTTTGCCACGCCATTTGACAAGGGCTGCTTGAGCATCTTTTTCGCAAGCAAAGCGTTGTTGGCACAGCTTTTTAAAGCTTTTGCGGGCAACTTCTCCGGCTTTTAGCATACGCTTGTTCAGGTTATGCTGCTCTCGCTTATACGCCTGCTCACTGCGAATGAGTAGCCATTTTTGTTTCACCCCCCCGTATTCACTGTCATAACTCACGCCTTCATAGCCTGCTGAAATCGGCGTAAAATTCAAGTTAGGCGCTTGCTTAACAAGGGTTTTGGCTTCTTTGAGGGTTTGCGGTACCCGCGTAATGAACAGTTGGCCTTGAGTATGTAAATCTACAATCGTTTCTTGCACATACAAGGCGGCATCGGCCACCAAATAGCGGCTGGCTTGCGCGGCTTTTAAACTGCCAATATGCGCCTTTACAATCTGTTTAAAGCCTTCCATATCATTGCTGTTGCCACTGGCAGGTTTCATATAAACCGGTATGCCTGACTGGTTCTCACAGATAAGATTGAGTATCACTTGGTTGAGCTCAGGGCGATGGTCGCGCGAATAACCTTTAGCGATACGGATAGATTTTGGTTCACCATCATCAGGCTCGCTTGTCGCCTTGCCATCGTAATGAAAGCTTGTCGAATCAAGATGTAAGGCTTGGGTTTGCAACCCTAATTTCTCTACCACTGCCTCACCCAATTGCTGATACAGCTTCGATACGCCGTATTCATATAAGGTGTCTAAACAGCGACCAAGCGCATCGTCGTTGATGTGCTCAGGTAATACGCCTTCACCAATGAGCTTATCGACGGGCTTGTTTCTAAAATATTCGCTATACATATGAAGGGTTCGCCCCGTGAAGCCTAAACCGTTCAATACCATTGCCGTCACCAACTAACCACAACTGATTTTACGCTCAGGTGCAGCACCATTTAAGGCACTATCGATGATGTCGACAAATCCTAGGTCGTGACAAAAGCCAGCAACAAGTCCGAGATGGTCAAGTATTTTAGAAGAAGGAACAGGCATAAAGTTAGGCTCTCAAAAGAGAGTAATAGATCAAACCTAGGGAGCTGCGTCAAGCTTTTATTTAAAAAAGCAAATCAAACGCCTATTTTATAAACGAATCTAATTCAAATTAGGGGTGCGGAACAACAGTGATAATGCACAACAACTAACTAACCTTTTAAAGCAGCTCAAAGGTGAACCCGTGTTTGTTCATTGTTCAAGTAGTAATCGTGTTGGGTCACTTATGGCTATTTCAGCTCATCAGCAAGGTGCTAATATTGAATCGGCGTTGAAAATAGGAAAAAAATGGGGGATGACAAGTTCAGAGCCCGCGGTACGAAAAGTGATCAGCGCTCAGTAATAAAAAAGCGTTACAGTCGCACTGTAACGCTTTGCTAATTAGTTTAAATTAATTAAGGCCAAGTACATCTTTGCCTTGCTTAAAGGTAACATCTACAGGGATGTTCGCTTTGCTTAACTTTTCTAAATCTTCTGCAAGTTCCGCTTTAATATCGCCATGAGTGGCAATGAGTTGGTCTACTTTTTCATAATCACCGTCACCTTGCAAGGTTAAAATAAGGCGCGATAGTTTTGCCATTGCATCCCCCATTTTATCCATGTTGACGCTGTAAAGCCCGTTTGCATTTTTAGAAAAAGCATCTTCTTGAGCAAAAAAGTTAAAGCGGATCATATTAGCTTTACCGTGCGCACTTGAAGCACCAAAACGTACCGAACGGAAAATACCCGCCATAAAGGTGGTGTAATAATCCTCCAAGGTGCCTTCGGTTATTTCACCTTTTTTAAGTAGCTGTTCAACCATGTATAAGCCAAGAATGTCAGCTTTACCTTCTTCTAAGGCACTGGCGTGCTCTTGCAGTGATTGGCGAACCGTACCTTTACCTGTTAGGGTGTTTTTAATTCCTAAGCCGTGAGCCACTTCATGAAACATAGTATTGGCAAAAAATGCGTCAAAGGTAATATGCTTGCGTTGCTCGGGTACAATTAACTGCTCTGCAATAGGGACTAAAATTTTATCAAACTTCGCACGCATTGCATTTTTAAGCTGTAAGCGACGTGTGCCTTTTTCTAGTTGCACTTGCTCATCATTGGGTAAATTAATTGCAATGGTTTTGCTGCCAGCATTTGAGTGCCCAGCATAGTAAACAACATCGTAGGCATTTAAATCAGCATCAGACCCTGGTACTTCTTGTTTGTACTTGCTATCTACAGGTAAGCCTTTTTGCAGCTCAGGTAAAAACGCCGCAAATTTAGCTAGGCGTTCGCTCCATTTTAAATCTTTAATAAGCACATACGATTCATAGGCGGCACGGTAACCAAATAGTTGATCTTCGTAGTTTTCAATTGGGCCAATAACGACATCAACTGGATTATTTTTCATATCCATCCAAGCAAAGTCAGAAGCTTGAAAATCATCATTTTGTATTGCATCAGCGCGCAAGTTTAAGTAATTGGCAAATTCTTTGTCGTCAGCTAATTTGCTAGCTTCTCTCAGTAACTCAGCGGCTTGGGCAAGTTCTTTTGCATATTCTTGTGAATAAGGGACGCTGTATAAATTACCTAGTTCATCACGTTTAATGAGTGAGTAAAGCCCTGTTTTATCTTTTATATCCGCGTTATTTAACTCTTCTTTGGTGATGTCGGCTGGGTAAAAACCAGCGCCCAGTGGCTTTTCTTTGTAGCCTGATAAAAATACTTCATCGCCATTTAAGCGATCCCAAGGGCCGTAGTTAATATCAGCAAATTGGCGTACCTTTTCATCATTCAGTTGTGCTAAAAAGCGTTGTTTATCTTCACCAAATGCTTGCTTCCAAAATAAATCATCCATAATTTTTGAAGCATCTATAAGCTTAGCAACCATGGCTTTTTGGTTATTAGATAAATGCGATAAATCGCTTTGTAAGCTAAAATCTGTGTATATGTCTAAACGTTGACGGTCAATATTAACCAGTGTTGGTCCTGATTGCGTTTGAGAGGCCGTAGGCGCTGAGCTTTGTGGTGTATTGTTTGAAGAAGAAGGTGCTTGCTCAGAGCAGGCACTAAGAAAAACGACGCCAGAGAGTAATATTGCTTGGCTAATTTTATTTAAAATCATTATGTTACCTATTTAAAAGTCATTTTTTTATCGCCCATGTACTGTCAGTTAAAGTACTGGATGAATATGAGAGTGCCTTAGCATGGTTGCATTAAAGCAAAACACACCAGTAAATAGCAAGTGTTAGGCGTTAGAGTGCGTGAACTAGAAAAATAAACAATAATTACCTATAACTTCTATTAT
This sequence comes from Pseudoalteromonas sp. TAP-3C, assembly GCF_059888565.1. Classification (NCBI taxonomy): domain Bacteria; kingdom Pseudomonadati; phylum Pseudomonadota; class Gammaproteobacteria; order Alteromonadales; family Pseudoalteromonadaceae; genus Pseudoalteromonas; species Pseudoalteromonas sp. TAP-3C. The sequence goes on along the minus strand of NZ_CM187618.1, from coordinate 2,507,758 downwards.
TTTGAGTATATGTTAAGTGTTGAAAAAATTAATATAAGACTTGCTATGAAGTGTAAGTCATCAAGCGAAGGAATATTGTATGTCTACAGAAAATGCCTTACTCACTATTTTGGTCGATAGGATCAATAATGACACCTTGGTGCTACCAACATTACCTGAGGTAGCGATTAAGGTTCGCCAAGCCGCAGATAATCCAGATGTTAATTTGATGAAAATGTCAGATGCGATAGCCCACGATCCAGCATTATCTGCACGGATGATAAAAGTGGCTAATAGTGCAATTATGGGACGTGCTGTAAAAGTATCTAATTTACACCAAGCAGTGACACGCATTGGCTTAAGGCAAATAAAAAATATAACGACGGCTATGGCAATGGAGCAGTTATTTGTCTCCGATAATGAGTTAATAAAAGGCTATATGGGAAAAGCGTGGCAAAAAACAATCAATGTTGCTTCGCATGCTATTTCTCTTATGGAGTTTTACTTAAAAAGTAATACTCATACCTCGCTAAATCGCGATGCGATTACTTTAGCCTCACTCGTTTATAATATTGGGGTGTTGCCCATTTTAACAGAAGCAGAACGCCATCCTGAAGTGTTTGCCAGCCCTAGCTTTTTAGCGCATGCGATTCAGCGCCTAAGTGGTAAAATTGGTGGCTCAATTATGAAAGCTTGGGAATTCCCTGAGGTGTTTGTAAACGTTTCTCAGCACTGGGCAGATGCTAATTATCGCTCTGCTGGAGTGGGTTACATTGACTTTATTCGCATAGGCGCAATACTTGAAGGCACGCTGCAAGTATCCGATAAATCAGCGGCACTGCAAACCTACATTGACAAAGGTATTATTCCCTCACTTGAGTTACTCCAAAGCGATGAGTACCTGCATTTGGTTAAAGATGTAAAAGAGATGTTTAGTTAAACTGTTTTTTTGCGCAATAAAAAGCACGATTTAATCGTGCTTTTTAGTTGTAACTGTCATTCCGCACCCTAAATCTGAATTAAATTAGTTCATTAAATGAGCGGTTGATCGAATTTTGTTAAAAAACACTTGACGGCGATCCCCATATTTGATCTATTACTCTCTTTTGAGAGCGCGTATTTATGTCTATCCCTTATGCCCAAAAACTCGAACACCACGGCTTAGTTGCTGGATTTTGTCACGATCTAGGTTTTGTCGATATTATTGATAACGCACTCGGTGGCGTGGCGCCTGAGCGCAACATCAGTTGTGGTCAATTAGTGTTGGCTATGGTGCTAAACGGCCTAGGTTTCACTGGCCGCACACTGCATATGTACAGCGAGTATTTTCAAGGCAAGCCGCTTGATAGATTAATTGGTGAAGGCGTAAAGTCCGAGCACATCAACGACGATGCGCTTGGTCGCTGTTTAGACACCTTATATGAATACGGCGTATCGAAGCTGTATCAGCAATTGGGTGAGGCGGTGGTAGAGAAATTAGGGTTACAAACCGAAGCTTTACACCTTGATTCAACAAGCTTTCATTACGATGGCAAAGCGACAAGCGAGCCTGATGATGACGAACCAAAACCTATCCGTATCGCCAAAGGCTATTCGCGCGACCATCGCCCTGAGCTCAACCAAGTGATACTCAATCTTATCTGTGAGAACCAATCCGGCATACCGGTTTATATGAAACCTGCCAGTGGCAACAGCAATGATATGGAAGGCTTTAAACAGATTGTAAAGGCGCATATTGGCAGTTTAAAAGCCGCGCAAGCCAGCCGCTATTTGGTGGCCGATGCCGCCTTGTATGTGCAAGAAACGATTGTAGATTTACATACTCAAGGCCAACTGTTCATTACGCGGGTACCGCAAACCCTCAAAGAAGCTAAAACCCTTGTTAAGCAAGCCCCTAACTTGAATTTTACCCCTATCTCACCAGGCTATGAAGGCGTCAGTTATGACAGTGAATACGGGGGTGTGAAACAAAAATGGCTACTCATTCGCAGTGAGCAGGCGTATAAGCGAGAGCAGCATAACCTGAACAAGCGTATGCTAAAAGCCGGAGAAGTTGCCCGCAAAAGCTTTAAAAAACTGTGCCAACAACGCTTTGCTTGCGAAAAAGACGCACAAAGCGCCCTTATAAAATGGCGAGGTAAACAAGCTGTATGTGATGTGGATGCGGGTGTTCTCGAGGTCGCTGTTTATAAAGGCGCAGGACGCCCTAAAGCAGGGCAGCAATCTGAGCGTATCGAATACCAGATTACGGGTGCATTATGCACACCACTGGCATCCAGAAAAGCCGCTTTACAACAACTGGGGTTATTTATTATTGCCACCAATGATGTTAGCGACCATCTTGATATGGCCAGCTTGCTGAGCAGTTACAAAGCGCAGCAAAACGTGGAAAAAGGCTTTCGATTCTTGAAAAGTCCCGACTTCCTTACGAGCGCTATTTACCTGAAAAAGCCTGAGCGCATTGAAGCGTTACTCATGGTAATGACTTGCTGCCTAATGGTGTACGCGGGGTTAGAGCATCAAATTCGCAAAACCTTGGTCGAGAAAAACTGCTACTTCCCCACAATGAAATACAAGCCGGGCCAACGCCCCACGGCACGCTGGGTGTTCCAGTGCTTCGAGCATATCATCATCATGTACATACCAGATAAACCACCCATAGTGGCGAATATGCAACCGCGCAATCAAACCATTGTTGATTGCTTGGGTGAAAAATATCAGCGGATTTATTCTTAAAATGGGTGCGGAAGATCGGTTGTAATGTTATTTAAAAAGGCTTTACGCTAAATCGTCAGCATCACCTAAACCTTGGGTGAGTTCTTCTAGTAGTTGCTTAATTTCTTCAGATGCAAGGATAAAATCGGCATCTAGCTTAACCGCCATATCTTCTTTGGGGATGTCTGCGTTTTCTTCTTTGAGTGTTTCACTGTAGCTTAAACGTTTGATTGAACCATCGTTTTGTAGCATAAATTTAACACGTTCTTGCCAATCAAGCGCTAATTTAGTGACGCGTTTACCACTTTCAAGGTGCGATTTCACTTCGTCACACGATAAGTCATGGCCTTTGAGCTTAACCTGCGCACCACTGTCATCGGCTTCTTCAAGTTCAGCATCTGAGCCAATAGCAAAGCCCTCTGGAGTACTAAAGTTGGTAAGCCAATCAGTTAAAAATACATCTAAATCGTAGTTAGCAAACGCAGGAACAACCGGTAATGTACCTAATGACTTACGCAATAAAGCGAGAAGCTCTTCTGCTTTATTAAAGCTTGCGCTATTTACCACAACCCAGCCATTTTCTTGGTCTATAAATGCAAACTGTAGGCTTGACTTTTTAAATGCCTGTGGCAATAAAGTATGTAAGATGTTTTCTTTTAATTCATCTTTTTCTTTTTTCTTTACTGGGCGGTTTTCTTCGGCCTCAATTTGATCAACTTTCTCAGCGACTAGTTCATTTATAACAGAGGCTGGTAATACTTTTTCTTCTCGCTTCGCGCATACTAAAATGCTTTTTTGTGAAAAATGAGAGAGAGTTTCACCGTGCTTACCAAATGCTTTTGTCCATCCAAAGGTTGCTAATTCTTGGCCTGTACACGGGCGAAATAGATCCTGTTCTAACGCCTTATCAAAGTCTTCTTGAGTGTATGAAACGTCTTGTTTGAAGCGGTAACATATAAGGTTACTAAACCACATAGGGAAATGATCCATTTAAAAAATTTTGTGCAATCATAGCAACAAAAGCCGTTTCTAGAAATGGCTGATTTAGCTTAATCTTGTTTAAACAGCGGTAGCGGAGAAGGTATCTCTTTAGGAAACGAAATTCGATAGTGTAGCCCTTGATTTGGCTCACTATTAACTTCTATTTCGCCATTAAGCGTTTGTTTTACTAAGTTGTAAATAATATGAGTGCCTAAGCCACTGCCACCTTTGTCGCGTTTGGTGGTAAAAAATGGATCAAATAAACGCTTGAGTTGGGCTGGTTTTAAACCAGCGCCGTTATCTTGATAATTAATGATTAAGTCGTTTTCATCGGTATTTACATCTATAATGATCTGCCCACTGTTTATATTTTCAAAACCATGCAGTAGCGAATTCATAATTAAGTTAGTAAATATTTGACTTATTACACCCGCAGGTAAGTTAATAATTAAATCATCAGGGCAATGAAGTTGAATGCTATGTGATGTTTTTTTTATTTTCGGATGTAGGGAGCGTATCACTTCATTAATGTAGTCTTTAAAGTTAATCGTTCTTAGTGCTTCACTTGCTTGATCCACTGCAATTTGTTTAAAGCTAGCGATTAGCTCAGACGCACGCTCTAAGTTATGAGAGAGTAACTGAGTGCTTTGTGCTGCATCATTAATGAAGTTTTCAAGTGCCGTAGAGGACAATGATTTATTTTTGTAGGCTGTTTCAATTTCATTTAGCCGTTCTTGTAAAAATGAGGTCGCAGTAACGCCAATGCCAATTGGGGTGTTAATCTCATGGGTGATCCCCGCGACTAAGCCGCCTAGTACTGCCATTTTCTCTGAGCCTACAAGCTGCTCCTGCGCAAAGCTCAATTCATCGAGTGAACCTTGTAACTGATTTTGTTTACTTAACAGTTCGTGTTCAGTTTGCTTTCGTAAATCCACTTCTTCAGTGAGTACTGCTTTTTGGCGTTCAAGTTCATATTTTTGTTGTTGTAAATCAATCATAGCTTGGCTTAGATTTGATGTTTTACGTGCTACGTCTTGTTCAAGTTGTAAATTTTGCTGATCAAGCTTTTGATTGCTTTCAATTAGATCTTGCTGTGTTTGTTTTAACTCTTTTTTGTATTCAACAACTTTTGATATAAGGTTGTTAAAAGAGCGTTCCATTACTTTAAGTTCGTTATTTTCATCGGTGACAACTTTAACGTGATGGTCTTCGAGATCATCTAATTCAAGGTATTCAATTTGTTCGGTTAGCTGAGTGAGCGGGACAGTGAGTAGTTTTTTAAACGCGATTGAAAATAAAATGATTAAAAATGTGGTTTTAATCATGGCATTGCCAATTAAAAAGTAGATAGAGAGCATAATGCGGCTAAAAATAACATCGCGACTAGAAAATAAAGTAACATCACCGACTTGGGTGGCGCGTCCTGAAAATTCAAAAATAAGGGGGAAGGTATAACCAAACAAACCAGTTGTAGTGTCCTCTACAATCACGTCTTCTTGCACAAGTTGTTGGCTGTAAAGATTATTAATGTTTAACGAGCGCCCTAATTGAGTAATAACCGTACCATTATCGTCGCGAATAATTACTCCCTCGACCATGGGTATATCTACCAAGCCTTCAGCTGTGGTAGTGGTTTGTTTTATATTCAGCTCCCAAATAGCGCGCGTTAAACTACGACCAAATGTTTTTTGTAATGTGCCGAGTTCATTGCGTATGTAGTCTTTAGTATTTACATATTCTGCGAAAATTTGTCCACAGGTCACTACAAAGGTCAATATAAAATAAACCGATAAAACCCGAGTGAGTAACTTTGCTGAAAGACTTTTTTGTGGCATAGCGGATATATTTTCCTTTAACAATACAACTGTTAATGTACGACTATAAACATTAGTTAATAAATGATTAAAAATAAACATATATTTTACTCTGTTTCATTTATAGCTATAGCTAATTATTCTTCAAACATGGCATGAGTTCTCAATTTTTTTAAGTTGGTTGATGAAAGAAATATTAGCGTTAGGTACGATTTGTTTGTAAATTTTTACTGTGCAATCATGCATTTTGTTGATAATGTTAATAAAAGCTTATAATGATCAGTCTGCTCGCTGTTTATTTGGTTATAGTTTTGGCTTTGGCTTTTTACAAATTGAACGACCAAATTAACTTTAAAGTGAGTTTTAGGTGTTTTTTATGAATGTAAATTATTAATACTATGTTGCGTTTTTCTATTTTAGTTTGCGATGACTCTACCGTTGCTCGAAAACAAGTCATACGTTGTATAAATGAATGTATTGATGCTGATATTCAACAGGCTGTTAATGGCAAAGAAGCCCTAGAGCAATTGCGTCAAACTCAATTTGATCTTGTTTGTCTCGATTTAACTATGCCAGAAGTTGACGGTATTGAAGTACTAGAGCAGATCAAAGCCGATAAAATAGAGTCTTATGTATTAGTTGTTTCGGCGGATATTCAGCAAAAAATGCAAACCCGCGTAGCGCAACTCGGCGCAATTGATTTCATTCATAAACCCATTAATAAAACGCAACTGCATGCCGTTTTGCATAAGTTTGGCATTTATTAATAAAATTCATCATAAAAAAGACTGTTTTATCTTCTCGTTTAGGGTTGACAGAATAGCCTTTATTGAGGCAGTCTTAAAGCTATGAAAACATTTAGTCTTGCAGTGACCATTATTATTACAACCACCATTCTTACTGGATAGTGGCATAGGTCGGTGCAACAAATTTAAAGGCCTGTGTTCACTTAGAACACAGGCCTTTTTTCGTTTTATGGAATGAGGAAACATAAACAATGCGCGTTTTAAAATTTGGCGGTTCATCGCTTGCTGATTTTGCTTGCTTAGAGCAAGTAGCCGCTCTCGTTAGGGCTCAATTAAAAGATGAAATGTTATTGGTGCTTTCTGCGCCTGGTGGTATGACTGACTCACTTGTTGCGCTAGCCAATGCTGCAGAGCAAGGGCTTAATTTTAGCGAGTTATGGGATTCGCTAGTCAGCCGATGCAACGTTCTTAAAGAGGCGGTAAAGCATAAGCAAGGTGTGGTTGAAAACTGGCCTGACTTTAAAGAACTGAAGAATAAGCTCGATGGCGTTGCACTGATAAAGTGCTGCCCCGATTCAGTAAGGGCATTTATTATTAGCTTTGGTGAGCGTGTTAGCGTATCGCTGATGCAAAGCTTATTAGCCGATCTTAACGCACATTATTTACACGCAACAGAGTGTATTGTTTCAACGGGCGGATACATAGATGCAGAGGCTGATTTAGTTGCCAGTAAAGCCCGTTTTCAGGCCGTGTTAAAAGAATTTCCCGCTACGGTTTATATCATGCCGGGCTTTACTGCCAGTAACGATAAAGGGGAGCTGACAACGCTTGGTCGTAATGGGTCTGACTATTCAGCGGCAATCGCAGCGGCGTGTTTAGAGGCGCAAGTGTGTCAAATTTGGACTGATGTTGATGGTGTTTACAGTGCTGATCCGCGTTATATTAAAAAAGCCACTAAGGTAGATTTTCTATCCTATAAAGAAGCGATGGAACTTTCTTATTTTGGCGCTAAAGTATTGCACCCTAAAACTATCCTACCGTGTGCAAAAGCGGGTGTGCCATGTGAGATAAAAAACACGCATAATCCTGATGCACAGGGATCACTAATTAGTAATGACACTGTGTCTGATGAACCCGTTAAAGCACTGTCGAGCTTACAAAACTTAGCCATGCTGACGGTTTCAGGCCCAGGTATGAAAGGCAAAGTGGGCATGGCGTCAAAAGTATTTAATGCATTAGCGCATGATAATGTGTCAATTGTTCTCATTACCCAATCATCATGTGAATTTAGCATTAGCTTTTGTGTGCATGAAAGCGATTTAAATTTAGCGCTTAGTGCACTGCAAGTGGCCTTTGATTTAGAGTCAAAAGCGGGGCTTATTGAGCCGGTTAATGTGCAACGTAATTTAGCGATAGTGACTTTAGTGGGCGATAATATGCGTGCTCACAAAGGGTTAGCGGCTAAGTTTTTTGCATCACTTGCCCAAGCGCAAGTAAACATTGTTGCAATCGCGCAAGATTCAACAGAAAGCGCTATTTCAGCGGTTATTGATGGTGAGCTGTGTAACGATGCAGTTAAAATTTGCCATGAAAACTTTTTTACCCATGTCCCTTCAATTGATGTGTTTTTATTGGGTTGTGGCTTAGTCGGTCAGGAGTTAATTAATCAGCTTGAACGTCAACAAGCATGGCTTGAAAAGCGTAATATCAAATTAAACCTATATGGCATTGCTAACTCTCGCCAGTTACATCTTGACGCTGAAGGGATTGCGTTTGATGATTGGCAACAAAAACTAGCCTCAGCAGAGCAAGTATTTGATTTAAAACTGGTAGAGCAGTTTGTTAGGCAAAATCATCTAGTTAATCCTGTGTTAGTTGATTGTACTTCATCCGATGCGCTCGCTGCACAATACGTCGACTTTTTAAATGCAGGTTTTCATGTTGTGGCTGCAAATAAAAAAGCCACAACCAGCTCGTATGCGTACTACCAAGATTTAATTGCAGCAACGCATAAAAATAATCGCAAGTTTTTATACGAAACTAACGTAGGCGCTGGCTTACCTGTCATTGATAATCTTCAATCGCTGTTTGGTGCCGGTGATGAATTACTAGAGTTTAGTGGTATTTTATCAGGCTCGCTTTCATATATGTTTGGCGCTCTTGAAGATGGCTTGTCATTATCGCAGGCAACAATTAAAGCTAAAGAGAGCGGCTTTACAGAGCCCGACCCACGTGATGATTTATCGGGAACTGACGTAGCACGTAAATTATTAATAATTGCCCGAGAGTCAGGCATGCAATTAGAGCTTAGCGATATTGAAGTGGAGTCGGTTTTACCGCCAAACTTTGCCCAGGGTGACAGCGTTGATGAGTTTATGGCAAAACTACCAAGTCTTGATGCGAGTTTTGGCGACCGTATTCAAAGTGCAGCAAATGAAGGCAAAGTACTTCGTTATGTTGGCACAATTAAAAATGGCCACTGTAAGGTCGGAATCGAAGCGGTGGATTCATCACATGCATTGAATGTTATTCGTGATGGTGAAAATGCGCTGGCTATTTTAAGCCAGTACTATCAGCCGCGTCCGTTTGTTATTCGTGGTTATGGGGCGGGCTCTGCAGTAACGGCTGCGGGTGTATTTGCAGACATTTTAAAAACATTATCTCGCTAGGAGTCAGTAATGATTGAAATATATGCGCCGGCGTCTATTGGTAATTTTGCCGTTGGTTTTGATGCGCTGGGCGCTGCACTTGCCCCAATAGATGGCAGTTTGCTCGGTGATGTGGCGGTTGTTAGTGCCACATCGAGTGATGAATTTACGTGTACTGGCGACTATGCACATAAACTACCCAGCGATGCGCAAGAGAATTTAGCGTATCAGTGTTTAGTGCATTTTAGAGCGCATGTTGCGCCTGATATGCCTGCGGTAAAGCTCGAACTTAGGAAGAATTTGCCGATTGGTTCAGGATTAGGTTCAAGTGCCTGCTCTGTGGTGGCAACATTTGCAGCGCTGGATAAATTTGCCAACACTAACTTAAGCCAAGTAGAGCTGATTGAACTTATGGCAGATTTTGAAGCTGTTGTAAGTGGAGGGCGTCATTACGATAACATTACACCGTGTTATTTAGGTGGCTTACAGTTAACCGGTGATTTAATTCCTGATAAATCGATTGCTTTACCCGTTGCTGAAAATTGGTATTACGTGGCTGCATTTCCGGGTTTTTCGCTCAATACTGCAAAAGCGCGCGCTGTTTTACCAAAAACGCTAAGTATGCATGCAGGGGTTGAGTTTGCTCAACGTTTATCGGCATTTAGCAGCTTACTGCTAACAGGGCGTTTTGATGAGGCGTTAAGCATTATGCAAGACGAAATAGCAGAGCCATATCGTGCGCCTTTAATTAGCGGTTTTAGTGACGCCAAAGCAAACTTACCCGCACTAGGCGCTGAAGTAGTGAGTATTTCAGGCGCAGGGCCAACCTTGTTTAGTGTCTGTAAAACACTTGAAGCGGCAGAGCGATGCGCGCAGTGGCTAGAGGACAATTACATCAACGAGCAAGGCTTTTGCCATATTTGTAAATTAGATAACGTCGGCACGCGTCAATTAAATGTTTTATAGGATAAAAAAGTCATGCAATTACATAATTTAAAAGAAAGTTCACAAAAAGTGTCGTTTGTTGAAGCTGTAAAAATAGGGCTTGGGCGTAACCAAGGCGTGTTTTTTCCAGAGTCGTTAGCACCGTTAACTAAAGTTGATGCATTACTCGATATGGATTTTGTTACGCGCAGCGGCAAAATTTTATCGCATCTTATTGGTGATGAGTTACCAAGCGATACAGTTGCTCAGATGGTTAAAAATGCGTTTAACTTTCCGGTTAAGCTGGTGGAAGTTGAAGACAACACCTACTGCTTAGAGCTATTCCATGGCCCGACGCTCGCATTTAAAGATTTTGGTGGCCGCTTTATGGCGCAGTGCCTAGCGCAGTTTAACCAAGGTGAAAAGGTGACTATTTTAACTGCAACATCGGGTGATACGGGGGCGGCAGTGGCACATGCTTTTTATAACAAGCCAAATATTGACGTGGTTATTTTATATCCTAAAGGCAAAATTTCACTCGCGCAGCAAAAATTATTTACAACGCTTGGCGGCAATATTCATTGTTACGCGATTGAGGGCAGCTTTGATGATTGCCAAGAGTTGGTTAAAAAGTCATTTTTAGATGAAGAGCTAAAATCGAATTTAGGTTTAAACTCAGCAAATTCAATTAACATTAGCCGTTTAGTTGCGCAGGTGTGTTACTACTTTGAAGCAATAGCACAGTTACCTAAAGAAAAACGTGCTACCGCGCATATTTCAGTGCCTAGCGGTAACTTTGGAAATGTGTGTGCGGCTATGATTGGCGCTGTTATTGGTATGCCTGTAGGTAAACTGAGCGCCACTACAAACCAAAACGACACAGTACCGCGCTTTATGCTTGATAAAAATTGGACACCTAATGCGACAATTGAATCGCTTTCAAATGCAATGGATGTGAGTAAACCTAATAACTGGCCACGTGTACAAACCATGCTAGATAATAACTGGTTTAGTTATGATAACTTTTATTCGGTGAGTGTGGATGAGCAAAACACAAAAGCGGTGATGAAAAAAATTCAACAGCTTGGCTACATTGCAGAGCCGCATACGGCCATTGCTTATCAAGGTCTTGTTGAAAATAAAGCAGCTAATGTCGCAGGTGTATTTTTAGCAACGGCACACCCTGCCAAATTTAAAGACAGTGTTGAAAATGTGTTAAACACTCAAATAAGCATGCCAAAACCGCTTGCTGATGCACTCGCAAAGCCCTGTTTAGCTATTGATATGCAAAATAATTACGATGATTTACGCAGTGAGCTATTTGCTAAACTCGGTTAACATTACGAATACAAAAAAGCGGCATAGGCCGCTTTTTGTTTGTTTAAATCGGCTTTTGGTACAATGTATAAGTTAAACAAATGTAATAAACAAAATTCATTTAAAATTGTTATTGATTTATAAAAAAATATCATCATTAAAAAGCTGTGAAATAGTTTCAATCCCTGTTTAAATATCCTCAACTTAAGAGCATAGGCAAAAAGTCGTTTTAAGCGTACAATAAAGCCTCTTAAAAATACCCATACACGTTGCCCAGGAGACCCCAATGTTAGAACGTAGCATGAATATTTCGGACTTTGATCCAGAGTTATTTGACGCGATGAGCAAAGAAACATCACGCCAAGAAGAACACATTGAGTTAATTGCATCTGAAAACTACTGTAGCCCACGCGTACTTGAAGCGCAGGGGTCTCAGCTTACTAACAAATACGCCGAGGGTTACCCGGGCAAACGTTACTACGGTGGTTGTGAGCACGTAGACGTGGTTGAGCAACTTGCCATTGACCGCGCAAATGAATTATTTGGTACAGATTACGCAAACGTGCAACCCCATGCCGGTTCACAAGCCAATGCCGCTGTTTTTCAAGCACTATTAAGCCCACTCGATACGGTATTAGGCATGAGCCTAGCGCACGGTGGCCACTTAACACACGGTTCACACGTCAATTTCTCAGGAAAAACATACAACGCAATTCAGTATGGCCTTAATGAAGAAACGGGTGAAATTGATTATGCACAAGTTGAAGCGTTAGCACTTGAGCACAAACCAAAAATGATTATTGCGGGTTTTTCTGCCTACTCAGGTATTGTTGATTGGGCTAAATTCCGTGAAATTGCAGATAAAGTAGGTGCTTACTTATTTGTTGATATGGCGCACGTTGCGGGCTTAGTTGCTGCGGGTGTTTATCCAAGCCCGGTTCCTTTTGCGCATGTTATAACAACCACAACTCACAAAACACTAGCGGGCCCGCGTGGCGGTTTGATTATCTCTGGTTGTGGCGATGAAGAAATTTATAAAAAGCTAAACAGTGCTGTTTTCCCAGGTGGTCAAGGTGGTCCTTTATGTCATGTTATTGCTGCTAAAGCGGTTGCATTTAAAGAAGCACTTCAACCTGAGTTTAAAACATACCAAGCGCAAGTTGTTAAAAATGCACAAGCAATGGTTGCAGTATTACAAGAGCGCGGCTACAAAGTAGTATCGGGTAAAACTGACAACCACTTATTCTTACTTGATCTAATCGATAAAGATATCACCGGTAAAGATGCGGATGCTGCACTTGGTAACGCGAATATCACGGTTAACAAAAACTCAGTACCAAACGACCCTCGTTCACCATTTGTTACCTCTGGTCTGCGTATTGGTTCACCGGCCATTACTCGTCGTGGTTTTAAAGAAGCAGAGTCAAAAGAGCTAGCAGGGTGGATTTGTGATGTACTAGACAACATCAACGATGAGTCAGTACAAGCGCAAGTAAAAGAAAAAGTAAAAGCAATTTGTGCAAAATTACCTGTTTACGCTTAACCTAATAGTAAAACAGTAATTTAGATCACAACTGCACACATTTTTGTTATGATAATGGTCGCTATGATAGCGGCCATTTTTTGTTTTTAAAACGGAAACACACAGTTATGCATTGCCCATTTTGCACCGCCAAAGATACTAAAGTTATTGATTCTCGCCTTGTCGGTGGGGGACACCAAGTGCGTAGACGTCGTGAATGTAATGAATGTCACGAACGATTTACCACCTTTGAAGGGGCTGAATTAGTGATGCCACGGGTTATTAAACAAGATGGCAGTCGGGAACCGTTTAATGAAGATAAGTTATTAAACGGTTTAACTCGCGCCCTGGAAAAACGCCCAGTAAGCACCGAACAAGTTGATGAAGTAGTCAATATTATTAAATCAAAGCTGCGCGCCACTGGCGAGCGCGAAGTCTCTAGTCATCTAGTAGGCGAGTGCATTATGGAAGCACTTAAAAAGCTAGATAAAGTGGCTTATGTCAGGTTTGCTTCAGTGTATCGCTCGTTTGAAGATATACGCGAGTTCGGTGAAGAAATAGCCCGCTTAGGAGAGTAACAATGAGCATGCAAAACTCGTTTTCAGAGGATGATAAACGTTATATGGCCCGTGCCATTGAGCTGGCAAAAAAAGGACGGTTTACGACCACACCTAACCCAAATGTTGGCTGCGTACTGGTAAAAAACAACCAAATAATAGGTGAAGGGTTTCATCAATTAGCAGGACAAGGTCATGCTGAAGTAAATGCATTGGCTATCGCTGGTGAAAATGCCAAAGGCGCAACTGCCTATGTAACACTTGAGCCTTGCAGTCATTATGGTCGGACACCGCCATGTGCTGAAGCTCTAAAAGCAGCGGGTGTTAAAAAAGTGATTGCCGCCATGGTTGATACCAACCCGCAAGTTGCAGGCAAAGGCCTGAAAATTTTAGCGGATGCTGGTATAGACGTCGCTTACGGGTTGCTTGAAGCGCAAGCTCGCGCATTGAACCTCGGTTTTTTTAAACGCATGGAGCAAGGGCTTCCATTTGTAACCTGTAAAATGGCCGCAAGTATAGATGGCAAAACGGCGCTTAAAAACGGCCAAAGTAAATGGATAACCGGCCCCGCTGCGCGTCAAGATGTGCAATTATACCGAGCACAAAGCTGTGCAATTTTAACCGGTGCCGATACGGTATTAATGGATGATGCAAAATTAAATGTGCGCCCAGAAGAGTTACCGCATTCTTTACCAACTGACTTACCACTGCGCCAACCAGTTCGGATTATTATTGATTCACAAAATAGACTTACCCCTGATCTTGCCTTATTTTCAATTCAAAGTGAGGTGATAATATTCACCACAAAGGTTGATAAATCACATCAGTGGCCTCATTTTGTTAAACAGATTGAAGTGCCTAAAAATAATAATAAAGTAGATTTACTGGCCGTGTTACACACGCTAGCTCAATTACAGTTTAATACTGTGTGGTTAGAAGCAGGAGCAACATTGGCCGGTAAGATGGCTGAGCTTGATTTAATTGATGAATTTATTTTTTATATTGCCCCCAAATTAATGGGCAGCGATGCCAAAAGTTTACTGAATTTCCCAGAGTTAATGAGTATGCAAAATACCATTAATTTAACTTTTAATGAGTGTGTGCCAATAGGTGATGATTTACGTATTACAGCACTAAAAAAAGCGCATTAATCATTTTATATAAAGAGTAGCATTATGTTTACTGGCATAGTTGAAGCAATAGGTAAAATTGCGTTATTACAAAAAAAACAAGGTGATTTAGCTATTCGTATTCAAAGTAAAAACCTTGATATGAGTGATGTTAAGCTAGGTGACAGTATTGCAACCAATGGCGTTTGCCTAACAGTTGTTGATAAGCACATTGATGGCTTTAGTGCTGACTTATCAAATGAAACGATTAGTTTAACGGGGTTCGCCCACTATACCTTAGGGCAAACGGTTAACCTTGAAAAAGCGATGCAACCAGTTTCGCGCCTTGGTGGTCATTTAGTGTCTGGCCATGTAGATGGTATTGCCACTATTACAGCAATTAATACCAATGCGCGAGCCACGGAATATTGGTTTGCCACCGATGAGAGTTTAATGAAATACATTCCTTACAAGGGTTCGGTGTGTATTGATGGTATTAGCTTAACGGTCAATGCGGTTGAAGGTAATAAATTCAAGCTGACTATTGTGCCGCACACCAAGGAACAAACGACCATAGCTGACTTTAAAGTGGGCACCCAAGTTAATTTAGAGGTCGACCAAATAGCACGTTATTTAGAGCGCCTAGTTAAAGGGGCTGAGCACCCAGCGGGTTCAGATATTTCGATGAGCTTACTCGCTAAAGCGGGCTTTATAAAATAACGACATTGACAACTTATACGAGCAACTTATGAATTTAAACAGCGCACAAGAAATAATTGATGACATTAAAGCCGGTAAAATGGTTATTTTAATGGACGATGAAGACAGAGAAAATGAAGGCGATTTAATTATTGCTGCTGAACACATTAGCGCACAAGCCATTAATTTTATGGCAACGCATGGCCGTGGTCTAATTTGTTTAACCATGACGCAAGAGCGTTGTTCGCAGCTTGATTTACCATTAATGGTAAAAAATAATGGTGCCGCATTTTCAACTAATTTCACTATGTCGATAGAGGCGTCAAAAGGAGTTACAACAGGGATTTCTGCAGCCGATCGTGCACGCACAGTGCAAGCTGCCATTGCCAAAGGCGCGGTGCCAGATGATATTGTACAGCCAGGGCATATTTTCCCTATTATGGCGCAACCGGGCGGTGTGCTAACTCGTGCAGGACACACAGAAGCAGGGTGTGACTTAGCGCGTTTAGCGGGGCTTGAACCATCATCAGTGATTGTAGAAATTCTAAATGAAGATGGCACTATGGCACGTCGCCCTGATTTAGAGGTGTTTGCGAAGCAACATGATATTAAAATTGGCACCATTGCTGATTTAATCGAGTACCGAAACCTAAACGAAACGACTATTGAGCAAGTTGCAAAATGTAAATTGCCCACCGAACATGGTGAGTTTGATTTAGTAACTTATAAAGATACTATCGATGGCCAACTTCACTATGCATTGCTTAAAGGTGAAATAAAACAACAACAACCGACCTTAGTGCGTGTTCATTTGCAAAGTACGTTTAACGATATTTTACTCTCTGATCGCAGCGCTGACCGCAGCTGGGGATTATCGCAAGCGATGGCCTACATAGCACAGAATAACGGTGTTTTAGTTATTTTAGGTAAGCAAGAAACTACTGAAGAATTAGAAGCCACAGTAAAAGCATTTGCCGCAGCTGATGCGGGTGAAAATGTAACGCCACATAAATTTCAAGGTACTTCACGCACAGTAGGTGTAGGTTCACAAATTTTAGCTGACTTAGGCATTCAAAAAATGCGTTTGATGAGCTTACCGAAAAAGTACCATGCATTATCAGGATTCCATTTAGAGGTTGTTGACTACGTAGAGCCGCAGTAATTACGCGTTAGGTTATTATTTTATTTATGTGGTATAATGCGCAGCAATTTTTGCGCAACTCAAATCGCTTAAACTTATTTTTAGGGTTATCAAATGAAAATTATTGAAGGTAATAAATACGCTCCTGGTAAAAAGTTCGCCATTGTCATTTCTCGTTTTAATGACTTTATTGGTAGCAGCTTGCTTGCAGGTGCTGTTGATGAGCTAAAACGTACTGGTGGCGTATCAGAAGATGATATTACCGTGATTTACGTACCCGGTGCCGTTGAATTACCTTTGGTAGCGAAACGCGTTGCGGCGAAAAAAGAATATGATGCAATTATTGCTTTAGGTGTGGTGATCAGAGGGGGCACGCCTCACTTTGAATTAGTCGCAGGTGAATCAAATAAAGGGCTTGCACAAGTATCATTTGAGTATAATATCCCGGTTGCGTTTGGCGTATTAACCACTGAAAGCATTGAGCAAGCAATTGAGCGCGCAGGTACTAAAATGGGTAACAAAGGCGGTGAAGCTGCCTTGAGTGCGCTTGAAATGGTTAATGTGTTAGATAAAATTTAAG
Organism: Pseudoalteromonas sp. TAP-3C; assembly: GCF_059888565.1. NCBI lineage: Bacteria > Pseudomonadati > Pseudomonadota > Gammaproteobacteria > Alteromonadales > Pseudoalteromonadaceae > Pseudoalteromonas > Pseudoalteromonas sp. TAP-3C. Next base: position 2,491,026 of record NZ_CM187618.1, on the reverse strand, counting down.
TTTAAGGAATTTTTGTGAAACCAGCAGCAAGACGTAAAGCACGTATCTTAGCACTTCAAGCCGTGTATTCATGGCAATTAAGTGGCAATGCTATTGCCGATATTGAACAACAAATGTTGATCGAAAACGATGTGACTAAAATTGATGTTGAATATTTTAAAGATTTAGCCCGTGGAGTTGCTGTAAATTTCCAGCAATTAGACGACGCTGTGTCGCCTCATTTAACTCGTCCATTTAATGACTTAGACGAAGTTGAACGTGCTATCTTACGTTTAAGCAGCTACGAGCTTAGATTTCGTGAAGATGTTCCTTATAAAGTGGCTATCAATGAAAGCATTGAATTAGCTAAAATGTTTGGTGCTGAAGATAGCCATAAATTTGTAAACGGTGTACTTGATAAAGCAGTTAAACAGCTACGTAAGTAATCTACCCGTTAAAAAGGAGAGCCGGCATAGGCCGGCTTTTTTGTGTATGAAGGAATTTGAATTAATTAATCGCTACTTTAAAGGTCGAGGCGTTACTCGTCGCGATGTTAATCTAGGGATTGGTGATGACTGTGCGCTTGTGACAGTCCCTGCGAATTGTCAGCTTGCAGTAACAACAGATACATTAGTTGCAGGGGTGCATTTTTTTAACGATATTGCTGCTCGTGCACTTGGGCATCGAGCACTGGCAGTTAATTTAAGTGATTTAGCCGCCATGGGGGCAGAGCCTACATGGGTATCGGTTGCACTTACTCTACCGAGTATCGAGCAACAATGGATTGCTGAATTTACAGAGGGAATGCATGAAATTGCTGAATACTTTAATGTACAAATTATTGGTGGTGATACGACTCAAGGTCCGCTAAGCATTACAATTTGTGCAAAAGGGATAGTGCCTGAAGGTAAAGCACTACGCCGTAGTGGCGCAAAAGTTGGCGACTGGATCTTTGTAACCGGGCCGCTTGGTGATGCAGGACTGGCTATTGAGTGTAAAAAACAAGGCTTAGCAATAGCTGCAGAGCATTTAAAGCACTTTAATAAATGTTTAAACTTTCCAACACCACGCGTGGCCGCCGGGCAAGCATTACGTGGTTTAGCATCATCTGCAATCGATATCTCAGATGGTTTACTTGCTGATTTAGGGCATATTTTAGACTTATCACAAGTAAGCGCAACGGTTAATATTGATCACGTACCCACTTCAGCTGCTATGCAGGCAAGTCTTAATTTTGAACAGCAACTTCCTTTTATTCTTAATTATGGTGACGATTATGAGTTACTTTATACCGTCCCAGACAGTAATAAGAGTATGTTAGATATTAAGCTGCGCCAATATGGTGTGGAAGCTAAGTGTATTGGGCAAATAAAAAGTGGTGACGGACAGATAGACTTATTATACCAAGGTGAAAAATTTGTTTTTGAGCACAATGGCTTTGAACACTTTTCAAAGGAGCAGGTTTGAATAAAAACCGATTATTTAATTTAAAACGTCCACATCAGTTTTTTGGTTTGGGCTTTGGTACCGGACTTGCTCCCAAAGCGCCGGGTACATTTGGTACATTAGCAGCCTTACCATTTATTTTTATAACCATGTATTTTCCGTTATGGTTACAAATAGTATTTGCGGTGGTCATTAGTATATTTGGTATTTGGGCGTGTGGAAAAACAGCTGATGATCTTCAAGTACATGACCACCCAGCGATTGTTTGGGATGAAGTTGCTGGTTATTATATTACTATGCTTGGTGCTGCACTCAGTTGGCAAACATTGTTAGTTGGCTTCTTACTTTTTCGCTTTTTTGATATAGCAAAACCCGGGCCTATTCGCGTGCTTGATAAACGTGCGCATGGTGGGTTTGGTATTATGGCTGATGATGTATTGGCAGGTATTTTTTCACTTATTTGTTTGCAAGCACTGATAAAAGTAGGTTTACTACCCTTTTAATTTATTATTTTTTAACTAGGTGGCAGTTATATGATGCGATTTTTACTGGTTTGTGTGCTGATGCTCTGTGCCATGCCAAGTACGGCTTCAATTACTGATTACGTAGTTAAACAATGGAATATTAAAGACGGACTTCCCTCACAATCCCTAAAAAGTGTGGTGCAAGATAATCAAGGCTATATGTGGCTGGGTACTCAATTTGGCTTAAGCCGTTTTGATGGTAATACCTTTACTAACTACAATACCCAAAACAGCCTGTTTTTGCCTAATAATGGCATTAATAAACTGCTTATTGATGGCGAAGGGTTGTTATGGGTAGGCACTAAAAACGGCCTTGTAGTCCTCAACCCTGAAAAGTTAACTGCACAAGAGTTTAATATTAAGGGCCCCGTTAGGGATATTCTTGAAGACTCTCAAGGGAATATTTGGATAGCCGCTAATGGGCTTTACTACATAGACAGAGGCCAAATAGAACTACGCGACCAATTAAATAACCCCAGCCCTATTATTAATGCGACGGCGATCACCCAAATAGTGGGATCAGTCAGTCAAATGGCACTCTCACCAGAAGGTATTTGGTTAGTTAATGACCGTAATTTATTGCGTTTAACGCAAAGCTCGTCTGATTTTTCTAAATTACGGCTGGAACTTACCGCTAAAGTTGCATTGCCTGATCGCCTTGCACAAACAATTGTCCATGATTTATCTTTTTTAAGTGGCAATTTATATTTAGCTTCTGAGCTAGGCGCTTACTTTTTAGATTTAGATGATGAGCTGCGTCCATTTCCACTGCCTAATGCTAATAATTCAGCCGTTTATAAATTTATGAGTGATGGCAATGGTGGGCTATGGGTATCGACCTATGGACGTTTATTATTTCGAGGAAAGTCTAATGATTGGCAGTGGGTTGAACCAAGTCAGCTTGATCAAAGTATTTGGTTTGCCGATATATTTAGGGATGATGAAAATAATATATGGTTAGCCAGCTTTAGTGAAGGACTATGGCTTGCCCATGAGGGAAGAGTAGAGCGACATTCTGCTATTTCTAAAATGACTGAAGCTGTTATGGCTATTAGTAAATCACCCGATGGCAGGTTGTGGATTGCTAATAAAAGTGGCGTAGGTTATTTTGATGCAGACAAAACGTTTATCAATATCATTAACAGCGCAAAGTATGGCAATGCTTCAGTTCATGACTTGCAGTTTGATGGTGAACGTCTTTATTTAGCAACGGGTAGGGGCTTATTTTTTTATGAGTCGAACACGTTATATAGCTTCCCCGCACGAGCGCTCAGTGACAACCCTGTATTCGCTATCAGCGCTTCTAGCAAAGGCGGTTTTTGGGTAGGCACGGGGCGTGGTTTATATCGTTTAAATTACAACGGGTTAAACCCTTTCGCCTATAACTCATTTTTAGGCAGCAAGTTTATTACCTATGTACTTGATAAACCTAATTTTGGGGTCATTGGGACCAGTAAAGGCGCGTATTATTTCACTAACCGAGGAATTGAAAAAATAGGCGATCAAACCACTTTAGAAAGCGCTTATGTCACTAGCATCTTACATATTAAAGACGTGGGGATTTTAATTGGCTCGCTTAACGATGGTTTATTTTATCGAAGTGGCCAAGGTCAATGGCAACAATTAGACGCCGCTAATGGGTTGCCATATGGCTCTATATTTAGTTTAGAGTACGATAGTAACTCTAAACGGATTTGGGTAAGCACCATGAAAGGCGTTTATCGTATGCCGGTTGAGCAATTTAAGGCGAATATTGAAAGTTTAAAAGTAGAAGAAGTGATCTCCTCATTTGATCGCCAACTTGATGGTAAAGCCAGCCAATGCTGTAACGGTTTAGGTCATGATGCTGTGGTTGATATGGATGATTCTATCTGGTATCCAAGCTTACAAGGTGTTGTAGAAATTCCTAAAAATGTAAAACTATTTGGATTGCGTTCACTCAAACCTAAGATAGAAACGTTAACCACGCCATCACGTAAGCTTACAGCTGCTGCGCTAGGTAAAAAGCCTGTACTTGAAACCGATGAGCGAGATTTAACACTTACCTATACTGCAATTGATTATTACGCCCCGGCAAGCATAGAGTTTAGGTATAAACTTAATGGATTAGATAGTGACTGGCGCTATGCGAATACCCGCAGAGAGGCTATTTACACTAATTTACCAGCGGGTATGTTTTTATTTGAATTAGAAACAAAACGCCAAGGTGAAGATTGGAATAAAGCGCAATCGGCTGAATATGCTTTTGTGGTGCCCGAGCGATTTGGCGAAACTATTTACTTTCGATTATTGATCACCAGTGGTTTTGTTTTGTTATTTTATTTAGTTTTTTGGGTGTTTAAAGTTCAAGAACGACGAAAGCAGCAAGTACTAGAAGGGCTTATCACTGAACGTACCCTAGAGCTTCGCCAAGCAAATGATAAATTGAATCAAGTTAACTCTCAGCTCAAACTTGTCAGTCATTCTGATGAACTAACTGGACTGAGAAGTCGGCGTTTTTTGTTTGATCAGCTACCCAAAGATATTGAGCATTTTCAGCGTAACTCTCAGTCGTTGCAGGCTCAGGGCAAGTGCTTAGTGTTATTAATTATAAATTTAGACAATTTTAGCCGTATTAATGACGCCTATGGTCCGATTGCTGGAGATAGCTGCTTACAACAAGTGGCAGCACTATTAAACTCACGTACTCAAGGCTCAGATTATGTTGCGCGTTGGAGTGGCGATGAGTTTTTACTCTTATTACGCGATTTTAAATGTAATTTAATCGACAGCTATGTATCTGAGTTATGTCAAGCAATTGCAGATTACACCTTCCAGCTTCCAAATGGCGAAACAACGAATATTATGGCATCGATTGGTTGGTCTTTTTATCCATTACCGCTGTTAGGTGGGCAAGTTATTAGTTGGGAGACATCCATTAATTTAGCCGATATAGCACTACATCAAGTTAAAAAACGTGGGGGTGATGGGGTTGCAAATATTACTTTTGATCAGCAGTTGGATGCATTTGAATTTGAGCAAAATCCGAATGTTGAACAGCAGATCAGCGTGTTGCAAAGCAATGGTTTAGCTGACATTAAAATATGGATGCGTTAAAAATTTCATTTTATAAATAAAAAAGGAGCCATGTTAAGCTCCTTTTTCATTAAACAGTCTAAGTGTTAACGCATAAATGCTTTTACTGAAGCTAAAATACCGTGCTCACCTAACCCCATTTCATCATGCATTTGCGCTTGTGTGCCGTGTTTAATAAACTCATCAGGAATACCTAAGTTAAGCACTTTGACACTTGCTTTTTTAGTGGCTAAATACTCATTAACCGCCGAGCCTGCACCACCGGCGATGGCATTATCTTCAAGCGTTACAATGATAGCGTGATTGCTAATAAGTGTGTCAATTAATGCCGTATCAAGTGGCTTAATAAAGCGCATATTAACTAAAGTCGCATTGAGCTCATTAGCTGCTAATTGCGCATTTTCCAATAATGTACCAAATGACAATATGGCCAGCTTGGCACCTTGCTTAACAATATCGGCTTTTCCAATCTCAAGAAGCTGCATGGTGCTTTGAATTTCTGCAGTGCCTGCGCTACCACGTGGGTATCGCACTGCAACAGGGCTGTTGGTATGATAGCCTGTGTAAAGCATTTGACGACATTCATTAGTATCGCTTGGCGCCATAATAATCATATTCGGTATGCAGCGCATAAAACTTAAATCATAGGCGCCTTGATGGGTTTCTCCATCAGCACCAACAATACCAGCGCGGTCAATAGCAAATAATACCGGTAACTTTTGCAACGCAACGTCATGAATTAGCTGATCGTACGCACGTTGTAAAAAGCTTGAATAAATTGCGACAACCGGTTTTAAGCCTTCACAAGCAAAGCCTGCAGCAAGAGTGACGGCATGTTGTTCGGCTATGGCGACATCAAAGTATTGATCTGGATACTCTTTAGAGAAACGTACCATACCTGAGCCTTCACGCATCGCTGGCGTAATTGCCATTAACTTATTATCTTGTTTGGCCATATCGCAAAGCCAATCGCCAAAGACTTTAGAAAACGTAGCTGCACATGGCTTAGATTTTGGTAGGCTAGATGTTGCAGGATCAAATTTTGGTACCCCATGATAACCAATAGGATCGGCCTCTGCAGGTTTATAACCTTTGCCTTTTTGAGTTTTAATATGCAGTAGCTGTGGGCCTTTTAAGTTACGCATATTGCGTAGCGTATCAACCAACATGTTTACATCATGGCCATCAATTGGGCCAATGTAGTTTAAGCCAAGCTCTTCAAAAAAGGTGCCTGGGATCATCATCCCTTTAATGTGTTCTTCCATACGACTAGCAAGCTCTTTTACCGGTGGCACACCTGATAATAACTTTTTACTGCCTTCGCGAATATTAGTATAAAAGCTACCTGATAAAATACGTGCAAAATGATTATTTAATGCCCCTACATTTTCAGATATTGACATTTCATTATCGTTTAAAATAATCAGCATATCTGAGTTAACATCACCTAGGTGGTTCATTGCTTCAAATGCCATACCCGCAGTAATTGCACCATCCCCTATAACGGCAACAGTTTTGCGTCCTTTACCTTCTTTTTGCGCTGCAATAGACATCCCTAGCGCAGCCGAAATAGATGTGCTTGAATGGCCAACGCTGAATGTATCGTATTCACTTTCTTCTCTGAATGGGAAAGGGTGCAGCCCATCTTTTTGACGGATTGTATGCATTTGGTCACGACGCCCGGTTAATATTTTATGTGGGTAAGCTTGATGACCTACATCCCAAACTAAACGGTCTTCAGGTGTGTTATAAACATAATGTAATGCAACGGTAAGTTCTACGGTTCCTAAACCAGACGCTAAGTGACCACTACTTTGCGATACCGAGTTGAGTAAATAGTCACGCAATTCATGGCTAAATGCACAAAGCTTGTCTTGTGCTAAGTCTCGCAAGTGGGCTGGTTTGTTCACCAAATTAAGTAATGGATACTTGCTGCTATCAAGTGTCATGGTTTTTTATATATCCTTCGCTAATATTAACCCCTTTTAAAACGAACAAGGTTGTTAAAGGCGGTTTAATATTTAGTAATAATTTTGTACTAAGAGTTAATACGTTTTAGCCATGTTTAATGGTCACGTTCAATTAAATAGTTTGCTAATGCCGTTAAATCTGTTGTGTCTGCGTCAATGTTGGCTAACGCGTCATGGGCTTGTTGTATTAAATTTTGTGCTTTTTGCTTTGCGCCTAGCATACCTAATAAAGCAGGGTATGTCGCTTTATTCGCTGCAATATCTGAGCCTTGGGGTTTGCCTAAAGTAAGCGTATTGCCCTCAACGTCTAAAATATCGTCATGGACTTGAAAGGCAAGCCCTACAGCATACCCAAAAGTTGATAAGTTATCTAAAGTTTGTTGGTTTACATTAGATGCGCAAAGCGCGCCAAGGGTAATAGCACAATTTATTAATGCGCCGGTTTTTAGTTTGTGAATACGTTCTAATTCATCAACTGTAATAATTTTATCGGTTGCTGCAATATCAAGACCCTGCCCGCCAACCATACCTTGCAACCCAGAAGCGTGGGCTAATTCGGCAATCATTTTTAATTGTGCTTCATTTGAGCACTTAAATTTATGCTTAGCTATAAGCTCAAATGCTAGAGCTTGCAGGGCATCACCCGCTAAAATAGCTTGCGCTTCACCATAGACAATATGACAGGTCGGCTGACCACGACGTAAGTCATCGTCATCCATGGCGGGTAAATCATCATGAATTAATGAATAGCTATGAATGCACTCTATAGCTGCTGCGAGTACGTCTAAATCATGCTTTTCGGCACCGAGCATTTTACCTGTAGTGTAAACTAAGAACGGGCGTAGTCGTTTACCGCCATTCATTAAACTATAATGTGTGGCTTCTTTAATGGTGATGGCGCTATCAAGGGGCTGATCAAAATAAAGGTTAAGGGTGTTGGCTACATCATCTTGAGCGCGTTTAATTTGTTCTTTTATGCTCACAATTATTCCATATCGTTATCAAACTGGGTAAGCGGTGCTTTTTCATCATTACCCATTAATATCGACACCTTTTGCTCGGCTTGTTGAAGTTTTCCAGAAGAGGCACTGGCTAATGCAATGCCGCGTTCAAATTGTTTTAAAGACTGCTCGAGCGATAAATCACCTTGTTCCATTTCACTGACAATTGTTGTTAGTTCTTCTAGTGCTTGTTCGAAACTTAAATTTTCAGGTTTTTTAGTCGCCATCTTTATTTTCAACTTACATAATAAATTTAGACGCTAATTTTAGGGGGAATGCTAAACTAGGTCAAAGAATGATGTGGTTTTTTAATAGATAAATGACGTTAAGCAGATTTTATAGCTTATTAGCGCTATATTTTTAGAATGTTAATTTTGATTATTAGATAGATAAGCTTTGTTGATTTAAAATGAGATGGGTTTGGATTTTTTTGTTATTATAAAAAATCACTTAAGTATTTCAGTGCCTTGCCGATAAATATCTAATATCAACGCTTGCGAATAAAAAATATAAAACCTTTGGAGGGAATGTGGATTTAGCAACCATTATTGGGATTCTTGGCGCAATTGGCTTAATTGTCATGTCCATGTTTATGAGTAGCAGCGGTGAAGTTGCCATGTTTTACAATACCCCGTCGGTGATTATTGTATTTGGTGGTTCACTTTTTATCGTTTTATCTAACTTTACTCTTGCACAATTTTTCGGTATTGGCAAAGTCTGTGCAAAAGCGTTTATGTTTAAAATCGAACCTCCGGAAGAGTTAATTGAAAAAGCCGTTGAACTAGCAGATTCTGCTCGTAAGGGGGGGTTTTTAGCCTTAGAAGAAGCTGAAATACCCAATCCTTTTATGCGTAAAGGCGTGGATATGCTGGTTGATGGCCATGATGCCGATGTTGTAAGGGCTACATTACAAAAAGATATTTCACTCACTACTACGCGCCATGATATGGGGGCACGTCTTTTTAAATCATTAGGTGATATAGCGCCTGCAATGGGCATGATAGGGACTTTAATAGGCTTAGTTGCAATGCTCTCAAATATGGATGACCCTAAATCAATCGGACCGGCGATGGCGGTCGCGTTGTTAACCACATTATACGGTGCGTTTTTGGCGAACGTAGTTGCAATTCCTATCCAAGTAAAACTTGAACTGCGAAAAGATCAAGAAGCGATGAATCAGCGATTAATTTTGGATGCTGTCCTCGGTATTCAGGATGGTCAAAACCCAAAAGTAATAGAAGGGATTTTGAAAAACTACCTAGCTGAGTCAAAACGTGCAGTGAACACTGAGGAATAACTATGTCTGATGAAGAAGAGTGTAAATGTCCTCCCCCAGGACTACCTGCATGGATGGGGACATTTGCTGATCTAATGTCGCTATTAATGTGTTTTTTTGTACTCTTACTGGCATTTTCTGAAATGGACGTGCTTAAGTTTAAACAAATTGCAGGGTCTATGAAATTCGCCTTTGGTGTACAAAATAAAATAGAAGTTAAAGATATACCAAAAGGCACCTCCGTTATAGCTATGGAATTCACCCCAGGGAAACCTGAACCCACCCCCATTGAAACTATTCAGCAGCAAACGGTAGAAATGACCCAACAAACGCTAGAGTTTCAGGCCGGTGATGAAAGCTCAGCTGGTGGCCGACAAGAGCAGCGCGGCGAAAAACGAGGGGGAGAATCGAGTAGTACTTCTGAAGAGGTTGCTGCAGCGACCTCTGTTTCTGCTGCTGATCAAGAACAAATAAATGATTTAGTTAAAAAAATTGCGCAACAGCTTGAAAAACAAATTATTGATGGTGCAATTGAGCTCGAATCACTAGGGCAACAAATTATTATCCGTATTAGAGAAAATGGCTCGTTCCCCTCAGGTAGCGCCTTTTTACAACCACAATTTAAACCTATTATTCAAGATATTGGCCGATTATTAAAAGATGTTCCGGGGGAAATCACAGTGTCGGGACACACGGATGATTTTCAAGTATCGAATGAGCTTTATATTAATAACTGGGATCTGTCTTCCAAACGAGCTGTTGCCGTTGCAAGTGAATTACAAAAAGTTGCTGGTTTTGATAAAACCCGAATGATGGTAGTAGGGCGTGCAGAAACCAGACCTTTAGTGCCAAACGATTCCCGCGAAGATCGCAGACGTAATCGCCGAGTGGAAATATCAATCTTACAAGGGAAGGCGAAAGAGTCAGCCCCTATCGATGTGAGGTAGAATAACTTGGCTGTGTCCCTTTTTTAGCATAGAATGCACTTTTTTAACAGATGTAATTAAAGTGGAGTGAGTATGTTAGATAAATTTTGTAGTATGCCTGGTAATGGCGATGGTACAGACGAAGATAAAAAAGTTAAGTAAGGTTTTTTAGTTTGCCTGAATGGTTTTTGTACTTTGTCAGTATATTAAGTAAAAGCTGGGTTCTTATTTTGAGCCCCGCTATTTTATTATTTTTTATCCTTAAGGATTATTTAGCCCTTAGGTTTGCTGCTATTACCGCTGCTTTTTTCTTATTTGGTACTGTAACTTACTCAAGTTTAATGGCGTTCGATGATGGTATTTATATATACCGTTATCTTGTATGGGCATTAACTGATATTACTTGGATGGCACTAATCGCTTATTGGGGCCTTAAAGATAAAGTGCATTTGTGGCAGTGCGTACTTGGCCAACTTGTGGTTATTAGCGCGCCTATTCTGCAATTATTTCGTTTAGTTGACCGTCATCTTTGGGACTTATCTTATAGCACTGTTATGTATCAAACATTTATGCCTTTAATAAATATTGCGACTGTTGTCGTATGTTATCTACCTCTTTTATATATTTTTGTTAGTAAGCGAAATAAAGCTCTAAGCTAAAAAATATCCCCTGTTTTAAACTGATATGCTAAAATACTGTTTATATGAACAGTGTTAGGGCTTGATTATGAAACTTTATATTGCTGAAAAGCCTTCCTTAGGACGCGCTATTGCTGATGCGCTTCCAAAGCCCCATAAGAAATATGATGGCTATATTGAGGTGGCGGGCGGTGATTGTGTATCTTGGTGTATAGGTCATTTGCTCGAGCAAGCAGAGCCAGATGACTATGACGAACGCTTTAAAAAATGGCAATTTGAGCATTTACCTATTGTGCCTGAGCAGTGGCAATTAAAAGCAAAGCCAAAAACTCGAAAACAACTCACTATTTTAAAAAAGCTAATTAAGCAAGCAAATACACTGGTACATGCTGGCGATCCCGATAGAGAAGGCCAGCTACTAGTTGATGAAGTAATAGAACAAGCAAAAATTAGCCAAACTAAAAAACAAAGTATTCAACGTTTACTTATTAGTGATTTAAATTTAGCCGCGGTAAAAAAGTCGCTCAGTAATACACGCCCTAATTGTGAATTTATTCCACTGAGTGTATCGGCTTTAGCACGCTCGCGTGCTGATTGGCTGTTTGGCATGAACTTAACCCGTGCTTACACATTAGCAGGGCAAAAAGCGGGGTTTGGTAATGTACTGTCAGTTGGGCGCGTGCAAACACCTATTTTAGGTTTAGTGGTAAATCGTGATAATGAAATCGCAAACTTTGTATCAAAACCATTTTATGAAGTACTTGCTCATCTTGTTACACCTAAGCAGCAATCATTCACTGCTAAGTGGATACCGAGTAAAGCGTGTGAACCATACCAAGATGAAGAGGGCAGAGTGCTTAATAAAGCCTTAGCTGAAAATGTGACTTCACGCATTACTAATCAGCCTGCAAATGTAACAGCACTTGAGCAAAAGCAAAAAAAACAAGTTGCGCCTCTTCCTTATAACTTATCTGCTTTACAAATAGATGCTGCTAAAGCTTTTGGGATGCCTGCACAAAAAGCGCTCGATATTTGCCAGATTTTATATGAACGTCATAAATTAATTACCTACCCGCGCTCGGATAACCGTTATTTACCGAAAGATCATCACCAAGATGCAGCTGCTATTTTAAAAGCGATAGCCGTAAATGGTGGGCAAAAAGCTGAATTTGTTAATGGAGCCGATGCACAGCAATGTAGTAAATGTTTCAATGATTCAAAAGTGGCTGCTCATCATGGCATTGTGCCGACGGCTAAACAGTTAAAAGGTGCGAGTTTAGCCAGTGATGAGGCAAAAATTTACCAGTTAATAAGTCGACATTATTTAATCCAGTTTTATCCTGACTACATATACAATGAAACCAAAGTAGAGATAACTATAGCGGGTGGCTTATTCAAAGCGAATGCAAAGCAAGATGTAAGCTTAGGCTTTAAATTGCTTATGGGTAAGTTAGAGCTTAAAGAAGAGTCGACTTTACCTTATTTAGAAAAAGGCATGGCGCTTACCTGTACTAAGGGTGAAGTGGTAGAAAAACAAACTTCTCCTCCAGCTCATTTTACCGATGCAACCTTACTTGCAGCTATGACTGGGATAAGCCGTTATGTAAAAGACCCACAAATCAAAAAAATATTAAAAGAAACAGATGGCCTCGGTACAGAAGCAACGCGTGCAGGCATTATTGAGTTGTTATTCAAACGTCGTTTTTTAAAGCGTGAAGGGAAAGCAATCAAAGCAACAGAAACAGGCCTAGCACTTATTAGTGTATTGCCTGAGGGATTATCAAGCCCCGATTTAACGGCAAAATGGGAGTCGAGTTTAGGTGATATTGCACAGCAAGCAATGAGTTATCAGCAGTTTATACAACCTTTGTTAGCCGATTTAACTAACTTTGTAAACCAAGCGGCGAACTGTAATAGTCAGGCATTTGCGCTATTACCTAAAACGTCACCTAAAAAACGCTTTGCTAAACGTACAAAAAAAGCGCCGTATAAAAAATCGAGTTATAAAAAAAGCCCTGCGGTAAATTAATCGCAGGGCTTACATGTAGCGTTGAAGGTTACTGATTGAATAGTGCCACAGCGGCGTTACTCATTGCCTTTATTCCTGTAGGCAGTGCTACTTTATAATCAGGCGCAAATTTACTTGAATGTATTTAAATGATTTAAACAGATGACTTGTAATTATTATCTTCATCACCATATAAAAACCTAAATAGATGAACATGGCAATGATTCAATGAGCAATATAGTTAGTCTTAACGCACAAAACCTTCAGCAAGTCTTGGGTGAAACATCACAACAAAAGTTAGTACTACTTAACTTTTTTTCTCCACAAAGCCCAGAGTGTATTAGCCAAGCAGCTATTTTAGATAAGTTAGCGGCTGAATATAGCAACTATATAGTAGTTGCAAACTTAGACTGTGATGCAGAGCAGGCACTTGCCTCTCAACTTGCCCAACAAGTTGGATTGCAAACCTTGCCTACTTTAGTGCTATTAAAAGATTCAGCCCCTGTTGATGTTTTAGCAGGCGGCCAAACAGAAAGCCAAGTGCGTGATGCATTATCTAAACATCTACCAGCCCAACAAGACTTATTATTAGAGCAGGCTAAGCAAGCACTTGTTAATAGCGACTTAAATGCCGCGTTTACTTATGCCAAACAAGCGTATGAGCTTGATAGTGGTAATGCGCG